>NZ_CP128187.1:1200000-2400000 GCF_035207705.1 Maribacter sp. BPC-D8
TCAAAAGCTTCTAATATACTTTTGAGTCCTTTTTCTTTATCCGAATCGACAAAAGTATATAGAATGTCATTTTTGTCCATGAAATCGCGAATAGCATACGTTTCATTAGAATGTTCCGAGCCTATTAACTTGACACCTTGTATACTGTTTTTTAAACTTTCTTCGCGCAATAAAAACGCGTTTAAAAGTAAATCGCTAATATCACTAAACTTTGAAATAGCTTTTTTTAACTGATCTGGCTTTATGCGTATTACTTGAGTGTTTTCTAATGTTTCTCCACATACTCCAATAACTCGGTGCGAAAGAATACTACTAGATCCCGAAAATTGATGCTTGCCATGAATGGTAACATTCCCCTTGTCTTTCTCTGGATCAATAATTTTAATGCCTCCTTTTAATACAACAAAGAAATCATATCTCTTGTCACCATAATCTAGTATCGTAGTAGGTATTTCAAAATTCTCTACAGTACCATAACCTTTTAACTTTTCTACCTGTTGATTGGTGAGTTCAGGGAATCTGGCATCTATCATAATTTGCTTGGATTAGTACGTTACAAAAGATTCATCTTTATAGCACCAAAGCCACCTTTCGTTATATTCAGCTGAGCTTATAACCGGATGGTCAGTTTTATGAAAATGAGCTGTTGCATGTTTGTTTTTAGAATCATCACAACAAAGTGTAACTCCGCATTCTTGACAAGTGCGCAAATGTACCCATGAATCTCCTAATTTGACACATTCTTCGCAGACATGTTCTTTAGCCGTTTTCAATTCGGAAATAGAGGCTATATGACTGCATACTTCTTCGCTCATAATTTTCGGTTGTTATAAAGATGAATAAGAAAAAATACCATGTGTAATCTAGCTTACGCTAGCACGTAACATCCAAGCCATTTCTTCATGTTCTTGTAATAAACCAGTAAGAAAATCTGCGGTACCCACATCATTTAAATCTTCTTCAATGGTAGGTATAATTTTTCTAATTTCTACTATAATTGTATCGTGGTCTTCTAATAAGACTTTCATATAGTTTAGGCTAGAATTGTCGCCTTCTATCTCTTCAGATAAATGAGTTAACTGTAAAAATTGCTTTAGTGTAGCAGGTGCATAATGACCTATTTTACGAATACGTTCTGCAACACCATCTACGAATTCTTTAATAGCATTATAATGGTCTTCAAAAAACACATGTTTTGTATGGAAATCGATGCCTTCCAAATTCCAATGTGCTCTTAGCGTTTTTGTGTAGATTAAAAATTCGTCTGCTAATATTTTAGATAAATGCTCAGCTACTTTTGCTCTGTTTTCTTCTGTAATTCCTATGTTTGTTTTCATTTTTAGTTGTTTTATGTTCTGTTTAAAATGTTATTTTATCGTTGTATAAATTTAGTAAAAGAGGAATAAAAAAGCGACTAACTTCAATATAGTTAATCGCTCATATACTATTTATCTTAACGCTATTGAGAAAATAAACGGCTTGAATACTTCGCTCTTTTTCAAACTAAAGTAACAACTATGCTTTTTTAATTTTGATTAATTTTTAGTCTTCTTCAAGTAATCTGGCAACTCTTTAGACAACCAATCTTCACGTACGGGAACGTGTACATCTAAATCTACGGTTTCTTCTAAAGCCCAAAACTCATGTGGGACATTCTCAGGAAAAACAATTACTTCACCTCCTGAAACAATTACAAATTCCTCTTTACCGTCTATAACGGTTTTGATTTTTACCTTACCGGACATAATATAGGTAATCTGCTCGTTGGGGTGTTTGTGCCAAGGAATATGTGCATCTTTCTCCAAATTGAAAATGGTCATTTGACCTTTCTGTCCGTGAAACCACTTACGTTTAATTCCTTCGCCAATAGTTTCTGATTCCATCTCATCAAAATTGAAATGTTGCACTTTTGATGTTGCTACAGAATCTATGGTGTTTACTTGTGCATTTGCTGTACTAAAGGCAAATAATGTTGTTACTGCTATTGCTGCTAGTGTGTTTTTCATTTTTATATTTTATTAAATATGTCAGTTCGAAAGAAATTTTTTATAAAGTTATTAGTATCGAAAAGCAAGCGTGTTCCCAAATTCTCGATACATTTTTATTTCCATAAAAACACTCGAAGTGACATTCTTATATATTGAATAATAATTAGTTTGTCAGTTCAAGTGAAACAAATTTTACAGTTGTTAGTATTGAAAAGCAACCGTGTACCTAAGTTCTCGATACATTTTTATTTCCATTTTATTTCAACAAAAACACTCGAAGTGACATTCTTATAAATTGATTAATAGTTAATTTGTCAGTTCAAGTGAAACAAATTTTACAGTTGTTAGTATTGAAAAGCAACCGTGTACCTAAGTTCTCGATACATTTTTATTTCCATTTTATTTCAACAAAAACACTCGAAGTGACATTCTTATAAATTGATTAATAGTTAATTTGTCAGTTCTAGAGAAACTAATTCTACAGTTGTTAGTATTGAAAAGCAACCGTGTACCTAAGTTCTCGATACATTTTTATTTTCATTTTATTTCAATAAAAACACTCGAAGTGACATTCTTATATATTGATTAATAGTTAGTTTGTCAGTTCGAGTGAAAATCTATTTTCAGAATTTTGTATCGAGAACCAATCTTATCTGTTAGGCTTCTCGATACAAATTTTTCATGCCTCAAAATTCACTCGAAGTGACATACCGTTATTATTTGACTTATTGAGTCTAGAACCCTTCTAAAACTATTTTACCTTTTGCTTTACCTGTTTCTAAAAAAGCGTGTGCTTTACGCAAATTTTCAGCATTAATAGTTCCGAAGTTCTCCCCTAAAGTGGTTCTAATTGTACCGTTGTCTATTAATTCGGAAACGTTGTTTAAAATGTTGTGTTGTTCAATCATATCTTCTGTTTGAAACATAGCACGTGTAAACATTAACTCAATGTGTGTAGACACTGCTTTTCCTTTAAAAGGCATCACATTCATCACTTTTGGGTCATCAATAAATCCGAATTTACCTTGTGGTTTAATCAGCTTTACAATTTCATCTACGTGTTGTTCGGTAGCATTTAAACTTACAACATATTCTGGAGCAGGAAGGCTATACTTTTCAAACTCTTCGCTCAATTTATTTCTGTGATTGATAACCGTATCTGCACCTAATTCTTTTAACCAATCGGTAGTTTCTTCACGAGAAGCAGTAGCAATAATGTTCAGTTTTGTTAGCTTTTTAGCTAATTGCACCATTATAGAACCTACACCACCTGCAGCACCAATTATTAAAATAGATTTATTGGCATCGTCTTTAGAAACCTCTAATCTATCAAATAACATTTCGTAAGCAGTAAGAGATGTTAATGGTAAAGCAGCAGCTTCAGCATAGGATAAACTTGTTGGTTTTTTACCCACAATACGTTCATCTACCACCTGAAATTGCGCATAACTACCTTGACGCGTAAAATCGCCAGCATACCAAACTTCATCACCAACTTTAAATAAAGTGACATCTTCTCCAACTTCCTTTACAATACCTGTTGCGTCCCAACCAATAATTTTCCAATCGTCACCCTGTACAGGCATATTTGCACGTACTTTGTAATCTGCAGGATTTACCGAAATGGCTTTAATCTCTACTAAAATGTCTCTTCCTGTTGCTTTCGGAGTCGCTATTTCTATGTCTTGTAGTGAATTTACATTGTCTATCGGTAAATTCTCTTTGTATCCTATTGCTTTCATCTAAATTAAAATTTTTACAATTATATTACAGTGATAATTTCACTTTGTGGTAATCTAGATTTTGGTGTTTTATCCGTCGAATTAAAATCTGATGCTGCTCTATATCCTAAAGAAACAACTACTAAAGATGTAAATCCTTTTGCTCTTAATCCGAATTCTTCATCTAACGCTTTTACATCAATACCTTCCATTGGTGTTGCATCGATACCTAAACTTGCAACTCCTAATAAAAAATTACCAATATTAAGATATACCTGCTTTTCCATCCAATGTTGATAATCCTTTAAATCATATTTATGAATGTCTCCAAAAGCGTTCATTCCTCCGTACATTCCGTTCTTTATGTCTTCATTAGGGAATCTTCCGTCTTTATCCTGTACTTCTAAAAGATGTTTAAAAAAAGTATCATCTGCACTTTCACTTGTTTTTGAACAAAACAATACTACCGCAGAAGCATTTGTAATCTTAGGTTCATTAAAATGAAAAAAGCCTTGTGTTCCTTTTGTCATACGTGCTTTTCCTTCTGTAGTCTCAGCAATAATAAAATGCCAAGGTTGTAGGTTAATACTTGAAGGACTCATTCGTAATAAATTTTTGACTTCCCCCATATCTGCATCAGATATTTTCTTGGTGGTGTCGTATTCCTTCGTAGTATATCTCCAGTTTAATGTTTCTTGTAAATTCATTTTTATATGTTTTTTAATTAACTATCATTTTTATAGTGACAAAAGTAAGTATAGTATTAAAACCTCACAATAACGGTCATAAATGATAGTACAAAAGTAACTAGAAAATCAATCCAGGTAGATGTATAAAAACAGGGGATTCAGGTATAATTAGAGGTAAAATCCTAAACTTTTCATAAAAAAGATAACAAGCACGCTACCAAACTGCATAATTTATATTTAGTGTTAGTTAATGCTTTATTAATACCATTTTTGGTTTTATCCAACCCATCTAAAGGTTAGGTTTATTCGTGGTCTGATTTGTTTTGTGGTCTTCGGAATTTTATGCTTCCAATTATCTTGAGTTGCACCTTGCATTAACAATAAACTACCGTGTTTTAAAGGAATGTCTAACCTTTTTAAATCTTTGCGAGTTGCGTGTTTAAGTTGAAAAGGTCTCGTTTCTCCAAAAGTAACGGAGCCAATAACTGTGTTTTTGCGTTGGTTTGCATCATAATCTTGATGCCAATCTACGCTGTCTTTTCCATCTCTATAATAATTAAGTAAACAGCGTGTAAATTTGATGTCTACCTCCTGCTCTATTCGGTTTTTTATAAACAATAAATCTTCATTCCAAGGTTGCATTTTACTGTCGTTTTCAGCATAAGAAACATTTTCGCTTGTGGCACCATACCAAGCAGTTAATCTTGGCAGATCTACTTGTTTTCCATAAATAGTCATTTGGTCTTGCTCCCAATTGGTGTTTTTTAAAAGACTATTATACAACCGATCGCTTTCTTCTATTGAAAAGAAATTTTCGAATAAAGTTACAGCAGCACTAGGTAAATCAAATTCTGTTTTAAGGACCTCGTTAGTCGAAAACAAATCTATTGGATTGAATGATTCCATAGTAAGTATTTCTAATTATTTTATTTATCTACTACAAAAGTAGCAAATGAATTAGGCTTTGCAGATGTAAGTCATATATCTAAAACCTTTAAACGTTATACAGGTTCGTCTATTGGTAATTTCAAAATAAAGGGAGAATACATGTTATTGAAAAGAGCGTATTGCTCACCAACGGCAAGTGCCTAAGCAATAAATTCTATTTTTTTAGATTCCCTAATCAATGCTCTTGCTAAAACTGTAGTCGCATCGATTATCAAACTTTCCTCTATTTTTTCGTACTGAATCGCTAACGGAATTTCTGTACAACCTAAAATAACGGCTTGTGCCCCCTTTCTAGATATATAGGTCGCTGCCATACTAAGATTTTCTTTTGCTTTTTGATTAACAGGATTAGAGAATGCCTTAATACCATAACTAGTGTCATATATGGATTGATGCACAAATAACTCTTGAATATCATCAGATTGTTGAATGACTTCAATATTATATTTGGCAAGCACTTCTGGGTATACTTTCGCTAAGATAGTACCGGTTGTACCCAATACTCCTAAACTGGTAATTTCCGGATGCTTTTCAGAAATGTACAATCCCACTTCTTCAATAAGGTTGACCAAAATACAAGATTCAGGTATGCTTTTTTCAATTAGTTTCAAAATAGATTTTGCATGAGCTGTGTTGCAGGGTATACCAGTAATACTAGAACCACTGGCGATTAAAGAAGCTATAATTTCAGAAATAGCGATTCCTGGGTTTATATCAGTTTCTCCTAAAAGGTATTTTGTTCTATCTATAATTTTATGGGGTACAGAAAGCATTGAAACCGGTAAATGATTTTGATAGAAGTTGCCTCTGTTAAGTCATATACTTTTTTGATAAGATCGATACCCGCATAACTACCAACGGCGCCAACAATGCCAATCATCTTATTTGTCATCATAGCAATAGTTCTAAATACTCATTAAAAAAGAGGGGTCAAATTAATGGCATTTAATTAAGTAACCATCTTAATAAATCTATAATTCAATCTTCTTTTTGTAGTAAATAGAGTCAATTTTTTAGCTCACAAAAAGAAAGCCTTTGCTCAATACCATATCGGTCAATAGTTGAATTCATGTAGTCAAAAGTTTTTTAAAGCTACTGCTATCTTGTGTTCGAATCAAAAATTAACACTATGAAATTAGAAGATAAAGTACTCATAATAACTGGAGCATCTAGCGGTATAGGTAGAGCAACAGCAATCAAATTAGCCGAAAACGGAGCAAAAGTAGTTTTAATGGCTAGAAGTGAAGACGAACTTAATGACCTTAAATCTGACATTAATAAAAAAGGTGGAGAAGCTTTAGTGGTTACAGGTGATGTCACTAAAAAAAGTGATTTCGAGAAAGTGGTATCAAAAACAAAACGAGAATTCGGTAAAATAACCGGATTGGTAAATAATGCAGGATTAATGCCTTTATCATTTGTTGAAAATCTGAAAACCGATGAGTGGGATAAAATGGTAGATGTTAATATAAAAGGAGTATTAAATGGTGTGGCTGCGGTTTTACCAGAATTAATAGAAAATAAAGGTGGTAACATCATCAATGTTTCTTCAATGGCAGCACATCGATACTATCCTGGCGGTGCAGTGTATTGCGCTACAAAATCGGCAGTGAAAATGTTTTCTGAGGGGCTACGTCAAGAATTAGCACCTAAATACGGAATCAACATTACCTCAATAGAACCAGGTAACGTAAGTACCAATCTTCTGAGCACAATCACTGATGAGGATGTCAAAGAAAAGATGAAAGAAATGCCGCAAATTGAACCGCTCAAAGCTGAAGATATTGCTAACGCCATTTATTATGCCATTTCACAACCAGACAGAGTCAACATCAACGATGTTTATATTTTGCCAAGTGAACAACAGTAATAAGAACTTTTAAAAAAAAGCTATGTCAACGACAACAAAACAAGATACTTTCAAAACAATAAATCCTACTACGGGTAAAGAAATTACATCTCATACTTATATGACAGATGACCAAGTAGAGGAAAGCATACAACAGTCTCATAAGGCGTTTTTAAAATGGAAAATGAAATCCATTGAAGAACGCGGCGAGATTATAAAATCTATAGGTAAAGAATTACAGAATTATAAGAAAGAGCTAGCAGAATTAATGACAGATGAAATGGGTAAACTTTTATCGCAAAGTGAGCACGAAGTTGACCTATGTACTTCAATTTGTGATTATTCTGCAGAGAACGCTCCAGAATTTTTAAAGAATGAGGAAAGAAAATTATCAGATGGAGGAAGAGGAATTATTACCTATTCACCCATGGGAATAATTTATGGTATTCAACCTTGGAACTACCCAAGTTTTCAAGTATTGCGATATACTATTGTAAACCTAATGGCTGGTAATAGTATTTTATTAAAGCATGCATCTAATGTAACGGGTACGGCAAAATTATTGAAATCAATTTTTGATACTGCTGGTTTACCAGAGAATTTATTTAATGTAATGGTTATTGAGCATGAGCAGCCTAATGCGATAATAGAACACAAATTAATTAGAGGTGTTACCCTAACTGGTAGTCCGGTTGCAGGAGAAAAAATTGGCGAATTGGCTGGTGCACAATTGAAAAAGACAGTATTAGAATTGGGTAGTAATGATGCCTATTTGGTGTTAGATGATGCAGATATTGATTTGGCAGTAGAAAAGAGTGTTATGGGGAGAATCTATAATAATGGAGAAACCTGTATCGCTGCAAAACGATTTATTGCGACCGAGAAAGTGTATGACGAATTCAAAGAAAAATTCGTTAAAGCAATGGATGCCTTAAAAGTTGGGGACCCTAAAAATGAGGAAACCGAATTAGGACCAATGGCTCGCGAAGATTTAAGAGAAAAAATTCACCAACAGCTTGAAGAAAGTGTTGATAAAGGTGCTGAAATTTTATGTGGAGGAAAAATTCCTGATGGTGAGGGCTACTTCTACCCTGCCACGGTTTTAGGAAATGTAACGCCAGGTCAACCAGCATATGATGATGAGTTGTTCGGACCAGTTGCTTCGTTAATTAAGGCAAAGGACAATGAAGATGCTATGCGCATCGCTAATGATAGTAGATTCGGATTAGGTGGCGGAATTTTTTCTAAAAATGTCGATAAGGCAATTGAATTGGCAGAAAAGCATTTTGATACGGGAATGGTATTTATAAATTCCTTCGGATTAGCAAATCCGATGATGCCCTTTGGTGGCGTAAAAGATTCAGGTTACGGAAGAGAACATGGCGGATTCGGAATGAAAGAATTTGTGAATGTGAAAGCCATTACTATAATGGAATAGATTGTAATAAGAACTAAAAAGCATCTTTACCGATGCTTTTTTTTAATTCAAAAAAGTAATTCGTTTTATAAACCTTTGTTAAAAAATGAATGTTCATTCTTTTTTTGTAATATCTTTGAACTGTCTAAGAAACACAGATTATAAGTTTGCAATCTATTATATAAAAGTATACTAGTGAATGCACTAATTATCACATATTTCTTAGACTATAAATTATCATAGAATTTAAATAATAACTTATGAATAAGTCCATTAATTTAAAAAAACGTCCGGTAGGTACTCCTACTCTTTCTGACTTTGAGTTTGTTGAATCTGATGTAAATCCTAGTATTTCTGATGGTCAACTACTTTTAGAAGCAAAATATATTTCTGTTGACCCCTATTTAAGAGGTCGTATGAACGATGCCAAATCTTATGTTCCACCTTTTAAGCTAGGTGAGCCAATAAGCTCAGGTATTGTTGCAGAAGTTATAGAATCTAACAATGATGGTTTTAAGAAAGGTGATTTTGTATCAGGATTATTACAATGGAAAGAAAAGCAGGTTTCTACAGGTGAAGGCTTGCAGAAAATAGATAAAAGCAAAGCGCCCCTAAGTGCTTATTTAGGTATCGTTGGTATGACGGGCTTAACGGCATTTTTAGGTCTACACGAAATTGGGAAGCCTAAGAAGGGTGAAACTTTAGTAGTATCTGGCGCTGCAGGCGCTGTTGGTAGCGTAGTAGGTCAGATAGGTAAAATTCTTGGTTTGAATGTTATCGGTATCGCTGGATCCGACGAGAAAATTAATATGTTGACATCGGAACTAGGTTTTGACCACGGTATCAATTACAAAACCACTAAAGATATGCAAGCTGCTATAAAAGAAGCAGCCCCTAATGGTGTCGATATTTATTTTGATAACGTTGGCGGACCAATATCTGACGCTGTTCTATTCAATATCAATCAGTTTGCGCGTATTATAATCTGTGGTGCAATTTCTGTATACAACAAAACAGAAATACCAATGGCAGTGGCTGTACAACCATTCTTAGTTAAGAATAGTGCACTAATGCAAGGATTTATTGTTTCTAACTACGCAGATAAATTTCCCGTAGCTATGAAGCAATTAGCAACTTGGTTAGGTGAAGGTAAATTAAAGTATAAAGAAACTGTCGTTGAAGGATTTGAGCATACGCCACAAGCGTTCTTAGATATGATGGATGGTAAGAATAAAGGAAAAATGATAGTTAAAGTCTAAATACAAGACCTGCTATAAATCAATAACTTAAAAACAAAAATAAAATGAAAATATTATTCGTATTAACGTCTCACGATCAATTAGGAGACACAGGAAAGAAAACAGGATTTTGGATTGAAGAGTTTGCAGCTCCGTATTACGCATTATTGGATAAAGGTGCTACAATTACAGTAGCAACACCAAAAGGTGGTCAAGCACCAATTGATCCTAGTAGTGATACTGAAGACGCTCAAACAAAAGATACAAAGCGTTATAAAGATGATAAAGATGCTCAAAGTGTTATCAACAACACTAAAAAATTAGCTGATGTAAATGCTTCTGATTTTGATGCCGTATTCTACCCAGGTGGTCACGGACCGTTATGGGATTTAGCTAACGATGCAACATCAATCAAATTGATTGAAACATTCAATAAGCAAGCGAAGCCAGTGGCATTTGTATGTCATGCGCCTGCAGCATTAAAAGATGTTAAAGGAACTGATGGACAGCCATTAGTTAAAGGTAAAAAAGTAACCGGATTCACAAATACTGAAGAAGAAGCGGTACAATTAACAAAGGTTGTTCCTTTCTTAGTAGAAGATATGTTGAAAGAGAATGGAGGAATCTACTCTAAAAAAGAAGATTGGGCAGCATATGCAATTCAAGATGGTAATTTAATTACAGGTCAAAACCCTGCATCATCTGAATTAGTAGCAGAGAAATTATTAGCTGCTTTGAAAAAATAGCATTTCATATTAAATTTAAAAAGCCCGTAAACTAATGTTTATGGGCTTTTTTGTATTAACGACTTAATCAATAACTATCAACTCTCTTCTAATAGGGCGTTTACATCGGTTATTAATTGGGCAACAGATGCTCTATTTAATCCGTTATAAATACCTCTTATGTGTTTGTTCTTATCAATTAATAAGAAGTTTTCGGTATGTAGAAAGTCATTGATATCCTTTGGAATACCTAAATCATTTTCTACAAAATATTCGTTTCTGCCTAAGTTGTAAATTTCAGTTTTATCACCTGTAACCAAGTGCCATTTAGAATCTATAACTCCGTTCTTTTCAGCATATGTTTTAAGAACAGAAACTGAATCTATTGAAGGAGTAACGGAATGTGAAAGAATTGCTACATCAGGATTATCTAAAAATGCTTCTTGTACTTTTGTCATATTATTGGTCATCTTCAAACAAATACCTGGGCAACTCGTAAAAAAGAAGTCCGTAATGTAAATTTGATTTTCAAAAGACTTTTGTGTCAATGTATCTCCTAATTGATCAACCAGCTTAAAGTCTGAAATTTTATGGAATTGTTTCTCTTCTTCAGAATTGGGAGTGATCCAATGCGGAGTAAAAGACTCATCACTATAATAAGGTAAGTACTCTACTCTACTGGTTTCGGTAACCTGTATGTTTTCTTTTTTCACCGTTTGTTTACAAGCAGTAAAAAGTAGTATCGCAACTATATAAAGTACTGTCTTGTTCATAATAATTCGTTTTCTGATTTAATGACAACTTCATCTTCTAATTGATAGCAAGAATTTGCTCTTCTTAATCCGAATATGCGTCCGTTTTTGGCTTCGTAATTCACGTATAAGATTCCGTTTTGCAACCATGCTTTTTGAAGTCCTTCTTCTCTACCCTTTACTAATTGGCGTTCTTTTGCCAATTGACCGTCTGGGTACCATTTCTTTTCAACTCCGTCCATATTACCATTAACATAGGTAGCTTCTTGAGCTAATTGCCCATTTTCCCACCAACTTTTGTAAGAACCCTCTAGACGATTATTTTTGTAATGAAATTCAACTCGTAATACACCGGTGTTTGACCATCTTTGTACAACGCCTTCTCTTTTACCTTTAATAAAACCCACCTTTTCTGCCAAAGTTCCGTTCTCATGTAAGGCTAATGAATAGCCATCATAAGGTGAGTTTTTGTAATACCAAGTTCCTTCAAGCTGATTAAGGACTAATTCTTCCTTAAACTTTGTTTCTTCCTTTATCGTTATAATTTGTTCTTCTACAGTTTCTAGTTCAACTGTATTTTTACAAGCAACTTGAAAAAGTAGTATAAAACAAATGATATGGAAATGGAACTTTTTCATATTTTAATAGCCTTGGTAAGGACCTGCAAATGCTAAGTACGAACCAGTTGTTGAATAAATTTCATTAATAATGTGATAGTGATATTCTTCTTCACCATCAGTATACTGAGTAGTAGAAGTATGACCACCAGAAGCATCTAAATCAGTAGGGTAATCACCAGTTTCATTACATTTACGACCGTAAAGGAAGACACCATCTAATAGAATACCAACTAGCTTATCATCATCATCTGAAAATGCTACAGGTTCTAAATGGTAATGATAAACACCAGGACCAATATGTGCACCTGTCCAATCTAAACTTGCTGCAGCTTGATCCAATGTACCACCACCTTCTTGGTCATTAAATATCGAAGAACCACTAACAGCAATACCTATCGTATTCAATTCGGTTTCGATTGTACTACCAGTTAAATTTGGCGTAGCATCTACCCGAATAGTTGTTGCATTGTTATTACTTGACATAATACTAGGTGTTAAGGCTACATCTGACTCTTCTTTGTAAAGCGAATTACCTTCGCCCCAATAGACTGTTTCATGATTTGGTAAACCTGTTGTTTCAATAACAACTTCAGAACCATCTAAATAAACGGTAACTGCATCTGTATCAAAAGCGGCGTATGCGGCATGAAGTTCAGTAGCAATTTCTTCGTCATCTGTATCAGAATCATCACTGGCGATATCATCGGTAATATCATCATCTACGCTGTCACTGCTACAAGCGATTGCAGAAATGAATACCAATGCCAATACAAAGGAAAATGAAGGAACATTTTTAAATCTATTTTTTTTCATAATATTTAATTTGAGTTAAGTTTCTATTTATAATCAATACAATACTAAGCACTTAACGCACACCAAAATGTACAAATCAGTGAGTAGTCCGTAGTTTTCAGCGAATTCACGGTAATTTTCAGATTAAGTATTTACCGATACTGACTTTTGTTTTAATTCAATCAGTTTTTTAGCTAAAAGCGCAATTAGGTTTTCAATTTATTCTACGCATTTATGGTCTATGTAATTCTTTATCTAGTTTCGTGGCAATAGTTTTAGTTTTGCTTCTTAAATTTTTTGCTATAACTAATTGACCTTTAGTCTGTAATAGCCTATCGATGACTCCATTTTGATACTCCCTACTAACCAATAAATCTGGATAGTTCGATTGTATACCGTAGTTCTTAACACGTTGATAGCTGTAACTATTTTCAGGTAAAATCTCCATCAGAGAGATATGTTTTTCAATTACGGGCTTTAACCTGTCTGAAATAATAGCTTCAATTTTACTTTGTTGGTTATTGAAGCTATCTAGTTCATTTGGGTATGCAGCAATCAACTCTTTTAGCGTGTCACTTTCTATAAACTCAAACTTACTTGTGGCATTTATTGAATTAATAGCTTCATTTCTTACAATGGTTTTATCATAGTTTAAATTGACAATCAACGACTTCGCTTCTTGAGTTAATTCATTGGGCTGATCGCCCAAATAGTTAATTGTATTCTGTAGCATTTGAATACTCTTTGTGTAGTTTACAATTGCACTATCTAAGACAACTAAATTTGTATCTAACTCTTGACTTAAACTTTTATAAATCTTTACTTCTACTATTCTATTTTTTCTAATTTCATTTAGGTCATTAATTTTCCAAGCAATTAAGAGACCTAGTACTATGAGTACTATTTCGCCAAGTGCATAAATGAAATATGTTTTAAACTTTTCTAACCGTATTAGTTCATTTCTAACTTTTCTGAATAATACCATTGTCAGTTATCTTAATACAAGTCTTATTGACTTAATTTGAAAAAAAGCTTCACGATTTCTAATGAAGCTTTGGGCTAACTTCAACAAAAATTATCTGTTTAAATAACTGTTAACTGCTGCTGTTCTACTAGTTGCATGTTTATTAAGTTCGTTTATTGCATTTTGAAAATCTGCACTAGAATTCAAAAATGTATACCCTTCATTTTCAGAAGTTGCATAAGGTTCAACCAGTGTCGAATAGCTAGTATATAAAGCTTTAACTGTAGTTTCATTGAAAGCACCTTCAATGACTTCTTGAACATAGGTATCATATTTAGCTTGGTAAACATCATCATTATATAAATATGATATTAATGGCCATTGAGATGCGGTTACATCAGAGAAATCTAGCTCTGGTGAGCCTTGTAGCTTACCATCTTGCAAGGCTTCATTATTATCCCAAGGGATCCACGTCAGTTTACTAGTATCTGGATTGTTATATAGAAAGTAATTGTGTGACATTCTACCATAGGTATCCCAATTTTGAATGATTGTATTGGTCGCCAAATACTTTAAATATACATCTGTGTCGAGTACAGCATCTAAATTTGATCTCCATGTTGCAGCATCTGTTGTTCTTGACGCATCATGTAAAATATTCAATAGGCTTTCTACATCAGAAAAATCGGCATCATCTTCATTAGTCTTTTTTACATACTCATCTTCATCATATGTGCCTGAAGCAAATGTTGCGGCATCGCCATCTGGTTTGTAAAGATTACCATCATCATCAGAAAACTGTTCATCAATAACAGTATCGTCAACTTCTTCAACTAGCGTGTACAGTCCAAAATAAATAGGTCCATCGCCATGATCCACATACAACGTGTAAAATGCTGTGTTAGAAACTGCTAAACCAGCGCTGCGAAACACATCTGCAGCTACTTTTTCGCGAAGCATAGATTTATCATCGTAATTATTTTTAAGACTTAATTTTTTAAATCCGTAAAAACGTTGATTATCAATTTGTGGATAATCCTCTTCAAATTCATCAAAATCTAGTTTAAGCGAAAGTTTTAAATTACCAGATTGCCAAGTAGATTGTAAGCTAGAATTACCTTTAAAACGAACCCCTACCCTATACCATTCGGTACCTTCATAAAAAACTTCTGCTGGCACAAAAATAGGGTCTTCATCAGTTGACGTAGTGCTAACTTGTCCGCCACCTTGGCTAGATCCGCCAAAAGAACCATAAAGAGATGTCATGTTATCTAACATACTATCCCAACGGTCTTCGGTTATAACGATATCAAGACGTTTTACCGCATTATCTTCAAATACCTCTTCAAAATCTGGGTCGGCATCTTTACTGTGTGTTGCCGTGGTCCAATCTGTAGCTTCAAAATCGGTATCGTCAACAGTTGTACTAACTTCTTCCTCTTCTACAATTTCTTCATCATCCTCGTCAGTACTTGTTATCGTGTCATCATCGCTACAAGCAATAAAAACAGAAATAAATAAGAAAAACAACATCTTTTCAATCGGAAAAACAGACTTGATATCTTTATAACTCATGTGTATAATTTTAAGAATTAATGTGATTTAGTTTCTTGATCTCCCTTTTGGCTTTGGTGCATTGTCAAATTCCTCTTCAGAAATGAAACCATCTTCATCAGTATCGATTTCAGAAAAATTATCTTTTAAGGGTCCTTTTACTTCATCTTTAGATAATAGACCATCTTCGTCTTTATCCATCTCTTTTATAAGCTTAGCATACGTAGGTCGTTCTTTTCTTTCTCCTTTAGACTGTGCACTTACGGTAACTGTTCCAAAAGCCACTAACATGGCAAATAATAATCCTGTTTTTAAAGTAATACGTTTCATATGTTTTATTTTTAATGATTAATAATTCGATTACAAAGATGTACGAATCTTCAATACAAGATGAGCGTATTAAGTGATTACCGTTTACTTTTAAGTGAACGGCTTTATAGAAACAATGAACACTTTAATTTGACCATATTATAGCCTTTTTTTCGAAGGTTGTTTGAAATTTTATTCCTTTTATTTGCATCATGAACAGACATAAGAATTTTTTATTTCATGTAGCCCTATGGCTTTTAATTTGGGCAACCGCTTGGATATTTAGCGGTAGGGATTTTCAATTTGTAAATGTAAATGTTATGGCATTGATATGCCAAATAGTAGTTATTGCTATACTTATATACTTTACGATTCCACAATTATTATTAAAGAAGAAATATGTAGCTTTTACTTTGGTTTCGATAGCTACTGTTGTGGTTGTAACACTAGTTTTAACTAATGTTGAACCAGATACCGTACTAGGTTTAGACACACAAATGACTCCCGGTCCAAGACCTGGTCGAGGTTCTAGATTTGAAGACGGAATACATATAGCAGCCAACCGTAGACCACCTTCAAAATTTTTCATTAACCTTCTTTTAATAGCTATCGCTTCTGCAATTGCCACTTTGGTAGAGTTATTTTTATTTGCTCAGCGTAAAGAAGAAGAAATAATTTTAAATAGAAACGAAGCTTTACAGACCGAATTAAAACTGTTGAAATCACAGATCAATCCGCATTTTTTGTTCAATGCCTTGAACAATATTTATGCCTTATCTGCTATTGATTCTACAAGAACACAACAAAGTATAAGCTATTTGTCTGATATGCTTAGGTACGTATTGTATGAATGTGAGCAAGAGATAGTACCACTCTATAAAGAGATAGATTACATTGAAAATTATATTAAGCTGTTTTGTTTAAAAAGTAGTAAAAAATACCCCATAACGACATCATTTTCAATTGAGAATCAAAATGTTCAAATAGTACCTATGTTATTGATTCCTTTTTTGGAAAATGCCTTAAAGCATAGTAATATTGAAAAAGTAACCGGTACTTTTATTAGAATAAAAATTAGTTCTACTAATAGTAGTGTAGATTTTGAATTAGAAAATAGTAAACCAGAATTTAAGGTAATAACCGATGATGTTGGTGGTATTGGTATTGAAAATGTAAAAAAACGATTGGCAATTTTGTATCCTAATCGTCATGAATTAGTAATAAACCAAACCGCTCAAACATTTAAAGTAAATTTAAAACTTCAATTAAATGGCTAGTATCAATTGTGTTGTTGTAGATGATGAAGAATTGGCTAGGGAGCTATTGAAAACTTATATCGAAAAATTAGATTTTTTGAATTTGGTAGGCGAGGCTGAAAATCCATTAGAGGCATTACAATTAATGAAGAATCACCAAGTAGATCTACTGTTTTTAGATATACAAATGCCAGAGATAAAAGGTACTGATTTTGCTAAAATGGTAGATGATACTACCAAAATAATTTTCACCACAGCATACTCTCAATATGCATTAGAAGGCTATGAATTAAATGCTGTAGACTATCTTTTAAAGCCAATAACCTTTGAGCGCTTTGTTACTGCTGTGAATAAGGTAAAGACAACTAATACAATACAAAAGTCTGATTCATTTACTATTAAATCTGGCTATGATTTACATAAGGTAAAATATGAAGATATTCAGTATATCGTAAGCGATAGTGAGTATGTTACCTTCCATATGGCCGATAAGAAAATTATCAGCAATCAACGTTTAAAGGCTTTAGAGCAAGAATTACCTAGTGCAATGTTTATGAGGGTTCATAGATCTTATATTATTAACAAAAGCAGTGTAACGGGACTAAAAGGTAGAGATTTAATGCTATCTGATGTAGTTATACCTGTAAGTGATTCGTACTATGATCGAGTAAAAGATGAATTATTTTAATCGATATTCTTTTCCATTTTTATACTACCCAATAATTCAAAATTTCTGAAATTAACGCAGAGCTTCTAAGTGTCTAATTTTTAGAGGACTAAAGTCGTTACCATTAAATTGTGAATATCTATTGCTTTTTTTGGCTTTACAAACTATGACTAAGAAGTATATTTAGCACCCCAAAATAAAAGGAAATTATGAGTGCAACTTGGTACGAGTGTAAAATAAAATATAGAAAATTAGACGAAGCTTCAGGAATGTTGAAGGTAAAAACCGAACCTTTTTTGGTTGATGCCATTTCTTATACCGAAGCCGAAAGTAGAATTACCGAAGAAATGTCGGTATACATGAGTGATACAGAAGAAATTAAAATCACCAATATTAAGGTGGCTAATTTCGCTGAAATTCATCCGTTCGAAAATTCAGATAGATGGTTTAAATCTAAAGTTTCTTTAATTGCTTTTGATGAAGAAAGTGGTAAAGAACGTAAAACTAATATGTATTTATTAATACAGGCGAACGACGTTAAAGAAGCTTACGATAATACAATTAGTGTAATGAAAGATACTATGGGAGAATACTCTGTACCTTCCATAGCAGAATCACCTATCATGGATGTTTTTCCATATTTCTCAGGTGAAGAAGATGATATGGAACGAGTGGAAAAATTCAAAGTTTTAAAAGATTCAGTTCCAGCAGATGCAGAAGTTATTGAAGAAGATCCAATAGAAGTAGAAACTGAGGCAGAAGCTGAAGTTTAAGTCCTATATTCTCTCGGACTCATACCTTTTAATTTTTTAAAGGTTCTATTAAAATGCGATAGGCTATCAAAGCCACAATCAAAAGCTATAGCCTGTATTAATTTGTCAGAAGTTGATAAATGAATGCAGGCTTGTTCTATTCTAGCCAAATTTAAAAAGGTAATAAAAGAATGACCGACTGCATTTTTAAACCAACGGCAGAAAGATTGTTCTACCATATTAGTTCTATCGGCCATTATAGTTACCGTTAATTTCTTATCTAAATTTTCAAGAATATAACTTGTTACCGATTTAATTTTATTTTGAGTTTTTGAACTTGCCAGATGATGGTGATACGTTGAGGAAGAAAGATAATTTCTGTCATTATCATTATATAAATCATCTAGTATTTCAATTAAAACAGATAGTTGCTGTAGTTTACTTAAAGTATCAAAATCGTTCAATAATTGAAGTGTTTTTTCTGAAGGATTTTTAAATTGAATCCCTCTTTCTGCATCAATGTATAGTTGATGTAACATCTCACATTCTTTGAAAGACTTGAAAATATCTTTTGGAAACTGTATTATAATAGCCTCATGACTAATGTTTTGATTATCAGCTACCGAGGTATAATTATGCGGAAGATTAGCCCCAAGAAGGACTAGGTCATTAACGGTAAAGGGTAAAATGCTGTTACCCACAAATCTAGTGCCTCGACCTTTAATTATAAGGGTAAGCTCCAACTCAGGATGATAATGCCAAAAGGGTTTAAAATTACTTACCTCCAGTTTAAAGAAATGAAATGACTGCTTACTATTCAATAAGCCAATATTTTCTACTACAGGTTTCATATAACTTATGTAAACAATGTTTTAAACTAAATTAAATATTTAATGTTTAGATACACATAGTATTGGTTAAAATATAAAAAGTGATTTGCTTTTATCAATGTTAGTTTTACAGAAATAAT
This sequence comes from Maribacter sp. BPC-D8, assembly GCF_035207705.1. Classification (NCBI taxonomy): domain Bacteria; kingdom Pseudomonadati; phylum Bacteroidota; class Flavobacteriia; order Flavobacteriales; family Flavobacteriaceae; genus Maribacter; species Maribacter sp. BPC-D8. Next base: position 1,219,212 of record NZ_CP128187.1, read on the forward strand.
ATCACGGTTATGCATATAAAAGAATTACTTGATAAGACCTATTCCCTTTCAAAAGATCAAATCGATTTTTATCAAAAACACCGATTTATAAAATTGAAAGATGTTTTTGATAGTAAAACCCTATCCTATTTTAATGATGTAATTTCTAAGAAAGTTATGGAGTTAAATAAGGCGCCTAAGCCCTTAGATAAAAGAGATACATATGGCAAAGCCTTTGTACAATTATTTAATTTATGGAAAGAAGATGATAGCATTAAAACATTTGTATTTTCTAAACGCCTTGCCCAAATAGCTTCAAATTTATTACAAGTCGATGGGGTACGCCTATATCATGATCAGGCTTTATTTAAAGAAGCCGGTGGAGGAATTACGCCTTGGCACGCCGATCAATATTATTGGCCTTTACAAACAGATAAAACTGTTACAACGTGGATACCGTTACAAGGCACACCATTGTCAATGGGTCCGCTTGAATTTAGTGCTGGCAGTCATGAAATTATGGATGGTAGAGATTTATCAATAAGTGATGAGAGTGAAAAAGTAATTCAAAACAGATTGAAAGTAACTGATTTTGAACATGTTATAGAGCCGTTTGATGTTGGTGAGATTAGCTTTCACTCTGGCTGGGTATTTCATCGCGCTGGTGCCAATACTACTAATGAAATGCGAAAAGTTATGACCATAATCTACATGGATAAAGATATGAAACTGCAAGAGCCAGCTAATGCCGGACAACAGAATGATTGGGATACTTGGTGCCCAGGAGTGAAAATAGGTGAAACTATAAATTCTCCGTTAAATCCTATACTATATTAAATGGCTACTATTAAATATTTATATCCGCATTGGGGTAGCGAAAATTTGACAGCGAAAGAATTTATCGAGTTGGTAATATCAAAGGGTTTTGAAGGTATAGAAATAAATCTGCCAAATGATAAAACCTTTGAAAATGAATTATTAGATGAATTACAAAATATAAGAAAACGTAACCCTAGCTTCATAGTTGTCTTGCAACAAGTGTTACCGGTAAAAAAAGAAACGGTTCAAGAATATATTTCAAACGTTTTAAAACAATTGAAAAGAACATTACCATATCAGCCAGATTTTATAAATTCTCATACAGGAAAAGACCATTATTCTTTTGATGAGAATTCTAAAGTAATTGAAGCTATTGAATCCTTTTCTTCAAAACATAAAATTCCTATATATCATGAAATTCATAGAGGGCGCTTTACTTTTCATTCAGCTTCTACCCTAACCTATTTACAAAAATATCCGAAGTTAAAATTAGTGGGCGATTTATCGCATTGGTGCGTAACCTCTGAAAGTATGCTTCAGGACCAAGAGCATGTATTAGAGCAGATTTTTCCACATATAATACATATTCATGCCCGAATAGGTTTTGAGCAATGTCCTCAAGTGAATAATCCTTTTGCACCAGAATGGGAAGCATACTTAGACCAATTTATGACTTGGTGGCAAAGAATTATCAAACAGCATCAAACATTGTCTAATTTTACTATAACCCCAGAGTTTGGACCATTTCCGTATATGCCACAAGCACCTTTTAGTAAAGAACCGCTAGCTAATCAGCTAGAATTAAATATTGAAATGAAAAAATACTTAGAAAGTAAACTTTCTCAAGTATGACACTTTTTTATTCATAGCAGTTTATAGTTTACTGCATTTGTTATTTGTACGATATATCTACAATTTTAAACACACGCTCAACCTTACCTAAGTTTAAGATAGAAGTATCACCAACATGTTTAGATATTAAAACTCGAGCAATCGGCGATAGAAACGAAATTTTACCTTTTGCTATGTTTGCTTCATCAACACCAACGATTTGAAATTGTTGTGGTATTTGAGCATTATCAATTATTACTTTTACTGTTGCACCAAAACGAACCTCGTTCTGAGGTTGTTCATTTAAGGTTACAATTTTTGCGCTTGCAATTCGCTCATTCAGCAACTGTAATTTAGCATTGATTAAATTATTCGCAATACGTCTTTCTTTTTCGTTGTCGTGTTGTAAAGATTCTTTTTCATGTGATAAATCATTTCTTTCTTCCAACAAATTGTCATACCCAATTTTGGTTACATAATTAACCGCTCCGTTAGGTAAATCTGCCCTAGGTGGCACCATCGGTATTTCTTCTTGATCTTCTTCCTTAACAAACCCTCTGCTCATTGTCTATCAATTTTATATAAAATTAATATTTCAAAGTAGGGGTCATTAATGAGATTCAATATATAATTACCCCAATTAATTAAATTTTAAAAAATCATGGAGTTATCAAAATGAATCTTCTAAAGTGAAGCTATATTCTAGTAGTAATATCAATTTTAAGCTTTAAGAATTCAATGAATTATTACTAATGTATTCTATAAACTGAGGTTTGTATTGTTCAGAAACTGTAATACGTTGTTTATTGATAATAATTTGGCTACGCTCAATTACTTCAACATATTTTAGAGATACAATAAAAGATCTATGAACGCGCATGAAGTGCGAACCAGGTAATTCTTCTTCTAAACTTTTGAGACTCATTAAAGTCAATATTGGTTTAGGATTATCTTTCAACCAAATTTTTATATAATCTTTCAATCCTTCGAAATAAAGCACATCGGCAAGTTTAATTCGCAGTTGTTTGTATTCAGATTTTACAAAAAGGAACTCTTTTTCTTCAGATACCACAGTGGTAGAAGCTTTACCCCTAACTAATGAAAAATACTCTAGAGCTTTGTTTGATGCAGTTAAGAATTCTGCATAATCAAATGGTTTTAATAGGTAGTCTAAAGCCTCTACTTTAAAACCTTCTAAAGCATATTGATCAAATGCAGTTGTAAAAATAACTCTAGATTGTTTTGGTAACATTTTTGAAAATTCCAATCCGGTTAAATCGGGCATCTGAATATCTAAAAATAGCAAATCCACTTTTTCGGTATTCAAATATTGCATAGCTTCAATAGCACTATTACACTTCTTCTTTAGTTTTAAATAAGGAGTTTTCTCTACATAGCTTTCTACTAAGTTGACAGCCATTGGCTCATCGTCAACAATCATACAGGTTATTTGAATAGCTTCCATTTTAAGTTTCTATTTTTAAATATACCGAATATACATCATCCTTAAGTTCTTGTTGAAAAAGGTGTTTGTTCGGATACAATAATTCTAATCTCTTTTCTAAATTAGGTAATCCAATACCAGAACCGCTTTTATCAGTTGTTTGCTTAGGAAAGTTGTGGTTTTCAATCTGAAAAATGACACTATTTTCTTTCGTTATCATGTCAATTGAAATCGTACTATTTGTACTGGCAGAAACACCATGTTTAAATGCATTTTCAATTAATGATATGAATAGTAATGGTGAAATTTCAATGTTAGGTTTGCTAATAGGAAAGCTAGATTCGACAATTGTTTTATCGGTTAACCGAAGTTTCATGAGTTCTATATATTTTCTCATGAACTCAATTTCCTTACCTAATGAAACCAGCTCTGTATTGGTTTCATAAAGCAGGTATCTCATAAGTTTACCTAAGCTATGAATGGTTGATTTTGCCTTGTCTGGCGATAAATCGACCAAAGAATAAATATTGTTCAAAGAATTAAAGAAGAAATGCGGTTGTAGTTGGTACCTTAAATGTTGCAACTCTGTCTGTAGCTTAAAGTTTGCTGCCTCTTTACGCTCTGCTTCTGTTCTTACCAACCTTTTGGTTGATTTTATTGCTATTGAAAAAAGCAATGGTGCTGCATAGGATAGCATCTGTACATAGAGAAACAGCTTCAATGGAGGACCAGTTCTACCATTTTCCATAGGTTTTCTAATAAGCTCTTTAAAGAAATTATCCTCTAGCTGTTCTTTTACTAGAATAAAAAGCGAGATCATAATTAAATTAATACCTATAAAAGTCCAGGTTTTTTTGGCAAATAAGAATCTATCAATCAACATTAAAAAATTAGTGTAGAAGATAATAGCATAGAAAAGCATAGGTATAAAGAAATGCGCAATCAACCTATTTAAGTCTTGATCTTCGCTGTACGAAAGAATAAAAGGCATACTAAACAGCACCAACCATATGAGAAGGTGCTGAGCAATCATTATTTTTCTGTTTTTATACATAATCTTTTTATTCGTAACGTAAAGCTGTAATTGGGTCTAATGCCGATGCTTTTCTTGCAGGGTACCAACCAAAGAAGATACCTGTTACGGCACAAACCGCAAATGATACCACAATTGAATATAATGCTACACTTGTAGGCCAAAGTAAGAACTTTTCAATAAACACCGTAGCTGCTAAGCCCAATAATACACCCAGTAACCCTCCGGTAATACTAATTAAAATAGCTTCAATTAAAAACTGCATTAAAATATCAGCTCCTTTGGCACCAACTGCCATTCTAAGACCAATCTCTTTAGTTCTTTCTTTCACGGATACATACATAATATTCATAATACCAATACCACCAATAAGTAAAGATATACTTGCCACGGCAACTAATAATACGGTCAACATTTCGCTTGTTGAGCTAAAAGTAGATATCAATTCTTCCATAGAACGTACTGAAAAATCATCCTCTTCGTTATCCAGTAATTTATGTTCTGTTCTTAAAATTTCAGACACTTGAGTTACAGCTGCAGGAGCATCATCTTCGCTAATAGCCGATGCTATAATCTGGTTTAAGTGATCTATTGCTAGAATACGTTTTTGTACTGTCGTATAAGGAGCTATTACAACATCATCTTGATCTTGACCAAAAGTATTTTCTCCTTTTTCTTCTAATACACCAATTACTTTAAACGGAATATTATTAAAACGAATCATTTGCCCTACCGGTTCTTGTCCATCAGGAAACACATTATCAACCACCGTTTGTCCAATTACTGCCACTTTAGAAGCCGATTTAACCTCAGCATCGGTAAACATACTTCCACTTTGTAAACCAACCACTTTAATGTCTAAATATTCTGGGTTTACACCATAAATTGAAGAAGGCCAGTTGTTAGAACCGTTAATAATTTGTCCATTACCATTAACTACAGGCGTGATGTAACTAATTAAATCGGCTTGCGCTTTAATCTTCTCATAATTAGCCAATGTCAATGTTTGTACATCTCCTCCACTACCTCTTGCTGGACCACTATTGTCTGCACCAGGCTGAATGGTAATCATATTAGATCCCATTGCAGAAATAGTAGTACGAATACTTTCTTTAGATCCTTCACCAATGGCTAGCATTGCAATTACAGAAGCAACGCCAATAATAATACCTAACATTGTTAGCAATGTTCTAGTTGTATTAAGAATGATTGCTTTGAATGCGATTTTAAATAAATTTAATAGCCTCATAATTAATGGTCTTGTTTAGGTAATTTTGCTAACTCAACTGCCGCAGATTGCACATTATGGTTTTGATAATCTTGCATAATCTCTCCATCTTTTAATACGATGGTTCTACTACTAAATGTTGCTATATCTGGTTCATGCGTTACAAAAGCGATAGTAATACCTTGTTCGTTTAGGTCTTGAAAAATCGACATAATTTCGTAAGCCGTTCTTGTGTCTAGATTTCCTGTAGCTTCATCAGCAAGAATCATTACAGGTTTATTAACCAACGATCTTGCAATGGCAACACGTTGTTGTTGTCCTCCAGAAAGTTGCGCTGGCGTGTGATCCATTCTTTCACCCAAACCAACCATTTTTAATGCTTCTATAGCACGTTTTCTTCGTTCTTCAGTAGAAACCTTACTATTGTATAATAATGGTAATTCTACATTTTCTATTGCGGATGTTCTAGCTAAAAGGTTATAAGATTGAAAAATGAATCCTATTTTCTCATTTCTAATTGTAGCCAGTTCATTTCTACTTAAGTCTTTCATACTTACACCATCAATCTCGTAAGTACCAGATGTGGGTTGATCTAAGCAGCCCAATATGTTAAGCATGGTACTTTTTCCAGAACCACTAGAGCCCATGATGGTAACAAATTCGCCTTCCTTAATTGTAAATGAGATACCTCGTAAAGCGCGTACCGTTTCGGCTCCCATGGTAAACTCACGTTTTAAATTTTCTATTTTAATGATTTCTTTAGTCATCGTTCTCTATTTTTTTCTGTTACCGCCTGGTCGTTGTGGCATAAAAGGACTTTCACTTTTTTCCTCAGTTCCAGCTTCCGATTTAGAAACTCCTTTTAAACTGTACACTAATTTATCACCTTCGGAAATGCCACTTAAAATTTGCACATTAACACCATCACTAGCACCAAGTGTTACCATCTTCGGTGTAATTGATCCATCAGTACCTAACACCCAAAGAGCAGTGGCTTCTCTAGATCTTTCGCTATTTTTTGTTTCTAAGTCATGTTGTTGATTGTATGTCGCAAACACCTCTCTTTCTGGTTTGAAATTAATGGCTTTAGCCTCTGCAGTTAATACATCATTCAACTCCAATGTGAAAATTGAAATGGTTGCTGTTAAGCCTGGCTTCAATTTTAAATCTTCATTATCTGCTTTAACGACAACTGTATAAGTTACTACATTTGAAGTCACCGTAGGGTCTAAACGTACTTGTGTTACAATTCCGTTAAAGGTTTCACCAATATATGCATCAACGGTAAACTCAACACGTTGCCCTTCTATTACTTGTCCTATATCTGCTTCATCAACATCTGCTTCTACTTGCATTTCTTTTAAATCTTGTGCAATTGTAAACAATGTCGGTGTACTTAAACTAGCAGCAACTGTTTGTCCTTCATCAATAGCTCTAGATAATACCACTCCATCAATAGGCGAATAAATATTAGCATAGCTCAAATTTGTTTTTGCTGTTTGTAAATCCGATAAACGTTGGGTTACAGTACCTTTTGCAATTTCATAATTGTAGTTCGCATCATCAAAATCAGACTTACTAATCACTTGACTATCGTACAGGGATTTTTGTCGGTCATAAATCGTTTTTGCATAATCTCTTTGGTTTACTGCATTGTCATAAGCAGCTTGGGCTTGTGTTTTTGCAGCATTTAAGTTTGTTTTATCTAATTCTGCAATTAATTGTCCTTCTGTAACTACACTGTTATAATCTACATATATTTTTTCTACAACACCAGAAACTTGCGTTCCTACTTCTACTTGTTCTATCGGTTCTATAGTTCCTGTTGCGGTTACCATTGTGGTTACACTTCCTTTTTTGGCAGTAACAGTTTGTGCTTCTATCACAACAGCGCCTTCTTTATTCATAAAAGTATATCCTACAATAGCGAGCACAATCACTACAATGCTAATGATAATTAATTTTTTATTTTTTTTCATGATCGTTTATATTAAAGTTTAATGTCGTTTCCTTGATAAAATTGTAATAATTGATGGTATAAAATATTTAAGTATTTAGATTGTATGTAATTCTGTTGTGCATTGGTAAATGAATTTTGACTTACAACTAGATCGGTAGTACTTAAATCTCCAAGCTCATACCTCTTTTGCGCAAGGTTATAAGATTGTTCTGCAGCACTCTGTGATGCTTCTGCGGCAACTAATTGCTCTTGAGAAGAAAGTGCAAACTGGTAGGCTATTTCAACCTTTTTAATAACTTCTTTTTCTACTACTTGCTTTTGTATTTCTGCTTTTTCTATATTAAATGCAGCAATTTGTACGGCAGACTTAGTCTTATTTCTATTAAAAATTGGAACACTTAAACTTAAACCAAGTCTCTGGTTGAAATTGACATCTAGTTGGTCATAGAAATTATTATCTCTAATGCTTGTATATCCAGAACCAAGACTACCTGTTAATGATAACGTAGGTAAATAACCTCCTTCAGCTATTTCTAGCTCTTTTTCGTTGATTAAAATATTAGTATTACTAGCCTCTACTTCTGGTAAATACGATAAAGCATTTGTATAGATTGCTTCTTTGTTTAATTCTAGGTATATTAAATCTTGATTTTCATCTACCGTTTCTATTTGTAAATCATCTAATGGTGATAATTCCAACAATTGCTTTAGGTCTATAATGTTAAGCTCGTAATCATTTTTAGCGGCAATAACGTTGTATTTATTGGTAGCTGCTTGACTTTGTGCTTCAGTATAATCGCTTAGTGCAATTGTACCTGCCTCTAACCTAGATTTTGCTCTTAACACTTCTTTTTCTGATGCAGTTAAATTGTTTTCTGCAATTGTGATGCCCTCTTTGCTATATAATGTCTGTAGATATGACTCTAAGATGCTAATAACAATATTGTTTTTAGCCTCTTGCGCCAATAAACTATTTTGCTCTATTAAAAGTTTATTTTGCTTTACTTGATTACTCAATTGATTACCCTGGTAGAGCGTCATAGAACTGTTAACTCCTAAATTGGTACTATGTATCTGATCAGAAACATAATCACTTGTAATAGGGTCAATTGTAGTACCATTAGAAAAATTTTGAGATGCACTACCAAATAGATTAGGTAGCTTGGCTGATTTAGCCGTTTTATAATCTACCTCAGAGATACTTGCGTTTATTTCAGCATTTTTTACAGTGATATTGTTTTCAATGGCATACGAAATACAATCTTCCAAAGACCATATTTTTGATGCTACTTGGGTTTCTACTTCTTGCGAAAAACCAAAATGAGCACATAAAATGCCTGTTATGATTATAATTTGTTTCATTTTAAGCGTGTTTTTAATTAACACTCCAAAAGTGAAACTTTATACTACATTATTAAAAAGTAATAGAAGTCTAGCCTTTTTCTTTATACGGAAAGTGGAATTTTATCGACGAGTATTTTGGGCAATTGCTATCTGAGTAACAATTGCCCAATAATAAATTAGTTAAGTTTTGCCTGTTCTTTAACAGCATTGAATTGCTGTTTTAGGTCTTTTAATCGCTCTACTTCTTCGTTACCAGGTATTTTATCGGCACCGCCAACAATGTATGATAGATACGCTATTTGTGGCACTAGCATTTGCTGCGGATATGCTCCTTCTTCATTCTTTATCGTTTTTAAAACGCTCTCTAAAGATTGCTTTTTATCTCCCGTACTTTTCTTGATTTCTGCTTCTAAATTCGATTGAAATTTTCTCGCTTCTGTCAGTAAATCCAATACTTTGTTTTCAAAAGCTAAATGCTCCGCGATGATGGTTTTATCTATGCCTTCTTCTACTAATCTAGGATCTACAAGAATTTCAAATGGTTGTTCAAATGTTTTTTTTCCAACGGTTAGTTTCGCGGTATAAGTTCCAGGTGGCACCATAGGTCCGTTTTTGTAGCTTCTCGATTCTTTGTCGCTCCAAGCTCCTTTTTGAAGCATATTCCATTGAAATCTATTTAAACCTTTCTTGGTTTCTAGTTTCGTATCAAAGTAGCTGAAAGACATGCTTAGACTCATATCTTCCACTTCTTCTGTAGTAGATTTTACCTTTGTAGAATCACTTATTATAGTAGCTATAGATTGCTTGTTGGCATCTAAAATTTCTAGTTGAACATTGTTTTTGCCATCTTTAGGTAGGTAATAATCAATTAAAACTCCCGTTGTTGGATAATTAGGAAAACCTTTGTCACGTCGCGGAGTTCTGTAACGTATTGTGTTATCTGGTTGAAATAATACAGGTGAATCACTTAAAGTAGCAACATCAGGATTTCTCAACGAAGTAATATTATCCAATACCCAGAAACCACGACCCATGGTACTTAAAATTAAATCTCCTCTATTAATGATAATATCAGTGATCGGAGTTACAGGTAAGTTTTGTTGGAAAGCTTCCCATTGTTGTCCGTCATTAAAAGAAACAAACATTCCGTATTCTGTACCGGCATAAAGAAGTCCCGCTGTTTTAGGGTCTTCACGTAAAACTTTAGCTGTATGATCAGCCGGTATTCCGCTAGTCAATAACTCCCATGTTTTACCATAATCTTCGGTTTTGTAGAAGTACGGAGTAGCATCACCCAATAAATGCCTGTCCACCGATATATATGCTTTCGCGGGATTAAATTGAGAAGGCTCTATAGATTCTACTCTACCTCCTTTTGACATTTTTTTCGGAGTCACGTTCGTCCAAGTTTGACCGCCATCTTGAGTAAGAGAAACTACGCCGTCATTGGAGCCTGTCCAGATTAAGTCCTTTTTAATTTTCGATTCTCGGATGGAATAAATGGTGCTGTAATATTCTTCACCCGTAATATCTCTAGTAATGGGGTTACCAGATATTACCTGCTTATCCGCTTCAAAATCAGTTAAATCAGGAGAAATTGTTTCCCAAATAACTCCATCATTTCTTGTTTTATGTACAAATTGCGAGCCCATATACACCACATCTGGATCGTGAGGAGAAATATGAACGGGAGCTACGCGTTGAAAACGATATTTTAAATCTTTAGGGTTATGTCCATAAATATTAGAAGCACCAATAGAATATTCTCTACCGACACCTGTAATTTTATTGTAAACACTAAATCGTCCTTTACAGTTGTTATAAATGATATTATGATTGCCAGGTTTTGGTATTGACGGTCCGGTTTCACAACCACCAACTTCAATCATAACTTGTGTGCCCTGTGCAGAAGTACCGCTAGGGGCTGAACTTGGTATGGCTATGGTCGTATTATCTTGCTGTGCACCATAGATCCAATAAGGATATTGGTCATCTACTGCAACCTGATATATTTCTGCCGTAGGCTGATTGAATTGTGAAGACCATGTTTTACCACCATTATGCGAAACATTAGCACCACCATCATTACATTGAATCAATAAATCAGGATTATTAGGATTTAACCATATATCATGATTATCACCATGAGGTACTGACATCATTGCCCAGTTCTTACCACCATCTATAGATTTCAATAATGGATTAGCATTAGAATACACAATATCAGGATTGGTTGGGTCTAACTCAATATTAATATAGTAAAATGGTCTATTGACCAAACCTTTATTATTAGATGTCTGTACAAAGGTCTTTCCTTGATCTACAGATTTGTAAACTCCACCTTCATCTCCCGGTGCTTCAATTACGGCATACAGAATACTGGAGTCTACTGCAGAAACCGCTAAATCTATTTTTCCGATCAATCCTTTAGGTAAACCTGTTTCTAGCTTTATCCAATCTTTACCGCCGTTGACAGATTTATAGATTCCACCTTCCTTATTTTCTCCGCCAGATATAATTGTCCAAGGTGTACGTTGCGCTTTCCAAGCGGCTGCGTAGACTACATTGGGGTTACCAGGTAGAAGCTCTAAATCAGCAAACCCGGTTGTGTTAGATATATGTAGCATCTTTTCCCAAGAAACTCCGCCATCAATTGTTTTGTAAATGCCACGTTCTTCATTAGCCTTGAAAGCATCACCAATTGCAGCCACCCAAACCACATTACTGTTCGTAGGGTCAATTTCTACGGCACCAATTTGTCCGGCTTTCGCAAGTCCGATATGGTCCCATGTTTGTCCGGCATCTATAGATTTGTAAACTCCTTTTCCGCTAATGATATTGCTACGTAATCCGTCAGAACCAGTTCCCACATAAACAATATTAGGGTCATTAACAGCTACTTCAATTGCACCAATAGAAGGCGTATCAAAAAATCCGTCAGAAATATTATTCCAAGATGTTCCGTAGTCATCGGTTTTCCATACTCCGGCACCAGAGGCGCCCAAGTAAAAAGTACCAGGTAAAACAGGTGTGCCCGTAACGGTAGTAACACGACCACCTCGCGATGGTCCAATAGTACGATATTCTAATGCTGAAAAATCTTGTGAAAAAAGTGAAGAAGAAATGCATACAAACGATGCAACGGCTAGGTAACGAAAGAACGATTTCATTTAGGTTTGAGTAATAGTTTGGTTAAGACCTAAAGTTACTTAAACCATTACGCAAAACATACGTTCAAGATGATTTTTACGATTTTCTTAATGTAACAATTACATATTGAGATTTGACGTAATCTCGTTATAGAAATTTATGTAATACGCTGTTATGATAGTATAAAATCTACTTGTCAGTATCTTTAAGTTTATCATTTTCCCAAATACCACTTATGACAGAGCCTTCTTTTTTATGAAAAATACCTTTGCCATTTCGCTTGTCATTTTTCCACTGTCCTTTATATTTTTCACCGTTTGGCCAAAAATAAGTTCCTTCACCATTTCGCATGTCATCTTTATAACTGCCAATGTAATATTCCCCATCGGGCCAGTAGAAAGTACCATTGCCTTCGCGTAGGTTGTCTTTCCATTCGCCTTCGTACCTACTACCCGTTTCAAGTACGGCAATACCGGCACCATTTGCTTTGTTGTTTTTTACCTGACCAACATAATGCAAAGCAGTTCCTTTTTTACTACTAAAACTAAGGTATTCACCGAACGATTTATTATTAAGTTGCTTACGCATATTACTTAACTGCACACGTGCTTTCTCTAATGCAAAATTCAGAGAATCGATACTTCTAATTTCACTTTGATTAACTGGTGCAATGGCAATAGAATCGATAGAAATCTCTTCATTTACTTTTTCAGAGTTACTTTTTATATCATTCTGCATTAGCTTTTGAGCTAACGCGATACGTAAGGGAATAACCGAATTCAACTCTTCGTGATTTTCAAGAGTTGTGTTATAAGATTCAATAGCTTTATTATAATCACCTTTCATTAAAACAGAGTCGATGGCTACTAATTCTTTATTACCTGTTACAAGAACATTTAACTCCTCTTTTGCCTTACTACTATTCCCTATTTCATTTTCAAGCGTGCTTGACTTGATACCAAAATAAATTGCCAATACAGATATGATGGCTAACAGACCGTACAATGTTACATCTCTTTTTTTCATAGTGTTTGTTTGCTCTATGGTATTAATCTGTTAAGTGAATTTCTGGAAGTTTGTTTTTTACCTTTCTGAAATCTGGGGAAAAATACACGTGAAAACGCATTGCCCAACTCTGTTTGTAATATCCGCCATTGGTCAAATCTTGACCTTGAGAATACATGGCACCAGCTGCAACCGTTAATCTTGGTGTAAGAATATAACCTAAGGTAGTGGTTAATCGTAAATCTTCCATCGGGCTTGCAACAACGGCTTTTCCACTTTGCATAATTAATTCAGCCTCTGGTGCAACGTAAAATGTCTTAGGTTTTAGCTTATGATTGTTCAACGGAATTTTCATTCTAAACATATACCTCCATCGGTTTCTAAAAATGTATTCACTATTCTCCACAAAACTTTGGGTCCAACGGTGTTCAATACGAATACGGTGATAAATCATCATACTAGCCAATGACTGTGCAAATTGATACTGATGCCAAATACGCCATTCAGGTACTAAATTACGGTCTGTAGAAGCCTCATCCGTATTGAAGTTTAAACGCAATACTCCGCCTAAACGAACATTAAAATATTTTGAGTGTATATACCCAATGGCATGTCTATTATAAACCTGTGCAACCTGACCAAAAAATGGTGTAGCTTCCGTTTCCTCTAATCTTAAATGCGTTTGTGCATCCCAAAATAAGCGTTTACTTATTCTAATATTACCGTAAGTATTGATCCAGGTTTTGGTGCCTAAATCTTTATACTTCGAATATTCTGGTAATTCTACTGCTTCTTTCTCTTGTGCTAATCCTTGAAAAACAAAGGCAAAAAGCATTAAAAATGAAATCTTTACGATATGTGTACGAAACGTTTTCATAGGCTATTGCTTTGTAGTGTTTTGTACATTCAACATCTCTAATACGGTAACAGGATCTTTTTCCTTTTTGAGCTTTCGTTCCAGCTTTTTGGTGTCTTGATCTTTTAGTTCTAGCACCTTTTTGTACGTAGCCGTAATAGTGTTGTTTAAATCTTCAATAATGTCACACGATAAGTGTTGTTCTATTTCAGCTAAGAAGTAGGGTTCTAAAATTTTGGAATAAGCTGAAGTGATTTTCTTTTTAATATCCTCATCCATTAAAGTTGCCATAAACGGATTCCAAATTCGGTCGGTATAACTTTCTTCTATGGTGGTTTTGTATGCCGGCATTTGCGAAACCGTACTTGACAACTCGTTTAAATTGTCAAGACATTTAACGGTACTTCTAGCAGCAATTAACCTGTTTTGAGCAGATTTTACTTTTGAGTAATCGTTTAGCGTTGTGTTTGCAAATGATTTAATTTGTTGTAAAGAATTGGCATATTTTAATGGAATACTATCATTTGTGGCTATAATAAAAGAGACTAATGAATCGTTTTGCAATATGATTTCCTCTTCTAAACTAGCTAACTCATTCTGTCGTTTTTCTTGAGCCAGCGTTTCTTTTACTTCATTGGCAATTGCTAGAATACCGTCATAACCCATTTTAGCAACAGCTTCAATATTTTCGATATTTGAATTTGAAGACTTAGTTAAGGAAGTTGTTGGAATAGTATATGATTTGGATGAAGAAACACTATCAACTTGTATCTCTATATCCATTTCAGATTTTGGCATTCCATTTGCAAAAACGTGATTGACCAGTTGCTCTTGCGATGTATATTCTAGGATACCCAAAGAATCATAACTTACTATTTCTTGAATCGGTTTAAGATAATTTTCCTTTAACTGAAGCACTGTATTATACTGATATGCTGTATTGGTATCAGATAATCTTAGAATATTCAATTGTGAATTGTGTAGTATAGATTCACTTAATTCATTTGCTTTTTTATAATAGGATACGATGCTATCAACCTTTCGAATTTGTGAAGAATCTAAGGGGTAATAAGGTACCTTAACTTTAAATTCTGGAAGAAATTCTGACTTGCCGAGTTCTGATAATATACCATCAACCTCTTGGTAACGTGCTGCATTTTGCTTTAAAAGTTCGGGTAGACTATTATGATGCAGGATGTCAACATCAACTTGTGAAAGTTGAATTTCTAAAGCCTTAATATAACCTGCATCAAGATTAATAACCCTTGTTTCTCCACTATAGCCTTTGTATGCTTGTATGGTTTTATGGTCATTATCATCATCTACTCTAATAGATTGAAGTATACCATCTTTAAAATACCAGCTTTCAGATTGGTCCATTCCGTTTGAAGGGAACAATGACCACTCATCATGCGCCAAACCATCTCGTAGAAATCTACCTACTAGCGTATAGTTTTCATTATTAATACTGAAATTTTGTTGTGGTACGCCGTTATCAAAAGAAACGACACTTTTAAATAGGGTGCTTGATATTTCAGAGTTTTCAATCTGTTCTTCTAAAATGGTCCATTTACCATTGGGTTTGCCCATTTTTATTTTTCCGGCGGCAGATTTCTGAATTCCGCTAACCAATACCCGATATTGGTAATCTATGACCTCAGACTGACTCTTAGAATTGAACTCTCCGAATTGAAATTTCCATGGTCCATTAGCGGTACCGTCAACGAAAGCACCTTTAAATTGAAAGGAGTAATCTTGCTTCTCTAAAAGTTCTTGAAGATTTGAACGCAGTACCGTAAAATCCCCATCAAGAACAGTGTCGTTCTCAACAAGTTTATAAGAGTACGTTGCTTTACCGTTATACTTACCTATTTGTAAAGGTCCGTTATACGTTTGCGTTTCTTGAGCATTCATCGGAATAGAAATTCCGACAACTATAAATACAAGAAATTGTAGTAATGGTTTGATAGTTAGCCTAATCATGCCGCAAAAAAACGAAAATAGATTCAGACTAGTAAATAAGAACAGTAAGAGTTTTAACTTTTTATTAAATGTTTCTAAACAATTAAGAATGCAGCAACAAAATGCACATATTCTAAGAATAATACATCTACCAATCTATTGGAAAATAGTCTTTTAAGAATTTCCCACACCAATGTTTGCCCGTATTAATACCATCAAATAAAGGATCCATTACACGAGCAGCACCATCAACAATATCTAAAGGAGGTTGAAAATCGTGAACTTCTTGTTTCTTTTTAGCTAATTCAGCAGGATCTTCATCAGTAACCCAACCGGTATCAACGGCATTCATAAAAATTCCGTCTTTAGCCAATTCACCTGAAGCAGTATGCGTCAACATATTTAATGCAGCTTTCGCCATATTAGTATGTGGATGACGAGATTCTTTGAAGAAACGGTGGAATTTACCTTCCATCGCCGTAACGTTAATAATATGCTTTTGACCTGTATTCTCTTTCTTCATCAACTCTGCCAAACGGTTGCATAACACGAAAGGTGCTACGGAATTAACTAACTGAACCTCAATCATTTCGGTAGTTTCTATCTCGCCTAGCTTTAAGCGCCAACTATTCGTTTTACGTAAATCAACCTGTTGTAAATCGGCATCCAATTCCCCCGTAGGGAAAACCTCTTGGGCAACCAAAGCATTATCAAAACTATACGGAATTTGAGACAGCTTTGCAGAAGCTCTTAAACCAATACCAGGTTCTGGTCCATGCCAAGTAACGGGCATATTTTGGTTTGGTGACGCTTTATTACTGAACGATTTCAATTCATCTAAACAACTTTCATGGTCACTTAAAACCATTTGAGCAAATTTCGGCAATGAAGCGAACTCACGTTCTTCATTCTCCATTAAGTGATGGTAGAAACCTGCAGGTCTACGTACTGTTTGTGCAGCGTTATTAATAAGAATATCTAATTTATCGTATTGCTGCTCAATAAAATTACAGAAGATTTCAACACTAGGTATATGACGTAAATCTAAACCGTGTATTTTAAGTCGGTGCCCCCACTCCATAAAATCTTCCTCTTTAGAAAAACGAAGTGCAGAATCTAC
This sequence comes from Maribacter sp. BPC-D8, assembly GCF_035207705.1. Classification (NCBI taxonomy): domain Bacteria; kingdom Pseudomonadati; phylum Bacteroidota; class Flavobacteriia; order Flavobacteriales; family Flavobacteriaceae; genus Maribacter; species Maribacter sp. BPC-D8. The sequence goes on from NZ_CP128187.1 coordinate 1,235,943, forward strand.
AGGAAAACGTGTGGTTGCAATCACAGTTGCTCCACCACGAAGAAGCATTAACGTAATATGGTATCCAATTTTTAAACGAGATCCGGTAATTACCGCAACTTGACCTTTTACATTGGCATTCTGAAATCTTTTCGCGTAATTGAAATCACCACAATCGGTACACATGGTATCGTAGAAGTGATGCAGTTTAGTAAATTCCGCTTTACAAACGTAGCAATTACGGGGTGTTGTTAGTTCTGGTAAATCTTTACTGGCTAATTCTGCAGCAGGTAATAATTTCGGAGCAACAAACACATGAGCTTCGCGAGCGCTTCTTATACCCGTTTCTTTACGAGCATGCTTATCGCGAACTGCTTGCTTTCTTTTTTCGTTACGTTTGGCATCCTTTACCCTTTTAGCGAACTCTTGCTTGTTAGGGCGAGATAATTGACCAGCAACTTTAATTAAGGCAATTCTTCTGTCTTCAGGAATTTCAAATATTTGATTGGTATCAGTTACCAAACGATTTAAAATTTCAATACAACTTTCAATCTCGGTTAAATCGATTTCAGTTTCGTTCTCGTGTTGTTTATCCTTCATCATACTACCTTAAAAAGGGCAAAAATACTAACTATGATTAAAGTACGGTAATACGCACTTTTTTCTTTTTTAATCGGGAGTTGTTTAACTCGTTTACAAGTTTATCTGATTTGCTTTTAGCCACAGCTACAAAAGCGCAATCTTGTTTTAGTTCAATGTCTCCCAATTCTTCTCTGTTCAAACCACCTTGTTTGAAGAAAAGTCCGGCAATATCACCTTTAGATATTTTATCTTTTCTGCCACCAGAAATAAATAACGTTTCCCAAAAAGGGTCCCCTAACCTATTGGTTTTACCGATGCCAATTGGCTTTGAATTTGAAATAAATCCAGGTAACGATTCTTGATCCCATTTTATAACATAGGCGGTACCTGTTGCATTTACACGAGCAGTTCTACCATTACGATGCGTAAACTCTTCAATACGTTGCGGTAATTCGTAATGAATGATGAAATTTAATTCAGGAATATCAATACCTCTACCGGCTAAATCAGTTGCAACTAAAATACGACTGCTACCATTTCTAAATTTAATTAAAGCACGTTCGCGGTCTTTCTGTTCCATACCACCAGAAAAGCACTCATGCAGAATATGTTTCTGACTTAGAAACGAACTAACAGTATCAATACTATCTTTTAAATTACAAAAGATAATACCTGGTTCTTCACCAATATATTTTAAAAGTTGAACTAATGTTTTCAACTTATCTTTTTCTTCAGAGATAACGGTACTTATCGTAAGTTTTGATGGTGTATCTTTCTTAAGATAATTGATTCTTCTAGGGTTTTCCATTCCCACAAACTTGGGAATTTTAACAGCCTCGGTTGCAGAAGTAAGAATACGTTTTTTAAGATTTGGTAATTCGGCAAGAATTTCAGTCATCTCCTCTTCAAATCCGACTTCTAAAGACTTATCGAATTCGTCAAGAATTAAAGTTTTAATATGCTCTTTGGTAAAACGATCTGCCATAAAATGGTCAAGAATTCTACCAGGCGTTCCGACTAAAATTGCAGGTGTATGTTTTAGCTCTATCTTATCTTTAGACATTGCCCTACCACCATAAATGGCATTCACTTTAAAACCAGTACCCATATTACGAATAACCTGTTCTATCTGAATAGCCAATTCGCGAGAAGGAACTAAGATTAATACCTGAACTTCAGGATTGTCATGGTCCATAAATTCTAAAACCGGTAGAAGAAAAGCTAATGTTTTTCCTGTACCGGTCGGAGAAAGTAAAATGGTATTATTCGATGATGAGATAGCATCTAACGCACTCTCTTGCATCGGATTTAACGCATCAATATTCAATTTTGATAAAATCTCTTTTTGATTTTTCATGCGTCTTTAATATCCATTAATTTATATACGATTATGCCTCTTGAAGGTCACGTTTCGATTTTCTGTGAAGATAATTTGGAAAAATTGTTCTTTTCGCAAATCTGTTCAACTTGTTAGAATTGATCATTTTCTGGAAAATAGGCTTCGTTACACCGAAGTACTCATAAGTAGCACCATCAACGAAAGTAACTTCTAAAACTAAACCATTATGCTGAAAATCGGCAACACCAGAGTTAATAGACTCGTTGTATACTTCTTTATTAGCTTCTTTGGTTTCAGGAGCGATACTTACTAGAAAGTGGTATCCGTCAATAATACGACGACTTTGAACTTCAGCTTCTTCTCTTTTCTCATCACCTTCTTGAAACTTGTCTGGGTGCCATTCTTTTACTAAACCTCTATACGTGGACTTAAGTGCTTTAAGTTCAATTTCTTTTTCAACCCCGAAGAGTTTCTTGTATTCATTAATGCGCTTCATAATACAGCTTTTTTGCGGGTGCAAAACTACGTCTTTATTTTGACGTGAAAGCTTGAAATTCAGTAATAAAAGAAAAAAATAACCTCTAGTTGATAGCTACTCGTTGTTCAGACCTTTTTCAAGAACAGATTTTATACCCGCTAAATTTTCAGAAAATTCCATCATTTGAGAAAGCACTTGTGCCATTTCATTAGCATTACCAAATCCTTTTAGCTTATTATTTTTTACAAATTGTTCTTTAATAGCACTCCAACGGGTATCTTCTTCTGTTGAAAGATTACCTATTAACTCATTGTACTTTAATAAATTAGCTTCAGCAGAACCGGTCAAAGTTTGTGCTTCGTTCTCGTAATGTGAACGCAACATGGTGTTTAGTTCTTTTTCGTTCATGATAGGCACTATCTGAGCAACCAATTTATTCATGTCTCTATAAGAACCTTGAAGTTTAAAAGAAGGCTCTGTGCGGTATTCGTCTTGCATGGCAGCACTTTTAATGTACGTTGCATTTACTTTCAATAATACATCTCTCACTCTTAACACCTTTTCCAATACCTTTTTATATTCCTCAACTTCTTGACTAGAATGGTTGCCAATAAGCTGACCTTCGTCAGACTTAGACTCAATTTGTTCTACCAAGGTATACACATCGTCGAATTCTTTACTCGCCAATTGTTGTAAAATAGGATTTGCGGTCAGCGAATTTTCAATGAGACTTAATCTAAACAAGTGTTCTGTTTCACCAATAATATCACCAAGGTTGTAAATATCGGCACGGTTGGCTAACATATCTGGAATCTGAAATTTCTCTCCACTTTCCGTATATGGGTTACCCGCCATAATTACGCAGAATTTTTTACCGCGTAAATCGTAGGTTTTTGGCTGACCCTCATAAACACCTTCTATTTTACGAGTACCATCTGATAGTGAAATAAATTTCTGAAGAAACTCCGGATTACAATGCTGGATATCATCGATATAAAGCATTACGTTATTCCCCATTTCAAAAGCAAGATTCAACTTTTTAAGTTCTTCTCTAGCAGCACTATTCTTTGCCGAAGCAGGATCCACATTGGTTACTTCATGACCAATTGCCGGTCCGTTAATCTTAACAAAAATTAAACCTAGGCGATTCGCAATGTACTCCATCAAAGTAGTTTTGCCATAACCTGGTGGAGATATCAACAGCAACATTCCCATTCTATCGGTACGTTTGTTCGCCCCTACTGTACCTAACTGTTTGGCTAGATTATTCCCGAAAATTGGAAGATAAACTTCATCAATTAATTTGTTTCGTACGAAAGAGGTAAGCACTCTAGGCTTAAACTCTTCTAACTTTAAATCGGTCTTTAATTTCTCGGTAATTTCAAGTTTTGTCTTTTTAAATTTTAGAAAAGCAGGAACTTCATCTGTTAGAAATAAATTCAACCTAGAGATAAAATCATGATAATTGAATGAATAGATTCCTTCAACAATTGTTCCATGAGATCCTCTCAAGTCTTTTAAAGCTTCATTAGGTGAAACCGCTTTAATTTTAGAAGCAGATTCGTCTCTAAATAAAATTGCACCAACAATTTCATTTTCATATCTGTTACTGTCAATTGCGTTTTCAACATCTTTTTTAGATTTTAAAAATGCACCAACCCATTGTTTTACCAAACGAACTTTAGATGCAAGTTTAGGAGCTTCTTCAACACTTTTCTTAAACTTTAAATCTGCTTGTTGAGATTTAAGTAATTTTAGAAACTCATCTTTTAATTGAATGGCGAAACCACTATAAACAAATTCAGAATCTGATTTTAACTCTTCAAATAAATATTCAGCAATATCTGTGCTTAAAAGCGCATCGAATAACTTCGTTTCTTCGGCAAACACCTCAATTTTCTTTTGTAATTCTACTATAATAGAAGCATACTCTTTAGATTCTGGGAAGTATTGTAAAACCTCGCCAGCGGCTTTTAAACCCTGGTCCAATTCATCTTTAACATGCTTATCTAAATCATTCCAGAAAAATTGGGCATAACCACGAATTTCTGGTCGGTATGTAAGCAAATCTAATTCATGGTGCTTATGTACTAAAAGCCTTAGTATTCTTGATGCATCTACATCATGAACACCTTTAATGTAACCTTCAGAATAATCATTTCTACTTTGTTCTTGAACAACTTTCAAAAGTTCTTCTTCACTTAGCGGAAGCAAATCATCTTCAGTGAAATTTGTAAATATTTTATACGCTAAATATGCAGCACGATATATGTCATCGGTTTCCGATACATATTCTTGATCCCACAAATGTCGATTTTTAACGAACGCTTCATTGTTCAGCTCCTTGTAAAAATCGGTACCTGTCAAATGATAGTTAAGTACATTGTTATGAAAAACAATTGTTAAGTCTAACTGTTGCTTATTAACTCCGAATTTGTGTTTTCCTAATCGAATTACACTATCACCGTCTTCATAAAGATCAAGTTTATCTTTTAACTTTCTTAGGGCATCTTCTCTAGCAGTCTTTAATTGGGTTTCAATTTCTTCAGCTTTACCACTATCATCGAGCTCTTGTAACTGAGAAATAATATCACGAAGCTTATTGATCATAAGATCAGATGCAAAGTATCCGTTAATTTCTACCGCAGACTTAAAACTCTGAGCCTTTTTCTGAACACCCTTTAGAATTCTGCCAGATGCATTAGCTAATGCACTAGTTTTTTTATTTCGTTTTTCAATTAAAGAGTTCTTTCTGGCATCAAAAGCAGCATATACCTCTTCTCTTTTTTCAATAATAGTTTCAATGAACTCTTCAAAATCGGTGAATTTACCCTCGAGCTCTTCTAATTGAATAGATGTTTTTGTTTGATATTCATCACACTTTTCTGGTGTAGATGCCATATCTAAATAATTGATGATACTTTGATCAATCAATTTTAACTGAGCGGCAAACTCTGCTTTTGCTTCAGATATACCAAGAGAATTTCTCTTATTTTTTAAAGCAGCTTTAAGCTCATTTATAGTAGAGAAAATCAATGAAATATCATCGATTATTTTTGTTGAATGCGCAGTGTCTTCAATTTCTAAATTAGAAACAATATCGATCAACATTTCAAGATCGGCGCTGATCTCATTAATTTCTTCTTCTTTCTCTTTTGCTTCAATTACCTTTTCAACTTTGGCAATAAATTCCTTTTTATCTTTTAAAGCATCATGATACGGTTGTAGCGCATTCGGATTTAAAAGAAATTGAACACATCGTTCAGATATTTTCTTGGTCTGCTCCCCTATTTGTTCTTCTAGAACCTCTATATATTCTAAATCAATATATCTCACTTCTTTTAGTGAAATAGCTTCGCCTCTTAAAGATCTTAATCTTGTAAGTAGCGCAACAAATTCATCTATGCTTTTAAAAGAGGTACTCTTAATTTTATTAAATAACTCCTCAGCGTTTTGACGAATTAATTTGGACTGATTTTGAGCATTCTTTCGAAGTTGTACTACCTTTTCAAATTCATCAATAGCAGCGTTAGATGCTTTGTTGATTTCTTCAATAGGCTCGTTTAATTGATGTGTTTCTGGTTCAGGTAACCAATAATACGCATCTAATATATCTTTCGAGAACTTAGCAATATCACTATATAGTCCGGCGTAATTATCGTTTTTATTCAATAATGTAATTAAGCCATTGACTTCTGCCATAGCTTTTACAATATCTTTATTTCCTATTTTATATAGCAGTGTATCTTCATGCTGCGAAGGCACGTAATCACCTTTTAAATAAGGAGTTTGCCAAATTTGAACGACATGATGTTTGGTTTGCTCTTGTTCTGTTTTAAAGTAACAAAGCTCACCATTTTCTAAAATTGTAAAACCGTTACAAATAATAGGTGTTTTAATAACCTGACTTATAATGTTATAAGACATAAGGTTATAAAGCCCTTCTGCAGCAGAATAAAATACATACAGAAAATCTTCTCCGTTGGGGGAAACAATACGTTCTTGAAATTTTACATTGGGAATAGCATTATCAAAAATATGATACTCCCCCGTTTGTAAATAATAACCCGTTGGAAAAATGATACCCTGATCATCTGGCAATAAAATACAGGCATTTTTAACCGATTCAATTTTCTGAACCTCTTTCATTTTGTCGTTAAAAACAAAATAGCGAGGAACTTCTTGAAACGGTTTTATTTCTAGGATTAAAAGATTGCCCAAATCCCCAAAACGATATTGACCATCATCAAGAGTTTGGTCAACGTATTCTACAGGTTCATCTAAAATACCTTTACCTTCAGCAGTGTTATCTTCAATTTTGATAGTAAGATCACCACCAATAGTTTCAACAAACACACGGTCTTTTATAGATACATGAGGATGCTCGCCGTAACGTTGCATATCTCTTGTAGCCTCTTGCCATTTAAACTCTTGCTGAACAGGAAACTTATATTCATGTTCGCTACGGTTATCAATATACTTTAGGGTATTATCAACCAATAGCCATTTAAAAGTTTTAATATCTGTAGAGCTTTCGCTTAACTGAAAAACCATATGTAGATAATTACCAATAATAGCAAAATTGGAAAATATCGTGTTTCTATAGTACTTGTATAAATTAGTGAAGTCAGATTTAAAAATTTCATCATCTAGTATATCTAGAGTAGAAGCTTTAAAACTATTTTCTTCAAATTTATAAGCGCTAAAAACATCTTTAATAGTTATCTCGGTTCTGAGTCCGAAATGAACATTATACCCGAACAGACACGTATCGCCAAAAGAAACAATGTCGCGTGCAATACAATTGTTTTCTGTATTGATTCTGGCATTCGCAATAAGTTTTGTTTCTAATGAGCCAAATACGGTTTTTCTATCGTCATTTAGTTCGATGAGCTTACTCTGTAAAAATTCCTTCTGCTTCTGCAGTCGGTTTTTAATTACATCGTAAGTACCACCATCTAAAATATGTTCTTCCGTTTTGTCTGTTCGGGATTCTTCTGCCATAAAAGTAACTAGGCTTTAGTATTACATTAATAATTCACTTAAAAACTCTTAGCGCACTCGGTTATTTCAGTTTTTTATCGCCCATACCTAATCCCTTTGCAAGGTTAAATAGGTTACTAAATAACGTTTGCTCGTCGCTATCGTTAGACTTCGACTTTAAGTCCATCAGTAAATTAGCTATAGTTACGTTTTTGAGGTCTTCAGATGAAATTCCGTATTTATCAGCGAATTCTTTTACTTTCTCTAATAGATTACCTTTTACGTCATCACTACCTAAAATAGCATCTTTTACATCTTGTATGTTGGTACTGTTTTCAACCAATCTATCATACCCTTTAGCTCTAGTAATTTGCCCGATAATTTGGTCAAAGAACATCGTTTCACCACCAACAATATCAATTTTAGCAGCTTTTAAAGCATCACCAATAACCTGTGCCTGAGCATCTGCTATATCTTTTTGAATATTGATGTGAGCAAGATCAACTTGTAACTCTTTATCTAAACGTAATTTGAATTCTTCATGCTCTTTCCCAACACCATCTAATTTCTTCATTGCATTAGCTTTCTCTTCAATACCAGCGGCATCTGCTATAGCTTTTTCTCTAATAACATCTGCTTCTGCTAATCCGTCTTTACGTTTTGCATCTGCTTTTGCTTCGATACCAACTGCTTCTGCTTTCGCTTTTTTCTCGATGATGATAGCTTGTACAATTCCTTCACGCTCATAAGCATCAGCTTTCGCATGCATCACCTGCGCTTCAGACATACCAACAATTGCTTCTTCTTTCGCTTGAGCTTCAGCTAAAATTTTACGAGCATCAGCTTCTTTCGTACTAGCTTCTTTATGTGCTAAAGCTTCAATGTTAATTTCTTCTGCTTTTTGCTTAGCAGCTTCTTTTTGAGCTTCAGCTGCCTTAATTGTTTTAATTAAGTCTTCTTGTGCATTTGCTTCAGCAACAGTTATTTTTACTTGCTTATCTCGGTCAGCAGTCTTGAAAGCTTGAATATCTTTCATGTTTTCTTGCTCTTCCACTACTCCTTTTTCAAGAGTAACACGATCACGAATAACATCTTGAATGTTCTTCTTCTCAACTTCAACTACTTTCTCTTTCTCAATTTGTGCAAGCGTAACTACTCTTTCTCTTTCTGTAGCTTCTAAAAGTCTGTCTTTTTCTACTCTTTCAGTTTCTACGGCTTCAGTACGTTGCTTATTCTTAAGAGCAACAATAATTTGACGCTCCATGTTTTCTTCGGCAACTTTCACTTTTTCACGAGTAGCAATACGGGCAGTTTCTGACTTTAATAATTCTTCTTCAGATACTTTTAAAATTTCAGATTCTTCGCGAGATTTTATATTCGCAATTTCTCTTTTTTGCTGCTCTTCTTTTTCAGCCAATTGCTTGTCAAGCTCTAGAATAGCTTCTCTTGCTTCAACATCTTGCTTACGTATAGTTTTCTCTTCATCACGCTTAATAAGATTAGACTTCACATTTTGGGCAGCCGTTAAATCGTTAATTTTCTTAATACCTTCTGCATCAAGAATATTATCAGCTTTTAAGTGCGCAACAGCCGTTTGTTCTAGATAATCAATAGCACAATCTTCTAAAGTATACCCGTTAAGGTCTGTACCGATGATGTCAACGATTTCATCTCTAAACTCTCTACGAGCTTCATATAATTGAATGAAATCAAACTTTTTACCAACGGTTTTTAAAGCCTCAGAAAACTTTGCTTCAAATAGTTCTTCTAAGGTTTCTTGACGAGATGCTCGTTGAACGCCAATAGTTTGTGCTACTTTTTTAATAAAATCTACCTCATTATTTACCCTAACGAAGAATGCCACTTTAATATCGGCACGCATGTTATCCTTACAAATTAAACCTTCAGTAGCGAGTCTTTCAATTTGAATTTTCTTTACTGAAATGTCCATTATTTCAACCCTGTGAAATACTGGTACAACATACAGACCTTTGTCCGTAGCTACTTTAGTTCCTCCAAATCCGGTTCTAACCAAGGCTTGACCTTGATGAACTTTTTTGTAGAACATTGCAATGATTGCAAAATAAACAATGATAAGGAAGAGGATGACCCCCAAACCTATACCGATAATTGAAAAGATGGATTCCATAAATGATTTAAGTTTTATTGGTTATAAGATTGTACTAAAAAATATGTGTGATCCGCGGATCTTTTGATGATTAAAACCGAGCTACCATAAGTTAATGGCTTACGGTCTAAAGATTTTACATAAATAGAATGACTATTACCGTCTGCTTTTACTTCTGCGTTACCCATTTTGTCTTCAGTAATGTTTGATAACAATGTCGCTTGCCTGCCTAAAAAATCTACAGGTGCATCGCCATCTTTATTCAATTGCTTGAAGAAGCCTTTAAACGGAGTGGTAAATAACTTATTGACAAACAACGCAGGAAAAAGGGCAGCAATCATAATAATGAATCCTATAAAGTTATCATAGGTAAACGTCAATGTAGTCATTAGTGTTGTAATCAACCACCAAACAAATATCCAACAGGTGAACGTAAACATGAAAGGTAAGCCTACAAAGTTGAAGTAGATTAGAAAAATTTGCCACCATTTTAGTGGTCTACGCCTTTTGCCTATGACATCATCTTGATTGACTTCGGTATTCGAGATATCTTCAAAATCAAGATTACCACCTTCTATACCAGAGTCAAGGTCTATATCGGCATCGACATCTATATCGACATCAACATCAATATCTAAATCGAAATCAAGACCACCTATCATTGTTATGATCCAATACACCAGAAGGAGTATCAATAACAAGGTTAACGTGATATTTACCTCAGAAAATAATATGTCTATTAATTGATTCAAATTTTTATTTTTTGGTTTTATTAAACCCTAGTTGTTCTTTTAGTTTTTGAAGTTCATCATCTGCAGCGGCTTCAGTAGTATCAGCAGCTTTATCTAATTCTTCATCAATAGATTTACTAGAATTTGCTATATCGCCATAAGCTTCAGCCAAGGCTTCTTCTTGAGCAATTTTTTCTTTCATTCTTTCAAGCATTGACACCGTACCAGTACTATCTAATTCAGCCATTTGCTTGTTTAAATTTTTGGTCGCATTACTTACCTTAACACGAGCTTTAAGCGTTTTAAGCTCATTTTCCCAATTACCAATGTTGGCTTTTAAAGCTTCAACATTACCTTGCATCTGGCTAACATTAGTTTCGAATTTATCAGTTTCTGTCTTGGTAGCTTCTAATTGCTTTTCGTTATTTTCTTTTTGAACTAAAGCTTCTTTAGCAAGTCTATCTGCTTCGGCAGCATCCATTTCTTTATTGTTAGCCTTCTTTAGAATAATAATGGCTTTGTCTTGGTACTCTTTTGCTTTGTTCTTGTAAACGTCTTGATCATTCTTAGAACGTATGGCAAGTGCTTTTACTTGTGCAAGCGCTTCTAAACTTTTTTCTAGGTCTATTTTCATATCCCTAATGCCCTGTTCTGTCATTTTTATAGGATCTTCCATTTTATCAATTGCCGAATTAGTTTCAGCTTCTCCTATTTTAAATAGTCTTTTAAATATATTCATGATTTTTTATTTTTAATATTTAGAAAATTCAATTATTTGATCTGAGTATTCACTCATTAATAAGCTTAAAGAATTAAGGCTGGCCTCAAACTCGTTTAGATCCATATTCTCGATTTGTAATGTATCTCTGAATATGACCCGGTTTGCTGTTTCATCTAGTACAAAAGCACCATGAATGATATCTCTATTTTTCTGAAGTAAATTTTTAAAGATTTTTTCGGATTGATTATGAACAGAAAATATAAATTGCTCCATAATCAGTATTGGTGGTGACACCCCTAAAATCAGATTTTTTATCCCAGAATCTTCTTTCTCTACAACCAAAATACCGTCTGCTCTATTCTCTTTAACGATATTAAAGTTTAATTGAAGAAGGTAATCTCTGGTTATATTAAAATGGTTTTTCATATATGTTGGTTTATGTAGGTGGTTTCTTTAATTCAATAATACAAAATATTACTGATGTGATTTCTTAAATTGAGATTAGGAACGCTAAAATGTAAACAACGACGATGAACATAATATTGTGTTTTAAAATCGGTTAATAAAAAATACTAGCTCAAAATAATAGCAATTCGAATAATTATTGCTAATTTTGTTAGACAAATATAATAATATTTTTATCAATTGCAAATTATATTAGCAAAATATGTCATACTTCGGAAAGAATATTAGAAAAATAAGAAGTTTAAAAAGTCTCAGCCAACAGGCGTTTGCAGAGCTATTTGAGCTTAAAAGAGGGACCTTAGGAGCATATGAAGAAGGACGAAGTGAACCTAAATTAGAAACACTAATTAAAATTGCTAATTATTTTAGCATTCCTATAGATGACCTATTAACAACAGAATTAACCGTAAATAATTTATTAAAGTTTAAAGGGAATTTAACTGTCGAACAAGATTTAGGTGAGCAAGAATTTTTTATAAAAGTACCTTGTATTACCACTTTAAATCAGAACGATTATATAAAGTATTATAATAAAGATTCTTACATTCAAGATTTACCATTTCTATCGTTACCTATTAATCCCGATAAAAAATTTAGGGCTTATACGGTACAGAATTTAGAAATGAGTAAAAATGAATTGGGCATGTTTCCAAAAGATATTGCCATAGGCGAATTGATACCGCCATCGGTTTACTCAAAATTGAATAATGGAACACTTGTTTTTGTAATTACGGATAAAAGCATTATTCTAAGGCGGTTATTTATAACCAATGATACTTATGTTTTACGTGCCGAGCACAAAAATGTAGATGATGTGGAATTGCAATCTAAAGAAATAAAAGAGATGTGGCGTGTTAGATACGTGTTCTATCACAGATTACCAGAGACCAACTTTAATATAGAAGAGAAACTATTTCAATTAGAAAAAGATTTTGATAGACTTAAAAATGAGCGGTAATAAAAAAAGCTCTTCATTTCTGAAGAGCTTTTTATTAAACTTGAAAGTATATATGTCTTAGATAACTTTAACGTTCACTGCGTTTAATCCTTTGTTTCCTTCTTTTAGTTCGAATTCAACTTCATCGCCTTCACGAATTTCATCGATTAAACCTGAAATGTGTACAAAGTGGTCTTTTTCAACTCCTTCTTCAGTGATAAAACCGAATCCTTTTGTGTCATTGAAAAATTTTACTGTTCCTTTACTCATTGTAATGTAATTTAATTTATAATACTTATTAAGTTGCAAAGATGACGCCAATTGTTGACATACAGGGTTTAAACTTATTTTAAATCGATATTTTGTGAATATTTTAAGAGTTTTTGCTTGTTTTGAGTATAATTAGGGTAATTCTTACTTTTTTTGAGCAGCTAACCACTCCATAATAGTCACATTTTCACCTTGTAATAAGACTGGTTCTCCATTAAAATCAAAATTTGCATGGTTAGCGTGGCTATAAATCCAAGACCAATGCCCAGGATAATAGTAGTTTTCGCCACCATAAAATCCGGTTAAATCAATAACATGCTCATAATAAGAGAAATGAACATTCGGTGCTTTAGCATTAATTAGTCTATTATATAATGGTACAACAGTTTCATCTGGTATTGTCGTTGTATCGTCTTTAGAATGAACAAACCAAATCGGCACATTTTTAATACTCTCAATTTGTTTGTCGGTAACATTCGAATCTAAATAAGCAAGAGCACTTATATAACCAGCAGCGAAATATTTTGGATGTTCAAGTATTAGTTTCAAACTCATATACCCACCATTTGAGCATCCACCAATATAAACCCTATCTGTATCTATCTTCGGATTATCTTTTACGAAATTGTCAATTAGGTTGAATAAGGCTTTATTATAAATATCATCATTATCACCTCTTGTATATTCTCCATTGGCATCTTGCATCCAAAAAGTTGGTGCTTGGGGCACAAGAACATATGCACCATTAAAAAAGGATTGTATTTCAGGTGATGCATATTTAGTGGCCTTATTAGCAACTAAGGCAATACTTGGGTCGGTACCACCTTCGCCACCACCATGTAACCATATAATTAAAGGAGATTTCGCTGAAGTCGTTTTAGGTTCAAAAGAAGCATACGTTAAACTTATGCCATTACTAGAATACTTTCCATTTAAATCAAACTTATCCAAATCTTTAAATATTCGAGAATCTTCTTTATTCCATATTTTATTTGTTGACGTATTGGTAATGGTCATTTTATAATCAATCCACTGATTACTGCCTCTACCATCTTTAATTACATATTTAATAGGAGAATCTAAAGGATTGTTGGGGTGCACTAATAAAACTAAGGTTACATGATTTCCTTCAGGTACTCTGCTCCCATTGGCATCAGAAACATAAGCGAATACTATTTCTCGACTACCTTTTACTTCTTCTAGCTTCATTTCTACGCCATCTGCACTTCTTTCAACTTCGATTGTATAATCGCTAGCATTAGCTTCAGTTGTCAATTTTGCAGTTGGTAGTACTACCTTTTTCACTGCTGGTCCCCAATCGTATCCTTCTAAAATTAAAGTGTAGTTACCATTTTCATAATTAGAAATTGTTTTTATTGCCGGTTCTACTGCTAAAAGCGGATTTAGCATCAGCAGCAAAAGAAATACAGATAAAGTTAGAATTGATTTTTGCATTGTTTGAGTTTTGTTGTTTGGCCTAGTAAGATAAGAGATTTAGATAGCATTTGTTTATCAAGTTATATGCATTAAGATTTATTAATCTTTTTTCGAACCGCTATGTATTCTATTGATGACAAGCTAATATTTGGTACATTAGTAGAAACAACAAATTAATCAACTCAAATTTCTTAAAATGAAAAAAGCAATCAGTGCAAATAAAATAATATCAGGTTTAGCATGTGCCTTACTCTTTAGTATCGGAATAAATGCCCAAAAAGCAGCATTCAATATGGATAAAGATTTATTGCTAGTGCAGTTAGACTCTAAAACCGATATTGACGATTTACATACCGCAGCAAGTTTCGCTACGTTACTAGCTCACCAAGATTATAAGGATCTGAATTATCTTGCTGTTGCAGGTACTTATGGTATTCAAGAAGGTTTGTACGTACCACCGAACGAATTAATGCCGATGGTCTTTCATGAAAATTGGGTAGACGCGCATGCCGATTGGGATAAATCGGTAAATCAAGTTTTACTTGAAGCAGAGAAATATATTGATAATGGTGGCTCTATTTGGATAGCTGAAGCGGGACAGTCAGATTTTACTGCTGATTGGGTTTTAAAACTTGTAGAAAAGCAGCCTACTTTAAATATAAAAGAGAAAGTTCATGTGGTTCAGCATAGCGATTGGAACGAATCGGTTACAGAACCTACAAAACTCAAATACACACAAACAATTACAGATTACCATAGAATTGCCGATGGAAATGAAGTCGGTAATGGTACACCGGGTTTAAAGTCTGATGGTAAGGTAGATTGGGAATCGAAATTAAATGATGATCATTTAACCAAGGTATGGAATACGGCTATTCGTTTAGCAGATGAATATAATGGTAAAGATGATAGATATTTAAATAAAAGTGTTGATGAAGGCGGACTTGATTTTTCTGATTTAAGTGAAGTATGCTATATTTTAAACCTTATGGATATTAAAGATGCAGATGAATTCTTTACCTATTTTAAGGTAGACTAAAATCTTATTTAAGTTTTAAAAAGGCCTCTTGTAATCTTTGCGTTACGGGGCCTTTTTCATTTCCTATAAATAGTAAATGATTGTCAATTTTTTGAATCGCAGCAATCTGTGTACTCGTACCTGTCAAGAACGCCTCATCAATTGTTTTGATTTCTTCTGTTGAAATAGGAATTTCCTTAATTTCTATACCTAAAGAATGACAAAGCTCAATAACCACAATTCTAGTAATGCCATTAAGAATATACTCATCTGCCGGATGTGTGTAAACGACTCCATCTTTGACAAAAAACACATTGCAATGCGAAGCTTCTGTAAAAACTCCGTTTCTATGTAAAATGGTTTCGTAGCACTCATGTTGCATGGCTTCTTCGTTCAACATTACATTACCCAGTAATGAAGTCATCTTAATATCGCAGCGAGACCACCTGAAATCATTTCTAGTAATTACATGGGCATTTACAGTATTTATTTCAGGCAATACTTTTGGTACCGCATACATCATAACCGTTGGTTTTATATCTGCAGGATATGAATGTTGTCTTGGTGCTACTCCCCTAGTAATTTGAATGTAAAGCATGCAGTCTTTATCGGTTAGCCCTACTGACTTTAATAAAGTAGAAATTTCACTTTTGAGCAAGCTAGCATCATACTCAATATTAATTTTTTGGAGTCCTGATTGTAAGCGGTCAAGGTGTTCTTTTTCATAAAAGAATCTACCGTTTATCTGAACCATTACTTCATATAATCCATCACCGAAAATAAATCCGCGATCGAAAACAGATACTTTAGCATCCGCAGAATTCACAATACTTCCGTTTAGATATACTTTATCAGGATAACTCATAAAACTTATAAATAACGTTGAAGATGTTTTTTGAAATAGGTAGCGCTATCAGTAATACTCTGCATAGAGTTCTCTGCAAAATTACCGCCTTGCTCTATATAGTAATATTGTAAATCATCTTTGTTAATAGATGATAACATGCTTTTGTAATCAATAGATCCATTACCCATCTCAGAATAATCACGAGTTACTTTGTCCATATCTTTAATATGCCACATAACATAGCGACCAGGATTCTCGGCAATCAATTCAGCCGGACTCTTATCTGAAGAATGCTCAACCCAATACATATCCATCTGTAGTTTTACCAAATTTGCATCTGTACCAGATAAAATAATATCATAACCTTGCTCACCATTATGGTCTGTAAATTCAAAATCGTGATTGTGATAAGCGAACTGCAACCCAGCACTGGTTACCTGTTCCCCTATTACATTTAATTTATCCTTTAATATTTTAAAATTTTCAATTGTACGATATTCTGGTGCCAACCATGGCCATGTAATGTATGTGCTGTTTAAGATAATAGAACCTTCAATACATTGGTCTACATAACGTTCGAGCTTTTCATTAGGTTCTTTAAAACGACTAGAAAAATCGTAGTGGCCGCTAGAAATAGTAAAATCTAAATCATCTATCTGTTTTTTAAATTCCTTAGATTTTATACCGTAATAGGTGTCGTTCTCACCATCATAACCATAAATTTCCCCGTCAACATACCCTAGTTCACGTGCATATTTAACACTCCCGATTGGGTCCTTCGCCATTGCATCGCGAATGGTGAACAATTGTAAACCCATTTTATATTTATAATCCATCGGCAATACAGACAAGGGTAGCATAGAACTTACCGAAAGTACACCAGTTTGTTTTAAGAATGTTCTGCGAGAATTAGAGTTGTTCATGGTATGTTGCTGAAGTTGTAATAAATTCGAACTATAAATATAAGGGTTGCGAAAAGAACTTGAACATTTAGTAATGAAAAAAGCAGCTCTAAAAGGCTGCTTTTTTAAAATTTAAGAAGTTATAATTATTAGTTACTCGCTACCGCAGTATTGCTGTATGATAGTCTGTAAATTGCATCTCCAAAATCATCAGATATCAGCATAGAGCCATCTTCTAATACTAATAAATCTACAGGTCTTCCGGTAGCTTTTTGAGCTACTTCATCTAACCAACCATCAATAAATGTTTCACTATTTACAACTTCACCATCTTCAATATCAACCATCATAATTCGATACCCTACTTTCTTGCTTCTGTTCCAAGAACCGTGTTCTGCTATGAAAGCTTTACCCTTATATTCCGCAGGGAACATAGTGCCAGTATAAAACTTAATACCAAGTGGAGCAACGTGAGCGTCTAACTGTAAAGCAGGATCAACAAAATCTGAACAAGGGCGTAAATCTCCAAATTCAGGGTCTTTAACAATGCCACCATGGCAAAATGGGTATCCAAAATGCTGACCAGCTTCGGTAACTGTATTTAGTTCGCAAGGCGGAATATCGTCACCTAACATATCGCGACCATTATCTGTAAACCACATTTGTTTCGTATCAGGATGCCAAGTGAATCCGACAGAGTTTCTAACTCCTCTAGCATAAATTTCTCGATTGCTACCGTCAGGATCCATTCTTGAAATGGTTGCAAATCGCCCATCTTCATCCGTCTTATTACAAATATTACATGGTGCCCCAACAGGAACATAAAGCTTGTCATCTGGTCCGAAGGCTATATATTTCCATCCGTGATGAAATTCCGTCGGAAAATCATCATAAATCAATTCCTTTACTAGCTCGCCACCAATTTGTTCTTCAATATTCGGATATTTCCAAAGGCTACCAACTTGAGCAACATATAAATCTCCATTTCTCATGGCAATACCATTTGGTACTTCCATCGTATCGAGCACTATAATATTATCAGCTTTGAAATCGCCATTGGTATCTTGAATTGCATACACATTGTTTTCTGTACGAGTACCCACAAATAAGGTCCCATTATCACCCATAGCCATAGAACGCGCACCATCTACTCCCCTAGCGTAAACCTCAATTTTAAAACCTTCAGGTAAGTTTAAATCTAACAAAGCCAAATCGGTGCTATCAAGTTCTACTTCAGTTGCGGCACTGTCATTGCTTTCTTTTTTATTCTCTTTACAAGAATTTAGCGATATTACTACGGCGAGCACCATAGTTATCTTTAAAAATGAACTTTTCATATTATAGGTTGTTTAGTTTATTACGAAGATACATAACATGGTTAAGTATAAATACTTTAAATAGTCATGGTGAAAGGTTATTGAACTTAAAAAAGTCAATACTAATAGTATTGACTTTCGTTTCTTGTTTAGAGACTGTTTTTTAGTTACCTATTAAGCATCCATGGCTTTCCCAATCAATGTTTCGCCTTGTATAATTTCAAAAGTTGAATTTATTGCCGCATCATCGTGTAAAGACCTTACCAATGTTTGCGCTACATCATCTCTGGTAATAGAACCTTGTTTGTTCAGTTTAGATTGTAGTTCAATTTTGCCTGTACCAACCTCATTTGTTAAAGATCCAGGTCTAACAATAGCATACCCTAAATTTGCAGACTTTAAATATTCATCAGCATTATGTTTCGCTTTTAAGTATTCTTTTAAATCGCTCGCCTCTTCAGGGTTATCTGCCCCCATCGAACTAAGCATTACAAACTTCTTAATATTTGCTTTTTTAGAGGCATCAATTAGATTTTTAGCTCCCTCTTGGTCAACTTCGATTACTTTTTTACCACCAGATCCAGCAGCGAAAATTACCTTGTCGATATTTTCAACAGTATGCGATAAATCTTTTTCTAAATCACCAAGCACTGTTTTTATGTTTTCTTTTTCAAACTGTTCTTTTTGCTCTTCTTTTCGAACCATTGCTATAGGTTGAAAATATTGAGAATTCTTTAAAAGGTTTACTATTTTTTTTCCGGTTGTACCGTTGGCTCCGGCTACTAATATATTTTCCATGTTCTTTATTTTGATTGCAAGTTGGCTAAATACTACCGTTAACCTTAATGCTTTACCTTTTTTTCTTAACACGATAACATTTTTCTATTGACATGAAGAAATGCAATTCAGGTTTTCTTAAAAGAGCATAAATTTTATTTGAAAGCGATAAGGATAAAGATGTAGTACCTATACCTTGTGCTTATAATACTTAAAAAAATAATTATGAAAAGTTAAAATAATAAAGTGGAATATAATTCTGATGTAACAGAACAAGATTTATCTGCATTAGGAGAAAAGACAAAGAATACAAGAACAGATGGTGGAGATGATGTTCAGTTAATTGATAGAGAAAATGAAATTGATTTTGCAGGCAAAGATTTAGATGTACCTGGACGTAGTTTGCCAAAAAATCAAATAAACCTAAAGGATGAGGAGAATCAGCTATATAGCCAAGGCGGAGCCGAAAATGAAAATTTAGAACAAGACACCGATACTATTAGATAGTAGAAAATAAAAAGCAGCCTAATGGCTGCTTTTTATTTTTACTTTATTTTTTAAACTTTAGTTTACTTCGCTGTATTCTGGATAATCTATATAACCTTCTTTACCTGCAGTATAAAAAGTATCTGCATCCCATTCTGCAAGGGGATAATTATGCTCGAAACGCTCAACCAAATCCGGATTAGAAATAAACGGCTTACCGAAAGCAACCAAATCTGCATTACCTTCTTCAATAACTTTATTACCAGATTCTTGATCAAAACCAGCATTGATCATTAAAGTTCCATTATAAAGTGGTCTAAAATGTTTCGCAATATGTTCTACAGCGAATGGCACATTAGAAACGTCATTAAATGGCTCAGACAAATGAACGTAAGCCAAATTATAATCATTTAATTTCTTGATAATATATTCGAAAGTTGGTATTGTTTCTTCATCTAAAGTGATACCGAACATATCGTTCAACGACGGATTAAATCGTACTCCTATTTTTTCTTGTGGAATAACGGCTTTCATAGCATCTAAAACTTCAAAAAAGAAACGAGTTCTATTTTCTATATTTCCACCATATTCATCTGTTCTGATGTTAGAAGTGCTATTAAAAAATTGGTGAAATAGATAGCCGTTAGAAGAATGAATTTCCACTCCGTCAAATCCCGCTTCAATCGCATTTATAGCAGCGTTTTTAAAATTTTCAACTGTTTGTTTAATGTCAGAAGTAGTCATTGCTTTTGGTATCACGGTATCTTTAAATCCTTCAGGTGTGAATGATTTCGCATTCGGATTTATTGCTGACGGAGCCAATGGCAATTCGCCATCATGAAAATCTGGGTGAGACATACGTCCAACATGCCACAATTGAATAAATATTTTTCCGCCTTTATCATGAACAGCTTTTGTTACTTTTTTCCAGCCTTCTACCTGTTCTTTAGAGTATATTCCAGCAGTGTTTATATAACCTACGGCATCTTTAGAAACTTGCGAACCTTCGGTAATAATTAATCCTGCAGATGCTCTTTGTGCGTAATATGGAACATGTAAATCTTCGGTAGGTATATTTCCTTCATTTGCCGCCCTACTTCTAGTCATAGGTGCCATGACTATCCTATTTTTTAAATCTAAATTTTTATGAAACGGAGTTAATAATGCTTGAGTGCTCATGTATATGTGTCTAAAATGTTTTGTTGTATGCTACAAAGATCTTACTATTAAATGGGGCTTTTTGACTCTAATCGTTAAAACATTGTTATAAATCGAAAAAATATTAAATGATACCTACATCCATTAGGTTTGCCGTTTTCTAACAATCATTAAAACCTTTCTAATTTTTTATCGTAGGTACTGCCAAAGACAACCTTATCTAAATTTTATTTTATGAATTACAGCTGTAATCGGGCATTAAAGCTTTTAATATTCACCTTTTTATTTATTGCATCAATTAGTGTAGAAGCACAGAACCTTAAAGGAACAGTAACCGATAAAGAAGGCATCGCTTTAGAGAATGTCGGCATTTTTAATCAAACATCAGGGCAACACAGTCACACAAACTTGTCAGGTGTATTTTCGCTGACTTCCACATCAGTAAATGACTCAGTTTATTTTTCTAATTTAGGATTCAAAACTTTTATACTCCTTGTAAATCAAAACCATTTAGATGAAGGAGTACATATAACGTTAGAAGAATCGAGTATTAATTTAGATCAAGTTGTCGTAGTGTCAAAGGTAGATGCCATGACAAGATTTGTTAATATAGATGTGCAGAACGATCCTGTAAAATCATCTCAAGAAATACTACGTAAAGTACCCGGACTATTAATTGGTCAGCATGCGGGTGGCGGTAAAGCAGAACAGATTTTTTTAAGAGGATTTGATATTGATCATGGTACAGATGTCGCAATTAGTGTTGACGGTATGCCAGTAAACATGGTATCTCATGCCCACGGACAAGGGTATGCAGATTTACACTTTGTAATTCCAGAAACGATAGATAATATTAACTTCGGAAAAGGACCGTATTATGCTGATAAAGGAGATTTTAACACAGCAGGATATGTCGATTTAAGTCTTAAGAAAAGCGTTGATAAAAGCATGGTTTCTTATGAATCGGGTCAGTTTAACACCAATCGATTTGTTGGGCTTTTCAATATTCTAGAAAGCAGTAAAAGTGATGGGTATATAGCTTCAGAAATTTATTTGACCGACGGACCTTTTGATTCTCCTCAAAACTTTAACCGTGTAAATATTTTGGGTCGTTATCATTATAATGATATAGGAAAAGAAGAACTGACATTAACCGCTTCTCATTTTCAAAGTAAGTGGGATGCCTCTGGTCAAATACCACAACGTGCGATAGATCAAAATATAATAGGTCGTTTTGGAGCTATTGATGACACTGAAGGCGGACAAACAAGTAGAACGAACTTCATGTTGAATCATACTAAATTTTTAGGTGAAGATCAATTTTTAAAGACACGCGCTTTTGTAAGCAAGTACGATTTTGAGTTGTTTTCAAACTTCACATTCTTTTTAGAAGACCCTATTAATGGAGACCAAATACGACAGTATGAAGATAGAGCCATTATGGGTGCTGAAACTGTTTTTGAACAGATTGATATTACTGTAGGCGCTGATGATAGATTCAAATATGCTACAGGAATCGGGTTTAGAAATGATAATGTAGATGATGTTACTTTAGAGCACACCTTAAATAGAAAAACCTCTCTAGAGCAATATGCATTTGGCGATGTTGATGAAACTAATATCTATGGATTTGTCAATGGAGAGTACAAAACAGGAAACTGGACCTTTAATCCGTCAGTGCGAATAGACTATTTTAATTTTGAATATGAAAACAAGCTTAGCCAGTTATATGATAACAAAAGCGAAAGTAAAGCAATTGTAAGTCCGAAATTAAACACCTTATATTCTGTGAATAGAAATTGGCAATTGTTCTTGAAGACAGGTATAGGTTTTCACTCAAATGATGCACGAGTGGTAACGGCAAATGAAGGTCGAGATGTTCTGCCAAAAGCATATGGCGTAGATTTCGGAACAATCATTAAACCAATAGATAAACTGGTGCTTAATGCAACTTTGTGGGGGCTGTTCTTAGACCAAGAATTTGTGTATGTTGGTGATGCTGGTATTGTTGAGCCAAGCGGAAAAACCAGAAGAGTTGGTGTCGAAATTGGTGGTCGCTACCAAGTTCTAGATTGGCTATACCTTTATAGTGATGTAAACTATACGTATGCTAGAAGTACTGAAGAAGCAGATG
Source organism: Maribacter sp. BPC-D8 (assembly GCF_035207705.1). Lineage (NCBI taxonomy): Bacteria > Pseudomonadati > Bacteroidota > Flavobacteriia > Flavobacteriales > Flavobacteriaceae > Maribacter > Maribacter sp. BPC-D8. The sequence continues at coordinate 1,258,631 of NZ_CP128187.1, forward strand.
GCGAAGATTATATTCCTTTAGCACCAGACTTTACTGCTGTTGGTGGTTTGTCATTTAGTGATGTAGGTAATTTCTCAGGAAACCTTAATTATAGGTATTTAGGTGATAGAGCTGCAAATGAAGATAATAGTATTGTTGCAGAAGGTTATTTCGTAACGGATTTAAACCTAAACTACCATATCAAAAATTGGACGGTAGGTGTAATTGTTGAAAATCTATTTGATACCGAATGGAACGAAACTCAGTTTGCTACCGAAAGTAGATTATTCAATGAAACTGCATCAGTAGAAGAAATTCATTTTACTCCTGGTACTCCGTTTTATTTAAGAGGAAAGGTTTCTGTGCGTTTTTAATAGAATTGATGTTCATAAAATTTATAAAGGTTGATTCATTGCATATGTAATGAATCAACCTTTTTTTAGACCAATGCATTATGCAAGAAGTTTTTAAAGATTTTAGTACTGGTGGATTACTCAAAATTGGTAATGAATTATTATTAGAATCTTATAGAAAACCAAAGCAAGCCGGTATTTATATTTTTATTAGAACTACTACACAAAAAGCTTCTATAGAAGTAGATGGTGTTCCGTATACCATCTCTGAACATAGTTTATTGGCATTGACTCCTATCCAGTTTTTTCGATATACAGAAGGTAGCGATTTAATTGTCTATCAATTCAACAGAGAGTTCTATTGCATTAAAGATCATGACCAAGAAGTAAGCTGTGCCGGATTATTATTTTTCGGTAATGCTCACATACCTGTTATAGACTTAGGCGAAAAGGAACAACGAAAATTCGATACGTTGCACGAGGTGTTTGTTGATGAGTTAGAAACCGAAGACACTATACAAGCAGAAATGCTGCGTATGCTCATGGCTCGCTTTATGATTATGAGCACAAGATTACTTAAGGCTAAAGAAGGATTCAGTGAAGCTGCCAACGATGTAAAAGTTGATTTGCTAAGAGGATTCAATTTATTGGTTGAAGAGCATTACAAGTTAGAACATTCAGTTTCGTTCTATGCAGATAAATTGTTTAAATCACCAAAAACCTTATCTAATACCTTTTCTAAATTTAATACCACTCCACTGCAAATAATTCATGAGCGTATAATTCTTGAGGCAAAGCGATTACTTATCTATACCGATAAGACGGCAAAAGAAATAGCTTATGAAATTGGTTTTGATGATGCCTCGCATCTAAGTCGACTATTTAAAAACCAAACACAACAATCTCCATCAGATTTCAAAAAACAACTCAAAAAACCAATTTAGGGAAATATCGACAACATCTTGGGTGATATTGCCCGTTTTAAGATTCATAATAACTAGATCTTTGTAGTGTAGAAATAAAACAACAAAGACATGAATTTAAAACACAAATCAATCTTCAATTTAATAGAAATATTTACGTCTAAAAAGGCGGTGGTTACAAATACTATCAATGTAGAAAAACATTGTCATCATAACCATTTATCAGATTACTACTGTGATTCTGATAGCTCTTCAAGGTTAACTAAAGTATTCAATACATTTTCATAAAGGAAAAATTGACATGTAGAAAGGAAGTCTCTACATGATTAGAACATCATTCTGAATATACCTTTGTACCAGATTATTAATATAATAAATCAATACATAATAACATTTAAAAAAATAAAATCATGAGCACATTTAATGTACCAACAAGAGAAGAAGTAAGCGAAAACAACCAAGCAATTTTCGACAACCTTAAAAAAGCTTTAGGCTTTGTACCAAACTTATATGCAACCTACGCAAATAGTGATACAGCTTTAGAAAATTATTTAAATTTTGCTAATGCTAAGACATCTTTGTCAGCTAAAGAAAAAGAAGTTGTTAATCTAGCAGTTAGTCAAGTAAACAACTGTATCTACTGTTTATCTGCGCATACCGCAATTGGTAAAATGAACGGATTCAATGATGAGCAAATTCTTGAACTAAGAGCAGGTAAGGCATCATTTGATTCTAAATTAGACGCTTTGGCTCAATTGGCTAAGAATATTACTGAAAATAGAGGTCGTACAGACGAAAAAGTTTTAGAAAACTATTTTGCAGCAGGGTATACAAAAGCGAATTTAATTGATACCATTTCATTAGTAGGTGATAAAACAATATCGAACTACATACATAGCACTACGCAAGTACCAGTTGATTTCCCTGTAGCACCATCATTATAAACAATTTTACAAACAATTAATATTAATCTATCCATTAGGCAAAAGCTTTTAAATTTTAAACACATGAAAAAAGTATTATCAATTTTAGTTATCGTATTAGCATTCTCATTTAGCGCAAACGCTCAAGATAAAATGATGAAGCAACCAGTTAAAAAAATTGCATTAGAGCAAACAACTGGCGAGTTTACGCAGAAATCAATTACTGTTAGCGAAGGAACTTATGTTTTCGATGTTGCAAATAACAATGTAGGTAAAGATGTTGGTTTGGTATTGGTAAAAAAAGGTAAAGATGCCTCTAAACCAGAAAACCATATTCAGACTGCATATGTAACTGCTGCTGTAAAGAATAACACTGTAGGTCATTCTAAAGAAACGAAATTAGAAAAAGGCGAATATGTATATTTCTGTCCTTTGAACCCTACTCCGCAATACAGTCTTATTGTTGAATAAGAAGTAATTAGCTATAAATAAAAAGGGCTGTTCTTAAATGAACAGCCCTTTTTTATGTTATAAATTCTCAAATGAAAATGAGAAATATCATTCAATTTAATCTTCTGGCGGATGCCCGTGAATATCTTCAAAAACCGTATCAAAATTCTCACGCAAGTAAGCGTTCAATTTCTTTTGGTAATCATCTTTTAACCAGCTTAAGAAATTGTAAGTACTCTTACTAATACACTTTCCGTAAACATGAATACGATTATCAATATCTTCCTTTAATAATTTAGCTAAAGCTAATGCATCATAAACATCTTCACTGTTTTCTATGCACATATATGCATGGTGAGCAATAGAACGTTCTAAAACAACTTTAGAAGATTCCCCTGCAAACGTTGCCGTTTCGTAGGTTTCTTTAATATCGAAATAAGTTTCTTTAGAGTTTTTAAATTCTTCTTTAACTTCATCAGAAAGCTCAAGCTTAAAATCACTCTCAATATCTTCATCGTCTTTAATACGATCCATGTAGAAATTCGGAGACTTAAATATAGCTCCCCAATCTAAATCTGCACCCCATGGTCCGAAACGATAAAGGTTGTTACCTAAATCAATAACTGTAAATTTCGATTTGTTATTCAAAACCCTAGAACCCCTACCGATCATTTGGTAGTAAAGTGTTAGTGATTTTGTTGCTCTGTTTAAAATAATAGTATCAATAGTAGGTTCATCAAAACCAGTAGTTAAAATACTAACCGATGTTAGAATAGCATCAGGTGTTTCTTTAAACCATTTTAATATTTGCTTACGCTGCTTTTTGGTAGCAGTATTGTCAAGGTGTCTTATGTTTAAACCTGCAGCTTCAAAAGTATGATATACTTGTATAGATGTTTCTATACCGTTATTGAAAATCAATGTCTTTTTGCCTTTAGAATGTTTGGTGTAAGCTTCTAAAAGCTTGCCAAGCATTGCTGGACTCGTATATAAATCAGCTGATGATTTAACGGTGTAATCACCATTAGAACCAATTTCAAGAGATGTAAGTCCCATGTCATACTGAAAAACCTCTGCCCTAGCCAAGAAATCGTTAGCTATTAAGTTTTCTATGGTTTCGCCAGGTATAAGCTCATCATAGTTTTTGTTCATAGGCAAGTCCTTATTAGAACTTAACGGGGTTGCCGTTACACCAAGAACAAAAGAATTCTCAAAAAACTTAAAAAGTTTGGTGAAAGAATTATAGTGAGCTTCATCAATAATAACAAGACCAACATCAGAAATATCTAATTGATCGTCGTTCAACCTATTGTTTAAGGTTTCAACCATGGCTACATAACAACTGTAACGTTCGTGGTCATCAAGATTTGCTTTACTGTTGACTACTTTGTTTACAACACCAAAACTGGTCAGCATTGAAGAAGTCTGGTTACAAAGTTCAATACGGTGCGTCATTACCAAAACTTTCTTGTTATGGTTTTTTAAATACTGACGTACCATTTCGGAAAAAATCACCGTTTTACCACCACCAGTCGGTAGTTGGTATAGAAGATGGTAATCTTCTTTTTCTGAATCGAACTTGTCAAAAATTTGTTGAATTGCTCCTTGTTGATAGCTATAAAGTTCCTTATCGGTCTTTCTATCTTGTAATTCAAAAACTGTCTCTTGCATAAAATCTTCTCTGGAGCTTACAAAGGTAACATTCTCTATAGTAGATTACTAATTCATGCGTTAAAAAGGGTATCTTTTGCGACCATATGTCATCAAAATAAATTGTAAGCGGTTAAATTAATGCAACACATTCATTTTAAAATCTACAAACCCTTCGCAATGTTGAGTCAGATGACATCAGGAGAAGATCGGCAACTACGCAAAAAACGCTTTTTGAGTGAGCTCTATGATTTTCCTGAAGGGATAATGCCGATTGGTCGATTAGATGAGAAATCTGAGGGATTACTATTAATGACTACGGATGGTAAGTTGAGTGACACCATAAATAGCTCAGGAATAGAAAAAGAATACTTAGCCCAACTGGATGGCTTAATCACCCCTGATGCAATTCAAAAAATAGCAGCCGGTGTAACTATCGGAATATTTGGAAAGAAATATACGACCAAGCCTTGTAAAATAAAGGTTTTAAAAGATTTACCATCGCTACCCGATGCAGATATGGCATTACGAATTGGTAGGCACAGACCTACCTCGTGGGTAAGCATAACTATAAAAGAAGGTAAATTTCGTCAAGTTCGTAAAATGACCGCAGCTGTAGGTTTTCCTACAGTTCGGTTAATTCGTATACGAATCGGTGACATGCAATTAGAGAATATGAAACCAAGAGAAGTAATTGCTATTAAAATTACTCTACAGGATTTTTAGGAATACGTTTTCCTGAAAACCTTGAGAATATTGTTAAGCTCTTTTTGCTATTAATGAAATAGACACCTGTTAATAATACAATCGATGCAATCGCTGATTGCGCGGTAATATCTTCGTTTAAAAAATACCACCCGAGAATCATAGCAATTATTGGGTTTACATACGTAGAAGTCGCTACTTTTTCTGGAGATACAATACGCAGCAAGTAATTGAAGGCAGTAAAGGTTACAATGCTACCGAAAACAATCAATAAAGACATAGACCAAAGAACGGGAGTACTCCACGTGTTTGGTGACGACCATTGTTCGCCAAATATGATACTAATAATTAACAACGATATACCGCTGGTGAACATTTGGTAACCGGTGTTTACAAAGAAGTTTTTTGGCAAATCGGCTTTACCAACAAATAAACTACCATAAGACCAGCTAAGCATACAGAAAAAAATTAATACCATACCCAATATCGCTCCGTCTTGAGCAATGATGTCTTTCTGTCCGACTAAAAGAAAAATTCCTGTTACTCCGAGAACTACACCCACTATTGACATAGGTTGTATTTTTTTGCCTTGAAATACGCGCATCATTATTAAAACCACTAAAGGTTGCGCTGATACTTCGAGAGCGGCAAAACTGCTATCTACAAATTTAAGTGCCCAGACTACAACTCCATTTCCAAAAGTTAGAAATAGAAAACCTGCAAGAATGGTATTCTTAAATTGTTGCTTGGTAATTTTTAGAGAGAAGCCTAATATTTTTGATATTATAAAAATAAGACTGCCGGCTATTACAAAACGAATACCTGCCAACATAAAGGCGGGTAATTCTGTTACTGCAATTTTATTCCATAAATAGGTAGAACCCCAAATGAAATAAATGGCGAAAAATGACAATACTACCAGTACGGTGTTACGTTGCATTTTCGCCATTAAAAATCTTTAAAACTAAATTTTCTTAACACGAACGGCGTTCATACCTTTCATGCCTCTTTCTAACTCGTAAGAAACTTTATCGTTTTCCATAATCTCATCGATAAGACCACTAACATGAACGAAATATTTTTCGTTATTCTCAGCGTCTATGATGAAACCAAAACCTTTTGTTGTATCGAAGAAAGAAACTTTACCGTTTCTTACTGGATCGAATTCTTCAACATCACCTTCTTCTTTTTTAGGAATACCTAAAACGATATCTTCTGCCTCAATTTCGACTTTCATTGCCGGATCTGGCGGAGTATCTACCAAGTTTCCGTTGAAATCTACATAAGCAAGTGGAATACCAGAAGTACCACTTTCTTTGGTAGCTGCTTTACGAGCAAGCATTTTTTTCTTTTTTTCTTCACGCTTTTTTAAGCGTTTTTTTTCTTTTTCAGTTTTATTAAATGTCTGTTGTGATTTTGCCATTCGTAATTTTAATGATAATAATAGATTTTACTGTAAAGGAATTGAAATACGTGTTGACGTATATAACAAATGGTAAGTATTTTGAGTAAACTTAATTAATGCCACTTGTTGTAAGGTCATTGCAAGAATCATCTGCATCCCTTTAAAGTTCTGCAAAGATATGATTTGTATTTCAATTATTTAGCATTAGTAAGGTTCAAACTAACAAACTTTTAAGAGACTTTATGATAATTTTTAATTCACATCATATTATATATGCCTCAATTTTGGTTTTCAACCCTTTCTCCTAACCTTAAAATGAGATTAGAATATTTGAATTTAGAAATAATGTTAAAATTTTAAAATCTACAAAATGACCTAACTTATTGCAAATCACATATTTTAATGTTTCATCGAATGGATTTTTGTTAAAAATAGTACCTTTTTATGCATAGTACTGTAACAAATTTGAAATATCCTCGTCTTGTAAGTATAAGAAAATAATTAATCATCAATTTAAAATCAAATATTATGAGAACTTTTATCAGAAATACACCGACAGAAACAAGAAGAAATTCTTTCTTTTCAAGTTTTAAGAATAGTAAAAGAGTACAATGGGCATCATCAAGAAGTCATACCCATTAAAATAGTTACAATAAATATTCATCAATCACTCGGCTAATCACCGAACCTAAAATCAAACATCATGAGAACTTTTATCAGAAACACACCGACAGAAACAAGAAGAAATTCATTCTTTTCATGTTTTAAGAATAGTAAAAGAGTACAATGGGCATCATCGAGAAGTCATACCCATTAAAATACTTACAACAAATATTCATCAATCACTCGGCTAATCACCGAACCTAAAAACAAACATCATGAGAACTTTTATCAGAAACACACCGACAGAAACAAGAAGAAATTCATTCTTTTCATGTTTTAAGAATAGTAAAAGAGTACAATGGGCATCATCGAGAAGTCATACCCATTAAAATAGTTACAACAAACATTCATCAATCTCTCGGCTAATCACCGAACCTAAAAACAAACGTCATGAGAACTTTTATCAGAAACACACCGACAGAAACAAGAAGAAATTCATTCTTTTCAAGTTTTAAGAATAGTAAAAGAGTACAATGGGCATCATCGAGAAATCATACCCATTAAAATAGTTACAACAAATATTCATCAATCACTCGGCTAATCACCGAATCTAAAAACAAACATCATGAGAAATTTTCAAAGAGTATTACTTATAACATCAGTTAAGCATAATTTATTAAATGCTATAAAAGACAAGCAGAGAAAACTATTATCTATTGAAAGACATTTAGCATTCTAATAGTAACGGAGATATGAATTCATCATTCATATCTTTTTTACGTGTATATTTTTTAGATAATACATGCACTAAATTCTCTGTAATACGGTTATAATCGTATACGATATATTATATTTGATATATGTTGGTTAAAATAAATTTAAGAGATCAAGTGCGCAATTACTTGTTGTCAGAGATGATTACGGGTAATCTGAAAACTGGTAAAACTATCAACTTAGCTGCACTTGCTCGTCATTTAAATGTTAGCGTAACTCCAATACGAGAGGCATTAACACAGTTGCAACAAGCACACATTATTAAGGCTATACCCAATAGAGGATTCATAATTGCTGAACTTGATGTTGAAGAGGCGGAAGACTTGTATGAGCTAGTAGCGAACTTAGAAGTAATGGCTATTGAAAATACGGAGTTTAGTCAAGAAGATATCGTTAATTTAAAAAATCAACAAGAGGTTTTTGAAAATGCAAAAAACGCTATCGATAGAATTCAAGCTGATTTAGAATTTCATAAATTATTGACCCAAGGTTATAAAAACAAATTGGCGCTTAAAATTTTACATGATTTAAAGACTCGCATCTTCTTTTATGAACGTGCCTTTACAAATGATGATTCTTTCTACAACAAATCTGACAATCAGCATGATTCTATTATTTCTGCAATTGCCGATGACAATGTACCGACCGCTTCCCTCCTATTAAAAATGAATTGGATGTTGATTTTAAATTACGTTCAAAAGAAACTTACTGAATAGAGAATTTACTCTAATTCTTGTATCAACTCTTGTGCAGATTGGGTTACTTTAATGTACCCCTTATATGCCCATCTAAAGAAAAACAACATTACTATTAATGTTACAGTAAATACTACGTATTGCTCTGTTTTTAAGTTGGTTATAAATACATTCTTATTCGAAATAATTTTCGAAGTTACCGGTACTATAAATAATAGTCCAATAAAACCAACTGCCATACCAATTTGTTGCAATCTTAAAAGTCTATTCTTAGTCTTCAAGTAAAACTTTAAATTTTCTTTATAAGACCCGTTTAAAATATCTATATTTTTTATTTTTTTTAAAGTTGTAAGTACCATTGCGGGTAATACAATTAAAAATGAAAGGGTAAGTACTCCGCAAATTTGCAAGTACCAAGTATCTAATTTACCAAAGTTTAGCAGCACAAAGAATGCTATAGCAAAACAGACTACAGCACCTAAGGTTTCGTATTTGGTAATGGTAGAGAACTTATTTTGATATTTCTTCTTTGTCATATCTAATATTATTTGGTTCGTTAATTTTTTTTGATGATTTAGTTCATCGCTCATTTGTGTCCATGCAGACTGTAGTTCTTCTAGTTCCATGATTAATGCTTTGTCATGTTAGTTTTTAATTTCTTCTTTATTCGAGATATTTTAGTACCTACATTGCTATCGTTCAACCCTGTAATTTGTGCTATCTCTTTATAGCTTTTACCCTCCAGTAAAAGAAAAATGAGTCCTTTTTCTAAGGTGTTTAGATGTTTTAAATGCTGATATAGCAATCGTAATCGCTCTTCGTAGGCATCATTATTAGTGTCTGATTGCTTGATAAAAATATCTGCAATGGGAAGGGAATCTGGTCTTTTCTTTTTTTTCTTGATAAATGTGATTGCTGTATTCATTGCCACACGATACATCCAAGTTGTGATTTTTGAATCGTTACGAAACGAGTCAAAATACTTCCAAAGTTGGTAGACTATTTCTTGAAACAGATCTTCTTGGTCCTCTTTATTATCGGTGTAAATTGAAGTCACCTTATATAATAGCGCCTGATGCTCTCTTATTAAATTAGTAAAGACTGCTTCTTTTTGCATTTATAAAAACCTATTTACCCATTAGTATGAGATTTATGTAGTTTGTCACACTTCAATGTAAATTCTTTTTTAAATTAGAGTATAATAATCCTAACTCATACAACATGAGGTGTATATGTACGTTTTATTAAAAAAAATATTCTGATATGCAGTTTTTAAATTCGGAAATAGAGGCTTTGACAAAAAGAAAAAATACCCCAGCACTAGCTAAAAAGCAAGTATCATGCGGTATTTTTCAAGATATAAAAGATATTCCTGTTAAAGCAGAAACGGTAGTACTTAAAAAAGTATAATCTACTTTTCAAATAACGATGCATCTAAACCAGGAATAAGGTTTAGCGCATTTTTATAGTACAATTTTCTCAACACATCGTCAGGTAGGTTCAAGCCATACATTGCCCAAAATGCATGGTATTTTTTGTAGTACGGAAAATATTCATCGTTGCTTTCCAATACCCTGAAATAAGTAGGAAACTCTTCAGGTTTCCAACTATCTTTTCCGAATAAGACCCTGTCTTGATACTTAATAAAAAAGGCTCTAGCATTTTGCGGTTGTCTACCCAGCTCAGCGATAACAGCAGATATACCCACATTCATATTTGGCATTTCATCTAATAACTCCCCTAATTTTTCAAGGTTATTCGCATGCCAGCCCATGTGAGCATTTATAAATTTGGTATTCGGATGTTTTTTGAACACGTTATGTTGTTCTTGAATAATCTGCTCGAAAGGCGCAGGATCCGTAGCTGTACGCTTTCTTCTAGGGTGCGTTTTTAATTCTAACCAACGTTCGTTATCTGAATTCATATCATCCCAGAAAGATTTTGGATCTGCAGCATGAATTAATACTGGTACTCCCATTTCAGCACATTTAGCCCATATAGGATCTAAACGGGGATCATCTATTGCCAAACGATTACCGTCAACATCTTTATTACGTAATCCTAAGCTTTTAAAAATCTTTAATCCTTTAGCTCCGTTCTTAATATCTTGTTCTAATTGGGCAGCAGCCTGTTTTCCCCATTCCATATCTTTTGCACCTTCAAAATCTACATTAGCAAAGACAACAAATCTATTTGGATAGCTTTTATTAATATTATCAATTTTCTCTTTAAGACTTTCACCAGACCTTCCGCTTAAGTTCACCATTATGGCTTCGTTCATAGCATCCATATGAGAAATTAATCCGTTTAAAGCTTCAACTGACATATCTCGTTGATGGCTATGTACGTCTATAAAAGGGAATTTTGCTTTGGTGATTTCACCACCAGGCACCACCAAAGTAGATGTCGGATTATATTCTTCAAAACCCATTTCTTGGGCTAGTAATGGAGAGGATAGTAAAGTAGTTAGAAGGACAATGAATGTATATTTTAATTTGATCATATTACGAATTAAGCGTGTTATTGGTTCGATTTATTAGATTCTGGTATTCTAAGTTTGTGTCTACATCAGCAATTTGATCTACCGCGTCTAATGAGATAATTATATTGCTTTTATTGTTTAGAATTTCTTTAGCACCGAAATCTCCTTTCAATACAGACAACTCTTCAAACAGCAATTTAGGAAACAATGCAGGTACACCTACATTTTTACCATAGTTAGTTGCTATGATTTTTGATGGATGTTTTATGAACTCTGCTATTAAGGAATTTAAATATTCAAAACTCAATAAAGGCTGATCAGCAAGGCAAATTAATACTCCGTCTAAGGTAGGCTTTTGTTTAAGTAACACTTTAACTCCGAGTGCAATACTATCACCCAATCCGTTTTCCCAATTTACATTAACGATGATATTTATTTTTTTTTCTTTTAAACTACACTGAGTAGTAATAAATTCAGCGTTTGCGCCTAAGACAACATGAAACGAATTAGCATTGGTATTCTGAACAGTTTTAATGGTTTCTAATAAAAAGTTAGAATCTCTCCAAGGCATTAATTGCTTGATGCCATCCATTCTTCTAGAGGCACCAGCTGCCATAATTAGCACTGCTATATCTAAATTTGTTTTCAATTATGAATTGGTTTCAATCTGTCTTTCAACATTACCGGTTTTGTTTTTCGAATAACGGTTAAAATTTCTGCAAGAATTGATATTGCTATTTCTTGCGGAGTTTCTGCACCAATATTCAATCCTGCCGGACCGTGAATACCTTCTATAAAATCTAAGTCAACATCCAAATCATGTTCCAACAATTCAGACAACAATTTCTCTCTGCGTTTTATTGGTCCTAATACTCCCAAATATGTGGGGCTACTATTCTTAAGCATCATTAAATACTTTAAATCTTTAACGTAGCTATGCGTCATTAAAAGAATGGCTGTATTCTTATCTATTGTTTCAACTGGGAAGTCTTCGGGTTCACAGTCAAGCAAAGTATCAATACCAGGAAAGTCTGAAATTGATTTATTTTCCTTCGGAGTTACGGCAACATTAACTTCCCACCCCATACTTAATCCGAAATGTGCTAATTGAACAGTATCATGCTCACTACCTATTAATAAAAGTCGTTGACAAGGTTGCATTGTTTGTGTAAAATACAAAGCTTGAGACTGCGTTTTGGTTTTTACATTAAAAGTGTATGACTTAGAGTTAAGCTTTATGAAGCTGCCATATCCATCTAAAATACCATATTCCTTTTGGTATGAGGTATGAAGCTCAAAAGATTGACGATTTTCAATGACTGTGCTAAAATCTTCTATGAGTGCTTCACTTGGGGAAAAAGATTCTAGCAATATGTAAAGTATACCTTCGCAACCCAATCTAAATCGACCATCGTAGGTCATTAGTTTTGCAGTTTTATTCTCAAATACAGATTGTGCCTGAAACAAAATTTCTTTTTCAACACAGCCACCACTAACCGCACCTATCATTACATCATCTTCACGAATAAGCATACGAACACCAGGCTTACGATATGAAGAACCGTCTAAATCGACTACCGTTGCCAAAACGCATTTTATGTTTGCAGATGTAGCAATGATATACTCTTTAATAATATTCTTGAATTCGTGGGTCATTAATTACAGCTTTACTACTTCTAAGTTAGTAAAATTAAGGCTAATATTTCGAAAGTACATTTGACTTAAACCTAAAGAAATATAGGTCTTTTGAGAACTTTTGACATGTGATAGCTTCCGCTTTAACAATCTTTAACATTTATTTTTTCAATCGCCATAATTTAAATAAACTTTGTCCGTTCTGCTAGTTGAACCTATAATTAATGAATATGAAGAATTTTTTTAAGAGTTTCAGTGTGTTATTTATCTTAACACTACTTGTTTCTTGTGGTAATGCAGATGATGATGTAAGCTTGAACCTAAATACAGGCGACGGATTAGGAAAAGGTACTGAAGTAGATGATTGTTTAGGACTCGAAGAAGGAGAACTGGTTTTATCTATACAAGAACAATATACAACTCTACCTGGTAAAGTATCTGTATTTTTTAGAGTATCAGATACAGGCGGTAACCCTGTACCGGGTTTAACGGCAGATCAATTTACTATTTACGAACAAGGTAGAAATGACGATTGTTTCAACACCATATCTACATCAGAGTCTTCTGCACGTATATCACCAAACTCACAGATTTTCTCAAATAACACTTTACTAGTATTAGATTTAAGTAATAGTGTGTTGAGTAGTAGCTTAGAAGAACTGAAATTAGCATCTACGAGTTTTATAGAAGCAGTTATGCCGGCAACAGCATCAGAATCTGTAAAAATGGCTATTTATTGGTTTGACGGTGAAGATGAGTTGCATTTATTAAATGAATTGACATCTTCAAGAGTTGAACTTACAGCGGCAGTTGATGGAATTACTGATGATATCAGTAATGACCCTTCTACAGATTTGTACGGTGCAGTTATAAAGTCAACAGATATTGCATCTGATTTGGTTAAGGTATCTACTGCAGATGGTAAAATTGGTGCAGCTTCAGTTGTAATATTTACAGATGGTACGGATCAAGCTTCTCGTTTTACAGAAGAAGCAGCATTGAAAAAAGTAGATGAAGCGAATGCTAACATATCATTCTTTAGTATTGGTTTAGGTGCAGAAATTGACACTGAAGTTTTAACAGCTGTTGGTAAAACCGCTAGTGTATTTGCTACCAATAAAGATGAATTAGAAAGAACATTTAGAGACATTTCTGAAAAGGTATCTGAAAGAGCTAATAGCTTTTACTTATTTGAATACTGTAGTCCTAAAAGAGATGGTAGTGGCGAAAACAACTTAGCTATCGAAATCAACACAGGTTCTAGACAAGGTGCAGTACAGACCAAGTTTAGTGCAAACGGATTTACAGGTGGTTGCCAATAGGTAATTATCAATCAAAATATAGAAAGAAGCATGAAAATGCTTCTTTTTTTTTGCACTAAACTGAAATCAACAACCTGCTGATAATCATTTTGTTGAGCTATATATTACCAAAGCGATGAACATAGCTTCTGTATTTAAACATCCGTTTAACGATTTGTGCCGTATATAAAACCGATTAGACTAATATTAATTAAAAGAGAACAAAATGAAAAGATTATCCTTAGTTACTATAGTATCGGTAGCGCTTTTAACTTCATGTGTATCTAAAAAGAAATTTGTTGCATTAGAAGATAACCTATCTCAAACACAGAGTACGTTACAAAAGACTCAAATTGAGAAAGAAGAGCTACAAGCTCAAATGACAAAAATTGAAGCTCGTGTAGAAGAGTACAATTCAAAAATCAACTCATTGAAAGATATGAACGATAGTCAGTTCACTAGTGTTGATGATGTTGCTGTTATGAGTAACAATACAAAAGCTAAGATGAGAAATACATTGAAAAATGTTGATCCAGCTAAATTAGCAGCTGCACAAACATTACAAGATTCAATGAACTTGGCGATATCTTACAAATTGAAGCAATCAATTTCTGAAGAAGGTGAAGATATCGATGTTAGTATTGATAAGACTGTAGTAATGATCAATATCTCTGATGAGTTATTATTCAACACAGCTAGTTATAATGTTAGCAGTAAAGCAAACAAGATTTTACAAAAATTGGCAGATGTAATTAAGTCTGAGCCAAGTATGGAAGTTATGGTTGAAGGTCATACAGATTCAAGAACAATCAACACGCCGATGGTTTCTGATAACTGGGATCTAAGTGTAAAACGTGCGACTTCTATTGTACGTAAATTACAGAAAGAATATGATGTAGATCCTTCTCAATTAATTGCTTCAGGTAGAAGTAGCTACTTGCCTTTAGTGGAAAATGATTCTAAAGATCACATGGCAATGAACAGAAGAACAAAAATCATCATCTTACCTAACTTAGATAAATTCTTTGCACTTTTAGATGCAGACGATAATAAGTAAGATTTACGGTATTATAAAAATAAAAAGGGAAGCATTTGCTTCCCTTTTTTTATGCTTTAAATTTAAACCAGCTATCTAAAGATCATTCCGTTTGGCACTTGTATTTCAGATTCTTTTAAGTTTACCAAAAATCCGTTAATCACTGCGAACTCAGTAACTCCGTCTTTTTCTAAGAAGAAAGTTGGGTTAATACCTGGCATTAAATTCAACTCAGGAACGATGTATTTTGTCCCTATTAAATGAACTGGGTAAGGTGAATTAATATTTTTTGCAGGGAACGTTGATAAACGCAAATAACCATAACCCTGTTTCAGTACATCATTAAAATTCAAGCCTTCAATATTACCAAAATTATTTAAGGTTTTCGGATACACCTTTGCTTGTTTAATGGTGTAACCAGTGGCATCAAATGTTTCATAACCATAATACGTAGAAAGATCTCCTTGATCTAAAATTCTACTACTATACCAGAAAGAATTGTGGTCTGGGTAATCTACCTCAATCTGATTCATACCAATATCTATGGTATATGTATTGCCCATAAGATTATAGTTGGCACCAACAATTTTTAAATCGAATAACTTTCTATCGTTCTCCGGAATTTTCTCGTATTCTTCAATTCCGATAGCTTCATATGATTTTTGAGCAATAGTATAAATAGCCGATAAAATAGACGTGTAATTCAACTTTCTGATTTCTTGTTTTTCAACATCTTCAGCATATCCACCAGATTCAATTAAAATAGTGCTTGTCCCCCATTTTTGAATATTATCTCCGAACGCTCTTGGTTCAAAATCATCATTATATCTACCAACTTGTCCTGGTGCATATTTCTGTAAAATATCATTCATAAAAACGATGATTTTCATAGCATTACCACGGGTTTCATTAATATCTTTCTCATAATTATAAGCCGGAGCCAAATAAGATATTGTTGCAGGTTTTTCGGTACGCTCAGCATTATAATATGTGCTTTGATCATGAAGATTGAATCCGAAATCGGCATCAAGACTATCTCTTACTCTTTTTAAAGTTTGAGATTCTGGTGACTGTAAACGCAATGCATCCCTGTTAATATCTATGCCTAGCAGATTTCTACGTTGATAAAGTTCAGCCCCATCAGGATTTAGCATTGGTAAAAAGTGAACCGTTAAATTAGCAAGAATCGCCTCTTTCTCCTCTTTAAAATCTTCACTATTAAAGAAATTAAGAATATCAAAAATAGCTTGTGTAGCCGTTGGTTCATCACCATGCATTTGAGACCAAAGAAAAACATTGGTTTCCCCAGTACCAATACTTATCAAGCTTAAATCTTTGCCTCCAATAGATTTACCGACCGTATGTACTTTAAACTTGTTATTAGCAGAAAGTTTGTCAATAAGCGGTTGAATATCGGTTCTTTTTATGCGCCGTTTGCCAATCGAGCTTTCTTTATAGTTTTCGTAGGTATCGTATAATTGAGTAGTAATATTATCAGATTGCCCAATAACCGATAGCGAGCATAAGCTTAATATGGATAGAAGTATGTTTTTCATGTATTGTTATTCTTTATTTTTTTCTATTATTTAATGGGTAGTTCTTTAAAATCTAAATTCGTTACTGCCTTTCTTACGTTAGCCATAAATTCAGGTCCTGGATCTGTCTTTACAGTTCTATAGCTTTCATCTATTTCTAACCACAATGGATGATTCTCAAAAAGGGTGTATTCATAATGTCCGATTAAATAGTCAATATCATACTTATCTTTCAAATACTTCACTAACCAAATATTAGATTTTAATTGTGCTTTGGTCAAGGGTAATTCTTCGGTACCACCAACATTTTCCACTCCAATAGCACAATGGTTCAGCCCTATAACATGGCGCGCCATGGTCGTTTCTGGCAATAGCTGATAAATTGTACCATCTCTATCGACCATAAATTGAGAAGACACATTTAAGCCACTTACATTTTTAATGTCTGGTCTCCAATTGGGCAAAGTTACAGGGTCGAAGGCTTCAAATGATTTTTCGAATGTGGGAATGACCGTCCAATGTAAAACAATCATTTTAGGCTCAATTTTTGGGGAATCTTGCTCTAATCCATATCTGTTTTGAAGATACTCCAACGTTAATATTTTACGCTCTTCATTAAAAGTTATCGGGTGTTCTACAATTGTTTTTGTAGAAGAGCATGATACTAATACCAAGCCCAAAACAAAATAAATTATACTCTTTTTCTTCATTCAATAATTTCTAAACTATCCTTTTCAACGGCGTACGAAATGTTGATTTTTCTCCTGCCCCATTCTTTTGCTTCATTTACATCTTCGCCCATGTAAATATCTATTCTATTTCGCCAACGCGAATGCATTTTGTCTTTTACTATATAGACACCTTCAAAAGTGTCTATTTTAACCATGGTGTTATAGCTTAATCCTTTCTTTAACAAATCTCTAGAAACAGCAATCCATTTTTGACCTGGCTTTATAGAATCTCCCCATGCTGTAATTGCTGGGTGCTCGTATGAAGTTTGGTACGGTAAAGAATTATAGGCAGTTGCGGTAACGGTCATTGGTACCCAATCGTACTTATCATTCAAAGGTTTATCTGTACAACTAAGCGCTATAACAAGAGATAAAACAATGAATAATTTGTTCTTCATACCTACTAATGTAGTTTATTTTCTAAAATTAAGAGATCGGTATAGCTTTCCTTCCAAGCATCTGCTATATATTCTGGTACAGGCGTAAAAGAATAATTCAATGCGCTTAATACCAAATCATCGTCTCCATCATTATCAATATCGGCAACATCCATCAAAAACCATCGCCCCAAATTTATATCTGCAAAATGCTCAGATGTAAAAGAATAGTTTTCACTGTCCTCATTTTTTAAATACACAATGTTATAATCTGGGTGCTTCTCATAATCAGGAAACGTTGATAACAACGCAAAGTCTACATCCCCATCTTGATCAAAATCATTGGCAATAACTCTAGTGGCGCCGTTTAAAGGAAAGAAGAAGGTTTCTTTAAAGTTATTGTTACCATCATTTAAATGAATACGCATACCGTGGTAAGGCTTATGAAATATAGATTTATCTGCATTATCACCGTTGACGGTTATAATATCATCAAATCCGTCTCCATTATAATCAACCAATTCAAACCAACTAGAGCCATAAACGGGACTAAAACGAATTACTTTGTCAAGCTCAAAAGTCAAATTTTCTTTTTGGTATAATATGTACATCGCTTCATCGCCTTGTGCTGCCATTACTACTAAATCTTTTTTTCCATCGCGATCCATATCCTTTGCAATTACTCGTATCGTTCCGGGTACATTCAGTAATGTTTTGTTCTTATAGAATCCGTATTCATCTTTTTCAAGTAACGTTAATTTACCTTTTAGGTTACCGAATTCGCTAATAATAATTTCTTCATTTCCATTATTATTTAAATCGATATATAAGGTGTGTACAGGTCTATGTAATGAATCTTGTAGAACAGCGGTTGCGCTTCCATTTCTAAGAACAGATTTTCCTCTAGGTATTTCATTTGGGTCCATCACACCCATGTTGGTCACAAAAATACTGTCGCCAATTATTCGTGCATCTGTAATGGCTAAATCAAAATTACCGATGTCGCTATTGGTATTTGTTGTAAGATCATACGCGCTTAATACTCCTCTCCTATTACCGGTAAGTACTTGATGATGCAGTGTGTCTATACTTAAAAAAGTATATAGATTGCCTTTAACACTGTCTAATGCAACAGGTTTGGCGTTAAATTGAGATAGTTCAGCATTTTCAATTTTAACAGGATTGTTTACAACGCTATCTGGTGCCATGCTAATTATATAATCGACCAACAACTCCCAATCTTGCTCATTTATAATAGGTCTACTGGGATAGATTCCGGTTTTGATAATAGCAATTTGCTCATCGAAAGAGTATTCATAATAGGGGTGGTTTTCTGGGGTAATAATTCCCAATCGAGCACCCATATCTGGCAGTATATTATCTCTCCATATATCTTTTGGCAAATCATTGATATTCGGTGCTATATGACAGCTGGCACAATAATTTTCATAAAGTACCACTTCTTTAGGACGTTTTTCTGTGTTACACGATACAATAAAGCATAACAAAATAAGGTAGAAGGCAGATTTTAAAGCCATTAGAATTAGTTGGTTTTGTTGAATTCAGATTTGAAGAATGGAAGATACCTATACCCCTATAATCTTGCAAGTGATAAATGCAGGCTTTTCTTTAAATTTGTACTGCTATGAAAAAAGAAAAGAAACCAGATAATGTAGTTTTCAATGAAGATACCCAAGAGTATCACGGAAAACTATCCCCTTTTGCAACCGGAGTGTCAGCACCAAAAATTACTCCGCCAGATGTAACTTCTTGGAAGAACACACATATTGTAAGTGCCAATAATCAGTTTAAGGCTGAATATGAAGCACTACAAGCATCATACAAGAAACTGATGGATAATTTTGAATACAACAACCTTGTATACAGCGCTAAATTCAGTTTTGAGCCAATTGTTGGTAAAGAATATCATTTATATAAGGCAAAGGATGAAAGCACATTTCTATCATTGATTTTACCTCAAGAATGTAACTTTAACCATGTTGGTAGTTTTAAACTTACATCAGATAAAACATGGGAAAAACTAAAATAATTCAACAACAATAATTAAATAAAGAACACCTTAAGAATGAGAAAAAGAAAACTGCTTTTAGGTATTGTCTTAGTAGGTATCATTGCTGCGGCATATTTCAACTACCCTAAACTAAATCTAATATCGGGTTATGCTTCTAAAAACATGGCTTCCTGTGTTTTTATAGCAGATAGAGACCCAGATGATATTACATTGAACGATAATGATATGCCATTAATAAAATTGGCAGATACAGAGGTGTCAAATGAGAATAAATCTGCTACTGCCAAGGTATATGGACTAATGCCAAGAACAGCGGTTTATAAAGAAGGACTTGGCGCTGTACTTACCAATAAAGAGTTTTCTAAGCATAATTTCGATATTGTTCCCAATAGATTTAAAGTACAAGATTCACTGCCTTTCCCTTATGGAAATAACGGAGTTATCGATACGGTACTAGAAAATGTAGCTTATGATAAATTAGAAGTGGCATTCGAAAATGCTTTTCAGGATCCTGAACAAAAAACAAGATCTCTATTAGTAGTTCATAAAAACCAAATTATTGGGGAGCGGTATATTCGAGGGTTTTCTAAGGATACAAAAATTCTTGGGTGGTCAATGACTAAAAGTATTTTGTCTACACTTTATGGTATTTTGGAGTATCAAGATAAAATTGATATGAATTATAAACCTTTTTCTGATGAGATTAGAATGAAAAGTCAGAAAATGAATGTTACGCTAAATCATCTATTACGCATGCAAAGCGGATTGGAATGGGACGAGAACTATTTTAAAATTTCTGATGTTACCCGTATGTTGTTCTTAGATTCTGATATGACTTTGGCACAACGCAATAAAAAAGTAATTGCCGAACCAACAGAAGTTTGGAACTATTCTTCTGGCACCACGAACTTACTTTCTGGTATTCTAAGAGAGCAGTTTAATTCGCATCAAGAATATTTAGATTTCCCCTATAAAGAACTGATTGATAAAATTGGAATGAATTCTATGCTCTTAGAAACCGATTTATCTGGCAACTATATTTTGTCATCTTACGGATGGGCAACAACAAGAGATTGGGCTAAATTCGGATTGTTATACTTAAATAAGGGAGATTGGAATGGTAATCGCATCTTTTCTGAAACATGGTCAGACTACGTTGCTAAACCTACTATAAATTCAAACGGAACCTACGGAGCACACTTTTGGTTGAATGCCGAAGGAAAATATGAAGACATTCCCACAGACCTATATTCAGTAAACGGATTTCAAGGGCAACGCATCTTTATAATACCTTCAAAAGATCTTGTTGTTGTCAGAACCGGACTCAAAGAACAGACCGACGAACAATTCAATACCCTATTGAAAGAAATAATAGCTTCTATTCGATAAAAAGGGCAAAACTTTAACCTTTTAAATGCAATACCACATTTTTTGAGCAGTTCACAACAAATTTCTCTTGTTTGCCAACAATAGTTTCAAAGAACTCTAAATGATATATACATTTACAGTGTTATTAAAAACGAATTAAAAATTTTTCATTTTCATATAGTGTTCTCGTAAAAGAGTCTGATCTTCACTGATCAGACTCTTTTTAGTTTATCACGTATTTAAAAGAACAGAAACAAAAAATGCCCCATTTATATGGGGCATTGATATAGTTGCTGAATTTATTTTAATCTTCTAGTTGCATCGTAAAATAGATTTTATACTCAACGCCATTATCCTCTACCACAACATAACCGTCGCGATCATTCACCGTTAAGGCATAATCTTCATTGGATAAAGCCCCTGTTAATACCGTGGTGGGATAAGTGAAATAGTTCTCTATTACAACCTCTTCATTTTTACCTGTTACGATTCTCTTTATAGTATAATCCTCAATATCTTCATTGAAAGTCAAAAGAATCTGTTTTGCAGAAGTAGCATTGCTTTGGCTATATAGCTTTGACTCAGCAACCTCTAAAGTTGGGTGCTCTGAAGGCAGTTGCGTAATAGTAATGCTGTAACCGATGTAATCTAAGGGATAGATCGTATAGTTACTGGAATAAGCCACTTCATAGGTTCCCGTTGGCATGTATTGGCGAGATGAAAGATCAACGATAAGGTTTCCATTAGCATCTACTTCTTCACTATATACATAATAGCGATTACCCATACTATCACTAAGCAACACATTACTTTTTTCCCTTAAAAAGTTTGAGTTGGTATAACCAATAATAGGACCATTAAACAAATTTTCCCCTACTATTTTAAAAGTCCCATCTTTGCGCACCGAAGCAGTACTTATAGAATTAACTACCGGTTCCTTGGCAAAAACAACCTCTATTGTATTTCCTTCGCTATTGACAAGGTCAAATACTTCCTCCCCATCGGCATTTCGTATGGCCAATTTAAAATCGGTACCTTCTGCCGGCAATACATTTGGAAGTTCCGGCATCTCAACCCTAACCCCTGATGTAATGGATGTATTATACTCATCTTTTTTAATCAATTCATAATAGACCCCATCCTTTAACAGGAAAAATTCATGATCATCCACAGCATCATCCTTTATATATACAAACAAATCTAAATAATGCCCCGGCCATATTGCTTTCTCAACAGGTATTGGATTGCCATCGTTATAAGGGGTTATCACCCTTGTGAAATTCGACCTTCCTTTAAGTAACCTAAATCCGTCAGATTCATCGGTATTTTCACTTGCTATCGAAACTTCAAGTGCAAATCTGTTATTTATATAGGAATCGGGGAGGATTGCCGTTATTTCCTTGGTTTCTTCATTAATACTCTTTACCTCGAGGTCAAACGACTCCAAATCACTGAGCAACCGTACCTGGATACTATCGCGATAAGGTGTGAGTTCATTCACCTCGAACGTTATATCGCCTCCTAAAGGCACATCAGCAAATTCACTTGAAACAAAACCATCTATTCTCACTTCTTCAAGTGGCCTATTCTTAGCCAAAACAAGAATCTCATTTGTTGTGCCGTCGGCTCCTGTCACTGTATATTTGACCGGAGAAGAATAATCAGTTATCCCGGCGGGATCAGGCGCCAAAGTAGATCCTTCAGAAACCTCGATCTGTGCTTTTAAATCTGTTATATCGGCAAAGGTGAATGTATAGTACAACGTATCTATATCTGCCGGATTTTGCCCGTAAAAACCCGTGCTATAACTACCCGAATTCTCAAATGTTACCAGTGTAATTTCATTATCGGAATCAGATTTGTCCAATACGGCTGTATATTCCTTTTGGGATTCGTCCTCAGCTGTTACCGTATATTTAACCGGACCGGTAAAATCTACCGTTTCTTCCGAAGCGGGATCTATATCCGCCATTTCGGAATAGGTGATTATCGGTGCCAAAGCAGTTAAATCCGTCGTAGAAGGAAAAGTATAAAAGACACTGTCGTTCCTGATTATGGCCGTATAATCTTCATTGTCAATACTAATCTTAAATGAAATAATCTCTTTGGAATCACTCAAAACCACCTCTTCTGGAGTTTCAGGCGAATCATCGGATTCATTTTTAGAACATCCTAAAAAAGACAAGGTCAATAAAAAAAGTGCAATAGGTTTTTTAAGCATAATTTGATTGTTTGTTGAGTTGGTTTAACGACGAAAATATAATTTCATTGCCTTTAAAAACATAAACATGGGTATTCACAACATGTTTTACTCTCTACACATCATTTCTTTTTTAATATAGGAAGGGGTGGCTACTTAAACTATGGAATAAAAACGAATTAAAAATTTTTCATTTTCATATAGTGTTCTCGTAAAAGAGTCTGATCTTAACTGATCGGACTCTTTTTAGTTACGGGTGTTTCGGTATTCAGTTGGCAGTATCAGTGTTCAGTGTTCAGAAAAAAGAGTATTAAGTAAAAAGTACTAAGTATTAAGTACTGCTTAATTGATTCGGAAACGCTTCGCGTTTCAACAATCTGCTTTAGCCTTTAGCCTTTAGCCTTTAGCCTTTAGCCTTTAGCCTTTAGCCTTTAGCCTTTAGCCTTTAGCCTTTAGCCTTTAGCCTTTAGCCTTTAGCCTTTAGCCTAAAAAAGTTCATTTTTCCAAAAGGAAAAATGAACTTTTTTTAATGTAGCCAATAGCCAACATCTAAAAGCTAGCGGCCATTCTTACGGTAGCCAATTATCTTTACCAAAATTCGGTTTACGCTTTTCTAGAAAAGCATTTCTACCTTCTTTAGCTTCTTCGGTCATGTAGGCTAATCTTGTTGCTTCACCTGCGAATACTTGTTGTCCGACCATTCCGTCGTCGGTTAGGTTCATAGAGAACTTTAGCATTTTTATTGATATAGGCGATTTTTCTAAAACCTCTTGAGCCCATTGAAAAGCAGTATCTTCTAACTCATCATGAGGTACCACGGCATTTACCATACCCATATCTAAAGCATCTTGTGCAGAATAGTTTCTACCTAAAAAGAATATTTCACGTGCTTTTTTCTGTCCCACCATTTTAGCTAAGTAAGCAGAACCATATCCGCCGTCAAAGCTAGTTACATCGGCATCGGTTTGTTTGAATATAGCATGTTCTTTACTAGCTAGAGTCATATCGCAAACAACGTGTAGACTATGTCCGCCACCAACGGCCCATCCCGGTACAACGCATATAACCACTTTTGGCATAAAGCGAATCATCCGCTGAACTTCTAATATATTTAAACGGTGCTGACCATCTTGACCAACATATCCTTTCTCGCCCCTAGCCTTTTGATCACCACCAGAACAAAAAGACCATATTCCGTCTTTAGTTGAAGGACCTTCCGCAGAAAGTAAAACCACGCCGATAGACGTATCTTCTTGAGCATCATAAAAAGCTTTAATTAGCTCACTTGTCGTATGTGGTCTAAAAGCATTTCGCACATTAGGTCGGTTAAACGCTATACGCGCTACGCCGTCGCATTTTTTATAGGTAATATCATCAAATTCTATAGCTGTTTTCCAGTTGGGTGATTTCATAATTTCTAACAATTCTATTATGGTATAAAGATAAGGGTTCAAAGTATACCTGTCCAAATTTGAAAACTAGGTTCCTTGACATAAAAAAAGACCTTAACTCAATCGAGTCAGTTATCAATTTATTTGAAATAGTAGATGTGGGTGTTAACGACTATGTTTACACAAAATCAATAGTAGGTTTCATGAAACAATCTCTTTTTACATTTATAAAATCGCTTCGTGAATTCTTAGCGAATAAACTAAACCAATACAATACCACATTACCGTATGTAATTACAGTTATAGTTGCTTTAGTCATAGTTGTTGGAGGGATAAATTTATTCATAGAATTAACAGAAACCCTAAAGACAGAAACGCTTGCCGCTTATGATACGGCGATTACAGATTACGTGATTTCTTATAGAACACCTAGTTTAACCTCGTACTTTAAATTCATGACCCTTGTTGGCAATGCATATGGGTATTTAATAGTACTTATTGTTTTTCTTTTGGTATCTCTTTTAGTATTTAAACGATGGAAATATGTGCTGCAAGCGACATTAGTTTTAGCATTAGCTACAGGTTCTAATATGATGTTGAAACGTTTTATAGATCGTGCCCGCCCTAGTATTGAACATTTAGTATCGGTAGAAACGTTAAGTTACCCTAGCGGTCATGCCATGAGTGCAATGGCTTTCTACGGATTCTTAATTTTTCTAGTGACCAAGTTCAAAATCCAAAAAGTTTTAAAATATGTTTTGATTATCTCATTGATTGTAATAATTCTAAGCATAGGTATAAGCAGAATATATTTAGGAGTCCATTTTCCTTCGGATATAGCAGGCGGATTCATCGCCGGATTCATTTGGGTAATTTTCTGTATACTAGTGTTTGACTTGATCGAATTGTTTAGAAAAGATCCACAAACTTAAATTACAAACCTGATAATTGTCATAAAATTTTAAGTTCCATTAAGTAATTTTATTGCGTAATATTTTACCAATTGAATTTTATGAAAATAGCTGTTTTTAGTACCAAGTCTTATGACCAAGAATACTTCGAAAAGTATAACGATGCACACCAATATACGTTCTCGTTTTATGAAACTGCATTAAATTCAGACACGGCTAAACTTACCACAGATAGCGATGTAGTTTGTGTTTTTGTAAATGATGTTGTCGACAAAGCTACGATTGAGGTATTAGCATCTAACGGAATAAAATTAATAGCATTACGCTGTGCAGGTTATAATAATGTAGATTTAGAAGCGGCTAAAAATCATAACATAAAAGTAGTCAGAGTTCCCGCGTATTCTCCTGAGGCAGTTGCAGAACATGCATTAGCATTGATACTAACCTTAAATAGAAAAACACATAAAGCTTACAACCGAGTTAGAGAAGGTAATTTTTCCCTAAAGAATCTCATCGGATTTAATCTGCATAAAAAAACAGTCGGTGTTATCGGAACCGGACAAATCGGAGCTACTTTCTGCAAAATAATTAAAGGTTTCGGCTGTAATATTATCGCTTATGATATCGCAGAGAATAAAGAGTTGTTAGAATTGGGAGTTAAATATGTTTCATTAGAAGACGTATTTAAAACAGTCAGATATCTTATCGCTTCATTGTCCGCTAAACAAGCACACCAAACATATTGTTAACAAAACTTCTATAGCCGCTATGAAAGAAGGCGTTATGATTATTAATACTAGCCGTGGCGCTTTAATTAATACTGCAGATGCTATTGAAGGTCTAATAACTAAGAAAATTGGCTACTTAGGTATTGATGTATATGAGCAAGAAGAAAATCTGTTCTTTGAAGATTTATCTGAACACATCATTCAAGATGAGCAAATATTGAGGTTGTTGAGTTTCCCGAATGTATTGATTACTTCGCACCAAGCTTACTTTACAAAAGAGGCTATGGATCAAATAACGATAACAACTCTAGAGAACATAAAGGCTTTTAAAAATAATACGGAGTTGATAAATGAAGTAAAGTAAATAGATTAACCAGGTATAATCTCAAAATTGGCTGATAATTCTTAAATTCCCGTACCAATTGATTCAACATATAAAGTAGTATGAGAAAATTTATCGCCGTAGTTGCCATTTTTAGTTTATTTACCACCCTTGGGTTCGCCCAAGAATTTAGAGGGTTAGATAAAAGTCCGTTAGACAGAGTCTATTTGCCAGACCATTTTGCGCACGACATAAAATTTGCTCCAGAAAGAAATCTTCCTGATTCTCCTGCATTAAGAATTGATTATAGTAGACCACAGAAAAATGGTCGACAAGTTTTCGGTAATATGGTCAAATACAATGAAATATGGCGCTTAGGTGCTAATGAAGCTACAGAAATCAAGGTCTATAAAGATGTAGAAATAGATGGAAAATTACTTAGAAAAGGTACTTATTCTATGTATGCAATACCTACTGAAAAAGAGTGGACTATAATATTCAATACCGCTTTAGATCACTGGGGTCATTACAGTTACGATGAAAACAATGATGTTCTCAGAGTAAATGCTCACGTATT
Organism: Maribacter sp. BPC-D8; assembly: GCF_035207705.1. Lineage (NCBI taxonomy): Bacteria > Pseudomonadati > Bacteroidota > Flavobacteriia > Flavobacteriales > Flavobacteriaceae > Maribacter > Maribacter sp. BPC-D8. The sequence goes on from NZ_CP128187.1 coordinate 1,285,717, forward strand.
ACATAATAATCAGTCAGTTGAAGAATTTTCAATACAATTTGATGATTTAGAAGAAGGAGTTGGTGTTATGTATATAGCTTGGGATATGGACAGAGTAGAATTGCCTATTAGTTATTGAAGTCTACGCTATCAAGTTTGAAAAAAATTCCCAACATATCATTTCAAGATGTAGAAAACGAACATAATTTCGAGTGTTTAAATCTGAACAAGTTTTTTGAAAGACTGCCCGAGATAGTAGACCATAACCCTACACTTCCCCATAGAATTCATTTTTTTGCATTACTTATAGTCACAAAAGGTACCGGAACCCATCAGATAGATTTAATAGACTACCCTTTAAAAAAAGGAACGGTATTAAAATTATCAAAAGGTCAAGTTCATTCATTTGAAAAGAATGCCAAGTACGAAGGATTTTTAATCTTGTTTACAGAAGAATTTGTAATGTATCATTTCTCAAAATCTTCTATAAACATCATTTCTCATTTATACAATTACCATATCACCTCTCCTATTTCTGAAAATGAAAATCTCAACAAATTATTTTTAGAACAGCTAAATGCTGAGCTCTCTAATACCACTTCTTTTGCTCAGAATAATATTGTCGCATCATTAATTAATCTCTATCTATTACGATTAGAACGTGAAAACAAAGAGGTTTCAATCCAAAACAATTCCAAGAACTACCCTCTTTTTATCGCTTTTAAAAATTTAGTAGAACTAAACTACACGCAAACAAGAAACGTAAAAGATTACGCCGAAAAGCTTTCTATTACAACTAAAAACCTAAACGAAATAGTAAAGGAATTTACCTTAGATACCACCAAAACTTTTATAGACAACTATGTCATTTTAGAAGCCAAACGTGCCATTGTTAGTACGGACTTAAGTTTTAAAGAAATCGCCTTTGAAATCGGATTTGATGAGCTGACCAATTTTACCAAATTCTTTAAAAAGAATGTGCAATTATCTCCTAAAGCGTTCAAAAACAAATAATTAACAAAATCACACATTTACCATTCTTAGCATCATTTTGATTATCATAAGTTAGTAATCCGCATTTAATTTTGCAGTGTGAAATATCACCAACTAAAAAATTAAATACAATATTATGAAAACTAAAATAGCAGCATTAAGTCTTTTTGCAATAGCATTAGCTAGTTGTAACAATGAAGACAAAAAGGTAGAAACCGTATTAGAAGTCACTAGCTTCCATATAAAAACTACAGCAAGCGAATTAGAATTTAATACCCTAGACGCTCAAATAGAAGAAACATTTACTAGCAAACAACCCGGTTACATAAAACGCCAAAGTGGTGTAGATGATCAAGGTAGATATGTTGTATTGGTATATTGGAAATCTCAAGCAGATGCAAAAGCTTCTATGGATAAGTTTATGGCAGATGCATCTGTTGCCAATTATGCCAACATGATAGAAGGTTCAACAATGAAGATGTCACGATTTACCATAACCGATGAATTTACGGCAAGCAATAGCACCTTTACAGAAGTAATGACCTTTAAAACTAACGAAGGTGCCAATGCCGAAGTTTTTAATAAGGTTAATGACAGAGTCGGACCAGAATTTAGTGAAAAGCAAACTGGCTTTTTACAACGTATTACCGGTAAAAATGAAGCTGGTGAACAAGTTGCCCTTGCCTATTGGGATACCAAATCAAATTCAGATGCCGTAATCAATGATTTCATGAATGCTCCTGTTGCCAAAGAATTTATGGGCATGATGGATCAGTCAAGTATCGATATGATTAGATATCAATCTTTAACCTCTTTAAAGAATGTAGCCTTAACGAATAAAGATAAGGTAGTAGCGTTGTTGAACAGTTTTAATACAGGTGACCAGACTCCTATATCGTATATCAATCCAGATAAATACATTCAGCACAATTTAGGCGTTGCAGACGGTTTAAAAGGTTTTGGCGAACTAATGCACAATGCTCCAGAAGGCGGATTTAAAGCAAATGTTATTCGTGCTTTTCAAGATGGCGATTATGTATTTACACATACAGAATATGAATTCTTCGGTCCAAAAGCTGCATTTGACATTTTCAGATTCGAAGACGGATTAATCGTAGAGCACTGGGATAATTTATTACCGGTTCAAAAACCAAACCCAAGCGGACATACTCAGTTCGACGGTACAACTGCGCTATCAGATTTAGACAAAACAGAAGCTAATAAAGCTGTAGTAAGAGGATTTATTGAGAATGTATTGTTAGGTCACCAAATGGATAAAGTGGCTAGTTACATCAATCCTAAAGAATACGTTCAACACAACCCGGCAGTTGCAGATGGTTTAGATGGTTTTGGGGCAGCAATGAAGTATTTCGCAGAAAACGGTTTGGTAATGGAGTATGATAATCTTCATATGGTCTTAGGTCAAGGTAACTTTGTATTAAGTGTAAGCGAAGGTAAATTCGGTAAAGGAGACCACACGGCTTATTACGATTTGTTTAGACTTGAGAATGGTTTAATGGTAGAACACTGGGATGTTATTGCACCGATTCCTGCAAAATCTGAGTGGAAAAACGAAAACGGAAAATTCTAACATTTTGGTATAAATACATAAGTGATAAAAAGGAATAGTTATTACCACAGCTATTCCTTTTCATAATTTCAAATACTATGATAACAACAGCGTATAACAAAATTGAAGTCACATTGGCTGAATTGTTTGAAGACGCCAAGTACGACCAATTAAGAATAATGAAGGCCTTGGCAAAAAGTATTATTGGTCCCATGAAACCTTCAGATTTTAAAGACGCATATCTATCAATTTCAAAAAAACAAGGCGTTGATCTAGTCCAATTAATAAAAGAAAATGAGTTAAAAAACATTGTAGAATTCGGTACTTCTTTTGGTATATCTACATTGTATTTAGCAGAAGGGGTGCTAGAAATAGAAGGCAGTATTATTACAACTGAACTAATAGCTTCTAAGGCAGAAAAAGCCATTGAGAATTTTAAAAAAGCCGGAGTTGACCATCGAATTGAAGTAAGGATTGGGAATGCTATCGATACGTTAAAAGGGCATTCAGAACCTGTAGATTTATTATTTCTAGATGGTTGGAAAGATTTATACTTATCGCTATTTCAAATGCTAGAACCAAATTTTCATAACAACACCATTATTTATGTTGATAATGCAGATATGTCTGATACACAGCGGTTTTTAAGTGTTATTAGTCAAAATAAGAAGTACCATTTAGTATCAAAATATGGTGGTAAAGTAGTCATTATAAAAATTAAATAACATGAGCGATATAGCATTATGCCCAACATGCGGCAGCAAGTCAAAATTTAAAGAGAAAAACGGCGAAACAACTTATGAAGCAGTTCAAGATGAAGAGGCTTTCAAAAAAATAGGTCAATTGAAAAAGGCTATGCAAAAGTTTAAGGCGAAAGCTGAGTCTTTAGAAAAAGAATTGAACGCGTTGAAAGCTACCTTGTAATATGGGATTTTTAAAAAGAAATTACGGGTGGATGATAGTTGCTGTTTTAGCAATTATTCCATTGTTTATTTTAAGCAGCATGTTTAAAATTGATACCACCAATGGTTTTGTTTTAAGCTTGGTTGATAACGGTGGTAAAGAAGGCATGTCCACATTAGAAATGCTTTACCATATTTCGGGCGAGTTTGCTATTCGATGGATGACAGCTGTACTAACCTGTACCCCTTTCTTCATACTTTTCGGTGTCAATAATCTCTTTGTACGTCAAGCAATGGGTATTGCAACAGCAGTTTGGAGCTTGTTACATTTTATTATTTTTATATGGGCAGAAGGTTTTTTAGAAACCTTTACACAAGTAAATTATGTAGCAGGCTTTATAGCTATTTTAATATTGATTCCACTACTATTTACTTCAAATAGAAAATGGATGAAGAAGTTAAAACGAACATGGAAAAAACTTCAGAGTTGGGCATATGCAGCAATTGTACTTAGTCTTTTACATGTAGCAATTTTAGAAAAAACATGGCTAATTTATGCTATAATCGTTGGTATTGGTTTTATCATTAGAATACCATTTATCAAAGAGAAATTGATAGCATTAAGAACAAAAAAATCAAGTATAGCTTAAGGTAAAGACATTAAAATAATATAGCATGAAAATAGCAGTAACATCAGCAAGTGGAAAATTAGGTGCATCTATTGTTAAGCATCTAGTAAGTTTAATTGGTAAAGAAAATGTAATCGGTATTGCCAGAACCGTTGAAAAGGCAACGTATTTAGGCATAGAGATTAGAAAAGGTGATTACAATAGTCGCGAAGACTTTAACCAAGCATTACAAGGTGTCGATGCAGTTCTTTTAGTTTCTGGTATGGACGAACCTCAAAAACGTATTGAACAACACAGAAATGTAATAGAAGCAGCCAAGCAAAATGGCCTTCAGAAAATAGTGTACACCAGTATTGTCGGTGATGAAGATAAAAATGCCTTCAGCCCTATTGTGCAGAGTAACAGACAGACAGAAAAAGACGTACAGGCATCAGGTTTACAATGGGTAATTGGCAGAAACGGAATTTATATAGAACCAGATTTAGAGTATATAGATACCTATGTAAAAGAAGGCAGAATCGAGAACTGTGCGGGTCAAGGTAAATGTACCTATACCAGTAGAGAAGAATTAGGTTTTGCATATGCTAAAATGCTCACCGAAGACAAGCATAATGGTAATATTTACAATCTAGTTGGCGAGCCTGTTACGCAAAGTGAATTGGCAGAAAATATTAATAAGGTATATGGTACCAACCTAATCTATAATTCGGTGACCGTTGAAAATTATGCCGCAGATAGAAGAGCCGCATTAGGTGATTTTATCGGTACCGTAATTGCAGGCATTTACGAGGGTATAAAAAGCGGAGCGAATAACGTACCTTCAGAATATGAGAAAGCAACTGGTAGAGCTCCAAAATCTCTTTTTGAGATGATTTCTGATTTTAAGAATAATGACTAATTACATTTAAAGACAAAGTACATGGTGTTCCAGATACCGTGTACTTTGTTTTTAATTTTGAATAATAGAATATGGGAATAGTTGAATCCATCATAAAAAAGGTCCTTGAAAAGGGAACCATTATAGAGAAAACAAAACTTTCAGATTCGGTTTATAAAATCCGGATTCAAAGTGACGGCATTGGTAACTATGATTTTGAACCAGGACACTTTTTAAGATTAGGTGTCGGTATTGGTAAAGATGATATTTCTTTAAAAGATAAAGTCAGAAGTTATAGTGCTTGGGATATCAACAAAGAGAAAAATACTTTAGATATTGCTATCGCAACGCATAGTCAAGGCATCGGAGCACAATGGGTAGAAACCTGTGGCCCAAATGATACGGTGTATTTCAAATGGAAAAAAGGAAAATTTTTAGTTGATGATTCAGCTAATAGTTATCTAATGATCGGTGATTTATCAGCATTATCACATTTGTATATCATCAATCGAAATCTTGCGGATAATAAACAGATTAAGAGTGTTGTTTACAGTCAAGACAGTATCGATTTTTTTGCAGATGTTGATGGGGCAAATCCCTTTGATTTTCATGTGATGAGTGAAAATCCATCCACAGAAATTATCCAAAAATTAAATAGTATAATTCCTGAGATGAAAGGCGATACCATAGTGTATATCGCTGGTGATAGTCGCGTTTGTATTGCATTGACCAATTATTTCAGAAAAGAATTGAATTGGAGTACAAAGCAAATAAAAACAAAGCCTTTCTGGAATCCCGATAAAAAAGGATTGGAATAATTGCCATATATTACAGGGTATATATGCAATACCCATGAAATTAAAAGTCTGCCTTATTCAAGATAGTCCCGTTTTCTTTGATATCGAGAAAACTATCGATAAAATAGAAAGCCTAGTAAAGACCCATGCCAAGCAAGGGTGTGAATTAATTGTTTTTCCAGAATCGTTTATTCCTGGTTATCCAAGAGGATTTTCTTTTGGTGCAGTGGTTGGTAGCAGAACAGATGAAGGCAGAAAACTATATGCCGACTACCATAAAAACAGCTTAGATTTAGAAGGTAAGGAATTACAAAGACTGGTTAAACTAGCCAAAACCGAGAAGGTATATTTGGTTATTGGTGTTACAGAGAAGCAATCTAATAACGGCAGTCTGTATTGTTCAATGCTGTACATCTCCCCTACTGATGGTTTTTTAGGTGTACACCGAAAAATAAAGCCGACAGGTAGCGAACGTATTATTTGGAGTGAAGATGATGGTTCATCTTTAGTTAGTTTCGATACTAAAATTGGAAAGCTTGGCGGACTCATCTGTTGGGAGAATTACATGCCTTTGGCGAGAATGTCAATGTACAAACAAGGTGTGGAAATTTACATAGCTCCTACTGCAGACTCACGAGACGAATGGACTTCTACCATGAAACATATTGCTCTTGAAGGCAGATGCTTTGTATTGGGCTGCAATCAGTTTTATACGAAGTCAATGTATCCGAAAGAATATCAGCATTTGGTTGAAAATGAGCCAGAGAATTTATGTCGTGGTGGTAGTGTTATTGTTTCGCCACTTGGTAAAATTATTGCTGGACCTTTATTCGACGAATCTGGTGCACTGGTTGCAGAAATTGACTTAGACGAAATTATACAAGCCAAATTAGATTTTGATGTTATCGGTCATTACTCAAGAAATGATATTTTTGAATTTAATGCTGTAAATCAGCCAGATATGAAGGTTGAAAAGGATTTACAGTCAACTGCCAAATAACAAAATGTACAAATGAAAAACCTCTTAAACTATATTGAAAAACGCTTTACACTTTCGAAAGCCGATATTGCTTTATTAGAACAGTATTCGACGACCGTTTATATTACCGCACAAACTAAAGTTTTAGAAGCAGGTCAGATAGAACAGCATGTATATTTTATTAGTAGTGGTATTGTTAAGGGCTATCAAAATATAGATGGAAAATTCGTCGTACAACATTTGGTTGAAGAACATGACTTTTTTACATCTTTGGAAAGCTTTACAAACGAGAGTCCCACTTTAGATTATTATGAAGCAATTACCGATTGTAGATTGATAAAAATCTCTAAGTCTGACTTTGAGCTTCTTCAAGCAAAAACCAAGTTCTGGAGTGATGTAGTGAATACGGTCACAAATGAGCATTTAAATTGTAAGCAAGAGCGTGTCAAAGATTTTCAGACTCTGAACGCTAAAGAACGCTATCTGAAATTTCTAAAGCAGTATCCTAAATTAGCTTTACGTGTTTCTGTAGATAATATTGCTTCTTTCTTAGGTATTGAACCACAATCTTTGAGTAGAATACGAAAGCAAATCGTTTTCTAACAAATGTTATTTTTACTTGACCGGTAAAACTTGAAATTTGTGAAAACAAAAATCAAAACATGAGTAACGAAATTTCATTGGTAACTGGTGGCAATGGTCATTTGGGCAATAACCTTATTAGACTTTTACTTTCCAATAATATAAAGGTAAGAACAACCATAAGAAAGATTGATCAGAAAATACCTCTAGAAGGATTAAGTTGTGAGGTTGTACAAGCCGATTTAACTAATAGAGACGCTTTGAAAAAAGCATTTAAAGGTGTTACAAACCTATATGCAGTAGCAGCAAATTTTAGCATGTGGTCAAAAAATGCTAAAGTTGAAGTTTATGATAACAATTTAGTAGGGACACAAAATGTATTTGATATTGCTCAAGAATGTGGTGTTAAAAACATCGTTTATATAAGCTCTGTCGCCTCGTTAGATTATACCAAACTACCTGCACATGTTGATAACGGTTATAATAAAGACCGAAGAAATTGGTATTATAATTCTAAAAACGATTCAGATAAATTGGCGCTTGAATTGGGTAAGAGATATGGTATCAGAACTGTATTGATTTTACCTTCTGCAATGATAGGTAGTAAAGCTTTTAAACTAAGCTATTCTAACGATTTGGTAAATAAAATTTTGAATGGCGAAATCCCAGTCGATACAAATGTTTCTTTAAATTGGATAGATGTAAAAGATGTTGCCCAAGGTACGTTTAATGCCATGTTACAGGGCAAAAATGGCAGACGATATATACTTGCCAATGAAAAACATACTACTCTTCAAGAAAGCGTAAAAATAGCATCAGAACGATATCCGGAATTGAATTTGAAAAATCCTAAAAAAATCCCCAAATGGCTTTTATATTCCGTTGCTGGCTTAATGGAGTTTAGCAGTAAACTTACAGGAAAAGAGCCTTTAATGCAACGACATTATATTGATATGTTCTACGGATTAAAACAAGATTTTGATATTACATATGCAATTCAAGATTTAGGTTTTAAAACTAAACCATCAAAGAAGGCACTAATTGAAGCTTTAGAATACTTAAAGAATGACTGGGATAATAAATAGAAACATTATATTATAATCCTAATAGTATCTCTATCTTATGATCTTATATAATTATAGAATGAAAAACAACACAATTGCCTTATCTTCTCTACTATTAATTTTTAGTTTTACTAGTTGCAAGAATACTACCAAAAAAACATCTGATTCCACCGAAGATACATCCATAGAAAATGAATCCGATGAAACCGTTTACGCAAGTGATGTGATTCCGTTTTTCGATGATTGGAAATTAATTCTGGGTGATGGATCTAATGCAGGAATTGCCAATAATTTCGAAAACAAAGAATTCTTCTATACTACAAATGACGGCAAAGATGATTGGGTAGTTTTTAAAGCTCCCAATGGTGGCGATACGCACGGTACATCTAATAATACCAGAACCGAATTAGCGCAGATTAAAAAGTTTTATCCAGAAACGGCAGATGATAAACTGACCGCTACATTAAAAGTTATGAATGTTTCAGCTACGGGTGATGCACGTGTTGCAGCAACACATGCTGTTGTTGTTGGTCAAATTCATAGTGCAGATGCCTTTGAAAATGAACCCTTGAAAATCTTTTACAAGATATTTCCTGGTCATACCAAAGGTTCTGTATTCTGGCATTATGAAATTAATACGGCTGGAGATGATAACGCTGGCAGATGGGATTACTCTAATGCAGTTTGGGGAAATGACTTTTCTGTGGTTGGTGAAACGGCAGATACATATCCTGCAGAACCGGAAGATGGTATTGCATTGGGCGAAGAATTTAGTTATGAAGTTGTCGTAAAAGACGGTATTATGAGTTTGAAGTTTATGAGTGACGGGCACGAAACTAAAACATTTACTAAAAACTTATTAGAATCTGAATACGCTACAAAAGCTGATATTCCTGAGCAAACAAAGAAATTATTCTTCCCGATTGGTCAAGATGGTGTCGAGCGTAAAGAAGCTTATGCTGGTGAAGGTCTATTTTTTAAACTGGGTACTTACAACCAAACAAATGGTAAATCTCCTGATGTAAATATGAATTGGTGCTCAGGTGCAGAAACACATGGCGGTGATATTCAAAAACAATATGCAGATGGTAACTATGCAGAAGTTTGGTTTAAAACAGCTAGTATTAGCGTTAGCGATGCAGCCGTTTCTAATGAAGGTTATTTTACTAAAAATGATTAAATCAGACACAAAACTGAAGCATTTTTTTATCTGCTAACTATTTAAGGAGCTATAGTTTCAAATTGTAACTTCTCAATAGTACTTCTAAATTCGGTCCGGTTGTTTGTTATAGTAAGTCCACCAATTAGATAATACTCATTGTTATAAGTTACCAATTGAGCATCTCTGCAGCTTTCGTAAAAAGGAGTTTTCATAGTACCAAAGGTATCCGTAATTGTATTATAGTAATGAAAATTTATGGTAGAAGGGTCAGATGATATATTACCATCTGCATCTCCTGTAGGAACACCTCCTAATCCAAAAATGATATAATCACCAAATTGGCAAGCAACACCTTCGTCTAAATAGCTTTCGGTTTCTAATTCATTTATGGTTTCAAAAACCGTGTAATCTTCATTGAATTTAGATATTTTCATATCCTCCCAATTACTTAAATGAGCTACATACCGCGTGTCGTTTATTATAAAAGCATTTTCAGATATTGGATACCAACCAGCATTATTATCAAAAGTTGAGTGTTCTATTAATTCATTAGTTAAAAGATCATACTTGTAGATGATTTCCGCTCGGTTTATTTGGTCTAAGACATAAACAGCATTTTCAGCTTCTATGTAATACCCTTGTATAGAATATATTAAATCTGATAAGGGAAATGATTTAATAATTTCCCATTCATTTAATTCAAAATCAAATACAAATAGTCCTTTTCTAATTAATCGATACCATTTTCCATCACGTAAAAAATTTAACCCGATATCAAAACTTGTCTTTGGAGTATTTGTATCTGTGGCTAATAGACTCCAATTTTTTGATTCAATATCGAAAGAATAGGTCTCATCTTCAGCTGTAGCATAAATTTTATCATCATGTACAAAGCTCGTATTAAATTGAGATACAGGCATATCTACAACAAACTCTGCATTTACAAAATCTAAGGTTTCTAGAGATGCTATCTCTTCAGGGATAGCTTCAATTAGAGGAGTTACAGTGGTATCATCACTAGATGAACATGCCATTGAGATTATCGCTAAAATGAGACAAATACTCTTTCCTATATTTTTCATAATAAAAGTTATTCTATGCAGTCCGAAATTACGTGAACCACTCTAAACAAGCTAACGAAATACCAGTGGTTTTATTTTGTTAGTATTAATTACAAACCGTTAATAACTTATCACAATCGTAACATGATTTTGCATGCTATTTTTTTGATTATTGCGATCTTAGTTGATTCCGTTTAAAATGAATCATTCATCAATAATCAAGTATTATAATGAGCACTATAGCATCCGTAATAGAACAAGTAAAAACTAAAGGTCCGTTAGTACATAACATTACCAATTATGTAGTAATGAACAACACCGCCAATGCATTGTTAGCTGTTGGCGCATCACCCGTTATGGCACATGCTATTGAAGAAGTTAGAGATATTGTTAATATTTCATCATCGTTAGTTATAAACATGGGCACATTGAGCGAAAAATGGGTAGAAAGTATGCTAATGGCTGCAGAGCAAGCAAAGGCAACCAACACTCCTTTTGTATTTGATCCTGTTGGTGTTGGTGCATCTGCATACAGAACCGAAGTTGCCCAAATGATTCTTAATGCTGCCACACCCAATGTAATTCGTGGTAATGCATCAGAAATTATGGCATTGGCAAAATTAACCAATTCCACCAAAGGGGTCGATAGTACTATGGGTACGCAAGATGCTATTAAAGGTGCTACCCTACTATCAAAGAAATTCAATAACACGGTAGTAATTAGTGGTGAAACTGATTATATCATTACCGGAGATAACGTTAGTAAAATTGAAAACGGGAGTCCGCTTATGGCTAAAATTACCGGTATGGGCTGTACGGCAACTGCAATGGTTGGTGCCTGTTTAGGTGTGGAAGAAAATGCGCATTTGGCAGCAACTGCGGCAATGGCGATTATGGGTGTTGCGGGCGATATGGCAAATGAAAAAAGTGCCGGACCAGGGAGTTTTCAAATGAATTTTTACGATAGTTTATATGATATCACTCCGGAAATTTTAGACGCAAAAGTGAAGACCAATGCCTAAATTAGACTACGCTTTAATGTATGTTACCGATGACAGCATTAGAGATGATAATTCCTTTTTTGCCATCTTAGAAGCTGCTTTAAAAGGCGGTGCAACTATCATTCAATTACGAGAGAAATCTTTAGATACTTTAGCGTTTTATAAACGTGCAGTTCGATGTAAACAATTGTGTAGCACCTACGGAATTCCCCTGATTATTAATGACCGGTTGGATATAGCACTTGCGATAGATGCAGACGGCGTACATATTGGTCAGACCGACATGCCTTATGATATTGCACGTAGATTATTGGGCAATAGTAAGATTATTGGACTATCGGTTAGTAATAAAGAACAAGCCGTAAAATGGGATGCTCAGGCGGCAGATTATATTGGCATCTCCCCTATTTTTTCTACGAATACAAAGACGACGGATTTAGCGCAACCGTTGGGTATTTCGGGATTAAAAAAAATACGAGAACTATACAAAAAGCCGATTGTCTGCATTGGCGGAATTCACAAAGAAAACACACACGAAATTATAGCAAATGGAGCGGACGGAATAGCAATAGTTTCTGCCATTTCTAAAGCAGATAATCCAGAAGCGGCAACAAAAGAACTTAAAGAAATAGTATGCAAGACTTTTACAAACTAGCAAGAACACAAACAGATTATATTTTGGAAGCTATAAAAGGGCAAGCCTTTATCAAAGAACTGATGAACGGTACGCTATCAACAGAGGTATTTCAATTTTACATTAATCAAGATGCCATGTATTTGGCTGAGTATAAAAAAATACTGGCAACAATCGGCGTAAAATGTGAGCATGTAGATGATACCCAGTTTTTTCTAGATTCCGCCACAGGGATTATCAATGTAGAAAATGCATTGCATCAAATATTTTTAAAGGATAATCAGCTCGCACATGAGCCCTCTCCTACTTGCGAACTGTACACTAGCTATTTGACCCGTATAGTGGCGAATCATTCTTTAGAAGAAGCATTGGCTGCCGTACTGCCCTGCTTTACTATTTATAAAGAAATCGGAGATTATATACAGGCGAACCAAACGAATCAAGCCGATAATCCGTATCAAAATTGGATAGACACCTATGGTGGCGAAGCATTTGCAAGCTCTGTAAATAATGCCATAGCAATCACCAACAAATACGCTACAAACGCCTCTGATGATGTTTTAAAGAAAATGGAAACTGCCTTTGAGAAAGCATCTAAACTAGAATGGATGTTTTGGGACAGCGCCTATAATAAAGAAGCATGGAAAATATAAAGACAGCATACAAAAGTGTGCTATCCATCGCTGGAAGCGATTCCGGTGGTTGTGCCGGTATACAGGCAGATATAAAAAGTATAAGTGCCTGCGGCGCATATGCTGCTACGGTAATTACCGCCACTACGGCTCAAAATACTTTGGGAGTCACAGACATACACGCCATACCCATTTCTCATATCGAAAAGCAATTAGACGCAGTACTGAGTGATATTCAATTCGGAGGTATTAAAATTGGGATGCTTCATTCTTGCGAAGTGATTAATTTGGTACAAGAAAAACTGGCGGAATACAAACTAAAGAACATTGTCTTAGACCCAGTGATGGTGACCACATCTGGTCATAAATTAATTACCGATGATGCCATTGAATGTTTAAAAAACTTTCTGCCGCACGTCAATTTAATTACTCCGAATATTCCAGAAGCAGAACTATTGATAGATGAAAAAATCAATGGGGATAATATGGAAGAAATGGCAAAGAAAATAGCAAAAAACTATAAAACCTCGGTACTTCTAAAAGGAGGACATATCATTGACAACAACGAAATGACAGATGTATTTTATGAGTACCCTACAGGTAAAACAATAACCATCACCAACCCAAGGATAGCAACCAATAACACCCACGGCACCGGTTGTAGTCTGTCATCAAGTATTGCCACTTTTTTGAGTTTAAGTGAACCTATGGAAACTGCCATTAAAAAAGGATGTGAGTATGTCAACAAAGCCATAGCCGCTGGTCAATACAAAACCTTAGGTCTTGGTAACGGACCAATTAATCATTTTGGACTTTAATTAAAATATGGATACAAATGATGTAAGAAAACACTTGGGTATAAATTTTTAAATATCGAAATTCGTTATTAGGCGCTAATAACAAGCAATCGTTCTTTAGCATCATACTAACAAGCATAAACTAAATCAAAGTGGAGTATAAAGTTACTTTTAACTTTCAATCAATTTTACAAGAATAAAATGATGAAATCTATTTTTACGATTACAGTACTACTTTTTACATGTTCAATTTTTTCACAAAAGGTAGTTTCAGGTACTATTGTGGACAGTGAAACCAATGAAACAATACCATATGTAAATATTGGTATACTAAAGCAGACTTTGGGTACCGTTTCAAATGAATCGGGTAAGTTCGAATTTGAGGTGCAAAACGATTTTATGAAAGATACCATTAGGGTATCATCAATAGGCTATAAAACAATTTCGTTGGTAGCATCTGATTTTATTGAGAAAATGAGGGTCGATGCTGTACTTCCACTAACTGCCGATGTAACTGAATTAAACGAAGTAACCATTACCGCCAGAGAGTTAAAAGAAAAGGTATTAGGTAATAAAGCCAGATCAAAATCTCTTAAACTTGGCTTTAGTGTAAATGAATTGGGTAATGAGCTTGGTATAAAAATCAATATTAAGCACAACCCAACATTTCTTAAGAGCTTCAATACTCACATAGTATTAAACACCAACACTTCTTTAAAGTATCGTTTAAATATTTATAGCATTAAAAATGGACTACCAGATAAGAAAATAGTAAATGAAAATATCATTTTTCCTATTGATGTAGAAAAGGGTGATTTCTCTTTAAACCTAGAAAAATATAGAATTTATGTTGAAGATGATATTTACTGCACTATTGAATTAATTGAAACGCCAAATGAAGATGATGATATTGGTTTTTCAGGTTCACTATTTGGTCACGCTATGATTGTTAGAACTACAAGCCAGGCAGAATGGGAAAAAGTAGGTACAATAGGCGTTGGTTTTAACTGTACGGTTAAGTATTAGAGTTGTTATTTCGAATAGTCGTTGGTCAATACAAAACCTTATATCATGATAACGGACTTTTCAATCATTAGAAAATGAAACAAAAAGAAGAATTAGATATTTGTATTAATTTGATAAATTGGATTCAAGATTATTCTATATCTAATGATGAAATTCTTTCACAAATTAAAGCAAATAACTATTTAAATAAATCTATTGAATTAGATAAGAAAAGAATTGATAAGCAACCTTTACTTACACTACCATCATTATCATTATTTAAAATTATTGAAAATATTATAAACACATTAAATAATGTAGATGAAAGCTTGGCTATTCACAACCAAAGATATGGTTGCTCATATTTAAACATAAAAGATAGACTTTTTCAAAGTTTTGAAAATTTAGAATTAAGCACAACACAACTTATAGAATATCTTGAAAAAGCAGAGTACATTATTTTACAATATCATTTAACCGAATATGTTATTAAGAAACAATTGCTTCAAAATGAAGTAAAAAAATCGCTTGAATTAATTTCTAAAATATCCGATAAAAGTTATCATTACAGTAGTTATAGATTAATTGCTAATTTTTATGGATTGAAAGGTGACAAAAATAATTTTCTTAAAATTTTAAAAAAATGTGATGCGAGAAAAGATGTTTATGAAATTGAATGTATTAAAGAAAATTTTATAGAAAACTATTCCTGTATAAATTCATTAGAAGAATCATTTGAGCTAATTGAAAGAAGAGAATTCGGTAATAAATATTATATAGCTGCTTTGCTACCAATTGTAAAAATTAAAACTTTTGATGAAGTAAAAGAATTACTGAATGATTCTAGGTTTGAAGTACCTAAGTTATACATCAAAGAAATAATTCTAACAAAGGCTTTCGAGCTTAATAAAAAAAACCAGAATACCGAGAATTTTAATTATTTAAAAGGTGTATTGAATGAAATTCCTTCAAGAGTAAAATATGGAAATTCAGATTTTAGTTTAAGGGACAATTTATGGATTTCTATAGCCGAAAGTCTATTAGCTAAAAACAATGAACTATTCAAACAAGAAATCAATTATAGTATAAAGCGAATAAATTCTAAAATACCGAAAAGGAGTTTATCCAATAAAGTAAAAACATAAAGCTGAACGCACAAAAATTTGTGTGATTTATACCGATTTTGGTACTTAACCCAAAGTTGTTAGCGAACTTTTTCGTGTTACAGTCCCTTCGACTGCACTCAAGATGACATTACGTTTATAAGAATGTCACTTCGAGTGGCTTTTTGATTGAAGCATCGCGAAAACCAAAAAGATGTATCGAGAACCTAGGTACGCGAAAAGGTTCTCGATATAAATTTCTCGTCCCTCGAAATTCACTCGAACTGACAAAATGTTGAATAAAAAAGTCAAGGTCACTGAGCGTAGCCGAAGTGAGCGTGTTCCTAACAAACAGATAGCTTCACTCCGCTCGCTATGACGAATACAAAACGTCTTTGCGAGGAGCTTTTTTGCGACGTGGCAATCTGTTGAATTTAAGTAACCATTTTTCTTCTAAGTACTACTGTCAGTCTGAGCGCAGTCGAAGACCGTTGTGAGTTAGAGTATCTTTTCGTGTTCCAGTCCTTTCGACTACGTTCAGTATGACATTACGTTTATAAGAATGTCACTTCGAGTGGCTTTTTAGTTGAAGCATTGCGGAAACCAAAAAGATGTATCGAGAACCTAGGTACACGGAAGGGTTCTCGATACCCTCCTACTCGGTGGGCAAGCTGATTTCTCATATCTCGAAATTCACTCGAACTGACAAAATGTTGAATAAAAAAGTCAAGGTCACTGAGCGTAGCCGAAGTGAGCGTGTTCCTAACAAACAGATAGCTTCACTCCGCTCGCTATGACAAATAAAAAACGTCTTTGCGAGGAGCTTTTTCGCGACGTGGCAATCTGTTGAATTTACGTAACCATTTTTCTATCTAAGTACCATAGTCAGTCTGAGCGCAGTCGAAGACCCATATGAGTTAGAGAGCCTTTTCGTGTTCCTATCCCTTCGACTGCACTCAGGATGACATTGCGTTTATAAGAATGTCACTTCGAGTGGCTTTTTGGTTGAAACATCGCGGAAACCAAAAAGATGTATCGAGAACCTTGGTACACGAAAGGTTCTCGATACAAATTTCTCGTTCCTTGAAATTCACTCGAATTGACAGCACATTTTGTTTTGGACTGGCGTGTTCGTATGCTTCAAACTAAGCCTAGCACGGCTCGCTAAATTCAGGATGACATTGCGTTTATAATAATGTCACTTCGAGTGGCTTTTTAGTTGAAGCATCGCGGAAACCAAAAAGATGTATTGAGAACTTTGGTAAACGAAAGAGTTCTCGATACCCTCCTACTAAGTAGGCAAGCTGATTTCTCATATCTCGAAATTCACTTATACAAACCATACGATATGTAGCATGATCGCAAGTTGCAAACAATAAGTCAGCCTTTCTCCTATTTCGATGGTGAAACTAATCTTTAAAAAACTTGTCTTCATTTACCTAAACAACGAACTTCGTTAACAACTATAGAAAGAGATTAAAGCGTAGTTCTTCAATCTCAATTTTACACGTAAGAAACATAAAATGAATAAAATTTTAAACATCATATTTCTTTTCACCTCATTATCTATATTTAGCCAGACAACATATGAAATTAACGGATTTTCCGAAAAATATTATGGAAAGCTAACGATAGACGATGGCTCTGAAAATGAGGTATTCAAGAAAGGGACTATTTCTATTTTAAAATCAAAAGACAATAAAGAAATTATAAATATAAAATCTGATCAACTAACATTTGATATTGATGAAAACGGAGCTATAAAAACAAATATTTCAGAACTACCCTATGGCGAACAGAGTATACTTATGTATCAAGATTTTAATTTTGATGGAAAAAAAGATTTGGCAATAATGGACGGGCAGTTCAGCTGTTACCATGGTCCGTCTTTTCAAGTGTATTTAGAGAATAATGATAGTTTGGTTCATAGTCCTGAGTTTACCGAATTAGCGCAAGAATACTGCGGAATGTTTGAGGTAGATTATGAAAATAAATTAATTAAAACCATGACTAAAAGTGGTTGTTGTTGGCATCAATATTCAGAATTCGAAGTTCAGGACAACAAACCCATTCCTGTTAAAATTATAGAGAGTAGTCTTGGTGAAGACGGAGTCACAGCAGATTATATAGAGAAAAATAGAGTTGATAATCAATTCGTTGAAACAAAATATAGTTACCTAGCTGGTGGAGCCGATATTATTGAATTCTATTCCATGACATTTAAGAATGGAAAAAAAATGAAGATATACCGTGTATTCTCTTTTGAAGACTATTTAATATATGTTTTTACAGATAAAGACGAAAAAATTGAATTACTATACTCAGGCGATTTTATATATGACAAAAACAAGAACACACTAACATTTGAAAATGGCGATGTTACCTATCAAGTATACTCAGAAGGTATAATTGTAAATACACCTAAAAAGCAAATAGATTTAAAAGCTGTAAGTATAGGTGAGAATGTAACCTTGTTAAGTTTGTTAGACTTGTCAGTAAAAAACCTTTCGATAAAATAAGCTTCGATAACAGCAGTTATAATTAATAAGAGATTTAGATTACTATTACGAAGTTCCTCTATTCGTTAAGAACTGTTTTTTAGCCTAAAGGAGCATCCAACTACTATGAAAAAATATATAATTTTAAGCTTAATAGTTCTCTGCTTTTCCTGTAAAAATGGACCTGAACGAGATGAAGATATCATCGATTTAGAAAAATTTGATTTAAATTTTAATGTAGAAGAATACTATTCAGAATACATAGATGAAATTGAGCAGACTTATAATGTACATCGTATGGTTTCTAATGATTCAATATTGGCCACGGAGTACGAAATGATCGGCTTTTTTAAAAAACCTCGATACGCTTATTATGAGGAAAAAAGTTTTGATATGGTCGACATTATTAAAAGTGATGTAAACAACAATGAATTTATCGCTCTTCTAGCTAGTAATTATCAAGTACCAGCAACAGGCTTTAGTAAATTATTAAAAAAGCTTACCAATAAATACGGTAAACCTCAGGTCTGTGATATTTTGGTTTATAAAGGCCACACGTATACTTGGACTTTAGATGATAGATTAATTGTATTATCATACAATGAGTATGGAAAACCTAGTATCATAAACGAAACATTTTATATCATAAATAAAAAATATATTTCCATATTTAAAAATCGCTCCTCTTTGGGAAAATGGTATTTTCTTAATCAAGACAACACCTGTAACCAAGAACTTTAATCTATATAAACAGAAAGTAAAATGACTGAAAACGAAGAATTTATTTTTGAATCTATTTTTAACCAAGTTAGAATGGGATTCGTTTCTGTATCAGAAATCAAGGATAATATAATTGAAGAAATTGAAGATAACGGATTTGAAGATGAAATCTCTGAAGAATGGGCTTCTGAAATTATTGACAAAGAATATAATACCTTAAAATCTGAGAGTCAAAACTGGAATAGGCCTACAGATACTGAAAAGCTAATTGAAGCTTTTGATGAATTGTGTAAAGAAAATATAATTGCATTACATAATGCCGGCTTTGAAAATAGCGATGGAGAATATGAAGTAAGTGAAGTTGAAAAAGCTTTAAACAAACAGAAAATAGCCTCTTATGGATATTGCTTTTATCACGAACAAGACTTGTCGCGTGCTGTAAGTATAGAAAATCCTTCTTTGTTTATTTCTTTTCAAAGAATCAATAATACCGATGGTAATGTCACCTTAGAGGTTGGTAGAAAAATAGCAAAAGTTTTAGCCGAAAAAGGACTGGACGTTGAATGGGATGAAGATATTAGTCAAAAAATCTTAATCAAGAATTTTAAATGGCAATATCTCTATTATGAAGATGAAAGAGATTTACAAGATTATAACGATGTTATCGAATTAATTATCAATAAAGAGTTACCAAAAGAAGGCTCTAAATTCGCATCTGATTTTTATCTAGAAACAGACGAAATTGATAACAATAACCCAACCTGGACAGATATTAATACTGCTATAGAAGGTTTGAAATATGATGAAGAAGAGCCTTCATTTATTGTTTTAGACCTGAAAGAACCGATACATAATATCATGTACATTCAAGCAATAATTAATGAAGACAATTCTTTTGATATTGAATTAAGAGCGGGTACAAAAGATGATTTCAAACATTATAGGTACAATCTAAAAGACAGAAATATAATTGTCGAAAATTTAAAAAAATTGTATCACAGAGAAAATCTAGATTATAGTACCTGGGCAGATGTTACGACGGAGTTTTTAGAACCATAATAATTTAGTTATCAGTATTCAGTATTCAGTTCTCAGTTTTCAGTAACAGTTGACAGGTTACAAAACGTCTTTGCGAGGAGCTTTTTCGCGACGTGGCAATCTGTTGAAATTATGTAATTAAGTATGTTCTAAGTAAAGCTGTCAGTCTGAGCGTAGTCGAAGACCCTTGCGAGTTAGAGAGCCTTTTCGTGTTCCAGTTCCTTCGACTGCGCTCAGGATGACATTGCGTTTATAAAATTGTAAGTACTAGGTTTCATTAATGAAAATAACGATATTCGTTATCATCCACCAAATGGACTGTATACTGAGCCTGTCAAAGTATTGAAACACCATTTAACTTGACCTTGTAACATCTATGAAAAAAATAATTATACTTTTAATATTATCTGTTGGATTTTTAAGTTTTAATGAAGATTGTATAAATTTAAATAATGAAAAACTGACGGAAGCACAGTTAAGTTTTATAATGGAAAGTTATGATTGGAAATCGGAAAGATTATTAATTGTAAATTTTAGACAACCAAGAACCAGTTGTCATTATAACAATTATCAAAACTTAAAAAAGTCTGCAAAATGGTGGACTGAATTTTATTCCAAAATGGAAATAGCAAACATTCGAAACATTTTTGTTTACTCCGACAATTTGAAAGCAAATAAGGTTATTGATTCGGAAAATCATTTTGATGACATTAATAATTTTTTTCTAAACAAAGTCTTTACTAAAGACAAAACTTGCTATGGTTTAATAGTGATAAATAAAAAAGGCGAATTTCGAAAAAAAGCTGGGGAATTTATGCAAAAAGACATTGAAGAATTTATAACACAACTTGAATGAATAAGTATAGCAATAGCTCTTTATAAATTATAGCTTAAAATATGATAATGAAACTCCCATAAATTATCATTGTTCTTTTTTAACATCAGCCTTGCGAGGAGCTTTTTCGCGACGTGGTAGTCTGTCAAATCAAAGTAACCAATTCTCTATCCAAGTAGCACTATCAGTCAGAGCGCAGTCGAAGATCCAAGCGAGTTAGAGAGCCTTTTCGTGGTCCAGTCCCTTCGACTGCGCACAGGGTGACATTGCGTTTATACGAATGTCACTTCGAGTGGCTTTTTGGTTGAAGCATCGCGGAAATCAAAAAGTTGTATCGAGAACTTTGGTACACAAAAGGGTTCTCGATACCCTCCTATTTGGCGGGCAAGCAAATTTCTCGTCCCTCGAAATTCACTCGAATTGACAAAATGTTGAAGAAAAAAATCAAGGTCACTGAGCGCAGCCGAAGTGAGCGTGTCTCAAACAAATATATAGCTTTGCTCCGCTCGCTATGACGAATTCAAAACGTCTTTGCGAGGAGCTTTTCGCGACGTGGCAATCTGTTGAATTTATGTAATTAAGTATATCCTAAGTAAAGCTGTCAGTCTGAGCGCAGTCGAAGACCCATGCGAGTTAGAGTACCTTTTCGTATACGTAAGGGTTCTCGATACAAATTTCTCGTACCTCGAAATCCACTCGAACTGACAAATGATAATTAGGTCACTGAGCGTAGCCGAAGTGAGCGTGTCCCAAACAAACAGATAACTTCACTTCGCTCGCTATGACGGAAATTCAATTATTGATGTATCTGCAACAATATTGCTAGTATCAATCTAGTTTTATACTTTTGAACGACTTTAAAAGCAGCTATGGAATACGCAGAAAATATACTTGGTACAATTGGTAACACTCCTCTTGTAAAAATGAATAAACTTACAGCAGAGTTACCTTGTTTAGTATTAGCCAAATACGAGACTTTTAACCCGGGTAACTCGGTTAAAGATCGTATGGCTTTAAAGATGATTGAAGATGCAGAAGCTGACGGAAGACTGCAACCTGGCGGGACCATTATTGAAGGAACTTCGGGTAATACCGGTATGGGGCTGGCACTAGCTGCAATTATAAAAGGGTACAAATGTATTTTTGTTCTGGCGGATAAACAGTCAAAAGAGAAGTGCGATATTTTACGTGCTGTAGGTGCTGAAGTTGTAGTTTGCCCAACTGCTGTAGAACCAGAAGACCCAAGGTCCTATTATTCTGTATCTAAAAGACTGGCAAAAGAAATACCAAATAGCTGGTATGTAAATCAGTATGACAACCCAAGTAATGCATTAGCACATTACGAAAGCACGGGGCCAGAAATCTGGAAACAGACCGATGGTAAAATCACCCACTTTGTGGTTGGTGTAGGTACTGGAGGTACAATTTCGGGTGTAGGGAAGTATTTAAAAGAGCAAAATCCGGATATTAAAATTTGGGGAATTGATACCTATGGTAGCGTATTTAAGAAATACCACGAAACAGGCATTTTTGATGAAAAGGAAATCTACCCTTACGTAACCGAAGGTATCGGTGAAGATATTTTGCCGAAAAATGTGGACTTTAGCATTATTGACGGATTCACCAAAGTAACCGATAAAGACGGTGCAGTGTATACGCAACGTTTAGCTAAGGAAGAAGGTATGTTTTTAGGTAACTCCGCTGGATCTGCCATAAAAGGAGTACTGCAACTAAAAGAACATTTTACAAAAGACGATGTGGTCGTAGTCTTATTTCATGACCACGGTAGCCGATATATTGGTAAAATGTTCAATGATGATTGGATGCGTGAAAAAGGCTATATAGAATAGCCTTTTTCAAACAGTTTTACAAACTTCAAAAATACTTTTTTGTGCAGTTCCACATCCATATTCGGAGAAAGTGATACACGGGCTATGTAGTCCTTATCATCTTCTTTAGTGGTGCCTTGGGTAGAAGTTGCCGGTATCGTCCAGTAGCAACCATTTAACTGTCCGTAGCTGACACAGTATTTACTCTCATTTGGTATTTCGGTAATCATTAGGTTGATTAACCTATGGTTCATTTCTCGTTTGTACGTTTCTCTTTCTTGAGGGCTATCGCCTTTTGTTGGTAGGTCTAATGAAAAAACAGAGGGCGTAAATCCTTCATTTGCCAATTCTTCAGATACAAAATTGATTTTAGCGGCAGGTAGTGTCTTCTTAATATAGTTTACAAAATCAAGTGTATTTACATAAGCATCGTGAATACGCTGTATCATCGATGGCATTTGCTTTGCTAAAATTTCATATTGTAAATCAGTAGCTTCGTTATCGCAAATACTTAGGTGCAAGGCTATTTTATCCATTAAAGGTTCCGCTATTTTATTTGCGATACAGTAACCTGCAGTACATTTTCCGCCACTTGGGAATTTTGATCCACTCGCGAATGAAATTGTTCTAACGGATGATAATATATCAGCATCCCCTAAAAAGTGAACATTTGGGCAGAAAGTTTGATCCAGAATAAAAACGGGATCCATAGCTTCACTCCCACTTGCCGTTTTTCGTTTAGCACTTAAAACATCTCTTAGTTTATGAACATCTGGCACTTCAACCCTCGGGTTTGTCGGTATTTCGGCAATGATAAATGGTATAGCATCTTCTTTTGCTAGTTTATCTAAAACGATAGCAATACTTTGTACCATATCGTTGTCTCCATCAACAGGTAAATCGACGATTTCAATAGCATCGCTACAAGCAGCAACACGTCTTGCTTGGTCGTTTGTACCACCATAACAATTTGGGGGAACAACAATTTTAATCGCTTTGCCTTTATGATATTCCATAGCATGATCAACCAATCCCATCATAATGGCATATTGAATGGATAATCCGCTTGAAGCTACCAGCGGAGTTGTATTGGTACTACTAACCTCTCTAATTAAATCTAACACCACTGCCTTGTTCTCAGCTGCATTTGATTTCTGAATATCTGAAGAAGGTTGTTTCACCAAAGACTGTAAAGCAGCAAGACAGTTTGCCGGAGTCATGGCTACAGTCTCTCTTCTTCTCACATGCTGAATATCTGAAATATATGTTTTATTATGCTCTCCATTCACCAATAGAACACTACCTAAATCACCATGAAGGTTGACATAAAAATCAATATTCAGATTTAGATCAACAGCGGCAATCTCCTCTTGGTTTGATACAAAAATCGTACTACCATCAAACGCTACTATATCTGCAACATTATCAACTTTCTTTAATTCAAAAGTATAACCGTAAACTGTTCGTAATACTGCTTCATCAAAAGAACTAGGTAACTCTCCCGTATAAGCAATAAGCGTATTTCTATTCTTTAATAAATTTGTTCTAAGGATGGATAAAATAGGAGTCGTCTTTGACAAAAAACTAATCACCTGGTCTGGTGCTAGGTTGTTCAAATTACCGATAGCCCATTCTAAAACACAAGACAATGGGTGACCAAGCCGGATGTAATCATAAGCCGTAGGTAAATTACGAAGAGCAGCTGTGTCAGAATTATTTTCTTTAGCTAAATTTTCAAACTGATTTAAGAACTGAACTTTAGCCAATTCTTCATTGTAAATATCTAACCGATGCGTAGTTAGGTTCAACCAATCACTTGGCATATTTTCTAATACATCTTTAATATAACTCTTCATTCTAATAGCCTCCATAGTTCTTGTCTTTAGACCCTTCGAAATTACATAATAAATAAAACTATTTAAAAATTATACAATATGTTTTAATAAGTCGTTCATGTATATAGTCCCCCTACATTTTAAATCATTTATTATATAAATTGAAGTATGAAACTATCTTCTATAAAAGCATTAATCGTATTACAAACTGAAGAATCTTTCTTTTCAGACCCAAATGTTGTTCAAACTATTATTGCTGTAATTGTTATCCTACTCGGACTTGCTCATCTATTTCGAATAGAAAGATTTAACGGTTTTGGTTGGATTGTTAGTCCTGCCAGTACCAAGCAAAGAGATTGGTTAAATTCGATAGGAGAAAAATGGTATAGCCGATTAATGGGAAGTATTTATACTTTTTTCGGGTTATTGATATTGTATTTAATATGGTGGGTTTAACATATAATAGGTTAAGAAACAAAACGTTGTAAACT
The DNA here is from genome assembly GCF_035207705.1 of Maribacter sp. BPC-D8. NCBI lineage: Bacteria > Pseudomonadati > Bacteroidota > Flavobacteriia > Flavobacteriales > Flavobacteriaceae > Maribacter > Maribacter sp. BPC-D8. Next base: position 1,310,730 of record NZ_CP128187.1, read on the forward strand.
AGAATAATTCAATCTAAACTAAATATTATAAAATGGGATTAAAAGACATGTTTATCAATCTAATGCGAAAAGTTGATACCGGTTTTGATACGGAAGACTACACATACGAGCAGCTGAAAGAAATGGAAGGCAAAGGTTATGATGTAAAAGAATTGCTTGAAAAATATGAAAAAGGAGAAAATAAAAATCAACTATTAGATCGTATTAGATTCGAAAATGTTGAAATGGAAAAAAGTAAAATTCCTAATCCTACAGATGTTGGTTTACTAAAGCCATTCATGTATTCAAGAATTGATATTAATTCTGAATTGTTTAAGAAAAGCATGTCGGCACCATTAATAGGTAAAGACAAATGGTTAGAAAAAGTAAAACAAGGTGAAGTTATTTTATCTACAGTAATTCAATGCGCGCCACAATTATGGGAAGTAAATAAAGATGTTGGCTATGGTATGCTAGTTTGTGCATTGGTTGAAGATGGGGAGTTCAAGAACAACCCTTTATTCTTAAAAGCAATTAGTGAGCTTCTAAATGATTTTAGAGATGAAGAAGAGGAAGATTTATCTGAAAGTTTGTCAAAACAAATGATAAGACTATATGATGATTTAGATAATCCAGATTCTACATTCGACATTAAACTTGATCAAACCCTATTAGATGCCTATGACTTTGAATTCGATAATAAAAAGGTTAGCTCAAATGATATAAGGGTAGCAACAATAGGCTTCTCTGATAGTCAAAATGAAAAATTACCAAGAAAAGCTTTGGGCTCTGATGGGCTACTACCGTTTATAGCTTTTAATGATAGAAACGAGTTTCATGTCAACAATTATAAAGTTGTGCATGGTTCGTTATACAGCATTTAAAATTAAAGAAAGTAGTAATGTCAATAGTCCCATAAAATCATTTGTGAGACTATTTTTTTTTGAAAAATTATAAAGAATGGATAAAGAAATTTATAAAAAGAAATTTAACGAGGAAGATGCTGTCGGTTGGTTATCAATAGACAATGCTTTAGAGAAAGTGTATGGTAAAACCGAACCAAAACATTACGGCCCTTTATGTGGCATGCATTATTCAATTGGCGGTACTGATCCCATAGATGGTGCTAGTATTTATGAGGCCACAAATCAAGAGCCTCATAAACATATTGTAAGTTATGGTATGTCCGAGCTATATTATAATGAAGATAAAACAGACGAAGAATTTAGTAAATGGGGATTTGAATTTACCTTTAGACTAAGGCCTTTTAAAGAAGATAAAGACGAACCTATTTGGGCAATTCAAGTAATGAATAACCTAGCTCGTTATGTTTTTGAAAGCGGAAAATGGTTTGAAGAAAATCATTTCATACCTGCAAACGGACCTATTCGTTTAAATACAGATACAAAAATTGTAGGTTTTGTATTTGCCATAGACCCAGAACTAGGTACTATAGAAACACCACACGGCGAAGTTGCTTTTTTACAACTAGTAGGCATCACAGAAAATGAAGTAGAACGATTAAAAGCTAACCCTAAAACTACCGAAGTAGAAAAACTAATTAATGAATTAAAGAAAGATAATCCGTTATTGATAACAGATTTGGGTAGAGAATAACTGGTATAATTAATCTGAAATATTTTAAAATAACCCTCTTGAAAAAGATTACCATGATTGAAAAAATAGCTGAATTTGAGACACTTACAAAATTAGAAGCTTATTTGTTTCAACAAACTAATATAGAAGATTTAAGAAGTAAACTTTTAAGCGAATTCTCAAAATATGCTGATTATAAAAATGCAGAAGAGTGGAATAAAGCTGTACGTATTTGTGAAAGTTTAGCAATTGTTGGTTGGGGTGATAACGAACCAGTAGAAGCATTAAGAGGAATGTTCTTTAATGGTAACCCAATGACTTATTTTCTTAATAGGTTTGGAGAATTTCGGTTTGTTGATGCTATTTGGTCAAAAAGAAAAGATGGCTTTACAATGGAGCAAGGTAGAACTAGTTTCCATGCAAGTGCTAATGATAGCCAGCAACGAGAAACTATTTTATCTGATTACATTACAAAAGAACATATTCAAGATATTAAACTATTAAGTCAGCGAAATTGGATACCTAAAAACCCAATAAGAATTAGAGCAGGACTTAGTAATTGTTATGAAAATTCTAAGCCGGTAATCGAGTCATTACAAAAAGACCTTCAAATAGCATTAAACAGAAAAATGCAGCCTGAAAAATATGGTAGAAGTGTTAATAGGATTATTATAACCTGTTCATTTAGTTTTTTTGACGACAACCATTGTAAGACTAACTATATCATAAAAGAAAGTAACAAAAAAATAAGCAGTAAAAATGCTTATGTAGAAATACAAAAAATGTTTTCAAAAAAAGAAATTGAAGAAAACGGCTATTTTTTGAGGAATAGAATTGAGTATGGACCTTTTAGAAAAGATACAGGAAGAACCCGAATTACAATACATTTTGAAAAAGGATTTAGTGAATTAACGCATTCAGAACAAAGAGATAAATTAGGCAAATATTTTTTAGTAGCCTTAAATAAGACTTCTGATAAATTGAAGAAGAAATTAGATTATGATTTTGAGCTAATGATGAGTGATTTTACAGGAATCTTGAATGATTGGAAAAAACACCATTACAACATAAATGATATATAAAGTATTCACAAGTAATTTATTATCTTCCACAGGTTGAATTTATTGAAAAGATTAATTTTTTCAATAGAAAGAATTAATGACCATAAGGTTTTAAAAATGAAAAATAAAAAGTATTTCGTCTTTATAATTATAGCAATGATTTGTGTTAACTGTATCGCTCAAAATCAAGAATACATAGTAACTTTTGATAATGATACAATTTATGGTAAGGTGAAACGGAAAATAGATTATGGAACCCTTTACGTTGAATATAATTTTAAGTTTAAAGACAATAACAAAAAGAAAAGCGTAATAAAACCCAATGAAGTAAGACTATTTCACACTATCGATGGTCAAGACGGAGATGCTTATTTCGTATCAAGAGATAAACATTTCTTTTTAGAAAGAATTTTTGAAGGAAAAATTAAATTTTATAAGTCTGTCGGTGACGCTACGGGCGATTCCCCTACATTTTATTATATAAAAGATAACTCCATTCTTAGGTCAACAAAGGTTGGTCATACATTTGCAAGAAAAACTGCACACACGCAAATTCGTAAATTATTAGAAGATAAACCCGAATTACTTGTGGAATTTGATACCCTAAAAGGGAGCTTGGAAAACATAAAATATATTATTGAAAAATATAATAATGGTGAGTAACAAACTTATTAAAAAGGATTTTAATGTTGACCTTGCCTAAATTCTAAAATTTTAAATAGTTAGCCTTGTATTTAATTTGATATAAATGAGCTCTACCCCTATAAAAATCATTACCGGTCTTATCCTATTGGCGCTAAATCTTACGGCTTGTAATTCTCCTGCAACTATATCTGGTACTTTAGAAGGTCTAGAAAAAGAAAACACTAAAATCTACTTAATTCAACCAGATGACCTACAGCATGTGGCAGCAAGTTATTTAGGGAAAGTCATAGACTCCGCCATTGTAAATAGTGATAGTAGTTTTGAGTTCCACATCCCACCAACTACTAAAGAACCGGTTTTGTTAGAATTAGCCGTTCAGCCTACTGATAAGGCGGGTAATTATTTACTAACCGACAATCCAAACAAGGCTAACTATATGCCTATTGTTTGGCAATTCGGAGAGCCAATTCAAGTCGCAGCGCAGTTTGATGAATTTCAAAAAAGTTTTACGATAGAAAATCCTTCAGATTTGAATAACGCTTTGTTAGCGGTAAGAGATATCAAAGCGAAGGCTTACCAAACCTATCTTGCCGATAAGCATTGGAATGTAGAAGACGGCGATGAATTAATGGCAAAAGAGTATGCCATTTCACAATACAAGTCAGCGTTAATGACCTTTGCAGATAGCACTCCTTATCTTCTAACAGCATTGGTAGCGTTAAGATGGGTAAGTCCAGAAAACGATTACGAACGCGTGCCTGAATTTTTAGTGAATCAATGTACGAAGTGGAAAGAAAAAGAATCCGGTCATCCGTGGGTAAAACAACTCTGTAATAAAAGTGAACCAGCTAATTTGCCTGTATTAATCGGAGTTAAATTCCCGAACATTCAGTTTCCAATGATGGCAAAAGATACGGTAAACCTTAAAGATATGTTAGGCAAACAACTTACTATTATAGACTTATGGGCATCTTGGTGTGCTCCTTGCAGATTAGAGAACCGTAATGTTCTAGTACCGCTTTATGAGGAGTATTATGACCAAGGTTTACAAATTGTTGCCTATGCCCTAGAAAGTGATGAAGCAGCCTGGAAAACCGCTGCAAAGCTCGATGGCGCAGGTCGTTGGCTACAATCTTCAGATTTACAAGGTGACGATGCTCCTTTTTTAAAGAAAATACGTGTTCGTACCATTCCTGCGAACTTTATTCTCGATAGTAACGGAGTGGTCATAGCTAAAAATATACATGGCCAAGATTTGATTGATTTGGTGAGAAGTAGTTTTGGAAAGTAATATTGAAAAACTATTAGAAACTAGGTAGCTCCTTTCCTTTAGAACCATAATAAACCATTACCCTTATCGTTAATAAATTGATAACAACCCATATTTTGAGTGCTTGCATTCAATTTTTGAAAGAACGAACTTCATTATCATCCGCTAAAAAGAATTGAAACTCTTCTTAGCTCCATGTTAGCAGTAATTTATCTCATTTCGAAGGGGAATTAATTACATTGAGTTAATGTTTAAAGAAAGAATTATTACTGAAAGCAAAAAACACTAACAACTGATTTTTTACACCATAAAAAACATTAGTCAGACATTTATACAAAAATGAATAAAAACACTTTTTTAATTGCGATTTTAACTTTACTAAATATATGTTGTACTAATTCACAAGAACATAAAACCGATTATTATAAACAGATTTTTAGTCTTAAGAATATAGAATATGAAAAAATTGAATCATTTATAATAATCGAAGAATATGTCTACGACAACGATATTGAAAACAACAAGAGAATTGGAATAGTAATTTGTAATACAAATGATAATTCAGAAACCTTCACATACTCAATAAACTTAAAAAAAGAAAGCTCGTTGAAATTATCTGATGATTTTGATGACGAAAAAAGTTCTCATATGTTTGAGAGAGGATTTATTTTTCAATTAGCAATAACAAATTTTAAAGGACTTCTTGAATTAGAAAAAATAAATCCAAATGAAAAAGATGGATTAAACTATGTGATTACCTATTTTGATAAAAATAAAATTAAAGAATTGAGAGAAATTAATTTATACGACGTAGTAATTAAGGAACAAAAAAAATAAAACTATTGCTAGTCGAGAGGATGGCTCCGCCATCAAATGACGGAGTGCACTCCACACCACCGCACATACGGGTCTCGTTTACGGCGGTTCGCAATCCATCTTTTCAAGTGCTCTTTACACCAATTGAAACTATTCTGTATTTTTTCAAAAGGCTACAGATTTTCTTGGGAATCGGTCACCCAATTAGTGAAAATCAATGCTCCCATGGTAATTTCCAGAAGGATAGCGTTCAGTCCTTTCCCACTTGTGAGACCTATGCAGTTTATTACACCTCGTTTCTAGTAGGTACTATGACTTCGGCTGATTTTTCTATTACACCAACGGTAGTCCCTTTTTTCTGCCCTACTATTCTTGTTACAAAACCGATAACGAAACCAACCAACTACCCCCTATTCTTCGCCTCAATCCATTTGCTCAAAATCTTATGACTAGTTAAGAAAACACTAGTTTTCATATCACTATTGAAAATTATGAAAGTGACATTTAGTAGTAACATGGTTTCACCTAGTTAAAACTAAAGTTGTAATTTGTAAAAACTCACAGTTACGATGAACAATGAAAGCATATCTTAAAACCTTCGATCTATTTAGTGCAGAAGAAATTGACGAATTCTTATTTCTCACAACTACTAGAGAATTAAAAAAGAATGATTTTTTTATTCATAGAGATGAAGTGTGTGACAATTTATCTTTCGTGAAATCGGGAATTTTTCGTTCGTTCTATTTTTCAAATACTGATGATGAAATAACCTATTGCTTCACTTTTCCTGATCATTTACTAATGGCTTATTCTTCATTTATTTCACAAGAAAAATCTGAAGAAAATATTCAAGCGCTAACAGATGCTGAGATTATATCAATACCTAAAACTACATTAGATACTTTAGCAAAATCAAATAGTAATTGGCTTTTGTTTTTAAAAATTATTGCTGAAAAAGAGTATGTGGAGCTAGAAAAATGGATTTTCAATCATCAAAAAGATAAAGCGCAACAACGGTATTTAGATTTGATAACCAAGCAGCCCAAATACATACAAGAAATTCCGCTTTATTTTATAGCCTCGTATTTAGGAATTACCCAAAGGCATCTCAGCAGAATTAGGGCAAATATATCTTATTAGACAAATGTCCTACTCATAAACCTTTTGCTCGTAATAAATTTGCATATAATTTTTAACTAAAAATATATATCATATGAAAACAATATTATTAATAGGAGCTAACGGAAAAATGGGACAAGCAGCCTTAACAGGTTTTGGTAAGCACAAAGTAATAACTGCCGGTCGTTCTACCGATAACAATGATTATCAAGTAGATATTACTAACGTAGAATCATTAAGAAAACTATATAAAGATGTAGGTCATTTTGATGCAGTTGTAAATACAGTGGGCGTTTGTGAATACGCCAATTTCACCGAAATGACCGAAGAACAATGGATGAGTACCATTATGAGCAAAATGATGGGACAAATAAACATTGTACGTATTGGTCAAGAATACATTGCTGACAACGGATCATTCACCCTGATAACAGGAATTTTAAATGTAAAACCAATACCTTCTGCCATTGCAGATGCTACGACAAGCGGCGCCATAGATACTTTTGTTAAGTGTGTAGCTTTAGAAATGCCACGAGGCATACGTATTAACTCAATTAACCCAACAGTATTAGAAGAAGCTTGGGATGTTTATGGTGAAATGATGCCTGGTTTTCAACCTGTACCAGGGGCTTTAGTAGGAAAAGCTTTTGAGCGTTCTGTAGACGGATTCATTACTGGCCAAGTAATCTTTGTAGATGCTTAAGTAGAAACTGCATAATAGCTACTCATAAGAGCAGCTAAGAATTAAACTTTTGGTTTAACTCTTAGCTGCTATTTTTTTATTATGATTTTTAAACATGTAACCATTAACATTTTAGTACTTTGCTGCCCCTAAAATTGATTGTCCGGTTTATCAGCTTTTTCGTTGATAAATTAAATACAACTCCTATTGTAAGTAGTTGCATTCAATTTTTGAAAGAACGAACTTCATTATCATCCGCAAAAAAGAAATGAAACTCTTTTTAATTCTAGGTTTACTGCAAAGTTGAAAAAAGAAACCTAAACTATTATATAAAAAAGATCGTTAATACAATAAATAGAGCCTCATTTTATCTATTAGACAATTTTAAAGAAAAATTTAAAAAATGAAGCAAAGTAAAATAAGATGTTCATTTGTAACTTTATGTTTTTTAGATTATTTATTCTATAGCCTTTCTTCTATTTTAATTTACACTTTAATTGGACGAATTCACATGAATGATTTTTCATTTGAATTAAAAGATTTATTGATTATTCCCGCATCGCCAATTGCAATTTTGTGGATTGAGAGTATTCCCTTTTTCTTATTCTTTAATTTGATATTGGCATATATTTTAATATTCAAATTTAAAAGAAGAATACTCTCTGTATTTATAATTTCAACACTAGCTGCTCACCTTATGCAGTATCTTGTACTATATTTTATTGATTTTAACAAGTATTCTCATATAAGCATGAGCCATGATACTTTGACTTTCGATAAAATTTTTGTGATGATACCCAGTGTACTTATTAGTATATTGATAGTTTGGTTAATAAAAAGAAAGAGTTGCAATTTGAGCATTGAATTAGAAAATTAGATTTAATCGTATTCCCCAAAATATTAAAATATTTACTGATTGCAATTGAAAATTCAAAAACCCATTTGCAAACAAAGAACTGAGGTGAAAAACAAACCAATTCTTCTTTAAGCTAATACAAAACTATTCTAGATCAAGCGATTTTAAATCAGATCCACTGCATTTTTTAATAGGCAATAACAAAGTGGTAATAGCTAAAAAAATTACATGGCCAAGATTTGATGGATTTAGTGAAAAGTAGCATTGAAAAGTAATTTAGAAGTACAGTTAGAAACTGAGTAGCTCATTTCTCTTAAAACCATAATAAACTATTACCCTTTTCGTTAATAAATTGAATACAACTCCTATTGTAAGTAATTGTATTCAATTTTTGAAAGAACGAACTTCGATATCACCTTCTAAAAGGACCTTGTACTGAGTTTGCCGAAGTATTGAAACTCTTCTTAGCTCCGTGACATAACACACTAAAACCACCAAGTAATGCGTATTTTAAAAAAAACAAACCTAATAACATACATCTATTTAGTTGTATTCATTTTTTTATCTTCTTGCAAAACAGAGGAAGATAAATATCCAGAAATGGATGTTTTTGAACCAAACATGAAAGGTGACTTTATATTTGAGGAAATTGATGCAATTCCCTGGTACCATAGAGATACAGATGAATATGTTTTTTTTCTCACTAATAATTCAATACCTGAAAGTAAGGTCTTGATCTATAATAAAAAAACCAAAAAATTATATAAAACAATATCTCTAGTAAACAATTACATTAATATAAATGCTGATGGTGTTATTTACGGTTTTGATGAAAACACAGAAAAATCTTTTAAATATAGTCCTCCAAAATATGAAAAAACATTTTTAGAAAAACACTCCCTAGACTATGCTAGTAATGAAAATTTAAAGAAAATTTATTCTTCTGAAATAAAAGATATAGAATTACTGAAAGATGAGAAAAAATATTTCAGTTTTATAAAAAAGAAGCGCTTTGAAATACTTAAAGAAAGGTTTATAGATACACTGTTATGTATTACAAAGTTAGACAAAAGTAATACTGCAATTGCTCATTTTAATAACAAAGATGTCTATATAGATGATAGTAGTTATTTATACAGAGGTACTTTCATCAAAACAAAATTAGAAGGCATTAGCAACTGTAATTCCAGTAATTATGAATTAGATGAAACCAGTTATTTCAATAAAAGTTCACTCGATTTATTTGATTCAGTAAGATTGGATTACAATTTTACAGGTAGTAATCATTTTGTAATAGGAATGAGTTCTAGCAAATTGTATTATTATGAATTGAAATTAGAAGGTAAAAGTTTAAAGTTTAAATTCCCACATCGTATAAACAACATTGTAAATCTAGACGGGTTGGTAATTTTTGAAACTACAAATAGATATTTTAAAGTATCGACGACTAAATGAAACACATTATAACAATGTAAAAGAAAAAATAGAATTCTTAGCCTTAATCGAGATGCCTGTATGTATTTAAAAAGTCTTCTAATATAAAATTTGGCTTATTACAAAACAGAAACATATTATATATTAATAGCGCTAGGTTTTTTATATAGAAGGATAACGAAACCTAAAAACCTACCCCCTATTTTTCTCATCATAAAATTAGCAGCTATTTAGGTTTTAGTATTTGCATTTAATTTTAATAAAAACGAACTTCGGTATCATCTGCTAAAAAGAATTGAAACTCTTCTTAGCTCCACGATAGCAGTAATTAAAGTAAAATAGAACGACTTGATTAAAGAATACGAAAGAGATTTATCTGAATCGGATAAGAAAGTTATTTTAAAGGAAGTGAAGGAAACAAAATCTTACTTTCCTAAAACAAAAAAATCTGTTCTAATTAAACTTCCAGTTTTACTAGGGTTCATAATTGTAATTTACAATTTCCCTACGCTATGGTTAATCATTCCAATACTAATTATATCGTTCTTCATGATATGGATGTTAGTAATGGAAGTAAAAGATTTAGCCCGTTTACCTAAATTCTTAAAAGAAAAAGTGGCGATAATTGAAACCGGTATTGCAAGAGTTCGAGAAATAAATATAGATCGATATGCCAAAATTAAAAGCTACAATGACGAAGGCGATCATTACATCATTGAACGAGATGGTAAACTGATTATGATAGGTGGTCAGGAATTCGATGGTGTAAGAAAGCTCAAGAATAAGATTGAATATATAGAACTAATGGACTCAAGCAAAACAAGTGGTTATAATACAAGAATTATAAAATATGGTCAAAGCCTCGAACCATATCATGTATTTAAAGGCAAACTACCTGAAGAATTGATGAACTCAGAATTATGGAATCAACTGACGGAACAAGAACCATTTGATGGAAAACTTGAAGATTTGGATAAATACATAAAAAATAAAGCTACTAACAAGGTGTAAAAACACATTTTACACCGAACGATAACGAAACCCCAACTACACCCTATTCTTCTTTTCTATTTATTTACCCATAAACTTTTGGTAGCAGTTATTACTGCGGATTTAGTTTTAATCAAAAAAAGCTAAGCTTTGTGCGTTCAAAAAAACTATTAGTTTAATTATTTACGCACCAAGCTTAGCTTAACTGTTGTGTACACTATATCACACAACTAAAAATATCTTAATTGATTATTTTTTCAACTTAACAAAATAATCAAAAATTTCAGGAACATTTGCACTTGCCATACCATCATCGAAAGCAGCCTGTAGGCTAGCAGATGTAGCAGAAGCAACCTTAGATTTTGTACCAAGATCATCCATCATCTGTACAAAATAGCCTAAATCTTTATTCGCATTGGCGATAGAAAAACCTAAATCACTTACATTATCTACTGCGTAGTTTTTACAAAACTTCATGAACGGTGAATTCGATGGTCCAGAAGACATAATATCGAAAAGTTGTTGCCCATCTACACCAGCAAGTTTAGCCGCTGCAAAAGCTTGTGACATTGCTACAACGGTAGTCATACCCATAAAGTTATTAATCAACTTTGTAGTATGGCCTGCACCTAAAGGTCCTAAATGAAATACATGTTCCCCTTGTTGATCTAATATAGGTTTTACCTTTTCAAAGGTATCTTTATCGCCAGCAGCCATAATGTTTAGCAATCCGTCTTTTGCGTGAGCCGGTGTACGACCAAGCGGAGCATCGATCATACCAGCGCCTTTTGCAGCAAGGTCTTTACCAATTTTCTGCGTAGATGCAGGAATTGATGTTCCAAAATCAATTAAAACAGCACCTTCTTTAATACCCTCAAGAATACCATTTTCACCGTAAACGATTTTTTCTACAACAGCAGAAGTCGTTAAACAGAACATGATAATGTCACTATTTTCTGCTAATTCTTTTGGAGAGGCAGCTTCTTTAGCATTACCGCGAGCGATAACAGTTGCTACTGCATCTTTGTTAAGGTCCATTACATTTAGTTGGAAACCTCTTTTTTGTAGGTTCTCAACCATGTTGGCGCCCATTAGGCCGAGTCCTATAAATCCAATAGTAGGGTTTTTCATATTTGTTTCATTATTTAGTGCAAAGATATAAATCTGCTAGTTAACATATTTTACTAGTTTAAAAAAGAAACTAAGCAACTATCCTCTATTCTTCTCCTTAATCCACTTGCTCATGAATTTAGTAGCCATTTAAGTTTTAATACTTGCATAAAATTTTTGAAAGAACGAACTTCGTTATCATGTGTTAAAAAGACCTTGTGCTGAGCTTTTCCAAGTATTGAAACTTTTGTTAGCTACAAGTTGGGCATTATTTAAAAAAAATGAATAGAATTTACAATTTAGATTATCTAAGAGGATTGGCTGCTTTTGGAATTATGATTTATCATTATCTCACCTGGACATATGGAAAATTTTCAGCAGAAGCTTTTTTAGGTAAATTTGGGATTTACGGCGTTTCAATTTTTTATATTTTAAGTGGTCTGACTCTTTATTATGTATACTACAATAGAATGACATTTAACAAAAATGACCTTTCTTTATTTTTTCGTAAAAGAATATTTAGAATTTTCCCATTGCTGTGGCTTGTAACAATATTTGCAATTATAATTTCAAGAAATATTCCAAATTTTTATGATTTATTTCTAAACTTAACTGGTCTCTTTGGTTTTTTGAAATGGGACACCTATTTTTCACCTGGAGCTTGGTCTATCGGAAATGAATTAGTGTTTTACATCTTTCTCCCAATATTTATACTACTTTCTAAGTCATATAAGTCTATAATGATTGTATTATCAATTATAATTTTTAGCCTTTACGTTTACTTTGCTTTTTTTTTATTAAAAGTAGAGCTTCCTTTAAGCGAACAATGGACAAATTACGTAAATCCATTAAATCAAATTTTTCTTTTTCTTGGAGGGTTTTTAATTGGATTATTCTCAAATAAGGTGAAATTGAACAATACTATTCTATCTATTGGATTACTAGCAAGTATTTTAATTTTTATATTATATCCAGTATCAGGCGATACTATAGTTATTGTTACAGGATTTAATCGCTTAGGCTTAACAGCTTGCTGTTTGGTTATCTGTGCTACTATTTACAAACTTTCCATAAAACTACCATCTTTTATACACAAGCCTTTAATGATAATAGGTGAGACGAGTTATTCCATTTATTTATTACACCCCTTAGTTTATAGTGCTATGGGAGTAATAATTACTTTAATAAATGCTAAAGTTTTTAAAATAGAAGTCCCAATTTTTATTCAACTTTCATTATCAATCGCAATGACTCTTTTACTTAGTTACTTTGTTTACAAATATTACGAAAGATATTTTTTAAAATTTGGACGCAAAAAAACAACGCACAAAAATTTATAAAAATAATAATGCATTTGTCGCTTAACTCAATGTTCAAGTATTTTTGCAAGGTCGCCAAATCTTAATTTTGGCTATTTGGAGAAAGAAAGATAAATATTAAAATTGGCTCGTGTATAATTTCAATCGATAACGAAACCCAACAAACTAACCCCTATTCTTCACCTCAATCCATTTACTCATAAACTTAGTTGCCGTCATGGTTTGGTGCTGTAATAATGCTCCGGTGAAGTTTTTTGTTCTGTGAGATTTTAAACCCTTTTGCAGTTGGTCGATTTTTTCTAAAAGAATACTTTCTAAGCTGGTTTTAGCATACAAAGTATTCACTAATGTTTTGCCTTTCTCTTGAGCGTTATCCCATTCAGGTTCAGTTGTGTACAAACGTACAGCGGCATTAGCAAACTCGTTAGGATCATCTTCTATACCACCGTTCCAATCTAGAATACCGTGCATGCCTTCGGCGCCTATAGTTGTGGTGACACTTGGTGTTCCGTTTTGCATAGCTGAAAGTAATTTTCCTTTAATTCCCGCTCCAAAACGTAGCGGAGCCAAACATACTTTGGCTGATTGCATTACTTCATTAACATCGGCTGCTCTACCGTGTACTTGAAATCCCGTTGCAGGATTATTCATTTCTACAATTTGCTGTGGTAAATAGGCACCGTAAATATGTAATTTGGCTTCAGGTAATTGGGTATGAATTAGTGACCAAATAGTAGTTTTTAAGTATTTAACCGCATCTATATTAGGAGCGTGTTTTCCGCCACCAATAAATATAAAATCTTTTCTTTCTTCAAAAGTTTTCCAAATGGTTTCGGTAGTAATTTCATCGACCATAAACGGAAGTAACAACAATAGACTTTTATCTATTTTGATAACATCGTTCAATAACTCTAATTCGTAGCTAGAGATAATCAAAGACAAGTCGCACCGATAAATACTGGCAATTTCTCGCTTGGTTTTATCATCTGTTAACCAAGCATCTGTAGTAAATGGAATATCTTTTTTAAAACATTGCTCACGCACATGACGAAGCGAATGCAAATCTTCAGTATCTAAAACACGAAGCGCATCGGGACAGTTTTCCGCCACGCGCCACCCAAATTGTTCTTCGGTCAAAAAGCGATCGAACAATACCACATTAGGTTTCAACTCCGAAACAAAAACATCAAAAGAACTATCGTTCATTTTTATATCCGCCGTTTGATATCCTAAAGAAGTTACATCTGCCGAAAAATCTGACCGAGAAGCCGCAGAAGCAATAGTTATCGAATATCCCTGCTTTTGAAATACGTCTAATAACTGCATCATACGAACACCAGCAGCCGTAGAAGCAGGTTCTGGCCATACGAGAGCAATTACGAGGAGATTTTTGGAGTTATTTTTTATGTACAAAGTCCGAAGTATTAAGTACAAAGTACGGGAAATGGTTGTTGGATGGCAAGTTTTTAGTTTTGCTACGTCTTTGCGAGGAGCTTTTCGCGACGTAGCAATCTGTTCGTTGTATGTTAGGAAGTAGATTTCAGTAATCAGTTACAGTAGGCAGTCTCAGTTTTCAGTTAACATGTCAGTCTGAGCGCAGTCGAAGACCCTTGCTAGTTAGAAAGTTATTTCGTGTTCCATTCCCTTCGACTGCGCTCAGGATGACATTATGTTTACAAGAATGTCACTTCGAGTGGCTTTTAGTTGTAGACTAGGGGAAATCAAAAAGTTGTATCGAGAACCTTGGTACACAAAAGGGTTCTCGATACTAATTTCTCGTGCCTCGAAATTCACTCGAACTGACAAAACGTTAAATAAGAAAGCTAAGGCCATTGAGCGTAGCCGAAGTGAGCGTGTCCCAAACAAACAGATAGCTGCGCTCTGCTCGCTATGACGAATTCAAAACGTCTTTGCGAGGAGCTTTTCGCGACGTGGCAATCTGTTAGTTGTATGTTAGGAAGTAGATTTCAGTGATCAGTTACAGTAGGCAGTCTCAGTTTTCAGTTAACATGTCAGTCTGAGCGCAGTCGCAGACCCTTGCTAGTTAGAAAGTTATTGCGTGTTCCATTCCCTTCGACTGCGCTCAGGATGACATTTCCTTCACAAAAATGTCACTTCGAGTGGCTTTTTAGTTGCAGCATAGCGGAAACCAAAAAGTTGTATCGAGAACCTTTGGTATTGGGTAAAAATTCTACTTCTTCTATTTACATTTTCGCAGCAAACATCTTCGAGATCTTAGAACGCAATTTTCGTTCATAATCCTCTTCTAGCCATTCTTTATAATTCTTGGTATTGTTCATTATACAGTAAGAATATTGGCGTACACGATATTTGATTTCCTCTTTTAGTTTTTTGGCTAGAATACGGGCATCAAAAACATCTTCTGAATTCTCTACACATATTTTGGCGTGCTGCTGAATACTTCGTTCAAGAACCAATTTAGATTTTTCGCCGTTAGCGAAACTCTTTTTGTATTCTGCTTTTATATCAAAGTCTATCTCTGTAGATTTTGCAAATTCTGCACGAAGATCTGCCGGCATTTCATAAACAAATTCCCGTTCGATCTCTTCATCGTTTTTGATATTCTCTAAGTAGAAATCAGGAAAATGAAAGATTTCTTGCCAATCGATACCTGCATTCCACAATCCGAAACGGGCAACATTGTTCCCCATATCAATAACGTTGAATTCCTCTTTATGAGGCAGGTATCGAGAACCACGACCAATCATTTGAAAATAAAGTGTCAATGATCTTGTAGCACGGTTCAAAATAATAGTCTCTACACTAGGCTCATCGAAACCAGTAGTCAAAATACTTACCGATGTAAGAATAGCATCGGGCGTTTCTTTAAACCATTTTAGAATATCTTTTCGCTCTGTGGCGTTATTTTTATTATCAAGATGACGAATATTGTAACCAGCCTTTTTAAAAGTCTCACAAACATACCTAGACGTGTTAATACCATTATTGAATATTAACGTCTTCGTGCCTTTACCAATTTCATTATAGGCAGAAACTAGCTTGTTAAGCATGCTGTGATTACCATATAATTCATCAGAAGATTTAACTGTATAATCACCGCTAATACCAAGTTTTAGGGTCTGTAGGCTAACATCGTAATTATACATGTTTGCCTTTGCCAAGAACTTTTTCTGAATTAACGATTCAATAGACTCGCCCACAATCAACTTTTTATAGTTGTCTTTCATGGGTAGTTTAATATTAGAACTCAACGGAGTAGCCGTAACCCCAAGAATAACGGAGTTTTCAAAGAATTTAAAAAGCTTACGGAACGAATTGTAATGCGCTTCATCAATAATAACGAGTCCGATATTATTAATCTCGATCTTCTCTTCTTGCAAACGATTATTCAGTGTTTCGACCATGGCCACAAAACACATAAACTCATCTTGATCTTGCCACTCTTTTACTTCGCTATTTATGATTTTGTTCTTAACACCGAAACCGTTCAGCATTCTAGACGTCTGCTGACTTAATTCTATACGATGCGTAAGTACAATTACTTTTTTATTAGTTCTTGCAATGTAGCGTTTGGCAATTTCAGAGAATACCACCGTTTTACCACCACCGGTAGGCAATTGGTATAACAAATTAGAATTATCGCCATTCTCATCTAAATATTTAAAAATGGAATGTAGATCCTCCTCTTGATAATCGTACAGGGTCTTCTCAGTAATATCGTTATGTAGCTTCAAAAGGTTTGTAGGCGTTTATTTATGTTAATAATGCAAAAACCTTATAAAATTATGGGATTTTTATGGGTCTAGGAAATAAAAAACTTGAAAAAAACAATATTAATAGCCCTTGTCAGAATCTACTAAATTTTGCAATTTTTCTCCGGAACCTATCCTTTTATAGTTTTCTATTATCTGCGGAATTACAGAATTAGTATCGGAAACACTAGCGTAATGCGGAGTCATATGCACTTTTTTATGATCCCAAAAAGGATGGCTTTTGGGTAATGGCTCTGTATGGTATACATCTAAACAAGCCCCAGACAAATGATTTTCATCTAACAGCTCAATTAAATCATCATCTACCAAATGACCACCACGAGCAACATTAATAACGTATGCATTTTTAGGAAGTTGAGACATCAACGCTTTGTTTAGAATACCTTCGGTTGCGGGAGTTAGTGGTAATAAACACACTAAAACATCGGTAGTTTTTAAGAACTCTTTTTGTTCATCTGCACCAGAAAAGGTTGTTACGCCCTCAATATTCTTTTTACTCCTACTCCACCCTTGTACTTTGAATCCGAATTTGGTAAGGTCAGTAGCAGTTAGTGCACCCAATTCACCCAGCCCCAAAATACCAACGGTTACATCTTTAATTCTTAAGTACTCTTTCGGTTCCCATATATGGGCGACCTGGTCTAATTTATAAGCGTTTAAATTTTTAAGATGAGCAAGTATAACACTTAGAACATGTTCAGACATATCACCCGCTAAAAACGGATCTACAATACGTGTAATAGGAATATTTTTAGGACGGGTTTCATCTTCAAAAATATAATCTACCCCAGCACCGGCAGAAGCAATACATTTTAAATTAGGGTAATTGGCAAGTGTACCGGTAGGATGCTTCCAGATGACCGCCATGGTAATTTCATCTTTTGGGTGGTCTTCCAGATAGCTATATACCTTTAATGAGTTATCTGCCTTTTGCAAGGCATTCTTCCAAAGTTCAATTTTATTATCTTGTCTAATAACTACTATTGCCATATGCTAATCTATAATATCTAATGCTTTTGAGAACTCATCTTCAAATAGCCATTTTTGTTTTTGTGTTTCTGTATATATTTTTAAGATACGTTCTCTAAATTCAGGAAAGACACCCTGCACTGTTGTAAATTGTATAACCTCGTTAAATGAATTTAGCATGCTTCTATAAAAAGAATCGGGTACATTCTTCTCCATCGAGAAGGTTTGTGCGATTTCTAGATTATAGCACATAACATCGGCAATTAAATGTGGGTCAACTCCTAATTTGATAAAATGCTTCAAGAATTTTTGAGCAACAGAACGTCTTGCTTTAGGTCTTCTTCGCTTGAGCGGAAAATACTCGTTAGATATTTTAGCTTTTGCATCTTGCACCAATTTATCTTCTTTGGGGTTGAATGCAAAATCGTAATAGGTCTTTACGGCAGGAAATTTCTCGTATAGCTCTACTATTTGCTCTTCAAGCGCCTTTTTTGGAAGCTTGGATATATAAGATTTTAGTGCCCTTTTACTCATAAAAATACAGTGTCTATATTCAAAAATACGCTTTACAGAAACAACCTCCTAAAAGCTTAATTCTTTGTTAAAGCTAATAAATGCTGTAGAAGTATAGTGAATTTGATTAGGAAATACGGATAAAAAGCGGTATGTTGTAAACTTGTACAACTTCTAAATTCCATACACACATATGAGGCAACTAAAGATTATCAAGCAGGTAACGAATCGTGAGTCGAAATCACTGGATAAATATTTGCAAGATATCAGTAAAATTGATTTGATTACAGCGAATGAAGAGGTAGAACTAGCGCAGAAGATTCGCGAAGGTAGTCAAGCAGCTTTGGAAAAATTAACCACTGCAAACTTAAGATTCGTAGTTTCCGTAGCAAAACAATATCAAAATCAAGGTCTTAAATTACCAGATTTAATTAATGAAGGAAATTTAGGCTTAGTTAAAGCAGCAAAAAGATTTGATGAAACAAGAGGATTTAAGTTTATATCCTATGCCGTATGGTGGATCAGACAATCTATACTACAAGCTTTAGCAGAACAATCTAGAGTAGTTCGTTTACCGTTGAACAAAATTGGTTCAATAAATAAAATTAAAAAGACATTTTCTTATTTAGAGCAGGCACACGAACGTCCGCCTTCTCCAGAAGAAATTGCAAAAGAATTAGAAATGACGGTTTCTGAAGTGAAGCAATCACTTAAGAATTCAGGTAGACACGTATCTATGGATGCGCCTTTACGTGAAGGAGAAGATTCTAACCTATATGACGTTTTACGTTCAGGTGAATCTCCAAGACCAGATAATGTTTTATTACAACAGTCTTTGAATACTGAAATCAATAGAGCTTTAGATACATTATCGCCAAGAGAGGCAGATGTAGTTAAACTTTATTATGGTATCGGTGACCAACAATCAATGACTTTAGCAGAAATTGGACAGACATTCGATCTAACAAGAGAACGTGTAAGACAAATTCGTGAAAAGGCAATTCGTAAATTACGTCATGCCTCTAGAAGTAAATTATTGAAGACCTATTTAGGCTAGACCTTAGTATTGTTTTAAAAAAAGAAAGCGCCCGTTTATACGGGCGCTTTCTTTTTTCATACTGTTTTGAAACACTATGAATAGGTTAATTTGTTGATATTAAAATTTACGAGGATACTATTAAGATCCTGAATAAAGTTTTGATAAGATGAAAAATCTTGATTTTGGTGTGCCATGGGATTATTTTTTTTGGTTTTGGTTTATTTGACTTTTACATATAGTCCAACTCAGCTAATTCGTTGATACTAAGAATTTCATTTAAATCTTGAAGAAACACAAGGTATTCTTCACCGTAGGTGTCGTAAAGCATATTGTAGGTTTAAAAGTTAATCTTGATTTGGACATTCATATCTTGAAGTAAATATATACAGATGTTGATGTCGTGACAACAAATTGTGGTGAACCAATTTAAATATGTTGTAAAACCCATGAAAAGGTGTTGTAAAGCATATTAAACTGCTGAATACCCTATTTTACTAGGCTTTACAAGGGTGCATTTCATCCTGTTTATTGGTATTTTAACGATAAGTCTATGAAAATGTACTCTTTAGCAGTGAATGAATACCTTTTAGAAATAGAAAAGAGCGTATAAATCTTTATATCTAATTTGAGGAATAAGTATGTTCTTAGTCATAACAAGCTAAATACCAAGAAAAAGAAGGTTTTAGCGTTACAATACCATTTAAGTAGTCACGTTTTATAATAGCGGTATTGATGTACATATATCATTATTAAAAGCTTTAATCAAATTATAATGAAGAGATTCCCCCCTATGCTATTTAACTTCAAAGTTGTATTTCTATTCCTTTTTCTTTTTACATTGACTTCAACAAAAGCCGAGAATGTAAATACTATAGATTCCGCTTTTAAAGACTTGAGTTCAATAGAACTAGTAATAAGCAGTCATAGTTTCAATACACATGAGCGAAGTACATTTACCTACGACTCACAAACCGAATCAATAGAACGCGGATTAACGATTGTTCATCTACAAGCAGACAACAAGTTTGAATTCAAGACTTTTGACACCTATGGCAGTAAAGAAGATGTAAAAGCATTGTTAGAAGTACTTACTCAGATGAAAGCAGCTAATGCAATCTTTGCAATACTGGCACATGATTCTGCAGCAGCACAATTAACAGGATTCGAGAAGCAGTTATCTAATTTAGGTTTTCTACAATTAAGCACCTTAAAAGGAAGACAAGCCTACCTTATGCATAATATAAATGGTACAATCACTGAACAGGTAAATGATAATTCCGTTACAGAAACCTTAAGTATTACATCAACTATTGGTAGTACAGCAATTTACTTTCCAAAAGAGGTGTATGAATTTGAATCTAGCATAGATAGATACATTGCCCATGCCGGTGGAGAGATTAACGGAGTAAAATCTACCAACTCAAAACACGCTTTAGATGAAAATTATAAAAAGGGATTCCGCAATTTTGAATTGGACATCATAGAAACATCTGACGGAAAATTGGTAGCAGCACATGATTGGAACATGTGGGCACGTTTTACAGATTATTCGGGAAGCTTACCTCCTACTCACGCTCAATTTATGAAACAGAAAATTTATGGCGATTATACTACCTTAGATATGGATGGAATAAATGCCTGGTTTAAAAGTCACCCAGATGCTAAACTTATTACCGACAAAGTAAATGATCCAATAGCTTTCGCTGATGCATTTATAGATAAAGACCGTCTAATTATGGAACTCTTTAGTGTAATGGCAGTAGAAAAGGCTTCTGAGCATGGTATACACACCATGATTTCTCAAGAGCCATTAATGGCTATTAAAGGAGATAAAGTAAACTTTCTAAAAGTTAATAATGTAAAACATGTAGCGGTTTCAAGAAGAATAATTGCAAGTCAGAAGAAATTGATGCTGCAGTTAAGAGATGCGGGAATTAAGGTATATGTCTTCAACGTAAATTTTGACACTGGTAAAGATGAGCAGTATGTCTACGATAATGAATTAGGATTGGTGTATGGTATGTATGCCGATAAATGGATAGCTGCCATGCAGTCTAAAAATTAAACTCATAGGTTAAACCTGCAGAGATAGAATAAAAATAGCTACCAGGATCAAAAGATTGCTCTTGTCGCAAAACACCTACATTTGTTCTGTAGGAACTTAAATTATTTTTACTGGTAAATTGGTACTCTAAACTTAAACGTTGCGATTCAATATATAGTAGTGTTTCTGCCAACAATTGATCGCCCGAAGTAAATTGTCTCAACTCAGGTGAAAAACCATAACCTACATTTAAACCCATATAATTTTCGGCATCCTTTAAATATTTACGCACTAACAAATTACCCGATACCCTGGTAAGATTATTAGACTCAGGGGTTATATATGAGCGTAGCGAGAAATAATAGTTGCCTTTATAATAGCCTAAAGAGTTGGTTATTGATTTGACATCTTTAGTAGCAAAATTTATGAATCTACCACCGGCAGAAAACTCAACACCGCTTTTATGATTATAATATATATCACTACCCATCTTGTGGTTTGGGTATAGGTCAGATTCAGAATAGCCATAATTTACATAGGCATAAAATCCCTTTGCAATTTTTGGATACAAATCTAGGTCTAACTGAATTCCATTTTTACCTACTCTATTACTATTGTTTATTCTTGGAATAATAGATCCAAAAGGAGTTTGTCTTTTATAAGCAATACTAGACGTCGTAATAGGATCAAAACGCTGATCAAAGAAAGTAACAGCACTATTCACCATTACAGAATTTTTTAGTTTCTCTTCTGTTACTGGCGTTTTTCTTAATAACTCTCCGTTTTTGTCTTCAACTTCTTTCACTACCGTTTTTTCTGTGTTTTTGGCAGCAACCAATTTAGTTTTAACATCGCTTTCTACATTATACCAACCTTTATCTGCATACAGCGAACCATTAATGCCTTCAGTAGCTATTGCTTGAAGTCTCATTAGCTCTTCATCATCTTGTATATGCACCAATGCTTTATTTGCCAGGCCCAATGCTGTAGCATAGTTTTTTGCATATAGTTCGTTTTTAACAGCAGAAATCCAAATTTCTCTATTGTTCTTAGTAGTTGATAATATAGCGTTGAATTCGGTACGTGCTAAATCATAATCGCCTCGCCAGCTCAACGTACTTGCCCATAATATCGAAGTATCGATATCGGTAACAGGTTTATTAATCATTAAATACAGCATATTATGTGCAGTATTGGTTTTGCCCTCATATGCCAATGCATAAGCAGTATCAAAACTACCCTCAGTATCTTGACTACTAACGCGGAAAATACCGGCTAATAGAACCAAAAGAATGATATGTAAATGCTTTTTTCTCATTATTTGATGGATGCAATGGTATTAGCAGTTTCTTTTTGATTTGGTTTATGAGCTTCAATACCGGCATTTCTTGCAATTGTTCGTGCTCTTGAAATTTTATCTGATATCTCATTGGCACTAGAACTATTTGCTTCAACCTTATCGATTAGCTCTAAACCTTCTTTCAATTTATCTGACCAATAATAAACATCGAATAGTGCAGCATAAGAATCTATATAATTCGGATTAATAGAAATACACTCTTGTAATATTTCAGCCGCCTTTTCATGGTTTCCTTTCCAAGAATTCACTCTTCCCATTAGTATTTTGGTGTCGATATGACTAGGTGCACCAGAAAGGTTGTAACGACAAAGTAATAACGCTTTGTCCCACTTTTTATTCCATGCTAAATCCCTCGCCTTAAAATATCCCTTGTCAGAATCTTTACCATCATAAACACTGTTCAACCAGACGGTTTCACTATCGGTAAACTGTTCTTTTTGAATCGTAAATATTGCCAAGCTATCAGGAATTATCTTGTTCTCTGTAGTAACGTAATGATTCACAGATTTAAATCGTTCTAAAGTAGATTCAATAGCACCACCACCAAAAGCAGAGCTAATATTCATATCTTCGTCAAGCTCCATGATGTCACCATCGTTATACAGTTTTTCTCCGCTGATATATTCTTTCAATTCATTCTTATTACGCATCAACGGAATGTTTTTGGTAGACCTAAATGCAGTTTCCATATCAAGGGCACCACCCATCCACGCTACTTTTTTAGGCATTTTCAATTCGTACGAATTAGATAGTAATGCCAGTATAGACGGAGTAATATCGAAATGTGAAGAAACAGAACTCATTTTACGGGTCGTTTTCAGCATAGGGCTGTACATAATCATAGGTACATGAAAACGGCTAATATTATTACGCTGTGGTATTGGTATAAGTCTATGGTCGCCAGTAATTATGAAAATAGTATTCTCATAATTTGGTTGCGTTTTGTAGGATTCCATAAACCATTTTATAGAATTGTCGGTGTATAAGAGCGTAGCAAAAACGTTATCATTTTGTTTAATGATTTTCTCGACTCTAGAGTCAAAACTACCATTAACTAGTATATTCTTTACTTTGTCTTCAAACAGATCTTGATTTGGCGGAATAAAAGGTTCATGCGTACTAATAGTCATGTACACCTCTAATCGTGGTTGATTTTCACTTCTTTCAAAACTTAGACTTTTCTTGAACAATTCCATATCAGGATATCCCCAAGAAGAACCAGCGGCATCTTCTGCTTGTTTTTGATATTTACTTCCGAATCCTGATTTATCCAATACAAAATCAACATTCTCACTGGTTAAAAATCGGTCTACCTTATCAAAAGAACTATTGGTGCCTTGATAAAATGACGTGTGATACCCATTATTTTTAAGCACACTGAACATGGTCAGTTTGTTTGGATACTCCTCCAACTCCATGAATCCGCTTTTACCAAAAGGCAACGAGCCTAATAATGATGGTAGCACACCGAATGTCCTACCTGTATTACTCAAGAAATTTTCCCAATAAAGAGATTTTGTTGTCAAGGAATCTAGATACGGAGTGAAGCCGCCGTACTCGGCACCTTCACCGACAAAATCACGACCAAGACCTTCAACCATTATAAAAACGATATTGGGTTTCTCTTCTTTTAAATCAAAATACTCACCCAATACATTTTCTACATTGGCACTTTGCACCAATGGATATTCTTCTGTTGATGTATACGAATTGTCTTCGGTACTTGTATTGTATACGTTAACAGCTAGGTATTGTACTTTATTCTGATTAATAGGTTTGCCGTCTGTAAATAAAGAAGCCATAAAAAGACTGAATAATACGATAGTAAACGGATACATTTTACTAATTCGATGATAGACTTTAGAAGTGACTCTGTAAAGTGTTAAAAATAGACTTATTAATATAGCTATGCCAATGAGCAGATAAACTGAAATCATGAATCCGCCAGAATTAGCTATCGTTATTTTCATATCAGCATAGCTATATCCTAAGATATCTGAACCTAAAGGCACTAAAGTAGTACAGTAATAGGCAGTAAGTAGCGCTTCGAATATGAGTATAAAACTCAATAAAACGAAGACCAGGTTAAAGCCGTATTTAGAGCGCAGGTTTTCCCAAAAATTGAAGGGAAACACCATAGCAATACCCATTAAAGCGGTAAAACCTATTTGATGAACTATAGCTTTTAAAAAACTCACCGAAAAAATAGTATCGATAACCCCTTTGTAATACAGCATGCCGTATTGAAAAAGCGTCAACACGAACAAACATCCGAAAAAGGATATCATAAGCCGCGTGTACTGCTTTAGGGAATATCTATCTATTTGACTAGTGTTCATTGCTTTTTAAGATGCTTTTGCAAAACCTTTTCTAACTTGGGATCCCCAACCAGATTTTATTTTGAATAATTTTTTATAGTTTCCCCTTACTGCAGCATACACTACAATTGGGTGAAAAATGAAAGGTTCTAGAATTGCCAGACCCATTAGTATTAAAATGTCTTTTGTTTTTCGGTATTGGTTGTACGAATACACATCCCAAAGAATGGCATAGAATGAAATCATGATAGAAAACAGGAATATCGCCAACGTAATCATGAAGAAGAATTCCCAATTCAGAATACCTAAATAGGCAAAAAGTAAAATGGTGAAAAAACCAAAGAATTCTAATAACGGAGAAAGCCATTCATAAAAAAACCAATATGGATAACTTAATAGACCTAGTCTGCCATATTTAGAATTGAATAACATGTCTTTATGCTTGAACAATGTTTCTAAATTACCACGAGCCCAACGGTCTCTTTGGTTCACGAGAATATTAAGATCTTCAGGTACTTCGGTCCAGCACAATGGATCAGGTATATATTCTATCGTATAGGGTTCTTTTCTGTCATGCATATAACGACGCATTTTAAAAACGATCTCCATGTCTTCACCAACAGTATCGGTATCATACCCGCCTACCGCTAATGCGATTTCACGTTCAAAAAAACCAAATGCCCCAGAAATAATAAGAAGACTATCTATTCTCCCCCACGCCATTCTACCTAAAATGAAGGAACGGGTATACTCTAAAAGTTGAAATCTAGCCAGCCAATTTGTAGGTAATCTAATCTCTTCAAGCTGACCACCTTGTATAATACAAGAGTTGGCTACACGAATTACTCCGCCAACTGCAATCACTCTTTTCTTAGAACGTTGAAAAAATGATTTGACTACGTGTAATAAAGCATCTGGTTGTAATAGACAATCAACATCTATACAACCTACATATTTACTGGTAGATAATGAAACACCGGCATTTAAAGCGTCGGACTTACCACCATTCATTTTATCGACAACGGTAAGCTTTTCAAAAGCCCTATTTTTTGATTTATAGATTCCACGAACAGGTTTAGATTTCCAGTCGGGATCCATATCAACTGCTATTTTTTCGAGGTCGTAAGAATCTATCAGTTTCTGTAACGTATCATCTTTACTACCATCGTTTACCACCATTACATCATAATTGACATATTGAAGTGATAATAACGAACGAATATTTTCTACAATGGTTAAGCCCTCATTATAAGCAGGAGCTATTATAGTGATTGTTGGCGCCAAAGGTGAAGCCATTATTTTGGTGATATCTGTAAAACTGTTTTTATTTCTATAATGAAGAGAGTTCTTTGTAGAGAAATACGCCATTAATGAAAACAGAACAAACAGAATTAAGGTAAAAACAAAGAATACAAAATTGATGTATTCCAGTACCACACCAAATAGTTCACTATCCATCTTTCTTTCTGTATAAGGAGTTGGACATGGAACATAACTGATCAAATAAGGTAGAACCATTTTCGTTCGAAACTGTTCCCTTATATTTTATTGAATTATTTGATTCTAACTCAAAACCAACATTCAAAATGGAATCTTCGTCTGGTGTACTTTTAGGTTTATCATCAAGTTCTAATAACTGCGACTTTATATATTCTAAAGCCTCGCTAGCCTTTTTCACAAGTTTTTTTGATTCAGATTGAATAACGCTTTCTAATAATTCAATTTCTTTCTGGTCACCTACCTTTTTTATTTCACCGATAAGCATAAGTTTTGTCTCATAATCGGCTAGATTATAAATATCTGTAAATACACTTTCTGATAGGTCATTATCATCTGAAAACAACTCACTAGGTCTTGGTGATTGGTAAGAGAATTTCTGAATTAATTCATTCGCTCTTTCGATAACTACTTCAGAACTATTTTTCTCTATAATTTGATATAATAGTATGAGTTCGCGACAGTCGCCCAGCTCAGAAATATTTTCTAACATTACCATGGCATCAAGCTCTTCTTTAGGCATAAAGTTTGCAGCGAAAGAAACATTATCGTTTTCAAAAGAAATAAGAGGTTCAACCGAATCGATTGTTTTAATAACTACTTTTTGCTGCTCTTCGTTCTCTGAATCTAAAGTAGACCAATCAAAAACATGAGCCATTTTCGTTGAAGTATTATCTAAAGGGTTAACAGAAGTTTCTTCTGGTACTTCTCCTAATAATTCATCGTCTAATTCAAACAATGGTTTAAAATCATCATCATTATAAGAAGTAGTTACTTCTTCAATAACATCTTCTTCTACCACAAATGGCAGAAAATTAAAAGTAAGCTCTTCTTCTAATTCTTGGTCTTGTCCATTTTCGACAACTGCCTCAGTTTCTTCAGGTTTTTCATCTAACGCTTCTTCATCTTTAATATGAGGTAAAAAGCTTAAATCGATATCTTCTATTGAGTTGATTTTCTTTACATCATTTTGCTGCAATTCTGCATCAAATTCTGTATTCTCTTCATTAACAAACTCTTCATTCATTACTTCTTCAGTTTCTTTATATGTTATTTCTTCTTCAAAAGAAGGAGCTATTTCGGTTATTTCGTCAGTAACTATAGTTTCAATATCTATCTCAGTAGAAATAGCTGCAATATCATCCTCTAGAACAATATCATTATGATTATCAATTATTGCATGCTCATCTTCTTGCAATGCATCATCCCATTGAACATCATAAAAATCTGACGAAGAAATATTTTTGGTAGGCAAAACTCTTTCAGGATCAATTTTGTTGAGTGTACCTATTACTTTACTTTTTATATTAAAATTACGTTCTGTCAATTGCAGATTTTCTAAAAAAGAGGCTTCTGCCTTTGTACCCAGTTCACCAATAGCATCTAAAATTGCTATTTTGATATCCTGACTAGCCTTGGAATACACCAATTTTAATGTGATTAAAGCATTCGCGAAATGAAAATCTTTAATACACTCTATAGCTTCTGCCTGAATATCGCGGTTCTTATGCTTTAAAAGCGTTATTATAGATTGTTCAGCACCGTTCTGACTATAATATTTGATCAAACGTAATGAGAACAACACTACATGGGTATTGGTTGAAGTTAACCAGAGTGCAAATTGAGGCGGATTATAATTAGGTTTATGTCTAAGTACATCTAACAACTTCAATTGTTGCCATTCAGCAATTTTAAACTTGGTATTATCAAGAAAATATTTAATACCCTCTTCTCGAAGGTTTACCACTGCGATTTCTGCCTGTTTACGAATGGTACTTTGCCTATGGTTTATGAATTTTATAATTAATCCGTAAGACTCGTCAACTTCCATAGTGGTCAATTCTACTATTCCGCTAGAAACAACTTGCCATTTTCTGCTGCCTAATTTTTCATAAGCATCGTGGTGAAGTCCTAAATCGGTATAAAGTTGTATTAAAACAGCTTGTGACTGCCCCGATAAATCTTTTCGTAAATCAAGTAAAACCTCCGTTAGAACATCTCTATCGAAATTATGCTTTATTAATTCTCTGATCTGAACTTTTAGATTTAGGTAATTCATTTTTTCCTCCTTAGTATTTGAATCCTCATAGAAAAGAAATTCATTAATCATAGGGGAAAATTCGACCTTCTTATCTTTCGTTCGACTGCTGGTAGATGTAATTCTATTTCTGATAATAAATACCCCAATAAAATAAATAACAGACAATACAAAAAACAGTATTGTAAGCCACCAGAGATATTCTAAATTGAATTCTGGTGCAGTTATTACCGATATTTTAATTTGATTAGGGGGAATTAACAAATTTTATCTTATTTACTTATCTATTTCTCGTGCTATTCTAACTAATAATTCTGTTGGACTTACTGGTTTCGTAATAAAATCATTTGCACCTAATTCAAAAGCGGTTAGAACGTTCTGTTCATTACCTGCCGATGATATGATAATTATAGGTGTGTTTGATTTAAGTTCATTTCGTACATAATCTATAAGCTCGATACCAGAAAAATAAGGCATCATAATATCGCTCACGATAATGTCGGGCATTGTATTTTGTAAATACTCTTTAACCTCTTTTCCGTTAACGGAATGATGTACTGCATAGCCACCTTTTTTCAGCCTAAAGTTTAATAAAGAGGCTAAAAGTTGGTCATCATCTGCTAATAGTACACTTTTTCCCATCTTATTTTTTATTCATTTTTTCTAGTTCATTATTCAAATTCTCTTCTAATAATGGATAATCATTCAAGAAAATTTTATAAAGTTCTTTTACTTTTTCAGGTTGATTTGTTTTACAACTACTCTCTAGCTCAACAATTAACTTTCGCATTCCGTCAGCTTTTATCATCGCAAAACCAGCTTTTAATTTATGCGCAGATAAAGCGATTTCTTTTAAATTCTCGGTCTTAAGATGAATTTTCACATTACCAATGAACTCAATTGCGTTCAATTTGAACAACTTTAATAATTCATTCAACATATCGATTTCTCCGAAACAATCTTTCAACAGATTATTTAGATTTACAACCGTGGTTTCTTTTAATTCTATCATTGGTTTTTGAAGTATTGAGGCAAAATCTGTATGCTCTGAGTTTAGTTTTTTATTTTTTACAATGGTTGACATTAAATCGTCTAGAGTATATGGTTTTAGAAGAAAATCATTAATTCCGATTTCTTTACAATCTTTACTATCCTGCTCTGTAAAATCTGCACTAAAGGCAATAATCGGAACTGAATTTACTTTTTTGTTTTTATGATCTCGTATGGCTTTAGATACCTCAAATCCGTTTTGATTAGGCATTTTTAAATCCATCAGAATAAGATCAATCTTTCTAGATGAAAGCAAATACAAGCCTTTATCTAAATCAACATCGACATGAACTTTACAACCCCATTTTGTCAATTGTTCAACAATTAGGTGTTGGTTCATTATATTATCTTCAAATACCAATATCTCGGTACCGGCTAATAAACCGCTGTTTTTCTTTTTTGTATCCTGTTTTAAAGATTTACGTGGTACCGTAGTAGCGCTACCGATAACGTAAGGCATTCTAAACAAAACAGTTGTACCGCTATTTATAGTACTATCTATTTCGATTTCGCCGTTGAGCTTATCTATAATTTCTTTTGTAATGGTTAGCCCTAGCCCTGTACCTCCATATTTTTTAGAAGTATCATCTTCTGCTTGTGTGTAACCCTTGAATATGGTCTTAATTTTTTCTTTAGAGATACCAATACCTGTATCGACAACAGAAAACTCTATAAGACATTCATTATTAACCTGTTCTTTAGTAAAAACCTCTAATTTTATAAATCCTTGATGAACGAATTTCACCGAATTACCTAAAAGGTTAAGAAGAATTTGAGATAGTTTAGATGGGTCGCCCTTTATAATTTTAGGTACGTTCTCATCGATATCGATTAACAATTCTATTTTGCGATCTAAAATTAATGTCTCACATAAAAACATAACGTCTTTAAGTAAACTATGCAGATTAAAATCTACCGTCTCAAAATTATTATTACCAGAAGATAATTTAGAATATTCTAAAACTTCATTAATCAATTTCAAAAGTGTATTTGATGCAAATTGTATGGCATCTACTTTTTTATGTTGACCACGCGTTAGCTTTTCTTCTTTCAAAAGATTTGCATACCCTATTATACTATTCAACGGAGTTCTAATTTCGTGACTAACATGAGTGATAAACTGCTTTTCTGAAATCTGTTGATTTTCTGTAGCAGTAACCTCAATTTTCTTAGTAACAATTTGATCCGATTTAGGCGAAAAAATATGTCTTTCTAAACTAGATCGAAAAGTATTAAAAGAGCCTTTTAACGCTTTCGCTTCTGCTGCATTTAATTCTTCAAAAGAGAATTCACTAACTGTTCTTTCTAGTTGAGATAATTGACCAAGTAAATCCTTAGTTTTTGAAATTGACATAAATAGGTATTCTTTAGTTTATGGGGGTTTTGTTAATATTTATCTAAAAATGCATCAATACAGTTGCGAGAACAATAAAATGTTCTCTAAGAGTGGTTATTTGTTGTGAATACACTTAAATTGTAGGTCTAAACTTACTCAATGAAGCAGTTCATCTATTTATTATGTGTTATATCCGTAATCTCTTGCGGAGAAAAAAAAGAAAAAATTGAAGAAACTACCTTAGAAAAAGCACATCGAATTCATGATGCTGTTATTACTATTGATACACATAATGACATCAATGTCAAAAACTTTGTAGATAGTGTAAATTACAGTCAGAGGTTAGATAACCAAGTTAATTTACCGAAGATGAAAGAAGGTGGTTTAGACGTCACTTGGCTCATCGTTTATACAGGTCAAGATACGTTGACAGATGATGGTGGCTATGCCAAGGCAAAAGAGAACGCCATGTCAAAATTTGAAGCTATTCATAAATTGTGCGAAGAAATTGCTCCTGAAGAGATAGAATTAGCGTTAACCTCTGCAGATGTACAACGAATTGTTGGGGCTGGAAAAAAAGCTGCAATGATCGGTGTTGAAAACGCCTACCCTATTGGTACAGATTTAACGCAGTTTAAAACCTACCATGATTTAGGTGCCCGTTATATTTCTTTGGCTCATAATGGACATAGTCAATTTTCAGATTCCAATACCGGTGAAGCTGATGATGTATGGTTGCATAACGGATTAAGTGATTTAGGCAAGCAAGCTGTAGTAGAAATGAATAAGCTAGGTATAATGATAGATGTTTCGCACCCTTCAAAAGAAGCCATGAAACAAATGATCGCATTATCAAAAGCACCGATAATAGCATCTCATTCATCTGCAAGGGCATTATGTGACCATAGTCGAAACTTAGATGACGAGCAATTAATGATGATGAAAGAAAATGGCGGTGTAGTACAAACCGTGGCGTTTAGCTCGTACTTAAATACTGAAAAACATGATGCTAGAGCTGCCTACATGAAATCTATTTATGAAAAAGTAGCTGATTCTTTAGATATTGCTTGGTACGAGCGTTCTCAGTTCTCGAGTCTATCTGATGCTGATAAAGAAGCCTTTATGGAAAACTACCCAAAGGTTTTAAAAATAGGAAAGGAATTGGTTGTCAACAAGTCTGACGCTCCAGAAGCTGTAAATGTTTCAGATTTCGTAGATCATATAGATTATATGGTAAAGTTAATCGGTATCGATTACGTTGGTATTAGTTCTGACTTTGATGGTGGCGGTGGAATTGAGGGGTGGAACGATGCTTCTGAAACCTTCAATGTAACCCTAGAACTTGTAGAACGTGGCTATTCTGAAGAAGATATCGCAAAATTGTGGGGAGGTAACCTTATGAGAGTACTTGATCAAGTACAAGAAATAGCTAAAAAAATGGGTGAGAGCTAATGCTCCTCACCCATTGCCGCTAGGCGATCTTTTACAAATTCTATTTTAGTTTTACCGTGTGCTGCAGGTTTTCCGTTTTCACCAAGGTTTACCATAATAATATTGTCTACGGTAACAATTGTTTCATGATTCATTTTATTACGAACCTCGCAATTTAGGGTTAAAGATGTTTTACCAAACTTTACTACTTCGATACCAATTTCAATAACATCACCTTTAACGGCAGCGCTCATGAAATTAATTTCTGACATATATTTAGTAACCACTTTACCATTTTCTAATTGAATTATGGCGTAAAGTGCAGCTTCTTCATCTATCCAAGCTAATAATCGACCTCCAAACAATGTTCCGTTAGAATTCAAATCACCAGGCTTTACTAATTTTCTAGTATGAAATCTCATAGTCTCTTTTTTTGAAAATTTACTTTGCAAAGTTATGTCTAAAAATTCTCAACAGCACAATTTTGAAGTTATATGCAGCCCGATTTACCAATTGTAACAATTGTGTATTTAATACTTTACAAATTAACAATTGTCTCTAGATAGAATTATGATAACCCTAATTTCTACCCCTATTTTTTGCCTTGACCGACTTTGTTCATAACAGGTTAAAAACTTATGTAAAGGGTTAAGCAGGCATTTTATCTAATACGTACCTTTAAGTAAAATCAAAATATAATGGACAGGACACAGAAATTGCAATCAATTCGACCAACAATTGCCTCTGCCAAAATAATGCCCAACATGAGCGAAGACGAACGTTTTCAGAATGAAACGTTACGCCCAATTCTTAAACTTCAAAATGATTTACTATTGGCTTCTTTTCAGAATTATATCATCAAAATGAAGAATACATTTTACGAGCTCAAGCTTGAAAAACGTATAGATTACATTACCAAAGCCATTCAAAAAGATATAAAATATAGAAATTCTTTAAAGGGAATGATTATAGGTCAATTTACAATTGAAGAATATGAAGCTTATGTACAAAACTCATCAGCGCTTAATAAACGTATGATTAATATGGTCGTAAAAAGAATTCAAGATCAAATTCAATATTTTGAAAAATATGACCTAATCCAAAAGTGATTCGCCATTTAGGTTAGTGGTTAGAATATTACTCATTAGATCGAAATAAGGGCGTATTGCTACAAAACTCTCGTCTACCTTATTAGCAAAATCATCAGATAAGACTTCTTTATCGGTAAAATTCCTAACGAAAATAAATTGCTTTTTACGTATAAATTCAATGTTAGGGTCTTCCTTATCAAAACCTTTAGGGGCAGTTTTTAATTCATCGCCAACTAATGGTCCCCAGATAGCTTTAAATTTTTTATCATCGATAATGTCTGTCAAATCAGTGGTATCTATCTCCCACTCTTTTCTAATACGCAACAAGTCTTCTTTTTCAGGATTCCAGAATCCCACGGCAACAAAGCTATTACCGGGTGCTACCTGTAAGTAGTACCCACCTCTACGATGTTTACCCGCTCTAGAGAAAGATGCTGATAAATTACTTTTATATGGAGTTTTGTTTTTAGAAAAACGAACATCCCTATAAATTCTAAATACTTTTAATTTTTCAATTTCATCATGTGTCTTTAGTTTTTCAAATACATGATTGAAAAAACTTTTTACTTTAGTTTCCTCCGCTTTAAATTCTGCTTTATGTTCTGTAAACCAATCTCGATTATTATTTTTCTTTAGCTTATCCAAAAATTGAAAAGTGCTTTTTGTAATCTTCGTTTCTAACATTCGACTTACCTGTTGTGATTTTAAGCTAAAGTTAACCATTAGATGAGAAGTACTTTTACTTATTTGGTTAATTTTGATGAACTAATGAAGACCCATGGACCATCGATCTATAATCGAAAAGATTAACACCCACAAAAAACAACCGAATTTAAGATTTCGCTTAAAAAAGAATACGGAGAAATTTACCGACCTTCTTTTTTATATGTTGTTTGATATTGAAACACCAGTAGCAGAAAGTTTAGATACACTTGAAAAACAGTTTGATGAACTTGTAGATTTAGCCTGCTGGGAAAGCGATAAACCTTGTAAGAAGGTTTGGGAGAATTATGTAGAGAAACTACCTTTAGTTCTTGAGAGCTTAAACCTTGATGCTGAAGCGACGGTAAATTGTGATCCCGCCTCATTATCTATTGAAGAAGTCTATATGGCTTACCCTGGTTTTTATGCCATTTCAGTATATAGGTTAGCTCATGAATTATACAAAATTGGTTTTCCGTTGATGCCAAGATTAATGACGGAATATGCGCATAGGCAAACTGGTGTCGATATTAACCCAGGTGCACAAATAGGGAAGTCTTTTCATATTGACCATGGTACCGGAGTTGTAATTGGGGAAACTGCCATTATAAAGAATGATGTCAAAATATACCAAGGGGTAACTTTGGGCGGACTCTTTGTTGCTAAAAAATTACAGCAAACCAAACGTCACCCAACCATAGATAATAACGTAACTATTTACGCAAATGCCACTATTTTAGGTGGCGATACTATTATTGGTGCAAACAGTATAATCGGCGGAAACGCTTGGATAACCGCATCTGTACCACCAAATTCAACAGTTTTTCACACACCTGAAATTAAAATTAAAACATTACCGCATGTCTAATACCTTATTATCTCTTATTGGCAATACTCCGCTAGTAAAGTCACGAGTTCTAAATACAAACCCTAATGTTTCTATTTATTTTAAATTAGAGGGGCATAACCCAGGTGGTAGTGTAAAAGATCGTGCAGCATACAACATGATTAAAACCGGTTTTGACAATGGCGATTTTACCGTCAATGACAAATTAATAGAAGCCACCAGTGGAAATACCGGTATTGCCTTAGCTATGATTGCGGGCGTTTACGGACTTGACATTGAACTGGTAATGCCAGAGAATGCTACTAGAGAACGCGTACAGACCATGAGAGCGTATGGTGCCAAAGTAACTTTAACCTCTAAAGATGTAGGTATTGAAGGTGCACGAGATTACGCAGAAAGTAAGGTTGCCAACGAAGGTTATATAATGATGAACCAATTCGGAAATGAAAATAATTGGAAAGCACATTATAAAACTACAGGTCCGGAGATATGGAAAGATACCGATGGTAAAGTCACCCACTTTGTTTCGTCAATGGGTACAACCGGTACTATAATGGGTACTTCTACCTATTTAAAAGAACAAAATAGCGACATACAAATCGTTGGCGTACAGCCAAGCGACAATGCTAGCATACCAGGTATAAGAAAATGGCCTCAAGAATACTTGCCAAAAATATTCAACCCAAAGAAAGTAGACCGCATCATGGAAGTCAATGAATTGGAAGCCAAAACTATGGCTAGAAGATTGGCAAAAGAAGAAGGGATATTCTCTGGTATGAGCAGTGGCGGTGCTGCAACAGTTGCTTTGCGCCTAGCTCAAGAAATAGATCATGGTGTAATTGTTTCTATAGTTTGTGATCGCGGAGATCGCTACTTATCATCAGATTTATTTGAACTATAATATTTTTCAAAATAGGATATAAAAAAAGAGCCGTCTACACGGCTCTTTTTTGTTTTATTAAATATGCTATAAAACTTTACAATTATTATATATTCTAAATATAGAATAAGGTTTTACAACCACTTTTTCTTTTTAAAATAAAACATCATTCCTATAAAAAGAATAATCATTACAGCCCATACCACGTAGTAGCCGTATTTATAATGAAGCTCTGGCATATGATCAAAGTTCATACCGTAGACACCGGCAATAAACGTAAGCGGAATAAATATAGACGCCATTATGGTCAAAACCTTCATGACCTCGTTCATCTTATTGCTCATATTACTCATATACATCTCCATTAAGCTCATAGACATCTCACGATAAATCTGTAAATTTTCGTTTATTTCAATGGTGTGATCCAATACATCGCGCAAGAATAGTTTAGTGTCTTTGGTAATAAGCTGATTTTCTGTATCAATTAACCTGCTAATCAATTCTTTAACGGGAAATACCCATCGCCTAATCTTTAATACCTCTTTTTTTAACTGCTGTATATTTTTAGCAACTATCGGCTCAGGATTTTGATACACCTCTTCTTCTAAATTCTCAATTCTATTATTAAGATTTTCTATAGCTAAGAAGTAATTATCGACAATGGCATCTAGTAAGGCGAAAAATAAGTAATCAGCTCCCCTAGTTCGTATACGACCAAGTTTACCGGTAATACGATCACGCAATCCGTCAAAAACATCTGCTTTAACTTCTTGAAAAACCAAAACGGTATTCTCATGCAGAACAAGTGCTATATGTTCACCTATAATTTCATCTTCATCAGAAATGTATAGCATGCGAAAGATTCCGAAAATATAATCTTCGTATTCATCTATTTTAGGGCGCTGTTCGGTATTAACGATATCTTCAAGCACTAAAGGATTCAAATTAAAGTGCTTACCTATTCTTTCAATAAATGGTTCATCTGTAATACCAACAACATTGATCCATGAAATTTTGTCGGCTCGCTCTTCTTTAAAAAACTGATCCAAGTTTGCAAATTCATTAGTTTCAAAACCATCAGCATTATAGGTGGTGCTATAGATTAAACTATCACTTCGCTCCTTATCACCCATGTAACTTATGGTTCCTGGTGCTTTACCAAGCTTATTATGCTGCCGAGACTTTTTCTTTTTACGTTTTGGGAAGTTGAGCTTCTTATTTACAGCCATGAACAATTTTTTATAAATATATTAAAACTATAAACTATTTATTAAAGTCAAGTTTGTTTAAAATTAAACCTGAACCTGGTGCAATACTATTTAGTTTATAGGTGGATCCAGTAACTAAAGATGCCTTAATTTCTTCTAAGCTAAGCTCGTGTTTACCAAGTTGCACTAATGCCCCCATTATCATGCGAATTTGATATCTCATAAATCCCTTTCCTTCAATTTTTAAAATATAACTATGCTCTGGAAAAAAATTGGCTGTTAAAATATCATTAGCTACAATAGTGCATCCTTCAATTTCTCTAACTGCGATGGTCGTGGGTTTTAAAGATGCTGTATAAACACTAAAATCATGCTTACCTACAAACAGAGAAGCTCCCTCTTTCATTAACTCCAAATCTAGCTCATCTATATAATTGGTTATAAAAGGTGCGCTAAACGGGTGATTCTTGCATCCGAAAGAAAAGAAGTAATTATACTCCTTCGTTTTACTATCCTTTATAATATTAAAATCTTTACCAATAGGTTCAATAGAAAGCAATCGAATATCTGAAGGCAAATTTTTATTGAAATCTTTTAAGAAAATAGCTAAGTCTAACAATTGTTCTTCAACAAAAAGTTCAAATGCACCATCTAATGAAGAAACCTTAGCATCGGTTCTACCTGCACCCAATATTTTAAAGGGACTTTCGGGGTATAAAAAGGTAAATGTTTTATTGAGCATACCTACAATAGTACGTAGCTTAGGTTGCACTTGCCAACCATTAAATCTAAAGCCCAAATACTGCAGACGTACCAAATAACAAAAACGCTGTTTCTTCATAGTGTAAATGTAATTACATTATAATCATTACTAAACACCTCGTTTAAATTCTCTTCATCTACTTTTAATAACATTCCTTATTTTACGTGGTAATTACATTATACATTCCTACACTATTATTATAGGTAAATTATTGTTAATGTTCATAAAAAACAGTAATATTAAGGTATGGTTTACTTAAAATCAGGGTCTTGAACAACAAAGTTAACCGTTCATCGAATTGTTTTAAGTAATACAATAGCTTCCCCGTAATTGCATCGAAAATAAGGTTCTCCCGAACCCATGAAAACTAAATTTTATGAATTCTATCAAAGGATTATTTACTTGGAAGCGAACATTAATTGTATCTATTGTTGTGCTTTTTTTACTGAACATCTTTAGTTTTTACGGGTTATACACCAATAAATTTTATTTTTTCAAAATAGAAAACTACATCTTTCCTATTTTATCAGTTATTCACTTGGTATTTTTATATGTACTATGGTTTAAGATAAGTGAGAACGAATTGAGTGATCCACCAATGCGAACCTTAGAATATGTACTTTACGCGATATCATTGGTATACATATATAAAATGGTTGAGACAATTATAGTATTGTCTAGCTATTCTGATTTTGAGAATCATCTTATACCGAGTACATTTTTACCTCTCGGATTTGTAATGATAGCCTTATATGCGGTGTTATTACTAGTAACATTTTTAGCCATTGCATATAGAAAAGAAATGGTAGGCACTTATATATTTGACGACATGAACCAACATGTGGATCATTGGAATAATTAAAAATCAATAAAATATACAGACCTCGATAAGAAATTATCGAGGTTTTTTTTTGCCCTAAAGTTTTTGACAACCCTATGATTAGATGCCTATAAACAGGAATAATTATTTGATGTTCATGTAATTATCAAAATATTATGCGACCTACTAAGAAGCAAAATCACCTTGTAAAAACTGTTTTTCTTTAAATGTGATTTTTCTGTGATACTTTTTTTCTTTATTCGTAACTGATTATGAAACGTATACTTATTATTGAGGATGATCCTGAAATCATTAAGCTATTAGAACTGCATCTTTCAGATGTTAGTTATGAAACCACTATGGCGATGGACGGCAACAAAGGGCTAAAATTAGCTCTCGAAAACGATTACGAGCTAATTCTATTAGATCTTACCCTACCTGGCTTAGACGGAGTTGAGATTTGTAGAAAGCTACGTGCTACTAAAAATACGCCCGTAATTATGTTGACCGCTAAATCTGAAGAGATAGATAGAGTCTTAGGTTTAGAGATAGGTGCAGATGATTATATGACGAAGCCCTTTAGTATTAGAGAGCTTTTGGCAAGAATAAAAGCAGTACTTCGAAGATCAAATAAAGTGGAAACGAAACAGCCAGATACTTCAATTATATTGGCAGAAGGACTTTCAATTGATATTGATAAGCGAAAAGTGGTCTTAGGTGACTACAAAATAGAATTATCACCCAAAGAGTTTGAATTATTGGTGTTAATGGCGTCAAACCCTGGTAGAAACTATACCAGAACCGAATTGCTAAATATTATATGGGGATATAATTTTGAAGGCTACGAACACACCGTGAATTCTCATATTAACAGGTTACGAGCAAAAATAGAATCTGATATGGCAAACCCAAATTACATATTAACGACTTGGGGCGTTGGGTATAAATTTAATGAAGAGATAATGGCATGATAGATAATGGTAAAACCCTTACTCCGAAATTAGTAAAGAAACTATGGGTAGCTTTCATATTTCTAATTGTACTAATGGGAGCCTCATATATTTTTATAACGGGCTACCTAACATTGAATTACAACCAAGCTATTACACAGCGTATTAATGCGAATGTGGCAAACCATGTAATTCAAGAAAAATTTCAAAATGCCGCTCCGTTTTTAGAAGATGGTACCGTTAACAAAGCACTTTTCGGAGATCTTATGCACGATATGATGGCTGTAAATCGTGGTATAGAGGTTTATCTTTTAGACAAATCTGGTGACATTCTATATTCTGTAGTGCTCGAACACAATGACAATGAGCCGATGAAGTCGGTATCTCTAGAACCCATCAATAAGTTTATAGAAACCAAGGGTGAAGAATTTATTTTAGGTGATGATCCACTGAATCGTGAAGCGCAAAATATATTTTCTGCAGCACCATTCTCTGTCGACGGTCATGAAGGCTTTATTTATATTATAGTAGCAGGTAAAGAATTAGCATTGATAAGCGATAGTTTATTCGGAATCTATTTTACTAAGCTAAGCATCGGTGCTATAGTACTGACCATGCTTTTTTCTGTATTGATCGGTATTCTAAGTATTTGGTTCTTGACCAAAAATCTTAGGTTAATTACCCAGACAGTACGCAAATTTCAAGAAGGTGATTTTGATATTAGAATCGAAAATCCTGAGCAATCAGATATTGAAGTGGTAGCCTTGTCTTTTAATGAAATGGCAGATACCATTGTAGATAACATGGATAAAATGAAATCTGTAGATAATCTACGAAGAGAGTTAATTGCAAATGTCTCTCACGATTTACGTACTCCGCTAGCTGTTTTAAAAGGGTATATTGAAACACTACAGATTAAGAAAGACTCGCTTACCGAACTTCAAAAAGAAGAATATTTACAGATTACACATAATAATATAGACAAGCTCTCAAGTTTAATTAACCAGTTATTTGAATACTCAAAATTAGAAGCTGAACAAGTAACTCCTATTAAAGAGCCATTTTCAATTACAGAACTATCGCATGATCTAATAGCTAAATTCAAGCTATTGGCTGAACAAAAACAAATACAATTACAATTAGAGAACCCTGAAGAAAACTGTATGGTTTATGCAGACATAGGTTTGGTTGAAAGAGCATTACAGAATTTAATTGAAAATGCCATCAAATACACTGAGCCTAATGGTAAGGTTACTTTAAGTCTAGTGAAAATGGGCAAACAGATTGAAATAAATATAACCGATACCGGTAATGGTATACCAGTAAATGATCAACCTTTTATCTTTGATCGCTACAAGC
The DNA here is from genome assembly GCF_035207705.1 of Maribacter sp. BPC-D8. NCBI lineage: Bacteria > Pseudomonadati > Bacteroidota > Flavobacteriia > Flavobacteriales > Flavobacteriaceae > Maribacter > Maribacter sp. BPC-D8. The sequence continues at coordinate 1,351,577 of NZ_CP128187.1, forward strand.
AAGTTGATGAACATACCAAGAAACAAGGACTCGGTTTAGGTTTAGCTATCGTCAAAAAAATTATGGATTTACATGATACAACCATAGTAGTTTTAAGCAAACCCTATGAAGGAAGTTCTTTCATATTTAAACTGCCTGCTTATCAATTACAATAATTTTAATTTTGCTGTGAAAAAGAGAAAGCCCTATCCGATTTGGATAGGGCTTTTTTTATAATGTAGATAGTCAAAATAAAACTACCTAAAACAACATTCTTAGTTAGAAGTGCTGGTTTGTGTAATAGTATACACACCATCTAATACTACTAAATCAAAAACTGGTATTCTATCATTTGCAGGTGCATTGTTTGCAACAAATGTATATGGTCCATTATAAGTTCCACCATTTTCATCAAGGAACGTGAACGTTACTGTTTCAGAAACTGTACCATCAAAGTCAAAAGCAATCAATTCTATAGTATAGGTTCCATTTTCTAATGGAGAAAAATCTAATTTATTTATAAATAGTTCTTCAGAACCATTTGTACCTGTAAGTGTAGATGCTTCAGATACTCCTGCTGAATTGTAAACCCTTAAATCAAATAAATCATCTTGAGTTGTCCAAGTACTTGTAATTTGTAATCCTTCGCTAATCTCGTTTGTTGTAATTGCAATAGTACTATTAGAACCAATAACAACATCATCGTTTTCTACTGCATCTATAGAAACTGAAATCGTATTCTCTCCTGTACTAGTAATACGACTATCATTTGCATCAATAGTTATTGACCTTGTAGTTTGACCTGCTGGGATAATCAACTCGCCATTACCACTTAAACCATATCTATCATTTGAAGTTTCGCCAGTATAATACACTACAATATCTTCATTTAAAGCTTTACTTAATACGAAGTTTAGAGAATAAAATGAACTCTCATCAATAGTGATAGATGAAGATTCAAAACCTATTAGTGCTTCTCCGTCAGTAATATCAATTTGTAATATACTACCATTAGCACTAGGTGTAATAGTATTAGATAATTCTGCTAAACTGATTACTATGTTTTCTACACCACTTTCAAACACACCATCAGAAATAATGGTAAGTTCTGTAGTACCAGTAAGTTCACCAGCAGCAACAGTAATTGAACTTGAACTTACAGAATAATCAGATTCTAAAACTGCAGAGCCTGCAAAGTTTAATTGAATAACTGCATCTTCTTCTTGTGCCGTTTCAATTGCGGCAGAAATAATAATTATTTGCGCATCAGATTCTGTTGTCATCGATGCACTTGATGCTAAAGAAACTTGAGATAAATCTATTGCCGTCGGCACTTCAACTATTTTCTCTACTTCTACTTCTACTTCAGTTTCTACAATTCTTTCTACTTCTACTTCTTCCGTTTTAGTACACGAAAATAACAAAGCAGCAACTGATAAATACATCAGGGGTTTTCTCATAATGTTCATAATAATTAATGATTTTATATAATGTTTGAGTTAAAGGTATGTTAATACATTTATAAGCAAAAACAATAATAAAAAGTGATTGTAAGTAAAATCTTATAATAGCTACACAACACACTGAATATCAAAATATAACAAATCGTTAATTAATTTACATTTAGAGCAATAAAAAAGCCCTTTTATTATTGAAAGGGCTTTTTTACTAAATATCTTTTAAGAAACTGCTATAGAGGTCTTTAAACTCAAACCCATCGGTGAAACGTTGTTTGTTCAGTTTTTTGTAAGAAACCAGTCCCCAAAGCAAAAGCTCTTTTAAGAAGTAAACATCTTTCAAATCATAATCTGGTTGATGATCTTTTAACAATTGATTTAATGCAGGTATGCTATCTAAAGCACGTTTATATTCTTCATCAGTAAAGTCATCCATTAACTCAATTCCGTCACCTTGAAAGAACCAATGCAACAATTCGTCATAAACGGTTTCTTCATCTTTACGCTCCAGTTTATTGATTATTGGAAAATATTTTGGGAATAAGGTTTTAACAGCATCATCTATTAATATCGCAGCAACGCCATCTGCTCCCTCCTGCTCTCCTTCATACACCAATTCTATTTTACCGGTAATAGCAGGAATAATACCCAAGAAATCACTCAAGCGAACCATCGTATGATCTCCGCCGTTTAATAATGACCTAAGCTCAGCTGTACTTAACAAGTTTTCAAAGGCAGTAATACTGGTACGGGCACTTACACCACTCTTAGCATCTACATACTCACTTTCACGCGCTTCAAAAATAATCTGCTCTAACAAGTCCTTTGCTAAATCTGGCACATATACAGCATCAGTCTGGCGTGAATCTAGCTTCGCTTCTTGTTCTGTAATTTTTCTAGCTATTTCAATATCATCTGGGTAATGCGTTAATATCTGAGAGCCAATTCTATCTTTCAGCGGAGTAACAATACTACCTCTATTGGTGTAATCTTCTGGGTTAGCAGTGAATACGAACTGAATATCTAAAGGTAATCTCAGTTTGAAGCCACGGATCTGTATATCTCCTTCTTCCAATATATTAAATAAGGATACCTGAATACGAGCCTGTAAATCTGGTAATTCGTTGATAACGAAAATGCAACGGTTCGCACGTGGAATCATTCCGAAATGAATCACTCTATCATCTGCATAAGATAATTTTAGATTTGCAGCCTTTATCGGATCTACATCACCAATTAAATCTGCTACTGTTACATCGGGAGTAGCCAGTTTCTCAGCAAAACGCTCGTCTTTATGCATCCAAGTAACGGGAGTATCATCACCTTTTTCTTTGATAAGTTCCATCGCAAAACGAGACATGGGTTTCATCGGGTCATCATTGATTTCAGAACCTTCTACAACCGGAATATATTCATCTAACAGATTCACCATTAAATGCGCCAAACGAGTTTTCGCCTGACCACGTAATCCTAATAAATTAATATTATGACGAGAAAGAATAGCACGCTCCAATTCAGGAATAACGGTGTCTTCATAACCCCAAACTCCAGGAAAAGCATCTTCTCCCTTTTTAATTTTCTCAATAAGGTTATCACGTAATTCGTCTTTTACACTCTTTGTTTTATATCCGGCAGCTTTTAACTCCCCTAGTGTATGTATTTTTTTATAATCTAATTTCATAAAATTTTCTTAGTCTTATTTCTTTAAAATAGGAATCGTTTGCTTTAACGCTTCCGGTTTCTTAATTCGAATATTTATGGAAATATATTCCCATTTGTTATTTATTTTTTCAGCCAAAACATCCATTTTTGAACGGATATTATTTATTTCTTTATCTCCCCTAACATTTATAGTAATTCCTACAGAATCACCATTTTGTGAATACCCTACAGAACCATTTAACATATCTAAAGAACCTAAAGGCTCTAAATTACCAAGCAATTTTAAAACTGTTGTATCTGTTTTTGCAATTGCTAAAGCACCTTCGCATATTTCAGGCTCAGAATATGCCTTTGTTAAATAAGTAATATTACGAGACAATTCTGGTGGCAAAGTTGAAACGAATAAACCTATAAAAGTCAATAAGAACAGAATTATCCATGTTCTTTTTAACTTATACCAAGGTCTCTTATAAGAATTCATTCTCCGTTCTTATTTCAGTCTTTTTTTTCTATTCGCCTCGTAATCTTCAAATATCATTTCACCCAATCCTTTTAATCCCGTAAAGAATGCCTTGCCTTTATTTGCTTCGGTAAAGTGACGAATAAACTGCATTAAATAAGGATCCTGTGCAATCATAAAAGTCGTTATAGGAATATGCAACTTACGTGCTTGTCGCGCCATGTTGTAACACTTCTCCACAATAAAATCATCTAAACCAACACTATTCTTATAATATGTACCATCGGGCATGCGAAGACAACTTGGCTTACCGTCGGTGATCATAAAAATCTGCTTATTGGTATTCCGTTTTCTACGAAGCATATCCATCGCCAATTGCAAACCTGCAACGGTATTGGTATGATACGGACCTACTTTTAAATACGGCAAATCTTTAATCGGTATTGGCCAGGCATCATTACCGAAAACTAAAATATCAAGTGTATCCTTCGGATATCTCGTCGTAATCAATTCTGCCAAAGCCATGGCAACCTTTTTAGCGGGCGTAATACGATCCTCACCATACAAAATCATACTATGGCTAATATCTATCATTAGAATAGTACTCATTTGCGCTTTGTGCTGCGTATCTTCTACAACAAGGTCATCTTCACTCAGTTGAAAACTTCCCATACCATGATTAATCTGAGCGTTTTTAATACTCTCGGTCATAGATATGTTTTCTAGACCATCACCATAACGGTACTCTCGTAAGTCTCCAGTATGCTCATCTCCTTGTCCAGATTTACCCGTTTTATGATTACCAGCACCACTTCTTTTAAGTTTGCCGAAAATTTGGTCTAGCGCACGTTGACGAATAATACGTTCCATTTTTGCGGTAATAGAAATGTCTCCACCACCAGAACCCTCTTCGCCATCTTGAGCATCTCCACCGCCATCTTTAAACTCTTCGCGTATGTAACCCTTCGCCTTTAATTCTTCAATAAAGTCTTCAATAGTATAATCTTCAGTTGTAAGTTCATATTCCTTGTCCAATTCACGTAACCAATCTATAGCTTCGTCAAAGTCTCCGGATGTATGTGTAATAAGCTCTTGAAAAATATCAAATAGCCTATCAAAAATTGATTGTTCGGGTGCTTTGTAAGTTTCAAAGCGGAACCCTTTTCGTTCATTCATAGCCATAGTATAAAATTAACACTTTTACAGTGGATGCCCGTAGTATTTAAGAAATGTTAACGTTGTTGTTTAACGTTCGCTTTTCGCTAGACGCTAAGCGCTTGACGCAATTAACTATTTTATATGAGTTTAGTACATGGCGTATAGCGTAAAGCGTTTTGCTCGCGGCGTTCTCAAGTTCGTCTTTGCGAGGAGCTTTTTAGCGACGAAGCAATCTGTTTGTTTCGTGTACCTAAGATACAAATTACAATGCATGCATGTGATAATCGCGTAGCATTTAGCGCTCAGCGGATTGCGTTTTGCGCGTAGCGTTTTAAAAAGTAACTTCGGCTACGCTCAGTCACCGAATATCAATACGATTCAATTCACGAGCAACCATCAATCAACAATCAACAATTAAACAATATATCATCAATAAAGAACAAACAACTATCAACCAGCTCAAAAGCTTTTTAGCTACGCCACCAATATGGGAAGGTGTACAGTTTGGCGTGTCGCAATTTGAATTTCCTGAGGTGGATTTGAATGAGATTACTCCGATAGCTATACTTGAGAAATTACGATTAGGGCACCAGATGGAATATGTATGTAAGCAGTTGTTGGATACTAGTGATGCATATGAGGTTTTACTTCATAATATGCCAATACGAGACGGAAAACAGACTATTGGAGAAATAGACTTTATACTTAAAGAGACAGCCACGCAACAACTGATACATGTAGAACTCACCTATAAATTCTACTTAATCGATACAGCAATTGAGAATCCTATTCATCAATTAGTCGGACCAAATCGAAGTGATGCATTTTATAAAAAGTTAGAGAAAATTAAGAACAATCAATTCTCTTTAATACATACCAGTATTGGTCAAAAAGCACTTTTAGAAAAAGGAATAGACACTACAAATATTAAACAACAGGTGTGTTATAAAGCACAATTGTTTCAACCCTATAAAATTGCTTCATTAGATATTTCACCAATAAACACCCATTGTATTGTGGGTTATTGGTTACGAATGGCGAAGTTCAATTCTTCTGACTTTATGGATCACAAATTCTACATACCTACTAAAAGTGAGTGGGTGTTTAATCCTTTTGAAGAAGTAGCATGGATTTCTCACGATGCTGTTATTGAAATAATTGAAGAACGCCTCAATAATAAAAGTGCTCCTATGGTTTGGATGATGAAAGGTGATACTGAATTTGAGAAGTTTTTTGTGGTTTGGTGGTAACTCTTGAAAATCAAATTTTTAGAAGGTATTGATTAGACAATTTTAAAATATTTGATATATGTAATTATATAGATTCCGATTAGTTATAACAATAAAAAACATAAAAAAGCCTCATAAAATAATAACTGATTGAATCTCTGATAGCATCAATTGATAGCATCAGTAAAAAATCACAATATGACATAGCTCCTATAATATTTAAAACTAGATTTGAGCATTTATTTTATGGTATGGTATTAATGCTAATGGTTTTTGACAACCACCAATTTTTACTTAGGTGAGAATTAGATTACTTTTAAAATGGGAATATGTGCAATACGGAAAGGCATTTAGAGAGGAATGAAATTATTTGATAAAATATTTAAAAAAAAGAACGTTGATAAGACTTCAGACCTGACAACTATAACAAGGACTGAAACTTTTGAAGGATTCTCTATTCCTGGAATAATCCACAATATGCAATACCATTTTACTGATTTACAAGTTTATAGTGATGGTTTAATTTCTTGTTGGGAAATGGTAGACTTATCAATACTAAGAAATAAAATTAACCAAGGATGGATTGTAACCAAAATTCCAAACGGAGAAGCAATTTCAATTTTTAATTTAGGTAATTGGTATATTGAACAAGGAGAATGGGATCATACAAAAGAATCTCTATATGAGTTTATTTCGTCCTTAATTAAAAGATTAAATCCTACTTTGGAAAATCTTCATAATTACAATGGAAATAATTCAAAAAAAATAGGAAAAGTAGACGTTGCTAAGCACTTTGATCCTTCGCCAAAACCTTACCATTATGATGATCTTGATTCAATACTCCCAAATAAAGTCAACGGAGAAAAGTTTCATTTCTTTTATAGAATCAACGATAATAAAACCTACCTAACAGAACTCTCTATTTATGAAAGTGGACGTGTAGAATTAACTAATCTGCCAACTAAGAAAGTTATTAATTTTTCGGATGTAAAAAACTTAATAAATGAGAAGGTTTTAGTTAGTGACTTAAAAATTGGAGAAACTGTTACAATCCTAAATTTAGGTTCTTTTAAAATTAAATCTGGAAGCGGAGTTGATATAAATTTCAAGTTAAACGAACTGACAGATAAATTAAATGAACTTAATGGTAAAGAAAATAGCATTACCAAATGCGCAAGAATTTTCGAAGAATACAAAAATAACCCTAATGTTAAATTAATGGAGGAATTAAAAATAGCTTATGAAGCTGTTCCTGAGCATAAGCGGATATTTGTTGGAACAATGGATACTAAAGACTATGAAGTTCGTCAAGTAATATACGGAGATATTGTCAAAAAAGAATGGGAAGACGATTATGGATATGAGTACCCATATGATGATATGCCTGAACCAAAAGATAAATAAAAAAGCACATAACAGTTTGTCTAATGCATATGCACCCTACGGGATGCAAAGGCACCATACAAGTGACGTTGACAGTAATAATAGCAAAAAATGGAAAATATAATCCAACTAAATCCATCTTTGGGGAAAATCGAATACAAAGCTGGAGATAGTTCTGATTTTTTCGAAATTTCAGAAAGCGAATTATGTGTTGAAAAAATTAATGGACAATCACTTCTGTATATTTCTGCTATTGCATCTCACCACGAAATTCATGGAGAACACAAAGTATATATTCCAGATTTAAGTTTCTCTTTGATTATGCCTTTAGAAAAAAATGAACTTGCTAATAAGTCAGTTATTAAATTTCCAGAAGCGGATACAAACCATCAAGATTGGGAAAAGTATGTTTACAGCAGCTTTTACCAGTTTGAACATTTATTGATTTTAAATTGCTCATTTCAAATCGAAAGAAAAAATGGACTGTATAATATAATAGTTAAAGGAGAAGTTCGTAGAGGTATTGAATCTAACTATGGTTATCAATTTGACGCTGAGTTTCATGCAGAACTAAAAAACAAGATTGATAGGAACAAATATTTTTTCCTAGCAGAGTGATAAATTACTACTACCAACACAACCTATACGAAATGCGGATTTTAGGATCAAACCGAAAGGTATGTGTATATTTATAATGTCGCTAAATCTTATGGATTTAGCTTTGTAAAAATAAAAGAAAAAGCAAAACAATAAGCTTTAGCTACGTCGGCAGACGGAAACGAAAAGTTTCTTGCCTCCATATTACGCTTAACCAAATCGTTAGCAACAAGTACAAATGAAACCCAATAAACTTAAAATACCAGCAGTAATATGTGCTATTTTTTTAGTGACTTCACCAATTGGACAAATGGTTTTCGGGTATTTTGGAGGTTACTTGTCTTATTTAGTTTCTGAAATATTGCCATATTCTACAAACGAAATTTCAACGGAATTAATGCTGATTCTATCTCTAATTTCATTAATCGGATTTTCGTTTTCAAAAAATAAAATTGGACTAATAATAAATAGTTTTTTATCTATTTTATTTATTTGTAATTCTGTTCTGTTTTTTTCAATGGATTCAAAAACCTTAACTGAATACTTTTACCCTGACAGATTTATTATAGGATCAATTATTTCATTTCTAATACTTGTAATTTTGACGATATTGAAAACAAAAAAACCAGTTGATATTACTGTATAAAAAAACATAGGGAATTTGTGCTAAACCGAAAGGTCTACATATATTTATAAAGCCGCTAATCCTGATAACTATCGGGAATGGATTTAGCTTCGGACAAGAAAAAATAAAACTATACAATAAGCTTTAACTAAACCTTATCTTCAACTTAAAAAATACCCCTTGCAAAAAAGAAAAAGAATTTTAAAAAAGGGTTTAATTTTAATAATGACAATCTTCATTGGGTTAAATTTTATAGCATATTTTCATGCATATAAGTTTACTCATTTTGATATCAACTCTATTGAAAAAACAGGAAATCCAAAAGAGCTTACGACCATTGAAAAAACCAAAACTTTAATATTTGGAGTAAATAATCCAAAGCCATTAAACAAAACATTGCCAACCCAAAATTTTGAAACTATTATATTAAATTCTGATAAAAGAATTGAGTGTTGGAATATAAAATCAATTAATTCTAAAGGAACAGTAATTCTTTTTCATGGGTATGGCGGCGAAAAATCCTCATTATTGGATAAATCTAATATATTTCTTAATCTAGGGTACAATACGCTTTTAGTTGATTTCATGGGCTCTGGCGCATCAGAAGGAAATCAAACAACAATAGGATTTCATGAATCAAAACAAGTAAAAGAAAGTATTGAGTATTTGAAGAAAAAAGGAGAAAAAAATATCTATTTATTCGGTACTTCTATGGGTGCTGTTGCAATTTTAAAAGCTATAGATGAATTCAAATTAGAACCAAAAGGAATTATAATAGAATGTCCTTTTGGTTCAATGTATAAAACTGTTAGTGCTAGATTTGAAACTATGAATGCTCCAACATTCCCTATGGCTGGTTTATTAATGTTTTGGGGTGGTATTCAGAACGGATTTTGGGCATTTGGACATAATCCCTCAGAATATGCCAAAAACATTTATTGTCCAACCTTGTTAATGTATGGTGAACAAGATGAAAAAGTAAGCCGACAAGAAATTGACGAAATATTTAGAAACTTGAAAGGAAAAAAACAACTAGAGTTATACTCTAAGGCCGGACACGAAAACTATTTAATAAAATACAACGAACAATGGACAAATAATGTCAGCGCTTTTTTAGAGTAAAAAAATTACCCTTAGACTAACAGTTGGCATACCATTCTAGTTTAGAAAAGTATTTATTTAAACTACACATGAAAAAGCTTAAAACTTTATTTTATCTCTTTGTACTATTAATATTTATGTCATGCGTAAATAATAATAAGCAACCACAAATTATTGGTAGCTGGAATTTGATACATATTTATAAAGATGGTGTAGATGTATTAGGTAACGACAAAGTAAAAGAGGTATATAGAATTCGAAACTTATATATCGAGCAACTTAAGATTAATCAAATTACTATTGAGCTAAATAGAAATGAAGATTTGTATGCAGACTTTGAAATTAATAAAGGTATAATTACGTTGTCTCGTAGTACGCACCCAGAATATGAAGGAAAATACCAAATTATGTTAACCGATACACTATTGCCATTTTTCAAATCGGCAGTAAAATCTCTAAAAATAAGTAGTTTAGATAAAAACATACAAATTTATGCAGCTATGTCTTTATCAGAGTACAATTCAAATCAATAGGTATTATAATATTTTACTAAAAGAATTACTAAAAATAATGATAGATTTTGACAAATATTATAGCCATCTGGGTGCGTATGAATTGATAGAAATTATTGAATCAAATAGTGATTATAAACCTGAGGTTATAGCGTATTGTAAAAGTAAAATTCAAGAATTGAATTTAGAATTAGATACCATTAAAAAACACGCTAGTTTGAAATACAATGATTTATTATTGCATGTTTATTATATTAAAATAGTTAAGCAAACCAAAAAAAGCCAAGCCCTAATAAGGCTTGGCTTTTCTACTACTAGATTGAATACCTTCTACTCTACCGTATAGATTATTGTATTTTTCTGTGTTACCCTAAAATACCCATGAGCATAATTATCGGGGTTTGTGGTATTAATACAATTACCCTTTATTGCTACGGGCGTTGACTCAAAAATACCGACACCGCCAAGTTGATCGATTACAATATCAATATAATTGTAATATGGTTTTCCGATAATGAAAAACAGAGCTTAAAAGATATATTTTCTTATCAGCTCAATCTAAAACCATATTAGCTACAAATTTCCTAGCATCTGCTTCAAAATTGTTGTAATGACAAATTAATGGATGATAAATTTACATCATATCAATAATTTAACATTATAGAAGAACAGTTATGAAAATTAAACCAATCACATTCATAATCACTTTAGTATTTGCATTTGTATGTCAGGCACAATCTGAAATAGCATTTCCGATTGAGGTGGGTATGAAACCTGAGAGTATCACAAAAGGTTTCCACGATAATTATTACGTAACTGTAATGAACGCAAAAGAACCAGGAGATGGTGAATTGATAGAAATATCTAAAAACGGCGTCAAGGTTTTTGCCAAGGGTTTTGATGAGCCTAAGGGAATCGTTTACTTAAATGGGTATCTGTATTTCTCTGATATTACACGAATATGGCGCGTTGATAGAGAAGGAAAAGCAAGCATTTTTGTAGATCAAGCCGACTTTCCGGAAACTGCACTCTATCTAAACGATGTTTCATTAGATGGTAAAGGAAACGGAATGTACGTAGCCGATATGGGTGCTACCCAATACATGCGTGATTCTAATAATGATTTATGGCCATTAGACAGTGAAGAAGCAAAAAATGTTCCTGAATTAGGGCGTATTTATCATGTAGATTTAGATGGGCGCATCACCATAAAACAAGATACTTCACCACTTATGTTAAACCCCAATGGCGTAGGTGTTGACAATGATGGAAATATTATGGTAGCAGCTTTTTTTAATGGTAATTTTTTGGTTACTAAAAATGGTGTACTTAGTCCGCTTAAAGGTCAATTTAGAGGAGCTGACGCCGTAGAACAAGATAGTAAGGGTAATTATTATGTAAGCAGTTGGGTCTCTGGAAAAGTTTGGAAAATAGACCCTGAAACAGAAGTGTCAACCGTACTTATTGAAGGACTAAAATCTGCCGCAGATTTCTATCTTGAAGAAGATAAAGACAGATTATTGGTGCCCGATATGATGGCAGGTATAATATATGCGGTACCACTTAAAAACTAGTGTTTAAAGAACATAGTTTAATTGAATACTGTTATAAAATCTAGACTATTTTGAGTAAGTTTTGACTCATCCAAATCGCTTTGAACTAAAGAAATTTGGATGAGTTAAATCACTACTTAATAACTTACTTTAGACTTATTATCTAACTTTTTTTCCATAAGCGGGTACAAGTCATAGGTAGGATAAAATTCAGATTTGAAAGCTTTCCATGCCGTTTTTTCTATCGCTAAGTTCACATCTCTAAGTTTAGAAGCCGGTAATTCTAATACCACCATTTGACCAATACCCATTACTACATACCAATTAACGACCGAAACTCCTTCTGGAGGAAAATTTTCATAAAACCCCTGTTTAGTCCTAACGGCTTCTATCTCACTTAAATTCATTGATTGATCGTGTTTCAAGAAAATGGTTAAAAGCATTTTCTCTGTGTTTTCTATATCACCATCTTTTTTTTCAGAAGATTGGGCATAGCTGAAGTTTGAAATGCATATTACAGCCAATGCGGTAAAAAGTAAATTTTTCATAAGTTGAATTTGTTTAAAATTTATAATTAAATATTCTTCTATTTTATAGTATCTCAGATTAATTCTTTTACAATATTTCAGCAAAAAAGATATTCAATACTTATGTTTCGCTCAATTCGAAGGTAAATGTTATCCTATCTAGATTATATAATAAATTGTGCATTCTATAACACAAATGTGGCATTCCCTATTCTTAGAAATATTTGTATAATCTGTACTTTAATTCAGAATTATAGACATAGAGCGATTCATATAATTGGCTTTCTAATTTGGCTTCAGATGAAGATAGTTACCCATATGCAACACCAGTACCAGTCATTGCTTGATTGGTTATAATCTTAGACAAGCAACTCGTTTATATTTACTATCATAAATATGAAGGGATGATTCGCAATTTTAGTATTCAAAAGTTAACAAATAGAATCACATTACTGCTGATTTTAATAGGTACAAATTCTGTTTTCTCACAAATACCTATTTCAAAACAGGCAGATAGATTGCAGCAGTATTTAGGTTTTTGGGTCAGTTCAATTGATTATAAAACGGATAGTGTTGCCAACGTGCCTTTAATAAAAATGAACAACTACCCTAAAATAGACAATACCGCAATGTCTGTTGATGTATTTCAAAAGGAAGGAGATATCTACAAACATACCTTGACAGAGCTTATTGGGCACGACACCAAAACCGATTCTATTTTTGCATTAGGTAAAAGTGCACAAGGTGATATGTTTCTTGGTAAAGGAGGGTTTAAGAGCGCAACTGAATGGATAATGAAAGACCGTGACTTTACCGATAAAGAGACCATGACGGTTACTTTTGATTTTAAGAATCAAACTGATGTTCTTTTAAAGGGAGTTAACCCGCAGAACGAAATTCTTTGGCAAACCCGTTATATCAAGAAAAATCCAAAGAACAAGAATATTGGTATTCAATTGGTTTCGGTACATGAACAAATGCAGAAAAACCCTAAAGAGACCTTAAAGTATCTTGATAGAATGGGCTATAGTTATATTGAAACCTTTGTTTATAAAGACCACTCTTTTTATGGATTATCTCCATTAGATTTTAAGAAACTAGTAGAGGATAACGACTTGAAATTTACAGGGTCCATGACGTTCTACGACCTTCCTTCTAATGACAATAAAGCATGGAAAAAAGCGATGCAGTGGTGGCAAGAATGTATAGAAGACCACAAGCAAGCAGGTGTCGAATACCTTACCATATCTAACAATCAAATTAAAGAAATAAATACCCTTGCCGAACTCAAAGAGTATTCAGAGTACTACAATGCTATTGGAAAACTTTGTAAAGAAAGAGGAATTAGGTTTGCCTACCACAATCACTCCGATGAATTTAAGATCATAGAAAACAAGGTTATTTATGACTACCTCTTAGAAAATACCGATCCGGAATACGTGAGTTTTCAAGCTGATCTTTATTGGATGCATTTTTCTAACGTTGACCCAATCGATTATTTCAAGAGACATGAGAACCGTTTTATAAGCTGGCATGTAAAAGATTACAAAGAACTAGGGCAGAGTGGTAAAATGGACTTTGAACTATACTTTAAATACGCGAAAACCGCCGGTCTTAAATATACGGTAGCAGAAGTTGAAGCTTTTAATTACCCAGTATGGTATAGCATCAATTCTGCATGGAACTATTTATACTTTAATATACTATAACAATTCACTAGCAACACTTGACTTTATGAAAACCAGAATTCTACAATTATCATTGTTTATCATTATAACTTTTAACCAAATGGCTTTTGCCCAAGATCAATTTAAGGTGTTGTTATTTACAGTACAAGACACCTGGCATTATGAGTGCATACCTAGTGCAGTAGATGCTTTCCATAAAATGGCAGCAGAACAACAGTTTAAATTCGATTGGACCCAAAACCCAGAAGACCTAGCCGAAAAATTACCATCTTACGATGTGGTTGTATTTTTAAATGCTAATACAGATAATTTAAACAATGAACAGCTTGATGTTTTAAAAGCGCACCTACACAATGGTAAAGGTTTTGTGGGAGTCCATTCCACATCTGATAGTGATATTAGAAACCTTTGGTTCGATAATCTAGTGGGCGGAGTTTTTAAGGATCATCCTCAATTTCAAACTGCTGTATTAACCAATCATGATTCTAATTTTCCATCAAACTTACACCTACCAGAAAAATGGTTGTGGAGTGAGGAGTGGTACAATTTTAAATCATTAAAATCTGAAGATATTACAGTACTTCTTTCGGTAGATGAAAGCACCTTTGATTACCAGAAAGGATATGATGAAATACCGCTAGAAGGTATGGGCAAAAATCATCCAATAGCGTGGTATCAATTATACGACGGTGGACGCTCATTTTATACAACACTTGGTCATAAACCAGAAGCTTTTCAAGATCAAAGGTATTTAGACCATTTATTCGGTGGAATCTATTGGGCTGCTAAAGGCGAAATGAAACAATAGTGATATTGATAAATTGAAAGACTTCTTTAGAAACTAAAAAGCCAAGCCCTAATAAGGCTTGGCTTTTCTACTACTAGTTTAAACACCTACTACTCTACCGTATAGATTATCGTGTTTTTCTGTGTTACCCTAAAATAGCCATGTGCGTAATTATCGGGGTTTGTGGTATTAATACAATTACCCTTTATTGCTACGGGCGTTGACTCAAAAATACCGACACCGCCAAGTTGATCGATTACAATATCAATATAATTGTAATATGGTCTAGAAATACTGTGCATGTTTATGGTTACCACATCACCTGGGGCTAATGGTTTTATATTGCCTTCATCATCATCATCCTCATCGTCATTTATCTCGAACCACCAATCTACCTCGTTACCGTTTATAAATTCATCATCACCTGATTCTAGTATTGGTAAAAGATCTTGTGGTCTTTCATACTTAAAAAAATAGTTATCACCTTCCGCCTCAAAATCATTAAAAACAATATGCAATTCAATGGTTTCATCATCGAATCCATCTTCCGTATCTTGAAATACATCTATAATATCTGCCACCGGATTCATGGTGTCATTTGCAGTATATGTTTGTCCGTCATAAATAATTTCTAAAGTATAACTAGCCTGTAATTGCGGATTGAATGTATCGGTAGTATATGTACCATCAGCTTGGTCTGTAAAGAGATAAACTTCTCCATCAACATCATTGGTAACCGATACCTGTGCCCCAATGACATCGGTACTTTGGGTATCGAAAAATGGTGTAGAAGTACGTAGCGTAATGGTTTGTTCATTACCGGTAGTACCTTTTTCCCAATCTAGAGACGCTTCTACTACCAAACGAGTGCTATCGCTCTGCACATCAACATCAATTACATCTGTACATGAAACTATGGTACATAAAAACAAAAGTGTTATAAATTTTATTGGATTTTGCATGTCTTAAAATTTGAAGTTATAGGTTAATGAAGGCACGATACCGAAAATAGCAGTTCTAGTAGCCTCATTAGCTCCTGTTTCTATATTCTGACCAAATGAAATGGAAGCCGCATTTTTACGGTTATATGCATTGTAAAGTCCTAATACCCATTCTCCTTTTAATTTCGCATTTGGTTTTTTATTTGGTTTATAATTGACCGATAGATCTAAACGATGATAAGCAGGTAGGCGATCAGAGTTTCTATCGGCATAACTGGCAATGGAAACGCCCTCATACTCATACTGACCATTTGGGTACGTAACGGGTCTACCTGTTTGAAAAACAAGGTTGGTTCCAAAACTCCATTTGTCATTTAATTGATAAGATCCAGAGATAGAAATATCGTGAGTTCTATCATACGGAGTGTTATACCAATTGCCATCGTTAATACCAAGTCCGCCAGCTATACCACCGGGAGTTCTTTGTTCAGATTTAGAAAGGGTGTAAGCAATCCATCCTGTAAATTTCCCTTCATTTTTACGGAATAATAGTTCTAATCCGTATGCTCTAGATTCTCCCGTTAAAATCTCGGTTTCAATCGTATTTTGTCCAATTAAATCTGACCCATCTATATAGTCGATTCTATTATCGGTATTCTTATAATATACTTCAGCTTCCATAGAATACGCCTTATTCTTAAAGTTTCGAAAATACCCAAGCGCATATTGATTAGATAGTTGTGGGTCGATGTACTGTCCGCTTGGTGCCCAAACATCTAAAGGTGTAGCAGAAGAAGTATTCGATAATAAATGGATGTATTGCGCTACTCTAGAGAAGCCAGCTTTTAAAGAAGAGTTGTCATCAATAGTATAGGCTAAAGAAGCTCTAGGTTCTAAATTACCGAAAGATTTAATGGCATCGCCATTATCATAAACCGTCTCTCCTATTTCTGTACCACGTTCATAGACACCTAAGGCTGAATTGTAGACTACTGGTTGATTATTTGCGTATTCGGTCATGGGTTGCCCACCCAATCTAGTAAAAGCACTATAACGTAACCCATATTGCGCCGTTAGTTTATCTGTCAATTTATGCTCGGCATTTACATAGACTCCGCTTTCGATTGCCTTTTTACGATCTAGCAGTAACGGATTTACAGCCGAGGTTTCAGAAGTTGGTTTTATTTCGCCTGGATCAAACTCATAATATATTCCGCTTGCCCCAAAATCTAATTTAAATTTATCGCTGAAATAGTATTTAAGGTCATATTTGAGATTGTAATTGGTAATAGACGAAACCCAGTCGAATTCAGCAAAGGTAAGACCTAACTTATAATCGTATTTACTATAAATAACAGAAAGGTTTGAAAAGAGCTTGTCATTAAAAATATGGTTCCAACGAAGGTTACCGGTAGAGTTACCGTAAGAATTACTGAAACTATCCCCTAGTTCAAAAGAATCTCTTCCAAAATAACCAGAAAGAAAAAGTCTGTTATTCGAGTTGATTTTATAATTCGTTTTCAGGTTTAAATCATAAAAACCAACACTATTATCTTCGCCAGCCGCTTTTAATAATAGATTTGCATATGAGCTTCTACCAGCAATTAAAAAAGATCCTTTTTCTTTAAACAATGGTGCTTCTAAAGCCAACCGGCTAGATATAATTCCGATACCACCTGTAGCTGCAAAACGCTTACTATTACCATCTTTTTGACGTACATCTAAAACAGAAGAAACACGCCCGCCATATCTAGCAGGTATACCGCCCTTGTACAACTTTACATCTTTTATAGCATCGGCATTAAAGACAGAGAAAAAACCAAACATGTGCGAGGTATTATAAATTATAGCCTCATCTAATAAAACAAGATTTTGATCACCGGCACCACCCCTAACATGAAAACCGCCTGTACCTTCACCATTATTGGTAACACCAGGTAGCATTTGTAAAGATTTTAGAATATCTACTTCACCCAAAACAACAGGCATTCGCTTTACTGTTTCAATGTTCATTTTAAGAACACTCATTTCTGGTTTACGTAAAACGGCAATCTCAGATTCTTCTGCCGTAACTTCTACTTCATCTAATTTTGTAGAAGTTTCAGAAATTTCGAAATTGAAATTCTGATTTTTATTCAAGTTTACATCTTGTTTAATATCTGCATAGCCCATATAAGTGACTAGTAATCGATATTCGCCTTCAGGTGCTGTTATAGAATAAAACCCATATTCATTGGTCACTACACCAATTGTTGTACCCTCTAAAAACACCGATGCCCCAAAAAGGGTTTCCCCGTTATCAATGTCAGAAATTTTACCACTAATGGTATAATTTTCTTGAGCCATTAACTGCAAGTTGCTTAGCAAGAATGTAAAAATAGCAGTCATTAGTAACCGCCTTAAGCGTACTTTTTGTTTTCCTTTTTTGATCATGTTGTTTATTTAATTGATTGATTAACGCTACTAATTGACAACTTTTTTTTAAGAAGGTTACACCTCTATTCTATTTTTAAGAAAATAGTAACATTCAAACCTCTGAATCAGAGTAACTTCAAAATTTTGATTGCTTAAATAATACAATTTAAATTACGCTATCTATTTTTTAAGATAAAAACGAAGTGCACTCAAGACAATAATTGCGTTATTCTAAAGAAATTAAGCTTAGAAAATACATTTTAAAATGTGGTCTATATTTAATTAAAAGGGTAAATTTCAGTCTTGAACCAAAATTAGATGAACCAAATGAAAAGCTTAAGTAATAGTATACTATTTCTATGTATTATTTTCAGCGTAACAATAACAGCTCAAGAAGCTAAATATGCCGATCTACTTCAAAACATAGATTCTAGAGAAAAAACATCTTTAAACGGTAAATGGGATATTATCGTAGATCCGTTAGAAAACGGATTTTACAACCATAGACTACAAGAGTATGATAAAGGATACTTTAAGAACGCAAAAATGCAATCGCCCTCTGACCTAGTAGAATACAATTTCGATACCAGCCTTCAGTTAAATGTACCGGGTGATTGGAATACTCAAATGGATAAGCTTTACTACTATGAAGGTACATTGTGGTACAAGAAAGATTTTAATTACACTGCAACTTCAAATGAAGAAAGCTTTCTATATTTCGAAGCCGTAAACTACGAAGCAATCGTTTATTTAAATGGCGAGAAACTAGGTAAACATGTTGGTGGCTACACGCCATTTCAATTCAATGTTACCGATAAACTTGTTGAAGGCAATAACTTTGTTGTTGTAAAGGTCGATAACAAACGTAAAAAAGAAAATGTACCAACAGTAAACCAAGATTGGTGGAATTATGGTGGAATTACAAGATCGGTTCATTTAATAAACGTACCTAAAACTCATATAGAAGATTACTCGGTTCAATTAGAAAAAGGAGTGACCAATAAAATAAGTGGATGGGTAAGTGTAGCCAATGCAAAAGACGGTGACGCCGTAAGCGTTCAAATACCTGAACTTAAGAAAACTGTAAAAGCTACTGTAAAAGATGGGAAAGCTTCTTTTGTAATTAATGCTAAACCAAGTTTATGGTCTCCAGATTCCCCGAAGTTATATGAGGTGGTTTTAGAAACAACTACAGATAAAATTATAGATCAAATCGGCTTTAGAACGGTAACCACTGATGGCTCTAAAATACTTATAAACGGAAAAGAAACTTTCCTTAAAGGTATTAGTATTCATGAAGAAGCGGCATTTAAAACAGGGCGTGTAGTTTCTGTTGAAGAATGTAAAGTACTATTGAATTGGGCAAAAGAATTAGGTTGTAATTTTCTACGTTTAGCACATTACCCACATAGCGAGGCTATGGTAAAAGAAGCAGAGAAAATGGGCTTTTTAATATGGTCAGAAATCCCGGTGTATTGGACTATTCAGTTCGAGAATGAGGATACCTATGCAAATGCTGAGAATCAACTTACCGAAATGATTTCACGCGATAAAAACAGAGCATCTGTTGTCTTATGGTCTATGGCAAATGAAACACCTGAAAGTGAACCACGTCTAGCATTTATAGGCAACTTAGCTAAGAAAGCACGTCAGTTAGATAATACCAGACTAATTACAGCTGCCTTAGATACCCAAGGTACAAGTGATGATGGTAATTTAATTGAAGACCCATTAGGTGAAGTTGTAGATGTTATTGGTATTAATAATTACTGCGGATGGTATTATGCCGATGTAGATGCATGTAGCAGTATTAAATGGGCAAGTGCTTACAACAAGCCCATGATTATGAGTGAAATTGGTGGTGGTGCTTTATTTGGTCTTCATGGTGATAAGAATGAAATTTGGACAGAAGAATACCAAGAAGCTTTATTTAAATCTAATATTGAAATGATGAAAAATATTGATTTTATGGCAGGATTATCTCCTTGGATCCTGATGGATTTTCGTTCATCAAGACGCCCTCTACGAAGAATTCAAGACGATTTTAATAGAAAAGGATTGATTTCTGAACAAGGCATGAAAAAGAAAGCGTTTTTCACACTACAAGAGTATTATCTTGATATGGATAAGAAGTAAAGATGCTGTATCTCTATGAATATAAAAGCGATTGGTTACATCTTAGTAATCAATCGCTTTTTTAATTTCCAATCTTCTAGTTATTCGGTATATGCTCCAGAAGAATACGTTAATTCATAACTGTGTGTGTATACTTCAAACACGATACCGAATGGATCTTCAACATAACACATTTTGTATGGCTTATCATTAGGATAATAAGAACGAATCGGCATACGTTGTTTACCACCATGAGCCACTATTTTGGCAACCAAGTCTTCAATATTTGGGTCTTGTATACAAAAGTGAAATAATCCTGTATTGAAAGGATTGAATTCTGGCGCTTCTTTTACTCCGTGAGGAAAAGAGAATAATTCTACTCCGATTCCATCAGATGTAGACATGTGGGCAATTTCAAATTCTTCCCAGTCGTTACCAAAAACATCAATACACATTAAACCGATTGCCGTTTCTTTCTCTTTCTTAATTTTAGACGGTTTCATAATCACGTACCATCCCATTACCTCAGAATAAAATTCTACTGCTTTCTCTAAATCTGGTACAGTAATACCAATATGTGAAAATGATTTTGGGTATTCTTTAATCTTATCCATAGTTCTAATTTTAATACAAAATAAATCTATATTTGCCTTATTGGCAATAACTTACCGAAAAGTACCATAGTCACCAAAAGGAGTTAATTGCTGTTTTATAGATAGTTATATTTAATATGAGTTTAAAAAATTATTGTCCGTTAGATCATACCATGAATTTAATTGGCACAAAGTGGAAGCCCATTGTACTTTTTCATCTTCTTGAGGGACCAATACGCTCTGGAGTACTTTAGAAAAAAGTGCCAGGTATATCTAATAAAATGTTTACCCAAACCGTAAGAGAGTTAGAAAAAGACGGATTGATCACCCGAGAAGTATTTCCTGTAGTACCGCCAAAAGTAGAATACAGCTTAAGTAACCGAGCAAAAACCTTGAAAGAAATTCTACTAAGTTTAGATTCTTGGGGAGTAAACGATACGGTAAATAGCTAACTCATAATCAATTAGATTCTTTTTTACACAACAAAATTGAGAATTATAGGTTTTACTTAAAAAATATCAGTTTTTGGTGCAACAATTTGTTATTAAGATTGTCTTTAAGGTAATAAATCAGAAAATAAAAAAGCCACTACAAATTAGCTGAATACTAATATTTCTCGTGCCAATTGTAATTAGTTAGGAACGACGGAAAACTGATATAAGAAAAACGTACAATGAGTAGAAAAAAGAAACCTATCAGAGTATATTCTCAAGCAGTCATAGAAACACAGCATGTGTTTACCGAAAATGATCAGGTATATATAAAAGAGACCAATTTGTCAACATCTAGTAACAATGAAATGTGGTCACCAATACAATTCAAATGGGTATCTGTTGGTAAAGTTCAAGATTGTTTGGTTCTTGAATAACACAAATACATAAGTATATTTGGGTCGGAATATTACAGGAATCATGAACCCAAAAATCATACAAATTACTTCTAAAGAAACATTACCAATCAGACATCAGGTAATGTGGTCAACTAAACCTTTAGATTACGTAAAGCTACCTAATGACCATGAAGGTCTACATTACGGACTAATATTAGGCAACGAATTAATTTCGGTAATCTCGTTATTTATTAATGACGGAGAGGCTCAATTTAGAAAATTTGCTACATTAGAAAATTACCAAGGTAAAGGATATGGAAGTTTACTTCTAAATGAAATAATGCAAATTTCCGCTAACCAATCTCTAACAAGAATCTGGTGTAATGCGAGACAAAATAAAACTGATTTCTATATTAAATTCGGAATGACAATAACTGAAAAAACCTATGTCAAAAGCGGAATAGATTTCGTTGTGATGGAGAAAATTTTACCTAAATACTAATGGCACATGAATACGACCAAACTACTGCATTTCATTATGCTTCTTATAGACCATCGTTGCATTCTCAAATACTAAAATCTTATTTACATTCTGATGAATATTTTGAAATAGGTTTAGATATACCGCCATCAGTTTAGTTACTCAGTGCTCAAAAGTAATCGGAGTTGACCCAAGTAAACAAATGATACAAAACTCTATTAATCATACTGATATTTCGTATCAATTGATGCAGAAGAATACGTTAGATTTTAATACCGATACTTTTGATATCATCACCTTCGCTGGTTCTTTATTTTATGCCAAATATCAAGAGATTCTTAATGAAACAATTAGAGTCTCTAAACCGAATTGCAAAATTATAGTGTATGATTTTGAAGTTCTTATGGAAGATGTATTTAAGGCACTAGGCGTATGTAAAGATTCATTTTTAGCTAGTGACTACAATCATGAAACAAACTTTACCGGACTGAAAACGGATGCTTTACAATTATTGGAACAAACACAAAAATCTGTTGAATTTGAAATAAGCATCTCTGATTTAGCCCATTTATTACTCTCAGCTAAAAATGATTATAGCAGCATCGCTGCAGCCTATAAATACTCTGATTTATACAATGAAGTAGTACAACAATTGAAAAAGCAATTAAACACGGGTGTTTATTTTCTAAAAGCAAACACGTATTTAACTGCTTATTCAGTACTCAAATAATATAAGAAGTAGTTCGCCTATTTCTTGCGATTCATTAATTCAGCTTCAATATCTTTTAAGGTAAAACCTTTTGCCTGTAATAGCATTAAGTAATGAAAAAGTAAATCTGCACTCTCGTACAAGAATAATTCATCATTATCATCCATTGCCTCAATAACAGTTTCTACAGCTTCCTCCCCTACTTTTTGGGCAATTTTATTAATACCTTTTTTAAACAAAGATGCTACGTAAGATTTACTATCGTCTGCAGTAGTTCTTCTTTCTTTAATAGTCTCTTCTAACTCAGAAAAGAATCCGAATTGAGAGCTGTTTTCTTCTTTCCAACAGGTATCTGTACCGGTATGACATGTAGGACCCACAGGGTTTACAGAAATTAAAAGAGAATCGTTATCACAATCGTTTTTAATTGATACCAGGTTTAAGAAGTTGCCACTTTCTTCTCCTTTAGTCCATAAGCGTTGCTTAGAGCGACTAAAAAATGTAACCTTACCACTATCAGTAGTTTTCTTCAAAGCTTCGGCATTCATATAGCCAAGCATCAATACATTCTTCGTACGTGCGTCTTGTATGATTGCAGGTACTAGTCCGTCACTCATTTTCTCCCAATTTGGTGTATTAAACTCCATATGTATTGTATTCTAATTTTATTTTTATTCTATTTTAAACCTTCAGTTTTCAAAATTTGTCACTAAGCATAGCCGAAGTGAAATAGATGTTCCCAAGCCTTCGACTGCGCTCAGGATGACATTTCGATTAACAATTCAAATTTAGTAAGTCAACCTAGCTGAAGTGGCATTTTAATTCATTATTGTAATTCGGTCACTGAGCGTAGCCGAAGTGCGATAATCAAAACTGTAAACTGAACACTGCCTACTGAAAACTGGCACTGATACTGAACACTGCGACTGCCAACTGTAAACTGTTTACTAAAAACTAAATCCTAACCGGAATCCCATTTTCCTTCAACTCAAGTTTCAACTCCTGAATACCAATTTCCTTAAAGTGAAAAACACTTGCTGCCAATGCCGCATCTGCTTTACCTTCAACAAAGGTATCAGTAAAATGCTGTTTATTACCAGCACCACCTGAAGCAATTATCGGAATATTTAACTCCGTCGATAATTTTGCCAATGCTTCATTTGCGAAGCCGTCTTTAGTACCATCATTATCCATTGAAGTGAATAGAATTTCTCCCGCTCCGCGTTCTTCCACTTCTTTTGCCCATTCGAATAATTTTCTGTCCGTCGGCACTTTACCACCAACTAAATGCACAATCCACTCTCCATCAATCTGTTTAGCATCTATGGCTACAACAATACACTGCGACCCAAATTTGGCAACCAAATCATTAATCAACTGCGGATTTTTTACAGCCGATGAATTGATAGAAACTTTATCAGCTCCGTTATGCAGTAAAACATCTACATCCTCAACAGATGAGATTCCGCCACCAACAGTAAACGGAATATTTACTTTTTCCGCTACGCGATATACTAAATCTGCCAATGTTTTTCTTTTCTGCTCCGTTGCCGAAATATCTAAGAAGACTAATTCATCGGCACCTTCGCGGCTATATATTTCAGCCAGTTCAACAGGATCACCCGCATCACGTAAGTCAACGAAATTGACGCCTTTTACAGTTCTACCATCTTTGATATCTAAACAAGGTATTATTCTCTTAGCTAGCATATTTTTTTAGTATTAAGTACTACCTAAATAGCACTAAGTATTCAATAAATATCACACATAATATCAAGCTGTACTTTTTACTTAATACTTTGTACTTGATACTTTTTACTCATTTTTAATATTCAAATCCACTCCGTCATAAAATCCCAAATCCTTTTCTTTGATTAGTTTCACATAAAACGCAATTTGACCGGTATGGTATGAGTAATGTTCAACAACATGCATAATTGCTCCAACTCCGGAAAAGGACATTCCTTGTACTGATCTTACTTTTATCAACTTATCGGTTGTGGAATCAAAAATAACACGTTTTACCGAGTCTACTGTCTCTTCTAACTTATGTAACAACTCCCCTTTCGTTAAACCAGAATTTACTGAAAACTCCGCATCTCTATTTCTATTATCTTCGATTTCGCCTATGGAAGAAATGACATACTGTGTCATATTACCACATAAGTGTAAAATGAGATTAGCCATACTGTTCAAAGAAGCATTAGGCTTCTGCCAGATTTCTTCTTCCGATATTTCAGCAAGACTTTTCTTGATCATACGTGTACTTTCGTCCATACGAAACATCGCATTTTCAACAATTTCTTCAACTAAGCGTTCTTCCTTATCCATTGCTTAAAATGTAAGATTCAAGTTGCTTAAGACTAATTCTATTTTCATAAATAGCCTTTCCGATAATGGTACCTTCGCAACCCATTTCTGCTAATTTAGGTAATTCATCAAAAGTTGATATTCCGCCACTGGCGATTAGTTTTATTTGTAACACAGATTGGTCTTCGACTGCGCTCAGACTGACATCCGTTTGTGCAATTATCTTTTTGTATAAATCAAATGACGGACCTTCTAACATACCGTCTTTACTGATATCTGTACAAATTACATATTGAATTCCCTTTTGTTGATATGATTGTATAAACGGAATTAGTTCCTCTTTAGATTCTTCTAACCAACCAGAAACCGCTACTTTTTCATCCATAGCATCTGCTCCTAAAATTATCTTATCAGCACCATGTTTTTCTATCCAACCAAGGAAAGTATCAGGGTCTTTTACCGCAATACTACCGCCAGTGATTTGCTTCGCACCACTTTCAAAAGCAATACGCAAATCATCATCAGTTTTTAATCCTCCTCCGAAATCAATTCGTAAACCAGTTTGAGATGCAATTTGCTCCAATACTTTATGATTTACAATATGCTTTGACTTTGCACCATCTAAATCTACCAAATGTAAATGTTGAATTCCGTGAGCTTCAAACTCCTTCGCAACTTCTAACGGATTTTCATTATATATTTTCTTAGTATCGTAATCACCTTTTGAAAGGCGAACACATTTACCGTCAATGATATCTATGGCTGGTATTATTCTCATATTTTATAGTAATAAGTACTAAGTCATAAGTTCTCAATGTAATGACTTTAATTATTTTAAACTTCTTTATAATGCCTAGTCCATATTTTTATTTCAGTTCACTAGAAAGAAAATTCTTCAAAATCTTCTCTCCCACATCACTAGATTTTTCAGGGTGAAACTGAGTACCGTAAAAATTATCTTTTTTCAATGCAGCACTGTAATCTAAACCATACGTACATTCAGCAATGGTCTCTGAGCACAATGGCGCATAAAAACTATGCACTAAATAAATATGTTCTTTTTCTTCAACACCATTAAATAAATCGGATTTCAGGTTCGTAATCTGATTCCAACCAATTTGAGGAACTTTTACCGTCTTATCAAACTTTACGACATCAACATCGAAGATTCCGAGTCCTTTCGTATTTCCCTCTTCAGACGAATGACACATTAATTGCATACCTAAGCAAATACCTAAAACAGGTTGCTTTAAGTTTGGAATAAGTTTATCCAATCCGCTATCTCGAAGTTTGTGCATGGCACTACTCGCCTCGCCTACTCCTGGGAATATTACTTTATCAGCATGCTGTATTTCAGAAACATCATTACTTAAAACTGCTTCGTAACCTAAGCGTTTAATAGCAAATTTGATACTCTGAATATTTCCTGCTCCGTAATTTATAATTACAATTTTCATAAGCTCAGATACAAGGTTAAAAGTACAAAGTACAAGGTGTTTATCGTATTTTTCATTTCTTTACTTTCTATTTGCTCTTGACGTTTTTATGGAGGCAACAATTATTGCCAAAATTTCTTTAGCCTCTTTATGCAACTTGTCTATTTCTTCTTTCCTTTCAGAATTAACTTCTAAAAATAGTTCTAACCAGTATGCAGATTCGTCTATCTCTTCTTCAACTATTTTAAGTTTATTTATAAAATCAGCAGTAGATTTTGCTCTTTGCGAAGCTCTATAATTTGCACCAACGGAACTAGAACTTCTAATTAATTGTCTTACCCAAGCATCTAATTCCCTTGATCTTGGAACTTGTTTACAAAATATCCAACAATCAATAGCAAATTGTTTAGTTCGTTTTTTTAAATCTTGCATTACTTTGTACTTTTAACTTCACACCTCGTACCTTATAATACTCCTTTCGTACTCGGTAGTACCATTTTCTCAACATCTCTCTTCACCGACATTTTTATGCTCTTTGCAAAAGCTTTAAAAATGGCTTCTATTTTGTGATGTTCGTTAGTACCTTCTGCCTTAATATTAAGATTTGCTTTTGCACCGTCAGTAAACGATTTAAAGAAATGATGAAACATCTCGGTAGGCATATCACCTACCATTTCACGTTTAAAGTCTGCATCCCATACTAGCCAATTTCTACCGCCAAAATCAATAGCGGATTGCGCTAAACAATCATCCATTGGTAAACAGAATCCGTATCGTTCAATACCTAATTTATTTCCTAAAGCCATATGAAATACCTCGCCAAGAGCAATACCTGTATCTTCAATAGTATGGTGTTCATCAACTTCTAAATCACCATCAACTTTAATCATTAAATCCATTTGCCCATGACGCGCCAATTGATCTAACATATGATCAAAGAATGCCAATCCGGTTTTAATATCACTTTTACCAGTACCATCTAGGTTCAGTTTAATGGCAATATCAGTTTCATTGGTTTTTCTATGAATTTCAGCAGTTCTATCATTCAATTTCAAGAACTCATAAATCTTCTCCCAATCATTACTTTCAATAGCAATATGGCTATCTAGCTCATCACGTTTTACCGTAATTTCACCAGTACCCAAGTTGGTTTCGTCGTTTATGAAAATACCTTTAGAACCTAAATTCTTAGCCAATTCCATATCGGTTAATCGATCACCAATTACATAAGAATTTTCTAAATCATATTCATCAGAAAAATACTCGGTCAATAAGCCAGTGCCAGGTTTTCTAGTATCGGCATTTTCATGTGGAAAAGTTCTATCTAAAAACACTTTATCAAAAACAACACCTTCGTTTTCAAAAGATTTAAGAATAAAATTATGCACAGGCCAAAAGGTATCTTCTGGAAATACATCTGTACCCAATCCATCTTGGTTGGTAATCATTACCAACTCATAATCGAGTTCTTTAGCTATTTTACCAAGAAATGTGAACGATTTCGGATAGAAAATCATTTTTTCAAATCCGTCTATCTGCTCATCTACCGTTTCTTTGATTATGGTTCCATCACGATCAATAAATAGTACTCTTTTTTTCATTGCTTTTTCATATAATAGTAAATAACCTAGGGACAAGTCCGCGAGGCATTGAATTGAAAACATAATTAATACTTCGACGCAAGCGTCGAAGCATTTTAATCTCGATTATCGAGTAAATACTAAGACAATTTAGAATCATCTTTAGGACCTTCAATTGCTGTTTGTTCTTTAGCTCCAAAAAAGAACTTTTTTGCCCCTGCGAATAGCGCTACACCGCCAATGGCTATAAATTTCCAAAATTTTAGTATTAGAGCAAAGAATCCGGCTTTAGCCAAAATTTTACCTGCTATTAATCCACCGATTCCATATGCTGCTACATCATCAAAATCAGGATCAAATTCAGAGTACTTATACCCAGTATTAAATGATACACTACCTAAAATTGGATCTAAGTTATTCTCTACATCTTCTAATGTGTCCATATCACCAATAACATTTAGATTCATGTAACCCTTACGACCTAAAACTCTAATATTATAATTTAAAGTACTGGCTTCTTCCTCTTCAAAAAGTAATTCTTTAGCCCAGTATAATTTTTTGTTTTCTGAATCATAATAAGGTTTTGATGCCCAACCTATCAAATCTACAGTCGGGTAACCCATACTAGATCTTTGCGGATTTGCTTCTTTAACATCATCTTGCATTTCACTTAGCAAGTCATCATAATCCATGTCTTGTGCATCGTTATCTTCAATATATCCATCTTCTGAATATGATATTTCAATAGCGTAAGTTGTCTCTACCGGAGTTTCATCTTCTTTCAGCAAAAGACCCATAACGGACTCATCTCTAGGGTTTCCCCAAATATCTGTAAGTACACGTTGCGCCTGTTCACTATCTAAAAACTTATAGCCTTCTGGCACCATTATTTTGGCTACATCTCCATTTAACATAGACCTATCATAAATATATGTAAAGGTGTTCTCTAGACTATCTGAATACAGTTTAAAACTTATAAGATCTTCTGTTTCTTCATCACTTAAATTGAGACTGTCGGCTATAAATTCTAGTCTTTCAATATCTTGAGCATGAGCTATACTAACAGTTACTAATAAGGCGATAAAATAAATGAACTTGCTTTTCATTGGTTTTGGTTTAAAGGTTATATCATTTTTAACGCCTCAGCAAGTGTTTTATTCTCTACAGCACTACCTACAGTAAAACGTAGGGTATTCTCACATAATGGTTGTGTGGTACGATTTCTAACAACAACCCCTTTGGCTAATAATTGATTATACCTGAGTGTAGCATCATCTACCTTTGCCAAAATAAAGTTTGCATCGGTAGGGTAAATATTTTCAACAAAAGAAATTGTTTTTAAAGCCTCTTCTAATTTTGCTCGCTCCGCTAAAATATCATCAACCTCGTTTTTAACCGCCTGTTTATCTAACACACGAGTAGTTGCTTTCTCTTGTGTTAATTGATTTACATTATACGGAGGTTTAATTTTATTCACCACAGCAATAATTTCTGCAGATGCAATACAAATACCCAAACGTATACCCGCCATACCATATGCCTTTGATAAGGTTTGAGTGATAATTAAATTCGGATAATTATTCAGTTTTGATGTCCAGCTTTCTTCGAATGAAAAATCTATATATGCCTCGTCTATAACAACTAGTCCGTTGAAAGAATTCAAAAGTTCTTCAATAGCTTTAGTTGAGAAACTATTCCCTGTAGGATTATTAGGTGAACAGATAAACAATAGTTTAGTATTGCTATCAATGGTTTTTAGGATCTCTTCAACCTTAGGCTGAAAATCATGCGTCAATAAGACTTCTCTATTTTCAACTAGATTGATGTCCGAAAGCACTTTGTACATTCCGTATGTAGGTGGTAGTGTAATGATATTATCTTGTTTAGGCTCACAGAAAGCTCTGAATAACAAATCTAAAACTTCATCGCTACCATTACCCAAAAGAATATTTTCCTCCTTTATACCCTTCTGTTCAGCCAATATCGCTTTTAAGCCTCTTTGTTGAGGATCAGGATAGCGATTGACTCCGTTTTCAAACGGATTCTCATTCGCATCTAAGAAAACCATGGTAGACCCATCAGAAACATATTCGTCGCGTGCAGAAGAATACGGACTCAAGCCCTTTACGTTTTCTCTTGTTATATTATCTAAATTGAAAATCATTAGTTCAATATGGTGTTGGTCATTGAGCGTAGTCGAAATGACATTATTTTAAACTATTTAATCTTAAGGTTACTGCATTTTTATGTGCTTCTAAACCTTCTGCTTCTGCCATCAGTTCTATTGCATTACCAATAGTTTGAATACCTTCTTTTGTGATCTTCTGAAAAGTCATATTCTTCATAAAACTATCAAGGTTTACACCACTGTATTGCTTAGCATATCCATTTGTTGGTAAAGTATGATTCGTACCAGAAGCATAATCACCAGCACTTTCTGGAGTGTAATTACCGATAAATACTGAACCCGCATTCAGCGTATTGTCGATATAGAAATCTTCATTTTCTACACAAACAATGTAGTGCTCTGGTCCGTATTCATTAATCAAATCAATAGCATCTTGATCATTATCAACATAAATCAACTTGCTATTGGCAATTGCTTGTCTTGCAATTTCTTTTCGCGGTAAATCTTCTAATTGTAGGGCTACTTCCTTCTCCACTGCATCAATCATTTCTTTAGAAGTAGAAACTAAAATTACTTGACTATCGATACCATGTTCTGCCTGACTCAATAAATCTGAAGCAACAAAAGCAGCATTTGCAGTATCATCGGCTACTACTAATAATTCTGATGGACCTGCAGGCATATCAATTGCAACACCGTGTTTTGTTGCTATTTGCTTCGCTACAGTAACATATTGATTTCCTGGTCCGAAAACTTTATACACCTGTGGTATGGTTTCTGTTCCAAAAGTCATTCCGGCGATCGCTTGAATTCCCCCTACTTTTACAATTTTGGTAACTCCGCATAAATCTGCTGTATATAAAATAGCAGGATTCAGCTTTCCTTCTTTATCAGGAGGAGAGCATAAAACAATTTCATTACAACCTGCTATGTTTGCAGGTGTTGCGAGCATTAAGATAGTAGAAAATAAAGGAGCCGTTCCTCCTGGAATATACAATCCGACTTTCTGAATCGGTCTTTTCTCTTGCCAACAAGAAACTCCCGCTGTAGTTTCCACTTCAACCCTACCCGTTTTCTGAGCGGTATGAAATACTTCAATATTCGATTTCGCTAATTGAATAGCAGCTTTAAGATCATCTGAAACCAATGCTTTGGCTTCCTTAATTTCATCCTCTGAAACCAAAAGATCATCTAAGCTCACCTTGTCAAATTGCTCAGTATACTTTTTTAAGATACTATCGCCTCCAAGCTTAACTTCCTCAAAAATAGTGTTGACCAATCCTTCAATATCGGCAACAGTTTGTGTCGGGCGTTTTAAAACCTTCGACCAATCTGCTCTCTCTGGATTATATATTTTATTCATTTCTTTAACTAGCTATTAGCCCTAAGCTTTTGGCTTTTGGCAAAACACAAACATCTAATTTAGCTAATAGCTAATAGCAAATGGCTAAAAGCTAAAAGCCTAATTACAATACCATCTTCTCAATTGGGCAAACAAGAATACCTTCTGCTCCTGCTTTCTTTAACTCGTCGATTACTTCCCAAAATTTATCTTTATTGATTACAGTATGTACAGAACTCCATCCTTCATCAGCCAAAGGCAATACTGTCGGACTTCGCATACCTGGTAAAAGCTTTAGAATACCGTCTAACTTATCATTTGGTGCATTAAGCAACACATACTTAGATCCTCTAGCTCTTAAAACTGACTGAATTCTAAACTGTAACTTTTCAAGAAGTTCTTTTCTCTCTTCATTTATCTTTGGTGATACTGCCAATACAGCTTCACTTTTCAACATTACTTCAACCTCTTTCAGGTTGTTTTTAAATAAAGTACTACCACTAGAAACAATATCGCAAATAGCATCTGCCAGTCCAATATTAGGTGCAATTTCAACAGAGCCACTAATGATGTGTAAATCGGCTTTCACACCTTTTTCTTTCAAATAATTTAATACTGTATTTGGGTAGGATGTTGCAATACGCTTGCCTTCAAAATCCTTTACCGAATTATACTTCACTGATTTTGGTACAGCTAAGGATACCTTACATTTTGAAAAGCCCAATTTTTCAGCAACTGAAATATCTTCTCCTTTTTCAATTAATACATTTTCGCCAATAATAGCGATATCTACCACTCCGTCTCTCAAGTATTGCGGTATATCTCCATTTCTTAAATAGAAAACTTCCATCGGGAAATTTCTTGATGAAGCCTTCAACTGGTCTTTACCATTATCAATGGAAATTCCGCAGTCTTTTAAAATTTGAAGGGATTCCTCATTAAGTCTTCCCGATTTCTGAATAGCAATTCTAATTTTAGTCATTTTCTTAATTTAATGCTTGGCAACCAAAAGAGATTTAAATACAAAACCCGTTTGATTGCTCAAACGGGTTTTAAAATATGTTGTTCTACTACAATACATTCCTACCTCGCCTGAGCGTGAATATGGAAATGATGATGTGTAGTTCTATTTTTCATGATACTGTAAAAGTAAAAGGTATTTTCCATTTCACAAAACAAAAGTTTAAAATGAAACAAAAATAATTAACAAAGTGTATTAGTTATTACCCAAAATTAATGGAAGTCCGTCGCTACCACCAACGATAACCACTTTAGAATTTGGTGATTCTGCTAATTTTAATGTAGCATCGATACCCTTATCTTTCAAAATTTGGTCATTCAATGAAGCACTCAAAATACGGTTAGCATCTGCTTTACCCTGCGCTTCGATAGTTACTTTTTCAGCTTCTTTCTTAGCGGTTACCAAACGGAACTCATATTCTAATGACTCTTGCTCTTGCTTTAACTTTCTTTCAATTGCATCTTTAATAGTCGGTGGCAAGGTAACATCTCTTACCAAAATCTCATTCAATTGAATATATTGACCTGATACTATTTTTTGAGTCTCATCAAATATTTCTTGCTGAATGGCATCTCTTTTACTAGAATATAATTGTTCTGGTGTATAACGACCAACTACTGAACGTGCAGCAGAACGTATGGTTGGCAAAAGAACTCTTTGTATATAGTCTTCACCTTTTTCTTGATGTAGTTTTCCTAAATCATTTCTAATTGGCTCGAACCAAGCAGATGCTTCTAATTTAATATCAAGACCATTGCTAGAAAGTACATTCATTTTTTCTAAAACCTCTTGTTGACGTACTTCGTAGATAGTAACTCTATTCCAAGGTGCTACTAAATGAAAACCTTCTCCCATAGGCGGCTCATCAGTCACTACACCCCCACCAAAAGTTTTGTACAAAACACCTGCTTGACCAGAGTCTATTGTAACTGTTGATTTTGAAATTGCAATAATTACTACAATAAAAATAAATATTGCGGGTAACGCAATCTTAGGTAACTTATCCATTAATGTTTATTTAAATTAATCCGTTATATTTTCTGATAAACCATTCTGCCGCAAAGGCAAAAACTATAATTGCCAAAAGCAATCTGAAATCAATCAAAGATACGATATTTTCAGTGCTTTTCTCGGTAGGCACGTAGGCATCGTTTTCCTTCAAATCTGCGAGTAGTTCTTCTATTTGAGTAGGATAAAACTGTTTTCCTCCAGAGTTAACAGCCAATTTCTCCAACTTTATATTATCACTTGATACAAACTGATTCTCCATGTCAAACTCAGAGATTACAAATTTACCAGTTTCAGTTTTTGAATCATTCGCTACAGAAACCACAAAGTCATAAGATCCAGCGATTAAATTTGATAAGTCTGCTTCGAAATATCCATTTTTTAAAACCATTGGGTTCGTTTGAACCTTTTTAGTTTCTGTATTAGTTACTTTAATTTTCACTTTGGCATTTGGATCAAATAAAAATGCTTCATCAAAATACGTAGCCGTTATCACCGTATTACTACTACCCTCGTACACCTTTTCATAATCAACGTTCAGTCTTGATTTGTTCTTTGAGCTAGTTAGATATCTAATTAGATTACCAATAAATTCATCGAAATTGACAAATTCATTTGTATTCCTATAAGTCTGCACTCTCCATTTCCAAAGGTTCTCCCCCATTAATAGTGCACTTTTCTGAGTGTTTTTCTCCATGACCAACAACAGAGGCTGCTGAATATTTAATCCTTTTATTTGAGTACCCAATAAAACTTCATAGGGTGAAGTAATAAGAATAGGACCTGCATCACTAACTAATGGCGGAAAATCTGTCACATCAAACTTTGAGATGTCATATTTAGTAAAAGCATTATTCAATAAACCGAACACTTCTTGTTGCGGATAACCATTCTCTATTTCAAAAGGGACTTCGGCGTTATTCAAAAATGAGTAATCTGTTTGAGTACCAGTTATAATAAAAGTATTCGCGTTTTTACTTTTGGCGTATTCAAAAGAATTCTTGAATCTAGCTATAGGCTGATAAAAAATAAACAAGTCTATATCCTCTAAACTACTATTTGCGACATTAGATTTCAAAATTGAAACTTCTCGCTGCTCATTACTTTCAATAGCCTTTTTAAGAGCCCCCAAGTCCGGATGCAGAATATCTGAAATTATAGCAATCTTAGTTTTCTCATCGATTACTTCGATGCTTGTAGTTCTTCGATTATTCTTAATATTTCGTTCTTCTGCCAGTTGAGAAACTTCAACTACTAAATTTTTAATTCCCACTGACTTTGCCTCTACTTCAATAGATATAGGTTTATAATTGTTCTGAGAATTTAATTTCACATTCTCTTTATGAACAACTTTCGAATTCATTTTAATAGATACAGTAGCTGATATAGCACTATTACCTTGATATGATACAAAGGTTTCTAACGGGAATTTGTTCTTTAAAAAAGCGTATTTATTGGTTTGAATTGACCCAACTGAAATGTCTTTATACTTAGTAGTGTCGCCTAAAACTACCGTGTAGATACTATTATTCTCGTCAGATTTAAAATAACTATAATCTTGCCCAATAGTCTGATTTCCATCAGACAAAAGAACAGTAACCGTCTGTTCTCGAGCATATACATCCTTCAATGCAGAAAGCGATTTATAGATATTGGTGTTTTTCTCTTTAAAAGAAAGACTATCAAAAATTTGTAGGTCAGCCCCAAAACTATAATCGGTAACTTTAAATCTATCCGTAATATCTTCTGATGACTTTATTTCAGATAGCATTTCATTTAGTTGCGTTGCACTCTCGGCAATAGATGTAGAATTATCAGCCAATATTACCAAATTAGGCTTCTCTAAGGTGTATGATTTTTGTGAAAACTGCGGATTGATCAGTAAAAGCAATAACCCAAAAATACCTGTAAAACGCAAAAAGGCTAAAAGCCAATTAATTTTGCTTTTAGCCTTCTGCTTATATATGTATTGAAAAACAACGATACCCAATGCTACAATTGCAGCAAGAATAATATACAATACCGTTATGCTTTCCATGTATAAACTAAAGTTGTTCTTAAAAAGGAATAAAAAAATAGCGTTCCTCCCGAGTTTGTTTTTGACTTAGGTTAACATACCACCATCAACATTCAATACTTGACCAGTAACGTAACCAGACAAATCTGACGCAAAGAAAAGACAAGCATTTGCTATATCTTCAGTAGAACCACCACGTTTTAGAGGAATACCATCTCTCCAACCTTGAACAGTTTTCTCATCTAACTTATCGGTCATCTCAGTTTCAATGAAACCAGGTGCAATAGCGTTACATCTAATGTTTCTAGAACCTAATTCAAGAGCTACAGATTTTGTGAAGCCAATCATACCTGCTTTAGAAGCAGCGTAATTAGTTTGACCTGCATTACCTTTTACCCCAACAACACTACTCATGTTAATGATAGATCCACTACGTTGTTTCAATAATGTTCTTTGTACTGCTTTCGTCATATTAAAAACAGATTTCAAATTGATATCGATAACTGCATCAAAATCAGCTTCTGACATACGCATAAGAAGATTATCTTTTGTGATACCAGCGTTGTTGATCAATACATCAATTCTTCCACCAAAATCTTCTAAAACCTTAGCGACTAATTCTTCAGCTTCTTGAAAACTAGCTGCATTACTTTTGTAAGCCTTGGCATTAACACCTTTTGCTTTCAATTCTTTCTCCAATTCTAAAGCCGGAGCTTCACTAGAGCTATAAGTAAATGCCACATTTGCACCGTGATCGGCAAAAACTTTGGCAATACCCATACCAATTCCTCTACTTGCTCCTGTAATGATGACGTTTTTATCTTGTAATAATTTCATAAGTCCGTTATTTAAAACCGAAGTTTACCAAATATACCTTTTGTTTAATTTATAGGCTAAAAAAAATCCCGCTATAAACGGGATTTTATATGAAAAATATGAGTTCTTAACCCATTACCTCTTTTACTTTCAAGCCGATTTCAGCAGGAGAATCTACAACGTGAATTCCACATTCTCTCATGATGCGTTTTTTAGCTTGAGCAGTATCATCACTACCACCAACAATTGCGCCAGCATGACCCATTGTTCTACCTGCAGGTGCAGTTTCACCAGCAATAAAACCTACAACTGGTTTTTTACTTCCACTAGCTTTGTACCACTGAGCAGCATCTGCTTCTAACTGACCACCAATTTCACCGATCATAACCACACATTCTGTTGCTGGGTCATTGATCAAAAGCTCAACCGCTTCTTTAGTAGTTGTTCCAATAATTGGATCACCACCAATACCGATTGCAGTTGTAATACCTAAACCTTGACGTACTACTTGATCAGCAGCCTCATAGGTTAATGTACCTGATTTAGATACGATACCAACATTACCTTCTTTGAAAACGAAACCTGGCATAATACCAACTTTAGCTTCACCCGGAGTAATAACACCAGGACAGTTAGGGCCGATTAAACGACAATCTCTATTTTTAATGTAGTTGGCAACCTTAACCATATCGGCAACAGGAATACCTTCTGTAATTGTAATAATAACTTTAATACCTGCTTCGGCAGCTTCCATAATGGCATCTGCAGCAAAAGCTGGTGGAACAAATATGATAGTAGTATCTGCACCTACTTTCTCAACAGCTTCAGAAACCGTGTTGAAAACAGGTTTTCCTAAATGCTCTTGTCCTCCTTTACCGGGAGTAACACCACCTACGATATTAGTACCGTACTCAATCATCTGTCCGGCGTGGAAAGTACCTTCACTACCAGTGAAACCTTGTACGATTATTTTTGAATCCTTATTTACTAATACGCTCATACTACTGTAGTTTTATTTTTTGATTAGAACAAAAATATAAGTTGTTAATGACTTTTCTAGCATTTACACCCTTATTTCTTATCCATTTTTTTAATTATTTCTGGAATCTTCTTGATATATGCCAATTGTTTCAACTTTTCACGCGATTCTTCGATAGGAGTACCGAAATAACTCTTACCACCTTTTACTGATTTTGTAACTCCGGTTTGACCCATTATTACTGCTTTTGCACCAATTGTTATTCCGCTATTGGTTCCTACCTGTCCCCAAATCGTAACTTCATCTTCTATAATAACACAACCTGCAATACCGGTCTGTGAAGCAATTAAACACTTCTCACCAATTACAGTATCATGACCAACATGAACTTGATTATCTAGTTTTGTACCAAATCCGATGGTAGTATCACCAGTTACACCTCTATCAATTGTACAAAGAGCTCCGATATCTACATTGTCTTTCAAAACAACTCTTCCGCCAGATATTAGTTTATCGAAACCTTCAGGCCGTTTTTTATAATAAAATGCATCAGCACCTAAAACGCTACCTGCATGTATGGTAACATTATTACCTACAATACAATTATCATAAATAGTAACGTTTGAGTGAATAAGGCAATTATCACCTATCTCAACATTATTACCAATAAATGTATTGGGCTGAATGACAGTATCTTTTCCGATTTTCGCTGTAGCAGAAATCGTCTGACTACTTGGAACAAAAGGTTGAAAGAATGTTGTTAACTTATTAAAATCTCTAAAGGGATCATCTGAAATCAACAATGCTTTGCCTTCAGGGCAGTCTACCTTTTTATTGATTAAGATAACACTTGCCTTAGACTCTAAAGCTTTATCATAGTACTTTGGATGATCAACAAAGACAATGTCTCCGTTTACTACAACATGAATTTCATTCATGCCTAGAACGGGAAAATCATCATGCCCAACATATTCGCTAGATATAATATCTGCAATCTGTTTTAATGAAAAAGTAGTCGGAAACTTCAAATGACAGTCTTAACTCTTTAATATTATATTATTCCTTAACACGTTCCATATAAGAACCGTTAGAAGTATCAATTTTAACTTTGTCGCCTTCGTTGATAAATAAAGGAACATTTACCTCTGCACCTGTCTCAACTGTAGCAGGCTTTGTAGCATTAGTAGCGGTATTCCCTTTAACACCAGGTTCTGTATACGTTATCTCTAAAACTACACTTGCAGGCATTTCTACAGATAAAGGTAAACTATCTTCTGTATTGAACATGATTTTTACTATTTCACCTTCTTTTAATAAACCAGGAGCGTCTAAAGAACTCTCTTGCAAGGTAATTTGGTTATAATCATCTGTATTCATAAAGTGATACGTATCTCCTTCAGGATATAAATACTGATACGAACGAGTTTCTACACGTACATCTTCAATTTTATGACCTGCAGAAAAAGTATTATCTAATACTTTACCAGAAGTAACACTTCTTAATTTTGTACGAACAAAAGCAGGACCTTTACCCGGTTTTACGTGTAAAAATTCAATAATCTTATAGATATCATTATTATATCTTATGCATAATCCTTTTCGTATATCTGATGTAGATGCCATTCGTAATGTGTATTAATATTGTTAACTTAAGTTTAAAGTAATTCTTTAATTATTGCTGAAATATCCTTTCATGATTCCGCGTTGAGAATCACGAATAAATTGCAAAATCTCGTCACGTTCAGGA
This sequence comes from Maribacter sp. BPC-D8, assembly GCF_035207705.1. Taxonomy (NCBI): domain Bacteria; kingdom Pseudomonadati; phylum Bacteroidota; class Flavobacteriia; order Flavobacteriales; family Flavobacteriaceae; genus Maribacter; species Maribacter sp. BPC-D8. The sequence continues at coordinate 1,390,762 of NZ_CP128187.1, forward strand.
GTAGCTTCCATCTCTGCTTCAATTATTTGCACAGCTTGAGTGTTGTTATAGTTCTTTTGATATAGAATTCTGTATATATTTTGAATTTCTCTAATTTTATCAGATACAAATCCTCTTCTTCTTAATCCTACAGAATTGATTCCCACATAAGATAAAGGCTCTCTTGCTGCTTTTACATAAGGCGGAACATCTTTTCTTACCAAAGATCCTCCCGTTACAAAAGCATGTTGACCAACAGATACAAATTGATGCACAGCTACCAAACCAGCCAATATTACATTGTCGCCAATAGTAACATGACCTGCCAAGGTAGAATTGTTTGAAAAAATACAGTTATCGCCAACTAAGCAATCATGCGCCACATGGCAATATGCCATTATTAAACAATTTTTACCGATAACAGTTTTCATACGATCAGAGGTACCCTTGTGTATGGTAGCACATTCTCTAATAGTGGTATTATCACCGATTTCAACGGTAGTTTCTTCACCATCGTATTTTAAATCTTGTGGAGAAGCTGATATTACTGCACCAGGAAAAATATTACAATTCTTACCAATACGAGCGCCTTCCATTATGGTCACATTAGATCCGATCCAAGTACCATCACCAATGATAACGTTATTATGGATAGTTGTAAACGGTTCAACTACCACGTTTTTGGCAATTTTAGCTCCCGGATGTATATAGGCTAAAGGTTGATTCATTCTATGTTCTTTTAACTATTTGCGCCATTAATTCAGCTTCACTTACTAATTTGTCATTTGCGTATGCATAAGCTTGCATATGACAAATACCTCTTCTAATCGGTGTAATTAAACTACAGTGAAATATTAATGTATCGCCTGGCAATACTTGCCTTTTAAATTTCACCTTATCTATTTTCATAAACAAAGTCAAATAATTTTCTGGATCCGGTACAGTGCTTAAAACTAAAATACCACCTGTTTGCGCCATAGCTTCTACTTGAAGCACACCTGGCATTACAGGAGCTCCTGGAAAGTGACCAACGAAGAAAGGTTCGTTCATCGTCACATTTTTCATACCCACAACATGCTTATCTGATAGTTCGATTATACGATCTATTAATAAGAAAGGTGGTCTGTGAGGTAACATATCCATTATTTTATGGATATCCATTAAAGGAGGTAAACTTAAGTCGTACTTCGGAACTTTATTTCGTTTTTCTAATTTGATGATTTGTGAAAGCTTCTTCGCAAATTGGTTGTTCACATAATGACCAGGCTTATTAGCTATTACCTTACCTCTTATGCGTGTACCAATTAATGCTAAATCACCAATAACATCTAATAATTTATGTCTTGCTGCCTCGTTAGGCTGGTGTAATGTTAGGTTGTCTAAAATACCATTTGCTTTTACAGAAAGTTTCTTTTTATCAAAAGCCTTCAATAATTTCGTCATAGTGGCTTGAGAAATTTCCTTATCCACATAAACGATAGCATTGTTTAGATCACCACCTTTTATTAATCCGTTTTCCAAAAGCATCTCCAACTCATGAAGAAAGCTAAATGTACGGGCATTTGAAATTTCAGATTTAAAATCAGAAAGTTTTTCTAATGTAGCGTTTTGGGTTCCTAGAACTTTAGTGCCAAAATCAACCATCGTCATCAATTGATATTCGTCTGATGGTATAATTGTTATTTCACTACCCGTCTTTTCATCCTTAAAAGAAATAACATCTTTAACAATGTATTCTTCTCGCTCAGCTTCTTGCTCAACGATACCGGCATTCTCTAAAACTTCTACAAAGAATTTAGAAGAACCATCCATAATTGGTGGCTCTGCAGCGTTCAATTCAATTAGTACGTTATCTATTTCAAGACCCACTAAAGCGGCCAAAACGTGCTCTGAAGTTTGAATTTTAACACCATTCTTCTCCAAGTTGGTGCCTCTTTGTGTGTTTATAACTAGGTTAGCATCAGCTGGTATAATTGGTTCTCCTTCTAAATCTACCCTTTTGAATGCATAACCGTGGTTTTCATCTGCAGGTAAGAATTTAATGGTAACATTGCTTCCAGTATGTAAACCAACTCCCGTTAGGCTTACTTCTTTACTAATTGTTCTTTGTTTGCTGTTTGTTGTACTCATCGTCAATCTTTCTTTTCTAAGGTGTCGATTCTACTTATTATTCTCGGTAAATTCTTAAAATGAACATATGATTTGTTGTAATCACCATAATTTAATGCTGGTGATCCTTGTAGCACTTCATTATCCTTCACATTTCTTCCTATACCCGATTGTGCTTGTATTTTTACATTGTCACCAATAACAATATGACCAACGATACCTACTTGCCCACCGATCATACAATGCTTTCCTATTTTTGTAGAACCAGCAATACCGGTTTGTGCAGCAATAACAGTATGCTCGCCAATTTCAACGTTATGTGCAATCTGTATTTGATTGTCTAGCTTCACTCCTTTTCTTAAAATCGTAGAACCTAAAGTTGCCCTGTCAATTGTAGTACCGGCACCTATATCAACATTATCTTCTAAAATAACATTACCGGTTTGTGGTACTTTCACAAACTCACCATCTTCATTTGGCGCGAAACCAAATCCGTCAGCACCTAGCACAGCTCCGCTATTAACGACACAATTATTACCGATAATGGTTTCTGAATATACTTTTGCTCCTGCAAAAAGTATTACGTTATCACCAATTTTTACATTATCACCAATGTAAACATTAGGGTACACCTTCACATTATCCCCTAAGGTTACGTTATTACCTAAATAAGCAAAAGCACCAATATAAACATCGGCACCATAGGTTGCAGTATCCGACTTAAAAATCGGTTCTTCAATACCTATCTTATTGTTTTTGACTTGGTTATAGTATTCTAGTAATTTAGAAAATGATTTATACGCATCTTCAACCTTTATTAAAGTGGTATATAATTCTTGTTCTGGAACAAAACTCTTATTGACTATCGTTACCGATGCCTTTGTCTTGTAAATGAATGAAGTATATTTCGGATTAGCTAAAAAAGTAAGGGAGCCTTCTTCGCCTTCCTCGATTTTAGCAAGTTTATGTACGGCTATTTCTGGATTTCCATGCACTTCTCCTTCTAAGATACCTGCAATCTGACCTGCTGTAAATTTCATGAGCGTAAAAGTAAGAAAAATTGTTAAACCCCTTCTTTAGGATAACACATATAATATTTGGTTACCGTTTTTGAAAGTGCATTTAAATTAAGGTGATCAGATAATTTGGCAACGTCGGTTATCTTTCCATTTTTTCTTAAAATGTTGATAGTCTGATGTTGCCTGTCGTATGCCTTATTTTTCAGCTCTCCTCTAAAGACGAAATAAGACGTTTCTTCATCGGTAAGATTATAGTGTGTTTTAACCTTATTAAACTGAGATAAAAACTTACTCTCTGTAACAGGTTCTTTCTTAACCTTAATATGTAGCAGTTTTCTATCGATAATCATTTCACAGAGTGATGACAATACAAAATCATCTGAAAATTGCCATTCTTTTAGGGCTGCGAGAATATCAACATCATCTAACTTTGCGAATTTTGCTAATATTTCACTATTAAAATTATTGATGTCTATATGATTAGATAAGAAATACTTTAATGCATCACTACAATTTAAAGACTCCCCTTTTTCTATAAGAAAACGTGCTCTTTTCAATATACTAATTAGTACACGTTCGGCTACTACAGCTGTTTTATGCAAATAAACTTGCCAATACATAAATCGACGCGCCATTAAAAACTTCTCAACAGAGTAGATACCCTTCTCTTCAATAACCAAATTACCATCAACTACATTTAACATGGTAATTAGTCTTTCGGCATTTGTGTTACCCTCAGCAACACCTGTATAGAAACTATCTCTTTTTAAATAATCTAATCTATCCATATCTAACTGACTAGACACCAACTGATTTAAGAATTTTTTTGAATGATTACCCGTAAATATGGATATTGCTTCAGTTAAACTTCCGTTAAATCGCTGATTGAGTTCTTCCATAAATTGAAGCGAAATAAACTCATGGCTTACACCTTCAACAATACTATGCTCCATAGCATGAGAAAAAGGACCATGCCCAATATCATGTAAAAGAATAGCAATCAACAGTCCATCTTCTTCACCTTGTGTTATCTCAACCCCTTTAAAACGAAGTACTTGAATAGATTTCTGCATTAAATACATACAACCTAATGCATGATGAAACCTAGTATGGTGTGCCCCAGGATACACTAAATACGATAACCCCATTTGAGAAATTCTGCGAAGCCTTTGAAAGTAAGGATCTGCAATCAGGTCAAAAACGAGCGTACTAGGTATTCTTATAAAACCGTAAATTGGGTCATTAAAGATTTTCAGTTTGTTTGATGTCTTCAATATTGTATTGTCTTTTCTAAAATTAACATTTCAAAGTTATACAAAAGCAATAGGATAGAAATTGATTATCAGTAAAATAATAATACAATGAACAAGATAAAAATACTGTGGGTAGATGATGAAATTGATTTACTCAAGCCCCATATCATCTTTTTAGAATCAAAAAACTACAGTGTTATCACCTGCCAGAGCGGACAAGAAGCATTAGAAGAATTAGCAGAGACCAGAGTAGATATCGTTTTTTTAGATGAGAATATGCCTGGTATATCTGGCTTAGAGACACTTTCGGAAATTAAAATAATTGATAATTCTTTACCCGTTGTAATGATTACAAAGAGTGAAGAAGAGTCTATAATGGAAGATGCTATCGGTTCTAAAATTGCAGATTATCTTATAAAACCAGTAAATCCGAATCAGATTTTGCTGTCCTTAAAAAAGAATTTAGACCACTCAAGATTAGTTTCTGAGAAGACTACTAGTAACTATCAGCAAGAATTTAGAAAGATTGCGATGGATTTATCAATGGTGAATTCATATCAAGAATGGGCAGATTTATATAAAAAATTGATTTATTGGGAATTGCAGTTAGAAGAAATTGAGGACAGTGGAATGTTCGAAATTCTAGAATCTCAAAAAACGGAAGCAAATCAACAATTCGGCAAATTCGTAGAGCGCAATTACGAAGATTGGTTTACTGATGCCGATGCGCCTATAATGTCTCATACCCTATTTAAAGAATGGATAGCGCCCGAAATCAAAGATTCAAAAACATTATTGATCGTTGTCGACAACTTACGTTATGATCAGTGGTACGCCTTTGAAGATACTGTAAACTCATTCTATAAAAAGAAAAAGGAAGATTCCTTTTACAGCATACTACCTACAGCCACACAATATGCACGTAATGCTATATTCTCTGGTCTGACTCCGCTTGAGATGGAGAAAAAACATCCAGAATGGTGGAAAAACGATACTGATGAGGGCGGTAAAAACTTATTTGAAGACAAGTTCTTAGGTGCTCAACTAAAAAGACTAGGATTAGATTTAAAATGGGAATACCATAAAATTAGTAGCCTAAAACAAGGAAAACATTTAAGTCAGAATTTCAAAACTCAAAAAGATAATGACTTAACGGTAATCGTCTACAATTTCGTTGATATGCTTTCACATTCTAAAACAGAAATGGAAGTAATTAAAGAATTGGCTTCAAATGATAAGTCTTATAGGTCTTTAACCACAAGCTGGTTTAAAAACTCACCTATGCTAGAGATTATTCAGCAAGCACAAACATTAGGTATGAAATTAATTATAACCACTGATCATGGTACTATAAATGTTAAATCACCCTCTAAAGTTGTTGGCGACCGAGATACAAGTGCTAACCTACGTTACAAAACAGGTAGAAGTCTTACCTATGAAAAGAACGATGTACTAGCTGCCAAAGATCCTAAATCTATTTTCTTGCCCAGCATAAATATGAGCAGTTCTTATATTTTTGCGAAAAATGACTTTTTCTTTGCCTACCCAAATAATTACAACCATTATGTTAGCTACTATAGAAACACCTACCAACATGGCGGTGTTTCGCTCGAAGAAATGATAATACCTTTTGTAGTTTTGGAACCTAAATAGATTTACACCAATGGAATTCATTTATACAGAACGTGAGTTAAAAGATATAGCACAGCAAATAATAAAATCAACGAACAGCAAAACTTTGGCGTTTTATGCCCCTATGGGCGCAGGTAAAACAACATTAATCAAAGCGCTTATAAAAGAGTTAGGTAGTAATGATAATGTAAGCAGCCCAACATTCGGACTCGTAAACGAATATGCGTTAGATTCTGGTGAGTTACTAGGCTATCATTTTGATTTTTATCGCCTAGACGATGAGGAAGAAGCTATGGATATGGGTCTAGATGATTATTTAGAATCTGGCAATTGGATATTTATGGAATGGCCTGAAAAAATACCAAGTCTATTACCTAGTGATGTTCAGAATATAAAAATTGAAATTCTAGATGAAGAAAAAAGAAAGCTAACACTCTCGTAATTTAGGGAACTGAGGCATTGTGGATTTTAAGTCATAACATTGGTATCGTCGAGCATGAATTTTTATTGTATTTTTTCGATGAAAAACAAACAATTCGACAAAATGCATAATTAATCGGTTAAAGTGTTCAACTTTAACGATAAAGGGAATTCTATTTGTATATTTTTTCTTACGTTTGTAGGAGTACTAAATATTTAGTATAACCAAAATCCCTTGAAAATGAAAAACAAAAAAACATTATTAGCTTCAATCGCTTTAGGCGTATTCCTTTTAGCTATGGCTGCACCGATTATTGATATTGATAATCAAGATCTAAATGTTGATAAAAGAAAATTGACAAAAAGGATTTAACTATAACTAATTTGTAGTTTGAAAAAGGGAGCAATTATATTGCTCCCTTTTTGTATATAATAATAAATACTTTACATCGTTAGCATATAGTAACACTATTATGCATAATGATTAGTAAAGTAAAAAAAACAAAAGCTAAAAAGAAGATTTTTTTAGAAACTCTTCTAGTTTTCTTTATAGCAATTTCTCCTTTTTTATACAAAGTATATGACTACCTGCCATATGACGAAAATGGTGATGCTATAGTTTTAGGTTTTACTTTAGGAAATAACGGTTTTCCAGATACCTTAACTTTCTTATGGTATTTAACATCTAAAATTGTACCGCTTTATTTAATGATTTTTTGGTTTTTAACCTCCAGAAACTGGTGGTACCATATCATCCTCATACCTATCGCAATGTATGCATTTCAATTTTTCGAAGTGTTTTATGATTCAGATAATATGATTGACACAGATAATATATGGTGGTTGATTCCTGTTTGCATGATAACTATCCCATTTGTGTATTTTATTCGTATTAAACTGTATGATAAACACGTTCATGGTATAGACTTAGAAGCAATGGAAGCTGAACTTGAAGAACTAAAAGCAAAAGGACTTAGTACTAAAGATGATGTTAGTAGCATAGAAGCAACAGATGAAGATGGTGTTGAAATACCAACCTTATCTGAAGATATAAATGTTAAATTATCTACCGGAAATTTAGAGAATATTTTTAAGAATGTTCAAAATCGTATTCAAGGCTGGTTACAGTTAAAATCTTAACTATTCAATATCTTTAAAAAAGTACAAATCATTCATTTCTTTAAAAATTGTACATTTGAGTTTCAAGTCATTGATTTGAACAACTCATTATTAAGTTATGAACCAACCCACTTCCCCTTTTAGTAAGCACCAATTAATTCCGCAAGAGGAAACCCTAGAGGTTTTGCGTCAAAAAGGAGAGCTATTTATAGGTATTCCGAAAGAAAACCAATACCAAGAAAAAAGAATTTGCCTTACTCCCGATGCCGTAAATGCAATTACTGCAAATGGCCATCGTGTTTTAATAGAATCTGGTGCTGGTGAAGGTGCTCATTACTCTGATAATGATTATGTTACTGCTGGTGGAGAAATCACTCGAGATACCAAGAAAGTTTTCGCTTGTCCGTTAATTTTAAAAGTAGAGCCTCCTACCCTAACAGAAATAGAATATATAAATCCTCAGACAACAATCATATCTGCACTTCAGATTAAGACACAGTATAAAGAATATTTTGAAGAACTAGCAAGAAAGCGAATTACCGCTATTGCATTTGAATACATTCGTGATGAAGAAGGTAAATATCCTGCAGTCCGTTCACTTAGTGAAATTGCCGGTATTTCTTCAGTACTAATCGCAGCAGAACTAATGGCTGCCAACAATAATGGTAACGGACTAATGTTCGGTAACATTAGTGGTGTGCCACCTGTAGAAGTCGTTATTATAGGCGCAGGAACTGTTGGTGAGTTTGCAGCAAGATCAGCTATAGGTATTGGTGCAAATGTCAAAGTTTTTGATAATTCTATCACCAAACTTAGAAACATACAGACCAACTTAAAACAAACAGTCTATACATCTACTATTCAACCTAAAAACCTATTAAAAGCATTAAAACGTTGCGATGTAGCTATCGGAGCAACAAGAGGTAAAGACAGATCTCCCGTTGTGGTGACCAGCACAATGGTCGAGCACATGAAAAAAGGAGCTGTTATTATTGATGTAAGTATTGATACTGGCGGATGTTTCGAAACTAGCGAAATAACGAGCCACAATAAACCCACTAGAAAGAAATTTGACGTTATTCACTATGGCGTACCAAATATTCCGTCTAGATATCCAAAAACAGCATCAGTAAGTATAAGTAACATATTTACTCCTTATTTATTAAAAATTGGAGAAGATGGTGGTTTAGAAAACTCTCTTCGTTTTGACAAAGGTTTACGAAACGGTCTTTACATGTACCACGGAATATTGACTAATAAGTCTGTCGGAGAATGGTTCGATTTACAATACAGTGATATAAATTTCCTTATTTTTTAGAATACTAAAGGCTTTCCTTTTCCTATCCATTTTAAAAGGCATAATTTTGCGATCCTAAAAGTACGGAAGCATGAATATGGATTTTATTAAAAGGTTAGGTTTTTTCTTAGTTGGCTTATCTATTGGCATTGTGTTTCTTACTTTTTTCCTAAAAAAGAAATCTCAAGAAACGGGAGTATATTTTTGCTATCTACCAGACTGTAGAACATTAAAGGACATTAGATCAAAATCTATGTACTACAGCGATGAAGCAACACAAAAACTAAAAGAATTTGAATTAGATTCTATAGGTGTTACTTACATTTTAACCGAAGGAGATGTTGATTTTAGCAAAAGTGACACAAAATCCGTTCCCTGCAAAACCTACATTGTAGAGTCTGAATACAAGGAACGAGATTATATATTTACTGTAAAAAACTGTAGAGAAAAAGCTTCTATCCAAAAGGTAGAACGAAAATAATCTCAATTAAATTTTTCTACGTTTTCTTTCTGCTTTCAACAATGAAAGCTCTCTACTTGTTTGTCCGGCTACCGATGTATTTTCATCTGCTCTTCTTATTAAGTAAGGCATAACATCGCGCACAGGTCCGAATGGCAAGTATTTAGCAACGTTATATCCATTTGCTGCCAAATTATAAGATATATGATCACTCATTCCATATAACTGTCCGAACCAAATATGGGTATTATTTTTTTCGACACCTCTTTCCTCCATTAACTCCATTAAACGATAACAACTATCTTCGTTATGTGTACCAGAGAATATAGATAACGAATCTAGATTATCTAGCATATATTCAATAGTTGCATTGAAGTTATCATCGGTCTCAGCTTTAGTCTTGCAAATTGGTGAAGTATAGCCTTTTTCTTTGGCGCGATCATTTTCCTTTTCCATGTAAGCACCACGCACCACTTTCATACCAACCAAAAATCCATCTTTCTTTGCTCGTTCCTGTAGTGATTTTAAATAAGGCAGGCGATCCCACCTGTAAGTCTGTAACGTATTAAATACAATCCTTTTCTTTTTGTTGTACTTGCGCATCATGTCTTCAGCAAGATTATCTGCTGCATCTTGCATCCAACTTTCTTCACCATCTATAAGTAATGAAACTTCAAGGTCATGTGCTTTTTTACAAACTTTATCAAACCTATTGACAACACGTTGCCATTCTGCTTCTTCATCTTTGGTAAGCTCTTTTTTCTCGCTGATCTTTTGATACAAAGCAAAACGCCCAAAACCTGTTGGCTTAAAAACGGCAAATGGTATAGCCTCTTTCTCTTTAACAAAATCTAAAATGGTTAAGATAACTTCAGTAGCAGAATCAAAAGGATCCTCCTCTTCTTTACCTTCTACAGAATAATCTAAAACCGAACAAACTCCCTTTTCCCACATTCGATCTACTACAGGCAAACAATCATGCTCATTTACGCCACCACAGAAGTGATCAAAAACTGTCGCTCTAATTAATCCCTCAACCGGTAAATGAGCCTTAAACGCAAAATTGGTAATGACTGAACCCATTTTTACTAAAGGTTCATTTGATATCATTTTAAAAAGAAAATAAGCTCTTTCTAATTCTGAATCTGATTTTAAGGCAAATGCCGTTGCAGTATTTTCAAATATTTGCTCCATTTTTTATAATTTCTATAACGATCAAATATAATCACAGAATTTATAATCCTAAGACTAAAAATAACCTTTATTTTGCGGTACAATAGTCATTAATACTAAGTCATATTTTCGATGGATTCTATAATTTCAGATTCTTACGCAGTACATTTCAACGAAAATGCTTTTCAAGCATTGAACAATCACCTAGCAGAAAAAAGATATTCTACTATTTTCATTTTAGTAGATGAAAATACACATGAGCTTTGCTTGCCAAATTTCATGGCTGAGATTCATGGTGATTATCAGTTCGAAATTATTGAAATTGAATCAGGAGAAATAAACAAGAACATAGAAACATGTGTTGGTGTTTGGGAGGCTTTATCTGAATTAGGTGCTGATCGCAAAAGTATCTTGATAAATTTAGGTGGTGGCGTATTAACTGATATGGGCGGCTTTATAGCTTCTACATTTAAAAGAGGTATTGATTTTATTAATGTACCTACTACCCTATTATCTATGGTAGACGCCTCGGTTGGCGGTAAAACTGGCGTTGACCTAGGTTCTTTAAAAAATCAAATTGGCGTCATTAATCAGCCCGTAATGGTACTTGTAGTTCCTGATTTTCTTGATACGTTAGAAAATAGACAGGTTATAAGCGGATTTGCAGAAATGCTAAAACACGGTCTTATTCAAGACACAAGCTATTGGGAAGCCTTGAAAAAGGCTGAAGGTTTAGAGGATATGAAAAAACACATTCTTACATCTATCCATATTAAAAACAAGGTGGTACTTCAAGACCCTACAGAGCAGAATATACGTAAGATATTAAATTACGGACACACACTTGGTCACGCCATAGAATCTTATTTCTTAGAGAGCGATACGAAAGAAATGCTATTACATGGAGAGGCGATTGCCATAGGTATGATTCTAGAAGGATATCTTTCGAATAAACTATTAGAACTTTCAGATGAATCTTTAGCCGATATAAAAACTACTTTTTTAAATAGATATGATAAAGTAGAATTTTCAAATGAGGATATTGAAAATATTCTTAAACTAATGAAGTACGACAAGAAAAACTCTCATGGTAAAGTCAATTTTGTGTTGTTGAAATCTATTGGTAAACCTGAATATGACATTGAAATTCCTGTAGAATTATTCACCGAGGCATTCGCTTACTACAAAGTTTGAAAAGTTCACATACTTAAAATGGCACTTTCACAACTCTAAAAATTGACTTGTTACAATTATTGCTAGTTTAGTTATAGATAAACTCAACCTTCTATAAATAAATAAGTTATGACAAGACGCCTTATTGATTACCGTAAATTAGACCACCAATTAGCAGCACTTTTAATAGAAACATATCCTTATGGATATGGTGATGAAGACATCATTAGTTTTAAAAATATTAAAGGAGATTATGTCGAAGCTGTTGAAATAAAAACTGCCGATACCTTGTACTTAGTTAAAATAAGTAAAAGCCTTTCTAACTTCATTGCAAATTTTGAAGAGAACATAGAAAAGGAGCTAGAACCTAAAACACCAGAAGAAGTTATGCAATCGGACGAAATGACGAAAGCACTTTACTTAAACTTCGAAATGGAATCTGAAGAAGAGCTAGATTAGTTAAAATAGCGTTCTTGTAAAATATTTTCATGATGCTTTTGGTGACCACTTATCACCAAACCTAATGCACCTACAGACCAAGGAATACCACTGGCGGTACCCATTCTTTTTTGATTTGCATTTAGCATAGTATCGAACAAACTAATTGAAGAATCACGAACATGAAGATATTCTTTTAGTATATCTTCTTTTGTACGTTGGTTGGCATTACTTTCAGTAACGAATGTATTATGGTCAAAACCTGGCAATGAGGTTTTATCGTTTCTAGATATTCTAAAAGCACGATATTGAAATACACGTTCCGTATCAATTAAGTGAACCAAAACTTCAGCTACGGTCCATTTACCTTCCCCATAACTGTGCAAAAATTGTTCATCGGTCAAACCTTGAACTAAATCTTCAAAACTTTTTCTTCCATTTACTAAAGCAGATTTTAAATCTTCTTGTTCATCAAGAGTTTTCAAATAAGTACCGTAGAAAAATTGTAATTCGTCTTCTTGTAAATCTTTAACCGTCATTCTGAAAATTTAAAAATTGAAAATCAAAAAAGCCCAATCATATAAGATAACCGGGCTTTTTTTAAGTTAGTTGAATAACCTAATATTTATAACTCATTAAAAATAGTATGCATCAAACGTTTTTTATCATTAAAACTTTCTTCTAATGAAATCATCGTTTCTGTTCTACTAATACCATCGATATCATCTATTTTAAAAATAATATTTTTGGCGTGCGTAGTATCTTTTGCTCTAATTTTACAGAAAATATTGAATTTACCTGTTGTTATATGTGCAATGGTAACGTTTGGTATTTGATTTAAACGCTCAAGCACAAATTTAGTTTGGTGAGTTTTTTCAAGAAAAATACCTACGTATGCTATAAAGGCATAACCAAGTTTTACATAATCTAAAGTAAGTGATGAACCTTTTATGATTCCCGCTTCTTCCATTTTCTTAACCCTTACGTGTACCGTACCGGCAGATATAAGAAGTTTTTTTGCAATATCAGTAAAAGGAGTTCTAGTGTTGTCAATCAACATATCTAGAATTTGGTGGTCTATTTCGTCTAATTTGACTTTGCCCATAGTTGTAAAATTTTTGCCAAAAATAAAAAATAATCACATTAAATTCATTGAAACTTCATTTTTTTTAATGAAAACGTAAATAATATTACATTTTCAAAGAAATAAGACAATAAATATCACGAAAGCAGCTTCAACAAATCATTTTCTTTGAGCCATAAAATATCATTTTCATCATTGCAGTTCAATGTCTTATGTGCGAAAATCTCTGAAGGTTGCTTTTCAAAATGATATAATTCTGGCTTAAACGTAACTTTGCCGTTATTTAATACCTCTTTATACTGTATTGGCACAAGTTTGCTCTTGGTTAGCTGATTTTTAATATAATTGTCATTTACAATTAAGATATCTACAAACTGTTTCCCATTTTCAGGTATAGACGAATATTGCTCTATGCTATAATCTGAGACAAGATTCTTTGATATTACCTGTATACCTTTTAATAAAGCCTTAAAAATAAATACCCTAGTTTTATCTCTATCGTAATCATCTGCGTAATGACCTGCTTCGAACAATACTGTGGGCGTTTCTCTCATTTGAAAAGCATCACCAACACAATTCGCATTAAAACCATCATCATACCTACCCACCTGCCCAGGAATTTCTTTTTGTAATTTATCATTCATAGCGGCAATAAGCTGCATACTTAATTTCCGAGATGGTGAAATATTTCTGTCTTTATCATAAGCAGGTGCCAAAAAAGAAACCGTAGCTGGTTTATTCGTATCACCTACATTAAATATAGTTCGTTGGTCGTGAAGATTTAAACAGTAGTTTGGTTTAAATTCTTCATAAACTGATTTTAGAACTCGACTCTCTGGTTGAGACAAATCTTGTGCATCTCTATTAAGGTCAATTTTGTTAGCATTTATTCTGGTATAATCTCGAGCACCATCAGGACTTAATATTGGAATAATTTTTAAAGTACAAGATTTCGAAATTTCTAAAACTTCAGCAATATCTTGTTTCAAATAGCTCAATAAATCAACAACTGCTTTTGTAGTTGTCGATTCGTTGCCATGCATTTGAGACCACATTAAAATTTTATTTGGACCGCTACCAAACGTAATACTTATAATAGATTCTTTTCTTACCGATTTTCCGACAACTTCAATTTTAAAAGAAGCCGGCAGCGTTTTTAAAAACTCATTTACATGGTCATAGTTAATATACCTTCCAGAAATAGCAGGCACCATTATATTATTATAATCCAAATCTTTCATTCTACTAATGATTTAATGCTACGCAAAAATACTACAGCCTATGTTTACAATTGTAAACATATTGTTCTTCTATACTCGCATAATATTTTAAGTATAATTTACAATTTTAACTTTTTCTTAAATTATAATTATATTATATTACTAATCAGTAAGTTATAATATATAATATAAAAGAAAGCTTTACTGTATTTTCCATTTTTACCATTATAATACTAACTACTTAGCGATCTAAATTAAAGAATACATTAACTTTGTAAACATGCTAGACACCACTTCTTTTCTTTCAAGACTAAAGACGATTTTAGCGCACAATGAACTATCATATGCTGCGTTTGCAGATTTAATACAAGTGCAACGGTCTAGTATTTCTCACTTACTAAACGGAAGAAATAAACCTAGTTTAGAATTTATTATTAAAGTAGATCAAGCCTTTGCAGAAGTAGACTTACAATGGTTGTTGTACGGAACAGGAACTTTTCCTCAAACAGAAACCAACCCTACACCCAAACCCAAAGACACCAAAGACACCAAAGAAGCTCAAGTAAATGTCACAAACAAGATGAACGAAAAAAACTTAGAACGAATAATTATGTTCTATACTGATGGTACTTTTAAAACGTACTCTGAGTTTTAAAATCTACTTTTAATCACGAACTATTATTACCTTTTTCTAACTACTTCGCTCCTATTTTCTTTATTTTGCAGTATGAAGAAAAATTTGATTTTGACAGCCGCCCTAGGCTTAATTCTTTGCTCATGCTACCAACCTGAACGTAATTGCGAAAAGTACATTACCGGGTCTTTTAAGTTCACCTATGAAGTTGGTGACACCATAAAAGAAGGAAAATTTACAAGAACCGAAGATTATAGCGTAGACTATTATGAGAATAAAATAGATAGCGCCACGGTTCGCTGGTACAATGATTGTGAATTCGTTTTACAAGACATTCATAGCAAAACAGCGATTCAATATAAAATTATTAGCACAACCGACTCCTCATACACCTTTCAATACAAAAGTGCCGTTAAGGATCCGAATAAAAAACTAATTGTAAAAACAGGAACAGCAATAAAAATTAACTAATCAATGTTTAATTTTTCTTTACTAAAGATACCTGGACTTCACTATCAACTCTATAATTCTCAAAAGTAGTCTTAACTATTGATCCTGTTATCATCATGTCTATTGCATCTAGTAGGCAGTCTGTTACATCAATCTAAGCTTAGTATCTATAATCTTAAGACCCTTGTTCAGCACGTGGCTATGAACTTCACTGAAGAAACAATTTTTAGCATTCGATAGCGGCTGCATCACTGATAAAAAAAGCATTAAAGAAATACATACAGTAAAAAAGAATAAAAACGTGTAACCGAAATAGAAGATTAAAAACTTCTTACAACTTCAAAAAAAAAAGCTCCAATTAAGCAAATGCTTAATTGGAGCTTTTTCATTAATACTATCAGCTTAAAATGATATACAAATCTAATTAAGCTCTTTTAAGACTTTAATTAGGTCTATCAAAGGTAACACCAGGGTTTGCCTGTTTCTGCTCCTCAGACAATCGCTGTTGTTGCTTTACAGTCATAGTACTACCGTCATGACTCCACCCCGGAGGACCGAATATGTACATTAACTTGTGACTTAGCTTTTTTGATTTTTTAGTATCTGCCCAAATATCTTTAAACTCATGCGTAAGAATTACTATAGGGTTGTTAGAGTTTGGAGCATGAATAACACCAAATTTTACATCAATATTTTCATCATACTCTTTCCAAGTTCCAAAAATCTTATCAAAGAAATTTAAAAATCCACCGTGATTCTTATCTAAATACTCCACATTCTGAGCGTGGTGTACCTGGTGCATTGTATGCGTATTAAATATTTTCTCAATGAATCCCATTTTTGGAACATATTGCGAGTGTAATTGAAACTGCCAGAAAGACTCAATCGCTAAACATACAACCACCATCTCTACAGGAAAACCGATAATCGGCATCCAAACATAGAAAAAAGGCTTGTACAACAAAGTGAACCAACCATTACGAATAGCAGTACCAAGATTAAAGTTATCTGAAGAATGATGCACTATATGTGCCGCCCATAGAATACGAATTTCATGATTTGCTCTGTGAAACCAATAGTACGTAAAATCATCTGCTAATTGACAAAGCAACCAAACATACCAAGCATAGCCGAACGACTTATACCCCATAATATTAGTTCTTACACCATCAACCATTGGGTTAAAAAACTCATAAGCATATTCAAAAAGAACAACTAATAAAATTACTTTTAATAAAGGACCGATAATGGCAGATCCAATTCCCATAACACTACTGGCAGCAAAATCTTTCCAATCATAAAGATCATCATCTCCATGAGTTTTGCTGTAAGTCAATTCTAATAAAATAAAGGCAATAAAGGCTGGTGCGCCATACACCAGGGGGTTAGTGAAATCCATTAATTGAAATTTTTTGTAAAGGTAGTTATAAAAGCAATTATTCTTTGAATTTGTCTAATCTTAACATTCTATCTCACGATAAGACATCTCAATAATTAAACAGTTTAATTACTTTTTGTTTTTAAGTATAGCATTTTGCTCTTTCAACAGCTGCTCCATACTAGATAATAAGGCAATATTTTTAGGAGTTTCCACTTCTTTGTTTGATGGATCTTCAGACTTCTCTTTAAACCTATTTATAAATTTTACCATTACAAAAATGGTAAAAGCTATTATTCCGAAATCTATTAATGATTCAATAAGTTCACCATAACCAATAGCCACTTCTTCTGCTGAATCTGCCGCTTCTCTAAGAATCCACTTTTTATTTGATAAGTTAACATCGTCTGTCAACAAAGAAAGTGGCGGCATAATAACAGCCGAAACAATTGTGCTAACAACTTTATTAAATGCTGTACCAATAATGATACCGACAGCCAAATCTATCATATTGCCTTTAATGGCAAAATTCTTAAACTCTTCGAAAAATTTTTTCATAATTCCGACTAATCAAATAATGTTGGCTCATCTGCAGATGCACCGTCTTCATCTTTAGAATTCTCAGCATCATCACCAGATGCTAGAGATTCTTCATCTACAACTTCAATATTTTCAACTTCTTCAGGAACCTCTGGTTCATAAGGCAAAGGATCAAGAAGATTGATGTTTTTAACCTTTTCTGTAATAAATTGATTACCTAAAGCTTTAATACCCTTAATCGATATAAAACTCTCGACTTCAACAGATTCATTATCTTTAGCTTCTTTACCTCTAGGCTTAGGGAATTCAATTTCAACCATTGGTTTCCAATCTGTAGAAACAAGCTCTAAGTATGATTTCGGATGCTCTGAAATAAACAACTCCTCTTTGTTTTCACTTTCAATCAAAAACCTTTTAATATAAAAGCGTTCTTTTTCACCTTCCCAATAAATAGCAGAAATTGGTTTCTCTGGTATCCATTTCTCTAACACGATCATATCATCATCGAAATGAGAAGTTAGTACAGGTAAAAAGGTTTTTACTATTCCTTTCTGATTAATAACCATTAGTAAATCATCACCTTTAAATTCCCCTAGCAATTCTCCCCTACCATCAACATTTAATCTACGTACTACATCATCAAACCAAATCTTTCTTGGCTTCAGTGTAGACACTCCTTTTTCTTTTAATTCAATTCGCTTAACAGAGTACTTGGTTACAATATTACCTTTCGAAGCTCTTCCTTTAATCAAAACATCAGAAAAGTCAATGTCCCATTTCAGTTTCTTAACACTGCCCACTTGACGAAGCAAAACGGTTATAACTTCAGCCTCACCATTAGGGTTAGCAGAGAAATACAACACCTGGGAACCAGCTTTACCGGTAGTTAAATCGTACTCTCTATCTCTAGTGATACTGGTAACATTAAAACGCTTAATATATGTAGCACCACCTTTACCGTCCTTATAAACAAGGTTATAGGTGGTACGCTTATCTTTTTTCTTGAATACTGCAACATGAATGATTCCTTTGCCTACAAATATTTTAGAATCCACTTTTGACACCATCATCTTACCTTCGTTGGTAATCATAATAATATCATCTATATCGCTACAATCAGTAACATATTCATCTTTCTTTAAAGATGTTCCCACAAATCCCTCTTCTCTATTTACATAGAGTTTGGTATTTCTAATCGCAACCTTAGTAGCTTCAATATCATCAAAAACTCGAATTTCGGTTAAACGACCTCTGTCTTTACCGTAAGTTTCTTTAAGATTTTTGAAGTAGTTAATCGCGAATTCAATAAGATTAGCCAAATGATGCTTGACCTCTGCAATACGCTCTTGCAAGCTCTCTAGGTGCTGCTGAGCTTTATCTAAATCAAATTTCGAAATTCTTTTAATTCGTATTTCGGTAAGTCTAGTTATATCTTCTTCAGTAACCGCTCGCTTTAGGTGCTTTGTAAATGGCGCTAAACCTTTATCGATTGCGGCTATTACACCCTCCCAAGTTTCTTCTTCTTCAATATCTCGATAGATACGATTCTCAATAAAAATTCTTTCAAGTGAAGCGAAGTGCCATTGCTCTTCAAGTTCTTTAAGTTGAATTTCGAGCTCTTGCTTCAATAATTCTACCGTAGAATCGGTAGACCTTCTAAGCATTTCTGTAACCCCAATAAACAAAGGCTTGTTATCTTCAATAATACAACCTAGCGGAGAAATAGAAGATTCGCACGCTGTAAAAGCATACAAAGCATCGATGGTTCTATCTGGAGAAATACCAGAAGGAAGATGAACTAAAATCTCAACATCTGCAGCGGTATTATCCTCAATTTTCTTGATTTTAATCTTGCCTTTCTCATTAGCCTTTAAGATAGATTCTATTAAACTACCAGTATTAGTACCGTAAGGTATTTCATTGATTACTAGTGTATTCTTATCTAACTGAGATATCTTTGCCCGAACCCTAATTTTACCACCTCTGAGTCCGTCATTATAATTCGTAACATCAATAATACCTGCCGTCGGAAAATCGGGATAAATCTTAAATCGCTGTCCCTTTAAATGTTTAATAGAAGCATCAATAAGCTCAATAAAGTTATGAGCCAACACTTTGGTAGATAAACCTACAGCAATACCCTCTGCCCCTTGAGCCAATAATAACGGAAACTTTACCGGTAAGTTTACAGGCTCTTTTTTTCTACCATCATATGACATTTGCCACTCGGTAATTTTGGGACTAAATATAACTTCTAAAGCAAATTTAGAAAGTCTAGCCTCAATATACCTAGATGCAGCAGCTCTATCGCCGGTAAGAATGTTACCCCAGTTACCTTGAGTATCTATTAAGAGGTCTTTCTGACCAATTTGAACCATGGCATCTGCAATACTAGCATCACCATGTGGGTGATACTGCATGGTATGACCAACTACATTAGCCACTTTGTTATAACGACCATCATCAAGCTCTTTTAAAGAATGCATGATACGTCGTTGCACAGGCTTGAATCCGTCTTCAATAGCAGGTACCGCTCGTTCTAAAATTACGTAAGATGCGTAATCTAGAAACCAATCTTTATACATGCCAGAAACCCTGGTCAGTGCCTCAGATGAGTCAATATTATTACCGTTTTCTTCGGAAAGGTTTTCGTTTATTTCCTCGTTCAAATCGTCATTTTCCTCCATTCAGAAGCAATCGTATTAATCTAGTTTATACTACTTTATCTTTTATTAAATCAACCTCTACTTTAAGGTTTTCAATTATAAATTTTTGTCTATCTGGTGTATTTTTTCCCATGTAAAAACTCAACAGGTCTTCAATAGACATTGCCTTATCAAGCATAATAGGTTCTAGCCTTATATCTTCGCCAATGAAGTGTCTAAACTCATCTGGTGAAATCTCTCCTAGACCCTTAAATCGAGTTATTTCTGGTTTCCCAGTTAATTTATTTAGCGCATGCTGACGCTCTTCATCACTATAACAATAAATCGTTTCCTTTTTATTACGAACTCTAAACAAAGGCGTCTGTAAAATATAAAGGTGATTTTCTTTTATCAGTTCTGGAAAAAATTGCAAGAAAAACGTAATTAACAATAATCGAATATGCATACCATCTACATCGGCATCTGTTGCTATTATTATGTTATTGTATCGTAAATCTTCAATAGACTCCTCTATATTCAGTGCAGCTTGCAATAGATTGAATTCCTCATTCTCGTAAACAATCTTCTTAGACATGCCATAAGAATTTAATGGCTTTCCTTTAAGACTGAATACCGCTTGCGTGTTTACATCTCTTGATTTAGTAATAGAACCAGATGCTGAATCACCCTCGGTAATAAATAGCGAACTTTCCAACCTTCGGTCATGCTTTATGTCACCTAAGTGAACTCTACAATCTCTAAGCTTTTTATTATGAAGACTTGCCTTCTTCGCTCTGTCTCGAGCTAACTTACGAATACCAGAAAGTTCTTTACGCTCTTTCTCAGCCATTATAATTTTTCGCTGAAGCTTATCTGCCGTATCGGTATTCTTATGGAGATAATTATCTAAATATTTACCTATAAAATCATTAATATAGCTTCGAACAGTTGGCAGCTCACCACCCATTTCGGTAGAACCAAGTTTTGTTTTTGTTTGACTTTCAAAAATCGGCTCCATAACTTTTATAGCAATCGCCGAAATAATTGATTTTCGAATATCTGAAGCTTCATAATTTTTACCATAAAAATCACGAATGGTTTTTACGATTGCTTCTCTAAATGCAGCTTGATGCGTACCGCCATGTGTTGTATGCTGACCGTTTACAAAAGAATGATACTCTTCACTATATTGAGTTTTACTATGTGTAATAGCTACTTCAATATCTTCTCCTTTTAAATGAATAACAGGATAAAGCATATCATCCATATTATTATTATCCTCAAGTAAATCTTTTAGTCCGTTTTCAGAATAAAATTTTTCTCCGTTAAAAACAATCGTTAATCCCGGATTTAGGTATACATAATTTTTAAGCATGCGTTCCACATACTCATTTCTATATTTATAATTTTTAAAAATTAATTCATCAGGTATAAAAGTAACCTTGGTACCTTTTCTTTTACCCGTTTCTTCAGGGCCAACTTCGTTCTCTAAATTACCAGAACTAAACTGAGCCGTTTTTAATTGATTGTCTCTAGAAGATTGAACTTCAAAAAAACTGGACAAGGCATTTACAGCTTTGGTACCCACACCGTTCAATCCTACAGATTTTTTAAAAGCACGACTATCATACTTACCACCAGTGTTCATCTTAGAAACTACATCGACAACTTTACCTAATGGAATACCACGACCGTAATCTCGAACTTTAACCACTTTATCTTTAATAGATATATCAATGGTTTTACCAGCACCCATTACAAATTCATCGATACAGTTATCGATAACCTCTTTCAGTAGAATATAGATACCATCATCTGCAGACGAACCATCTCCCAATTTACCGATATACATACCAGGTCGTAATCGGATATGTTCTTTCCAATCGAGCGAGCGTATATTATCTTCAGTATATTGAGTAGTGTCTTGGGACATTTAAAAAAGTTTAAGAAAGTTGCGTTAAAGATAGCACCACTCGGCAAAAGATAAAACACCTATCTGTTAAAGTAATTAACAATAAACAGACCTTCTTTGTTGATAGCTATAGTGAGTAACATATTTTTTCTAGAAAAAGACATAGTAAAAATTATGAAAAAATTTATTTAAAGAATGATATACGTCATAGGAATAATTTATTCCTTTTTATACCTTTAATGTAGATTTTGAATACTTATGGATTTTATCGATTATTACAAAATTCTTGAAATTGACAAGAAAGCTACGCAGGCTCAAATTAAAAAGGCATATCGAAAATTGGCGCGAAAACTTCATCCGGATCTAAATCCGAATGATAAAACCGCACAAGAAAAATTTCAACGTGTAAATGAGGCCAATGAAGTTTTAAGCGATCCTGAAAAAAGAAAGAAATACGACCAATATGGTAAAGATTGGCAACATGCCGATGCTTATGAAGAAGCAAAGAAAAATCAACGTAGTTCGTCAGGCGGTAATAGAAGAAGTTATTCTAGCGCTGGCGGATCAAATGAAGATTTCTCTGATTTCTTTGAATCTATGTTCGGTGGAGCTGGCGGAGGTTTTAGTGGTGGCGGGCGACAAAGGTCCACACAATATAAAGGTCAAGATTTAAATGCGACATTAAAGTTAAATTTACTTGACGTTCTTGAAGACCAAAAACAAACACTTGATCTTGGTGCTAAAAAAATTAGAATAACCATACCTGCAGGCGTTGAAGATGGGCAAACTATAAAAATTTCTGGCTATGGCGGTGAAGGCGCTAATGGCGGACCAAAAGGAGACCTCTACTTAACATTCGAAATTAATAACAACACAAACTTTCAAAGAGTAAAGAACGATTTATATAAAAATGAATCTATCACCTTATATGATGCCATTTTAGGTAGCTCAATTGAAGTAGAGACTTTAACGGGAAAAGTGAAGTTAAAGGTAAAACCCGAAACCCAAAATGACACTAAGGTGAAGCTAAAGGGAAAAGGTATGCCAGTTTACAAGAAAAAAGGTGTTCATGGAGATTTATATATTACCTATAAAGTAACTATGCCTACCAAACTTTCAGAAAAAGAAAAAGAATTATTCAAACAACTTTCAGAATTACGATAATATGAATTCAGAAAATTACATACAAATAGAGGTGTATTGCGAACGAACACAAACTCCGATAGAATTTATAGATGATCTTTTAGAGTTCGAAATGATCGAGGTACAGGAAATTGAAAACAAAACATATGTTGAACCGCAATACCTTGTTGAGATAGAACGTATATATAGGTTGCGAGAAGACCTTGGTATAAATATGGAAGGTATAGACACCTTAAACCATATGATAAAAAAAGTCAACCGATTAGAGCAAGAATTAAAACTACTTCGAGATCGGTTGACTATATATGAACATTAAACGTTAAAACGGAAATGCATTACATCACCATCTTTAACGATGTATTCTTTACCTTCTACCTTCATTTTACCGGCTTCTTTCACTTTTGATTCACTACCAAAAGCCACATAGTCATCATAAGCAATAACTTCTGCCCTAATGAAACCCTTTTCAAAATCGGTATGTATAACACCTGCAGCTTGTGGTGCAGTTGCGCCAACAGGAATTGTCCATGCACGAACTTCTTTAACACCTGCAGTAAAGTAGGTCTCTAATTCTAATAATTTGTAAGCTCCACGAATAAGTTTAGCAGAACCAGGTTCTTCTAAACCCAAGTCTTCTAAAAACATTTGGCGCTCCTCGTAAGTCTCTAGCTCCGTAATATCAGCTTCGGTACCTACAGCCAAGAAAATTACTTCTGCATTTTCAGCAGCTACCATTTCTTTTACTTTATCAACATAGGCATTACCAGATACAGCAGCATCTTCATCAACATTACAAACGTACATTACTGGTTTATCTGTAATAAACTGAAGCGGCTTAACAAACTCAAGTCTCGATTCATTATCGATTTTAATAGCTCTAACAGAGGTACCCGATTCTAATCCAGTTTTTACGGCAAGTAAAACAGCTTCTTCCTTTTGTGCATCTTTATTACCAGTTCTAGCTGCTCTTTTTACTTTTTCTAATTTCTTATCTACAGTCTCCAAATCTTTCAATTGAAGCTCCATATCTATTGTTTCCTTATCTCTAATAGGATCTACACTACCATCGACATGTACGATGTTATCATTATCAAAACAACGCAATACATGTAATATAGCATCAGTTTCACGAATATTTCCTAAAAACTGATTCCCTAATCCTTCACCTTTACTAGCGCCTTTTACTAAACCAGCAATATCAACGATTTCTACAGTAGCAGGTAATACCCTTTCTGGAACCACCAACTCTTCTAGTTTTTCTAATCGTGCATCTGGCACGTTTACAACACCTATATTAGGTTCAATTGTACAAAAAGGAAAATTTGCACTTTGCGCCTTAGCGTTAGACAAACAATTAAAAAGTGTTGATTTACCTACGTTTGGCAATCCTACGATACCTGCTTTCATAATTAAGAATATTTCAAGGATGCAAAGATAGTTTTTAGTTACAGATTTTTCATTCAAATTTTCATCAATAACTATAATGTAATTTTTATACAATTTATTTAAATTAAAATCAAATTTTTTAGCTTGACGACAGTTAAAATATTGTTTTTTAACATATTTTAAGAAATAATTCTTACATTGGCAGTAGAACATGTAAGAATTTATGGAACTTCATTCAGATGAAACTATATGGTATTTTTTTAAAAAGGGCGAATCCCATGGGTTCAGCTTACTTTTTAAAAAGTATTATCCGCAATTACATGTGTATGGCTTAAAGTTGAGCAATAGTCAAGAGATTACAGAAGATTGTCTGCAAAACTTCTTTATTCAACTATTTGAAAACAGAGAAAAATTAGGACACATAAATAGTCTAAAAGCCTACCTGTTTGTTTCTTTTAAAAGAAGACTCATAAAACAGTTACAAAAGAATCAAAATAATATTCCTATTTCAGAGGCTCAGCTATTTAAAACCAATTTTACTTTTTCGTCTGAAGAAATATCGATCAAACAAGAAATTCAATTTCTTTGCACCTCTACCCTAGCAAGCCTTATTAATCAATTATCACCTAGACAAAAAGAGGTTATCTATTTAAAATATTACAGTGGCATGAACAGTTCAGATATCGCCGAAGTAATGGACATGAACTACCAAAGTGTTTTAAATACATTACAAAAAGCATTAATAAAACTTCGCATAGCATCTGAAAATCAGCAGATTAAATCTATTTTGAAAAAAAACTAAAAAAAGTAGGGTATATTTTTAAGAACTAAACCTCTTACTAATGGAACACTTTACTTTATGAACAACAATAATAAATTCGACTTAGATTATTTCCTTTCGGATGCATCATTTAAAAACTGGGCAAAAGGCTTAAATAAAAATGATATCGCCTATTGGAATAATTGGATACAAAACAACCCTTCACATATTGAAGCTGTAGAGAATGCCAAGTCTATTATTATTGGCATCAACTTCAATCAACAACACCCTAGTAATGAAAAGGTAAACGAAGCTTTAGCAAATGTTTTAACAAAAATAAAGTTAGAACCTACACCAAAGAAAATTCTTAAAAAAACACATACTGTAAATAGTTCGCTTCTAACTGCTGCAGCCGCAGTATTACTAATTCTTATAAGCTGGACAAGTTATTCGTTTCTAAATAATGAAACTACAACCATACACAAAACCAATTTTGGTGAAATAATTGACTTAAAATTACCAGACGGCACTTCTGTTGTGCTTAATGGAAATTCTGAAATTTGGTATGAAAAAGACAATCCGCGTCTTATTAACCTAAAAGGAGAAGCATACTTTAAAGTTAAATCTATACCAAGTACCAATGCAAAATTTTGGGTAATTACAGAAGATCTTAAGGTAGAAGTACTGGGCACACAGTTTCATGTAAATACTAGAAAGCAGAAAACAAATGTGGTGCTTGACGAAGGTTCTATTCATTTAGAATTAAAGAACGGAGAAATCACCAAAATGATACCGGGCGAAATAGTTTCTTTCTCAAATGAAAGTAAAGAACTGACCCATAAAAAAGTAGATATCAAAACCCCATACGCCTTATGGCGTGGAGGCACTTATGCTTTTAACGAAATTTCTCTAAAAGAAGTCATGTTCAATCTAGAAGCTACTTATGGTCTCGAAGTCGAATTTGAAACTGAAAAACTAAAGAGTTTACCTCTTTCTGGTGGTATTCCAAATCAGAATTTACAAATATGTATAGCCGCAATAGAAAAGGCTACAGGAACAAGAATCATTAAAAAAGGAAAGATATTACGCGTGCAAGAAAACCCTATTTATTAACTAAACTATTTATTTATGAGAACGAACAAACTAATGAAATTGCTGCTTGCAGTAATGCTTTTTTCAAGCATCACCAGTGCAACGGCAGCCAATGAACTCAAAGAAAACGTGACCCTAAGCGATTTTCTTAACGAGATCAGTGAAAAACACGAAGTGTTTTTCACTTACAACCCTACACTGGTATCAAGCACCAGTTTAAATCCTGAGGAGTACAAATTCCCAGTATTAGACAAGATTATTAATAAATTAGAACGCAAAACAAGTTTTGATTTTGAATATCTTGGCAACAAGTATTATGTGGTTTACCACAAAAAGCCAGAAAGGGCTAAAATTCTTAAGATTAATTCTGTAAACAATGGCATTACTGCTTTGACTTTGAATGAAAAAATTCAAAACAGTATTACCGGTAAAGTAACAGATGACTCTGGAATGGCTTTAGCAGGTGTAAATATTATCGAGAAAGGTACTACTAACGGTACTACTTCTGATTTTGATGGTAACTATACTATTAATGTAACCGATGATACAAAATTAGTATTCAGTTATATTGGTTTTGCAACAAAAGAAGTTTCTACAGCCGGAAAGAATACGATCAACGTACAACTATCTGAAGGTATGCAACTGGACGAGTTTATTGTTGTAGGTTCTCGTACTGCACCTAGAAGTAATGCAGACACGCCTTTACCAGTAGATGTTATTGGAGCTAAAGATTTAAGTTCTACAGGTCAAGCTACTTTTGACAAAGCATTACAGTATAAAATACCATCTTTTAATACGGTACAAACTCCTGTAAACGATGCGACATCTTTATTAGACCCTTATGAAATTAGAAACATGGGTCCATCTAGAACATTAATATTAATTAATGGTAAGCGTAAAAACTTAAGTGCCTTATTATATACACAGACATCTCCAGGTCGTGGTGAAACAGGTGCTGATATTTCAGCTATACCTACAGATGCGATTAAAAGAGTTGAAATCTTACGTGATGGTGCTTCTGCACAATACGGTTCTGATGCAATTGCTGGTGTAATGAATATTATATTAAAAGATTCTCCTAACGAAGGTTCTGCTACTATTAGAACAGGAATCACTTCTGAAGGCGATGGTGAAATGTTCGGTGTTGCTTTAAACAATGGTTCATCGATCGGTGAAGACAAAGGCTTTGTAAATTATACTATTGATTTATCTAAAGTAAACCAAGCAAACAGACCAGGTACCGTTGATGCTGCTGGTGAAGCTGGTGATTTCGGCGCTGACATTGCAGATGTTCAAGAGTTTCTCTCAAGAACACCAGACGCAGGGAATATTAATGGATCCCCAGAAACTGCTGCTGCTAAATTCTCATTGAACATGGGTTATGAATTAAGTGAGAACACATCAATGTATGGAAATGCAGCATATGTTTATAAGGCTGTAAATAGTTTTGCAAATTACAGAACTCCTTATTGGAGAACTGTTGAAGATTTTCCATATTTGGCTGATTTTTTCCCAGGAAACAATCCAAACACTGCAGGTGGTTATGATGGTTATGTTCCAACATTTGAAGGAGAGCTTAGCGATTATAATGCAACAATTGGTTTTAAATCAGTTATAAACGATTGGAATATTGATGCAAGTTTTACAACTGGTGGAAACACTCAAACATACAAGGTGAACAATACTCACAACAGAAATGTTGTTTATTCTCCGTCAGTATTTATAGATGCAAATGGAAATGGTTCTGTAGATGATGGTGAAATTACTGAGGGTTCTGAGCTTTATAGAGAAAACAGTCAGCAATCATTTGATCCAGGAGGAACTAGATTTTCTCACAACGTTGGTAATATTGATATTTCAAGATTACTATCTGACAAAGTGAGTATTGGTGTTGGTGCTGAATTTAGAACAGAGACTTTTGAAGTTATTGGAGGTGAATTAGCTTCTTATGATGGTGGTGGTGCAGATTCATTTGCTGGAGCCGCTCCTCAAAATTCAGGTAAGTTCAACCGATACAATGTTGGTGGGTACTTAAGTTTAGATTATGATGTTACCGATGCTTTTTTATTAAGCGGTACTGTTAGAACGGAGAACTATTCTGATTTCGGAAACGCATTCGTATACAAGTTTAGCTCACGTTATAAATTCAGTGATGCTTTCACATTAAGAGGTTCTATTTCTTCAGGATTCAGGGCTCCTACCCTACACCAAATCTATACGCAAAAAGCACAGTATAGTTTTGTACCTGGTCAAGGTATTCAAGTTGGTGGTTTGATTAACAATGTATCTACTCAGGCAAAATTATTGGGTATACCTCAATTAGATGCTGAGACTTCTACAAACTACACTGTTGGGTTTGGTGGTAAAGTTGAAAAATTCAGCTATACCTTAGACTACTATAGCATTTCAGTAAAAGATAGAATTGTTCTAGGAAATGAAATCGGAGGTAGTGGAGATCCTACAAATCCTTTAGATATTCTTTTAACAAACAACAACTTAAGTGATGTAAGTTTCTTCTCTAATGCAATAGACACGAAGACTTCTGGTATTGATGTGGTTCTTGCTTATAAAGGAATAACTATTGGTGACGGAAACTTAGACTTGAATTTATCTGGTAATTATACAATTCAGAATGAACTTGATGGTCCTGTAAATGATATTGACTTAGTTGCCAATTCAGGTCAATCTGTGGTAAACCAAACACAAGAAGCTTTATTCTTTACTTCAAGACCTAAGACTAAATGGATTTTAGGAGCTAATTACGAAATAAATAAATTCGGTTTTTCTTTAAATAATACATTATTTGGAAAAACTAGCTTTTTTCAACAAGGTTTAAGTACTGATGCAAATGGTAATTTCAACCTTGGTACTGAATTTGACCCTAAAGTAGTTACTGATTTAGGAGTTAATTTTAGCGCTACAGATAAATTGACAATTGCACTTAACATCAACAACTTGTTGAATGTATTACCTGAATGGAACTTTGTTTCTCAAAATGCTGCAGGTGATGCTATATTAGCAGATCCAGCACAGACGATGAACCAGTCTAACTTGATTACTTTCAACCAACGTTATTCTCAAATGACGTATGATGGGTATCACTTTAGCCAATTAGGTACTATGTTCAACCTATCGTTGAATTATAAATTTTAGTTTGATTTAGTTTTAATAAAAAAGCTACCTATTAATTTAGGTAGCTTTTTTTATTTAATATAAGTATGTTAAGTGATTTATCAGTTTCTCATAAAGAATATAGATAACAAGTAATCTTAAGATTCATTACACTTATTAACACTTTTAGAGAAAGCGTAAAATATTTACTCAGGGTGCATGAAACGTTGCTTCGCTAAAAGCACTTCTTCAGTTTCTACATGGTCATCATCAGGTACACAACAATCAACAGGGCAAACTGCTGCACACTGTGGTTCTTCATGAAAGCCCATACATTCTGTACATTTATCTGGTGAGATGTAATAAACTTCATCGCTTATAGGTTCTTGAACTTCATCGGCATCAACTTGCTTACCATCAGGCAATACAACACCACCCTTTAAAGAGGTACCATCACTATAACGCCATTCATCTGCACCTTCATATATTGCAGTGTTCGGACATTCAGGTTCACAAGCCCCACAATTTATACATTCGTCTGTTATTATTATTGCCATAATTTCTTCTACATTAAAATGCCCAAAAAAGAACGGGCATGCTTATTTTTGCACAAAGGTAATTCCTACCGAATTAGTATACAAATATAATGACCCATAGCACCCTTAGTATAGAAGCTTTTGTTAAACTTGGAAATTTTCTAAGTACAT
Source organism: Maribacter sp. BPC-D8 (assembly GCF_035207705.1). NCBI lineage: Bacteria > Pseudomonadati > Bacteroidota > Flavobacteriia > Flavobacteriales > Flavobacteriaceae > Maribacter > Maribacter sp. BPC-D8. The sequence continues at coordinate 1,420,896 of NZ_CP128187.1, forward strand.
TTTGTGAATTAATCACCTCAAACACCATTTCTGATCACTTAAATGACAAATGGATCGAGCGTTTTAAAACTGAAGCCGTAAGGGCGCAACATTATAATGGTTGGTTTTCAGAAGAAAATGTTGTTCATGCTTTTCAAGAATGGTCAAATGTACTAACCCAAAGTAATTTAGAAAATTGGTTAAATGCATATGACCTTAATTCTAATGAAGAAAAAACAGTAGCACTAATAATGGCGGGTAATATTCCCCTAGTAGGGTTTCATGACCTACTATGCGTGTTGGTTACAGGTAATAAAGCATTGGTAAAATTATCGAGTAACGACCAAAAACTAATCCCTCTACTTATTGATTATCTTATCGAAATCGAACCTTTTTTCAAAGATAGGGTTACGTTTACTAAAGAAAAGCTTGAAAACTACGATGCCGTAATAGCAACTGGCAGCAACAATACTGCAAGATACTTTGAATTTTATTTCGGTAAAAAACCTAATATAATTCGTAAAAACAGAAATTCGGTAGCCGTCTTAACAGGCAAAGAGACTACTGAAGAATTAACCGCACTTAGTGAAGATATTTTTAGGTATTTTGGATTAGGGTGTAGAAGTGTCTCTAAAATCTATATTCCGAAAGAATATAATATTGATACATTTTTCAAAGCTATGTTTCCATACAGCGATATTATAAATCATAATAAATATGCTAACAATTATGATTATAATAAGGCAGTTTATTTGATGAGCGAATTCAAAATATTAGATAACGGATTCTTAATCTTAAAAGAAGAAAAAAGCTTTGGATCCCCAATTGCGTCATTGTTTTATGAGTATTATGAAGATATTCCTGCATTAAAAAACTATCTACATAACGAGGAAGATAAAATTCAATGCATAGTCTCATCTGGCGTCATAGAAGGCGAGATATTATTCGGGCAAACACAAAAGCCTTCATTGAACGATTATGCAGATGGTATAGATACGGTTGATTTCTTGTTGAGAACATCCTTGAATTAAATGGGCATCCTTACTGAAAATTCTTAAAAAATCCTGACATTTGCATCCTTAAATTACAAACAAAATGAAAAAACATAATTTTAGCGCTGGTCCTTGTATACTACCAAAAGAAGTATTGTTAAAAGCTTCTGAAGCGGTTATGGACTTCAACGGTTCGGGGCTTTCTCTTATTGAGATTTCTCACAGAAGTAAAGATTTTGTTGCCGTAATGGAAAACGCAAGATCATTGGCATTAGAACTACTTGACTTAAAAGATAAAGGATATACTGCCCTTTTTCTTCAAGGTGGCGCGAGCTTAGAGTTTTTAATGGTTGCATATAATTTGTTGGAAACAAAAGCTGGTTATTTAAATACCGGTACTTGGAGCGATAAAGCAATTAAAGAAGCTAAATTATTTGGAGAAGTTGTTGAAGTTGGATCATCTAAAGATGAAAACTTTAAATACATTCCAAAAGGTTATACAGTACCTTCTGGCTTAGATTACCTACATATTACTTCTAACAATACCATATTCGGAACGCAGTTTAAGAAATTTCCGAAAACTGATTGTCCTTTAGTTTGTGATATGAGTTCTGATATTTTTTCTAGAACTATGGATTTTTCTCAGTTCGATTTAATATACGCCGGAGCACAAAAAAACATGGGTCCTGCAGGTACCACTTTAGTAATTGTCAAAGATGATATATTAGGAAAAGTTTCTAGAAAAGTCCCTTCTATGCTTAACTATCAAACTCATATTGCAAAAGATAGTATGTTCAATACTCCACCGGTATTTGCGGTATACACTTCTATGCTAACCTTAGAATGGCTAAAAAACCTTGGAGGTATTGCTGCTATTGAAGAAGTAAATGAGAAAAAAGCAAGATTGTTATATTCTGAAATAGATTTAAATCCTGTTTTCGAAGGTTATGCAAATATTGAAGATAGATCGTTAATGAATGCAACCTTTAATATTACAGATGAAGTTTTAAAAACAACATTTGATAACATGCTAAAAGAAGCTGGTATTAATGGTTTAAACGGTCACCGTTCTGTTGGAGGCTACAGAGCTAGCATGTACAACGCACTTTCTCTAGATAGTGTTGGTGTATTGGTAGATGTAATGAGTGAAATGGAACGTAAAGGATAATCAATTCAAACGATTTACTTTATTAGTTTATATTTCAATCAGTATTTAAATTTCAATAAAATAATTCGAGATAAACTCACGAAGCATTTCTAAGTGAGCCTACGTGAATTTTTGAGGTCTAACCGAACGGAGTGGACAAGAAAACCTCGGAGAACTAAAATCTCGATAATCGAGTAAAACATATGAAGATATTAGCAAATGATGGTATTTCTCAAAACGGCATTGACGCATTAGAGAAATCAGGATTTGAAGTTTTAACGACAACTGTTGCACAAGAACAGTTAGCGAATTATATAAACGAACATAAAATTGATGCCTTATTAGTACGCAGTGCCACTAAGGTTAGAAAAGATTTAATAGACGCCTGCCCTACCCTAAAATTAATAGGCAGAGGTGGTGTTGGCATGGATAATATTGATGTTGATTATGCAAAATCTAAAGACATTCATATTATAAACACGCCTGCTGCATCGTCAGAATCTGTGGCAGAATTAGTATTTGCCCATCTTTTTGGTGGAGCACGTTTTTTATATGACGCAAACAGAAATATGCCATTAGAGGGCGACAGCAACTTTAAAGGTCTCAAAAAATCGTATTCAAAAGGTACAGAGCTTAGAGGTAAGACTTTAGGTCTATTCGGCTTCGGTAACATTGGTCAAGCAACGGCAAAACTTGCGATTGGCGCAGGTATGAAAGTTGTGTATTGCGACCCAGAAGTAGAACAAACCGATATTGAACTTTCGTTTTTCGACGGTCAGAAAGTAACATTCAATTTAAAGAATACAACAAAAGAAGACTTACTAAAGCAGGCAGATTATATTTCTTTACATATACCAGGGCAGAATAACTATGTTTTGGGAGAGTCAGAATTTGCACAAATGAAAAAAGGTGTAGGTATCGTAAATGCTGCAAGAGGTGGTGTTTTAGATGAAGTTGCATTAATAAATGCGTTAGAAAACGGGTCTGTTGCCTTTGCTGGTTTAGATGTTTATGAATCTGAACCAACACCAGAAGTTAAAATATTGATGCATTCTAGCATATCGTTAACGCCTCATATTGGTGCAGCTACACTAGAAGCTCAAGAAAGAATAGGACTAGAACTGGCTGACCAAATCATTTCTCTGTTAAAATAGGTGCTTAAAAGGCAATATTCTGGCCTCTTTTTCGTACTTTACAATGTAAACATTAAATTAACTATTACAATGGCAGGATTATTAGATTTATTAAATAGCCCAATGGGGCAACAATTAATTAGTGGAGTTGCAGGTCAAACTAACCAACCAGCAGATAAAACCGCAAATGTACTAAGTATGGCTATGCCACTTATTCTTGGTGCAATGAAAAAAAATGTATCTACTCCAGAAGGTGCTCAAGGTTTAATGAGCGCATTATCTAGTAATCATAATGGTGGTATCTTAGATAACTTAGGCGGTCTTTTTGGCGGCGGTGTTGATGATAGTGTAATGGCAGACGGTGCTGGTATTTTGGGTCATGTATTTGGAGACAAACAACCTCAAGTGGAAAGTGCCCTTAGCGCTAAATCTGGTATCGATGCAAGTTCAGTAGCTTCTATTTTAAAAATGGCTGCTCCTATAGTTATGGGAATGATTGGAAAGCAAACTGCACAAAGTAACGTAAGTGATGGTACCGGTATGAATGCTCTTTTAGGTAGCATGCTAGGTGGACAACCACAAGAAAACCAAAGCTTAATTACTTCTTTGTTAGATGCAGATGGTGATGGTAGCATACTAGACGACGTTGCCGGCATGGTAATGGGTGGTAGTAAAAGTAGTGGTGGTCTTGGAGGTCTTTTAGGAGGTCTTTTCGGTAAATAAGATTTTAAAATTCTATTTATATAACCCGCTTGCAACTGCAAGCGGGTTTTTTTGTATCTTATATTTCATGAAAACAAAATACACCTCTTTTTTTGATGCACTAATTTTAAGCACCATTTCTTTACTTCTACTTAATTGTGGAGCATCAAAAGAAACGTTAACTATTTCGAATAATGAAGAACAGGCTTTTAATCAAGTACAAGGCGATACCATTACTATTTCTAGTGACAAAACAGCATATGAAATAATAATTATTGAGCCTGGTTTCAATACATGGCTAAGTTCAATTGCCAAACCCGAGGGTTATTATTCTCAAAATTTTCTGAAAAATAGAAATTACATTATGGTTTTAGAATGGAATAACAGGGTTATGCAACCATCTCGATTTGACCCGAATTTATATGAATTGCGCATAGATTACTCAAATCAAATAGATTATGGGTATGAGGTTAACTACAAACTTTATAATTACTTCATCTATTTTCAAAGAAAATATAATCAACGTTTAGGTCCTTTTGTACCCCGTATTTAAAAAGTATATTTGCGGCATTCAACACATGTCATGCAAAAATTAAAAGAGCGTTGGGGCGTTACCAGCAATTTTCAATTAACTATTATTTTTATTGTTTTTTCCATTACCGGATCATCTTCTGTCTTTGTGGCAAAACCTTTTTTAAATTTAATTGGCTTACAACAAGCTAATTTTCCAGATGCATGGTGGGGAACAACAATGTATTGGCTTTTACGAATTCTAATAATTTTTCCCTTTTATCAGATACTATTGGTAATATATGGCTGGTTATTTGGGCAATTCAAATTCTTTTGGGCATTTGAAAAAAAGATGCTGAAAAGATTAGGACTCGGATTCTTATTTAATTAATTTAATAATTCTTTAACACCTTACCTACCTGTATTAATTAGATTTGCAGCTATGAGTTTTGTGAAAGACAACATAATTTACCCAATGGTTGCCGTATTTTTACTGGTAGGCATATTGGGACCATATTTTGTTAAGATTTCGCATGCATTAAATGAGCATGAAGAGTTTCATTGCGTTTCTAAAGAATTACATATTCATGCAGTCGAGTTCGATTGCGATTTCGAACATTATCAGTTAGCTTCATTATTTTACCCAGATTTTGTTTATCCAGAACTTATTTCATTGGCTCCTATCACAGAAGCTATTATAAACAATTACTACTTTCTAAGTAAATATCAGCAACTTCATTTTGTATTAAGAGGCCCACCTACCTGTTAAGATTTCATTTCAAACAAGGTAAAGTCTAAAAGTCTTAATACAATTTTATATGAAAAATATTTATATAACGATGCTGTTCGCATTGTTTGCACAATTTACATTCGCACAGAATACATTACAGGGTACTATTAACAGTCAAGATGACCAAACACCCTTAGAACAAGTATCAATTTATTTTCCTCAGTTAGAAAAAGGAACGGTTACAAATGCTGCTGGTTATTATGAAATTAATAACTTGCCTTTAGGTAAATTTAAAATAGTAATATCATACATAGGGTTTCAAACCTATTCACAAACTGTTGAAGTTAATAGTACCAACACCCAACTATCTCTCGATCTAGCGCCAAGTGCTATAGAGATGGAAGAGGTTATTGTATCTACACCGTTTCACAAACTACAACGTGAAAATGTAATGAAGGTTGAAAGAACCAGCATTAAAGATTTAAAATCTACCGGCGCAATCAACCTCTCTGATGGTATTACTAATATTCCGGGTGTTGAAAGTGTATCAACAGGCGTTGGAATTGGAAAACCTGTTATACGTGGTCTAAGCTCGAATAGAGTACTAACGTATACCCAAGGTATTCGTTTAGAGAATCAACAATTTGGTGATGAACATGGCTTAGGAATAAGTGATGCAGGTATAGAAAGTGTAGAGGTTATAAAAGGTCCTGCGTCTTTATTATATGGTTCAGATGCACTTGGCGGGGTATTATATTTAAATCCTGAAAAATTTGCGAATTCTAATGATATAGAAGGTGACGTGAATTTAAATTACTTTACCAATACTCGAGGTTATAATGGCAATGCCGGATTTAAGGCATCTTCAGAAAAACTAAAATTCTTACTTCGTGCAGGTGGTAGTTCTCATGTTGATTACAAAACTGGTAATCATGAAAGAGTTACGAATTCCAGATTCAATGAAAAGGATTTAAAAACAGGTTTAGCGTATCAATTATCGCATTTTAAGACAGAATTACGCTACAATTACAACAATTCTGAATTAGGTATACCCGAAGAAATTGGCGAACAAACTACTAGCCGCAAAGCAGTTGAACCATTTCAAGACATCACCAGTCATATTATAAGTTCTAAATCTAATTTGTATTTTAACAATTCTAGTCTTCAAGCCATTATTGGATATACACGAAATGATAGAAAAGAATTCGAAGATCATCATCACGAAGAAGAACCTGAAGAGAGTGAAGAGGAACACACAGATGAAGAACATGAAGAAGAAGGCGCTGCACTAGATATGAAACTTGAAACCCTAAGTTATAATCTACAATATAATATGCCAAAAATAGGCGTAGTAGAGACGATAATAGGCTTACAGGGTATGAACCAAAAAAACAGTAACTACGGTGAAGAAATATTAATACCAGATGCTACTACAAATGATATCGGACTATTAGCCACTTCTCATATTCATTTAAACAAAAACGATTTTCAACTTGGTGCTCGTTTTGACAGAAGAAGTATTGAAGCAGAAGCATCAGGTATAGTTGGTGAAGAAGGCTTTGTAGAAACTGTAGATAGAAGTTTCAATAGTTTTAATATTGCTGCTGGATATAAATTAGATGTTTCAAAAAATCTTATTGCCCGTTTAAATATTGCTTCTGGCTTTAGAGCCCCTAACCTAGCTGAATTAACTTCTAACGGTTCACATGAAGGGACTAATAGATTTGAAGTAGGAAATGCCAATTTAAATAACGAAAGAAATGTTCAGACCGATTTGTCTTTTGAATTTTCAAATGAGCATTTTGAATTCTATGTTAACACATTTTACAATTCCATTTCAGACTATATTTATTTAGAACCGAATGGAATGACCTTAGATGGTGATGCCGTTTTTCTGTATCAACAGCAAGATGCGAATCTCTATGGTGGTGAGGCAGGTATACACTACCATCCACACCCATTAGATTGGTTACATATGGAGAGTAATTTCTCGACGGTGACAGGAGAATTAAAGGGCAATGGAAATCTTCCTTTAATACCTGCTAATAATTGGGCAAATACTTTGCGATTCGAATTTAATAAAATTAGTGAAAGCTTTAATAATGGATACGGATTTCTAACCCTAAAATCCTATTTCGCACAGAATAAAGTAAGTGATTTTGAAACTGTAACTGATGGTTATTCCCTTTTAAATTTAGGATTTGGAGCCACCGTAACTATTTCAAATCAGCCGATTGAGTTTAAGCTTAGTGCAAATAACATCTTAGATAAAGAATATATATCACACTTATCGAGACTTAAAACTGATGGAATATCCAATATTGGAAGAAATATAAATTTAGGTATTAGCCTACCTCTATAATCATATTTCTAAAAATAAAGAGCTTGATACTGCATGCAGTTTATCAAGCTCTTTTATTATATTACTCTTCCAATTGATACCATTCTATATCAGTTAACACCGCTCTTCTACCCTTCTTTCTAGGAGGATAATTGGTAACTAGATAATTAATGATAACAGCTTCATTCTCTCCTAAATCCCATAAATTCTGGGTTTCTTGCATCCATTTTATAGTCGTTTTCCATCGTTCTGCATTCATTCTATTCTGAATAACAAGTTTTGATGAGTGACAATTGGTACAATTCTGAATGGTCTCAGTCATGCCAGGCGCATCAATAAAACCAGTTCTTGAGTGGATACCGTTTTCAATTTTATCAAAATCATCTTCAACAGGTATATCAACTATTTCGGTATCTGGTTCGTCAGCCTTAAAAACAGATAGACTTGGGTCTACCATAAAATATATCAAAGCAATACCACCAATAGCTACAACAACACTTGCTAATAGTATCTTTCGATACAGACCTTTAAAATCGCGTTTTAATTTGCCATGATTTTGCTCTTTCATCTATGCGATTTTTACAGCTATTCTATGACAAGCATTATTTAAATATCCTTTCGGGTTCCAACCAGGTAATAGCATTGGCTGACTAACACCATTAGCATCAGTAGCTTTTGCCCAAACCTCGTAATATCCTTCTTGCGGAAATAAAATAGATGCAGAGAAATGTTGCCAAGCTAAACGGTTCGCAGGTTTTTCAATGACACAGGTATTCCATGTAGCACCAAAATCTATAGAGTATTCCATTTTGGCAACTTCTAATTCACCTGCCCAAGCGTGCCCTCTAATGTTCAACTTTTTACCTTTAGATAATGTTGCACCAGATTTTGGGTATGTAATTAAAGATTTAACGGGCATAGATTCAATAATGCACATATCTTCATCTGCAACTTTCTCACCAGGGGCAACCGGTTTGCACGGGACTCTATATGCTGTACCAGTCATTTTTGTACCATCATGAACTATATTTCTAATACTGATGCGTTGTAACCATTTTCCCGAAACTGAAGCGGGCCAACCACCAGCAATAACCCGTAACGGATAACCATGAGCTAACGGAATATCTTCTCCGTTCATTTTAAAAGCTAAAATAGTTTCATCTTGCATAGCCTTAGACATAGGCGCACCTCTAGATATCGGTTCTTTTGTTGGGTCTCTACTCAGATGAATATCGGCTGCATGATATCCAAAATATACGGCATCGTCTTTTATACCTACATCTTCTAAAACATCGCGCAATCTAACACCTGTCCAGCTGGCACAGTATACCGCACCAATAGTCCATTGGTTCCCCTTTGCAGGTGGATCAAATTCGCTTCTACCGTTACCACCACATTCAAGTGTTAATTGATAGGTATGATGTTTAAATTTGGATTTTAGCTCTGCAAGGGAATATGTTTTTTCTTGTTGAACAGATTCGCCATCTATGGTAAGCGTCCATTTTTCAACATCGATCTCTTCAGGTATGAGTCCGTTATTACGAATAAAAATAGATTTATTGGGTGTAACCTTATCATCTAATAGATGGGCTTGAGCCTCAATATTCCAAGGTTTATCGTTTAAAACGACCATACCCTTGTCTTTATTAAATAATTTAAATGGATCTGAATCTTGTAGGGCTACAGGGGTGTAACCAGCTGGCATTAAATTTTTATAAACGATATCTACACCTAATAAGGCAGCTAGACCACCTAAACTAGATTTTGCAACAAAATTTCTTCTCTTCAAAACTCAAGTTATTTGAGTTAAAGTTAAGGTATTTAATAAAATTAAAAGTAAGATTTAAACTTCTATTGTTTGTCCTTTTTTGGCTCCTTTGAAAACATAAGTATATAACCACATCAATGTAAATGATGGTATAATATCAAACCCTGGTATAATTTCTTCTAAGAAAGTAAATGCACCTGCAGCTTGCCCTACCTTACCTTTATACATTCTGGTCATGAGCCAACCAGCAAGGGGCGCCCAAACTATATCTGAAAATTCACCTACAAAAGGTATTACGAAAGACAGCATACCTATACCATCAAAAAGCAACCCCATAAAAAGCTGCTTATATTTTTTATCTTTAAAAATTGACATATTGAAAAATTAGTTATTCTAACTTAAGAATGCAACAAAGATGCCAAATATTAAAAATTTATAAAAGTCGATTTAAGACCTTTTAAGAAAGTTTTGCGCTGATTAGTTTCAAAAACTCGTTTCTTGTCTCAATTTTTTCGAACTGACCTCTAAACCCTGATGTAGTAGTTACCGAGTTTTGTTTCTGTACACCACGCATCATCATACACATGTGCGATGCTTCAATTACAACCGCAACACCTTTAGGTTTCAAAGTATTATTGATGCACTCTAGAATATCGTGCGTTAGCCTTTCTTGCACCTGTAGTCTTCTAGCAAAAACATCTACTACACGAGGTATTTTACTTAAGCCAACAATTTGACCATTAGGTATATATGCAATATGTGCTTTACCAAAAAATGGTAACATATGGTGTTCGCATAAAGAATACAATTCAATATCCTTTATAATAACCATATCATCATAATCTTCTTTGAACATTGCCCCTTCTAAAATCTCTACAGGATCTTGTTGATACCCTTGAGTTAAAAATAACATAGCTTTAGCTGCACGTTCTGGGGTTTTAACCAAACCTTCCCTTTCTACATCTTCGCCAATTTCTTCAATAATCGATGAATACCTGCTTTTAACTTCATCGGTAATTTCAAGATTGTACTCTTCTAAATTTCTATATGGGGACATAAATTATATTTGTGTTTAACCTAATTAAATTTAAGTTGAACAAATTTAGTATTTTCTTTTATCATCCAACATAAATATTTCATAAATATAATGCTGCATATTAATAGTAAACGCAACTAAAAGAGAAATACTATTTTTACCGTGCTCCTTTTTCATTAATTTTGAATTTCAACATAATATCACCCTAAACACAATCTTTCTTATGATAAAAGCTTCTAACATTCATAAATATTACGGAGAATTAGAAGTTCTTAAAGGTGTTGATCTTCATATAAAAAAGGGGGAAATCGTTTCTATTGTTGGTGCCTCTGGTGCAGGAAAGACCACATTATTACAAATTCTTGGAACTTTAGATGTTCAATCGAACCGTAAGGGTAGTACACTACTTATCAATAACATTGAAACTACCAATCTGAATGATAAAGATTTAGCGAAATTCAGAAATGAACATATTGGCTTCATCTTTCAATTTCATCAATTGCTTCCTGAATTTACGGCTATTGAAAATGTATGCTTACCTGCATTCATAAAAAAAACGCCTAAAGCAGAAGCAGAAGCTAGAGCAAAAGAGTTATTAGAGTTCTTAGGTTTGTCGCATCGCTATAACCATAAGCCGTCTGAGCTATCTGGCGGAGAACAGCAACGCGTTGCAGTAGCACGAGCTTTAATAAACAACCCATCAATAATATTTGCCGATGAACCTAGTGGAAATTTAGATTCTGAAAGTGCCGATAATCTTCACAAGTTATTTTTTGAATTACGAGAAAAATTCGGACAAACATTTGTTATCGTAACCCACAACAGCGAACTGGCAGAAATGGCAGATAGAAAGTTGACTATGGTAGATGGTAAAATTGTAGATAAAGAAATCATTTTAGCATAAGAGAAAACAGATGCTAGAAGAACTTTTATTATTTGCAAAGAATCCGGTTTATGAACAGGATATTACAACTTCATTCTCTAACAAATTAAGAACATTTTTTAAGTTACTGATTATAGCTTTATGCACAAGTATTGTGTTATTAATAGTCGCAAGTTTAGCAGAAAATGTACTTCAACTAGAGATGGGTAAACATGCTATGGACGATTTGTTCGATAACTATTCAATAGCTATAATTTTCTTTTTAGCTGTAGTGATTGCGCCATTTTTTGAAGAACTGTTATTTAGGGGACCACTAGTATTTTTTAAAAATTCCAACTATTTCAGAATAATCTTTTATTCATTTACCATCGCTTTCGGATTTATGCACATTAGCAATTTCGAAATGAGCACGCAAGTATTACTGTTTTCACCATTATTGGTAGCTCCACAAATTGGGGTTGGTTTTCTTTTAGGATTTATACGTGTTAAATTCGGACTAGTTTGGTCAATGGCGCTGCATGCTTGCTACAACATGGTACTCATAGTACCTGTATTGATAATGCAAATTTTAGATATACCCATTGAATGACAAAAAGTGAGTTAAAAGTATTCTTAGATGAGAAGGTTATTCAGTATAATAATCCTGAATTCTTAGAAACAGATCCTATACAGATTCCACATCTTTTTACGACAAAAGAAGACATTGAAATAAGTGCTTTTTTAACCGCTACCATAGCTTGGGGAAACAGAAAAAGCATTATCAATAATTCACATAAACTTATGGAAAGAATGGGGCAAAGTCCGTATGACTTTGTTCTAAACCATACCGATGAAAATCTTGAAAATTTAGCTGGCTTCGTTCATAGAACTTTCAATTCCATTGATCTTACCTATTTTATTCAGAGTCTTAAAAACATTTACAACAACCATAAGGGTTTAGAAGGTGTTTTTACAAAACATCAAGGCAAGGAAAGCTTACAGCCCACAATTTCAGAATTTAAGAAAATATTTTTTGAATTACCATATGAGCAACGTACAACAAAGCATGTATCTGACCCATTAAAAGGTTCTGCGGCAAAAAGAATAAACATGTTTTTACGGTGGATGGTAAGAGACGCTTCTACCAATGTAGATTTCGGCATCTGGAAAGATATTAATCCTTCCAAATTATCTTGCCCTTTAGATGTTCATTCTGGTAATGTAGCCAGAAAACTAGGACTTTTAAAACGGAAGCAAAATGATGCAAAAGCACTTGCAGAATTAGATAAAAACTTAAGAAAACTGGACCCATTGGATCCAGTTAAATATGATTTTGCTCTATTCGGATTAGGAGTCTTTGAAAAATTCTAATTCAGGTTTTCAAATTGTTGATCGGTCAATGTTTTCATAAAGGCGATTATGGCTTTCGATTCTACTTCAGTTAAGTTTAAAGAATCTGACGGCAAGGTTTGATACGGTACATCTAAGCCCATACCTAATCCACCACCAACATTATAAAACTCTACCACTTCCTCTAAAGTTTTATATACACCGTTATGCATGTAAGGTCCTGTTAAATCTACATTTCTCACTGTTGAAGTTTTAAAGAAATGTTTCTTTTCCTCCACTTCATATGGGTAATATTGACCCCAATCATCATCTAAAACAGGATTCTCAAAACTTGCGTTCTTAGGCACTCCAAGATTCTCAAATTCACTCTCCATATATTTTGGAGGTACCGTACCATTGAAAGCAGGTGGAAAATGGCAAGTTGCACATGCGGCTTTTCCCATAAAAAGATTAAAGCCTTTAACTTCTTCGTTGGTCATCGATTCTTCTAATCCGTTTATATTTCGGTCAAATTTAGAATCGAAACTAGAAAGACTTCTAATATAAGTTGCAATCGCATTTCTTGCATTCATATTGGTTATTCTACCATCGTAAAGCGAATCAAATTGAACTCTGTAAACTGGTTGTTCTTGTATTTTTTCTTCCAGTTGTTCTAAATCGATATGAAATTCGTTTTCATTATTGGTAACACCTACAATTTGATCTTCTAGTCCATCTGCCCTACCATCATAAAACAATGAACGTTGATATACCGCATAAGTTAACGTAGGTGAATTACGTTGTAGTTCTTTTCCGTTACTACCCACTGCTTTTGTATGACCATCGGTAAAAGCTTTTTCTTTTATATGGCAGGTAGCACAACTAATTGCACCAGTACTAGACAAAGCTTTGTCGTTAAACAATTGACGCCCTAATGCTATTCTTTCTTCTGTAATTTCGGGTGCTCTTTGCATCGAGAACATTTTCATATTAAAAAAGTTCTTTTCAAATAAACTTGTAGCATTTGGATTTAATGAGCGAGAATCGCTTAATTCAACATCCCAATCTTGAGCAGTTTTCAAAGCTAGGTCTAGCTGACGATTGGTATGTTCTTTTATAAACGAATAACGGTCAAATTCATCAAAATCACTTTTTTTCAATACTGCAATGGCAGAAGCTATTTCCTTACTCCATTCTTCGTACAATTCTATATTATAAAAGGCATCCTTATAAATATCTAACACCTTTTGTATAGATTCATAATTATAAACCGCTTCATTTAAAGAGTTCGAAAGCATCGGCGAATCAAAACCTGTAATTCCTTTTGTTGCGATATTTACAATAGCATCTCGAATCATTTTTAAATGGTGTCTATCTCGCTGTGCAATGAGAATATGATTCTTTTTTACAAATGGTATTCTAACCTTTAAGTATGTCAATACTGAGTTCAATTCTTTATTAGAAAAACCATCTTCAGCATATAAAAGCTCTTCTAAAACTTGAAAACTCTTTGGGTCTTGAATTTTAATATCTTGATGGTCATCTATTTCTACTTTTAATAAGTTAGGTGCATTCATAGATACATAATTCTCATAATCGTACGCTATAAGCATTGGCTCTACTCTTTTATACCATGCTCTACTTTTAAGAAATAACGCTTTATTTTTTGATACAGAATTCAAAGTATCCATCTGTTGCATGTAATGCGAAGTACTGTCAAGGGTAATAAAATAATAATCACGTATAGCATCATTGAACATCGATTGCTCGCTATTTGTAATCATTAATTTAGGTTTTGATTCCTCATGCTTACAGGATAGAAAAATACCCAGCAATAGTGTCAAAATCCATTTATTATGAACTGCTCTCATGTTATTTATTGAAATTGTAATTAATAGAAAAGGTTCCCAGTGAAGGGAACCTTTTTAAAAGAATTTATAAAGAGAATTATCTAGGTAAACCTGTCAGTTTAAAAAGAACAGAACCTTCTAAAGAAGCACTACCTTCACTAATAGCTGTTGGGTCAACAAACTTTTGTCCGTCAGCTCTTACTGCAGTTTCAGGCGTAGTACTATAATTCCAGCCATGTACTTGAGCACCACCAATAAAGGTTGGTTCAGATGCACCAATGATATCGGTAACATCGAATAACCCTGTAATTTCCCACATACTATCAGTATTTCCTATCCCAACACTAGATGCAAAAGTTTGGTTACACTCCATCACTTCAACAAAGCTACCTGTGTTTAAATCTAACTGCCATAATTTAGCGAACCCTGTAATGTCTGCATTTAAATCTGCGTAACCATTTGGATCTTCTTGAATGTAAGCATAGTTTTCAGTAACCATTATATTATCAGGAGAATGCAGACCATCGCCTTTGCCACCTTCGATATCGCCATCTACAACTACGGTAAGAACTGCATCTGCAGTTGGGTCAGTATCATTTAATTCTAACTTATACACACGACCAAAACCGGTACCTCTTAAGTTAAGATCAGGGTTATCGCCACGAATTCTTCCTGTAGCATTAAAATAAACTTCTCTTTGTGCATCGGCAGAACCTCTTCTCCAGTCTATATCTTCAATTCTTTGAAAACCAATTGCAGAAGCATCGATAGCTTCTTGGTTTAATTCGTCTATAGTTCTTTCAGTAACTTCAACCCATTCTACGTCATAAGCAACATCTTCAGACATTCCCATTTCAAATAGTTGTCCGCCGTCACCAGGTAAAGACTCTACAGGATTTTTTCCTCTTAAAACATATAACTTTCCACCGTAAAGATCCCCTCTAGCAGCAACATACATTCCAAAATGAGCTTGTGGATATACATTATCGCTATGGTCATCTCCCATGAAAATAACAGTTTGCGAAGCGTATGCATCTTTACCGATTGCTACTGCATTTTCTGTGGACCATTCCCCTAAAGCAGGTAATCTTTCTACCTCTACTCTATCTTCTTTTGATCGAAAAGGATTTACTTTATAAACACCTTTTGCGTTACCGCCCCATTCGCCACCAGCAAGGTATAAAGGTCCAAAACCATGCTCTTCAACTGTTATGGCAGAACCAGAACACATAGCCGTAAATGCAGTAGCTGTTGAGTTAACGATATAATCGCCTTGTAATGGTTGAAGCTCAGCGTTTAACATAATTCTCGCAATAGAATAATCTGCTTCTAAATTATTGATCAACGCGTAGTTACCATCTTCAGTAGGAAAAAGTGCTGCACCATCCATATAAGAACCGTAAACAAATGTAGAATCGGACTCTAATATATCGGCAGAAGACATAATCATATTAAGGTCAGCTGATCCTGCAAATGCACCTTTAAGTTCAAACAATTCATTCGGAGTTACAGAACTAGTTAAAGGTATTGATTCTGCCAAAGTTAAATCTTGACCGTCAGCACCATCTTCTCCGTTAGTACCATCAGCGCCATCGACACCATCAATGCCGTTTGTTCCATTTGTACCATCGGCACCATCTTCGCCCTCACAGCTCATTACTGCTAATCCGAGGCAAGAAAAGAACACAGCTTTTAATAGTAAATTTTTTGATTTTTTCATTATCAATATAGTTTTTAGGTTATGAATGCCAAAACTATATAGACAACCTTTTAAGAAGGTTCACTGAAAATTAGCAATTGATGAAGAGAAGTTTATGCTTATGTTAAGATGTAAAATTAACTTGAATTTGAAGTGATCTAAACTTGAAATTCAAGTTAACTTAAATGTAAAACCGATGATTTAAAGTATGTTACGACACTATCCCTAAATTACCTAAAGACAAGGCTTGTTCTTTACCACCTTCTGCAATTGATTTATAAATAGCTTCAACGATAATCATATCTCTTTTTCCCATTTCACCCGGAGCGATGTTTTTGGTACCCAATATAACATGCTTGGCAAAATCGTCCATCTGTAAAGCCTGCTGTCTTTTAAATGGAAATTCTATAGTATTACCGTTTGATGTTCTTCCGCTAATTGGTCCGTAACTATGAGCAGGATTTAACTCAAACCAACCATTACTACAATGACATTTTAAACGATTACCATTTGCATTGTGTGAAGTCCATATTTGTGCAACTGCACCATTAGCAAATTTAAACTGCGCAGTAATGGTTTCATCGGTATCCTTAAAGTAGTCGGGTCGTGTACTAAACTCTTGAGCAGAAACAGAAATAGGATTCTGCCCCGTACCATAAATACTAGTTTGTATCGCATATACGCCCATATTCATTAAAGCACCACCACCAGAAAGAGTTTTATTTAAACGCCATTGATCAGGGTTACCATTAGAAACATATCCTGCATCTGAAGAAACAAAAAGCACCTCTCCAAAAATTTTCTCTTTTACGTATTTCTTTACCTCATTGGTATAAGGGTCGCTCTGCATTCTGTACCCAACACCTAATTTCACTTTATTCTCTTTACAAGCATTTATAATAGCATCACATTCTTTAACACTAACAGCCATTGGCTTTTCGCAAATAACATGTTTACCCGCTTTTGCAGCCCGAATACAAAAATCTACATGCATACTATTCGGTAATGCCACATAAACGATATCGATATCATCGTTCTTTACTATAGCATCAAAATTGTCGTAATTATAAATATTCTTTTTAGACAGGTTGTATTTCTCTTTCCAAATGCCTTCTTTCTCTTTGGTTCCGGTAACAATACCAGCCAAATAACAATGTTCAGTTTCTAATAACGATGGTGCAAGTTGATGTTCACTATAACTTCCTAAACCTACTAAAGCAATACCTAACTTTTTATTTATAGCCCCTGTAGTAAAAGCTTTTGCCAATGGCATATTTGATAACAATGTTGTTCCTAATATTCCTTTGGCAGCTATACCACTAAATGAGCGTCTTGATAATTTCTTCATGTGTCTATTTTAATGCTTTAGAAAATTAAATAAAAATCATTGAACTTCATCAAACCTTTAATGAATTTTATATTAAGAATATACAGTACTATTAAGTGCCGTATTCTGGATAATAATCTTCAAAAATAAAGAATTGACATTAACAATTTATTCAATTATAGTTGAAGTAAATATTGAGCTTTTATGCTTATTTTCGTTCAACAACAGAACCTTATCAAACCATGAAAAAACTACTGCAACTATCAATTTGTTTGGCAGCCGCCATTAGCGTTGCCCAGTCTAGAGAATTACCCATAGACACGGTAATTACCACACAACATAGTGCTACCATAAACGGAGCAACTTTTTCGTACACTGCGCAAACAGGTACACAACCGGTATGGGACGAAAATGCAAAACCTATTGCCTCTTTACATTACACATATTACACTAGAAATAATATTAAAGATCGCGCTGCAAGACCATTATTAATATCGTTTAATGGCGGACCAGGTTCTGGATCTGTTTGGATGCATTTGGCGTATACAGGACCAAAAATATTAAAGATTGATGATGAAGGTTACCCGGTACAACCATATGGTGTAAGTGCAAATCCGCATTCGGTTTTAGACGTAGCCGATATTGTATATGTTAACCCTGTTAATACCGGATACAGCAGAACCATACCTGCAAGCGGAAAAGAAGTTGATAGGGATAAGTTCTTCGGAATAAACGCCGATATCAAGTACTTAGCAGAATGGTTGAACACCTTTGTTACTAGAAACAATAAATGGCGCTCACCAAAATATATCATTGGTGAAAGTTATGGTGGAACCCGTGTGATGGGACTTTCACTAGCATTACAAGAACAACAATGGATGTACCTAAATGGTGTAATAATGGTATCTCCTGCAGATTATAAAGTAATCCGTAATTCCGGACCAGTAGCAGAAGCAATAAACCTACCCTATTTTACAGCTGCAGCTTGGCACCATAAAATGTTACCACCAGCATTACAGAGTAAAGATTTACTAGAAATTTTACCAGAATCGGAAGCATATACCATAGATAAATTAATGCCTGCACTAGCAAAAGGTGGATTCTTAGACTCCGCAGAAAAAGAAGCTATTGCAGAAAAAATGGCTTATTATTCAGGATTAAACAAAAAAGATATTCTTGATCAAAACTTGGTCGTGCCTACCTCTTTCTTTTGGAAAAATCTTTTAAAAGATAAAAGTGGGTATACCGTAGGTCGTTTAGATTCTAGATACCTAGGTATTGACAAACAATTGGCAGGCATGAAGCCAGATTACAATTCAGAATTAACATCATGGTTACATAGTTTTACTCCGGCAATTAATTACTATTTACAAGAAGAATTGAATTTTAAAACCGATGTAAAATATAACCTATTCGGCCCTGTACACCCTTGGAATAATGAAAATGATAATACAAGAGATAACTTAAGACTGGCAATGGCACAGAACCCATATTTAAATGTAATGATCCAATCTGGATACTACGATGGTGCTACTACCTATTTTAATGCAAAATATACCATGTGGCAAGTGGATCCTAGCGGGCGTATGAAAGATAGATTCAGCTTTAAAGGCTATCGATCAGGGCACATGATGTATTTAAGAAGAGAAGATCTGAAAACCGCAAATGATGATATTCGCGATTTTATTAAACGTACTGTCGCAACCGATAGAAGTGCGAAATATTAAAAACAATAGAAATTTATTTTTCTAAAACAGTATTAGACATTCCCAATACAAGCAAAGAATTTATTTCTTTTGTTTCTATTGGGAATTTCTTTTGAAATCTTACATCGGCAGATTTAATAGCATCTCGATATAGTTGTTCTCTTTTACGTTGTTTTTTCTTTTTAAAAATATCAATTGTAACTCCCACTGTAGCGCCACCCAAAACTGTAGCCAATAAATCTTCATTGCTCCAGCCTCCATATTGCTTCTGGTCAATACTTTCTTTTGCCAAACCAATTAATAAGCTACCACCAACAGCTCCAATAAACGTCCAGGTTCTATCACCATCAGAAATTTCATTAGCTACTCCGGCACCTACCAAACCATACAGATTTCCTCCTAAAAAATGAAGTACTTTATCTTGTTCTATTTGACCGTATGCACTTTGTAATGTTAAAGTAGCAATAATCATTATGAGTATATTTTTCATACCGCGCAAAGATAAAATTCTAGATCAAGCATTTGGTATAAAAATCATTACTATTACTTAGCTAAATTCTCTGTAGCTTTATTTTATATTATCTTCCCTTATTTAAAACTATATGGAACTAAAGAATTTTATCAAGAGCCTTTCTATCATGCATTTGTTCTTACTTGTAGGACTAAGTATTTTTACCATTTGGGTGATTTTTCAAATCAACACTTTCAATACAGACAGCAATGGAGAAAGCATGTTTTTATATGCCGTACCCATATTTGCTATGATTGGTTATTTTGGTAGTCAATGGATTTTTAAAAAAATGACTTCTAAAATTCAGTTGAGCACACGACTAGAAGACAAATTAAAAAAATATCAATCTGCCTTACATATTAAATATGCACTTATTGAGATGCCTGCTTTTATTGGCCTCTTCGCCTATTATAATACAGGTAACGCATTACCACTGGTAATCTCGATTTGTTTGTTAGCCTATTTAGCGGTGCAAAGACCAAATAAAAATCATATCATTAAAAATGTACCATTGACTGTAGAAGAGCAGAATCAAATTCAACAAGCATAATCAACACATAAAATGAAAAAAGCAAATACCTTAATTTTAACCTGTATGTTATCGTTCTTAGGTTTAACAACAATTAATGCGCAAGACTGGGCAGATTTAAAACATTTCCAAGAAGCCAATGCGGTCGTACCAGCTTTACAAGACGGTGAAGACCGTATAGTATTCATGGGCAACTCCATTACTATAGGTTGGCTAAATAATCGTCCTGAGTTTTTTGAAGGCAAGCCATATATCAACCGAGGTATCAGCGGACAAACTACACCACAGATGCTTATTCGTTTTAGACAAGATGTTATTAATCTGACTCCGAAAGTGGTAACAATACTTGCAGGCACCAATGATATAGCTGGTAATACAGGTCCGTCAACCTTAGAAATGATTATGGATAATATAAAAGGTATGGCAGAACTTGCCCATGCCAACGATATTAAAGTTATTTTGTCTTCTACCCTACCCGCTTATGATTACCCGTGGAAACCAGGTTTAGAACCATCAGGTAAAATAATTGAACTGAACAAAATGATAAAAGAGTATGCTGATGCTAATGGGCATATTTATTTAGATTATTTCTCTGCTATGGTCGATGAA
Organism: Maribacter sp. BPC-D8; assembly: GCF_035207705.1. NCBI lineage: Bacteria > Pseudomonadati > Bacteroidota > Flavobacteriia > Flavobacteriales > Flavobacteriaceae > Maribacter > Maribacter sp. BPC-D8. The sequence continues at coordinate 1,441,656 of NZ_CP128187.1, forward strand.
CGAAATGGCTTACCAAAAAAATACGCAGAAGATGAAGTACACCCTACAGTTGAAGGCTATAAAGTAATGGAACCTTTGGTTGAAGCCGCTATTAAAGAAGCATTAAATAAATAAAAATCAACCAAAATATTGATTCTAAAATCTACCTTTTAAAACTAGATAAGATTTGATTATTTTTGGAGAAATTAGATTACTATAAAAATGAAAAAAACACTATTTCTATTGGTCGCTACGGCCATGTCATGCAATTCTTCTCAAAAAACCGTTACCGATGCCGCAACAGAAGAAGCATCATCAGTCGCATCTGAAATTTCATTTGCAGAAACGATTACAGAAGCAGAGTTAAAAGAACACCTTTATATTTATGCTTCAGATGAATTCGAAGGCAGAGAAACTGGTCAACCAGGTCAGAAAAAGGCAATAGCTTATTTAAAGGCTGAATATGAAAAATTAGGCATACCACCTGCTAAAAAAGATGGTAACTATTTTCAAGAAGTACCATTAGAAATCAGCAAACTACCTATTGGTAAATTAACTGTTGATGGTACCGATTTTGCTGTTGGCGAGCATGTATTAACTTTTTCAGCAGCCAATACATCTACTGATGACATCGTTTATGCAGCTTATGGAATAGAAGATGATTCCTATTCTAACTATAACGACCTTAATGTAGAAGGTAAGATTGTTTTAATGAAGTCTGGTGAGCCAAAAAATGCTGATGGCACCTTTGTTATTACTGGTACTACCGAAACTTCTAACTGGAGCAATATGTCTGAATCTTTGACAAAAAGAGTTCAAATTGCGATGGATAAAGGCGCTATCGGTGTCTTGTATTATGATGCTGGTAATTTCAGTCGATTTAAGCGCAGGTTTGAATCAATGAAAACAAATAATAGTGGCAGAATGGAAGTAGTAGATAATAGCGCTCCTGAATTCTACAACCTGTTCATTGACCAAACACTTGCAAAAAGCTTTTTATCAACTATAGATACTGATGACAAGCCGCAAATTTTAAGCAAAAAACTACAATTGGCTTTTGAGAGTTCTAATGATAAAATTACATCAGAAAACGTTGCAGCAATTTTAAAAGGTTCTGAGAAGCCGAATGAATATTTAGTAATTTCTTCGCATTTAGACCATATAGGTATTACTGGTGATGGTGAAATAAACAACGGTGCAGATGATGATGGATCTGGTACTGTTGCGCTTTTAGAAATAGCTGAAGCTTTTAAGAAAGCAGCAGATGCAGGTAACGGACCTAAAAGATCAATTGTATTCTTGCACGTTACAGGTGAAGAAAAAGGATTGTTAGGATCACAATATTACACTGATGTTGATCCAATCGTTCCGCTTGCGAATACTGTTGCCAATTTAAATATTGATATGATTGGTAGAATAGATCCTGAACGTGAAGGAGACCGCAACTATATCTATTTAATAGGTTCAGATAAATTAAGTTTAGAACTTCATAATCTATCTGAAGAAGTAAATAAGAAATTCATGAATATTGAATTAGATTATACTTATAATGATGAGAACGATCCAAATCGTTTCTACTACAGAAGTGACCATTATAACTTCGCTAAAAACAATATTCCTATCATATTTTATTTTAACGGTACTCACGCTGATTACCATAAACCAAGTGATACACCAGATAAAATAAACTACGATCTTTTAGAAAACAGATCTCGATTAGTTTTTTATACGGCATGGGAAATTGCTAACAGAGAAAATAAGTTAAAAGTAGACTAGAATTCAGATACTTAAAATATAAAAAAGCCTTGTAATCATAATGATTACAAGGCTTTTTTTATGCTTAACAATTAGGCAAGCTACTGGTTAAAAACAAAAAAGTCTTAGAAATGAATCTAAGACTTTTTATCTGCCTTTTAGGGTGGAAGACCGGGTTCGAACCGGCGACCCTCGGTACCACAAACCGATGCTCTAACCAGCTGAGCTACAACCACCATTTGTAAGCGAGTGCAAAGATAATTTTTTTATACAGTTCTAACAAATAATAATTTAAAAATTCAATAAATATTTAATTTTAAGAATCATTAAATATAATTTTTTTAACTTGAAGTTTTATTTGAAACAACCTACTAAGTTTATACCACTATTCATAATGCATTCTATATCAAATTATAAACATAATTTTTTACTATTCGCATTTGTATGTTTTAGCTTTTTTACTGCTCTAGCACAAAAAGATAGCATTGAGTTTTATCATCAAAAAATTTCTAAATTAAAGAATTCCTCAGATTTTTCAGAAAACTCACCTGAATATATTGACAACCTAAACCAGCTCTCTTATTACCAAAGACGAATTGAGCAAGACTCCATGCTAATAAACTCAGAACGAGCGCTTGAACTGAGTAAGAAAAACAACTATGTACTGGGTGAGCTTGAAGCATTATCTAACCTAGCAACATTATATTTAAATAAAGGAGAAACTGATAAGTCTATCGATTTCAGTTTAGAGACCATAAAAAACCCTGATTTAAAAAAGTACCCAAAAACAGAAATGAAAATTTATAATGTTCTTGGGCAAGGATATTATTTCAAAAATGACTACCCTTCCACATATACACAATTCTTACATACGCTTACTATTGCAGAAAAGACAAATGATCAGTTTCATTTATTTCGAATGAATATGAATTTAGGCACAATTTTCAGTCGCCTAGATAATAATGATGAGGCTTTAAAATATTACGCTGTCGCCTATAAACACGTTAAAAAATTAAATGACCCTACCAAAGAAGTTATGATGCTGAGCAATATGGCTTTCTTAAATATTGAGTTAGGAAATTTAGATCAAGCAAAAATAGAGTTAGATGAAACATTAGCACTTTTTGAAAAATATAAGCATACCACATGGTTAGCATGGACCTACTCTACTTTAGGGTATTATTATTTAGCCTTGAATGATTATGAAAATGCTTTAGTGAACTATCAAAAGGCTTTTGATATGCATAATGACTTTAATGATGTAAAGGCCAAGGCCGATATTAAATATGGTCTTGCAAAGTCATATTTAGGACTAAATAATCTAACTAAAGCTGAGGAAATCATTAATAAAAGTGTGGCTATATATGCATCTACTGATTATGAAAAAGGTCTAGAAAAAGCATATAGAACATTATATGAAATTAAAAAAGAACAGAACGAAGTAGCAGAATCTTTAAAATACCTAGAACTTACTGAGAAACTTTCTAATGATATTTATAAGAAAAAGAACAGACGTAACTTAATGATGCTTAATGCTAAATTAAACTTTAATATAGAGACAGAACGTTTAAAAGCAGAAAATGAGCAGGCATTAAACCAACAACGTAAATATGTAAAATGGTCACTTGCAGGACTATTTGCTTTAATGGTTATCGTATTTATCATCTTAAAAGCTAATAAGCGAGAAAAAGTACTAAATAAAAAATTAGCTAGCCAAGCAGAAATTTTAAATAAAAATCAGGAGAGTCTTACTCAAATAAATGCTAATCAAGATCGATTGTTTTCAATTGTAGGTCATGACTTAAGAGGGCCTATTAATTCATTGAACGATATTCTAAGGCTATATTTAGAAGACCCTGAAGGCAAGGTTTATTTTGATCAATTTGCTCCACAACTAAAAGAAGACCTTGAACAAGTACAATTTACTATGGACAATCTTTTACATTGGGGAAAAACACAAATGCAAGGTAGCACCATTAATGTTCGCAGTATTTCTGTTAAGTATGAGTTAGATACCATATTACAGCTGTATAGAAATGAGATACAGAAAAAATCTATCATTATTAATAACCAAGTAGCGGCTAACCATAATGTATTTGCAGATCAGCAACAATTCAATATAATTTTCAGAAATTTAATAAACAACGCTATTAAATTTACCCCTAATGAAGGTCTGATTACAATATCTACTGAAATAAAAGATAAAAATCTAGTAATTCAAGTAACAGATACCGGTGTAGGTATGACCGAAGCCGATATACAAAAATTATTCAGTAACACCGAGAATTTCTCTAAATATGGCACAAATTTAGAAAAAGGAACTGGTTTAGGTTTACGTCTAGTAAAGGCGATGGTAATAAAAAATAATGGTGAGATAATGGTTAAAAGTCAACCAAACCAGGGTAGTCAATTTATAGTTGAATTACCAGGAGACATGGTATAGCTTTAACTTATTTTTACCTGAATTTCTATTCAAAATTTACTCCTGATAAATAAGACATTGATAGCAATTGACACTTTTAAATTAGCAGATTTTAAATCAAAAAAAGCTCAATTCATCGACGAACTACCCTTCTAGAACGTTAAAACACACAATAAAGCGCGTTTCACAACATTTATTACTTTTCCATATTCTTCTAGGTTAATTTTAGAATCGCATTATCGAGCGATAGCTATGAACCGAAGAATACTAAAACCATTATTACTACACTCCCCAATAAGGGTGTGCATGGTTGTATTCTTATTTTTAGTGTTAGGTAATCTTTCAATTTTAGCTCAAAGTTCTAAAAGAGATACACTTCTAAATGAATTGGAGGAAATAAAAAAGTCTGCAAACTTTAATTCTAACGATACACTTTATATTAACCAACTTCTAGAATTAGCTAAAGAATACCGTTACCATAATTTAGATAGTTTAAAAATTTTAAGTAAAAAAAGTCTTGAGCTTAGTCAAAAAGCTGAGTACATAAATGGTGAGATTAATTCTTACTATACTATTGGAGGCTATTATTCTGATAAAGGAAAAATCGACCTAGCCATTTCAAATTTTACAAAATCTTACAACATTGCAGCTGAACACGACAAATCTTTTCTAAAGGCAAGAACATTAAATGAATTGGCTAAAGAATATGGTTATAAAGGCGAATATTCAAAAGCCTTAAAATGGTACTTAGTTACCATTGAAATTGCAGAAAAAAATAATTACAAAAATATTATATCAATTGTAAACGATAACATTGCCCATTTATATGTCGAACAAAAAGATTATGAACAGGCAATGGTTTTTTTCCAAAAATCTAAAAGTATTCATGAAGAAATTGGTAATCCTATTTTTTTAGCAGAGACCCTTAGTAATATCGCCTCTACATATGCAGATATGAACGAGTTAGAATATGCTATGTTTAATGTTAATGTAAGTATTGCAACTTTTGAAAAAGAAAGAATACTCGAATGGTTAGCGTACTGTTACGAAATAAAAGGAAAAATATATCTCAAAAATAATAAAAATACCTGGGCACTTTATTGGTATAAACAGAGCGAATTACTGCATCAAGAAATAGAAGATGATCGTGGTAAAATAGATTTGTTAAATGGCATGACAGAGGCTTTCTTAAATCTTGAGAAAGATAGCGTAGCTGAAGTATATGCATTAAACGCATTTGAACTTTCAAAAAAAATAGGTCTTAGATCTGGTATAAAAACTAGCGCACACAAACTTTCGAAAATTTTTAAGGACAAAAAAGACTTTGAAAAATCGCTCTGGTATCATGAGCTTTACCAAACGACTTACGAATCTCTTTCTGCCAATAATAATGAAAAAGCATTAAATATGCTTAAAACAAGAGTGGAGTATGACCAGCAAAAGCAGCAATTAATTCTTGATAATGAAAAAGCACTGGCTAAACAGAAAATATACATTTACGTATTTATTATAATACTATTCATTTTCGCGATTATCACATTCTTGATTCATAGAAATGAACAAGCACAGAAAAAATTAAATCAAGAACTTAGAAATAAGAAAAATGATTTAGAAGAAAAGCAAGCGTATTTAAATGAATTAAATCAGACTAAAAACAAATTATTCTCCATCATCGGTCACGATTTAAGAGGACCAATAGGTGCATTTCAAGGGCTTTTAAAATTATTTAAAGAAGGAGAAATGACGAAGGATGAATTCTTAAACTTTGTCCCGAAATTAAAAGTAGATATCGATACTATATCGTTCACCCTCAACAACTTACTTTCATGGGGTCAAACGCAAATGAATGGATCCATCACTAGACACTCTGTAACTAATTTAGATTGTATAGTAGAGGAAAATATTGCGCTCTTATCTGAAATTGCAGAAGCCAAGTCTATTACACTAGTAAATAGAATTGAACCTAATTGCCAAATTTGGTCAGATCCTAATCAAATAGATATTATCATTCGAAACCTTCTAAGCAATGCTTTAAAATTCACCCCTAATAACGGACAGATAATCATTGGTGCCATACAAAAAATTAAAACTTGCGAAATATACGTGAAGGATAATGGAATGGGTATGAGCGAAGATATTATCGGCAAATTATTCGAGAAAGATTCTAACCACACCACCTATGGTACCAATGATGAAAAAGGTACCGGACTAGGATTGTCGTTATGTAAAGAAATGGTCGAGAAAAACAATGGCAAAATATGGGTGCATAGTGCCTTAGGTAAAGGCTCTAGTTTTTACTTTACTATACCAAGATTACAAAAAAGATATAAAGAATCTGCTTAAATTAAATGGTCAAGCGAATCGACTGCCACCATTCTTTCAACAGTAAAGCCCTCTGCATAGTCGACATCTACCAATCTACCTAAATCTTTGGCTCTATAGTGTACACTTTCAATAAAGGTTTTACTACTAATTGGCGTTTCTGGCTCATTACTCTTAGGATCATGAAACTGAGATGTATATGCTAAAATAGCCTCAGTCTTAGCTGTAATATAATCACTGATATCTACTACAAAATCGGGTGTAATATTCTTCCATTGAATATAATGATAAACCAATTTAGGTCTCCATTCTTGTTGACTCTCCTCTCCTACTTTTGTTTCTATTCGTCTTAATCCACTCAAAAAACAAGCGTCACTAACAAGCTTACTACCTTTACCATGATCTATATGTCGATCATCAATAGCATTACACAAAACCGTATGCGGCTTGTATTTACGAATCATTTTAATAATTTCTAATTGATGAGCTTCATCGTTGGTAAAAAAACCATCTCTGAATCTTAAATTTTCACGAACTTCTACTCCCAGAATTTTACCTGCATTAGCAGATTCTTGATCACGAATTTCTGCTGAACCCCTAGTACCTAATTCACCACGGGTTAAATCTACAATACCTACTTTTTTACCAAAAGCTATTTCTTTGGCTATGGTACCACCTGCTCCTAGTTCTGCATCATCAGGATGCGCTCCAAATACTAAAATATCCAACTTCATGCTATGCTAATTGTAATTGATATAATTATTTTAAACTTTCTAAAGCTTGCAAAATATCTTGCTTTAAATCTTCTACTTCTTCAATACCTACCGAAAAACGAATTAATCCGTCTGCTATGCCTTGTTCTGCTCTAACTTCTGCACTCATTAATGCGTGAGATGTTTGTGTCGGTGATATAACCGTACTCTCTACCCCTGCCAAACTCATTGATGGTTTTATTAATTCTAATGCTTTCTGAAATTGAGATGCATTAAAACTAGCATTTAATTCGAACGATAACATACCGCCAAAACCCTTCATTTGCTTTTTAGCGATATCATGATCAGGGTGCGATGGTAAACCTGGGTAATATACTTTTTCTATATCAGCTAAATCGTCAAGAAAATGTGCCATTGCCATTGCATTCTCATTTTGTGCTCTTACACGAATACCCATCGTTTTCATACTTCTTTCTAGCAGCCAAACCGTATAATCACTAAGGCTACCACCAAAGTTCTTTGCTAAATGAAAAATACGATCCATATGCTCGGTTGTTGAAGCAACTGCACCTGCGCAAATATCTGAATGACCACCCATATATTTGGTAGCACTGTGTATTACAACATCAATTCCAAAATCAATTGGGTTTTGATTTACCGGACTAGCGAATGTATTATCAATCAAAGTTATGATTCCGTGTTTTTTAGCAATTGCAGCAACAGCCTCTAAATCGGTAATGGTCAACAGCGGATTAGAAGGTGTTTCTATGTACAAAACCTTGGTATTCTCTTTAATTTGAGCTTCAAACGCTTCGGCACTCCAACCTTCGGTAAAAGAATACTCGATTCCGTATTTAGAAAACTCTTCGTTCACTAAATTATATGTTCCACCGTATAAGGTCTGCTGTAAAACCACATGATCACCTGCTCCTAAAAAAGCCAATAAAGCCGTACTTACTGCAGCCATACCGCTACCAAATATAAGTGCAGACTCTGCATGCTCTAATGCTGCAACCTTTTTGCAAAGTCCTTCTTGGTTAGGCGTATTAAAATATCTAGGGTATCGTTTTACATCAACATCTTCGTATGCGTAAGAGGTACTCATGTACAAGGGGGAAATGGCTCCTTTATGTTGTGTATCTTCCAATTCCCCTACGTGGGTACAAATAGTGTTCAAGCCTTTTTTATTCGAATTCATGCGCTAATAATTATAGAAAATAAAGGTAAGAAAATAGAATGTAAACAAACTCACTATCCTACATCTGTATGTTATCATTAAAACAATATAATATAGGTCTAAAAAGAGGGCCAAAACTTTCAAGGAAAATTACTTAAGAACCCATTTCTAAACTTTTATTTATTAATACCCATCTGTCAATACCTTATTAAATACAGTTAAGGATTAAGAATTACGAAATACTTCCATCTAATTTCTTTTAAACACATCTACTTTCCCATTTTGTTTCTAGATTTAAACTTCACCATTTCAAAACCCATATAAATTCAAATCAATGAAAAAGAAATTCACTTATATAATTTTACTTGTTTTCGTTTTTTCAGCATGCAAAAACCAAAAACCTGCAACTCAAGGATATCAAGGTCAGGGAAAAAGTGCTGTTGTTTCTACTTTATCTAAACCAGTACAAAAACAATGGAAAGGTATTTGGACGTTTGATGAAGGCTCAACCTTCTTTAGCAATGATTTTGAAAGCGGAAGGTTAAACGGAATAACTTCTGACGGAAACAATCACTACACCGCCCTTATTACAGCTGAAAACACTCCGGTAAATGTGAGTCCATGGTATGCGTTTAAAGTTTGGTCAAAAACACCTAAGACTATCACTATTAAAATGACTTATCAAGATTCTAGAAGTAGATACTACCCTAAAATTAGTACTGATGGTGAAAATTTTACTCCGTTAGATAGCACCAATTTTACAGGAATAAATAAAGGTACCGGCGATTTCGGTATTAAGGCAGTACCAGAGATGGTAGAAATAAATGTAGCTATTAGCGAAGTGCCCACATATATAACCGCACAAGAACTTTACGGATCTACAAGGGTAAAAAGTTGGATAGATTCTTTAACCACCAAAGACTTTATATCTACATATGAAATAGGAAAAAGTAGAGAGAATAGAGCAATGAATGTAATGGAAGTTAGTAACGGTGAACATAAAAAAGCTGTTATGGTTATTTCTAGACAACACCCACCAGAAGTTACCGGGTTTCTTGCGATGAAGTCTTTTATTGAAACTTTAAGCGGAGACTCGCCTAAGGCACAAAAATTTAGAGACAACTATGATTTGTTTGTTGTGCCGCTAATGAATCCTGACGGTGTTGATAACGGCAATTGGCGTCATAATATGGGCGGTATCGATTTAAACAGAGATTGGCAAGATTTCAATCAACCAGAAACAAGAAGTGTTAGAGACTTTTTGGTGAAAAAAGAATCTGAAGGATATGAGTTTGTTTTCGGTGCAGATTTCCATTCCACTTGGGACGATATCTACTACCCTATCGACACAACGATTACTGGCGAGAAAGGAAAAATTGTTTTTGATTGGATTAATAATATCACCAAAAGATTACCTCAAAAGCATACGAATGTAAATCCTTCAACAACTATAAAACCTACAATGGTTTCACGTAATTATTTCTACGTTAACCACGGTATGCCAGCCATTGTTTTCGAATTAGGCGATAATACACCTAGAGATTTCTTAAAGCAAAAAGGTCAAGTAGCTGCTGAAGAACTAATGGATTTGCTTGATAGTCAAAACTAAATTTTCACAAACTACTAGAAATAAAAAAGCCTCATGAAAATTCCATGAGGCTTTTATATACTGTGTATTTCATCTTATTTACTATAATTGACTTTATATCTCCAATAGCTAATTCCGCCCAAAACAAGTACACCAGCAACTAAGTAGTATATAAATGTTGGTGTAATTACTTGCGCACCACTGGCATAACTATGCAGACCCACCAAGTAAAAGTTTACCCCAAAATAGGTCATCATAATACTACCGAAGGCTACAACACTCATAAAGTTGAATGTCCATTTACCTCTTAATCCTGGTACTAGTCTTGTATGTATTACAAAAGCATAAATCATAATAGAAACCAGTGCCCAAGTCTCCTTTGGATCCCAACCCCAATAACGACCCCAACTTTCATTTGCCCATTGCCCTCCTAAAAAGTTACCAATAGTAAGCATCACCAGTCCTGTGGTTAAGGCTAATTCGTTGATTATGGTCAATTCTTTAATATTGATTGCCATTCGTTTTTTGTTCTTCTTGGTCGTCAAAATCATCAAAATCAATGAAACTAGACCTAAAATCATACCTACAGTTAACGGACCGTAACTACCCACAATAACTGCAACGTGTATCATTAACCAATAACTATCTAAAACAGGCTGTAAGTTGGCAATCGAAGGATCTATCCAGCTTTGGTGTGCTATCCATAAAAGCATAGAGGTTACAAATGCAGATGCCGCAAATGTCATATCACTCTTACGACCTAATGCCCAACCGATACCCATTGTTGCCCAGGCTACATATAAAATACTTTCGTAAGCATTACTCCAAGGTGCGTGACCCGAAATATACCAACGTAGAACCAAACCAGCTGTGTGCCAAATGAACAGCATCATTATAGTTCCTTTAAAAAAGTAGACGGCTATTCTCCAAATAGAACGGTCTTTGAAAATCTGAAAAACAAGTGTAAAGAACATTAATAGCCCAACAACTGCATAATACTTATAAAGTCTATTGAAAATATTTAACTTATTATAAATAACCTCAGTATCTACTTTCTGTTGTGAAGGCAATACCTCACTACCGTGATTAAGTTGATTCTGATGAAATGCAGCCAATAATTTGTCTGCAGCAGTATAATCGCCACTTTGTTGCGCCTTACCCAAAGTCATTAGGTAATATGGCATCGCATTTTTTACAAAGTTAGAATAGAGTGAATCTCTAATTTCGTACTGTCCTCCTCTGTACTCTACTGCTGAAATCCATTTGTTATTCTCATCATCTAATAATGGAAATATCTTAACGATATCTTGCCCTAAAGCTTGATTTAAAAGACTCAATCTAATATTGGCATCTTTAAAATCTTGTTGAAACTTATTTGGATTAGCTGTAGCTGTTGCCTCCCTTAAAAAAGGTTCTAATTTATACTGCCCTTTTTCATCAAAGAAATCTGTAGCCTTTACATACTCCTGCCCTGAAGGGATACCGATAACATTTCTAATACTATCGTTCTGCGATTTCTTATCCAACGCAATGAATTCCGTGTTATACCAAACCGCAGGATTCATCATCATAGAAAGTAAAATCTGATCAGAATTATATTCTAAGTAAGTGTCTTTTAAACTTAACTTACGAAGTAGTTCTGATGAAAAGGTATTGATTGGCTTCATTCGCCCACCTTCATCTTGTATGACGAGCTTACCAAATTTATCGGCGTGCTCTTTACTGACCATACTAGCATCAAGCAAAGAATCTATTTGTGTTTTACTAGGCGCCTGTTGATGTCCTTCTTCCGGCGTATGTTGATCTTGAGCAAAAGATGAGAATGAAAACGCCATTAGAACAGCGATTACACCAAACATCTTCTTCTTTTTTATTTTTAATTCATCTAAAGAATTAGCCAAATCTTTAAAGCGAGTTTTACCAAAAAACATAATCCCCATTAAACCAATATATAAAAGAAAGTAACCAATGTAGGTGATCCAAGTCCCCCAAAAATCGTGGTTTACAGATAAGGTTGTTCCTTTTTCATCAGGATCAAAGCCCGATTGAAAAAAGCGATACCCCTTATGATCCAAAACATGGTTCATAAAAATATCATAGTCAAAAGGACGCTCATCTTCAATAGTTACTCTACTCATGTATGAAGAATACCCTTTTTCTGTACCAGGATATTTTTCGGCAATAAAATCATTTAGCTTAATACCAAAAGGCAAATCATATACTTTAGATCCATATCGAATAGAAAAATTGAGTCCGCCTACATTCACTTTCTCACTAAAATTTGAAGGACCTTTACTACCTAATAATTTAATTTGTTTGGTTTCTCCGTTAGCAGTAACATCAAAAACAATCGCATCTTGATCTATTTTAGTTTTCTCAGCATCAGGTATTTCAACAATACCATATGAGCCTTGTGTTACAGAATCTGGAATAACAAACTGCATACCAGCAGTATTATATAACGAACGCAATACTAAAGGTTGCAAACTATCTTTCACTAAAACACCTTGAAACTGATCAGCCATACGCATATAGTTACCATCAAAAGGAGAATGAACTTGATAGACCGAATCTGTGGTCATTATATTGATGGCACCGTCTGTATTATTATTTAATGCAAAAAGCACATTATGTATACTAGCCACCTTACCATCTTCTAAATAGTGGTCATGGCGTTCGCCATCACCAGCCTCTACAATTTTTAAAAACTTTGTACCATTAGAATCTGGCAATAAACCTTGCTTGGCACCTTTAATAAATTCAACATAAGACACTTCAAAATCATCGCCATTAAAATCAGCTTTCCATGGTAAATTAGATTTTATAGCTTCTGGAGTAACGATTAAATCATCTTCCAATACTTTTCTTCGTGCTTCACCTTCAATTTCACCATCAACATAAACCGTTAAATATGTTTTATCAGAATAGAAAACATTCTCTGTCTTTCCTTCACGAATAGGCATCATACCTTCAAAACTAATATAACGTGTTACAAAAGCACCGATAATAATCAATACCCAAGATAAATGCAGTGTTAATACGGGCCATTTCTCTAATCGCAGAAGACGATATCTAGAGATATTACCAAAAAAGTTAATTACAAAGAAGACCATAATAACTTCGAACCACCAGGCATTATAAATCCAGATTCGTGCGGTTTCTGTGCTATACCAACTTTCAATAAAAGTACCGAATGCCATTGCAGTGGCAAAAACGATAAATAGGATGGACATTAAACGTGTAGAGAAAAATATTTTTTTGAACATTTCCGTCATGGAAGATAGGAGTTGATTTTCAAGATGCAAAAATAAGGCCTTTTCATCATTTACGGATGGCTTTTGCCGCTTTTAAACTTCAACAAAACTGTTAATTTTAATACAACAAGGCTTCTATAAACTTTGTACTTTTGCTACATGATATCAGTCGTTATAGTTGGTACAGGAAATGTAGCTCAAAATCTTTATCAAGCATTTGAAAAATCAGATGATGTAAACATTAAGCAAGTAATTGGTAGAAACCCAGAACATCTGGCTTTTGTAAAGAACAACATTGCTGTTTCTACCACCTTTAATAATATTGCGACTGCAGATGTTTACATACTTGCAATATCAGACGACGCTATTAAATTAGTTGGCGATAATTTTAAAGATATTGATGGAGTGTTAGTACATACTTCTGGCGCGACTTCTCTAGAAGCATTAAAATCTGCAAAAAGACCAGGTATTTTTTACCCTTTACAGACTTTTACAAAAGGTAAAATTATTGCATTTGATGAAATTCCTATTTGTGTAGAAGCAAGAAATGAGAATGACCTTAATTTAATAAAACAGCTTGGTAAAACACTAAGTAATACAGTAGTTGAAATAGATTCTGAACAACGAAAAACCCTTCATGTAGCAGCAGTATTTGTAAATAATTTCACGAATTACATGTACACGATCGGTTCTGAAATTTGCGAAGAACATAAAATTGATTTCAAGTTATTACAACCTTTAATCAAAGAAACTGCTGCGAAGTTAGATACGTTAACACCATTGCAAGCCCAAACGGGACCTGCAAAACGTGGAGACCAACAAACATTACACAATCATTTACAAATCATAAAAGACAAACACCAACGGGAACTTTACACCCTATTAAGCAACGCAATTAAAGAAAAGCATGGAAAAGAGTTATAAGGAATATTTAAATGACATTACCACATTTATTTTTGATGTTGATGGTGTATTTACAGATGGCAGTCTATTAGTTACTAGTGAAGGAGAATTGCTACGTACAATGAATGTGAAAGACGGTTATGCCTTAAAAGTAGCTTTAAAAAAAGGTTATAATGTTTGTATTATTACCGGAGGAACAAATGAAGGTGTTCGTACCAGATTAAGTGCTCTCGGTGTAACAGATATTTATATGGGAGCTCATTATAAGATGGATGCTTTAGAAGAGTACATGGACCTCTACCATATTGATGCAGAGAATGTTTTATTCATGGGTGATGACATACCAGATATTCCACCAATGCAAGCAGTTGCAATAGCTGCTTGCCCACAAAATGCTGTTGCAGAAGTAAAAAGTATAAGTCAATACATTTCGCACATAAACGGTGGTCATGGTTGTGTACGTGATGTGATCGAGCAAGTTTTAAAAGTGCGAGGAGATTGGACAAGCCATTTTAGTGCTGCAAACGATTAGTTTATGTTGAAGAATAAATTAAAGGAATATCATTTAATTCTGGCATCTGGCTCACCAAGAAGACATCAGTTCTTTAAGGATATGGAACTTGATTTTGAAGTCCGTATTAAATCTGTAGATGAAGTCTATCCTGTTGAATTAAAAGGAGCTGAAATATCAGATTACCTAGCTAAATTGAAGGCAGAAATATTTAAACCAGATTTACAGCCAAAAGATATTTTAATAACCTCAGACACTGTTGTTTGGCATAATAACGAATCTTTAGCCAAAGCAGAAGATAGTATAGAAGCTGAATCAATGCTTAAAAAACTATCTGGTGACTGGCATCAGGTAATTTCTTCTGTATGTTTTACGACTACTGAACGACAGATAGTTCAGCATTCAATAACTGAAGTGAAGTTCAAGAATTTATCAGAAAATGAAATTCAACATTATATAAATGAATATCAACCTTACGATAAAGCAGGTGCATATGGTATTCAAGAATGGATAGGACTCATAGGTATTGAAGAGATAAAAGGTTCATATACTAACGTAGTTGGTCTACCAACACAGCTAGTTTATGAAACCTTATTACAATTGGTAACATAGAATAATTTTAAATTATGACAGGCATGAAACTATTAAAACTAAACAAGGCAGTTTACAGCATTTTCGGGTTAGTAATACTCCTATCTAGCTGCAAAGAAAAACCTGAAAGTAATAGTGACACTCTAGCCATGTCAACCACTGAAATAAAAACAGAAGCTCCTAAAAAAGAACTTTCTCAAGAATTTAAAGACTATTGGTATAACGGTACTGCAGAAATAACTTCTTACAATTTAGAGCAAGCTAGATATGGCGAGATGAGAGCAGGTAGTGCTGTATTGATTTATGTAACTGAACCATTTTTACCAGGTGCTCAAGTGAAGGCAGATAATAGCAACAAAAGCAACATTCCTGTTTTAAAATTGAATACCACCAAAAACTACATTACGGGTATTTACCCCTACTCTATTATGACGAGTAGCTTCTATCCTGTATATGATAATCAACATGCGCTTAAAGTATCGTTTTCTGCACAAGAATGGTGTGGTCATGTATACGCACAATTAAACAATAAAGATGATTTCGAAATTATGAGTCATTCTTATTTTGAATCTGAAGGTGATCAAAATTACCAAATAAAGAAAGCTGTATTAGAAAATGAAATCTGGAATAAAATCAGAGTAAATCCAGAAAATCTACCTATCGGTGAAATAAACATGATTCCGTCATTAGAGTTTATCAGAACAACTCATGAAGAATTCAAGGCTTACAAGGCAATCACTTCTTTAACTGAAAAAGATGGAATGAATACTTATGAGATTAACTATCCGCAGTTAGAACGTACTTTAAAAATAATGTTTGAAAACAAATTTCCATATGTAATAGAAAGCTGGACAGACACCTTTCATGATGGGTTTGGCGACAACAAAAAAGTTTTAACTTCAAAAGCTACAAGAATTAACAGGATTACAACACCCTATTGGCAGCAGAAATCGAATAAGGATTTATCTTTGCGCGATAGTTTAGGGTTATAGCATATGAAAGAGTTTATTAATGAGCATTACAATGAGTTAATATATAGTCTCATTGTTTTAATTGTTATTCTTGTTTTAAAAGTTTTATTTGCCACGGCGATAAGAAAGGTAAGTAAGATAAGTGATTACAATCCTGTACGTACCAATCTAATACTAAAGTTTACAAACATTGCGCTAACTATTATCGCAGTGGTAGTTTTAACCCTGGTATGGAGTGTAAACTACAGAGATTTAGGCGTTATGTTATCATCGGTTTTTGCTGTAATCGGCGTAGCATTATTTGCGCAGTGGTCTATACTAAGTAATATCACTGCAGGTGTCATCATCTTCTTTTCATTCCCCTTTAAAATTGGGAATACTATTCGTATTTTAGATAAAGAATTGCTTGACCCGAACAATACCGATTTAGACAAATTCGTAATTGAAGATATTAGAGCATTCCATTTACATTTAAGAAGAAGCAACGGTGAAATTTTAACCTACCCAAATAACCTTGTACTTCAAAAAGGGGTTATACTAATCTCTACCTACCAACAAGGCGAATTTTTAAATACAGAAGAAGAGGAAGAACAAATTGTTTGATTCTGTTAAAGAAGTCGTTAAAAAAAGTGAGCTTAGGTACTTATCTTATTATATTTGGAATTACTACCAAAACCAACTTGAAATGCGATATTTATTAGGGCTAATAACCTGCAGTATCTTTGTACTCGGCTCCCTGAAAGCCCAAACCCCTAAGAATAGTTCTGCAACCGACATTTACCACTCCATTGAAAAGCTTAATTTTTTAGGTACCGCACTTTATATAGCGGCGCACCCAGATGATGAAAACACCCGTTTAATATCATATTTATCTAACGATGTTAAAGCAAGAACAGGGTATTTATCGCTTACCAGAGGTGATGGAGGTCAGAATTTAATTGGTCCAGAATTACGTGAACTTTTAGGTGTGCTTCGAACACAGGAATTACTTGCTGCAAGAAGAGTTGATGGTGGCGAACAGTTCTTTAGTCGTGCTAATGATTTTGGTTACTCAAAACAACCAAGTGAAACCTTAGAAATTTGGAATAAAGAAGCTATTCTTGGCGATGTGGTTAGAACCATACGCAAGTTTAAACCAGATGTTATCATTAATAGATTTGATCACAGAACTCCCGGTACTACACATGGTCATCATACCTCTTCGGCAATGTTAAGCTTCGAGGCATTTGATCTAGCAAATGATTCAAATGCTTACCCAGAGCAATTGGCATCGACAAATACTTGGCAACCAAAACGATTATTTTTTAATACATCGTGGTGGTTCTACGGTAGCGAAGAAAAATTTAAAGAGGCAGATAAATCTAACATGTTACATATGGATGTAGGTACCTACTACCCTATGTTAGGCATGTCTAACAACGAAATAGCTTCATTAGCTAGCAGTCAGCACTTATGCCAAGGTTTTGGAAGACTAAGCTCTAGAGGCACAGAAGATGAATATGTTGAATTATTAAAAGGAGATTTACCAAAAGACAAGTCAAACCTTTTTGATGGTATCGATACTAGTTGGTCTAGAATTGAAGGAGGAAAAGCAATCGGTGCAATTCTTTACGATGTACAAGATAATTTCAATTTCAAAAATCCTACATCACATTTACCAAAATTACTTGAAGCATATCAGTTATTACAAAATGTATCTGACGAACATTGGAAAAGCTTAAAAACAGCAGAATTAACCACTATTATTTCAGCTATTACCGGATTGCATTTAGAGGCTTTTACAAAAACAGGATATACAAATCCTAGTCAAAACGTCGATGTTCAAATTCAAGCATTAAATAGAAGTGATATAAATATTGAATTAAAATCGATATTTCTAAATGATCAGAATAGCAACATTGATACTACTGTTTTAAACAACAATGAATTGTTTGAAAAGAAAATTGCATTAAACATTCCAGCTTCCACAGATTTCACTAGTCCGTATTGGCTAATGGAAAAAGGAACTTTAGGAACATACACCGTAAAGAATACCGACTTAATTGGCAAACCAGAAACACCACGGGCATTTAATGCTACTTTTAATTTGAACATCAACGGTGTTTCAATTCCTATTACTAAACCTGTCGTTTATAAATATGCAAAACCCGATAAAGGAGAAATTTATCAGCCTTTTGAAGTAGTACCAGAGGCAACAGCAAGCTTTACAGATAAGGTATTGATATTTGCCGATGCATCGCAAAAAAGAATTCCTGTTACTATTAAAGCACATAAAGACAGTATTTCAGGTACAGTTGAATTAAAGTATGGAACAGGGTGGCAAGTAGATAAAAAATCGCAACCGTTCTCAATCATCAAAAAAGGCGATGAGCAAACCGTATATTTTACATTGAGTCCGCCAGCTACAGAAAATGAAAGTAGCATCTCCCCTATTGTAAAACTGAACGGTAAAGAAATTACCAAAGAAATGGTAACTATTGCTTATGATCATGTACCCACGCAAACTATATTACTTCCTTCAGAAACCAAAGTAGTTCGATTAAACATTCAAAAGGCAGGAGAAAATATAGGTTATATTATGGGTGCCGGTGATGAAGTACCTACGAGTTTAGAACAAATTGGATATAATGTTCAATTAATTGACCCTGCAACTATTACAAAAGAATCATTAAAAAAATATGATGCCGTTGTATTAGGTATTAGAGCCTATAACGTAGTAGATGAACTGAAATTTAAACAACGATTTATTCTAGATTATGCCAAAAATGGTGGTACAGTAATTGTGCAATACAACACAGCAAGTAGATGGGGTTCTCAATTCGAAAATATAGCACCTTACGACATAGAAATTTCAAGAGACCGAGTAACGAATGAGAATTCTGATGTAAAAATAATAGCAAAAGATAATTCACTCGTACATTTTCCGAATGAAATTAGCGAGAGTGATTTTGATGGTTGGGTTCAAGAACGAGGATTATACTTTCCTAATAAATGGAGTGCAGAATTTACACCTGTTTTAGAAATGCATGACGAAGGCGAAGAATCAACAAAAGGTAGCCTTTTAATTGCCCCGTATGGAAAGGGAAACTATATTTATACCGGACTGAGCTTTTTTAGAGAATTACCGGTAGGTGTTCCTGGAGCTTACAAATTATTTTCTAATATGCTTTCTGTTGGAAAAGATAAAGTTGAAACAAAAGCCAAAATCAAAGGATGAGCAACGAACGTGACGAAAATAAAACTTGGAAAAAAGAGTACACCATTGTGTTGGTGCTCAATCTTATATATGTTCTTATTTTCTATTACGTAATGACTTCATTCAATTAATATGGAAGGATTAGATTGGATTATTCTTATCGGCACACTTCTCTTTATCGTAATATACGGAGTTTGGAAAACCAAAGGAAGTAAGAACGTAGATGACTACGTTCGTGGCGGTAATGATTCTAAATGGTGGACAATAGGTTTATCAGTAATGGCGACTCAAGCCAGTGCTATAACCTTTTTATCTACTCCGGGTCAAGCATTTCATGATGGTATGGGTTTTGTTCAGTTCTATTTCGGACTGCCCTTTGCAATGATTATCATCTGTATGGTATTTGTTCCGCTATACCATAAAATGAAGGTATACACTGCCTATGAATTTTTAGAAGGACGGTTTGATCTTAAAACCCGTTCATTAGCCGCAGTACTGTTCTTAATTCAAAGAGGTCTAGCTGCAGGTATTACTATTTTTGCTCCTTCTATCATTTTATCTGCCGTACTTGGTTGGGATTTACGCACACTGAACGTTATTCTTGGTACTCTTGTAATTATATATACAGTATCTGGTGGAACAAAAGCTGTTAGTGTAACTCAAAAACAACAGATGTTCATTATCATGACGGGTATGTTCATCACCTTCTTTTTTATATTAGGATACTTACCTTCTGACATTACCTTTAGTAAAGCCATGAAAATTGCCGGCGCCAGCAATAAATTAGAAATATTAAATTTTGATTTAGATACCTCTAGTAGATACACATTTTGGAGTGGTATAACAGGCGGGCTTTTCTTATTTCTAGCTTATTTCGGTACAGATCAAAGTCAGGTACAACGGTATTTATCTGGTAAATCTGTAAGAGAAAGTCAACTAGGTCTTATTTTCAATGCTGTTCTTAAAATACCTATGCAGTTCTTTATTCTTTTGGTAGGTGTAATGGTATTTGTCTTTTATCAATACAATCCTTCGCCATTAAATTTTAATCCGTCTGCGACACAGGCAGTAATGGAGTCAAGTTATGCCGAAGATTACAGGCTACTTCAAGAAGGGCAAGTAGCGTTAGAAGCTGAAAAAAGAATTGCTCAAAATAAGTTTTCAGCAGCATTAGAAATAAAAGAATTTTCAGCAGTTGAAGAAGCTAAAAAGCAAATTATACGTATTAATCAAAAAGATAGCACCAATCGAATAGCTGCCAAATCTTTAATTAGTCAGGCAAATGATGCAGTTGAAACCAACGATAAAGATTATGTCTTTATACACTTTATACTTAATAATTTACCCACAGGTTTAGTTGGGTTGCTATTAGCTGTAATTTTATCTGCAGCAATGTCATCAACAGCATCAGAGTTAAATGCACTAGGTACTATTACCGCATTAGACTTATATAAGCGCAATAGAGCAACCGAAAATCTTTCAGAAGAGCATTATGTAAAAGCTTCTAAATTCTTTACTTTAATTTGGGGTATTGTCGCCATATTAATTGCCTGCGTAGCAAACTTATTTGATAATTTAATTCAATTAGTAAATATCATTGGTAGTATATTTTACGGAAATGTTTTAGGTATATTCTTAATCGCATTTTTCTTTAAGTTTATAAAAGGGAATGCTGTATTCTTTGCAGCAGTGGTAACACAGGTAATTATTTGTATTATTTACTACTACTTGATACATATTTACCCATCAGGACAAGAAAAATTAGGATATCTATGGCTTAACTTTTTTGGTGCCGCTATAGTCATATTAATATCGTTTATATTTGAAGCCTTTGATCGAATGCTTAAAAAGCCTTTGACCACAAGCTAAAAATTAAAGTATTTCAGAAAAATTTTAATGATAGATAAAACAATTGCGTCTTATTTTATAGAGAATTATGGTAATGACCCTATTCTCATAAAAGCTCCCGGTAGAATAAACTTGATAGGCGAGCATACAGATTATAATCAAGGTCTAGTATTGCCAGCTTCTATAGAAAAAGGTATTTATTTTGCCGTTTCTAGCAACAATGATCATACCATTCGTATAGAGACCTTTTTAACTCAACCGGAAAAAATAGAATTTGAGCTTAATGGCGACCATAAAAGTTTTGAATCATTTTGGGGAAATTATTTTAAGGCAATAATTGAAATTCTAGTAACCAAAAATTATCCCTTAAAAGGTATGGATTGTGTTTTTGGGGGCGATATTCCTATTGGATCAGGCCTCTCTTCCTCTGCAGCACTTTGTTGCGGATTTATCTATGCAGTAACCAAAGTATCTGGTCAAGATATTTCAAGAGAAGAAATTGCATTGATCGCACAAGAAGCCGAGCATAAAATCGGACTCAATTGCGGATTAATGGATCAATATGCCGTGCTCTTCGGAAAAAAGGGAAATGCATTTTTCTTAGACTGTAAAGATTTGAGTCATAACTACATACCTATTAATTTAGAGGGTTATAGCTGGGTATTAGTGAATTCTAATATAAAGCACAACTTAGCGGTTGATTCTGAATACAATAAGCGTCGTATTTCTTGTGAGAATATCGTTAAAGAAGTACAAAAATATAGACCTGAAATCACCTCATTACGCGACGTTACAATTGTAGATGTAAAAAAAGTATCTGATATAGCCGATGAAACAGACTGTAAACGTGCAATATATGTTATCGAAGAAAACGACCGTGTTCGCAAAATGATTAAGGCATTGACAAATGGTGATGCACAAGAAGTTGGTGCCGTACTTAAAGAAGGTCATTGGGCGATGTCTACACAATATGAAATAACCACAAGCGAATTAGACGCTTTGGTCAAAATTGGTGAAAGCTTAGACGGTGTACTTGGTTCTAGAATGATGGGTGGCGGCTTCGGTGGTTGCACGATTAATTTAATGAAGACTGAAAAACTAGATATAAGTATAAAATCTTTATTAGAACAGTACAAAGAACAAACTGGTATTGATGCCGATTACTATCATTTAGCTATTGATGACGGCGTCAAAGTTTTTGAATAAAACTTAAAATATTTTTCATAAAAAAAGTCCGTGTTTTACAACACGGACTTTTTAAGTTTTATTAAGATTCTAATTACTTAGAACTCCATTCTTTAATTGACTCGTTGTTCATTTTAATATAATCATTGTTACCAGCTGCAGTAGCACCTGTTAATGATTTTTTAGCAGCTTCGATTGCTCCTTTTTTATCACCAGCTTTCGCTAAAATCAAAGACTGTTGTCTTAGTTGCCAGAATGCAGGCTTGTCAGTCATTGACATCGCCTTGTCCATCCATTCTTTCGCTTTCTTAATATCTTTACCTTCACTAGAATAGTATACTGCAGATGCATAATAATCTTCAGCAGTTGGTCCGTTTAAGGCTTTATCGATACTGCTCATTACAGTAGCATCTGTACCAACAGTAAAAGGAATTGCTACATAAGTATTCTCCCAAATGATACCAATATTTGCTCCGTTAGAAGTTACGTCATCAAAAGTGATCGTAAAAGTTTCAACAGGCATTTCAATATTGTAAACTGGTACAGATAATTGAGCAACTACCTTGCTTTCTTCCCATTTGCTTGGAGTACCACCACCAACAGTATCAGTGTAGATAAAAACTTCCCATGCAGAAGCTCCTGGTTTAGTGAAAATAGAATATGTTCCTGCTTTAACTTCTTTACCACCTATAGTTACGTCAGCGTCAAAAGTTACTAAAGTGAATCCGTTCGCTCCTGTTCTCCATAATTTGTCAAAAGGTACAAGGTTACCAAATACTTTTCTATCTCTCATAGAAGGTCTAGAATAGTCAATGCTTACTTCTGTTAAACCTACAGTCTGCATTAATTTAGCTGCCGGACTTGGTGCTGGTGTATTTATTTGTGCTTCAACAGTTAAGGAAGCTACAATTGCCAATAAAAATAGTACTACTTTGTTCATGATAATTTTGCTGATTAGTTATTTACCGCAAAACTACTTATAAAGGAGAGGTTGAAATGTTAACAAATTCTTAAATACTTAGCTCATTATTAGTAAACAGCAAAAGATGTTGCAATTACACCATCTTCTAAATACAAAGCCAAATAATATATTGAAGATTCTAAATGGTGAGAGATGATACCATTTTTATTGATCCCTCCTGATTTTTGCCATACTTCCTTTCCAGTTAAGTCATAAATAACTTGTCCAAAAACTCTTTTATCTGTGGCAATAGAATAATGGTAAAGGTTTGAAGAGCTATCTCTGTAGATAATCAATTTACCCTCTTCATTAGAATTCTCAGGAACTACAGGTATTATTGGATTTTCAGGATTTTCAGTTTCTTCAGGGTTTTCAGGTTCCTCTGGAGTCTCAGGATTTTCTGGCTCCTCTGGAGTTTCAGGCTCTTCAGGATTCTCTGGCTCTTCCGGCTCCTCTGTCACAACATCCGGAATCTGAAAAGAAAATAACCGTGATGGCGATTCAATGGTAGGCGCTTGCCTTGAATAATATTCCGAAGAAAAGAAATAACTGCTCGAACCGGTTTGCGTTAGTCCTTCAGCTTGTATAAAATTGAGCCCTAAAGACTGTTGTGCGTATCCTTCAAAAACAGCATTAAAATTTAAGTGATCTACCACACCTACAAACGGACTCAATATCGAAGAATATCCAATTACAACCAATCTGTTTGATTCTGCATCATAAGTTGCATCGGTAATCAAACCTACTTCCTCAATATTCCCGACAATACTTGCCGTGTACGTTCCAGGAAATTTAGAAAATTCATAAGCCACTGACCCAAGAGATTGCCATTGTTTAGTTAATACCACTATTCTATCATCAATAACAAAAAATGCTTCTGCATCCCAATCACTATTTCCATTATTTTCGAATACTTGCTGATCCTCATAAGAAAAATTTATAGTCGTTGCGGTAACGGTATTAGAACTTAGATACTCTTCTTTTAAAATTCTATGAACCGCTAAGTCAGTTCTTGTACCCACATTATTTCCAAAATCACCGATATAGATATATTCATCATCTTGAGAAATCGCCTCCCAATCAATATTTTGAATATTCGTAACATTCACTCTTCTCTGTATAGATAGCGTCAATGTATCTAACTCATAGAGTACAGCTTCGTTACCCGAATCATTATGGGTAATTAAATTGCCGTTAAAATATATTAACCCCGATGTTTCAAATACATCATCGGGCAACTCACCAACAGTTTGTACATTCTCTTGCGCAGCTACAGCAGCTGTACAAATGAATAGAATAATAAGCCCCAACTGTTGAACAAAAAGTTTCATTGTTGCAAAATAAGCTAGAATAATGTTAATCACCTGTATTTTAGTGACCTAAATTCAATTTAATCGATAAAGTCAATTTTTAAGGTTATTACAAAGCATTTTTAATATTGTTTAACTATTTTTGATTATTGTTAGACATTTAAATAGTCTGTCTTTATTAAACCTGCGTGCATGAAATTATATCAATTACATTCAAAACAAGCCCTACCTATTGACAAAAAAAAAGCGTGGGAGTTTTTATCAGACCCAGCAAATTTAAAAGTTATTACTCCTGAACATATGGGATTCAATATTCTTTCGGGAGCAGATAGAGAAATGTTTCCTGGGCAGATTATACAGTATAAGGTATCTCCTTTTCCTGGTTATACTACAAAATGGGTAACTGAAATAACCCACGTAGATCAAGGTAATTATTTTGTCGATGAGCAAAGATTCGGACCATATGCACTTTGGCACCATAAGCACTTTATCAATGAAATAGATGAAGGTGTTATCATGGAAGATATTATAGATTATAAAATTCCTTTCGGTTTTTTGGGTCAGTTAGCGCATCCTATCATCGTAAAAAAACAGTTGATGGAAATATTTAAGTTCAGAGAAGACAAATTGAAAGAGCTTTTCGGTACAGTAGATTCCATCCCTAATGAACTTCAACTAAAATCTTTTTAAATGAAAAATATATTATTAATTGGAGGGTCTCATGGTATTGGGCTTTCTATGGTAAAAGAATTACAAGAAACGCATAACCTATTTGTTGCATCGCGAACAGATGAAGCATTGCAGCACGAAAACATAACTCATATCGAATTCGATGTAACTAAAGACGAACTAGATATTTCTCAATTACCCGAAAAACTTGACGGCTTTGTTTATTGCCCTGGCAGTATAAATCTAAAGCCATTTAAAATGATTTCATTAGATACCATAAAAGACGACATGGAACTTAATTTCTTTGCTATGGTTAAAATAGTAAAAGGAATAATTTCATTGATGAACGAAGGGTCAAGTATGGTCTTTTTTAGTACTATTGCTGTAGGTACAGGCATGCCCTTTCATACTAGTGTAGCTGCTGCTAAAGGAGCTATTGAAGGTTTTGCAAAGTCAATGGCGGCAGAGTATGCACCTAAAATTCGAGTAAATGTTATAGCACCATCTTTGGTAGATACACCTTTAGCAAAACGACTTTTAAACAATGATAAAAAACGTGAAATGATGAGTGAACGTCATCCGTTAAAAAGAGTCGGAAATCCTGAAGATATTGCAAATACAGCAGTCTTTCTTTTGAGTGATAAAAGTACATGGATGACCGGACAAATTATAGGTGTAGATGGCGGACTCTCAACTTTAAACATCAACTAAATGTCTAAAAAAGTATCTATATTTTGGTTTAGAAGAGATTTAAGATTAGACGACAATGTCGGCTTTCTTGAAGCTTTGAAAGGCGAATACCCAGTATTACCCATTTTTATATTTGATAAAGAAATTCTTTCAAAATTACCGAAAGATGATGCAAGGCTAACATTCATACATGAGACCTTGCAGAACATGAGAAATCAATTACAAGAAGAGCAGGATAGCTCTTTAGCTATGTATTTTGGTAAACCTATAGCTATTTTAGAAAGTCTTACTCAAGAATACGATGTAATGACCGTAATCACCAATAGAGATTATGAGCCTTATGCAAAAGAAAGAGATGAAAATGTTGCTAGTTTTTTAAAGGAGAATTCTATTGAATTTAAGACATTCAAAGACCAAGTTATTTTTGAGAAATCAGAAATTGTTAAAGGTGATGGAGACCCATATGTAGTCTATACACCTTATAAGAATAAATGGCAAGAGCATTTTAGTGCTGATAAAGATTTGGTCATTCATTATACCAGCCAGCATTTAGCTAATTTGATTAAAAACTCTCGATTACCAAATTTATCATTGAGCGATATCGGTTTTGAGAAATCTAAAATAGAAGTTCCTGAATATGATGTCACCCCTACTCTAATAGATAATTATGAAGATACACGAGATTTTCCAGCTATTAAAAACGGAACTTCATTACTAGGTCCGCATTTACGTTTTGGCACTGTATCGGTTCGAAAGATGATGAAAAAAGCTATCGCCGAGAATAACAAGGTTTTTTGGAGCGAATTGATATGGAGAGAATTTTTTATGACTATTCTTTACCACTTTCCGCATACTGTAGATAATGCTTTTAGATCTAAATATGACCGTATAGAATGGCGAAATAATGAAGAGGAGTTCGAAAAATGGAAAACTGGAACCACAGGATATCTTTTGGTAGATGCCGGTATGCGCCAACTAAATGAGACCGGTAATATGCATAATCGGGTACGTATGCTAGTAGCAAGTTTTCTGTGCAAACATCTTTTAATAGATTGGCGTTGGGGAGAAACCTATTTTGCCGAAAAGTTGTTAGATTATGAATTGAGTTCAAATGTTGGCAATTGGCAGTGGGCCGCAGGTAGCGGTGTTGATGCTGCACCTTATTTTAGAATTTTCAACCCTATGACACAAGTCGATAAATTCGACAAGAACAAAGAATACATAAAAACCTGGATTAAAGAATTTGGCACTGACAAATACCCAGAAAAAATGGTAGATCACAAAATGGCTAGAGAACGCTGTTTAACAACATATAAAGAAGCCGTTAGCTAAGACTATTTCGCCAATTGACGATTTAGTTCTTGTTGATTTACAACTCTTCTTTTTAGCACATTTACATAACGTAAAGCATCTTTATTTTCGTAGTCTGTATAGGCTTTAGAAGCATATTCTATTGCCTTGTTCAGGTTACCGTTGATTTCGTTGCTAATTGCCATATTGTAATATGCTCTACCGGCAACTTTACTTTTGACATTGTTTAAATCGGCATTCCATAAATCTGCGGCACCATCCCAATCACCAGCTTTTGCACGTCTATCGGCAATTTCTAAATTGTTACTTCCTTTTATAAAATAATCTCTAGCAATACGAATTTTTTCAGGTCTTGTAAAAAGAGCATAGTTCGCACCTAATTTAGAACTTACTGTTAAAACAGCCTCTTTTCTACCAATAACAGCTTCTAATGCCTTAACAGGGTTGATTCCCTCACCCGATGAAAATATTCTGTCATTAGAAACGAACTTATCAATAATAGTTCTATTTGAAGGGTCATAGATTCTCCATCCGTTTTTAATAGCGGTATTTAGTTTAATTCTATGTCCTGGTACATTTGCATCAATACCCAAATTATTAGGTATTTTAATTGTAGTCAATTCATAATCGACAGCTGTATCAGTGTCATAAAACTCTAACGAAAATAGAACGTCTACATCATTTTCCTTACAAATTCTATCAACAATTTCCCAAGAGATTTCTGAAGGAAAAATGCTTAATCCTTTTTCTATATCTTTTTGATTTTCAATTACTTTAACAGCATCAAATCGATTACTACGCTCTAGTTCATATTTGAGTCCCATTACAGCATTTTGAGCACCTTCCTTATCTAAATTAAGTCCTTCTAAAGATAAAATCTTGTCAATATTATCTACAACCTTATTCTTTTCTGAAGCACTACTTCTGTTTACAATACCTATATTAATTACATTGTTTGGTATCGGCACTTCGGCTGGTTGGGTAATACCCATCGTCATTCTATTGGTAGAACTACATGCCATTATTGAAAAAAATGCAGAGGTTAGGAGTACTTTATAGGCTAGGTTTTTCATAATTCGAAATTTTTAAAACTTTGGGATTTGAGTAATAACGAAAAATGGAGCATTAAATTATATATTTTACAAATGAGGGCTGTCTAAAATTTAGAATTCGAACAATAAGGTCATTTATTAGGTGTTGTGCGATATACTCAACCAGAGCCCTCATTTACAGAATTACATATGGCGTTTTATTTTGGTATATTTACTAGGACTTTGATCTGAAGTTTAACACTACTAATGATTAGGGAACTAACAACCAAAACGACTAATATGAAAAAAACAGTATTATTGGCACTTTGCTTATGCATGAGTGCTTCAGTTTTCTCTCAGAAAATGAGTAAAGACAAAAATCTAATTATCTCTTCTGTCGAAAAACACAAAGAAGAACTTATTAAAATCAGTGATTCTATTTGGGCTCTTGCCGAAACTGCTTTTGATGAAACGGAATCTTCTAGAATTTTATCGGATTATGCAGAAAAAAACGGATTGACAGTTACTAGAGGCGTTGCCGATATACCAACAGCTTTTACCGCAACGTATGGTTCTGGTAGCCCTGTAATAAGTATTTTGGGTGAATTTGATGCCCTACCAGGAATTTCTCAAAAAACATCTCCTGTAAAAGAACCTTTTAAAGAAGGAGCTGCAGGTCATGGTTGCGGACACAACATGTTCGGTACAGCAAGTCTTGGATCTGCAATTGCGATTAAAGAACTAATGGATGCCGGTAAAATAAAAGGCACCGTTAAATTCTTAGGCACACCAGCTGAAGAAAAATACTTTGCAAAAGTATGGATGGTAAAAGCTGGATTATGGGATGACGTTGATGTCAATGTTAGCTGGCACCCATCTGCAGGCATTGAAGCCGATGTACAAAGCGGGTTATCGCTTATTGATTTTGTAGTTGAGTTTTACGGTCAAGCTGCACATGCCTCAATGGATCCTTGGAACGGTCGTAGCGCATCTGATGCGTTAGAATTATATACAACAGGCATCAACTATTACAGAGAGCACATTTTACCATCTTCTAGAATTCATTATCATATACAAGATGGTGGTCAGGTTGTAAATGTAGTACCAGATTACGCTAAGCTCTGGGTACGTGTTCGTGATCCTAAAAGATCAAATATGTTACCAACGTATGAACGTGTAAAAGCAATGGCTGAAGGTGCTGCTATTATGGCGAACGTAGAGTATAAAATTTCTTTGGTGTCAGGTATTTATGAAACATTGGTTAACCGCTCTGGCGGTGAAATTATGCAGAATAATTTAGAGTTATTAGGTCCGATTACCTATACCGAAGAAGAAACGGTTTTTGGTAAAGCAATTCAAAAAGCTACCGGTAAACCAGAAGTTGGTTTTGATGGTACCGTTCACCCATTGAGAGAAACGTTAGAAAACCCAGGCGGTGGTTCTACAGATGTAGGTGATGTTAGTTGGAATGTACCTAATATTAATTTAGGGGTTTCTGTAGCTCCTACAGGTACACCTTGGCATTCTTGGGCTGTTGTTGCCTGCGGCGGAATGTCTATCGGTCACAAAGGAATGATCCATGCATCTAAAGCAATGGGTATGACGATGTTGGACTTATTTCAAAATCCGAAATTAATAACGAAGGTGAAAGAAGAGTTCAAAACCCGAAAAGGCGATGAAGTTTATGAGCCAATGATCGATGGTCCGCCACCATTAGATGGAGAATAAAACACAAGTAATAAAGAAGCTATCTTAACAGATAGCTTCTTTCATTTTTAAGTAACTTGAACCGTCAAACTTAAATAACAACAATGAAAAAAATTATCGCATTATTCATTTTAATCACGGGTACTTTTGCCTCTGCACAATCATTCGATTTTCAGTACGATCATTACTCGGTAATTGTAAAAGACTTAGATAAAGTGGGTGCATTTTATAAAGATGTTTCTAAACCTAAAAGAGATTCCACACCCTTCTGCCCCATCGGGTTTTAAGTGGTTTGCAATACAAGGAAACTCACAATTACATTTAATAGGTAAAGATAGCGTGGCCATGAAACATAGCAAAAGTGTACACCTTTGCTTGGCTACCCAAAAATTAGATGAATTAATAGCTTCTCTTGAAGAAAAGAACGTTCCGTATTGGGATTGGCCAGGAAAAGAAAATACAGTCACCTTAAGAGCTGACGGAGTAAGACAGATTTATTTAAAAGACCCAGAAAACAATTGGGTTGAAATCAATAACGCAATACATTAAATTAAAATTAATTGATATATACTTATGCATAGCGCAATAAAGCAAATATTCCAATTAGGTTTCCCATGGCAAACGCAAGATCCTTTTTTATTCTGCGTATATCATTTAGACCACTATCCTAAAGGCAATGGCGAACTAGGTCCGGCTGATTCGTTAGAAGGCAGGAATTTAGGAAACGATTTTCAAATTAAAGATGGCTATAGAATGTATCACGGAACTACGATACCCGGATTTCCTGCACATCCGCATCGTGGCTTTGAAACTATAACAGTTGTGAACAAAGGGTTTTGTGATCATTCTGATTCATTAGGCGCGGCAGGGCGATTTGGAGAAGGAGATGTACAATGGATGACTGCTGGCAGCGGAGTACAACATTCAGAAATGTTTCCGTTGATTCATAGCGACAAAGAAAACACTTTAGAGCTTTTTCAAATATGGTTGAATCTACCGTCAAAAAGTAAATTTGTAGATCCGCACTTCAAAATGCTTTGGCATGAAGATATTCCGGTATTAAAATTAAAGCAATCTACAGTAAAGGTTATTGCCGGTAGTTTTGGTTCTGAACAAGCATTAGCACCTGCACCTGATTCATGGGCTTCAGAGGCAGAAAACGATGTAGCAATCTGGAATATAAAAATCGAAGCAAATGGTGCCATAACACTGCCTAAAGCGAATGAAGGTTCAACCCGAACCATATATTTTTATGATGGGGATACTTTAGAAATTTTGAGTGAATCTATAACTGCAAACCATGGTATTGACGTAGTGGCATCTGAAGAAATTATATTGAAAGCCAATGAAAAAGAAGCTAGCATTCTTGTACTACAAGGTAAACCTATTGGCGAGACCGTAGCAAAATACGGTCCGTTTGTAATGAATACTGAAGAAGAATTAGAAGATGCTATGAATGAGTTCAGAACTACGCAGTTTGGTGGTTGGCCATGGCGACATCCTGATCATACGCATGAAATAAACCGAGGACGTTTTGCTAAATATCCCGACGGTACTTTAATTGAGAAATAAATGCTAGAGACGATACGTTTAATTTGCGATAGTGGTTTATTGGTTCTTATTTGGATGGTACAATTAATAATATATCCGAGTTTCTCTTATTACCAACATGAAGATCTTTTTCAATGGCATAGTAGCTACACCAAAAGAATTGCTGTTGTTGTGATCCCATTAATGGTCGCACAATTGATCATAAGTCTGATTCAAGTATATACAACCCCTAATTTTTACAGTATTTTATATAGTACATTAGTTGTAGGTGCATGGCTTTCAACCTTTGTTATGTTCGTGCCATTACATGATAATATATCTAAAGAAAGAGATGTAGCTATATCTATTAAAAAACTAAAACTCCATAATTGGTTAAGAACCTTATTATGGAGTTTAATTTTTATGCTTACTTGTTACTTAAAAATTACATCCTTGTAATTTTAGCACCTATTGCACGTAGTCTTTCATCTATATTCTCGTAGCCACGATCTATCTGTTCAATATTATGAATAGTAGAAGTCCCTTTTGCCGATAATGCAGCAATCAATAATGAAACACCAGCTCTAATATCTGGCGATGTCATTGTAGTCGCTTTTAAAGTAGACTTAAAATCATGACCTATAACTGTAGCTCTATGTGGATCACAAAGAATAACCTTTGCCCCCATGTCTAATAACTTATCTACGAAGAATAAGCGGCTTTCAAACATCTTTTGATGTATAAGCACTTCTCCTCTAGATTGTGTCGCAACAACTAAAATGATGCTCAATAAATCAGGAGTCAATCCTGGCCAAGGTGCATCTGCAATGGTTAAAATAGAACCATCAATATAGTTTTGAATTTCGTATCCGTCTAAATGAGCAGGAATGTAAATATCATCACCTTTTCTTTCTAAGGTAATACCTAGTTTACCGAATACTGTTGGTATTTGACCTAAATCGTCCCAACTAACATCTTTAATAGTTAATTCACTTTTGGTCATAGCAGCCAAACCGATCCAGCTACCAATCTCAATCATATCAGGCAACATACGGTGATCCGTACCACCTAATTTATCTACACCATCGATAACCAAAAGATTAGAACCCAAACCAGATATTTTGGCGCCCATTCTATTCAACATTTTACAAAGTTGCTGTAAATATGGCTCACATGCCGCATTGTAAATAGTCGTTTGCCCTTCAGCTAAAACCGCTGCCATAACAATGTTTGCGGTTCCGGTAACGGAAGCTTCATCTAGCAACATGTAGGTACCTTTCAACTTATCTGCCTCAACACCGTAGAAATATTCTTCGCGGTTGTAGCGAAATTTGGCACCTAATTTTATAAAACCTTCAAAGTGTGTATCTAAACGTCTTCGACCAATTTTGTCACCACCTGGTTTCGGAATATATCCTTTACCAAAACGTGCCAATAATGGTCCAACCAACATAATAGAGCCTCTTAAGCCTCTACCATCTTGTTTAAACTGATCAGATTGTAAATATTCTAAGTTAATATCGTCGGCCTTAAAACTATAAGAACCTTTGCCTTTCTTTTGAATTTTTACACCTAAGTCTTCTAAAAGCGCTATAAGTTTATTAACATCAACAATATCTGGAATGTTGTTGATTGTTACTTTTTCGTCTGTAAGTAGTACTGCGCAAAGTATTTGAAGTGCTTCGTTCTTTGCTCCTTGAGGGGTTATTTCACCAGATAACTGATGCCCTCCTTCAATTTTGAATGTCCCCATCTAGAGAAGTGGAAATTTAATACCGCTTTTTACTGCGGTTATTATTATTATTATTTCTTTGATTTTTCTTTCCTGTATTATTCGAACGAGGCGTTTTAGCAACTCGATTTTTAAGAAACTGTCCGCTATCAGTCAAACTTTCGCCTTCAGCAGCTAAATCTATGCGACCATCACTTAAATCGAATAAATGTTTAAAAATAGCTGTATCATCAACTACATCTTTATTCCAATTCAAATAGCATTTTTTCATGTGATTGGCAATCGCATATTCTAAACCAGAACGCTTATCACCTTTCTCCCACTCTACGGCAACATCAACCATACGTTTAATGTTATTACCGTAAAATCGATATTTAGGAAAGTTTTGAGGATACTCTAAAGCCTCAGGTCTCTGTCTTAATATCTCTTTAGAGGTAATTGGAAATGGAGAATCTACATCCAACTTAAAATCAGCCATTATAAATAACTGATCCCAGAGTTTATGCTGAAAATCAGGCACATCACGTAAATGGGGCTGTATATTTCCCATTACACTAATGATTGCTTGCGCTACTTTATTTCTTTCTTCACGGTCTTCAATTGATATTGCATGGTTCACCATTTTTTGAAAATGACGACCATACTCCGGTATAATCAAATGTTCACGCTCGGTATTATATTCTAGGTTTTCTACTAATTGCAAATTGAAAATTTTAGCTTAATGTGTTTGAGAAGTATTCTTATAACGATGCCAAATTAATAAAATTATAGATGAAATGCTATTTTACAAGGATATTACGCCCTCTATCTCACCTACTTTTTTGTATTTCTCAATAACCGCGTCGGGGCTTTTTAAGTTTACGGTAATAGAAACACTGGTATATTTACCATTTTTAGATTCTTTTAAATTGATAACTGCTCCTGTATTATCAAAAATGGTATTTATTTTATCAATTTTATCTGTTTTTGTCTCAACAATAAATTTATACAGATAATCAGAAGGCCATTTTGAGGTTTCTGTTAATTGCTCCTTTAATTTCTTATAGAATTCAACTGGGTTATTTTCGTCCATTACTTGTATTTTATGCAAAGATAAGTGTAAAGAACCAGTTTTTTAGTAATGTTGGTTTATGTACTTTTGCTGAACTAAATTATGAGTTTGAAAAGCAAGAGAATTGTTGTAACAGGAGGTCCGGGGACCGGAAAAACGGTATTAATATCATCACTAGAAGAAAATGGATACCATTGTTTTCATGAGGTAATTAGAACGATGACTTTAGATGCATTGGGCGATGTTTCTTTAGAAGATAAATTAGTAAACCCCATTGATTTTGTCAAAGATTCAAAAAGTTTTAATGATGAATTAATTAATGCTCGCTTACAACATTTTATTAATGGTCAAAACATACATAAAGATCATTTATTCTATGATCGCGGGTTACCCGATGTTATAGCCTATATGGATTATTTTGGGCAACCTTCAGAAGAAATTTATGCTAATTTATGTTTAGAACACAGGTATGACGAGGTATTGATCTTACCGCCTTGGAAAGAAATTTATGTGCAGGATAATGAACGAATGGAAAATTTCGAACAAGCTTGTGGCATTCACGATAAGCTTGAAAAAACGTATATTGATCTAGGGTATACGCCAATAGAAGTTCCATTTGGTACTATAGAAAATCGTATGCAATTTGTAGTAGATTTTATAAATAAAACGGGTGAATAATACACCAAAAGAAATTTTATCAAAATATTGGGGTTTTGACAGCTTTAGAGGCTCTCAAGAAGAAATCATCAATGCCATTTCTAACGGTCAAGATGTTTTAGGTTTACTACCCACAGGAGGTGGTAAATCGCTATGCTTTCAGGTACCAGCATTAATGAAAGAAGGTATTTGTATTGTTATCTCTCCGTTAGTAGCCCTAATAGAAAATCAAGTCGACAACCTTCAAAAACTAGGTATTAAAGCCATAGGTCTAAAAGGCGGACTCAAATTTACCGAAGTAGATAAGCTATTAGATAATTGTATTTACGGCAGTTATAAGTTTTTGTATTTATCACCAGAGCGCTTACAGCAAGAACTGGTACAAGAACGAATTAAGGCAATGAACGTTTCTATGTTCGTTATCGATGAGGCTCATTGTATTTCTCAATGGGGTCACGATTTTAGACCTGCCTATTTAAGCTGTTCCATATTACGTGAGCTGCACCCTACCCCACCAATGGTTGCTTTAACGGCAACGGCAACTAAAAGAGTAAGCGATGACATTATTTCTTCATTAGATCTCAACTATCCTTTTGTAGTAAAGGATTCCTTTTTTAGAAAAAATATAGGATTCGGAGTCCTACTGACCGAAGATAAAAATGGTCGCTTAAAACAATACTGCCAGCAAATAAAACACAGTGCCATTGTATATGTTAGAAGTAGAAGAAAGGCAGAAGAACTATCTAAGTTTTTAGTAAAGAATAATGTAAAGTCAACGTTTTATCATGGCGGTGTTGATCAAAAAATGAAAACAGAACGGCTTAATCTTTGGTTAGAAGATAAAGTTCAAGTTATGGTTGCTACCAATGCTTTTGGTATGGGTATAGACAAACCAGATGTTGAATTGGTAGTTCATTATCAAATACCCGATAGTTTAGAAAATTACTTTCAAGAAGCAGGTAGAGCCGGTAGAAACGGAGACTTTGCAAAGGCTATTCTACTTACCAATACTACCGACAAGGTATTGGTTAAGAAACAATTTATCGACATTTTACCAGACGTTGCCTACGTGAAAATGATTTATAAAAAATTAAATACATTTTTTCAAATTGGCTACGGAGAATTTACAGAGGCAAAGTTTCATCTAAATTTCAACGAATTCTGTAACATATATAAGCTGAATACATTTTTAACTTATAATGCATTACAACTACTAGACAGAAATTCGGTACTATCACTATCTGAAAATTTCTCAAAAAAAATTACTATCAAATTCATAACAGATAAGGATACATTATATAGGTATATTGACAAAAACTCAAAACTTGCCGATTTCATAAAAGTAGTACTACGCACCTACGGTGGTCTTTTTGAATTCGACACACAAATTAACATGTACTTATTATCAAAAAAAACAGCTATAGCAGAATCAGTATTACATCAAAACTTTGAGCAACTGGCAAAAGATGAAATTATTGAATACAACAGTGTTTCAAGTGATTTAGAGATGCTGTTCTTGGTACCACGAGATGATGACCGTACCATTAATATATTTGCAAAGAATATTGAAGAGCAAAATCAGCTAAAAATCGAGAAGGTAACGAAGATGCTGAATTACATTGAAAATGACACTGTTTGTAGAAGCATTCAGTTATTAAGTTATTTCGGCGAGGTTCAAGAAAAAGAGTGCGGCATATGCGATGTATGCATCAATCAGAAATTAGGCAATACAGATGTTGTACACGCCAAAATAAAAATCATTCAACTTTTAAAGCAGAAAACTGCAAGTTCGCAAGAATTAGAAAAACGTTTAAACATTAATCAAGACATTGTTATTGCAGCCTTACAAGAACTACTAGAAGACAATTACATAACATTAAACACTATAAACGAATACCAACTATTATAATATGGAAGCATTAAGAATTGTATTTATGGGCACCCCCGATTTTGCTGTAGGCATTTTAGACATGCTTGTAAAGAAAGAATATAATATAGTAGGTGTTATTACGGCACCAGACAGACCCGCTGGTAGAGGTAGAAAACTAAACGAATCTGCAGTTAAAAAATACGCTGTTGAAAACAGCCTTACGGTATTACAACCGACCAACTTAAAAGACACCGAATTTTTAAGCACCTTAAAATCTCTAAATGCCAATTTACAAATAGTAGTAGCCTTTAGAATGTTGCCGAAGCTTGTTTGGGATATGCCAAAATATGGAACCTTTAATCTGCATGCATCGCTTCTACCTCAGTACCGTGGTGCAGCACCTATTAATTGGGCTATTATAAATGGTGAAACAAAAACCGGAGTTACCACATTCTTTATCGACGAAAAGATAGATACAGGTGCTATTATAATGCAAGACGAAACTAGCATTGAAAAAACAGATAATGCCGAAGACTTACATGACAGACTAATGCACTTAGGGGCAGAAACTGTTGTAAAAACTGTAGCAAGAATTCAAGAAGGAAATTTTGAAACTACAGAACAAACAAATTCCGACGATTTAAAAGATGCACATAAGTTATTTAAAGAAACATGTGAGATAGATTGGAGCAAGTCTAAAGAAGATATATACAACTTTATAAGGGGATTGAGTCCGTACCCAGCAGCATGGACAACTTTGACAAACGGAGAACAAACGATAATTACCAAAATTTACAAGGCGCATATAGAAGTCGAAGAACATGAACTAACAACCGGAACACTGATTTTTACTAAAAAAGAGATGAAAGTTGCAGTACAAGGCGGCTACTTAAATCTCGATGAAATACAACTTCAAGGCAAGAAAAGAATGCTTGTAAGAGATCTATTGAACGGCCTTAATTTAGAAAAAAACGCAAAAATGAGGTAAAGCCCCGTCGTTATTGGGCTGCGAGAAACGTAAAAAAAAACCTACTTTATCAACAAACACGCTGAGTTATCAACAAAATCAGGGATTTCCCCCTGTTTTACTTGTGTTGCTCAGAAATCCATATAAATTTGTTGATAGGTATAAATTATTTAATCACAATTAATTATCACATTATGAACAAAACAGAATTGATCGATGCAATGGCAGCAGACGCTGGCATCACAAAAGCTGCGGCTAAAAAGTCATTGGAATCTTTCTTGGGAAATGTTGAAAATTCTCTTAAAAAAGGAGATAGAATTTCTTTAGTAGGTTTCGGTTCTTGGTCCGTATCTAAAAGAAATGCAAGAGAAGGTAGAAATCCATCAACTGGAAAAACTATCCAAATCGCTGCTAAAAATGTAGTTAAGTTTAAAGCAGGTGCTGATTTAGGCAAAGCTGTAAACTAGTTTTACACAGATAAATTTATTAAAAGCGCCTTCATTGGCGCTTTTTTTATTTCTATGTTTTTGCATTTAGACGGATTTGTCTTACTTTAGGTATATAATCATCACAAATTAATGATCGCATTAAAGCCAACCAAAGGAAAATTACTAATTGCAGAACCTTCTTTAACAGGAGACGTTTCTTTCAATAGATCTGTTGTACTGTTAGCAGAGCATAGCAATGAAGGCTCTGTTGGTTTTATTTTAAATAAGCCATTAGAGTATCAAATAAACGATTTGGTTACCGAAATTGAAATACCTTTTCAAGTATATAACGGCGGACCTGTAGAGCAAGACAATCTTTACTTTATTCATAAAGTACCACACTTAATAGATAACAGTGTAGAGATTTCTGATGGTATTTACTGGGGTGGTGATTTTGAAACTACCGTTGATCTCATCAATAAAGAAATCATTTCTGAAGATGATATTCGATTTTTTCTTGGTTATTCTGGCTGGTCTTCTTTGCAATTAGATGAAGAACTGACTTCAAAGTCATGGATTGTTGTTGAAAACGAACATGAAAGTAGAATTATTCAAAAAGCCGCAAAAGCAATTTGGAAAGAAAATATGATCCAATTAGGTGGTGATTATCTACTTTGGTCAAATGCTCCAGAAAACCCGAGTCTCAATTAAACACTGGCTGTTAAAGACATTCTAGCCGCAGCATTCAATTTACCGATTAAGTTTTTTGCAGTTGTATTGACAAAATCTTTCTTTCTATATTTTGTAATAGAGACAATACCATCAATATTATTTACTATGAATAACTCATCTGCTTTTTGAAGCTCAAAAGGTGATATACTATCCTCAATAAATTCAAAGTCATTTACTTTTGAAACAATATCAATAAGTTTCTTTCTTAGAATACTATTAATGCAACCATCAGTTATTGGTGCTGTTTTAATCTGATTACCTTTTACTACAAACAAATTACCATTTAGAGCTTCTATAACTTGCTTTCTCTCGTTGAGCATCAAACAATCTTGATAATCATTTTCTTGGGCGTAAATCGCTCCTACGACATTTAAAACTTTATTATTGGTATCTAGATTAGATAACATACTAGAATTTTTATAGAAATCTTTAAAAAGCTCTACTTCGTATGCACCCTCATTAAGAATAAAAAATGGGTTTGTTAACGCACTATTGGTAATGAAATATGAAATACTATTATCTGATTTAGAAAAATCGTTCTGACTATTTCTAAAAACAGTGAATTTTATTTGTTTTGCCTCTTTTAAATCGTTCTCAGATAGCCCTTTTAGAATTTCTTCTTCCATAAACTCCATCGTAAAGTTCATAGGTATCTCCATTCTTAGAATTCTCATCGAAGACATTAAACGTAGATAGTGATCTTCTAAAAATATAATATCACCATTTAAAACACGTAACTCTTCAAAAACGGCATCACCAAGTTGTACTCCCCTATTCTTTTCGTTTAAAAAAGATGTATTATCCTCAAGAAGTTCACCATTAAAATTGAACATAAAAAAAGCCTTAAAAAATTAAGGCTCAAAGATACTGTAAATAAGAGTATTTTTATGATGATCCCAATACCTGTTTTAAATCAGATACTTGGTTCGTCCAAAGCATTTTAGACTCTTCAATTTCATCATCTTCTGCAAAATCAGTTATAAACAAAGAAACATCTTTAGTTATTTCATCTACAATTATTTTCATCTCAAAAAAGCTGTCATCTTCTGCTTCATCCCAAGCAAAACGTACAAACTCATCAGATTTTCTTTTTAACAACTTAGCTTCTTCTTCAGCTCCGTCCCATATAAATGTAAATTTCTCTCCTCTAGAATTCACATTATCTGCAAACCATTCTGACAGTCCAGAAGGTGTTGCCAGGTACTGATATAACATCTGTGGTGAAGACTGTATTACAAACTCTATTTCAAATTTTATTTTATCGCTCATGTTCATGCTACTTTATTGCGAGCAATATATATATTTCTAAATGATAAAAAAATAAATGTGAGGTATTATTTTTTATATAAATTTTTGTTGAAGAACAAATAAATTACCACTATATTTGCAGCCGTTAAAAAATAATATGGCGAGGTAGCTCAGTTGGTTAGAGCGTCGGATTCATAACCCGGAGGTCGGGGGATCGTGCCCCCCTCTCGCTACAGAATAAAAGGCACAGTATAAACGGTTTAGCGAAAGCTAGACCGTTTTTTTTATGCTCAAATTTTACATACAAATACAATTGAACACGAAAGTGAACACGATTTAGCAGCTAAAAACTTATCGAAACAAGATATTTTAAAATAACTTGAATGTTTTAGGCTCACTTTGATTTCTACAAAATGTACAATTTGTGATTCACTAATTACTTGAAAACTCAATTACAAACACATTGTATAGAATAAGAAACTAAACCATTTTCCTTTTTATCTTCAATTTACAGGTAATACTAATCTTAAAACAAGAAGTATAGATTTGAAAAATCTGTACTAAATACAACCTACTCCCCTCCTATAGCTTCTTCTAAACTTATAATACTAATGATAGGTTTGGTATTTATTACCCAATTTGGCACTAAACCAATTACTAATCCGTTAAAATAATTATGAAGAAAATCACCATACTACTCACTATACTTTTTTGTACTCAAATTATCATAGCTCAAGAAGGATTTACACCTAAGGTTGAAAAATATGTAGATGACTACATAAGCACTTTTAACGAGTCAAATCCTGAGATCAAGAGAGTTAACAAATGGTATGCTAATTTTAAAAAAGCTGATAAACCAAGTAAAAAAGATTACGAACATAAATTAATTGGTTTAGGTATTGAAATTTCAAAAGAAAAAGAAACAGCTTCAAGCTATATACCTGCAAGCTATACACTTGATAAAAGTAAAATAGCCGTCAAAAATATTACATCAAAAAAATACGAGCAAGAATTAATTGACAGCTATGCAGCCGCTTATTTTAAAAATAACACCTTATTAAAAAAAGAAAATCTTTACGAAGAATTAGTAAATGATAACTTCATTTTCAACGCCGGTAAATTCAAAGAAAATGAGCGAGAATTGTATGTGAAACCTAGTTTTGTTTTATTATTTATTCGTGTTTATGAAAATAATTTATATATCATATCCATCAATAATAACTATAGTATCTGGAAGAATAAAGAAATTGTCTTTTATAAATTTGATTTAAGCTTAGGCACCAAACTACCTGATGCTGTTGATAATTCTCCTAAAGTTAAATCTGAAGTAGCAAACACAAACTATATCATACCTAATCGTTGGGAAGACACCAATAGGTTATACCATGACCAAGCAACAGATGAGCTTAGAGAAACTGTCCGTTTACTTGCTCAAATACCTCCATATTCAAATAATTCAGACTTTGTCACCAATGCTAAAGGTTTAGATACTAAATTAAATAGAGACAATGTGGCGAATTACATACCTCAGTTGCAATTTTTCGAAAACTACAAAGTAGAATTAGACGACAAAATGGAAGAAAATATTGGTTATTATGCTAAAGAATCAGTAAGAAATGTAAACCATTATGCTGCACATGCATTAGCCGATATTTATATGAATAAAAGGGAATATGCAAAAGCAGTTTCTTCATTTGGCAAGGCTTTAAGTAATAAATACCACACTGCAGGTGGCACCAGATATGTTAGATGCTTAAATCGTATTTATTCAGATTTGGCAGAAGCATCATTTGCCGTAAATGAACCAGATATAGGTGTTTTATATTTACTGGCTATAATAGCACAACAAGATACAAGTAGTGATTATGCTGATGAGCAATTAACGGCCTATGCAAAAACAACTAATACGAAAAAGTTTAAAGAAAATTTAATTTGGGCTATTGACTCCGCTAAAGAAAAAGGAGAGTTAGAGTACACGATTACCTTTAAAAATCATACAGGTACATTTGAAATTCCGTATTTCAGTTCTCTGAATAATGTTAAAGTATACCTTGTAAAATCTGATACCTATAATAACTTTAAACATTAATATCTGAATTAACTTTTGCTAATATAAACTAGTACTATAGCTGATTATACAATGAAAAAAATTCTATTCGTATTACTCTACATCATCAGTTCTTATGCTAGTTATTCGCAAGAATTTAAAACGGGACTTATTATGCCTAATAATGAGTTTAAGATATGTTGTATGTACATACCTAGCTCTGGTTTAAAAATTTATGACAAACCAAATGGAGATATTCAAGGTAAAATTCATTTAGGTAAAGCAGACAGCAATAATGAATTTTACACTGCCTTTATTGAAAAAAACGGAGATGAAACTGCACTAGAGTCCTCTAATCTAGAGATGGTCGGTTATGAAACAATGGCTGTAGTATTTGTCGACTCAGTTAATGGTTTTGTAATGCTTAACAATGGATGTTGGATAAGTGTTGAGGAAGTAACATCAAAAAATTTGAATTTAATTTCGTGGATGAATTATGCCATTAAAAAAAACAGTGAATGGTATGCTGATGCTATAGGATTAAATTTGAGAGAAGGGCCCTCTACTGACTTTAAAAAAATAGCCACTCTAAAAGGAGACTTGTTCGGTATTACACTAACAACAGAAAAGAAAGGAAAATGGAGTAAAGTTAATGTCAAGGAATATCGAAAACACCCTTGTTCTGGCGAAGACAATGTACTTATAGAAACATACACCGGTTGGATCAAACTGATTTCAGAACAAGAAACGCTTAATGTTTGGACGTATCAAAAAGGATGCTAAAACTATACACAACAAACACTCATATTTTTTTAGCGTATTAAAAATTTTGACAAAAAGCCTTGCGAAGTGGCACAAACCTTTACGCTACCAATTATTAACATTAATTACCCAATGAATTTGATAACATATCTAATACTCACATTGTTTCTAATATGCGTTGTTATTTTCTTAAGGTATCGCATAGTTAAATCTAGAAAAATAACTGGTGAATCTGAAGTGAAATATAAAGTAATTGAAATAGGAAGAAATGACTTTTTTAGATATTCATTTGAAAATTTATTCGGAAACAAAAGAGTCTACTTAAAAGACAAATTAGAAAATATAGAATGGATTTATGTTTCTAAAGAAGATTGCAACACCCTTTGCCCATTAAGCCCATTAAGAATGAAAGAAGCTAATCAAACCATAAAATTTGAA
This sequence comes from Maribacter sp. BPC-D8, assembly GCF_035207705.1. NCBI lineage: Bacteria > Pseudomonadati > Bacteroidota > Flavobacteriia > Flavobacteriales > Flavobacteriaceae > Maribacter > Maribacter sp. BPC-D8. The sequence continues at coordinate 1,485,212 of NZ_CP128187.1, forward strand.
TTTGAAACTAAACAATTAATTTTTGGAGGTTATGGTCTAGCTAAAATTATTTCGCATGAAATAATCAACAAAAAACCTGAAGTCTCAAAGTCTTAGTTATAATGTAAACTCATACAACGATTCATGAAAAAATTACAAATCATCATCTTAGTAATTTCTATTTGCTTCTCTTGCAAAAACAACTCAAATAAAAATATAGAAAGTACTACTAACAATTCCAATTCAGAACCTGATGAAATAGAAATCATCTCTGACCCCGAAGCTGACGTAATCTTTCCACTAACCAAAGCAACTAAAAAAGAGAAAGTTACCGTTGTATCGGTAGAAGAAGCTCTTATTATGCCTAGCGATTATTTGACAACTGCCATGACAGTAAAAACAGTAGAAAATAAACAATTGGTTTTTTTAGATTCATATAGCTTTAAATCTTTAGTTGGAAAAGAAATTACAATAGAATATGAAATCATACCTGGTTCAAAATTATTAGTTTGTTTCAATTGCTCTTCATATTCAAAAGAGATCCAATTATATGACATTACAGCGTGGCATACGGAAATTGAATATGTAGACTTACAATTAAAAAAATACGTTGAAGATGAGTATATAATACCTAGCTCTACTTTTGAAATGCTTGATAAAACTGGTGAAACTAAAATTTATCATTCTAATGATAATGAAATGATACTTGACAGCGTTAAAATGAAAAGCTCTTTTTACAGCTACGGGATAGTTACAAAAATGCATCCTAATTTAAAAAATAGAGCTGAACTAGAGTTACTTATAAAATAACCTGCTTCTCAAAATTTAAAAAACCTGACAGATGCCAATAGCAAAAACCAATAAAATTCTAATAATTAATTATTCATTATATTAAACATTACCAGTAAATATATTGGTGAAGTGGTTTACATACCGAGTTTTTACCTTAATACTTTCAAATATATAATTGGTTTGTATATTTTAATAAGGAGCATTATTGGCGTTAGGGTTGGAATAAATGAATTAAAAACTAAAGGTAAAATTGTTCTTATAGGAATAATTGGTAATTCGATTTTAATTCTACTACTTTTAATTACAATAGTTTACGGGGTACTTCATGTTATCAATTAAAACTTGAATACATGGTTTCTCTAGTACTTTCATTAAAGATTGAGAACAAGAAATTACTCTTGGTAATTCGATAAATAAAACAGAAATAAGATGCATTCAGTACTTCATCAAAAGCTAAAGAATGGCGGATTTGAAATTGTAAAAAATCGAAACCTATTAGAAATTCCGAAAAAATTAGTAGAGCGATATACAAACATACCTACTGAATATTTTTTATTCTTAAAAAGCTTTGAAACCATCACTAATTCTTCAGACACAGCTTGGTTCAACTCCGTACAAGATTTTAACGAGCAGTCTAATAATGAATACAAATGGAATGAATTTGAGATTTTAAGTCTAGAATGGAGCGAAGATGATGATGAAGAACTTGAGAATGTAGCTGAATTTTGGAACCGTCATATTCCCATACTATTATCAGTAAAAGATGGATTTCAATTTTTAGCCATTAGCCTTACAAATGAAAATTATGGAGAAATTGTTCATGGTCAAGAGCCCGTTTTTGAAGAGATTACAAAGATTTGCAATAACTTCAATGAACTAATTAATTTGTTAGAGAACAATAAACTACAACATCTCATATAATATGAAATTAAAATGGATCACAAACCCTGTTACCATTGATAAAGAATTTATTACAACTGAAGTAGCATCTGGAAACAACGTAATTGTTCAATTTGATGATACCATCTATACTGATGAAATACTTTCTGACTTAAATACTTTAGCTCTTGAATTAGATACTAATCTTGAAATTAGATTTTATGGGCACGATAAGAATACATTTGATTGCGCAACACTCTTAAAAGTTGATAACGTAAAAAGCCTTTCGATTAATTGCTTGAAAAAAGTTAAAAATCTTGGTGAATTATCTAAACTAAAACAATTAGAAAAGTTCACATTTGGAATAGAAGAATTTAAAGAAACTGAAATTTTAAATTCTGAAAATCTAAAAAGCATTAGAGATCTTTCTATAGCTACTAAAAAGACCAAGAACTTAAATCTTGAATATTTAAAAGGGTACGATAAATTAGTGTCGTTAAGCGTTTCTGGCCCCTTTAAAAACATAGCGGCAATAGGCGAAGCAAAAGAGTTAACTACTCTTAGGTTAAGCTCTATTAGCGGTAAAGTTCCATTAGATTTTGTAAACCAACTAAACAACTTAAAACTCCTACATATATCGCTTGGCAGTAGAGATAATATTGATGAAATAAATGGCGGTAACATAGAGACACTGAAATTGCTATGGATCAAAAATTTAACTTCACTTGATAACATCCACCGTTTTAAGCATCTAACCTATTTACAAGTTGAAAATCAAGCACAGATAACAACTATTACATTTAATTCTGAAATGAAATCTCTTACAAGGTTAGGAATTATTAACTGCAAAGGATTGACTACGTTAGACGGACTTAAAAATTTAACCAGTCTAAAAATGTTGGTTATTACCAGGTCGTTAAAACTTGATTTCGAAAGTGTTATTAATCAAGAATTATCTAGTTCTATAGAACATTTTAATTTTGTTACGGAGCGTAAAGGTCTTGATAAGAATATAAAAGAGAAAATCAGAAGCTTAGGCTATAAAACAACTTAAAAATCTAAATTAATTTGAGAACTATCGTATGCTTCCTTTTAATTCTTTTGTCATCATGCAAAGAGAAGCAAAAAACTAACGAAAAAGTAAATATTGAAAATACTCAAGAACAATTTCGTCTACCAAATTCAGAATATGTTATTCTAACTCATCAAAAAGAATGGTTTTGGGTCTTTAGAAATAGAAATCCATCAGAAATCATCCCTTCTAAATTGTCTGAATCAGAATTGATTACCATTGAAAACATACTAACAATTGCAATTAAAGAAAATAATGAAAATCGTTCTGAAAATAAAATACTTAAAACAGATATTGAAATAAATTTAACTGATTACAAAAGACAATACGTTCCTATTATAAATACGCAAGGAGAAAAAGAAGTTTGGGTTAATTTCTTTTGTGAATCATTTGCAGCAGACAAATGGCGTACGAAAACCGTACAAGTTGAAGATGGCGGGAAATGTTATTTCAATATTAAAATAAACCTGAATACAAAAGAGTATTATGACCTTGAAATAAATGGTAGTATTTAATAAATGGAGCCTACTTTAAATTTTAAATTCAAAGGCAACATTACTATAAATTCAACGTAAGTCCAAAACTAACATTAGATGAACGGTTATCTTCTAAAGCCGAATCAAAATTAATTACTGAGTAATTATAAAGTGCAGAAAAGCTAATTCGTTTTGTTAAAGGCATTTCTGCTTTAAATTGACTTAGAATTCTATGGTTACTTATATTCTTATACAAAGGCTGAAAATAAAAAGTACCGGTGATATCTAAATTATACTTTTTAAAATTATGATTTAAAGAGACATAGCTACTGTTTCTATGATTGTAGAATTTCTGATCAGAATCATCTACAGATTCAATTTCATAAATATAAGAGTTACCAAAATAGGCAAGTGAACCATTTTTTGAGAACAACTTTAAACGTAAACCAGCACCTAATAAATTTCGCTCAGATATAGTTAATTTTTGATTATTCTGATTTTGAATAAAGGCTTCAAAACGAATTACTTCAGTCAACTTTTGATTAAATCTAGCGTGTAAAAAATATGAATTCTGAAAATCTTCATCTTTAGAACGTATCAGGTTTACATTACCGATAAAGAAATAAATGCTGTTAAGGTTCTTAGATTTAAACTGAGTAGTAACATTAGAGCCTACCTGCAATATATATTCCCCATTATTATCGGTATAATTGAAAAGCAAATCGCTATTTAAAACAAACCTTAAAGAGTCGGTATGCATGCGTTTAGATTCAATATTCACCAACTGAGCCTCAACAGAAAAGCTTAAAAAGAATATAGAAATACAGCAAATTGATGTAATAAAATTTAAAGTCAATTTCATGAACGGTGATACTTGTTACGCTTTGGATAGTCGCTTGTAATTTATTTTACAAAACTATTACTAAATACGCTCAAAGAAAAGCTTAAAAAATATCAATTGTACATCATAATGCTAAGCGTCATTTTTAATATCAATTATACGATTCACATATCCTCAAGGATAAAAAATGATTTCTAATACTAGAAGTTAAAACCTAGACTAAATACAAACCGACCACCATCTTCCCCTTGGTAGAATCCTATATTACCAGTTAGAGCGCTAAATCCAGATATCCAGACCGATCCTCCATAATCATTATGCCATTTTGTAGAGTTATCATTATCTGACCATACGCGACCATAATCAAACCCAGCACTTACACCCATTTGTAGCGGTATAAAATTGGTTTTAAAGCGCGTTATACCAACCCTAAGGTCTGTAATTTGGTAAAAAGCAGATTTACCGTTAAATCGTTCATTTCTATAGGCGCGTAAACTTGTGTTACCACCTATTACGGCACCATGATAAAATTCATAGGTATCACCAATAATAGCTTCTCCGGCTAATTTAGTAGCGATTACCGCAATACCACTTGGGTGCAACGGGTATGTTAATGACACCGATGGTTTCACATAACCAAAACTGTTATCAAATCCGTTAATACTAGATTTATAACCTGCAGCGATATCAGCCGACATAGCACGACTAGGAAAAGCCGGATTATTCTGGTTTTTATACCCATACCCTACTTCACCCGAAACATATAATTGCTGCTCATACACATCATTATCTGAAGCAAATGCTTGACCAACCAAGCGTTCATCATCATTAGAAACCTCAAAAGATTCTAATGTAGATCTAAAATAATAACTACTACTTTCACTCTTGTGAACTAGGTAAGGAGAAATCTTCCATTGTCTAATACGTACCCTATTAAAATCTCTTTCTAGGTCTGAATCATATGTTGATTCATTACCCTCACCGAAATAATTCATGGTAAAATTAGGACTCCCATATCTTGCATCGAAACCTAAATTCCAGTTATAAAAAACTTGTGCGAATTCCGCATTATAATCTATTGCAAATCCGTTTGTGGCAAAGAAATATTCAGCACCAATGGTATGTTGCGATTTAAATGGATTATTAGCCAAACCATAAGTTGTAAAACGGTCTTTTAGTCCGATTCTAAAACCGGTATCACCATCAAAACCTATACTAGGAAAAACAATGTTCTCGTTATATTTTCTTTTCTGATAGTCATACGTATTAATGTCATAAGAATCTGTAAGCCATTTTTTTGAGTTAGCATTTACAATGGTGTTATTCTTGCTCTTAAAATCATACAGCTTCACTCTTTTTGTGTTCTTAAAATCATAGGTATCATTTTTCTTTCCTCCTATTATCCTAATATTTATCAAATCTTTTCCATCGCCATCAACAGTAAAGGTGTCTTTACCATCTAAACCATACACCCAAATCTCTTTGGTCTGTTTTGCATTGTATGTATTCTTATAAACTATAGTGTCGTTAGAAATAGATATATCTGTTTCACCGTTCGGTTTTCTTGTAATTAAAAAATTATCATCGTCTTCAGTTCCTACAATGACCTCAAAATTATTCAGGTATTCATAGTAAGATTTAGCAATACTTTGTAAACCATCTCTACGCGATTTTAAGTTCTTTTTAATTTCATCTATACTACCGTCTTGGGCTGCTTTTGGTAAGGTATTGAATGCCGCATCAATTGCTGAATCAGTTAAATTTTCTTGAATAAAATCTACCTGTTTCTTCCAATCGTTCCACTTCGCATTTTTTATAAAAGTTTTATCCATCGGATAACCGGAAAGATTAAACCATTTTACATTCTTTACATCTGCATCATAACTTTCCATTTTACGAAGCAACGGAAATGCGAACTTTAGCATGCCAACAATAGTTCCGTCATACTTGGGAAAAGCTTGGTCCCAATCGCGAGGTATAGCTTCATATTTCTTTTTACCGTCTTCTGTTTTAAATTGTGCCCAACGCCATTGATCTTGGTGGCGATCCCAGTTACCAACCAGCATATCAAATAAACGAGCACGAATAAAACTTGGCTCATCTACATATGAATCTTTAGACTCCATTAACTCAAAACGCAAGTTTGTAGTGCTTATAATATCATCTGGACGACCAAAAGTTTCAAAATCTTTATTCTCACCACCAGCATGCTCCTCATACATAAATAGCGCATCGCCATAATCTTCATTATAAATACCTAATCCTTTTTGCTGAGGTACGTAATATATTTTCGGGTTTGAATGAAGCACGTCTAATGTTTCAGACAAGTCATTCATAGCAAATTGAGCATATGGGTGCGCCGTGGTGTAGAAATCCATCATATAACGTTCTGCAACAGTATTATCAAGGTAATCTTCAACGTAATGATTATTGATGGCATTAGTCTGTAAAAAGCGTAAGGCACTTTTACGCAATGCACGTAAGGTATACTCATTCTCATTGTCATCGATAAACCGTAATGATCTAGATTGTGTACCACCGCCCTCAGAAATTGGTCTTACATTATTGGGCAACGCATCTATTTGTAATACCGGCGCTTCAATATCTTTACTGTAAAGATTTCTATAGTGATTGCCCCACATCCACTTATAAAATCCCTTTTTATCAGTCTCTTCTTTTGTATAAATAGAAGCCTTTGCTGTAGTTGCATTTATTTTATTCGGATAAGACACATCGTCTAAAGAAAGGCGTTCTCTTTTTATCTTTTGGGTAAAAGCAACTTCTGATGCTCCATTTTTAATTTCAACTAAATCAACTTCGGTACTACCATCTTTATAAACGGTTAACTTAGCATACCCATTGGCACTAGACTCAAAATGCTCTTCTTTTGGCGCTCTTGCTTTGTCTGTTTTGCCTACGGCGCCACTTATAATTTGAGGAATACCATCATCTTCTAAATATTGTAAATTTCGGTCTTTACCTGATACAAAAATTACATCATTGAACTGACTTGCAATGGTTTCTAATCGCCCTCTTAAATTTCTATTTTCTTTATTTTGATAAGATTCAGGAGTAAAGCCACCCATTTTGTTCGCCATAGAAATTTTGGTATTGCTCATTACAGGCTGGTACACCGCCACAATTACCGTTTTACCTTGGCTGTCTTTTAGGTCATCTTTAAACTCTGCAAAAAATTGATCTCTGCTCTTAATTTCACATTTTTGATTGATATACGGGTGATTATCCCAATCTTCTAAAAACCATTGAGAATCGACCATTTCTAAAACGACATCATCATTTATAGTTTCTCGTTCTAACGGGCAACCATCGTTGGGCCAAAATTTAGCTTTACTATTATCTTGCAAGAAAGATTCTAAATCATCAATACTCTGTGGTGCTCCTTTTAACCATTCATTTTCTCCGGGCATTAAAATAACGCTACCATTAAAATCATCCCATAATTGCATTAAAGGTTTCAAATATGCTTTGGTTGCATCTTGATGCTTCTCTTTTGCAGAAAAGCCATCTTTATTAACCACGTTACCAATAAGCAGTAAAGTTGCATTGCTATCATTCTTAGAAGTCGTATTAATTTCGTTCAATACTTTCTTTGCCTCTTCTAATGAAACATTACCTACGTTAGAAGTGATATAGAAAGAATGAGACACCTCTTTTTTCGAATTCGATTTTAGCGCATCAGCATTTTGCGAAAAAATGGTACAGTGACCTACAAGGAATATTAAGAATATGATTTTTGAACGCATGAAATAATATCTGTTTTTCTGATGGATAAAATTATAGTCTGCCGTTATCAGCATACCAACTTAGTTGACTTATTAAGTATGCTAAACTGTATACTTATAAATAGGATCGGTATTAATTAACACTATACTACATAATATAAAATTACGCAAAAAACAGTGCTAGATTAGTATGATTGTTACGCAAAAATAGGAAGCTCATAAATAGCAAATTAACTCTATTGGGAATTTAAGTAACCATAAAAATAAGACACACTCCTACCCTGTTATTTTGAGAAAAGGTTTGTGTATTTTTGATGCTTCAAATGGACTGAAAATAAATTAAAAATTACCTTTTAAGATCACACTTCACCAATGCAAAATTTAAAAACCCACTACCACCCAGACGTTGTGTCTTTAGATAATAAATCTATTTTCACCAGACTTGCCACAAGAAGTATTGCCGTACAGGGCGATTCTATTTTATTGCTCTATACAGAGCGTTATGAAGATTACAGTCTACCAGGCGGTGGTTTAGATGACGGTGAAGATAAAATTACAGGTATGATTCGCGAACTTAGTGAAGAAACCGGAGCGTTAGAAATAAGAAACATCAAACCATATGGCATTTATGAGGAATATAGACCATGGCACAAGCCAGGTTTTGACATTCAACATATGATTTCTTATTGCTATACCTGCGAAATCAATACAACACTTGGCGCCCCTAAAATGGAGCATTACGAAATTAAAAATGGCATGACCGCAAAATGGGTCAACATTTACGAAGCTATAGCCCATAACAAGAAAACCATGCTTGAAAGTGCTAAAAAAGGGATGTCTATTGAGAGAGAGACTTTTCTCTTAGAGCTACTTGCCGAGGGTATGTCATAAGCCATGCATCAATATTTGGCATTTTATAAGCTATTAAGAAAAAATCATTATTTAGATTTTAAATCAATTATCACTACGCTTACACTAAGTAATCTCATAAAAATGAAAAGTAAAATATTAGTCTTTATACTATTAATTATAGCTACCCAATCTTTGCTTGGGCAAAATAAGCGACAACGAAAGGCAGCCGAAACTTTTTATAAAAGCCAAAAGCTAATAAACAACTACACGAACTCTTGGTACTGGTTATTTGGACCTTCTAATAGTCAAGAGAATAATGATAAATACAGTATTGTACATTGGGAATTGGATGATGGCGGCTGGTACTCTGGGCAGGGAAATAACAATGATTATAACGGTTATGGCATTCAACATAAGCTAGAAGAAAACAGCTATATCTTCAGTAATTGGAAGAATACGAGCCCTAATGGAATGACCTTATCTCAAAGTTTAGATTATAGTTTTATCGGCATTTATGAAAACCAAGAAAAAAATGGATTCGGCATAACAAAGTGGTCTAACTACAAGCCTTTTAGTAATGAAAATTACCAGAATGTAATAAAGTATGTTGGGGAATATAAAGATGGAATTTGGAGCGGCTACGGAATCATTTATTTTAGAAATGGAACTTATAAATCTGGTATTTTCATTGATAGTATACTAAGCAAAGAATTACCGAAAATTGAAGTACTTGAAGCGCTAGGCTTTTAAAAATCGTGTTTTAATTATGAGATAAATTGTCAATAAAAAAGGCAGCAATATATTTGCTGCCTTTTGCTATTTTATAAGCTGTAGCTCTTTCAAATAATGAACTTATTCTATACCCTGAGCATCGCTAATAACACGATCAATAAAATCTGTGTTGATATGTAAAAGCCTAGCTAGGTTATACAATACATTGACTTCGCTATCGTCTATATGACCATCTGCATAAGATATGATAGATAAATCTCTAAGAATATTCAGTTTTTGCATTACAGAAAGTACAATATGTAAGTCATGCGTTAGCTCTTGTACCTCACTAATCATCTCATCTTCTGTAAGCCCTTTAATAGTCATCATACAATTAGCAAAGACTTTAGGCGCAACAATACTACTTAAAGCTTGTATTTCAGCATCATCTACTACTCCGTCAGCATTTGATATTAAATAACCACCTAAGAACATTAAACGCTGAATTTTCTCTGAATGCTCACCTTCTTCCTCTAAGTTTTCTGGCTCCATTAACGACATTATTCGTTTAATTTCAACCTCCATAGCTTCTTCTGTAATTTCACCGATTATAGATGTATTAAAAGCAGCATAGGTTTCACTCTTATTAAAAAGCTCTAATGCTTTAATACGTAATGGACTAAATGGGTGGGTACTATACCAATCTGAAGGATCGTGATTAGCATCATTCAAAACTTCTTCTAAATCAACAAACTGCTCTATATAAGAATTTAATTGAAAGTCTAAAGAATCTGTAGTTACACCAGAAGATAGTTTAAAGAATGTACGACCTACAGCTTCAAAATCTTGGCAACATAACAGACCAGCTCTATCGGCACTGATTTCTGCATTTCTGTTCCATGCATATAATTTCATAGCATGTATGGGCGCCAAATCATTTTCACCAACATCTAAAATTTGTCTTACCGGATAATCAAAATGCTCAAAAAGAACGTGTCCGATTTCATGACCTACTACAAAAATTAATTCCTCTTTAGAAAAACGCTCTAAAATACCAGAAGATAAAATGATGTATAACTTATTCTCATCTGGCGGATAGCAAGATGCATTAAACATATCGCCTTGGTATACAAAAAACTCAATGTCGGCTTTTAATTTTAAAACATTCTTACAATGCTCACCAATTTCGTGAAGCATTGGCGCAAGAGTTTTTGTCAACCTTAAACTAGATTTTAATAAGTGTTTTCTAGATTTAAACTTACCGCTATTGGTATTTACCTTTTCTAGTGTTTTTTGTATTAGTTCATCTTGCTGAAAAGCGATAACATAATCTCTATCACCATCATAGACCAACAAATTTAAATCGATATCAGCTCTTTTATTGGTATAAATTTCTGGTTCTCCAGCTACAGTTGCCTTATGATTTAGAGCATTGATTTCTTCAATTTTAGCAGTATATTCATTTGCTAATTCTGTAGTTACATTTTGAAAAACCACGCTCGCTTCTTGTATTTTTTCTAAATTACCAGATGCCTGTGCCTCGTTCAACTCGGTCAACATTCTTTCTTGTGCTGTATTAATAGCAGTTTGATGTTCCTTTTCTAAATCTGTTAATGTTTGTGATGTATATGACATAATATTCTTAGGCTTGAGTTAATAAATTTGTATTAGAAATTTTCATTAATTTCCCTTTTAAATCAAATATTCCTAAAATTTGATCATCTCCTTTTTTTGCTACAAGATTATTACCTGGCAACTCTACATCATAGCCTTTAGCTGTTAGATAAAAATACAGGCTAAACTTATGAGGAAAAGTATATTCTGATGTTACTTTTGAAATATGAGAGCAAATGGACTCAGCTGTATTCTTAGCTTTACTATCTGCTTCTTCAGATTTAATGGTTACATAAACCATTACACCTTTAAAAGCTAAGGGCACGTAACAGCTTTCTCCTATAGATGCAGTTGCAATTGTTGCAAAAAAGGCACCGGGATCACTTTCTACAGCAAACTTAGGTGTAGTAAAATCGCTTATATTCATTGCTTTACCAAATGCTTTTACTGCTAACGAGGTCTGTAAATATGTTTCAGATATTCCGCTTTGCGTATTTGCCCATGCCCACATCCAACTTTTTTCATTCTCTGAATACGTACCAAATATTTGAATATCAAAGACTTTATCTTCTCCGAAAGTCAATTTACCTTCAGCCATATCACAGCTCCAGTCCAACCCTTTGACCATTTCATTAAAAACTTCTTGTTTCTCTATAGATGTCACAAAAGATCGGTTGTACATTTCATTAATGTCGATTGTTTTCTCTTGAGTATTTTCAGTGGTTTCTTTTTCTGTACTCTCGGTAGATGCAGCACTAGTATTTGAATTTCCGCTTTCAGCGAAATCTTCTAATTTATCTTCTAATAAAGCAACAATTCTAGCTGTACGATTATCTACCCTATCCGCATTGATTACCGGACTATGATCAATTTTCAAAACACCATCTTCAAAAGTTATGGCGCGCTCTTCATTATGATGATCATTTTCATTGATAATGATTACTTTTTTTAATCCCGCTTTTAAAAGATCAACACCCATATCATCTACACAAATTGCTTTAAAAGCTTCAATTAAGGGCAGAAAATATACTTTAGGAAACGTATCATTATACAAGTGAGAAAAACGATCTTCTTGTAATGTATCCCATTGAATCTCTATGGTTACATTATAACCTGCAGCTGCATAGATATCAGCTTCTAATGCTGGGTATAAATCGTTTTCAAATGCTTTAATAATTCTTTTTTCTTTTAATCCCATGATAGTTTAATTTTAATTATTGATAAGTGATTTTTTGTTTGTTTATAATATTTGAAGAAGCTTTTCTTCAAAAACCTCAGATAGCTTTACTGGCAAAGCCTTGTGTATCGCTAAAGTGATGATGAGTTGTTTATTAGTGATTTGAAGTTGTAAAGTATCCCCTTGCTTTAAGGCTATACTATGCACACCTTGCCAAGCTTCTTTACCTAAAATATCTTTGGTAATTTGTTGTACCGCGGTAGTAAGCGCCGTAAAAACATCTTGAACATTTAATCTGTTGTTCAGCTCATCTACTGAAATACTTTCTATGTTGAATTCTTGTATTTGACTGCCTAATTCGCTTTGCCCATTCTGCAACCAACGTTTAAGTTGTAAAACCGTTAGCTTTTCATCAGTAGATGATATAGGTCTACTAATTGCACCTTTAGATAATTCTACGACCATTTTCTTAGGTTGTTTTATAATAACAACCGACATACGGTGAATGTTAAAAAAGGACACCTGATCATCTTGCGAGAGTATGCATACAGATTTTAGGTGATGATCTTCTTTAGAAATATCTAGAATTACACCTTCTAAATAGATCCCGTTATCGAATGAAATGCCTACAAGAATATCTTCTTCTTTTTTAAAAACTGACAACAGTATTTCTTCTGGCGTTTGGGCTACAAACGCTTTATAATATGATTTTTCCATGATAAAAAGGGATTATGATTCTACTACGAGATATTGATAATCTTCTGGCAGTTGTTTTAATAAATAAAGCTGGGTATTCTCTTCAGCTATAGTCTTGTAATCGAAATATCTAAAAGTTTCAAGTACTAAATCTGGATAGTTCATTTTAACCAACCCCATACCAACACTTTCAGTTAAAGGCTTGTTTTCGGTAGCGTCTTTTCTTGGCTTATGCTTTTCAAAGGCAATGTAAAATGTGTTTAAACATTTTTGATCTACCCAAATGTTATTTAGGTAAATAGGTGCATCTGGTTTAGAGAACTCTTTTTGTATTACCTGATCGATATATGCTGCTTTTGCAGAACCATAAGTATTGGTGACAATTGCATTGTGTTTGTATCTAAATGAATCACCAATATCATCAATAGTATTAGGTTTTACTATCAGCTCATAAAAACCTTTAGGCTCGTCTTTGATCTTAAAATTTATATGACCCTCTAAGCTCCAAACCTCAGGATACTTTATTACAAGACCACATATTTTATTTGAAAAATATTGAAAGTCGGCAAGCGTAGGTTCAGCTTCTAGACTTAAATCTAAAGTATGGTTAAAGACATCTACTTCTATGTTCAGAACATCATCTTGCAACAACTCATGTAGTTCTTTCTCTAGAACAATTACTTCTTCTTGGTAGCGCGTTAAAGACTCAATACTTCTATCATTACTAGCATGATAAGGAAAATGCAAATTTTTATTTTTCGCATCCCATTCGAAAGTGATAATAATCTCTGTATTTTCTTTAAGCTCCAATTCTACCCAGTATAAATGAGGGTTCATGTTAGCAGCATTAAAGTTTCTTTTAAAAGTCAGAATTTCATACTTGTCGTTATGAAACTCATGTAGGTGTGCTACAAAGTCCCTTTTTGCCTTAACATTAGACAATTTAGAACTAACAAAAATTAAAAGAATTACAATTATGACGACGCAAAAAAAGTATTTGTACATAGCTATATCTTTAACCAATTACACTTTAGATCTAAAGAAGTTCTATAAATTATTTTCTAATAATTCTGATAGTACAGTAGTACGTTCTTCTACCTTTTCGGCATTAATAATCGGACTGTGATCGATAATTAAAACACCATCAGAAAAAGTGAATCCGTTTCTAGGGTTGTGGTGGTCTTTGGTATTTGTAATACGTATTTCTTTTAAGCTTTCTGCTAAAGCCTCTTTACCCATATCATCTGCAGTAATTGATTTTAAAGCAGCTATAAGAGGTAAGAAATAAATTTTTGGATAAGAGTCATTATAAAGATGCATGAAGCGATCTTCAAATAAAGTTTCCCATTCAATGTTTAAAGGAACATCAAATCCTGCGGCTTCAATAATTTGAGCTTTTAACTGTGGAAGTTGTTCTTCTTGAAAAGTCTTTGTAAAACGGTTTTCTTTTAATCCCATGATGTATAGTTTTAATATTTAGCTAAAAAACATTAGTACGTTTTTTAGGTATAGTTGTAAAAAATTATGATTTGTTAAATGAATTGTAGGTTACGTGTGTCCAGTATGGCGTAATGAGCTCTATATCTTCTTTTAATGTTTTTAACCAATAAGAATCAACAGCTTCGAAAACATTTTCAGGTTTGTTTTTTAAAATCTCAGAAATATCTTCTGAAATTTTATTAATTTCATCGAAGAGCCCTTTGTTTTGATTTCCAATTGGATCAATGTCACCCGTAAGGTCAAAAATTTCCCCTGCTTCTAGAAGAAATAAATCTAGTTGCCTATCTGGGTGATTACTAAAAAATTCTGAAGTTTCATTTTTACAAGAAGCTACTAATTGTAAATCTATAGGTTGTGTTTTTAGGTAATCTAAGAATTGGTATAGTTTCTCAATTCCTTTTTTAAAATCTCCTTGAATTGCAATTGGAGCCTCATCATAATCCCATATTCTTGAATTAGTCATTTTGGTATCACAACCAAGAACTATTTTATATATAAGGGGAATTGGATGCCTAGATTCTGAAAGATCTCTAAGTTTTTTTAATTCTTTATCTCCACTATAGAGATATGCTCTATTTGCCATATTATTTTTTTTGAGTTATTACTTACCTCAAAACTATAACATGAATTAGCAGACATTAAATCCGTTTTATAAGTGCATACCTCTGTTTTATATTTGCGCCTAAAGCGTATCTAAAATCTGTTTTAAGTAAGATTTCTTGCGTGTTGCAACTGGTATGGTCTCGTCATTTGTTAAGCGAACAGTATTATTCATATTTACTGTCTTTATATACTTTACGTTCACCAAATGAGATTGGTGTACACGTACAAAAGTGTGCTCACTTAATATATTCTCGTAGTATTTTAGATTGCGAGCACTCATGATTTTTTTATCCGTAGTATGAAAAACAGTGTAAGCACCATCAGACTGACAACGAACAATATCTGTTATTTGAAGAAAGTATTGCGCATCTGCCGTTTTAATCAATAAGGTCTTCTGAATTTCTTTTTCATTAATTTCAGAAACTTTTTCAACTGCATTTTTGTAAACCTGTTCCTTTTTGAAACCAACTCTAAACCTATCGATACATTCAGACAACTCATCAGAATCTATAGGTTTTAATAAATAATCTATGGTATCAAATTTTATGGCCTTAATAGCAAATTCGTCATAAGCTGTGGTAAAAATTATTTTGAAAGCAATACTGTTCAAAGACTCTAATATTTGAAAAGCATTACCACCAATAAGCTCAATATCTAAGAAAACAAGATCCGGAGTATTATCTTTTAAAAATGAAATAGCTTCTTCAACATTATCTATTTTGGCGATAACCTCAATATCTTTTTGAGTGTATGCAATAAGTTTATCTAATGTTTTAAGTGCATTAAACTCATCTTCTATTATAACTGCCTTTATCATGAAAGTTTCAATTTAAAAAATACTTTTGTTCCTATAGGGTTATTGTTTTCGTCGAACAAATCTTCTATCATAAATGATTTCTCTTCGCCCTTATTTCTCATTTTTAGACGCTCTAAAAATATAGTTGTTGCATGTAACTCTTCGGTTAACTTTTCTTTCTTTGCTTTTGTCGACCTACCTAATCCATTATCTAGTATTACAAATAACAACCCTTCAGAATCCTTCTCTATTTTAAGTAGAAGCTCCCCTCCTTCTTTCTTCTCTTTTAATCCGTATTCTATAGCATTCTCTACAAAAGGCTGCAATAACATTGGTGGCACATGTATAGCTTTTACGTCTAATGATTCTTCTATTTCAACTGTATAGGTAAACACATTGTTAAACCGTAACTGCTGTGTTTCTATATAGTTTTTGATCATAGCAACCTCTTTATCTAAAGTGATGGACTCTTTTCTAACATAGTCGAAATTTTGTCTGATCAACTTCGAAAATCTAGCGATATGATTAGATGATTTAATGGGGTTGCCTTCTAAGGTGATGTTCTGAATGGCAGCTAAGGTGTTGAATATAAAATGCGGATTCATTTGAACTCGCAAAAGGCGCTGCTCTAAATTTGATGCTTTATTGGCTGCTTTTAACTTAGTATTATATATATAAAAACCCGTAGCTATTAATATGAGAACAAACAGCATAATTGCACTTGCTAAAAGCAACTGGTTTCTATTATTAATTTCTTTTTGGTGGCTTATTTCGGTCTCTTTCTGTTTAACCTCATAATTTACATTCGCAAAATTCAAGAGCCTGTCTTTTTCTAAATTGCTGACATTCAATTGTAGGCTATCTCTAATAATTTGATGGTTTAATGCCGTAGTATAGTCACCCGACATTATTGCAATCGCAACCAATTTATCTCTAACCTCAATTTCTTCTTTTCGGTTATGGTTGGCGATATAAATTTCTAATGCTTTTTTGTAATTTACTTCTGCCGAGTCATTTTCGGCTTTCAGTAAAAATAAATTTCCCAAACCTTTGTATGGGGCAGCATTAATAGCTTTTATATTTTTATTTAAAGTAGCAGAACCTCTTAAAAATTTTTCGGCATTTGCATATGCACCAGCTTCAATATACGTATAGCCAATATTATTTAAAATACTGACCATTGTCTTAGGGTCTCTCTGAGATTGATTCAACGCCATAGCTTCTGAAAAACTAGCCAAAGCTTTGTTGTATTCTTTTAATTTTAAATGAACACTTGCTTTATTACCCTTAATTGCAATAATAGAAGTGGTATCGACACCTGTAGAAAACAGGCTATCAGTAGCTTGTATATACGTTAATGCCTCGTCATAATCTTTTAGTTGAAAATGAAGTTTAAAAAGCTGGTTGTAAGCTTTACCTTCAATTCGTTTGTCACCAATAAGTTGCGCCAAACTCAATGCTTTTAAGGCATAAACTTGAGACGTTTCAACATCGCCCATATGTAAAGAAGCACCACTTAACGTAATTAAACTTCTGCTCTCATTATACGTATCATTTAATTCAGCAAATAATTCATTACACTTTAAATGCGTGGTTAAAGATTCTTGAAATTTATCATTTAGGTATAAAGCTTCGCCTTTATTAAACAATAACATTGCTTCTTCTAAGGTTGTCAATTGCTTCGTATTTTGCAATAAACTATCTAACTTTAAAAGTGCTTTTTCGGGTTGCTTTTGAGTTAAACTATCGATAACCAATAAGCTTTTTTCAATGCTCGGGCGCATGGTATCTGCTTTGGTACAGGCAAAAAGTAATAGTATAAAAAGAGCATAGAAACCTAATTGTCTTAGGTTCATGTATATTGAAGTCATAAAGGTAAATCTGGAGGTGGTTTAAGTGTGCTAAAATAAGCAATCATCTATGTTTAGCATACGATTTTAGTATTGTCTTTTTGTTAAAAAGTGATACATCAATCGCGAATATTTCCTTCCTATTATCGAAAAGAATCAATCCGTAATTACAATTCAAACTAACAGACACCATAGTAACAAGAACAGTCGTAAATAGTACGAAGCAGAAAATTAAATCATCCAAAGAAAAAAACTTTTAAATTGCTCAAGTATTTTTAATTAGAATTAGATACGAGAATAAACCTGTAATTTCACTTTTAAAATACGACTAGCTTATTAGCGAATGAAAAACACCAAATTCTATACAGAGCTTAAAAAGTTAAAAAAACCGCTAGTAGCCATACTAGAGAAGGAGTCTGACTTTACAGCTGTGCCACTTACTTGGCATGTGGTGGTTGTAGATATTCAAAATTCTACACAAGCAGTACAAGATGGTAATCACCACCAGGTAAATTTAACGGCTACCGGTAGTATTATTTCTGTATTGAATACCGTTCGTAAATTCAAACAGAATATCGAGATTCCGTATTTCTTTGGTGGTGACGGCGCAACCTTCTTATTACCAAACAATTTACTTGACAAGGTACTTGCCGTATTAGACAATTATAGCGTTCACATTAAGCTAAAAACCAATTTAGTATTAAGAGTAGGTCATGTTTCGGTTAAAGACCTGGTATCGAATAATTGTCATCTTAAAATTACCAAACACCAACTTACCGAACGGCTGACCATACCTATAATATTGGGCAACGGACTACATAAAGCTGAAGAGATTATTAAATCTAACTTTGTGGCATCGAGCAATGTGCACTTCAATAAAAACCTTTTGAATTTAGAAGGTATGGAGTGTAGATGGGAAGAAGTGAATCCGGAACAAAATCAAGCTAAGGTCGTTTGTTTATTATTAGATGCAACCGAAGAAAAGCTTCAAAGAGAAATCTATAAAGAGATTTTAATAAAGATGGATGCTTTTTTCGGAACCTTTTCCGAAAGGCAACCCATAAAAAGTGAGCGCCTAAAGCTAGATGCAAGCCTTTATAAAATATGGGAAGAAATGCGCGTAAGCCTAGCAGATAAAAATTGGTTCTACTTTATTAAAAACTGGATCAAAACTAATATCGGCCGTATATATTTTAGCCTATCTAAAAGCGTAAAACAATACCTAAAACAAGTTGGTCAGTTATCGCATTCATTTATGTTAGATGGTATGATCAATACCATTTTTACGGCAGAACAAGATAAAATCGATCTATTTATAGACTACCTAAACCAACTAGAAACCGAAGGTAAAATAGTATACGGTATACACGTTACCCATGCCTCTGTAATGTCTTGCTATGTTTTAGATAGAAAAACCAGTCACTCTCATTTTGTTGATGGTACCGAAGGCGGCTACACATCTGCGGCAAAAATGCTCAAAGTCAAAAAAAAGGCATTGACTAACTAGTTCCCTCTCCTTTGATTATATCAACATTTTAGTCCTTCAATTTTTTACGGTCAATTAATGTAATATTAGAGCAAATCTATATCTGTTGGTGTTGCTACCTTGCTATCAGTAGTAATAATTAAAAATATACAGATGATTACAGAAGATAAAAGTATAGATAAATCGAAAACCACGGGAGGTCTGCAAAACGAGGTTCCTCAGAATAAAGGAATATCTCAGAACGAAGATTTAAATGAAACCTTAGATGAACCCGTAAATAATGGCGGAGTAGCAACATCTAGCTACGATTTACATATAGAAAAGCAGTGGTTGGCGGTAAAAGATGAATATTTAGCGAATTTTCCAGAAACACAAGATGTAGATAATAACGGAGAGCTCGACGGTGTTGAAGCCTTAATAAGCACTATTGCAAAAAGAAGAAAGAAATCTGAACAAGAGATTCACGATGAAATAATGAATTGGACCGTAAATAAGTAAACATGAAAAATATAATATACATTTTAGTAGCCGCATTGGTCGTAAGTTGGGTATTAGGCTTTGTGGTATTTAAAGTTATGGGAGCCTTAGTTCACCTACTTCTATTATTGGCAGTAGTACTTTTAATTTACAATTGGTTAAGCAATAAGACAAGTACCTAAATAAAAGATTTGCAGATTAAAACGCTATAACTTTTTATGCAGTTAGTAACAAGCACCACAACTTATTACTAGTTTTGCATTTTTAAATATATAGCATGATTTCAGTAGATAACCTAGCCGTAGAATTCAGTGGCACTACCCTATTCAGTGACGTATCTTTTGTCATAAACCCAACCGATAAAATTGCCCTAATGGGTAAAAACGGAGCCGGTAAATCTACCATGATGAAAATTATCGCTGGTGAGCAAAAAGGCACGCGAGGTAATGTTCGAGTACCTAAAGATGCGGTTATCGCGTATTTACCACAACACTTATTAACAGAAGATAATTGTACTGTTTTTGAAGAAGCAGCCAAGGCATTTAAGCATGTTTTTACCATGCGCGATGAAATGGACAAGCTGAACAAAGAACTAGAGACCAGAACAGACTATGAGAGTGATGCCTATATGAGCATCATTGAAAAAGTATCTGATCTTGGCGAAAAATACTATGCCCTAGATGAAGTCAATTATGATGCAGAAGTAGAAAAGGCATTAAAGGGATTAGGTTTTAGACAAGAAGATTTCACCAGACAAACAAATGAGTTTAGTGGCGGTTGGCGTATGCGTATAGAATTGGCAAAAATTCTATTACAAAAACCCGATTTAATTCTGTTAGATGAGCCTACAAACCATATAGATATAGAATCGGTTATTTGGTTAGAAGACTTCTTGTTGAATAAAGCAAATGCTGTTATGGTGATTTCTCACGATAGAGCTTTTATTGACAATATTACCAACCGCACCATAGAAGTAACTATGGGGCGTATTTATGATTATAAGGCAAACTACAGCCATTATCTACAATTACGAGAAGATCGTAGGTCTCATCAAATAAAAGCCTACCAAGAGCAGCAAAAATTCATTGCCGACAATATGGCTTTTATAGAGCGATTTAAAGGCACCTACTCTAAAACTAATCAGGTTACATCGCGAGAGCGTATGCTTGAGAAATTAGAAAAAATAGAGATAGATGAAATCGATACCTCTTCATTAAAATTACGTTTTCCGCCAGCACCACGTTCAGGCGATTACCCTGTAACAGTCAAAGAGGTGTCTAAATCTTATGATGAACATGTGGTTTTTAAAGATGCCAATATGTCTATTGCAAGAGGAGAAAAAGTATCTTTTGTAGGTAGAAACGGAGAAGGAAAATCTACGATGATTAAAGCTATCTTAGGCGAAATCCCTGTAGAGGGCACCTACCAACTTGGTCATAATGTAAAGGTCGGATACTTTGCCCAGAACCAAGCATCACTATTAGACCCAGAGCTTACCATCTTCCAAACAGTAGATGAAGTAGCCTTTGGTGATATTCGAAATCAGATTAAAAATATTCTAGGTCGTTTTATGTTTAGTGGCGATGATATTGACAAAAAGGTAAGCATGCTTTCCGGTGGAGAAAAAACCCGCTTGGCAATGGTAAAACTATTGCTAGAACCCGTAAATCTTTTAATATTAGATGAGCCTACCAATCACTTAGATTTGAAATCTAAAGATGTTCTAAAAGAAGCTTTATCAACATATGATGGTACACTTATATTAGTTTCTCACGACAGGGATTTTCTACAAGGTTTATCGCAAAAAGTATTTGAATTTAAAGAGCAACGCGTTATAGAGCATTTTGAAACTATTGATGCTTTCTTAGAGCGAAATAGAATAAAGAGTATTGCCGAAATCAATTTGATGCAATAAATATTACTTTCTTTTTTTCCAATTTCTTACATTACACATAAAATGGGGATATATGTAATTGTACACATATACAATTGTTGGCAGTAATTAAAAAAAATGAAAAACCTTATAAAATATGCTATTAAATACGGTCTATCAGAAGATTTAATTCAAGAGATAAATTTGAATGGTAAACAAATTGAAATCAAAAAAAACGAAAATATTCTTAATGTTGGAGAACATAGTAAATATATCTATATAGTAATCAAAGGTGGATTTATAAGTCAGTATTTTGATGATAATAAATCAAAATTTAGAACAACTTCGTTCCATATTGACAATTATCATCCATTTATGACGCAACCAGAAAGTTATTTTTCAAAGAAACCTTCTGATACGCAAATAAAAGCATTTAAAAATTCCCAAGTAATTGAATTTCATAGAAATACAATAGAAAAATTAAGTTTGAAACATAAATCTTTTGATAAATTTTGTAATACGCATATTATAGAAGCTCTCATTTTTATAAATCAAATAAAGTCTAAATTAATAGGTCTTCCCAAAGATAAATTATACGATTACCTCCTAGAAGAACACGGTCCAATTACTAAAAATGTTCCCTCAAAGTATATAGCAGAATTTATGGGAGTTACACCCCAATGGTTAAGTAAAATAAAACGTACTAGTTGAAACATGAAATTAGTTTCATCAAACTCAAATAAATTACATTTATTTTTGTGCTTTACAAAAACTATAGATCACAATTTAACTCAAATTAAAATGAAAAATAAAATCAGCCTTACACTTATAACACTTCTTTTTTCTACTTTTTTATTCAGTCAGAACTTAGCAAAAATTAGCAATGACTATAACAAAAGAAACTTAATAGAAGGTAATATTCCTGAAAAATGGGAAGACGGAATGAGAACATCCGGAGATAAAGGAAGCTATGAATGGTGGTATTTTGATGCTCATTTGCATGATGGGAGTACTGTTGTAATGACGTTTTACACCAAGTTCATGACCGACATAAAAAAACCTTTTAATCCATACTTGACGGTTAGTATAGATAAAGCTGATGGTAGTAAAATATCAGAAAAAATTTACTGTGACCCAGAAGATTTTTTCGCTTCAAAAGATTCGTGTAATGTTAAGATGGGTAATAGTTATGCAGAAGGAAACCTAAAGGAATACAAAATTCATATTGAAAATGAAGATATAAACTTAACAGCCGTAATAAAAAGAACTACGCAAAGCTGGAGACCAAAAACAGGACATATGGTATTTGGTGCTGACGAAAGCAAAGAATTCAATTGGGTAGTACCTGTACCTCAAGGTGAAATGGAAATTGAATATGATTACAAAGGTGTAACAACAAAAACAGTTGGTTCTGCCTACCATGACCATAATTGGGGAAATTTCTCTATGATGAAAATTTTTAACCATTGGTATTGGTCAAGAGCTGAAATTGGTCCTTATAACGTAATTGCTTCAGAAATGATATCAGAAAAAGAATTTAATAATGACAATATAATTACTTTTAATATTTCTAAGGATGGCGAAACAGTTGTTGATGATGGTGAATTAGTAACTCTATATAGAACTTATGGTAAGGAGCATCCAACATTAAAAAAAGATGTAAGTGACGATTTAATTTTTGTTTATAATGATCCTCAAACTGAATACAGGTATGAATATTCACTTTTTAGAGAAAAAACTATTGTTGAAGTAGATTTAATTTCGGCATCAGTCGGTAATGGGCTTAAATTCAAACTTGCAAAAATGCTTACTAGTATTGATCCTGCATATTTTAGATTTACTGGAAAAGCAGAAATAAGAGTTTACAAATCAGGTAAATTAATAGAGAAGCACACCAGTAACAAAGCGGTTTGGGAATTAATGTATTTTGGGGATCCTGTAGGTAAATAAAACTACTGCCAATCGAGTAGACGGGTCCGCCCCTAGTTAGGAACGGACTGCGCCTCTCACACCACCGTGCGTACGGGTCTCGTACACGGCGGTTCGTTATATCAGAACTTTACAACGTGGTAGTACGTTAGCATACTTTCATAACCTCTTTTTCTTAAGCGCTTTTCAGTAATAGTAGTTCTGAGTATAGGGCTTTGAGCTACTGCCCAGCCTCCCATTCTTGTTCTACTCCAAGCATACGCTTGTCCCTGTTTTATGCCTAAGCCAATGAGATTCTTGCGCTTACGCTCTGGTTTCTTCCAATCGTGCCATATGCAGTAGCGTAGTCGGTTACGTAACCATTCATCCAGCTTTTTAAGTTTGGTCTCTATATTTCCCAATCGGAAATTGTTCAACCACCCTCTATAGATGAGTTTTAAGCGTTGTAGCCTTTCTGCTAATGAAAATGGTAGCGTTTTCTTGGTAAGGTACCTGAGCTTGCGTTTGAGTGTTTGCCAAGCCGATTCACTTACTATTAACTGATACTTCCCCTTTACGCCTTTCTTATAGACTGGCGTAAACCTATAACCCAACACCTTGAACGTAGAGGGTCTACGAATACCACTCTTTGCTCGGTTGACAGGTAAATCCAGTTTCTCCTTTAAAAACAGATAAACCTCATTCCCTATCGCTCGTGCCGCTGCTTTTGATTTTGTGTAAATACTGAAATCATCGGCATAGCGAATGAACCTGAACCCTCGTACTTTTAGATGTTTGTCCAATTGGTCTAACATGATGTTAGACAATAACGGACTTAATGGGCTGCCTTGTGGTAATCCTTTTCTGCGCTTACACAGTTGCCCATTCTTTAAAATAGGCGCTCGTAACCATTTGCGGATCAGCCATAAGGTGGTCGGACATTTAACCTTGTTATAAATAAGCTGAAGTAGTTTATAGTGTTGAACTTCATCAAAGAAACTTTTAAGGTCGATATCTACTAAGTCTTGGTAGCCATCATTGATGTACTCTTGACTTTTTAATACTGCCTGTTGAAGGTTCTTTCTTGGGCGGAAACCGTAACTCTCTGATTCGAAATCGAGTTCGAAATGAATCACTAGTTGTTGGCTTACCGCTTGTTGAAGCCATCTATCCACTACCGTTGGTACTCCCAGTAATCTGGTCTTACCGTTCGCCTTGGGTATCGCTACCCCTTTGATAGCTTGTGACCTGTAGCTTTTGGAAATAAGTTGGTGTACCACTTTTGAGCGGTGGGCATCTATAAATGCCTTTAGCTCTTGTACGGTCATTCCATCTATTCCTGCTGAACCTTTATTGCCGACCACCTTTTTACAGGCGTCGCTCAAGATTCTAGCTGCTACTACTTTTGCTATCATTTCGTACTGTTCTTGTCCTTCTAGGTATAGGCTATCCAATTAACGGATTCCTATACGAATCTAGACGTGATTTAACGTTCAGTCCTTCCTTACTCATGAGACCTCTAGGGTGTTTCCCTAGCTCGTTTCCTGTAAGTACTATGACCTCTGCTGACTTCTCCATATAGCTACACGTAGCTTTGGAGACCTCCCCAGGTAAGAACATCTTCTTTCGCTCGATCCCTGCCGTATCTACATATCTACCCTTTTAGTGTTCTTAGGGCGTTACAATGATGTGCTTGCTTACCCAAGTAAATATGCCTCTGTATACGGTTCCTGTTCGTCAGTACCGAGTTTTGTAGTCTCGCTTTCTTCAGATGTAACTTCGCAGTTACCACCCTTGCGACTTACTAATGCTTCCAGACGTTACTCCAGCGCATAAGGGACTTACACCCTCTAAATAAATCCTTATATTGCTGTAAGGTAAAGATGCCCATACTGGGCACACACACAACCTATAAACAATACGGGCTTAGGTGCTAAATCGAATGGTTTGCGTATTTTTATGAGGTCGCAAAATCTTTGGGATTTTACTTTAGACAGAAAAAATAAATTAAAACAAAAAGCTTTTGCTAAGCGTTGTGGCGGTATGGGAATTGCTTCTCTGCTCCCGCACTACTTATAGCTCGAGCGTTGGCAGTAACATTGACCCGTCCTGAAATATGTATACAAAACACTTCAAGTATATGTATAAAAATGATGGATATGTAAAACGCTATAGTGAGAGCTTTAAGCTCAAGGTATTGGCAGAACTAACCAAAGGAAACCATTCCAAAAGACAAATTGCATTAACTTACGGTATACAATCCAGTACTATAAACGTATGGATAAAAAAGTACGATCGTAAAGATCTAATGAACACCCGTGTAACCGTGCAAACAGACGATGAACTTTCCCGTATCAAAGCCCTGCAAAAAGAGCTAAAGCAACTTAAGGACCTTCTTATTAAAAAAGACCTGGACAAATTGGTGACCGATAGCTATCTCGAGGTAGCTGCTGAGAATCTAGGTTATAGAGATGTTGAGGAATTAAAAAAAAACTTAAACATAAAGCCTTAATGAAAGTAGCACCGATAAACCGTAATGAAAGACTGTTATCCATTGGTACTATCTGCAATGCTTTTGATTTGAAAAGAGATGCCTATTACAAATACCAAAAAAGGTTTTTAATCAAAAAACAGATAGAACAGGATATAATCGAACTTGTTCGGCAAAGTAGAAGAACACTGCCCAGAGAAGGCACCAGAAAACTCATGAGGTCATTAAAAGATGAGTTCCACAAGTATGACATCAAAGTAGGCAGAGACCGGCTATTCCGTATCTTAAGAGAAAACAATTTGCTCATAAGAAGAAAGAGATACTCCTGTAGAACTACCAATTCATATCACAGATTCTACAAGTATAATAACATTATAAAAGACTTGAAGATCAATAGGCCTAATCAGGTTTGGGCATCCGATATTACCTATATCAGAACCATAAAAGGATTCTGTTACCTGGCATTGATTACGGACATGTACTCCCGTAAAATCGTTGGATACGACCTGAGTGATAGCCTTGAACTAAAAGGTTGTGTCAGAGCTTTAAATAAGGCTATTTACAATGCTAAGAACATTGACAGCCTTATTCATCACTCCGACAGAGGTATTCAATATTGTAGTAACGTCTATACCCAAATACTAAAAAGAAAGAAAATAGAAATTAGTATGACAGAAGAAAACCATTGCTATGAAAACGCCCTAGCCGAAAGGGTCAACGGTATTCTAAAAGATGAATTCTATCTTGACCAGACTTTTACAAGCGTTGTACATGCTAAAAAAGCAGCCAAAAATGCAATCAAATTATACAACTCTAAAAGATTGCATTTATCTTTAGATTATAAAACACCAAATTACGTGCATCAATATGCCGCTTAAAAATAATATTAATCTGTAGCCGTATTTTAGGACGTGACATAAGCACTACACAATATAATAATTATAATAGTTTATATTTAAAATGTATCTTTATTATAATAAGAATAAGATTAACTAAGATGGATTTAAAAGATAGCCTGAGCGACATTCAAAAGAAAGCCAAGGAAAGAACAGTGCGTACTCAGAACATTGAATATGATTTAGAAACTTTAGTAAAAAAAATTCAAAAAAATGTTATAAAATTAAACCCAGAATACCAAAGAAAACATAGATGGTCTGACGGTTTTTCTTCTCGCTTAATCGAAAGTCTTATACTCAATATACCAATTCCTATAGTATATATCTCGCAAGATATTGACGTTGATGAAGAAGTTGAAGATGATATAGCTAGATATTCTGTCATAGATGGGCAACAAAGGTTAACAGCTATTTATAGTTTTTTTAAAAACAAATATGCTTTGGAGGGCATGGAAGTGTTAACCGAATTAAATGGCTTAAAATACAGCGAATTACCTCCTTTTCTCATAAGAAGATTAGAAGAAAGAAGTGTAAAATGCTTACGAATAGATTCAACAATTGACACACAAGTTAAATACGATATTTTTGAAAGACTGAATAGCGGTTCTGTTAAATTAGAAGCTCAAGAACTAAGAAATGCTACTTGTCGTGGTCCTTTCAAAACGCTAATTAAAAAACTTTCAAAAAATGCTAACTTTACTAAGTTATGTAATTTAGAGCCTGATTCTTTTAAGGTAAAAAAGATGGAAGATGAGGAATTAGTTTTAAGATTTTTTGCTCTAACTTATAATAACGGATATAAAGAATACAAAGGGCAATTCAAAAAATTTCTCACTGCTAAGATGGACGAATTCAATGGTTTTGATGAAGCTACCTTAGAAGGTATGGAAAAGTCTTTTATAGAAGTATTCGATAAAATAAAAGATAAATTTGGAAATATGCCATTTCAAAAATATCGTTCAGTTGATGGTGGATTAAAGTTAATGTCCAACTTTAATGCAGCAGTGTTCGATTCATTAGTCGTTGCGGTTTTCTTAAATATTAAAAGTGATAAAGGTTCTTCTGTAAGTTTTCAAGAGCTTTTCCATAATGAGGATTATTTTGCGTCAATTGAGGGAAGTGTTAATGATGCAAAAAAAATCACAACTAGAATAGATCTTGTCTCAGAAATTTTGAAATAATGGATTCTTTTCTCTACGCATATACTTGTGAGTTAGAAAATAAATGGCACGAAATTGATTTGTTAATTGAAAAAGCTTATGAATTTCAGGAAACAGATGCTCAATTTCATAATATTTTATGTCGTTCGGCTTCCGTTTTAATAACTGCGCAGCTTGAAGGTTTTACTAAAAGCATGCTCAGGTCAGTAATTAATGACCTAAATAGAAGCATATCCTTCAATGAATTACCTATTGCTATAAAACGAACCTATAGCCAAAAATACATACCAATAGTTGACGGATTAAATAATAAGCAACATAGTAATCAATTAAATAAATTGATTGAAAAGTTTAATGAGATAAATTGCGATCTTGAACATCAACCATTCTTCGTTTCTAAAAACAAAAACCCAAGCCCTAACTTAATCAATACGGTATATAGGAATTTAGGAATTAAAGATATATTTCACTGTTTAAATGAATCTAAATACGACGAGGTATTTTCTAGTTCAAAGAATGAACTTGAAATTATACTAAGGGAATTGAGAGAACTTATACCTTTGGAAATTAAAAATTTCCCTTATACTCCCCACCTTGATAACTGTAATCTAGAAGTATTAAAATCTCACGGAAGAACACTTTGGGAAGATTTTCTAGATGAAATAAACCAAAGAAGACATGCAATTGCTCATGGTAATGATTTTAACAATAACAGAAGTGTAAGTGAGTTGGAAGAAGATAAACTAAAAGCTCAAATATTTGAACTTTCTTGCTTACGCATACTTTCAAAATACCTAATAAGTAACAGGTCGTAATCGAGTGGATAGCTCCGCCATCAAATGACGGAGTGCACCCCTCACACCACCGTACGTACGGGTCTCGTATACGGCGTTTCGTAAATCATCAAACCAAGGCTCTTGTCACCCTTGGCACTATCTTCTAATTTAGGCATAGGCTACAACATGTGCTCCTATGAGAATTTTAAAAAAAATCACGAAGTACATTTTAATAATAACAATTCTGTTACTTCTCTTTCGTGGATTTTTGTATAGAACATTAGTCAATTATTCAAAAGTTGGAATTAGAAATAATATAACGTTGACTGATCAAAATCTGATTAAGGAAATTAATGTTCAAACGGAAAACAAAACATTGAGTATTGAAGAAATTATAAAACTGAGTAATAAAATTACGAGCGAAAAACTAAAATTTACTTTTAATAAAGTTTCGAGTAATCCGAATTTGGTATCTGAATTAAAAAAAGCGAATTGCATTGGGTACTCCTCTTTATTTAACTCCATCGGAAATTATATCATCAGAAAACAAAAATTGACCGACCAGTATGAGTTTATTCATCTAATTGGCAAATTAGATTTTTTTGGCTTTAACATACATAAGCTATTCAATACTCCATTTTTCAAAAATCACGATTTTAACGAAATACATGATAAACGAACGGGAGAGAGAAAATTTGTTGATCCAAGTTTGCGAGATTATTTAAGAATAGAATACATAACATCTGAATAAGAAACTATGCTCTACAAGTTATATGACCTATTGCTTCTACTAGCTACACGAAGGTCATTCTCGTATAATTGAATATACTTCATAGCGATAATTAAATCGCGTGTTCTAAGGCAACTAAACACAATCTATAACACAGTATATGAAAATTGTTGGTTAGGTTTAACCAATTCTAGTTGCATCGTTTACCAACTTCTAAATCCCCTTCGAGAAATTCTGGCACTCTACCACGCAAATTTCTATATACATTATCTTGGATCGACATTAAAAACAAAACTCGCAAAACATTAATAGTAAAATAAATGTTCGAGTATTTTCGTTTAAAATACCATAATAAACAATTTACCTAAATGGATAATTTTGATAAAATAGACTGGGGTGTAATTTGGAGTGTTATTAAAGATATTGTTCTACCTCACTCATGGACCTTAATTTCTACCACCATTATTTTTTTAATTGTTGGGCTTATAATATCAGTAGTCTACATTGTTATTCTGAATAAGAAAAAAGTTTTAAAGAGAAAACCAAAGTATTACAATTGGGCAGTAAAACTATACATACCTACACTCATATTCGGATTTCTATTTGTTTTCGGGTATGCCGGTTTCATTACAGGTACTTACAAAGTAATAAATAAAGAAAATGAGACTATAGTATCTAGTATTTATAATAATGTTCTTCAACTATCTTTTGAATCGGAAAAAAGCAAAAATGATTTTATAGTTGAATTGCAGGAGTCTGCAATAGAGGTAAAAAGTGGTTCAAACGCTTTGGTAGAATCATTAAAGAAAACAACAACTGAATATAATTCTGGATACTCAGTTATCGATGATAATAAAAACAAATTGGCTACCTTTCTAATTGATACGCATGGAGATGCTATTTACAAAATAGCGGTCTATGGTATGCTTAATGCTGCTGGAGCAAAAGCTCATGTTGACATCAACGAATCATTGTCATATGATGAATTTAGTGCCGGTATGGATTTATTATTAGATATAGGGTATAAGGATATTGAACTAGCAGTAAAAGATAAACTAATGATATGGTTTGATTCTTTACTATACAGTCAGTATAAATCTTTGATTTTGTCTCAGTTAATTTTATTACTCATTATAATCAGTCTACCTCTAATAGAATTTTTTATTTATAAAAAATGGATAGAACCAAAATATGATAACCAATTAATTGAAAAAACATAGCCTTAAGAGAAAGCTTTAGCTAACAATGAATAAAAAATAAGAAAGGTTAAGTAACCGACTAATGTGAGAGCATACTAATAAATTAAGCCATAACTCCGTTAAAAATTACCATCTGACCTTTGACTACGATTGGCTGGGATGCTTGGTCTGAAGAGTTTATTAAAAGATGAAACGAAGGATTACAAAATAGCCAATAGCAAAAATAAAGAAGCTATATAATTGCAATTACGACGAATTCGAATCTGTAAGAATACGAGCTTAATTACGAAAGTCCGCATAAGGTGAAAATTAGCTCATTTCATCCTCTACTGACATTATAATATTAGTGTTACTTCATTAAAAAATCGAATTCCTTAATTAATATTTAGAAAAAAATGAAAAGAAAATATTCATTAATTATAATCGGAATCTTAGTCTTCGCATTTTTATTTTATTACATAGGTTGGTCTATTTCACCTGGTAGTTATGGAAAGGCTGAAACATATGAATTGAATATTTCTGAAGAAACCCTTATCGAAATTATAAATCAGGTAAAAGTCGAAGAAAATTTAAAAACCAATAGTTTCACTGATCATAAAAAAGGACACTGGTTCTCTATCTATTTTGAGTATAAAGATAAAAACCAGATCATTCACGCGTTGACCAGACCGAAAGATAAAGAAACGACAACATTTTATTTTTCAGGATATAAAAACAAAACTGACAGCGGAAATTGGATTGATGCGAATGAATATTTTTGGTGGTGGAAAAACTCAAAAGCAAAGAAGGAATTTGAATCAAGAATATTGAATAAAATTGAGAATAAAATTAATAGACAAGCACTCAACCCCGTATCAAATTAATTGCGGTTTAGTACTTATCAAATGTCGTTTTATGGTAGGAATGTCTGCGTTTGCTTTAAACATTTTTCGCATACAAATCAGCCCATATTCTTATATAAAACCGTTGTATTTCATTAGCAAAAAACCAACCCTAATACAACCATAATTATACTAATTTTACCGAGTATTACTAAATAATTGTTAATATTTTTTTTGTTTCTAATCAATCGATTAGTTTTGTACTCTAATTTAGTTTTATGCCTAGAGAAAAACAATATAATGAAGCAGAAGTAATAGAAAGTGCTATGGGCGTATTTTGGCAGAATGGTTATAAAAGCACGTCTTTACGTATGTTATCCAAAGAAATGGGTATCAATCAATTTTCTATAAATGCTAGTTTTGGTAATAAGCAAAATCTGTTTTTAGAAAGTTTAAAATTGTACAGAACTAAGCTACAGCAATTATTAAAAACCTTTGAAGAGAATTCTAATGGTATTGAGAGTATTAAGAACTTCTTTTATGCATTTGCAGAATTTTCAAACCAAAATGAGTACAAAAGAGGCTGTTTAATGATCAATACAATGTCTGAATTTGGTCTTGAGGTAGATAAAGAAGTTGGTGCTCTTATTTCAAATTACGCAGAACAGTTAAAGGCTTTATTTAAGAAGAATCTTGAATTCAATACTACAAAAGATAACGACACTATAAAAAGACAATTAAATTACCTTGATTTGGCTATTGGTGGTTTAGGCTTAGCAACAAAAGTAAAAGACAATACAGCCATAGAAGATTATATAGAAATGACATTTAATAACTTATAACATTTTTTTTACCTTAAAACTAATCAATTGATTAGAAATAAATATAGAACACATGAAAACAAAGAACAACTTAGGAAAAACAGTACTACTTACATTAACAATTGTATTATTAATGGGAAACAATATGCAAGCACAAGAAAAGGAAGTATATAATAAGGATATTACCAACAAGAAAGAAAGACCATTTATAGTCGATAAGGGCGAGTATCCTTTTAAAAGTAATTGGTTTGAAAAAGATGGCGTTTCTATGCATTATATAGATGAAGGCGAAGGGATACCTATTGTATTATCTCACGGTAACCCAGATTGGTCTTTTTTAAATAGAAATATTATTAAAGAACTTTCAGGTGAAGCTAGAGTAATAGCTTATGATTTACCAGGATTTGGTTTTTCAGACACGCCAGAAAACTATGGTTTTACACCACAAGAGCATGTAGAATGGATTAAAGCACTTCTTTTTGACCATTTAAAGTTGGACAAATTTATTATCGTTGTTCAAGATTGGGGAGGTCCTACAGGCTTATCTGTTGCTACAAGTAATCCAGATAAAGTTATCGGTGTTGTTATTAGTAATACTTGGGCTTGGAAAGCAGAAGGTAAAATGGTCGATTTCTCTATGGCTATGAGAACACCAGAAATGGAAGCGAAAGTTTTAAACGATAACTATTTCGCAACCACATTAATGCAAAGTTCTTTAAATAAAAAATCTAGCAGCAATAAAGCTATAACAGATGCCTATGCGATGCCTTTCCCTACTAAAGCATCTAGAATAGGAACAGCTATTTTTCCAAAGCAAATTACATTGGCATCAGATTGGTTAGAAGATTTAGAAAGCAAGCTAAATACACTTCAAGACAAACCCGTTGAACTTATTTTCGGATTAAAAGATGACGTTGTTGCTTCTAAAGAGATTCAAGATAAATGGCGTGTTATTTTCCCTAAAGCACCAGTGCAATTGTTACCAGAAGCTGGTCATTTTACACAAGAAGATAGCCCAGAGAGTTTTGTTTTTTCATTGAGGAGAATGATGAAAAATATAAACTAGATTAAATGGCTACTTCAACCGATTATGTAGACTTTATTTTGGACCAATTATCAAATTGGAAACCTATACTAACAAAACGAATGTTTGGTTGTATTGGCTTGTATGCAGACGGTTTAATGTTCGGTATAATCGCCAAAGAAACTATTTATTTTAAAGTTGACGACTCCAATAAAAACAAGTATTTAGAAGCTGGTTCAGAGACTTTAAAACTTTTTAAAAGTAACAGTGTGGTCGCTTCTTTTTATGAGGTTCCTGTTAAAATTATTGAAGACGCAAATCAATTTGTGGTTTGGGCTGAAGCCTCTTTAGAGATTCAAAAAAGAAAAAACGAAGTATGAAAGTAATTATAACAGGAACCACGGGTATGGTAGGACGAGGCGTTTTAATAGAATGTTTAGAATCTCCAAATGTTGAAGAAGTATTGGTCATAAACCGAAGCTCTTTGCATATGCAGCATCCAAAATTGAAAGAAGTAATTCATAAAGATTTTTTCAATTTTAGTTCCATTAAGGAAGAATTAAAAGGGTATGATGCTTGTTTTCATTGCATGGGCGTTTCTTCTATTGGAAAGAAAGAGGAAGAATATCATCGTTTTACCTACGGAATAACGGAAGAATTAGCTAAAACGCTTTATACTATAAATCCTGAAATGGTATTTAACTATGTTTCTGGTGAAGGAACTGATAGTACCGAAAAAGGAAAATTGATGTGGGCTCGAGTGAAAGGGAAAACCGAGAATATGATTTTGAATATGGGCTTTAAAGATGCTTATATGTTTCGACTTCAATTAATTCTTCCTTTGAAAGGCGTGAAATCCAAGACCGCGTGGGTAAATGCATTCTATTTTATCGCTCGTCCGTTTTTTGGACTTTTAGAAAAAAAGAAAAATAACACCACAAGTGTCAACGTTGGTCTCGCTATGATTAAAAGCGTTCTTTTTGGAACCGAGAACAAGTTTTTAGAAAATGAACAGGTAAATAAATTAGCAAAAAATTAAACCAATCAAAATGAATAAAATATTTAAAACAATAGTTCTAATAGCAGGTATCTTAAACTTCCCAATAGGTATTATGATGATTGTACAAGCAATCTCTAGTAAAACGGGCGAAGCCTTAATAACCAATTCGGTAGCAGGTGCTTTTATAATCTTCGCGGGAGCATCACTAATTTGGGCGATACAAGAAGTAAACACAAGAGCACCCATAATCCTTTGGAATGGTTTTGTGCGCTTATTTAACGTATTTCTAGTATCCTATGCCACAACGGTTGGGGATGTGCCACAAGAAATGATATACACTACGGGAATGGATTTAGTATTAGCAATTGTTTTCATAATTGGTAGTGTAAAAGTTACTGGAACACCATTTTCAAAATTAATAGTAGGAAAAACAAATTAATAAAAACTTAAAATCAAATACGATGAAAAATAATATAGAAGGTAAAGTAGTAGTAATTACAGGAGGAAGTAGTGGATTAGGAGAAGCTACAGCACGTTTTTTAGCAGAAAAAGGAGCCAAAATAGTTTTAGGTGCTCGTAGACTAAATAAATTAGAAGTAATTGCTGATGAAATAAGAAAAAGCGGAGGAGCAATTGAAGTTTTAAAAACAGACGTTACCAAAGCTAATGAGGTAAAGGCATTAGTTAAAAAGGCAATTGACAGTTTTGGTAAAATAGATGTAATGATAAATAATGCAGGCATTATGCCATTAGCACCATTAGCTGCACTTAAAGTAGACGAATGGGACAGCATGATTGACGTAAATATCAAAGGGGTGTTATACGGAATTGCTGCAGCATTACCAGAATTTCAGAAACAAAAATCAGGTCATTTTATAAATCTTGCTTCCGTAGCCGGATTAAATGTGAGCCCAGGTGGAGCAGTATATAGTGGGACTAAATTTGCCGTAAGAGCTATTAGTGAAGGCTTACGAAAAGAAGTAGGTAAGGACATTAGAACCACCATACTTACACCAGGTCTTATAGATTCTGAATTACAACTAGGAAGCTCAGACGAGGCTACTTCTCAGTTTGTACAACAAGTATATAAAGATGCTATTCCTGCTATTTCTATTGCTAAAGCAGTGGCTTATGCTATTGAGCAACCTGATGATGTAGATATTAATGAGTTGGTAATTCGTCCTACAGTACAGGAATTTTAAACTAATAAAGGAAAAATTATGAAAAAAATTGTAACTAATTTATACAAAACTAATTTGCGAACATCTATGTTGAAACTTATTCAAAAAGCTCCAGTTATCTTAGCAGCTACCCTGATAATGGGCTCGACAACATTTATAAGTGCTCAAGAACTAAACCCATACGAAGGATACAAAATCCCTCCGCTTGAGATTTCTGCGAAAAATAAATATGAATATAATTATCTGGATATTTTTGGTTCAAAAATGGCATATATCGATGAAGGAAAAGGTGATCCGATTCTTTTCATTCATGGTACCCCGATGTCTTCTTATGTCTGGCGTAATATTATGCCACACGTTGAAAATCAAGGACGCATAATCGCGCCGGATTTAATCGGTATGGGTAAATCAGACAAGCCTGATCTAAAATATACTTTTGATGATCAGTACAAATACCTCAATGCTTTTATAAAAAAAATGAACTTAAAGAATATCACCCTTGTTGTACATGACTGGGGATCTGGTTTAGGTCTTCATTATGCACACCTAAATCCAGATAATATCAAAGGTATTGTTACTATGGATGCCGTGCTTGCACCAATGCAGCCTGCGGAAAGCTATGATTCTATGTCAAAAGTAATGGGAGACTACTTTCGTATGATCCAAACGACGGAAGAGGGTAAGAAATTTCTGTTAGATGACAATATGGTTGTAGAATATGAAATCCCTGAAATGATTGATAGACCGCTTAAAAAAGAAATTCACGATGTTTATCGTGAACCCTACAAGACAATTGAATCACGTACCGCTGTAATGCAATGGCCACTAGAAGTACCTGTAGGTGGTAAACCGGCAACAACGGCTAAATATATCTCTGAGTACAATGCTTGGTTAGAGAAAACAGATACTCCTTGGTTATTCCTCTACGCGACCCCTGGAATAATGAGTACGCCTGCAGTCGCTGATTACTGGACAGAGCGAGCTCAGAATATAGAAACTGTATACATTGGTAATGGCTTGCACTTTGTTCAGGAAGACCATCCCTTTGCGATTGGGCGAGCTATTTCTGATTGGTACCGTCGTTTGAATGCCTCGAAATCGAAGTAAATACAATAAAGGAAAAAAGAATGAAAAAAACATTAGTTATAGGAGCAAGTGGGCAAATAGGCAAAATGCTTGTTGAAAAATTGCTCCAAGAAGAAAATTCTGTAGTTGCCTTGGTTCGTAATGAACAGAAAGGGCAAGAACTTAAAAAACTAGGTGCAGAAATTGTAGTTGGAGACCTTGAAAACGATTTTGAACACGCTTTTAAAGATTGCGATAAAGTAGTATTTAGTGCTGGTTCTGGAGGTAATACAGGTTACGATAAAACACTTTTAATAGATCTATGGGCAGCCAAAAAGGCTGTTGATTATGCTATAAAAAATGATATACAGCATTTTATTATGGTTAGTGGTCTGGGTGCTGGTGATCCTAACGAGTTTGTATCTGACTTAAAACCATATTTAGTAGCGAAGTATTTTGCCGATTATTATTTATTAGAAAGTGGTTTAGCGTATACGATTTTACAACCTGGTAGTTTAATCAATGAAAAAGGAACGGGTTTAATTAGAACTAATAGATCTGATAATTTTAAAGAGTTAGTCATTCCAAGAGAAGATGTCGCTAATGTAATTACGTATTGTCTAGAAAATAACTCTACAAAAGGCAAAACATATGAGTTATTTAGTGGAAAGGAATCTATTAGAGAATCTTTAAGTTAATGAATTAATAATTCGCCCAACAGTTCAAAATTTTTAGAACAGAAATGCAAAACTATCTTCAAGAAATAGAAACAATCACTTCTAAAGCAGGTGAAACCGTTCCTTTACAAAGGAAAGCTTTTAATGCCGGCTTTAGTTTTAGCCTTTTAACTTTTAGTGAACAACTAGAGATATGGAATTATATCTGGACGAACACAAAAGTGTATAGAGCAGAAATGTTTTGTTTGTATTTCTTGGAGGAGCATATTAAAAACAAAGAAGAAATGCTTGTCTCTTGGTCAACGATTAAAGTATGGCAAGACAAAATTAATCGTTGGGAAACTAGTGATAGTATTTCAAAAAT
Organism: Maribacter sp. BPC-D8; assembly: GCF_035207705.1. Classification (NCBI taxonomy): domain Bacteria; kingdom Pseudomonadati; phylum Bacteroidota; class Flavobacteriia; order Flavobacteriales; family Flavobacteriaceae; genus Maribacter; species Maribacter sp. BPC-D8. The sequence continues at coordinate 1,522,742 of NZ_CP128187.1, forward strand.
ATATGCGCAATTAGTAGAATATGATGCAGCACTAATTTTGCCAACGTATAAAAAATGGAATACTTCTAAAAACCCATGGCATAGAAGGCAAAGTATAGTAGGTTTACTTTATTATAGCGCACATAGAAAGCACTATTTACCTTTTCATGTACTTATAGATTTGGTAGCACCTTTAATTTCTGACAAAGCGTATTATGTGGAGAAAGGAGTAGGTTGGACGCTTAGAGAAATAGGAAATATATACCCTAAAGAGCAGGAAGCATTTCTATTTAAAAATGCAACTAAAATTTGTGCTTATGGATATAGTGCAGGTACGGAAAAATGGGATAAAACTAAACGAGAAAAACTGAAGGAAATTAGAAAAGTGGGAAGAGTTTTAAACCGCAAAAGTTCAATTTAAAAATTTAAAAAGTAAAAAAATATGACAAACAAAAAGCAGATATCAGCAGCGTTTCCTTTTGAGTCTAAATTTCAAGAAGTATTAGATTCTAAAATGCATTATGTAGATGAAGGAGATAAAAATTCAGAACATACTTTTTTACTAATACACGGTAATCCTACATCCAGTTATTTATGGCGTAATATTATTCCGTATGTAAGTCCGTTAGGTCGTGTAGTTGTTCCAGATCTTATTGGAATGGGCAAATCTGACAAGCCAGATATAGACTACACATTAAAAGATCACATTGCTTATTTAGATGCATTTGTTGAAAAGTTAGGGCTAAAAAACGTCATTCTAGTAATACAAGATTGGGGTTCTGGTTTAGGTTTCAATTATGCCAATCAGCATAGAGGAAATGTAAAAGGAATAGTGTTTTTTGAAGCTATGGTTCAAGTTTCTTATTGGAAAAATACGACTAAAGAGACTGAAACACTATTCAAAAAATTTCGTGACCCTGTAGAAGGACATGAAATGATCGTTAAAAACAACTTCTTTATTGAAGCTATGCTACCTATGATGGCAGGCAGAGAATTAACTAAAGAAGAAATGGACCATTACCGAGCTCCTTATTTGGAAGAAAAGAGCCGTAAACCACTGTTTATGTGGCCAGGTCAAATTTCGTTTGATGGTGTTCCAAAATTCACCACTGACATTGTTAATTCATATAATGAATACCACAAAAATTCAGACGTTCCTAAGTTGCTCTTTTATGCAGAACCAGGACTCATAATTAACCGAAAATTAGGAGAACATATAGCTGAAACATGGAAAAATGTTACTGCAGTAGATTTAGGTGAAGGAAAGCATTATCTACAAGAATCACATCCACACGAAATTGGGGAAGGTATTGTAGATTGGTATAAAAAAATATTAAATAAATAAAAAGATAAAAATGAAAACCAATTTTAGTTTAAAACAGTTTGCTATAATCACACTAATAACCAGTATTTGGATACATGTTTCAGAAGTTTTACGTGCTGTTTTATTAGTATTCCCTAGAATGCAATCCTTTTTTGAGGGTAAAATGGTAATAGGGCAAATGGAACTTGAAAATATGGTTATCTGGACCTTATGGGATACACTGTTAACCATTATATTGGTTTTCATTTTTTGGCTTTGTGCTAAAGCTTTTGGCAACACTACTAAGGCTATTTTTATAAGTGCAACAGTAACAGCTTGGGCAACTATCGGCATATTTTGGATAGCAACTGTTAATACAGGTTTAGGAGAATGGTCTACAGGCATTTTGGCGATACTATTTGCTTGGATTGGTCTCTTAATTGGTGCATTTATAGCCTCTAAACTGTATAAGACTGGGCGTTGGGTTTAATTCAGGTCAAGCGACTAAAGATTGGTGTGATGTTCAGATGCCAACAAAAACCAGATCATTCATGCGTTGACCAGACCGAAGAATAAAGAAGCGACAACATTTTATTTTTCAGGTTATAAAAACAAAACTGACCGAGGAAATTGGATTGATGCGAATGAACATTTTTGGTGGTGGAAAAACTCGAAAGCAAAAAAGGAATTTGAATCAAGCATATTGAATAAAATTGAGCAAAAAATAAAAACTCAAGCGCTCAACACCGATTAAAACATATTGCAGGCTATAGGGCTAAACAAAAAAGTCCGTGTAAGTTTATAATGCCGCGAATAAACTTAGCCTTCAAAATAAAAAACTAAACCAATCTTAACCAAGTACCAGTTTAATTAAATAATAAAATTGAGCTCAAATTTTGACCGAAATAGCACAAAATGAAGAAAAAAATAGTACTTGCCTTATTACTGATTACAACAGTTATTTCTGGTTGGCTAATAATAGATAAATTAGACCTACTTGATATTCCATCAAATAAGAACGACCATTATGCCGCATTTGAAAAGCGAAAAATAGAATCAAGAACAGATATCAATGACTTTGAAAAAGAACTATTAAAATCTGAAATTGATATTAATCGTAAGAACACAAAACAGAATTCAACCATAGCATATAATACTCAAATTATAGCGTTGATCATCATAGGTATTCAAATAGTTGCATTTATACTTGTATTACTGATGCCGAAAAGCACACACAGTAGTATTAGAGGAGATTAAACTGCTTTTTTGAATTAGTATTATTAAAATCTAAACTAATAAATTAGCTCTCAGCACAAACCCCGTAAAGGGGTATTTAAACGTAATTTAGTAATTGAGATTATATTTTAGATGTAGTATTAAATACACATCAAATAATGTACTACTCTAGCAAATTTGCACTGAAGTCTTTTTATAGATTTAAAATTTCGGCGAAACAACTTTCGAAATCCCCTATTGCATTGCATGTGCTAAGTTGAGCAAATTTGCTGTTTCTAGGCAGATTTTTTACAATAGATATAAATCTAAAATGTACTGTTGACTTTAGGTCTAAAAGCAAATATAAATGTATTTATAAGGGACTGTAAGCGGTTACTTGTATTAAGAAAACACTGTCATTTATTTTCTCCATTATTTATTAAATAATCTTAACTTCAAACCAACAACCAAAAACAAGAACCAAACAATTTTAAAACTTAGAACCAATACTATGATTCAATCTTATAAAAAGAAGCCAGAATTACAAGAAAAGTATGATAGTATTGTTATAGGCTCAGGAATGGGTGGTCTTGCTACTGCTGCAATTTTGGCAAAAGAAGGTCAGAAAGTTCTTGTATTAGAAAAGCATTACACTCCGGGTGGTTTTACACATGTTTTTAAGCGTAAAGGTTATGAATGGGATGTAGGCATACATTATATCGGAGAAATGCAGCGAGAAAGCAGTCTCTTAAAGAAGTTGTTTGACTACATCACTGACGGCGAATTAAAGTGGGCAGATATGGGTGATGTTTACGATCGGGTAATTATCGGAGATAAACATTATGATTTTGTAAAAGGAGCAAAAAATTTCAAAAAACAAATGATTGCTTATTTCCCAGAGGAAGAAAAAGCAATCAACAGCTATGTAGATTTAGTTTTTAAGGCAGTAAAAACAAGTAAAAACTATTACATAAGCAAAGGCATAGCACCTGTTTGGAACACCCTATTTGGCAAATATCTTAAAAAGCCATTTTATAAATTTTCAGACAAAACAACTTACGAGGTTCTAAGTTCATTAACGAAGAACGAAACACTAATAAAGGTGTTGACCGCGCAGTATGGTGATTATGGTTTACCGCCAAAACAAAGTAGCTTTTCTATGCATGCTTCTGTAGTGCGTCATTATTTTGATGGTGGTAGTTTTCCGGTTGGTGGATCTTCTCAAATTGCAAAAAAAGTCGATCCCGTAATCGCAGCTTCTGGTGGTACCATTTTGGTAAGTGCAGATGTAGAAGAAGTTATTATTGAAAATAATAAGGCTGTTGGTGTGCGCATGAAAGATGGAAAAGTTTTTCATGCAGATAACGTGGTTAGCAACGCAGGTGTAATGACAACTTACAATAAGTTATTGCCATCAGCTACAGTTAAAAAACATCAACTAACCGAACAATTACAAAAGGTAAACAGATCTGCAGCCCACGCCAGTTTATATATTGGTTTAGAAGGCACGCCCGAAGAACTTGGTATACCAAAAACCAATTATTGGGTCTACCCAAAAGACGGTGATCATGATACCTGCATTAACAACTATTTAGAAGATATGTCTCAACCTTTTCCGTTGGTATATCTTTCTTTTCCTTCAGCGAAAGATCCAGATTGGGCGAATCGCTACCCTACCAAAAGTACCATTGATGTAATTACATTGGTACCCTACGAAACATTCGAAGAATGGGAAGGCACACCATGGAAAAAAAGAGGCGCAGAATATGAGGCTAAAAAAGAAGAATTTGCAAAGCGATTATTAAAAGAAGTATACAAACAATTACCACAAGTTGAGGGTAAGGTAAATTGCTACGAATTATCTACTCCCCTAACTACACAGCATTTTATAAATTATGAAAAAGGGGAGATTTACGGTTTAGATCACACTCCCGCTCGATATAGACAACCATTTCTTAAACCTAAAACTCCCATCAAGAACTTTTATTTAACGGGACAAGATATTGTAACCGCAGGGGTTGGTGGTGCACTTTTTTCTGGCGTTTTAACTACCATGGCAATTACTGGTAAGAATATATTGAAAAAGGTTTAAAAAACAGCAAAGGGATTAATACGTATCATTTAGATTGTAATTAGCGCCATTAATCCCTCGTAAACAATCAACACATTAATAATGGCAGTTTATTTAAAAACTAGTAATCACTTATTTGAAATAGGAACAGGAGATTTCTTTATATCATTTTTCGATACCATTGAATACCGGTTAACATCAGGTTCTGAAACGAATAAATACCCTATAATTTTAAATGATTTATATAATGGTCATCTCACATTTGAGAATTTAGAAAAAGCTGAAATAGAATTGAAGGACATTCAAGAAAGATTGAAAAAATTTAAACCTTCAGAAGTTATTTGGGATAAAAATGACTTAACTAAAATACCCCCTTGGGGAGACAATATCAGCGACAACATAACTGACTTATCTAACTACTATGTTACATCTGGCGGTAAAGATTTAATTGAAGTTATTTTTACTGCTATCACGACAGCTAAGTTGAAAAAAAGCGGAATTACCATTCAATAACCGCTACTCAAAAAAGCTTAGCGTTATTTCTGCACTTGGTATTTTAGATATATGCTATTCTAATATACTAGGAAGGCAAGATAGATCTATACGTATGTTTAGCGAATGCAACAATTATTCTAAAATGATTGTATTAAGGATTAAATAAATATATTAAAATAAAGTTATTTAATAGCGGACTGCAGAACGTAAGCTAAGGCTTGCAAACTACTACCCTACTCAACCATGTAATCAATTGTAATGAAAAAATATAAAATAATGATATTCATAATTATCGGACTTCTATTTTTCGTTCAGCAATGTACCAGTATTAATCTGCTACCCAGTTTTGTTTCTAATGAGAATAACTACAAGTATTTAAGTACAGGTGTCAGTTCTGAAAATTACGTAATCGACTCAATTACAGATAAAACATACTTATATATTACCTATGACACCATCAACAATTATTTTATTGTAGATGATGGATATCAGCAAATAAAAATAAGCACTAACGGTAGTATACTATTCAAAACGTCAGACAAAACAGCCGAAATGCCATTTAAAACACATTATGTATTTGGTGACAGTACCGTCTATGATTTTTCACAAAATAAAATAGAGCCTGAATCTTACTTCAAAAGAATAAATGCTGATACAGAAAAATTAGAAAAAAAATGGATTACCATTTTTGAAGAGTTTTACAATCAAGCTTCTACAGTAGTTTATGGTAATAATGATATCATCTATTTAAAAATTAATGAAGGCTGGGTGGCACTGCACACCTCTGAAAATTATTATTTGGAGGGTGACAATAGTAGCGAACGAACTTTCGAAAATTATCCTGCAAAGTATAATCAACTTATTTTTCTAAAAGACACCAAATCTAATACCTATTCTGACTGGATGTCTCACTCGGGTTCTAGCATTGACAGAAAGTATAATGACTATGATTTTGAGCATTCTAATTATCCTGAAAATGAGTTTAATTACCAAAATAATAAGATTAAAAAGATTGGTTCAAAAAAAACGGAATCATCCTCAACATTTGCATACACACCCATAATCGCTCAATTTTTAGCTGTTGGTTATTATAAATTACAAAAAGGTGATGAATATGTTCGATTTAAAGAAGATGCCGTTAAGTTTCCGTTTTGGTTTTTTCAATCAGACGGGTATTTAAATAATTATACACTTCCTGAACAGTTTAGGGCAGAAACAGAAGTGTCTTTTATTCGGTATTCATATCCCACAAATGCAAACAAGAGTAAAAGTGAAGGACTTTATTTAGTTAAAAGAAAATAACTGATTAGCACCAAGTATACACATCATAAGAACTACGCGTCATAAATAATAATTATACAAAGACAAATAAAGTTTCAACAAAACAAAAAACGTACATATCTAAGCCTTTATAGCCAATTTCAATATTCGAAAGCATTACTCTTCAGCTATCTCAAAACATATCACTTAAATGGACCAAAAAGCAATTAAAATTCTACTAAAAACATTTAAAACTTCATACAATCTTCACATACCCCTACCCTACTAAACTGTTGAAATATTGTAAATTACCTGAAATAAACACAGACCAAAAATGAAGAAGTTCTATTTTACATTCTTAGCTATTTTCTCTTTAACGCTCTCCGCCCATTCTCAAACGATAGATACGCTAGTAAATGTTGGCGGCTTTAACATGCATTTCAATATAATGAAAGGTGTCGGAACTCCTATTCTTTTTGAAGCTGGTGGTGGCAATGACAGTTCTGTTTGGACTCCTATTTTAGAAAGAATACATAAAGTTACTGGTACTACATTAATTACCTATGACCGATCAGGGTTTGGACAGAGTGAATTGAATTCAGTATTAAAAAATGATTCAGATTTCGGAATTGAAAACGGAATTAAAGAATTGGAAACCGGACTTGCAAAATTAGGGTACAGTGATGATATTATTTTGGTATCCCATTCCTATGGCGGACTATACAATCTAGTATACGCAAGTAAACATCCGAAAAAAGTTAAAGCGATTGTTTTAATAGATGCTACGCTCAGTGATTTCTGGAATGAAGATTTCTTAGCGATGAGAGACATGTTTGTTGACATAAACACCATACCAAAGGGTACTGGCGATTATTACTTAAATTTCAATTACAATGAAATTATGCGTTCATTAAGAAACACGCAGTTTCCTAAAAACATTCCTGTTACAAATATTTTTCCAGATAAATCTGCTCCAGTATATCCTGAAGAATATGCTAATAGATGGAAAAAAGTCCATGTAGATTTAGGCACACAAAACAATAATGTAACTAACATTATAGCTGAAAGTAGCAGTCATGCTATATTTAATGATAACCCCGCTTTAGTTATTAACGCCATTATTAATGCCTATTCAGAAACATTAAATAAAGATGAACAAAATGTAGTATTGCAAAAGGCATTGGAAAATGCTATTGAGTTATCAATTGAAACTAAGGTTCATAATCGTTCAGAACATGATTTAAATACCTTAGGATATTCATTTTTACAAACCCAAGAATTAGACAAAGCTCTAGACATATTTAAAACAACTACCCTATTATTTCCTGAAAGTGCCAATGCTTATGATAGTTATGGTGAAGCTTTATTGATGGCAGATAAAAAAACAAAAGCCATTGAAATGTATGAAAAATCTATAGCATTAAATCCTGATAATGAACATGGAAAAGAGGTGTTGCTGAAATTGAAAAAAGAATAATATTCATACTTAATTAAACAAGAACTATAGACTATGATAAGAGATTTACAAATTGATTTTCAATGTTTGGTATATCAATCTGGTTATCCTCAAGAAATAGTAAAAAAAGCTAACGTTAGCTCTAATTTAATTCAAGAACTGTTTTTACGGCTTCTACTTGAATCAAAGAAAAAAATAGGTGGTAAAATTATGAAGGTTTGTATCTCACTAACAAAAGACGAGAAACAAATAAACTTCTGTTGTTCTGATGACATATATGATGTTGCTGTTGTTTTTTTAGAATTACCATTTAAAGATCTAAATCAGTATTTTGCATTGTCTAGCTACGAAAAATCAGACTTTTTATTGAAATGTATTGTAAAAACATTTCAAGAATTAAGTAAAAAAACTGATACAATAGATTTAAATCTTATTAATTCAATCGCCTTAAAATGTAAAGAAGATAAATTTGAAAATCATTATTATTTCGGGAAATTAAAAAGTGCTAAAAATAGAAAACATAAAGCTGGGTTGAAGGTTGAGCACGAAATGGACACCTTAAAGCTTTACATTGATATTTTAGATAAGGAAGAGAATCTAATAAAAAGGGAGCTCATAATTGAAACAGAACCAATATACCCTAAATATTATCCTTCTTTAGGTGGTGTAAAATGGACCGACAATGAAACTGTAGAAATGTTTAATCGTAAGAGAGAAATATTAAAAACTTTATCAATCTGAATTCTCTAAAATACGAATACCATTGCAACGTTATTTAAAAGCATCAGTTTAATGCTAAATCAAAAATTAACAGCTATTAATTCATTTCGTATATCACACAAGTTGTCCGTATTTATAAAAAAATACAACCAATAAAAAATGACTTTACAAGAACTTACTCTTCTAATTTATGAGAATACTATTTCTGACTTAACCGTACATAAAAATAACGGAGTTAACTTTTGCACTCATGATTCTTATGATAAAGGCAATCTACTCATATCCTATGCTGGGTACGGCTATCAAGAACATTACACACAAACCGAAATGACCAATTTTCTTTTAGAATGTGGTTTTAATATAGATGATAAACTAAACGCAAGAGCTAATGGTCGGTCTGCATTACATTGTGCAGTAGCGAACGGTCATTTTGAGATTGTAAAAGTGCTTATTGAAAATGGAGCTTTGGTAGAAATAAAAGATAAGAACGGTAATACACCATTATGGAATGCAGTTATGATGTGTAGAGGAAATGAACAGCAAAAAGAAATTATTAAATATCTGGTATCTAAAGGTAGTTCTGTAGACACAAAGAATAATCACGATTTATCACCTAGAGATATTATAAACCGTATCGGAGAAGGTATTGATAACAACCAAAACAAAAAAGAATGGGACTTAAGATTTTTACTTTAACATAAAAAGTTAGTTAAATTTCAATTCTTAGGAATATGTTTTTACTATTGTAGGTTTCCTGGTATTACATATGATGAAAATAATGACTATCAATCTTTTTTCGATAAGGTAAAACCGCTGTTGAAAAAAATATAAGAAAACGAAATTCTAAATACTTAAAAAATATGGGTCTATTTGATTTTTTAAAAAAGAGCGACAAAAAACAAGAAACTGTTCAATTACAATCTAAAAAAGAAGCGAACATTGCAAAAATCAAGCAATACATTAACATACCAGAGTCAATAGCAGATAAAGTAGCAGACATCGACAAGATCACTACTAATAAAGATTTAGATGTGGAGTCTCGAGTTAAAGAGCTTATGAAAATTTATGAATCGCTAACTGATGACCAAAAAAGAACTAGAGAAGGCAGGTATGTAATAGTACATATTGCAGAAGTATGTTTTTCTGAAAGATGGATCGAAGATGCTTTTGATAATTTCAATTTTGCAATGCAATTTAAAGACACTGTGGGTAATCCGTTTTTACACCTTAGACTAGGGCAATTAAACTATTTGGCGCAGAACAAAGACAAAATGCATGATGAGTTAAGCAGAGCGCTTATTATGGACGGAGAAGCTATTTTCAAAGATGAGGACCCAAAACTTATTGAAATGGTAAAAAGTGTTTTAGAAGAACCCGAAGATGGCTCTTGGGCTGAGTACGAAGGTCAAGATTGGGCTATAACTAAATAATAAACGCCCACTACCCCATTAAGTATGAATTAGGTTAATGTTCGTTTTATACCTGGTCATATTACACGGTTTTTTAATGACATAATAATTATGGATGCTATTATAAGTTTTTTCATTGACGTAATTTTTGAAGGAATTCTACTTAAATTTTGGAGTTTTTTGGGCAATACTTTTAACCGGATAGATAAATTCTTATTTAAGAAAAACAAGTAACATATTCAAAAGGGAAATCAACCAGATTAAAATCAGTAATTAGAACGAATAATTAAATCTGTAGTAATCAGTATGAAAACAATAAATGAATTAATAAATATTGATGAACCAGGCTGGGTATTAGTTGCTGAATGGATAAATGATGCAACCAACAAAGTTGAAATTCTACCCAAAAACGAGAAAGAAGCTGATAATGCACTGTATCAAACACAAGTATCAACCCGCTCACCAATGGGCGCTATAATATACGAAACTGGCGGTCTCTTAATTGACCATGGCTGGATCAGAATTTTGGGGTCTGGCAACCAAAAGTTAGATAGAACTTTACCTGATTGGAACAAGGGAAAAACATTTGAAGAATATGGAGATAAACCATCTATATTCTTAGTTGCCGATGATGTAGTCGGCGGATTTTTCGCTATAAATGGTGGTGCTTTGGGTGATGATTTAGGCAATGTATATTATTTCGCACCAGATGCTTTAGAATGGGAATCAATGGATATTGGGTATTCTGATTTTCTATGGTGGACACTTACAGGTGATCTGTCTCAATTCTATGCCAACGCACGTTGGACTGGATGGGAAAAGGAAATAACTGAAATTAATGGAAATCAAGGTATCGCATTTTATCCTTTTCTATGGACAGAACATAAGAGCATTGATGATTTGACAAGAAAAATAGTGCCAATTTCTGAGATTTGGGCATTTCAGCAAGAAGCGTTACAACAATTAAAAAATGGCGATTAACCTAGTTAAGGAATTAGAGCAAGAAGTTACTACACTTCAAGAATTACAATTATAAGAAATGACCAGAAATATAGTATTGACCTTTTTTTTCTTCATCAACACCTTCATTTCATTTTCTCAATATACATGGACAAATGGAGAGGTGATTTTAAAAAACGGAAAGACAATAACGGGCGAGGTTAAAATACCTGTCGTTTCTAAAGACTTAGTTCATTTTAATGGAAAATCTAAGGTTAGAGTAAAAAATAACATTAATGGAGACAAATCTGTATTTAATGAAGATCAGGTCGAGTTAATTAAGTTTATTTATTCTGAAAAAGAAATCGCATATTTCAAATACATACCTGTATCTACAAAGAAAAAAGAAATATTCTGTATTGTCACTACAGGTGCCGTTACACTTTATGGTAGATCTGTGGGCATGACCTCAACAAGACCTGGCACGATTACTTTTCACAATTTAAATGAATTCTATGCCCAAAGAGCAAATGAAGATATTGCCACGCCTTTACTAACTGCAAGACCCTCAAAGTCTTTTAAAAATCGTGCTACAGAATACTTAAGCGATTGCCCTACCTTAGTTTCTAAGCTAAAAAATAAAATTCTTAAAAAAGAAAATATCATTGCAGTTGTTGAGGAATATAATAGTTGCACGAAATAACCTCAACTATATTTTAAACAACAAAATAGCCTCATAAACGTTTATTGAATTCAACTTAAACCATAAATTATCATGTATAAAAAAGTACTTTTAGCTATTGCCTTGATAGTCGCATTTGTAAAAACAAGTAACGCTCAAAAATTACAAACTCAAGTAGAAGCAATCAATACTTTTATAGAAGAACATAGTGAAAGTAATAGAAATTATTACGCCAAAATTAATGCTACACAAGAAAATGTTTATTTCTATAACGAAATTCAACATGCAATGCAGCTTACGTTCCCTGTATTAAAAATGGACGCGGATAATATAAAAATCACCAAAAAAGGACTCACATTTTATCCGAAAGAAAAGGGCTTGGTGGTCATCAAAAACTTTTCAACTTTTGCTCCTAAAGACATTGGCACCGCTTGGCTTAATATTATTAAAATGAACAAGAAAGATAAGATAGAACTACAAAGCATGATGAAGAAGTTCATTATAGATTATCAAACTGCAATGAAATAGTAGCTTCTAATAAAACAACTAATAGTAAACAAAAAGCCCTAAGAATATACCTTAGGGCTTTTTGTTATGTATAGTTATGGCAATTACTTACCGCCGTCTAATTTATCTTGTAATACTTTCAATTTATCCCAATCACCTGAAGCAGCTAATTTGGCTTGCTTTGGCCATGAACCAGGTTTGTGCATGGTATAACGTGGTCCGGCTTCTTTTAGAATTTCTTCAAGAGTCTTTACAGACGCTCCAGCTAATTTCTCAAAAGTACCTATCCCCTTATCTGTTAAGATAGATGCAATTTTAGGTCCGATGCCTTCAATTTTCTTTAAATCATCTTTCTTAGCCTTGGCAGCAGGTTTTTTTGCTACTGGCTTTTTAACTGCAGGTTTCTTAACCGCTACTTTTTTGACCGGTTTCTTTTTCGCCGGCAAAGCACTTAAATCTACAACGCTATTATCAATACCTGAATACGGTGAAGGTACATATGCATCAGCTGCATAATCATTAAACCAGCCTTTATCTTCGCTTAAGTATCTAAACTCATACCGTTTACCAGTTTCTAGTTTTATGCTTTTCACATAGGATCCGTTCTTTTTTTCCATTCGGTAAGAACTATCGTTGGTTTGCCAATCATTGAAGTCTCCCAATAATATAACATTTGCTGCGCTAGGGGCTTCATTTTCCCCAACAGTAAACGTAACGGTAGTATGCGTACCCTTTCCTTTTGTCTCTTTTAGTAATGCCATTTTGTGTAGTGTTTTAATTCTAGATAAAAGTTACATAGAAATTCCTCATTTTCAAAAGTTTGCAATAAGTAATTCCTAATTTAAAAGTAAGTATATAATTTAAGGTGTCATATTATTCGATATTATCATTTAAACATGTTTAAGTAAACATTGATAATAGCAAGCCTAAAATATTCTTAGTAATTATTACTATGCAGTATATTATAATAAACGAAAAACCTTTTCATTAGATTTTCGACCTGTAAGCATGTAATCGCCCACATAAGTTAATTGATGCTTGTTTGTTTTTAGAAGATCAAAAAAAGATGTTGAAAAAAGAATATCCTCTTTTATCTCTTTACATAGTTGACATAAGCGTGCGCCTGTATTCAATACCGTACCATGAAATGCGATATCTCTTTTGTAATCGCCTACCTCAGCAATGGCAACAGTTCCAAAACTTATTCCGACCTTAAACTTGGGGGCGATACCATATTTTCTTTCAAATTGAGGAGCATCTTTCGTTAGGCTATTTCTAAAATCAAGATATAGGTCGATGCACTTTCCTGCGGCACTCGAATCTGAATTTTTCCAAGTCAACACAGCTTCATCACCAACATATTGGTATACCTCAGCATCATAATTGTCAATATGATGCGTAAGCTTGGTAAAACATTCTTGAATGAGCCTGCTGTATTTTAAGTGCCCTATTTCTTCGGCAATGGTGGTAGACTGGTTCAAATCTAAAAACATAAAAATACGTTGTGCTTCTTTGGGTCTAAAATACGTACCCATAACAATATCATAAAGATTGGTAGAACCTAATTTTCTAGAAACTTGAGCATATAGGCTAAAATGAAAACTGACAATAAAAAAGTATACAACATAGAATATATTGAGCGAAGCACTCAAATAAGCATAATGTGCATTTACCGCAGCATTAGTACTCAAAGGCATAAATTCGGTAATTACATATGCTCCAACTAAATGAATTACATAAATAACTGCGAACTGTAAAACAGCCTTTGTGAATACAACAATAGCGAACGGATAATCTCTTAGCAACGTGTTCATAAAAAAACCTTCACTTAAGCTTATCACCAAACAGTAAAAAATGAGGATAGGCAAAACCGAAGTAAACGTATATTGAAAATACGGAAGCCAATCTCCCTTATCAAAAACCTTTGCATTTATTACAATATCAAATGCTATAATGGCAATAAACCACATGAGCGCAAGTGTCAATATTCTTATGATTTCTTTCTTCTTCATATGACACCTTCTCCCACGATAATGTAGTCGTCTTTATAGCTATACGGTTTTAAAGCTTTTTCTATTGGCTATTGCTTTAAACTTTCTAAAGATGGCGCTGTTAACTGGTCTGTTCTATATAAAAAGGTAATCTCTTTATTCTCAAAATTCGTGTAGGCATTTATGAGATTAGACTGCGCATTCTGTGCCATTGCCTGAGCATCTAACAAATCTGTAAGTCCGCTTAATCCGCTATCGTAAGTATCACGATTAACTTTTAAGTTTTCTTCTGCCAATTGTTTGTTCTCTAGCGCATATTCTATTTGCTCATGTGCATCAACCAAATCATACCAGCTTTGCGTGATCGCTAATTTCAATTGATCAATACCGTCTTTTCTATTATTCTGGGTAATCTCTTCTTGTATCTTCTCTTGCTTCACTTTTTGCTTTCCACTTCCCCACCAATCAGATATGGGTATGCTCAGTGTACCAAAAGCTAGTCCGGTGAACTGACTACTCACAGAGTTATCAAAAGCACCAAATTCTAAAGCACTTACACCTACTGCAAAAGAAGGAAGTAAATCTGCCTTTGCCATTTTAATTTGTAGGCTACTTGCTGATATCGATTTTTCTAGAAGCTGGTAATTACTGTTTCCATTTAAATCTAAGTCAGGTTCGCTATATTTCAATTCTGGTGGAGCAATATTTTCAAAATCTGCGCTAGCTATCATATCTGAAGCATAAGCAACACCTACATACAGAGAGAAATCTAACAAAGCCAGTTTTCGCATATTCTCTAGCTTGCTCTTATTTAAAAGCAATTCGCTACGATTTACCTTAACCTGCAATAATTGATTTTTTGCAATTAAACCTGCATCCAATAAATCTTGCTGTTGTTTTAAAAGTTCATCTAAATACGCTTCATTGGTCTCCACTACTTTTTGCTGCTCTTGCAATTGCACCAATTGCCAGAACTTTTTTTCTGTCACTAACAAAACCGAATCTACCGCTTGCTCTGCTCTAATTGTTGAGGTTTCCATCTGTATATCTGCAAGCGCATTCGCGGTTCTAATTTTCCCGCCGGCATAAATGACTTCAGTTGCCATGGCACTGGCGCTATATAGATTGTCTATGCCGTTAGGTAAGATTCCCGTTATTGGGCTAATGAGGTCATTTGGTCCGTAAAGACCAACGGCGCTACCTTCTACAGTAGGAAAATAGTTGGAAATCATCTCTTTTTTAAACGCCTCGGACTTCTCTATGGTCAATAATCCGTTTTTAATGGCATAACTATGTTTTAGGGCAGCCTCTTGACTTTCTTCTAAAGTTATTTGTTGCGCAAAAGAGATATTCAATCCCAGAAGCATCGTCCCGATTACGGACAACAACTGGAATTTATTTATGACTGTATGATGTAATTTTATATATTTCATTGCTAGTATTCTTCAATTAAAATTCAGCATTAACGGGGTCTTTAATCGTATTCTCATCATCTTCTTTTCTAAAGAACAACCAATACAATACGGGTAATACGAAAAGGGTAAGTACCATGGAAAACATGAGTCCGAATGCGATAACGGTTCCTAAAGGTCCCCAAAGACTAGAGCGACTTGCAATCATAGGTATTACCCCAACTGCAGCGGCAGAAGATGTCAAGAAAATAGGACGCATACGTCTTTCTGCAGCAAGAATAGCCGCTTTCTTCACACTATAATGGTGTAAGTGGCGAAGTTCATCGGCATAATCGATTAATATAATTCCGTTTCTTACTACAATTCCGCATAAAGCCAAAAGACCCAAGAAAGACGTAAACCCGAACGGATATTGCATTAACAACAACCCAATAGCCGCACCAAAAATACTTAATGGCATAGTAATGAAACTTAACACGGCATGCATGAAACTCTTAAAGTGCCATAACAAGATTAAGAAAATCAAGGCTACGCTTAGCATTAAAGAAAGACCCATAGGTTTATTGTTCTCCTCTTGAAGTTCAAATTCTCCACCATACTCAATTCGTATATTCTCTGGAAATTGAATTTCCTCAATTTTAGGAATAATTTCGGCAAGTACTTCATTGGCAACTGCATCTTTGGTAATATCTACACGCACGGTAAGACAACGCAATCCATTTCTGTTCACAATCGTTTCTTGTGACCATTCTGATGCAATATTGGCTACTTGACGTAACGGAATTACAGCACCTTTCTGCGGAGAGATAATTGATAATTGCTGAAGGTCAGATACATTTTGATGGTTTTGGTTCTCACTCAAAATTTTCACATCAATAGCATAATCTTTATCCCATATCTCGGTAGCTTTTAAACCTGTAGTATTAATAGCTACGGCATTTGCAATAGCTCTATTGTTTAAACCTAAACGAGCAGCTTCATTAAACTTAATGTCCATGGTTACTGCCTCTTTCATATCACCATAATCGGTTCTACTCCAAATAGTTTTTGGCGTAGCGCGGGCAAAATTGATAATAGAATCTCCGTATTTCTTTAATTCATCAACATCAGTTCCGTATAAGCGAACCTCTATGGGTGCTTTAACACCAGCCATATCTAATTGCTTCATTCTAAGATATGCCTGCGGATACATATCTGCATACTTCTCATCATACTCTTTCAAAACCTCAACGGTGGTATCATCATCAATAGTTGTCACCAAAATCTGAGCATAATTTTTAGCAGGAAGATTTGGTGCATATAGCGTATGAAAACGTGGCGAGCTTGTACCAATAAAGCTGGTGTAATTCTCTATACGTTCATCAACCTTTAATATTTCTTCAAGTCCGTCAACAACCTTTGCCGTTTCATTAAGGCTATTACCAGGCGCTACATTAATTTCTATGGCGAACTGATTACGTTCAACCTTTGGGAACAACTGCTGGCTAACACCACTAAATAAAACTACACCAATTACGATAGCTGCAATACCTAAACCAATGGTAAGTTTATAATGAGCCATGGCTTTATTCACCGTAGTATTAAAGAATGATTGCAAACGATCTAACATCGATTTTTTACCATCTTTGTTTTTATTTGCAGGATCCTCATGTAGTCCCGTTTTAATGAATATGGAATTTATCATCGGTACAATAAGAATCGATATCAATAATGATAAAGTCAATGCAATGATAATTACATATGGGAATGCGCTAATGAAATCTGAAGCCACACCTTCCATAAAGAACAACAACGGATAGAAGGTGGCAGAAATAGCCAATGTTGCCGTAAATACAGACGGGAACAATTCTTTGGCACTACTTACTGCAGCTTCGGGGATAGACATACCTTCATCTAACTTCTCTACATAGTTATCTATAATTACAATAGGATCATCTACCACAATACCCAATACTACAATCAAAGCAGCCAAGGTTACCGTGTTCAATTCTATACCCAAAAAGAACATAACACATAAAGTAGATGCAATTGTAATTGGTATTGTAGCCGCAGCTACTGACGCTACCCTAAATGGCAACAATAGCAACGTAACCAGAATTACCCCAATTAAGGCAAAGCCGAATTCTTTCATGAAGTGACTTATGGAATGGTCTACTACTTCTGGCTGATTTGCAATTTTGGTGATTTTTATATCAGCAGGCATTTCGCTAATGATTTTATCCAAACGTTCATCTATCTCATCACCAAACTGAACAATGTTTCCCTTTTTAGCCATTTCTAGGGTAATGATCATACCCTTGGTACCATTAATGGTCAAATAAGAGTCTGGATCATCATATTCACGAACTACACGAGCAACATCTCTAACTCTAATAATGTTACCGTTTGCATCTGTTTTAATTACTTGGCGAGCGATATCAGCTTCAGACTTTAAAGTAGTTTCAAGATATATGGGTCTTTCTTTAGTGTCGCTTTCCAAGGTTCCAGAACCTACTACTGCACCTTGGTTTTGTAAGCTCATGGTAATAGCTTGTGGCGTTATACCATAACTAGCCAATTTATCTTGATTTACATAAACAGCAATCTGCTCTGTAAGTCCGCCAGAGTGCGATATTTTAGCCAAATTATCTATCTGTCTAAATTCGTCTTCAATATCTTCTACATGACGCTGAATGTCTTTATAGGGTCTTGTTGCCGACTCTACACCTAAAACTAAAGCTGCAGTACTCCCAAAATCACTATTTACCATTACCCCTTGTACATCGCGAGGTAAACTTAATTGCTGAAAGATTAAGATTTCAGCTTTTAATTTGTTCCAGAACTGCTCTGTTGCATCATGGCTAATCTTATCAGATACCTCTACATAGATGAACATGAGTCCATCTTTTGAATACGAGTAGGTTTTTGTTTTATCTACTTCGTTATAACCAAATAGAAACTCCTCTACTTTTGAGGTTAATTCATGAGCCACTTTTTCAGACGAAGCCCCTGGGTACGACCCAATAATTAAACCTTGACGAATAGTAAAGTCTGGGAATTCGTTTCTGGGCATATTCAAAAGCCCATAAATACCCATCAAAACTAACGACATTACAAGTACGAAAGGAAAGGTAGCATGTTTAAATGCCCAATCTATGATTCCGCTTTTTTTGTTCTTCATCTACTGTGCTATTTGGAATCATTAATTACTTCAACCGCTGTACTCTGCGTAAGCTTATGGTAACCAGAAACAATGAGTTGGTCACCTTTGCTCAATCCTTTTGTAATAGCAATACCATTATCAAAAAGCTGCCCTATATCTACATAGCGTCTTTCGGCACTGGTACCATTAACGATGTACACAAAATGTTTTCCATCTTCCATAACGGCAACACTTTCTGAAGGAATAATGATAGTTTGGACGTCATTGTTAGTGCCAACAGCAGTCTGCTTAAAGTTTACCGTGCAGGTCATACCCGGTTTTATTTTCTTATCGGTATTGTTCAATTTCACATAAGCTGCGTACACCGGAGAACCGTTATCAGATTGAATAGAAATTTCGTCTACTGTACCAATAATTTCTAAATCGCCTAAAGCGGTAATACGTACCGTTGCGCTATCTCCCTTTTTAATATTGTTTATTTCACTATCAGGAATTGGCAGTACAGCTTTTACCGTATTTATATTAATAAGCTCCACTACAGGCTGACCAGGTTGAGCCAAGTCTCCCGCATCCATCATTTTTTTACTGATGTAGCCATCCATAGAAGCATATATTTTAGCATGACGTACATTCTGATAGGTCATTTTTGCCGCTGCCTGAGCTTGCTCATATTGCGCACGTGCTTCTAACATTTTAATTTCTGCGATGCTCCCTTTTTGAAAAACACTGTTTATTCGCTCAAAATTTTCTTTTGCCAAACGCTCTTGAGCCAATTGTTGTTCATATTGGCTAGTATAAACCGTAGCATCTAATTGTGCTATAAGTTGATTCTTCTTTACAAAATCACCAATACCAACCGGAACGTTTAAAACGGTACCAGAAACTTGAAAGCTGGTATTAATGGAAACATCAGATTCTATAGTTCCATTATAAGACATACCAGCCGCAGCATTGCTTGAACTACCACCAACATTCATAACACGTACTTTAATTACTTTAGGGGCAGTTGTTTTTTCTTCACTACCACAACTAAACGCCATAAGAAGTAACAAAACAATTGAAACACTTTTTAGTGTAAACCACAGGTGTTTATCTTTCATATTAAATTGAGATTTATGTATCATTTTAAGGCTATCAATTTTAAGAGTGCAAAACTACATGAGCTATGAAGGTATAAAATGGTAGTAAAGATTCCAATTATGGTATTATTAGAACATCTAATACCTTAAAGGAGGTATTTATTGAATAATATGGTAGATTTATATAGAATTATACCATAATTACATGGAAGACATACCTCAATTAGGAATAACGGAGCTTTATAAAGAAACAGGAATTAAGGAAAATAAGAACCACCCTGGGTTTATAATCTTTAAGGCTGAAAATGTTTCAGATTTAATGAAAAGTGGGAATCCGTTTAGAAACCTCAATTATGGTGTGTCATTTTTTATGGAGGGTGATGGTGAATTGAATATAGATTTTAACACCTATAAGTCAAATAGCAACTCTGTTTACTTCTGTAGTCCGGGGCAAGTTTTTGCTGCAAAAGGCAATTTCACTAGCGGATTTGGGGTGCTCTTTCAAAAAGATTTTATGCTAAAGCCTAGCTCACAGCAGTGGTTACAATCGCTGCCCATATTTAGTAGGTTTTTAAATAATCCTGTGATAGAGGTGTCAGAAACAGACAAGCGTATTTTTGAAGCCTTATTGAACGAAATGGACAATGAATACCACAGTAGCACCATTTTAAAATATGATGCTTTAGAAGCACTTTTAACGTTGATGTTAGTTAGGCTCTCTAGAATATATGAAAGAACGCAGGGAGAAAAAATTAGTGTTGATGCTCACCACATAACAGCCTTAGAGTCGCTGATAAATAAACAATATAAAAGCAACAGAAGTGTTGCCGAGTATGCATCGCAAATGTATATGACACCACAAAACCTGAACCGTATTACCAAAAAGGCAATTGGTAAAAGTGTTAGTGAGCTTATAAATGAAAAGCTAATTATTGAAATTAAACGCTACTTGGTGCATACAGATATGAGTAGTGAAGAAATTGCCCATTTCTTTAATTTTTACGATAATTCTTATTTTACAAAAACCTTCAAAAAAGCAGTTGGTGAAACCCCAAAAACCTTTAGAAAAAATCAGAAACAGTTATATAAATTGAGAGCTTAACTACAACGACATTACCTATAAAGCATTAGGCAACCTAAATTTAATATATAATTAGCATTACAATTAATTATTATATCGTAATATTGCAATGAAACAATTAAGCAGATTATGGGATTAGCCAAAACAGAAATATTTACCGATGAACAAAATGAAATTTCTTTATTCGCGAAAGTATTCGGTCACCCTGCACGCGTAGCTATTTTACAATACCTATTTAAACTAGACAGTTGTATTTGTGGAGATTTAGTGAACGAAATAGGTCTTGCCCAACCTACCATCTCTCAACACCTGAAAGAACTAAAACAATTAGGTCTTATAAAAGGTAATGTAGAAGGCACCAGTGTTTGTTATTGTATAGACAAAACCAACTGGTCACATATGAAACAAGTAATGGTGCAGTTTTTAGACCAAGATGTAACTAACAACGATTGTTGCTAAAAAAATTTAAACACCTCTATCGCTTTATTACGATTAATAAACAAAAACAAGCATATAATTTTAATTAAAAACAATAGCATGAAACTATCAAAAATTAAAGAGCTTTTAGCTCAACAAGAGACTATAGCATTTCAATTACCGAACGGGGATTTAGTACCTAATCATTTTCACGTAACTGAGGTTGGTAAAATAACTAAGAATTTTATCGATTGTGGAGGTACTGTTCGTAATGAGGAAGTAGTAAACTTTCAATTGTGGAATGCCAATGATTATGACCATAGACTTCACCCAGAAAAATTAATAAATATTATTGAGCTTTCAGAAAAAGTATTGGGCATAGAAGATTTAGAAATAGAGGTAGAATACCAAGGACAAACGATAGAGAAATTCGGACTCGATTTTAAAGGTACAAATTTCATACTAACGTCGAAACAAACAGATTGCTTGGCTAAAGACAATTGTGGTATACCTGCTGAAAAACCAAAAGTAAAACTTGCCGAAGTTACTAATGAACCTTGTTGCGCACCTGACGGAAACTGCTGTTAACAAACCTATTATAAACTATAGACAATGATTACTACCAAAATAGATATGTTACCAGAAATAGGCAATCTAATTAAAGGGTTACAACCAGATTCTATCACAGCAGAACGAAAAGTTGTTTTGCAACCACTGGTTGATTTCATACAAGAGAAAACTGCCAACGACCTAGAAATTAGAATAAATTTCATTTGCACTCATAACTCAAGAAGAAGTCATTTATCTCAAGTTTGGGCGCAAACAATGGCTACTAACTTTGACATTAAAAATGTCTATTGTTATTCTGGTGGTACAGAAGCTACGGCTTTGTTTCCGATGGTGGCTGAGACTTTAAAAAATCAAGGATTTCAGATTCAGAAACTATCTGATACAAGCAACCCCGTGTATGCTATTAAGTTTTCTGAGAATGAGCATCCGGTAATTGGTTTTTCTAAATCTTATGAAGATTCATTTAATCCGGCTTCACAGTTTGCGGCAGTTATGACATGCTCGCAAGCAGATAGTGGTTGTCCGTTTATTGCAGGGGCAGAAAAAAGGATTCCAATTACCTTTGAAGACCCTAAAGCATTTGACAACACGCCGCAGCAAGCAGAAAAGTATGCAGAAAGAAGTTTACAGATTGCAACAGAACTGTTTTATGTATTCTCACAAATCAAATAAAAATGGCATCTAAAAAACTAAACTTTCTAGATCAAAATTTAACCTGGTGGATTTTTGCTGCCATGGCTCTTGGTGTTGGTATCGGTTACTTTTTTCCAAGTTTTCCAGATATCATCAATACATTCAATAGTGGTACTACGAACATTCCAATAGCTATCGGATTAATACTCATGATGTATCCGCCTTTGGCGAAAGTGAACTATGCATTATTACCAAAGGTTTTTAGAAACACCAAAATTCTATCTATCTCTTTAATCTTAAACTGGATTATTGGTCCGGTACTAATGTTCATTTTAGCCATTACCTTTTTATCTGACTACCCAGAATATATGGTTGGTCTAATTCTTATTGGTCTGGCGCGTTGTATTGCCATGGTGTTGGTATGGAACGATCTTGCAGAAGGTAGCAGCGAATATGGAGCTGGTTTAGTTGCTTTAAATAGCATCTTTCAAGTATTTGCATATAGTTTCTATGCTTGGTTATTTATTACTGTGCTTCCGCCCTATTTCGGTTTTGAAGGTGCCATAGTAGATATCTCTGTTGGTACTATAGCAGAAAGTGTTGCCATCTATTTAGGACTACCCTTTTTAATGGGAATACTAAGTAGATTGATTTTAGTAAAACTCAAAGGCGAAGATTGGTATACGAATAAGTTCATACCTGCAATTTCACCAATGACATTAATTGCTCTGCTATTCACCATTGTTATCATGTTCTCGTTGAAAGGAGAATTAATAGTCGAAATACCGATGGATGTGCTCATCATTGCAGTTCCGTTACTGATCTATTTCACTTTAATGTTCATTATAGGGTTTTTCTTTACAAAGGCAACAGGTGCAGCATATGATAAAACAGCATCAGTAGCATTTACGGCAGCCGGAAACAATTTTGAATTGGCTATTGCAGTTGCCATTGCAGTATTCGGACTCAATTCTGGTCAGGCATTTGCAGGAGTAATAGGTCCGTTAGTTGAGGTACCGGCACTGATATTTCTAGTTCGGGTTTCATTTTGGTTGAAGAAGAAATACTATGATAATCCGAATCCTAAATCAGCATAATTTTTAAAAAAATATAGCAAATTTAACTAAGGTCAGGTTTTAATACCTGACCTCTTTTTTGTTTAATTATCTTCATTATCGATACAATTACAGCTCATTACATTAATAACTTTGCCTACCGATTTTAGTTACTATTAAAATCTATTTCTCTTTAAAATACAGTTATTACGATAAACTATCTTTGCATAAATTTATTTAGAAGTACGACATCAAGTTCAGGTGTAAACTGAGCCACGGTCAAATAACATCATATGATCAAAAGAATATTAAAAAAAATAATGATAACAACCCTAATTATAATTGCCGTACTGGTAGTAGCTATTTTAGCATTCACCAATTTTTACCCAAGCTTCGGGGGCGATAGTACTAAAAGTCAGAAATTAGCCTATGAGCAATCGCAGCAATTTAAAGAAGGTAAATTTCGTAATGTATTACCGGTACCAGAAGATTTAGCCTTTTCTGACAAGCTTAGTTTGGCATATAAATTTTTCACTACCAAGGTGCCAAATGGTCGCCCTAAAGCAGATTTAGTTCCGCAAAAAATAGATTCTATAAACATTGCAGATTATAGCGGAGAAGCAAGAATGATCTGGTTCGGACATTCCTCTTTCTTATTACAGATTGATGGAAAAAATATTCTAATTGATCCCATGTTTGGCGCAGTAGCAGCCCCTCACCCACTTTTAGGTGAAAAGCGTTTCAATAAAGAATTTCCCATAGCCATTGAGCAACTACCACGGATTGATGCTGTTATTTTCTCTCATGATCACTATGACCATTTAGATTACGAATCTGTTTTAAAGATAAAAGATAAAACCAATCATTTTTACACTCCGCTAGGTGTAGGTAATCATTTGACCGCATGGGGAGTTTCTGATAGTAAAATTACAGAGATGGATTGGTGGCAAGAGACTCAATTTGGTGATCTAAAATTTGTCTGCACGCCAGCACAACATTTCTCTGGTAGAGGGTTGAACAATGCACAGAGTACCTTGTGGAGTTCTTGGGTAATTACCTCAGCAAATGAAAATATCTTTTTTAGCGGTGATAGCGGTTATGCTGATCACTTTAAAGAAATAGGGGAAAAATACGGACCTTTTGACCTGGCTTTAATGGAATGCGGACAGTACAATCAAATGTGGTCAGATATTCATATGATGCCCGAAGAAACCGCACAAGCTGGTATTGATGTAAAAGCAAAAAAGATAATGCCAATACACTGGGCAGGCTTTAAACTTGCCTTACATGAATGGACAGATCCTATTAAAAGAGTTGAAGCAAAAGCAACTGAGTTGAACTTACAGGTAATTTCTCCACAAATTGGGCAAGAGATTATAGTAAAAGACTCGGTGAACAACTATGGTGATTGGTGGAAAGGGCTATAATAACGCCCCTATATTTCGTTAAGAATAGGTTAAACACATCTAAAAACATTCTACACCGTATTTTATTAAGCATCTTTACGGTATGAAGCAGGCATTAAAATCTGAACTATCAAAACAACTGATACTAAATGAAGCATTTAAATTGTTTTATGAAGACGGTTTTAAAACTACCAGTATTGAAAAGATAATGAAGGCTACTACCTTAACAAAAGGTGCCTTTTACCATCACTACGCCAACAAGAAAGAATTAGGTTTAGAAGTTATCAGCCAAAAAGTACAAAGCCGAGTTCAAAAGAGAATGGTATATCCGCTATATCAAAATGGTAATGCATATACTATCTTAGAAAATACTTTTCTTAACAGTCTTAAGTCTTTCTCTATTTACGAGAAGCAACATGGTTGCCCAACAAACAATTTAATAAATGAAATTGGCGACAATGAAAAGGTGTACCAAAAAGCTTTAAAGAATATCATTGAAGAATGGAAAACCGCCCTCATTGATTTAATAGAAAGAGGAAAAGTTGAAAATTCTATTAAACAAGATATTTCTAGTGCCGCTGTTGCAATTTATCTCATTAGTGCATTTGAAGGCATACGCGGAATTCGAAAATTATACGATGACGATATAGTAATCAATGAATATTTAAATGGGCTATCTATATATTTAAAACAATTAAAACAATAATTTTTTTACCCAAAAACATACCATATAGAATGTTTTTAAAACAAATCTAAACATGAACAATAACAGAAGAGATTTTATTAAAAAATCAACGATACTAGGTGCAGCTGGTGTAACCATTCCCACTTTAGGGTTCGCATCACAAGATAAAAATGAGTTTATTGGCGAAAGACCAAAAGTGCTATTTTTCGATGTTAATGAAACCCTGTTAGACTTAACAGCAATGAAAGACAGTGTTGCAAAAGCTCTAAATGGCAGAAATGATTTGCTACCACTTTGGTTTACAACCATGTTACAATATTCATTAGTATCTACGGTAGCTAATCAATACAATGATTTTGCGATTATTGGCGCTGCTGCATTACAAATGGTGGCTGCCAATAACGGTATTACAATAAGTCATGAAGATGCTAAAAAATCTATAGTCGACCCAATTCGTTCTTTACCTGCTCACCCCGAAGTACCTGCGGCTTTACAATCTTTAAAAGATGCCGATTACAAACTTGTTTCGTTTACCAACTCATCTAACAAAGGTGTAGAGACACAATTTGAAAATTCAGGATTAACAAAATACTTTGATCAACGCCTTAGTATTGAAGATATGGGTAAATTTAAACCTCATGTCGATGCTTATAATTGGGCAGCTAGAAAAATGAATATTCAACCACAAGAGTGTCTTTTGGTAGCAGCACACGGTTGGGATATCTCTGGAGCATTATGGGCAAATTGGAGAGGTGCATTTATAAGTAGACCTGGGGCGCAATTATACCCCCTATCCCCTACTCCAGAAATCAATGAATCCAATTTAAAATTGGTTGCCGATAAATTGATCAGTTTATAAATCAATAAAAAATTAAACTATGAAATTAGAAGATAAAGTAATCATAATAACCGGTGCATCTAGAGGTATTGGACAAGAAGTGGCTTTTTTATTAGCAGAAAATGGCGCTAAAATAGTTGTCAATCATTCGAACAGTGAAAAAGATGCTGAAGCTACGGTTACTAAAATTAAAGATAATGGCGGTAATGCAATTGCTATTAAAGCAGATGTAAGCGATAGAGATCAGGTAACTCGGCTATTTGATCAAACTATAGCAGTATTTGGCAAGGTAGACGTATTGGTAAACAACGCTGGTGTCATGTTCAACAAAAAATTGAAAGACAACACTCAAGAAGATTTCAACAAACTTTTCGATGTGAATGTAAAGGGAGTTTTTAATATGTTGCAAGAGGCTGACAGTAAACTATCAGATAATGGTAACATTATCAATATATCTTCTAGCACAGTGAAACTAATGTTCCCTACCTACGCATTATACTCCGCCTCAAAAGCTGCCGTAGAGCAAATGACCAGAGTCTTTTCTAAAGAAATAGGCAGAGGAATTTCAGTTAATGCTTTAGCACCAGGCGCAACAGAAACAGAATTATTCTTAAATGGAAAATCACAAGAGTTCATAGATAAATTAAGTTCAATGAATGCATTTGATAGATTAGCACAGCCTATAGATATTGCAAGAGTTGTTTTATTTTTAGCAAGTGATGATTCTAAATGGATTTCAGGTCAAGTCATTGGCGCTAACGGTGCATTAATATAATCTTATACACATATAAATAACTACCCATGAATTTTAAAATTACCAGCATATTAGTATTAAGTATCATCATCACTTCTTGCAAAGGGGAACAAACTGCTAAAAAAGAAACTAATCAAACTCCTGAATTCACGAATAAAGGAGAAGAATTGGTTTCAAAAATGCTTGAAAAAGTCGGCGATTATAAAACGCTTCGTAGTAAGGAAGATGTCGTGTACACATACACCTACCAGACACCAGATGGTAAAACTGATATTTCAACAGAGAAGTACATTTTCGATGGTGAGTTATCTTATGGAAAGTACGAGCAACACCAAAGAACTTTAAGTGACTTACAGGGTACAATTGAACAAGGTTACGACGGTAAAGAGTTTTGGTTAAAACATAATGGAGAAATTCTAAACGATAGCATTGCCTTAAAAAGAGTTGCTTTTAATAGACCTACTAATTTCTATTGGTTTACCATGTTTCAAAAGTTAATGGACAAAGGCGTTTCGTATGAGTATTTAGGCGAAAAAACCTTAAAAGAAATTCCTTATGAAATTGTAAAAGTGTCCTTCAATTTTGGAGACTCGAAGCCAACAGATATTTATCAGCTATACATTAATAAAAACACATCTCTTGTTGATCAGTTTCTATTTACGGTTGCAGACTTTGGTGCTATGGAAACTCCGAATTTAATGACCTTAGAATATGAAGATGTGGACGGAATGCTTTTCCCTACTAAGCGAAAATATAAGAAATCTACTTGGGAAGCCGCAGTTAGCGACGATCCGTGGATAACCGTTAATTGGTCGAACATTAAATTCAATAACGATTTAGAAAGAAGTGAATTCGAAAAATAAGTGACTGATAATCATAAAATCAAACAAACTATTTTTAAACTTATAATAGCAGACAATCTACCTTTCGGTAGATTGTCTTTTTTTAAACAGTATATTAAGAATTAATCTGACTGAAATAGCTGTAACGAAATTCATGACCATTTTCTAATTTCAGACACCTTGAAGATTAACAAATTTTAATAATTGTTCTTAACAAATTTAAATACATTGCAAGCCTGTTTAAAATGTAACAAAGACCTTATAAGTCTTTAAACAGAACTCAACTCATTTTTTTAATAACCAACTAACTACCAACATAACTTATGTCATCAACCAACAACCACAGCACATTTGAAAACCTGAATGAAGAACAATTACCCGTTGCAAAACATAAGTTACATGATTGGACACATTTTGCAGGCTTATACGCTGCCGAACACGTAGCAGCAACAGAGTTTGTTATCGGTGCTACATTCGTAGCATTAGGGGCTAAAACAATGGATATTATTTTGGGGCTGTTGATCGGTAATATTTTGGCAGTTCTGAGCTGGACGTTTATTACCTCGCCAATTGCAGTAGAAACAAGATTAAGTTTATACACCTACCTCAATAAAATTGCCGGAGATTCTATGACCAAGCTGTACAATTGGGCTAACGTCATTATTTTCTCGGTCATATCTGCCGCCATGATCACCGTATCTGCAACTGCAGTCCGCTTTGCCTTCGATATACCTGCACAGTTAAACTGGTACCCCACCAATATGTGGTTTGTGGTCATCGTTTTCTGCGTAGGCTTAGTTGTAGTTTCTATTGCTTTATACGGATTTAACGCAGTATCAGAATTTTCAGGAATATGCGCACCGTGGCTTTTTGTTATGTTCTCCAGTGGAGCAATGGTTTTATTACCAGCTTTATCTTTGGATGTATTAGGAACAACGTTACCTAACGGATGGAATGATTTGATATCACTCGGAGACCAATCGATTTGGACAGGGGTTGATAGTGCCGGAAAGCCCGGTATCGGACTTGTTGAGGTCATCGGATTCGCCTGGGCTGCAAATACTATTACCCATTTCGGATTAATAGATATGGCGTTATTACGTTTCGCCAAAAAAAAATCTTACGGTCTAGCTACGAGCACAGGTATGATGTTCGGGCATTATGTTGCTTGGATAGCTGCCGGAATTATGGGAGCTGGTGCTGCAGTAATTATCGGTAAATCAATTGTCGAATTAGATCCGGGCGATGTTGCATATTATGCATTGGGCTGGTCTGGTTTCGTAATTGTAATCGTAGCCGGTTGGACGACAGCTATTACTAATTTATATAGAGCAGGTTTAGCTGCACAAGCAATTTTTCATAACCACTCACGAAAGAAAACCACCATAGTTGTTGGTCTAATTACCATTGCAATAGCTTGTTTCCCATTTGTATTCTCACAGATTTTACCATTATTGACCTATGCAGGTTTATTGGTTGTACCCGTTGGTGCAATCGTTTTTACAGAGCATCAGATATTTCCAAGAATTGGATACACCCGTTATTGGTCTCAATACCGCAATTTAACCTTTAGCACACCCGCTATTGTTTCATGGGGATTAGGACTGGTATTTGGCTTTGGCTTAAATGCTTTTAATGTAATGTCTTTCTTCTATTTGTTTATTCCTACATGGATTTTCACTATCGGAGTTTATACGTTTTTAGCTGGTCGTTATGGAGCAAAAGAGAAATACCCAGAAGCAGAAGAGCATGAAAAAGTACGTAATGAGAAAATTGTGGCTTTTCAAGAAAAACAAGCACAATTAGAAACTGTACCTAAGAAAGACACGAGTATTTTTTCTAAAATATTAAGTATAATATCATTGATTGCTTTAATAATAACTCTAGTGCTTGCAGGTATCGTTTTATTTGACAGTGCAAATGAGAACAGCTATATTAATAATAGAGAAATATTTTACACCTATGCATTTGTTTGTACTGTAACTTACTTTGTAACGGCATACTGGGTTTTACTACGTGGCAAATCATTAAACAAAGCTAAAAATGAATAAAGAAATCATGTTGAATAAAGAGAATTTAGCAGCATTAGGCAAGCAAATTCCAATTCCTACTTTTGATAGAGAATCATTAAAATCTGGAATCGTACATGTGGGTGTTGGTGGTTTTCATAGAGCCCACCAAGCCTATTATACTAATCTTCTACACGAAAAAGGAGATGCAACTAATTGGGGTATTTGTGGTATTGGTCTTCGAAAGGGAGATCAGAAGATTCATGATGTGCTACAAAAACAAGACGGACTTTACACATTAATTGTAAAGCATCCTGATGGTAAGATAGATTCACAAGTAATTGGTTCTATTATCGATTTTAAACTTGGTCATGAAACTCCCGATATAGTTATCGACCAAATGGCACATCCTGATACAAAAATAGTTTCTTTGACTATTACAGAAGGTGGCTATAATTTTAATTCGTCGACGGGTGAATTTGATTTTGAGAATGCAGATGTACAGCACGAATTACAACATCCGAATAGTCCTAGAACTATCTACGGATTTTTAACTGCTGCCATTAAGAAAAGACGTGAGCTTGGCTTACCGGCTTTTACGGTAATGTCTTGTGATAATATTCAACACAATGGTGATGTAACAAAAGAAATGCTACTCGCTTTCGCTACCAGACAAGATAAAGAACTGGCTGAATATATTGAAAAAGAAGTTAGTTTCCCAAATAGTATGGTAGATCGTATTACTCCCGTTACTACTCAGTCAGACATTGAATATTTAGAGCAAACCTATAACTTCAAAGACGAATGGCCAGTAACTTGTGAGCCTTTTATACAATGGGTAATTGAAGATAACTTCTCTAATGGTAGACCAGAGTTCGAAAAAGTTGGCGTGCAATTCGTACCAGATGTAAAGCCATATGAAAAAATGAAGCTTCGTTTATTAAATGCAGGTCATTCTGTATTGGGTATTCTAGGAGCTATTCATGGTCATCCAACTATTAACGCTTGCATGGAAGATGATTTATTCGTCACCTATTTAAGAGCGTTTATGGACGAAGAAGCTACTCCGGTTCTAGACCAACTAAAAGGCATCGATTTAACTGCATACAAAGATAGTTTACAAGAACGTTTTGCGAACCCAAATATAAAAGATAGCGTAAGCAGAATTTGCTCAGAGAGTTCTGCAAAATTGCCGAAATTCTTAATAGCAACCATTCAAGATAATTTAGCGAATGGCGGTAGCATTAAATATGCGACTTTAGTAATTGCTGCATGGTGCTATTACAGCGACAAGGGTATTGATAAAAATGGAAACTCTATTGAAATTATTGACGCCATGCAAGAACAACTGCATGCGGCAGCAAGCAAAACAGAAACTGACCCTTTAGCTTTTATTAGACAAGAATCATTATTTGGCAACTTAATCAATGAAGATAGATTCACCAGTTTGTATAGAAAAATGGTTCAGGAAATATACAAAGATGCTGATATTAAGAAACTAATGAAACAAGCTTAACTTAATAGTAAATCGATTTTAGCTAACACTATTAACTCAGACTTATTATTACCTGAGAAAGAACTTGCAATAGCCTTGGCCGTCTTTTTGGTCAAGGTTATTATTTTATCTGAAAATGCATGAGGGTGAATTTTATAAAACTCCTTAAAATCATCAAAACATTCATCACTAGTAATTGAAGACTCCATTAAAACATTAAACACAATTTCAATTTGGTTTGCAGCATCGGTACCATACCGGTCGGTAAAATCATCTATATACAACCAATCTTCTTTTACATACTCCTTAACCTTTTCCCATTCATTGTTATGCACAGTGCCATCACTCATAGCCACGGCATAGAACAACTTGCCTAAATTTTCATAAAGACCATTCATTGTTTTCGGCGTATTTTCCATTTTGTCTTGTCTTAGTTGATTCCTAGTAAAAATATAAAGCAACATGTTATTTTTATATGATAATTATCAGTCTTATTCGATATATTTGAAATATGCAGGATTTCCAGAAAAATAGTGACATTTTTAATTTATTATCAGAAGGTGTTTCAGAAGGCATTATCGTTGTAAATTCTGATCAAATTATTGTAGCCACAAATACGTCATCGCTGCAAATGTTTGGTTACGAGAAAGGCGAACTAATTGGTAAGCCATTAGATATTCTTATTCCCAAAAGATACCATGCCGGTCATGACGCACACGTAGATAATTTTATCGCAAAAAGTGATAAACGCCAAATGGGGCATGGTAGAAATCTATATGGTATCTGTAAAGACGGCAAAGAATTTCCTGTTGAGGCAGGTTTAAATCCGTTTGAATTTTATGGCGCTACCTACGTAATGGCATTGATAATCAATATTACAGAACGTAAAAATAGAGAAGAAGAATTAAGCCATTGGGCACGTATTTTTGATGAATCGCTGAATGAAATTTTTATTTTTGATGCCGATACGTTTAAGTTTTTGAATATAAATAAAGAAGCGCAACGAAATATAGGGTATTCATTTGAAGAGTTATACACAATGACTCCTGTTGACATTAAACCCGATATGGATATTTCTGAATTCAATACCTTGATATCTCCCTTGTTAAAAGATGAGACAGCAAGAGTTAAATTTGAAACCAAACATGGCAGAAAAGACGGAACTAAATACCCCGTCGAAGTTCACCTACAATTATCAAACTTAGGAGAAAAGAAAGTATTTGTAGCTTTTATTTTAGATATTACCGAAAGAAAAAATTACACTGAAAACTTAGAAAATATAGTTGAAGAACGTACCCAACAACTTACAGAAGCTCTGGCGGTTGAGAAAGAATTGAACGAGCTTAAAACACGTTTTTTGTCCCTGGTATCACATGAATTTAAAACCCCTTTAAGCAGTATATTAACATCGATTACCTTACTTGGTAAATATACCGAAACAGAACAACAGCCAAAAAGAGATAAGCACGTAACTACTATTAAGAATAAGGTAAAATATTTAGATACTATACTGAATGATTTTCTATCTGTAGAACGCCTAGAATCTGGAAAGGTGAATTATAAAATCGAAGAATTTCCGCTTAGTAAAACAGTTAATGAGGTAGTATATAACGCAAACATGTTACTTAAATCTGGCCAACAAATACGTTACCCAGAAAACATTGATGAATTAAATATACAATTCGATGAAAAGACCTTAGAATTGGCGTTATCCAATTTAGTACATAATGCTATTAAGTACTCTCCTGAAGATTCCACCATTAATATAAAGGTGGACATAAAAGATACAGGTTACGCCATTAGCGTTATTGATGAAGGCATTGGTATACCAGAAGAAGAGCAAAAACACATATTTAATCGTTATTTTAGAGCAGAGAACGCTTTATTGACACAAGGCACCGGCATTGGTTTAAATATTGCAAAACAACATATAGAGAATTTAGGTGGCAGTCTTGAGTTTTCAAGTGTAGAAAGCAAAGGGTCAACATTCACTCTAAGCATACCTAAATTAAAAACCAACTAGAAGATGAAAAGAATTTTATTGATTGAGGACGACAAAGCCTTACGAGAAAATACCGAAGAACTTTTAGAATTAGCGGGTTATACTGTTATGACGGCACCTAATGGAAAAATAGGTATTACAGCCGCCATTGAGAATTTACCTGACATTATCATTTGCGATATTATGATGCCCGAGGTTGACGGTTATGGTGTTTTAGAAAGTTTAACAAATAATGAAAAGACAAAACAAATACCTTTCATTTTTTTATCTGCAAAAACAGAGCATAAAGAAATAAGAAAAGGAATGGATTTAGGTGCAGATGACTACCTAACCAAACCCTTTGATGAAGAAGATTTAATGAGTGCGGTAGAGAGTAGATTAGCCAAAGCTGAACTCTTGTTACGAATGCAAGATGAAACTTCAAAAGAACATGGTGTTTCAGAGAATGAAATGCGAACCATTCATGAACTTAAAAACTTTTTTGATGATAATGGCGAGGTAGTAAATTTCAAGCAAGGAGAAAATATTTATGAAGAAGATAGCCGTTCTAACAAAATTTATCTTGTTTTAAAAGGACTTGTAAAGTGCTACAACATGGATCCTGACGGAAAAGAATTGATTACATC
Organism: Maribacter sp. BPC-D8; assembly: GCF_035207705.1. Classification (NCBI taxonomy): domain Bacteria; kingdom Pseudomonadati; phylum Bacteroidota; class Flavobacteriia; order Flavobacteriales; family Flavobacteriaceae; genus Maribacter; species Maribacter sp. BPC-D8. The sequence continues at coordinate 1,556,815 of NZ_CP128187.1, forward strand.
TTTAGCTAAAGCAGATGATTTTTTAGGCTTCACCTCTTTTTTAAACAATGTACCTTATCAAGAATCGGCTACAGCAATGAGCGATGTCGAGTTAGCAGGCATTTCTAAAGAAAGCTTAACAGAAATTCTGAACGAAAACAAGACCATTTCTATGGAACTTATGGAGCTTTTATCTGCAAATATTTCTAATATAAAAGCTCAATTATTACAAATGGCCTATAGTTCTGTACGCAGAAAAACAGCGCAGACCTTATTACAATTTGCAGATGTTATGAATACCAAACCAGATGAGCCCATTAGAATTTCACGTAATGACCTAGCAAGTGTTGCAGGCATAGCGACCGAAAGTTTGATACGCACATTATCTGGTTTTAAAAAAGAAGGTCTTATAGCCGTCGAAGGTAGAAATATTCAAATATTAGAACTCAAAGCATTACAATATGTAAATTAAGCGATATCTGATAAATATCATTTATCACGTTTCATCAACTATTTACTTTTGCACGGTAAGTCGATTGAATGAAACACATTTTAATACCCTCAAATTTTTCAAGCAACTCATGGAATGCGCTTGAATATGCTGTAAATCTGTTCACTAATGAACAGTGCATATTTTATGTACTACATGTAGATGAACTAAGCAATTCAGATATTCATGGTAATTCTTTATTGGTTATGACGAAACCAAATCGAATCTCATCTAAAGAAAGTTTACAATTACTTTTTAAAAAAATATCAAATTTATGCACTAACCCATTGCATCAATTTATTGCATTAGAAGAGTATGGTAATTTCATTGACATTGTAAAAAAAACGGTAGAAGCTAAAAAAATTGATATAATAGTCATGGGCACAAAAGGAGCCAAGGGACTAAAAGCTTCAGTTATTGGCACCAATACAGGTAATGTAATAACCAAAGTAGCTTGTAATGTATTAGTAATACCTGAAAATACGATTATAAAAGTACCGAGTAAGATTGCTTTTCCGACAGATTTCAATCTGTTCTACACCTACCCTATTTTAAACTCGATTACAGAAATACTAGAAATTTCAAATGCTAAATTAGATGTTATTCATGTGACACAATTTAAACCCAATTTTTCAAATTCTCAAGTAATCAACCAAGCCTATCTAAACGATTATTTAAAAGAGCTATTTATTGATAAACATAGCTTTAATCATATTCTAGGTAAAAGTGTTAGAGATTCAATTTTAGATTATATTTCAGACAATAAAATTGAAATGCTGACATTGGTTGCAAAAAATTTAAACTTGTTTCAACAAGTATTCTTTAACAACTCGGTTGAAGAATTAAGCCACCAAACTTCAATCCCACTGTTTGTAATGCATGAATAAAACTTTGTAAGCTTTACAATTGTTTTTATTCCATTTAATATTTTATGAGCTATAAAATTCTATTAGGACTCTATTAAGCGATTGCATCAACAATTTAAGATATTCAGTCTTTTCAAAGAACACAAGAACGTATGTAATTAGCACTCAAAATCGTACTTTTGCAGCTTTGCTATGAATACATGATTAATTTTGAAGAAAATATAGAAGTTAAGGGCGCACGCGTTCATAACCTTAAGAATATAGATGTTACCATTCCCCGAGATAAACTGGTTGTTATTACCGGCTTATCTGGTAGTGGTAAATCTTCGTTGGCTTTTGACACTATTTATGCTGAAGGGCAAAGACGTTATATCGAAACCTTCTCTGCCTATGCAAGACAATTTTTAGGAGGTTTAGAACGACCAGATGTTGATAAAATTGATGGTCTATCTCCTGTTATTGCTATAGAACAAAAGACAACCTCTAAATCGCCACGATCTACGGTTGGTACTATCACTGAAATATATGATTTCTTAAGACTACTTTTTGCCCGTGCAGCAGATGCGCACAGTTATAATACTGGCGAAAAAATGGTGAGTTATAGCGATGAACAAATTAAAAACTTGATCATTGAATCGTATAACGGAAAGAAAATAAACATACTTGCACCGGTAATTAAATCTAGAAAAGGTCACTATCGCGAACTATTTGAGCAAATTGCCAAGCAAGGTTTTGTAAAGGTTCGCGTTGATGGTGAAGTAAAAGATATCGTCAAAGGCATGAAAGTGGATCGCTACAAGGTTCATGATATAGAGATTGTCATTGATAGATTAAAAGTTGTTGAAAGCGAAGATTTTCATAAACGTTTATCTGAAACTATAAATACAGCCATGTATAGTGGCGATAATGTATTAATGGTTTTAGAAGAAGGTACCGATTTACCAAGATATTTTAGTAGAGATTTAATGTGCCCTTCAACAGGTATCTCCTATCCTACCCCTGAGCCAAACACATTTTCATTTAACTCACCAAAAGGCATGTGCCCTTACTGCAGTGGCTTAGGTCATGTGTACGAAGTAAATGAGAAGAAGATATTCCCTAATAAAAAACTGTCGATTAAAGGCGGCGGAATAGCCCCATTGGGAGACTATAAAAAATCTTGGGCATTTAAACAGATTGAGACTATAGCAGAACGTTATGATTTTCAAATCACAGATCCTATAGATACTATTCCTGCTGAAGCCATTGAGATTCTTTTAAAAGGAGGCAAAGAAAGTTTTGAAGTAGACTCTAAAACTTTAGGTGTAAAACGCACTTATAAAATTGATTATGAAGGAATTTCTAATTTCATAAAAAATCAGTTCGAAGAAGCTGCCTCAACATCAATTAAACGATGGGCAAAAGAATATATGGACAGAATCACTTGTCCGTCATGTTCAGGTTTCCGACTTAGAAAAGAATCACTTTACTTCAAAATAGAAGATAAAAATATTGCCGAGCTTGCTAATCTTGACATTGTTGAATTAGCAGCATTTTTTAATGGTTTAGATAAAAAACTTAAAGGCAATCAGTTAAAGATAGCCGAAGAGATTATAAAAGAGATCAGTACTAGAATTCAATTTTTACTAGATGTAGGCCTCGATTATTTATCATTGAACAGAAGCTCTAAATCGTTATCTGGTGGCGAAGCACAACGCATTCGATTAGCAACCCAAATTGGATCCCAATTGGTAGGTGTACTTTATATTTTAGATGAACCAAGTATCGGTTTACACCAACGAGATAATGAAAGATTGATCAAATCATTAGAATCTCTTAGAGATATTGGCAACTCTGTTATCGTGGTCGAACATGACCGCGATATGATAGAAAGAGCTGATCATGTAATTGACATAGGTCCGAAAGCAGGTAAAAATGGTGGAGAAATCATATCTCAAGGTACGCCTGAAGAATTGAAAAATGTTCATACGCTTACTGCCGATTATATGACCGGTGTTAAGAAGATTGAAGTCCCTGAAAAGAGAAGACCGGGTAATGGTCATGAAATTGTATTATCTGGTTGTACGGGTAATAACTTAAAGAATGTAACCGTCAAATTTCCGTTGGGAAAAATGATCGGAGTTACGGGAGTATCTGGTAGTGGTAAGTCAACCTTAATCAACGAGACGCTTTATCCAATTATGAACGCCCATTATTTCAATGGCGTTAAAAAGCCAATGCCGTATAAGAAAATTACGGGGCTAGAGCATATCGATAAAGTTATTGATATCAACCAATCACCTATTGGTAGAACACCTAGATCAAACCCGGCTACATACACTGGTGTATTTAGCGAAATACGTTCACTGTTCGCAAAGACTACCGAAGCAGCTATTAGAGGCTACAAACCTGGTAGATTTAGTTTTAATGTAAAAGGTGGGCGATGCGAAACTTGTCAAGGAGGCGGTTTACGTGTTATCGAAATGAATTTCTTACCAGATGTTTATGTAGAATGCGAAACCTGTAATGGCAAAAGATTCAATAGAGAAACGCTAGAAATTCGTTACAAAGGCAAGTCCATTTCAGATGTTTTAGAAATGACTATTAACGAAGCTGTATCATTTTTTGAACTTATTCCGAAAATACATCGTAAGTTAAAGACCATTCAAGATGTGGGCTTAGGTTACATTTCACTTGGGCAGCAATCTACTACCCTATCAGGTGGTGAGGCGCAACGTATAAAATTGGCTACAGAACTTTCTAAGAGAGATACGGGTAATACCTTCTATATTTTAGATGAGCCAACAACCGGACTTCATTTTGAAGATATTAGGGTTTTAATGGATGTTTTGAATACATTAGCTGATAAAGGAAATACCGTGTTAGTTATTGAACATAATATGGACGTAATTAAAATGGTAGATTACATCATAGATATCGGTTACGAAGGCGGACGCTCAGGCGGGCAGTTAGTAGCGAAAGGAACTCCCGAGCAAGTTGCAAAAGACAAGAAAAGCTACACCGCAAAGTTTTTAAAGAGAGAATTAAATTAATAATTAGATAAAAATTATCTAAATAGCATATAAAATAAAGAATGAGATCAGAAAAACATCATAAAGGCTGGAACGAAATAAAAACCAATGACTCTTGGGCCATTTTTAAAATAATGGGCGAGTTTGTAAATGGTTTTGAACGCATGAGTAAAATAGGACCATGTGTATCTATTTTTGGTTCTGCCAGAACAAAAGAAGAAGACCCATATTACAAACTAGCAGTATCTATTGCAAAATCTATTGCAGAAGCAGGTTACGGAGTTATTACTGGTGGTGGACCAGGTATTATGGAAGCTGGTAACAGAGGTGCAAACCTTGCCGGTGGTACATCTGTAGGTTTAAATATCGACTTACCTTTTGAGCAACATGACAATCCGTATATCGATAATGACAAGAGTTTAGATTTCGATTACTTCTTCGTAAGAAAGGTAATGTTCGTAAAATATTCTCAAGGTTTTGTAGTAATGCCCGGCGGATTCGGAACATTAGATGAGCTTTTTGAAGCTATCACCCTTATTCAAACTCATAAAATTGGAAAATTCCCTATTATTTTAGTGGGTAGCGAATTCTGGACCGGACTTATGGATTGGATAAAAGGCACTATGCTTAAAATGGGAACTATTAGTCCTGAAGATTTAAATCTTATTAAAATTGTAGATACAGAAGAAGAGGTTGTTGAAATTATAGATTCATTTTACAAAGGACACAGCATGAGTCCTAATTTTTAATTCAGACCTTGACAAACAATTTAAAATTACTTTTCTACCTGTGCATAGTAACATTAGTTACCAATGTAGCTACTTGCTATGCACAGTATGATACAGACCTTACCGTTAGCCTAAACGAGTATACCAATGAATTGGATATTCGTCAAGAATTCACCTATTACAATAAATCGAACTACAATTTAGGTGTCATTTATTTTAATGACTGGGCGAATGCCTATTCAGATAAAAACACAGGTCTAGCAAAAAGGTTTGCTCAAGAATTTAAAAAATCGCTTCATTTAGCAAAAGCAGATGAACGTGGTAAAACCACTATAATTAGTGTTGTCGATGATTCTTATAACGGACTAGAATGGAGTCGAACAGAAGGTAAAGATATTTTAAAAGTCACATTAGCCGATTTATTACTCCCTAATACATCGACAAAAATTTTCATCACCTATAAGGTGAAATTACCACCAAACAAATACACTCCTTACGGCTACGGTAGCAGAGGAGATTATTACTTAAAAGATTGGTATTTAACACCAGCTGTATACGACGGCAAATGGCATTTGTATTCAAATAAAAATCTTGAGGATCTTTATATGAATGAAACCAATACCACCATTAATTTCAAATATCCCGATAGTTTATACCTTGCCTCTAACTTTGATGTAAAAACTGAATCAACATTCCCTAACGGACAATTTGCTAAATTAAAAGGAAACTTGCAGCGTGGCGGAGAAATTATTCTGAATACACAGAAAAATTTCTATACGCACAGAACGCCGTACATGACATTCTTGACAGATTTTAGCGCTCCAAGATATAGCCCAATTGGTCAAGGTCTATCTATAAATAAGGTTGCCAATTTCATTCACTCAAATCTTGGCGATTATCCTCATGAAAAAATATTAGTTAGTGAGCTTGATTATAATAAAGACCCACTTTATGGCATAAATCAACTCCCCTCTTTTATACGTCCTTACCAAGAACAGTTTCAATTTGAAATGAAATTCTTGAAAACGGCAATCAATAGTATTTTAAGAGAAACCATGTTCTTAAATCCAAGAAAAGAACAGTGGCTGAACAGCGCTATAGCAAATTATTTGATGATAGCGTATATAGAAAAATACTACCCCGATCAAAAATTAATGGGGAAACTATCTAAAATTTGGGGCTTTAGAAGTTTTGAGCTGGCAAAGATGGATTTTAATGACCAGTATTCTTTTTTATACAATTTAACCGCCCGTAAAAACTTAGACCAAGCGCTTCAAACATCAAACGATTCGCTTATTAAATTCAATCAAAAAATAGCGAATAAATATAAGGCTGGTTTAGGCTTGGCATATTTAGCAGATTACATTGGCAAAGAACACGTAGACCAAAGTATTAAAACATTTTTTGAATATTATCAATTGAACACGGTAAAGGTTCATGATTTTGAATCGATTTTAAAACGCTCTACCGAACAAGATATCAATTGGTTTTTTAAAGACTATGTTTCTACTGATCGTAAAATTGATTTTAAGATCAAAAAAGTAAAGAAAGAAACAGATTCATTACATGTAACGATTAAAAATAAAGAAGGCACCAACGTACCCATTTCCGTATTTGGGCTTAAAAAAGATTCGGTAGTTTCTGAATATTGGTTCAAAGATATTGAGCTAGAAGAAACCTTTGCTATACCGAATAATGAAGAAGATAGACTGGTATTAAATTATGATCAAAAAATACCAGAATTCAATCAACGTGATAATTGGAAGTCATTAAAAGGATTTTTATCGAGTAACAAAAAACTAAAGTTCACTTTTTTTAAAGATGCAGAAAACCCATATTACAATCAGGTATTCTATGTTCCAGTAATAAGTTTTAATGTTTATGATGGATGGACCCCGGGTATGCGTTTATATAACAAAACCTTACTCGAAAGACCTTTTGTGTATGACTTCTCGCCTTCTTATTCTTTCAAAGAAAAAGCTTTTGTAGGATCAGGGAAATTCAGCTACAGAAAATACTTAAGTAAAAGCGGATTGTATGTAGCCCAATATAACATAGGTGCCGGTACATCTCATTTTAATGAAAATTCTCGATACTCATCTATAACGCCATCTTTGAGCTTTGGTTTTAGACCTGCAGATTTACTATCGAATAAAAGGGAGTTTCTATCATTTAGATATGTGAACATTTTCAGAGATTTTGATCCAGCATTGGTAAGTTTATCAAATGATCCAGAGAATCCTGATTACAGTGTATTTAATGCACGATATACCAGCAGAAATAATGGCATATTAGATTATAATTCCTGGTTTGCAGATTTTCAATTAGCAGGTAGTTTTAGTAAGCTCTCGTTTGAATATGAATATCGAAAACTATTTGAAAACAACAGACAATTAAATCTTCGATTTTTCGCTGGTAAATTTCTTAGCAACAATACAGACACAGATTTCTTTAGTTTTGCACTTGACCGCCCTACAGATTATCTTTTCGATTACGGCTATTTAGGTCGATCAGAAGATTCTGGTATTTACAGTCAGCAGATTATTATCGCCGAAGGCGGATTTAAATCTTTCTTGGATCAACAATATAGATTCTCTAATGATTGGATGGCGACCGTCAATGGTAGTTTCAATCTATGGAAATGGATTGAATTATATGGTGATGCAGGTTTAGTAAAAAATAAAGGTCTTGATGGCAAATTCGTTTATGACTCTGGTGTACGTTTAAATCTAGTAACCGATTACTTTGAACTTTACCTACCAGTTCACTCAAATAACGGCTGGGAAGTTTCACAACCCAACTATGGTGAAAAAATACGTTTTATCATTACGGTAAGTCCGAAAACCTTAACAGGACTATTCACAAGAAAATGGTTTTAAACTATTAATTCTCAATACAGATAGTATTTTTTTTAACTAAAATTCAGATATTTTCAATAAAATACCAAATTTGTTGAAAAATATGGAATAAATTAACGGGTAACAGCGTTGCTAAAAAGTACTTGATTCGGTAATTTTGTAAAAACACGTATAATACATGGATGTTTCTTCTAAAACCAGTAATGATATTTCTTTTGAAGATTTCAAAGAACAAATTATCAATGACTACGAAATTGCTTTTTTAAGCAGAACCTGTAGTTTATTGGGAAGAAAAGAAGTCCTTACCGGTAAGGCTAAATTCGGCATCTTTGGAGACGGAAAAGAGCTACCTCAATTGGCAATGGCCCGTTCTTTTAAAAATGGTGATTTTAGAAGTGGTTACTATAGAGACCAAACGTTCATGATGGCATTAGGTCTTTTACAGCCTAAAGAATTCTTTCACGCCCTTTACGCTACCACAGATATTGAAAAAGAACCTATGAGTGCCGGTAGGCAAATGGGTGGTCACTTTTTAACGCATAGTTTAAATGCTGATGGCAGTTGGAAAGATTTAACAAAACAAAAAAACAGTAGTGGAGATATTTCATGTACTGCAGGGCAAATGCCACGTCTTTTAGGGCTGGCCCAAGCCTCTAAGGTATATAGAAATCAAAAAGGTTTAGATAGCGCCAAGTTTTCTGTAAACGGAAATGAAATTGCATGGGGTACCATTGGCAATGCCAGTACTAGTGAAGGAATGTTTTTTGAAACAATAAATGCTGCAGGTGTATTACAAGTACCTATGGTTATTAGTGTTTGGGATGATGAATATGGTATTTCTGTACCCGCAAAATTTCACACTACAAAAGAAAATATATCAGAAATTCTATCTGGTTTTCAAAGAACTGAAACCGAAAAAGGATACGAAATTTTAAGAGTAAAAGGTTGGGACTATACTGCGTTAATGCATGCCTATGAAAATGCTGCAGATATTGCAAGACAAGAGCATGTACCGGTATTAATTCATGTAAATGAATTAACACAACCTCAAGGCCACTCTACTTCTGGATCACACGAGCGTTACAAAGACAACGAACGTTTAGAATGGGAGCGTGATCATGATTGCAATAAACGTTTTAAAGAATGGATTTTAGAATCTGGCATTGCAACCTCTGAAGAATTAGAATCTATTGAAAAAAGAATTAAGCGTACCGTTAGAGAAGCTAAAAAGCAAGCTTGGGACGAGTATTTAAAAGACAATCTAACAGAGAAGTCTGTATTAATTAATATAATAGAAAAAGCAGCCTCTAAAAGTGCTAACAAAAATTTCCTTAATAAATTAAAGAATGATTTAATTGCAATTGAAGAGCCACTACGTAAAGATTTGGCAATTGCAGCAAGAAAATCTTTACGTTATTTACTAGGAGAAAATACGCAAGAAAAGCAAGATTTAATACAGTGGACTTCCACCTTTCTAAAAGAATCTCAGCATAAATTCAGCTCGTATCTTTATAGCGAAAATGATAACAAAGCGACAAACGTCACTGCCATTACACCTATATATAATGACGATGAAGAAGAGGTAGATGGTAGAGTTATACTTAGAGATAATTTTGACAAGTTATTTAAAAAATACCCTAATACCTTAATTTTCGGAGAAGATACAGGTGCTATTGGTGATGTAAACCAAGGTCTTGAGGGTATGCAAGAGAAATATGGTAAAATACGTGTTGCAGATACCGGTATTCGTGAAACAACCATTATTGGTCAAGGTATAGGTATGGCGTTAAGAGGTCTTAGACCAATTGCTGAAATTCAGTACTTAGATTATATATTTTACGCGCTATCTACTCTTACAGATGATTTAGCGACATTATTATATAGAACAGCTGGTAAACAAAAAGCACCCTTAATCATTAGAACAAGAGGTCACAGACTAGAGGGTATTTGGCATTCTGGATCAGAAATGGGCGGATTAATACATTTACTAAGAGGAATGTACATTTTGGCTCCAAGAAACATGACACAAGCTGCCGGTTTTTACAACACACTTTTAAAGAGTGATGAACCTGCATTAGTAATAGAAAGTTTAAACGGCTATAGATTAAAAGAAAAGAAACCTAAAAATCTTGGTGAGTTTTGCACTCCGATCGGTAGAGTTGAAACTTTAAAAGAAGGTAGCGATATCACATTGGTTTCTTATGGATCGACACTACGTATCGTTGAAAAAGCAGCCAAAGAATTAATTGAAGTTGGTATTGATGCCGAAGTAATAGATGCACAAACCCTACTACCATTTGATATTGAAATGGAAGTACTAGAAAGTGTTAAAAAGACAAACCGTTTATTAGTAATAGATGAAGATGTACCTGGCGGATGTTCTGCATATCTTTTAAATGAAATTGTAGAAAAACAAGGCGCATTTGAGTATTTAGATAGTAAACCACAAACCTTAAGCGCAAAAGCACATAGACCTGCTTACGGTACTGATGGTGATTATTTTTCTAAACCGAATAGAGAAGACATTTTTGAAAAGGTATATGCGATAATGCATGAAGTCAATCCTGATGACTATCCGAAATTGCGATAATAACAACAATTTTAAGTAAGAAAAATCCCATGATACATGGGATTTTTTTATGCCATAATTTCTCTCGCAAAATTATTTTAATAATTTAACGAAAACTTACAATCTCTTAACCAGTTGAAAACTAAGCAAACTCGAAATTTCAATTTAAAAAACAAATGATTTAACACCATTCGAACACCAACAAATCTTAAAAAAACAAAAAAAATCGATACTTTTAAAGGAAATAATGAGCATTCATGAAAAACACTTTATTAAAAGATATTGGTCTAGCTTTTTTTAGAATAGCAATTTCAGCCATGATGTTAACCCATGGTCTTCCAAAATTTCAAAAGCTTATTTCTGGTGATTTCCAATTTGCAGATCCTTTTGGTATTGGTGAAACACCTTCATTATTTTTAGCTGTAATCGGTGAATTTATTTGTCCTATTTTAATCATTATAGGTTTTAAATCGCGTTTAGCAGCAATACCAGTAGCCATCACTATGGCAGTAGCAGCATTTATCACTCATGGTGCAGATGATTTTGGCACTAAAGAAAAAGCCTTATTTTACCTAGTAGCCTTTGTTACCGTTTCATTATTAGGGCCGGGTAAATTCGGAATCGACAAAAAGTAATCGTTATACTATTTTAAAAAGAAGTTCTTTAAGTAGATCAGCTTCCTTCATTGGTGATGCCCCTACTCCTTTTCCTTTTAAATCCATTTCACGAAGACTTGAGATAATTCCGCTAACTTTCTTCATCGGGTAGTTACGTGCCGCAGTTTGTATTTCAGTTACAAAATAAGGGTTAATACGTAATGCACTAGCCACATTTTTTGGTGAATGATCTGAAAGTCCGTGATACTGCAACAACTGCGTAAAAAACGAATGCAACAGGGTAATCGTTAATATAAACGGATTGTCTTTCGGGTTCTGGGCAAAGTAGTTGATAATTTTAGTCGCTTTCAAGATATCTCTATCACCAATAGCCCTTTTCAACTCAAAATTATTATAATCTTTACTGATACCGATATGCTCTTCAATATGCTGTGGGTTTATCTCGGTCTGTTTGGGTAGAACTAATTTTAGCTTATCAAGCTCTTTGCTAATCTTACCTAAATCTGTTCCTAAGTACTCCACAAGCAATAAAGCAGCTTTGTGAGATATGGTGTAACCTCGGCTTACCAAATGCTTTCTTAGCCAATCGCTAACCTGATTCTCATATAATTTTTTACTTTCAAAAACTACTCCGTTCTTTTTAATAATCTTGTGTAGCTTTTTACGCTTATCTAACTTCTTGTATTTATAACAAATAACAAGTACCGTAGATTGCTGAGGATTTTCTGCATACGAACAAAGATTCTCTATAGTACGCGAAAGGTGTTGTGCCTCTTTTACAATAACCACTTGCCGTTCGGCCATCATCGGGTAGCGTTTAGCATTACCCACAATATCTTCAATAGATACATCACGACCATAAAGCACCATTTGGTTGAAACCCTTCTCTTCTTCGGTCAACACATTAGCAGCTATATAATCAGAAATTTTATCAATGAAATAAGCTTCTTCCCCATACAGGAAATAAATAGGGCTAATCTGCCCTTTCTTAATTGCATTGACTATTTGTACGGCTTCATCCATTCAGAAAAAATCATCAACTTTGTATAATGCAGCCACTAAATTTCCCTAGCTACACTTTCAGGGTCAAAAATAGCGAAAATAGAACCTTGATCTTTGACGTTATACGTAAAAAATTTTTGGTGCTTACTCCCGAAGAGTGGGTAAGGCAACATGTCGTTCAGTTTCTTATACAAGAAAAGAACTATCCATTGAGCCATATTAACGTTGAAAAGCAAATAACACTTAATGGTTTAAAGAAAAGATATGATGTAGTTGTATTTAAACCTAATGGTGAACTTCATATACTAGTAGAGTGCAAAGCACCAGAAGTTTCAATATCTCAAATGACCTTCGACCAAATCGCTCAATACAATTTTAAATTGAATGCTACCTATCTGATGGTCACTAACGGACTCTCTCATTATTACTGTCAAACAGACTTTGTTGCGGAAAAATATGAATTTATGCAAGAGATTCCTGATTTTAGCCGTTAATTTGCGATCGTTTTGAAGATAGCCGTAGTCATATTAAACTGGAATGGTGAAGTGCTTTTAGAAAGGTACTTGCCTTCTGTTATCAATTATTCTGCTGATGCAGATATATACGTCGCAGATAATGCTTCAACAGACGGCTCTGTTGCATTTGTCAAAGCCAACTACCCAACAGTAAAAATTATACAGAATACAGAAAATGGTGGTTTTACCAAAGGTTATAATGATGCTTTGGTACATGTAGACGCAGACATCTTTTGTTTATTGAATTCAGATGTAGAAGTAACTCCCAATTGGTTAAACCCAATTATAGATGCCTTTACCACTATACCTGATGCTGCTATCATTCAACCTAAAATTTTAGATTTACTTAAAAAAGACCACTTTGAATATGCAGGCGCTGGCGGTGGTTTTATTGATCAGTTAGGTTACCCATTTTGTAGAGGTAGAGTTTTTCAGACTTTAGAAAAAGATGAAGGTCAATACAATGATATTCGAGAAATTTTTTGGGCAACAGGAGCCTGTATGTTTATCAAGAAAGAAGTTTTTCAAGAGTTAAAAGGATTCGATGAAGATTACTTCGCCCATCAAGAAGAAGTAGATTTATGCTGGCGTGCAAAAAACCATGGTTATAAAATATTTTACGTAGGCACATCTAGTGTTTATCACTTGGGCGGTTCTACGTTAAGTAATATGAACCCGAAAAAAACATATCTCAATTTCAGAAACACATTATTCTCCATCACCAAAAACCTTCCGAGAAGAAAAGCATTTATAATTATTTTCTTAAGATTACTCTTAGATGGTATTGCGGCAATACGATTTCTTTTCCAGTTAAGATTCAAACACTTTTTCGCTATTTTCAGGGCACATTTAAGCTTTTACCGACAGTTTAGAAAAATGTATAAAAAGAGAGAAAAATCCCAATTTCTCAGAAATTATTACGCTACGAAGTCCATAGTATGGTCTTACTTCGTACATAGGATAAGCAATTTTAACATTTTAGTAAAAGATTAACTATCATGTCATATAAGTAACTTCGTAATTATATAATTTTGAAGTCGCTTAGATGCGAAAAATTGAGTAAACCACTAAATAATTATAATAGAATAGAATTATGAAAAAAGTATTATTAGGATGTCTTACAGTAACGCTTTTACTTTCATCATGTGTATCTTCAAAAAAGTACGCAGATCTTGAAGCTAAGCACAAAAGTGCACAAGATTTATTGAATTCAGCGACAGTAAAATTAAATGATTGTTTAGAAGAAAAAGCAACTGCTTCATCTAGACTTCAAACTTTAGAAGATCAGAATTCGTTTTTAAAGGCGAACAACCAAGAGTTGATCAACAATATGGGTAACTTAACAACTTTGACTACCAAAGGTGCTGAGAACTTAGAGAAGTCATTAGAGAGCTTACAAGAAAAAGATTTAACTATTCGTAAGTTAAATGATGCAATTACACGTAGAGATTCTGTAAACCTTTCTTTGGTACAGAGCTTAAAAGGTGTTTTAGGAAACTTGGATGATGAGGATATCGAAATCAGCGTTGAAAAAGGTGTTGTTTTTGTTTCTATTTCAGACAAATTATTATTTAGCAGCGGTAGCTACAATGTTACTAGCAGAGCTAAAGAAGTTTTAGGTAAAGTTGCTAAGGTTGTAAATAACAAGCCTGATTTTGAGTTCTTAGTAGAAGGTCATACAGATGACGTACCTTACAGAGGTAACGGTTCTTTATTAGACAACTGGGATTTAAGTGTTAAACGTGCTACAGCTGTTGTACGTATACTTCAAAATGATTTCAACGTAGATCCTAAGCGTATGACTGCTGCTGGTAGATCAGAATATATTCCAATTTCTACAACTGAAAAGTCTAAAAACAGAAGAACTCGTATCGTTGTTCTTCCAAAAATCGATCAGTTTTATAGCATGATTGAAGAAGGAATGAAAGATCCTGCAATCAATAAATAATACCTGATTAGTATATAAAATTAAAGCGGCTCAATTGAGCCGCTTTTTTTATGCTTATAATTTAGATAAGAAACTATCTATATAATATCTAAACTTCCTTTACCCTCACGTATAACCTCTGGCAATCCGCCTGTAGAGACATCTATAATTGTAGAACCTACATTACCGCCGTAACCACCATCTATAACAATATCAACTAGGTTATCCCATTTCTCAAAAATTAATTCTGGGTCAGTTGTATATTCTAATACATCATCATCATCGCGAATAGAAGTAGATACTATTGGGTTACCCAATTCTTCAACTAGAGCTTTAACAATACTATTATCTGGCACACGAATACCAACCGTCTTCTTCTTTTTAAATTCTTTCGGTAAATTATTATTACCTGGCAAAATGAACGTATAAGGTCCTGGCAAAGCTCTTTTTAATATTTTGAATGTAGCAGTATCAATTTGCCTAACATAATCTGAAAGGTTACTTAAATCTGTACAAATAAAAGACCAATTTGCTTTCGCCAATTTTATCCCTTTTATACGAGCTATTTTCTCAAGTGCCTTAGAATTAGTAATGTCACAACCTAAACCGTAAACCGTATCGGTAGGATATATAACTAAGCCACCTTTACGCAATACTTGCACTACCCTTTTTATTTCTTTAGGGTTAGGATTCTCTTCGTATATTTTGATGAATTCTGCCAATTGTTTTATTTAATTTACTTGATATACTCTAATATAGTCTACTTCCATTGTAGCCGGAAAAATTAATGGGTCAACACCTTCTAGTCCTCCCCAATTTCCACCAACTGCAATATTCATTAAGAAATAAAAATGATTAGAAAACGGCCAATTATCTACCGTGCTATTAGCTGGTCTTTTAAAGATAAACTGAATATTCTCTATATCATCAACATAAAATTTTATGTACTCTGATGACCACAAAATTCCAAAATTATGGAATTCTTCCTCAATTGTTTCCAATTCCACGGCACCAGAAGTAGCTTCAGTACCGTTGGTATGATTATTTGCTTTACTATGAATAGTAAAATGAGTTTTATTTGGTTTAAAACTCACATATTCCATCATGTCAATTTCTCCACACAATGGCCAACCGGCTGTTTGTATATTACTACCCAACATCCAAAGTGCTGGCCAGGTACCATTTCCTTTATGTTCTGGTAATTTTGCTCGAATTTCCATTCTACCAAACTTAAAAGACTTCTTGCTATTTAAACGAGCAGATGTATATTCTCCTTCAATGGTATTATCCGTATTTATTTTAGCCGTAATTTTCAAAGTACCATCACTAACCTCAGTATTTCCTTCTGGTCTATAATTTTGGAGCTCATTATTTCCCCATCCGTTATTACCAGTTTCAAAAGACCAATTTTCATTTGAAAGTGTTGTTCCATCAAATTCATCGCTCCAAACTAAAACAGCATTATCCCAATAATCACTTGCATTAGGATCTTTAACTATCTGTTCAATTTCTTCAGAATCCGACTCTACAAATTGTGTCGAATCAGGTTCTTTTATATTAGAACTTGAACATCCAAAAAGGAAAATTGTCAGTAAAACCGAATATAAGCTGCTTTTTTCCATGTATTCCTTATCAAGTTAAGCCAAATTTTCGAAAAAAATAAACATTATCCCAATACCTCTAACTTTGCGAAACGTAGCAATAGTTTTTTTATATCTCCTTTATCGAACATTATTTCTGCCTTTCTATCATTACCTGAGCCTTCAATTTTTACGACCTTACCACGACCAAAACGGGTATGATTAATTAGAGAACCCACAGTAAGGCTCGGATCAATTGTATTGGTATTACCAACAGGTTCTGATAGTTGTGGTTTTAGTTTACGTAATTTTTTAAGTTGCCCTGTGTTAGGTTGACCAACAATTGGTGGTGTACCCCTTACCGGCTTATCTTGACGTAATCTACTCTTATCAACTTCTCCGAAAATATCAGCATTTATAAGCGGCTTATAACGGTAACCGCCATCTACCGGAGTAAGATTTTCAACATATTTCTCATCTATCTCTTCTAAGAATCGACTTGGTTCTGCATCTATCAATTTACCCCATCGGTATCTATTCTGGGTATATGTTAAATATGCTTGTTTCTCTGCTCTGGTCAAAGCAACATAAAACAACCTTCGCTCCTCTTCTAACTCGCTACGGGTACTCATACTCATACCAGATGGAAAAAGGTCTTCTTCCATACCAACAATATACACGTACGGAAACTCTAGTCCCTTTGCCAAGTGAATGGTCATCAATGCTACCCTATCGTCATCACCGGTATCATTATCTAAATCTGTGGCAAGGGCAACATCTTCTAAAAATTCACCAATGTTCCCTGTTGCTCCATCAATCTCTCTTTGACCTTCTACGAAATCTTTAATACCGTTTAAAAGCTCTTCAATATTCTCCATCTTACCAATACCTTCTGGAGTTCCATCCTTTTTAAACTCTAAAAGAATACCCGTTTTCTTGGCAACATGCTCAGACAACGCAAAAGCATCTGTAGTTTCATTCATGACCTGAAAACTCTTGATCATGGTTACAAAGTCTGTTAATTTACGTTTAGTACCCGCATTTATTTTTAAATCGATGCGGTCTATATTTTCCATAACCTCAAAAATGGAACGGTTGTAATGATTGGCAGCAACAACTAATCTATCGAGAGTAGTACCACCAATTCCCCTTGCAGGGAAGTTTATCACCCTTTTTAAAGCTTCTTCATCTTTTTGGTTAATGACCAAACGCAAGTAAGACAACACATCTTTAATTTCTTTACGTTGGTAAAATGAGAGTCCGCCATAAATACGATACGGAATATCTCTTTTACGCAAGGCATCTTCCATAGCCCTAGATTGGGAGTTTGTTCTATATAATATACAAAACTGACCATTGGTCATTTGTTGCTGCATTCTATGTTCCCAAATAGAATTTGCTACAAACCTACCTTCTTCGGCATCGGTAGTACTTCTATGAATTTTAATAGTAGGACCATCATCATTATCCGTCCAAACTACTTTTTCAATTTGATTTTGATTTTTTCCGATTACGGAGTTCGCAGCATTTACAATATTTCGGGTAGAACGGTAATTCTGCTCTAAACGATACATACCTACATTATCGTAATCTTTTTGAAAGTTCAAAATATTACTAATATTGGCTCCCCTAAAAGAATAAATACTTTGTGCATCATCCCCTACCACACATATATTCTGAAAACGATCAGCCAAAGCCTTTACAATCAAATATTGAGAATGGTTAGTATCTTGATACTCATCAACCAATATGTATCTAAATCGATTTTGATACTTCGCCAACACATCAGGAAAACGTGTTAAAAGCTCATTGGTTCGTAGCAGTAAATCATCAAAATCCATCGCACCTGCCTTATAACAACGTTCTACATAATTTTCATATATATCACCTGTTCTAGGTTTTTTAGCCATAGCATCTTGCTCTACCAAATCTGCATCATTACGGTAAGCTTTTACAGTAATCAAGCTATTCTTAAAAGATGAAATTCTATTTTGAATCTGCTTATATTTATAGATATCCTTATCAAGCCCCATTTCCTTTATAATTGAAGCTAATAATCGCTGAGAATCTTGCGTATCATAAATGGTAAAGTTGGCTGGATATCCCAATTTATCACCATCAATACGTAATAATTTTGCAAAAACGGAGTGGAAAGTTCCCATCCAAAGGTTTTTTGCTTCTGCATTACCCACAATATTAGCAATACGTGCTTTCATTTCACGTGCTGCTTTATTGGTAAATGTTAATGATAAAATATTAAAAGAATCTACCCCCTGCGCCATAAGGTGTGCAATTCTATATGTAAGTACACGAGTTTTACCTGATCCAGCACCTGCAATAACCATTAAAGGTCCGTCTTTATGCAAAACCGGAGCCTTTTGGGCATCGTTCAATTCATCTATAAATGAGCTCAAATTTTCTTTTTTTTAGTCGTGTAAATTTAGCCATTATTGAGGGATAGTAAAAGTGAAGTGTTTTAGATTTGTAAACAATAGATGGTATTTCTTTTCATTTTGAATATATTTAAACTTTAATTCCGCAAAAAGAGATTACCATTCGATACATTTGAGTCTTAAATGACCGACTGAAACATAGAGAACAATTTAATATTAAATACTGATTATGAGAAAACTAGGTTTATTGGCCCTCGTTCTTTTCGGTTTTACCGTTCAGGCACAGGGACCAAATCTTGAAAAAGACTACAAAGCTATAGAAAGCAAGGTAGTTGATTGGAGAAGAGAAATTCATCAGAATCCGGAATTAGGGAATCGTGAATTCAAAACAGCAGAAAAAATTGCCAAGCACTTAAAATCTTTAGGTATTGAAATTCAGACTGGCGTTGCTCATACTGGCGTAGTTGGTATTTTAAAAGGAGATTTACCTGGTAAAGTAGTTGCTTTAAGAGCAGATATTGACGCACTACCTGTTACAGAACGTAATGATTTACCTTATAAATCTAATGTTACTTCAGAATTTATGGGTGAAAAAGTAGGTGTTATGCATGCTTGTGGGCATGATACACATACTGCTATTTTAATGGGCGTTGCTGAAGTAATGTCTAAAAACAAAGATAAAATCAAAGGAACTGTAAAGTTTATCTTTCAACCAGCAGAAGAAGGACCACCACCAGGAGAAGAAGGTGGAGCACTTTTAATGGTAAAAGAAGGCGTTATGAGTAATCCAAAAGTTGATGCCATTTTCGGATTGCATATTAACTCTCAAACTCCTGTAGGTGTTATCAGATACAAATCTGGTGGTACTATGGCAGCTGCACAGAGTTTTACAATTAACGTAAAAGGAAAGCAATCTCACGGTTCTCAACCATGGTCAGGTGTTGATCCAATTTTGATCAGTGCTAAAATTATTGACGGGCTGCAAACAATTATCAGTAGAGAAACTGACCTAACCAATGAAGCTGCAGTAATTACTGTTGGTAAAATTAAAAGTGGTGTTCGTTTTAATATTATACCAGAATCTGCAGAGATGATCGGTACAATTAGGACATTAGATTATGACATGAAAGACAAGCTTAACAAGCGTATGGTCGAAATGGTAAGCGATATTGCCAAAGCTTACGGTGGTGAAGCTACTTGTGTAATTAAAGACGCAACAGATATTACATATAACAACCCAGAATTGGTAGAGCAAATGTTACCTACCATGAAAAGAGTAGCTGGCGATGCTAATGTACAATTTCAAAAAGCGGTTACTGGTGCTGAAGATTTCTCTTATTTTCAAAGAAAAGCTCCAGGATTTTTCTTTTTCTTAGGAGGAATGACTCCTGGTACTACAGAATCTTACCCACACCACACACCAGATTTTTTAATTGACGATAGTGGTTTACTTTTAGGAGTTCGTACGCTAACAGAAATGAGCTTAGATTATTTAAACAGCGACCAAACACCGCTTTTAGATTTTGAACCAAAAGAATAATTTTGATGAACGATTTTTTTAATACTATTCCAAGTCCACCATGGTGGACTTGGATTTTTTTGTTTCTTTTCATAGTTGCCATCTGGGATATTTTTATTCAGAAACGGCACACGATAAAACATAACTTTCCTGTTGTAGGGCACTTGCGTTATTGGCTAGAAAGTATTGGTCCAGAAATGCGTCAATATTTTGTTGCTAATAACAGAGAAGAGCTTCCTTTTAACAGAATTGAAAGAGGATGGATCTATGCATCTGCAAAAAAAGAGAACAACTACGAAGGGTTTGGTTCTGATCGAGATCTATATGCACACCAGCATATATTCATCAAAAACAGAATGATGGCGTATGAAGTACCTGCTGGTCACCCAAATGCTGCAGAGCCTAACTTTATACCTTGTGCAAAGGTTATGGGTCAGCACAATAATCGTAGAAAACCATATAGACCAGGTAGTGTTGTAAATGTATCTGCCATGAGTTTTGGTTCATTGTCAGCCGCAGCTGTAGAAGCCATGAACAAAGGAGTTAAAAAAGCAGGAGCATATCATAATACTGGTGAAGGCGGACTCTCACCTTACCATAAACATGGTGGAGATATTGTATTTCACTTTGGTACCGGTTATTTCGGTGTAAGAACTGAAGATGGCAATTTCTCTATGGAGAAAATGAAAAAATTGGTTGAGGACAATCCTTGTATAAAAGCAATTGAAATAAAACTATCTCAAGGTGCAAAACCAGGAAAGGGCGGAGTCTTACCGGGAGCAAAAATCACTCCTGAACTTGCCGAAATTAGAGGTGTTGAAGTTGGTAAAGATGTATTGTCACCAGCGACACACAAAGCATTTTCTAATGTAAAGGAATTAATGGCACTTATAGAAGATATTGCCAATGAAACAGGTTTACCTGTAGGGATTAAAGGTGCAATAGGAAAATTAGATCAGTGGGAAGAATTGGCTGATTTAATGATAGAGACTGGTAAAGGGCCTGATTTCATTACCGTAGATGGTGGTGAAGGTGGTACCGGTGCCGCTCCCCCATCATTTGCCGATCACGTATCATTACCATGGGTATACGGCTTCTCTAGTTTATATAGAGTTTTCTTAAACAGACATCTTACCGAACGTATTGTATTTATAGGTTCAGGTAAATTAGGTTTCCCGGCAAAAGCCGCCATGGCATTTGCAATGGGTGTAGATTGTATAAATGTTGCTCGCGAAGCAATGATGAGTATTGGTTGTATTCAAGCACAGGTTTGCCATACCAATACCTGCCCAACAGGTATAGCGACGCAAAGTAAATGGTTACAAAAAGGTATTAATGTGCCTTTAAAATCAGACCGATTAGCGCAATATTTTAATACGTTTAGAAAAGAATTTTTAGAAATCACACATGCTGCAGGCTATGAACACCCTAGCCAATTTACGATGGACGATGTGCAAGTAAATGTAGATGACAACGACCTAAATAAAAGTTTAGCCTCTACTTACGGCTATAATAAAGCAAAAGTACCGTTTGCAGGAGTTCAACAATTAAAAGACTGTTCGTACCTTGGCGGCAAAATTTAGATTAACCTATTTAATTCAATTTTATATGACACGATTTTTTTTATGTTCAGCTATTTTCCTAGTTGGTTTAACTTCATTACAAGCTCAGAAAAAAAGTGAGTTGATAGAACAGAATCAAGAATTAAAATATAAACTAGATTCTATATCACGAATGGTGAGTACTTCTCAAAGAAATGAGAAGTTAGCCGATCAACGCTCAAATGAGTATCAATCTCAGGTAACAGAGTTGCAAGATGCGAATGCGACATTAATGAAGAACTTAAATAGTTTTGCAGCCTTATCTAGTCAAAATTCAGACAACATTAATAAAACGATGGCTGCTTTAGAGCGAAAAGAAAAGCAACTTAAAGGTGTAACTGATGTTGTTGCTAGTAATGATTCTACTGCTGTTGTAATATTGACCAATGCGAAGCAAGTTTTAGGAGAAAATGCAACAGTTGGCGTTGCCGATGGATCCGTAATTATTTCTGAAAAACTAGACTATTTCTTTACTGACGGTGTTGGCGTTAATCCGTCCACCGAATCTATTGGGTGGATAGAAAATGTGGCGAAGGTTGCAAACGCAAATCCTAGTAGTGTAATTACCATTGCTAGTTTAAATATCACTGGTGAAATGAATATTGCCATACAACAAGCGACGGCAATTGCTAGTATTTTAATAAAAGATTTTGGTGTAAATGGCGAACGAATTAAAGCTGTTGCTCAAGATGGTGGCTTACGAGAATCACTACAAATAAAGTTTCAACCAGATTATAAAGCATTTTATGATATGGCGAAGGGAGACGCTAAAAATTAGATTACTTGTATTTCATCGATGAAACACTATACTAATTGAGAAATTTGGACGTTCTTATTTCGTAATTAATAACTAATTAAAAAATGAACTCCGACCAAATTTTTCAACTTTTCGCTTATTTAATACCTTCAGTTGTTACTGGTGCCATAGCTTTCTATTTCTTTAGAATGCACACCAATAATGAAGAAGGAAGAAGACGTTTTCTTTTACATAAAGATTCTCAAAAAGATACGCTGCCTGTGCGCTTACAAGCCTACGAAAGAATGGCGTTATTTTTAGAACGTATTGCAATACCTAGCTTGGTTGTGCGTGTAGCACCACAAGGTGATGATAAAAATGCATACGAGAATTTATTAGTCAAAAGCATAGAAACTGAATTTGACCATAACCTTTCGCAGCAAATTTATATGACCGATGAATGTTGGAATATTATTAAAGCAGCAAAAAGTGCAACAATTCAAATGATCAGAAAAGCAGCCATGAGCAACACAGAAACTGCAGATAAATTGAGAGAAGATATTTTAAATGAAACTATGGACAAAACTTCTCCATCGGCTACTGCCTTAACTTTTGTAAAAAGAGAAATTGGCGATTTATGGTAGAAATTAAAATTATACTGAAATAAAAAAATGCTTTCCATCTGGAAAGCATTTTTTGTTTATAGCTATACGTTAAAGCCTATTTGTCAAAGAACACTATTCATGCTCATTAGGTTCAATTGGGTTTGTTTCTTCATTCTTATTTTTAGCATATAGATAACCCCTCTTCCACCATAAGGTCATTTTTGCTTTATCAAATATTAAAGAGTTGGTCGTTAATATGGTAGGTGTATAAAATAAGTTGATAATCGCATTCTTCTGATTGGCAACCAATTTACCTATTCTAATATTTTGGTTTTCAATTCTATCTAAAATAAAACTCAGCATATTCGTAATCAACTCAAACGGATTACGAGATGCCACCCTATTCATATAATTGACTTCGGTATGTAAAACAACAACATCTACCTCAGTTGCACCTCTTTTAATAGCTTCTTCTATAGGCACAATACTACCTAAACCACCATCGGCATACTCGCAAAAGTTTTTACGAACCAGGCTCATGAAAGGCGTGTAGTTAGCTGAAATCCAAATCCAATCGCAATAATCTTCATAGGTACAATCTTTAATAGATTTATACTCCACTTGATTCAATGATAAATTAGAAACGGTTATGATAACGTCTGAATCTCCACTTTTTAAAGTTTCAAACTCCTCAATGGTTAGACTGTTCTCTATAAGTTTACGCAAATTTTCACTTTCACCAAAGGTTTTTTTACCGCTCATTAAGTTTCTAAGAACGTTCCAATGATTAATTGAAATCTCTTCGTTACCACGAATATTCTTCACCAAAAAAGGACAATTATTAAATATACTCTTCTGATTTACATTAGAATATATTTCTTTGATTTTATCTAATTTACCAAGTGCTAAATGAGAAATTAGAAGACTTCCGGTAGAAGTACCCACAAAAATATCATACTTTCTTCCTTCTTCTTGTATAAGGTATTGGGCAACACCACCTGCAAAGGCTCCTTTACTACCACCACCAGAAATAACCAATGCTTTCATTATTACTTTAATTTCGTTTTAAGATAACGCAAATCTGATGAATTTAGTTGAATTGCTACCTTTTCAATTTCTTTTTTCTGTTCTTCATCAATCCATAATGCATCAAATAACTGTCTCGCATAGTTTCTAAACTGCCAAGAATGATGATTGGTTGCCTTTATTAAATTAATATAGGCATCATCATTTAAAGCTTCAATTTCAAATAAATACTGAAACGCTGTTTGTCGAACTTCTGGATTATAAATAGCGCTCGTGTAACCAACAAGCTCTCGATGATAATAAACACTTTCTGTAGGATTATAATCGGGTGTAAACAATGCCAATGTTAGCCATAACAGTCGCACATTCTTATTTGGCAACCCAATAATATCTTTCGTCTTTTCTAAGAAAACACTTCTATCATAATCAAAACTAGACCATAAATTATAAAGCATTAATTCATTGGTAATATAACTATCATCCAATAATAACGGCTCTGCATACTCTTTTAAACCCTCAGGAATTACACCCATTTTCTGAGCAGTAAATTGCCGTATTCTAATATCTTCACTAGCAATTAAAGGCAAAAGTTCTAATTCAGGAAAATCACCTTTTTGTTGAAGCAATTCTAACTTCAATTCCGTAGCTAATTCTGAATCCTTTAAAATTTCAGGGGAATTAAAACTATTCTCATCATCATGTTTTAAAACATAATACATTCTTAATGATGCACTATTATTCATTAAATAATCTTTCGCAGCATCCATCGGGAATACGTCTCCGTCTAACCAAATAGTTTTAAAATCACTTAAATCATAATTGCTAGTTTCCTCCATTTCAGCAATAAATTCTGCAACAGTCACATTTTGGAACTGATATTTATTCAAGTAATTTCGAATTCCGGTTTTAAAATTATCTTCTCCTATTTTATCTTTTAAGATAGCTAAAGCCCATGCTCCTTTTTCATAGAAAGTAAGACTACTAGCTTTCGGATTCAATAAGCCCTCCCCTTCTCCTTTTTCCGAAATACTATTTAGAGTTTTAGCAGTTTCATAAAACTTCCAGAAAAAATGATCATCACCAAAAATTTCTTTCTCAGCCAAATAAGCATAGTATGTAGCAAAACCCTCATGTAACCAATGGTGTTCGCTATTCTTTTCGGTAACCAAATTACCAAACCATTGATGCGCTAGCTCATGAGCATTAATGTTTACGTAATTTCTATCAATAAACGAAGTGGAATCAATGACATAAGCATCAGAGAAAAAAGTAGCACTCGTATTTTCCATACCTGCATATAAAAAATCATGTACTGGCACTTGTTTATAATTCTGCCAAGGATACGTTACATCAATCTCATTTTCTAAAAAATCAAATATCTTTTTAGTATACCTGTAAGTAGGTTCCACTTTTAGACTATCGTTTGGGTAATAATAGTTTTCAATCTTTACTCCGCTTTTAGCTTTTAAAACCTGTTTATCGTAATCGCCTATAGCAAATGCCAGTAAATAGCTACTCATAGGCTTTTCCATATTAAACATCCAAATAGGGTCTTCCCCTATGTCGTTAGGTTGCATAATTAAATTACCATTCGCAATAACTTGATATTTACGATCAGCTTCAATAGTCATATCAAATTCAATCTTCTCTTCCATATCATCAAAACTGGGAAGCCAATGACTCGTATATTTACCCTGACCTTGCGTCCAAATTTGCTCATTACCTTCTAGCTCATCATCCCAACCAATAAAATAAACAGTTTGTTTTGGCTTGGTTATATATTGAAGAATCAGCTTATGAGAATCTCCCTTTTTAAACTTATGTTTAATGGAAATTATTTTTTCTGTGGTTGTATAATCTACCTTCTCCCCATCTAGTTCTACTTTTAAAAAATCTATGTTCTTAGCATCAAGAAACACAGAATCAACATTCTGCAATACATCAAAGCGATACAACACACCACCTTTTATTTCTTTCTCTTTGGGTACGGGACTTAAATAAACATTAGCCTTAGTAAAGTCTACCTTATCTTGATGTTGACCAAAAGTGAATATGGATAGGAGTATAATAAAGGCGAAAACTAATTTCTTCATGCAGCTTAATAAACAAATAACATTCCAAATTTAATGTTTTGGGGAGCACTTCCCTAACCTTTATCAAAATTGAATGCAATGCTAAACAACACATATTTTGCCAGTTACCATTAGAAAGTTATTTACAAAAGTAGTATTGATATTTCCCCTTTGGGGATTAAGGGGCTTATCGCTATTTTAGTGCCATGAACGCAAACTTCTTGCAAACTCCTGTTGTATATCTTAAAGGTGTTGGTCCAAATAGGGCTGAAACCTTAAAGTCCGAATTGGGGATAGAAACCTGTCAAGATTTGCTGAATCTTTTCCCCAATCGATATATCGATAAAACCCAATATTATAAAATAAGTCAGCTACAACGTAGCAGTGCCGATGTTCAAATAATTGGTAAAGTAGTTCACTTAAAAACAGTTGAACAAAAGAAGGGTTCGCGTTTAGTAGCCCGTTTTAAAGATGATACCGGTGAAATAGAATTGGTTTGGTTTAGGGGACAAAAATGGTTGCGAGAAAATCTTAAACTGAACATACCTTATGTAATCTTCGGAAAATGTAATTGGTATAATGGCACATTTTCAATGCCACACCCAGAAATGGAACCCTTGTCTGCACATGAACAAGGCACAAAAGTGTATATGCAACCCGTATACCCATCTACCGAAAAACTAAGTAATAAAGGCGTAACAAATAAGGTAATCAGTAAAATGTTGCAACAGCTTTTTATTGAGATGAACGGTAAATTTTCTGAAAGCCTCTCGGATAAATTACTGCATGACTTAAAGTTACTACCAAAACCGGAAGCATTATTCAATATACATTTCCCTAAAAGTCAAGAGTTATTGGCGAAAGCACAATTCCGCTTAAAGTTTGAAGAGTTATTCTATATTCAACTTCAGCTGATAGGTAAAAATGTATCTCGAAAGAAAAAAATTAAAGGCTTTCCTTTCAATGAAGTGGGTGACTATTTTAAAGATTTTTACTCTAATAAATTACCTTTTGAGCTTACCGGAGCACAGAAGCGAGTAATTAAAGAAATTCGTGCAGACCTTGGTAGCAATGCTCAAATGAACCGTTTACTGCAGGGTGATGTAGGATCGGGTAAAACCATTGTTGCCGTAATGACGATGCTTTTGGCTATTGATAACGGATTTCAAGCTTGCTTAATGGCTCCCACAGAAATTCTTGCCAATCAGCATTATCAAGGCATTTCTGAATTGTTAGAAGGAACGGAGATTACTTGTGCATTATTAACAGGTTCCATCAAAAAATCGGCACGAAAACCTATTCATGAACAATTAGAAAACGGAGAACTAAACATCTTAATTGGTACTCATGCCCTTTTAGAAGATAAAGTAAAATACAAGAACTTAGGCATCGCTATTATTGATGAGCAGCATCGTTTTGGTGTAGCCCAACGATCTAAATTGTGGCATAAAAATGAGTTTCCGCCGCACATACTGGTAATGACGGCAACACCAATACCTAGAACATTGGCCATGAGTTTGTATGGTGATTTAGACATCTCTGTCATAGATGAATTACCACCTGGGCGTAAACCTATAAAAACTGTACACCGCTATGACGCCAATAGATTAAAGGTATTTGCATTTATACGAGACGAGATTGAAAAAGGTAGACAGATATATGTTGTCTACCCCTTAATTCAAGAATCTGAAGCCATGGACTATAAAGATCTAATGGATGGCTATGAGAGTATTGCGCGTGACTTTCCACAGCCAAAATATCAAATTTCTATTGTTCACGGGCAAATGAAACCGGCAGACAAAGAGTATGAAATGAACCGATTTGTGCGAGGAGAAACACAAATAATGGTTGCTACCACCGTTATTGAAGTTGGCGTTAACGTACCAAATGCATCTGTAATGATTATTGAAAGTGCCGAACGTTTCGGTCTTTCGCAATTGCATCAATTACGTGGTCGTGTTGGGCGCGGTGCTGATCAGAGTTTTTGTATTCTAATGACAAGCCATAAACTATCTGCAGAAGCTAAAACAAGACTAGAAACCATGGTCGCTACCAATGACGGATTCGAAATTGCAGAAGTAGATCTAAAACTACGCGGACCAGGAGATATTATGGGTACACAACAAAGCGGATTATTAAATCTAAAAATAGCCGATATTGTTAAGGATAATGACATTCTAAAATCTGCTAGATACTACGCATTACAATTACTAAAAGAAGACCCATCTTTAAGTAAACCAGAGAATCTAATTATTAGACATATGTATGCCCAGTTGGTGAAACATAAGAATATATGGACGTATATTAGTTAATAAAGATTACTAAATCAAAACCGATATTTAGCTTCTAAAAGGCTAAAAAAGAGACATTAATTTAGACTAATTTTTAATTCGTGTCTGAAGTTCATAAATTGAAACAACGAACAATATAAAAGCTATCGTGACAAGTAATGAACTAAATTTCCATAGATACTGATTAGCTATATAAACATTTTTGGGCTCATCAATATCATATTTTAAAAGTACACTTTCTCCTATTTCATAAGGTTTAAAATCTTGATAATTACCCTTGTTTAAGGTAAACTCAAAATCATCTTTTGTAACAAATGAAAATGAAGGTGAGTATACTAGCTGTTTACTACCAAAAATTGCTTGTGAACTTTTTGTTTTTGAAAGATATTCAGTAATTACACCTTCTGTCTGAATTCCAGACTTTTCAATTTTCAACTTTTGATAAAGTTGCGACCCGCCAAATATTAATAAAATCACGCTACTAACTAGCATGATGTAAACGAAAAAAATATGATGGTTTTTCATTATAACTATGTATGATTTGAATTATGAAATTCACTTTGTTCAAAACGAAAAAAAATGCTGAATATTTTAAAACTACCAGATAAATACATTTTGAACATCGTATTTTTCAAGTGTGTTAATTTCTGAGAAACCCTTGTTTTTAATAGATTTGTTGTACTTACATTAGAAAGAATATGAGCGCAACAAAAACATTATTTGACAAAGTGTGGGATTCCCACGTAGTACATAAAATACAAGATGGTCCAGATGTTCTGTTTATTGACAGACACATGGTACATGAAGTAACAAGTCCTGTTGCTTTCCTAGGAATTAAGAACAGAAATATACCTGTTATGCATCCTGAGAAAACATTTGCAACAGCTGACCATAACACACCAACTATTAACCAACATTTGCCGGTTGCAGATCCACTTTCTGCAAACCAGTTAAGAATGTTAGAAGAAAATGCCAATGAATATGGTATTTCTTATTGGGGACTAGGTCATGCAAAAAATGGTATTGTACACGTTGTAGGTCCTGAATACGGTATTACCCAACCAGGTGCTACTATTGTATGTGGAGATTCACATACTTCTACGCACGGTGCTTTTGGTGCAATTGCTTTCGGTATTGGTACATCTGAAGTTGAAATGGTATTGGCTACACAATGTATTATGCAGCCTAAGCCAAAGAGAATGCGTATTAATATTAATGGTAAAATGAGCAAAGGGGTTACACCTAAAGATGTTGCTTTATTTATTATTTCTCAATTAACGACTTCTGGTGCAACTGGGTATTTCGTAGAATATGCTGGTGAAATTTTTAGAGACATGAGTATGGAAGGTCGTATGACCGTTTGTAATCTAAGTATAGAAATGGGTGCCCGTGGTGGTATGATCGCTCCTGATGAAAAGACATTTGAATATGTAAAAGATCGCGAGTTTACACCTAAAGGTGTAAATTGGGATAAGGCAATGGCATATTGGGAAACATTATATACCGATGAAGATGCCATTTTCGATAAAGAATTAACTTTTGATGGTTCGTTAATTGAACCTATGATTACATATGGTACCAACCCAGGTATGGGAATGGGAATTTCTAATGATATTCCGATGGCATCTGATGTACAAGGTGGCGCCACAACCTACCAAAAATCATTGAAGTATATGGATTTCAATGAAGGTGATAGTATGATGGGTAAATCGATTGATTTCGTTTTTCTTGGTAGTTGTACCAATGGTCGTATAGAAGATTTTAGAGCTTTTGCATCTATTGTAAAAGGAAGAAAGAAAGCTGACAATGTTACGGCATGGTTGGTTCCTGGATCGCACAAAGTTGAAGCGGCCATAAAAGAAGAAGGTATACTTGATATTTTAACCGAATCTGGTTTTGAACTTCGTGAGCCTGGTTGTTCTGCTTGTTTGGCAATGAATGATGATAAAGTACCTGCTGGTAAATTAGCGGTAAGTACATCGAACAGAAACTTTGAAGGAAGACAAGGACCTGGATCAAGAACGTTATTAGCTAGTCCGTTAGTTGCTGCTGCAGCTGCCGTTACCGGTAAAGTAACCGATCCAAGAGAATTAATGGTTGAACTTGTATAACAAGTTTGCCTTTCACTATTAGCCCTAGGCTTTTAGCAAAACAACAATTAAAATAATACAAGCTAATGGCTAACACCCATGAGCAAAAAGCTATAAAAAATGGCATACGATAAATTCGACATATTAACTTCAACTGCGGTTCCTTTACCAATAGAAAACGTAGATACAGATCAAATTATACCTGCACGATTTTTAAAGGCGACAGAGCGTGTTGGTTTTGGCGACAACCTTTTTAGAGATTGGCGTTACAACCAAGACAATACTTTAAAAGAAGATTTTGTTTTGAACCAAGATAAGTTCAGTGGCAAAATATTAGTAGGTGGTAAAAACTTTGGTTCGGGATCATCTCGTGAGCATGCTGCTTGGGCAGTTTATGATTACGGATTTAGATGTGTAGTTTCAAGTTTCTTCGCAGATATCTTTAGAGGTAACTGTCTTAACATTGGTGTATTACCGGTACAAGTAAGTGCTGAGTTTTTACAGAAAATTTTTGATGCTACTGAAGCTGACCCTTCTACAGAATTAGAAATTAGCCTACCTGAACAAAAAATCACTTTACTAACTACAGGCGAAAGTGAATCTTTTGATATTAATGGCTATAAGAAGAACAACATGCTTAACGGTTTTGATGATATCGATTATTTATTGAACATCAAAAAAGATATTGAGACATTCGCAGAGAGTACTCCGTTATAAACTCATATATCAAAACAATACAAAGCATTTACGTTAACTAACCCAATGCCATTTTTCGATTTGAAAAATGGCATTTAGAACACATGAAAAAAAGAAAGTTAGAAATAATGGATACCACCCTAAGGGATGGTGAACAAACTTCAGGCGTATCCTTTTCTGCATCAGAAAAACTGACCTTGGCAAAATTACTTTTAGAAGAACTAAAAGTAAACCGAATTGAAATTGCATCTGCTCGCGTTTCTGATGGAGAGCTTGAAGCTGTTCAGAAGATTACCGAATGGGCTGGTGAAAAAGGTTATTTAGAACGTGTAGAAGTACTAACTTTTGTAGATGGAGGTATTTCATTAGATTGGATGCAGAAATCTGGAGCGATTTCTCAAAACTTACTGACCAAAGGTTCAATGAACCATTTGAAGTATCAGTTAAAGAAAACTCCCGAGCAACATTTTTCTGAAATCGCCGAAATTTTTAAACAAGCCACTGAAAGGGGTATTATTAATAATATCTATTTGGAGGATTGGAGTAACGGAATGCGAAATTCAAAAGAATATGTTTTTGAGTTTCTAGATTTTCTATCCACTCAGAATGTAAAGAGAATATTACTGCCAGATACATTAGGCATTTTAACGCACACCGAAACGTATGCGTATTTGTCTGAAATAGTAGAAAAATACCCAAATTTACATTTCGATTTTCACGGACATAATGATTACGACTTAGGCGTAGCGAATATTATGGAAGCTGTAAAAGCTGGCTGCCATGGTTTACACCTTACCGTAAACGGAATGGGCGAAAGAGCTGGTAACGCACCTATGGCAAGTGCCGTAGCTGTTATTAATGATTTTCTGCCAGAAGTAGAGATTAGTGTAAACGAGACCTCTTTATATAAAGTAAGTAAGTTGGTATCTGCCTTTACAGGGTTTACCATACCAGCTAACAAACCTATTGTTGGAGATAATGTATTTACCCAAACTGCCGGTATACATGCCGATGGCGATAGTAAAAACAACTTATACTTTAGTGACCTAATGCCTGAACGTTTTGGAAGAAAACGTAAGTATGCATTAGGTAAAATGTCGGGCAAAGCGAATATTCAAAAAAACCTGCAAGAACTTGGCTTAACATTAAACAATGAAGAGCTAAAAAAAGTTACCGCTCGTATTATTGAGTTAGGAGATAAAAAAGAACGCGTTACAAAAGATGACCTTCCTTTTATTATTTCTGATGTTTTAGATACTGCAGATTATAAGCAGAAGGTATTTATAAAATCGTACGTACTTACTCATGCCATGGGATTAATGCCTTCCACTACCCTATCTGTAGAAATAGATGGAAAAGTTATTGAGGCACATTCGCAAGGCGACGGACAGTATGATGCTTTTATGAATGCTCTTAAAAAAGTGTACTTGGCAAAGAATATTCCGTTACCAAAATTGACCGATTATGCAGTGAGAATACCACCAGGAAGTACATCTGATGCATTATGCGAAACGGTTATTACTTGGGAATTGGATGGAAAGGAATTTACATCAAGAGGTTTAGATTCTGACCAAACAGTTAGCGCTATTAAAGCTACCGAGAAGATGTTGAATATTATTTAGGCGCTGAGCGCTGTGCGCAAAAGTATTTTACGACTTAAAGAACATAAAAAGATTAGTCAAAATTTGACACACGAGTTAAAATTGAAAATAAATTAAACAGATTGCTTCGTACATCGCAATGACGAAATACGAGCAACATACAAACACATCAAATGAAATTAAATATTGCCTTATTAGCCGGTGATGGTATCGGACCTGAAGTAATTGATCAAGCAGTAAAAGTATGTGATGCAATTGCTAAAAAGTACGAACATCATATTACTTGGAAACCAGCTTTAACTGGTGCCGCTGCAATTGATGCTGTCGGAGAACCTTACCCAGATGAAACACATGAAATTTGTGCCAATGCCGATGCAGTTCTTTTTGGTGCTATAGGTCATCCGCGCTTTGATAATGATCCATCTGCAAAAGTTCGTCCGGAGCAGGGATTGTTGAAAATGAGACAAAAATTAGGTTTGTTTGCCAACGTAAGACCAACATTTACATTCCCATCACTTATCGATAAATCTCCTTTAAAAAGAGAACGTATTGAAGGTACCGATTTAATTATCTTAAGAGAATTAACTGGTGGCATCTATTTTGGTGAGCGTGGAAGAAAAGATGACGGTAATACGGCATTTGATACTATGACCTACCAACGTTTTGAAATCGAAAGATTAGCTAAAAAAGGCTTTGATTTTGCAATGAAGCGTTCTAAAAAATTATGTTGTGTTGATAAAGCCAACGTATTGGAATCTTCTAGACTTTGGAGAGAGACCGTACAAGCGATGGAAAAAGATTATCCAGAAGTGGAAGTATCTTATGAGTTTATCGATGCAGTTGCCATGCGTTTAATTCAATGGCCAAAAGGGTATGATGTAATTATTACAGCCAACTTATTCGGAGATATTTTAACCGATGAGGCTTCTGTAATTGCAGGTTCTATGGGACTTATGCCTTCATCTTCTGTTGGTAGCAAAGTATCTTTATACGAGCCAATACACGGTTCTTACCCACAAGCTGCTGGTAAAGACATCGCTAATCCACTAGCTACAGTACTTTCTGCAGCAATGCTTTTTGAAGACATGAATATGACAGAAGAAGCGGAGGAAATTAGACGTGTAGTAAACAAATCTTTAGCTGAAGGATATGTTACCGAAGATCTTGCCGATGGTGGTAAAAGTTATAAAACAAGTGAAGTTGGCGATTGGTTAGCTAGCAACATTTAAGAAATATACTTGAAAATAAAAATCCCTTTAATCAATGATTAAAGGGATTTTTTATATCTGATAGTTACAGAACAGTTATATACTTGTCGCTATTGCTATTTCTTGCTGATAAATGCTCTTTACTATTGCTCGTAGATCAGGAATTACGGTTTTCACCAATTTCGATGGTCCGTTAATCAACACGCAAATTCCTAAATCAGAATCTGGAAAAAGTGCAATTTCATTTCTGTAGTTGTTTACACTACCACCATGATGCCAGATTGTTTCTTCGGCTGCCTTTTCGTTCTCTTTTATGGTATGTATTCTCCATCCGAATCCGTAACCAGATTTCACATGTCCCGGCCATTTTTGATAATATTTGCGATGTCCATTTAATTCTACAAAAGGTTTGAATACTTGTGCCATAGCAGCTTTAGACATCACATCAGGATTGTGACCTAATAAGAAACGCATCCACTTTGCCATATCCGTAGAATTGGCATTAATTCCACCAGCCGCAATTGCGTTATAATAATTATCTCTTGGTAAAACAGTTCTAAAACTATGTCCTCTTCTAATATGAGGCAAAGCAATATTCTCATTGCTCATCAATGTTTTATGATCCATAGAAACGGAATTCATACCTAGCGGAGCAAAGAATTTATCCGTTAATAGCGTTTGTATATCTTTTCCCGTAGCTTTTAACATCACTTCTTGTGCTACAGAAAACATTGCATTTTGATAACTATATTGTGCACCAGGTGCTGCAATTGGGTTTATTTTATCGAACTTCTCACTAATAGATGACATGGTGTAACCAGCCTCTACTAAATCTGTATAACTGTGATACGGAGTTCCTGTAGTATGAGAAAGTAAATGAGCTACTTCAATTTTCTGTGTATTCTGTTGATTTCCAAAATGGAAGTTTGGCAAATAATCAGCCACTTTATCATTAAAGTGTAATTTACCTTCACTTTCTAAGTTAGCAGCTAAAATTCCTGTAAATCCTTTTGAGATAGAACCTAATCTAAACAAGGTTTCTCCGTCAACAGTTTCTTTACCGTTGAAACTTCTTTTACCATATCCATCAGAAAGAATAACAGAATCTCCACTAACAATACTTACTCCTGCCCCAACAATATCACCCGAGGCAATAGCTTTATTAAAATAATCAGTTAAAGCATCGTTCAATGCTTTTTGACGAATGTTATAGAGTTTAATCTCCCTTTTCTCTGCAAGAGTTTTAACAGGGTTAGGATCAGCGATAATCGCTTTAGAGTGTTCTGGCTTAAATGAAGAAGCCGTAAGAACAAATAGTAGTAGAACCATTATTATGGCTCCAAGAAATAGTTTGGTACGTAACACAGCATTGTAAGTTTTGGTTCTCTAACAACGTGATAAAATGAATAAAATTACCGATGAACTACGTAAAATGAAAAATTTAACATCCAAATGAACTGATAATAAGGCAAGAAAGAAAATCGATAATAAGTGTACACCTAAATATTTGGGTAAAAAAAAGGAACTTGAGATTCAAGTTCCTTTTAAATAAATATACTGCCTAGACCTTAACAGCTCATCGCCATTTTTTTGTGTTTAATTTCTTTTCTCTTTCTTACTATCAAAATCGCAACTGCTATCAATACACCCGAAAATGCCAATACAGCACCTACTAAACTGGTGTACACAATACCATAACCGAATGCGATTGGTAGACCAGCTAAATAGGCACCTGAAGCATTACCCATATTAAATGCACTTTGGTTCATAGAAGATCCGAGCATTTCTGACCCTTTTGATGTTTTTATAATTGCCATTTGTATAGGTGCAGAAACTGTAAAAGAAATTACCCCTATTAAAAAAGTCATTGCCATTAATAAATACGGGTTAGTAGCGATTAACATGTTCACTATTAAAACTGCGCCCATAACAGATAAACTAATCATTACCGCTTTCAATGGAGAAAACCAATCTGCCATTTTAGCTCCTAAAAAGTTACCTACAACCATACCTAAACCAGCTAACATCATTGCATACCCTACAACATAGCTTGGCAAACCAGCTACATCAGTAATTAATGGAGCTACATAACTGTACCAAGCAAAAAATCCTCCAGTACCAATAGTAGTTAATGCAATCATCGCCCAAAGCTCGGTGTTTTTCAGTCCTTTCATAACCGATACTTTTTCTTCAGTTTTATCTACTCCAATTTTTGGCATCCACAAATAAATACTGCCTAATGCCAATAACCCAACAAAACCTACTAAGTAAAAAGAAACGCTCCAACTAAATTGTTGACCTAAATAAGTGCCGATGGGAACACCAATTACATTTGCAACCGTAAGACCCGAGAACATTATCGCAATTGACTGTGCTTCTTTCCCTTTCTTTGCCAACTTTGTCGCAACTACAGCACCAATTCCAAAAAATGCACCGTGTGGTATACCCGATAGAAATCTCAAAAACAACAAACTGTTATAACCAGTAGCAAGACCAGATAAGGTATTGAATACCGTGAACCATATCATTAAAAGGAACAGCATTTTCTTAGGCGTAAGTTTTGACCCTAAACCTGTTAATAATGGCGCGCCCACTACTACACCTAATGCATAGGCTGCAATAAAGTGACCCGCTTGCGGAATTGTAATACCTAAAGAACCTGAAACTTCTGTCAGAATTCCCATAATAACAAACTCGGTAAGTCCAATACCGAAACCTCCAATAGCCAAAGCAAATAGTGCTTTCTTATTTGATTTTATAGTATCCATAACTTATACTTTTAAAATTCAATTTATAATCTATGACTGCTACACTGCTAATTTAAAAAGGCAAAGTTAAAACCAATATGCCAGTTATATCAATCATCGATTGTCATATTTATGTTAATAATTACCCTTCTCAAATAGGTGATTTCCGTTATTAATTACAATTCAGTTGAAAGAATCTACAACTGAGGAAATCATTTTATACAAACCTTCATTTACGATTCATATTTGTGATATCAATCAAAAACACAATCAACAATGAAGACGCTATTATTCTTATTACTTACACTTTTCTGCTGCAATTTATTTGCTCAATCAACTATTTCAGGTAAAGTCATTGACCAACAAGGAATGCCCATAATGAGTGCAAATATTTATCTAAAAGGAACTTATGATGGTACCGCAACCAATGATGAAGGGCTATTCTCTTTTGAAACTGCTACCACTGGTACACAAACTTTGATTGCATCATCTATTTCATTTGAATCGTATTCCAAAGCAGCTGATGTAACTGACTTTCAAAACATTATCATCAAACTAAAAGATGATGTAAATACCTTAGATGCCGTAACCGTAAATGCAGGAACATTCAATGCCGGAGATAATGCCAAGGTAACTGCGTTAAAACCCCTAGATATTGTAACCACAGCAGGAGCACTTGGTGATTTCGTGGGAGCATTACAAACATTACCAGGCACATCTAACGTTGCAGAAGATGGTCGATTATTTGTTAGAGGTGGCGATGCAGAAGAAACTCAAATTTTTGTCGATGGTATGCGTGTATTTACGCCCTACTCCCCTTCTGCAAATAACATTCCGTCTAGAGGTAGATTATCTCCTTTCTTATTTAAAGGCATTACATTCTCTACAGGTGGTTACTCAGCCGAATACGGGCAAGCATTATCAAGTGTTCTACTTTTAAATAGTATAAGTGAACCACAAGAAGAAAAAACTGAAATTTCAATAATGACAGTCGGACTAGGACTTGGGAATACCCAAAAATGGAAGAAGAGTTCTCTGAGTTTAAACACATCTTATATAAATTTAGCGCCTTATCAAAATCTGTATCCTGACAACAATGAATGGCATAAGCCAATAGAATCTGTCGGTGGAGAAGCTGTGTATCGATATAAATTTAATAACGACGGATTACTAAAGGTTTATGGCGCCTATAGTTCAGTAAATTTTGACTTAACACAAGAAGATATTAATGAAGCAGATGGTATTCGCTTCGGACTTAAAAATAGAAATCTATACATCAACTCCTCTTACCAAGATTTCTTAGAAAAAGACTGGAGCATTGCCACAGGTATTAGTTTTGCAAATGACCGTTCTGAAATAAAATATAATGATTCTAACATTACGGATATTGAAAACTCAGCACATCTAAAAATCGCATTTAAAAAGTTCTTTTCTAGTCGCTATAAACTCAACTTTGGGGCAGAATACTTCGTTACCAACTTTACAGAAGACTACCAAGATACTAGCTTTGAAAATGAATTTGAATTCGATAATAATATTTTCAGCAGTTTTATTGAGACCGATATTTTCTTCTCCAAAAAATTTGCCACTAAGATTGGGATTAGAGGAGAATACTCTGAGTTACTGCAAGAGTTTAATATTTCACCAAGATTATCATTAGCATACAAAGCCGGCTCAAACTCGCAATTCTCATTAGCATATGGTGAGTTCTTTCAAAACCCGAAGAACGATTACTTAAAGTATAATTCTGATTTCAAAGCCGAGAATACAACCCATTATATTGCCAACTATCAGTATGTAAAAAACAAACAGATTTTTAGAGCTGAAGCATACTACAAAAATTACGGAGACTTAGTAAAATATGATACTCCGTTCGCACTATCAACTTCTACATATAATAACTCTGGAAATGGATATGCAAAAGGCTTGGATATTTTCTGGAGAGATAATAAAACCATTAAAAACACAGAGTATTGGATGTCGTACTCTTACTTAGATACTGAAAGGAATTACCAGAACTACCCAACAAGTGCAACGCCTGATTTTGCATCAAAACATAATGCCTCTTTAGTAGTTAAACGCTGGATAGAAGATTGGAAAAGTCAAGTAGGGTTGAGTTATAATTATGCTTCTGGCCGCAGCTATACCGACCCTAACAAAGGAGGATTCTTAACGGAACAGGCCAAAAGCTTCAATTCGTTAAATGCCAACTATGCTTACTTAATCAGTCCGCAGAAAATATTATATCTATCTGTGAGTAACGTATTAGGAACTCAAAATGTAAACGGTTACCAATACGCAAACCAAGCAAATACAGATGGAATGTTTGATAGAAGAACAATTACACCTGCTGCAGACCGCTTCTTTTTCATTGGTTTCTTTTGGACGATAAGTGACAATAAAGATGACAATCAACTAGATAACCTTTAAAAATTACAATTCAATACAAAGAACCTACAACTGGGTCATCTATTTTATCAAAAACAATGGAATAGAAAGATATTTGAATAACAATAAATAACATCAAAAAACTATACATCATGAAATCAGTACTACTAATTGCCACGTTTATTTTCACACTTAGCTTAACTGCGCAAACACCTTATGAAAAAGGGATGAATGATGCATTTGCATTATGGAAGCAACAAAAGAATACAGAAGCCGTGCAACTATTTGAAAGAATCGCATCTGTAGAAACTGATAATTGGTTACCATCATATTATGCAGGATTAATTGAAATAGTAAGCAGTTTTGGATTAAAAGATGAAGCACTGCTAACTACCAAACTAACCAGAGCAAAAGGGTTTCTAGATAACGCATCGTCAATATCAAAAGACAACCCAGAAATAATGATTTCTTATGCCCTTTTAAATACAGCATACATTGCTTTTGACGGTGCAAAATACGGAATGACATTATCGGGTGAAAACATAGCAATCTATAAAAAAGCACAAGCCATAGCACCAAACAACCCAAGAGTACTTTTAGGAAAAACAGAATGGGATATGGGAACAGCCAAATTCTTTGGTAAATCTATCACTCCCTATTGCGAAGATGTTGAACGTGCCATTATATTATTCAACGAAGAAGAACAAACGATACCATATTACCCTTACACAGGTTTAGAAAGAGCGAATGAGATTAGTAGCAACTGTAAAAAAGAAACCTCCCCTAATTAATAGGAGAGGTTTTTTTTGATAGTCTAAATAAAAGACTTTTATAATATATAATCAGTACTTACAAAATTAGAAAGCTTAGCTTCTAATAAATTCTGAATAATTTCAGTATTCAAGTCGTTGTCTTTAAATGCTACAAAAGTTCTAATTGAGAACGAGCGTAATGCATCGTGAACACTTAAGGTTGCTTGTGCAGAATCTTTTCTACCGGTAAATGGGTATACATCTGGTCCTCTTTGGCAAGAACTATTTAAATTCACACGACAGACTAAGTTCACCAACGTATCTATTAATGGAGAAAGCGCATACACATCTTTACCAAACAAGCTTACTTGTTGGCCATAGTTGCTTTCTGCCATATCATCTAAAGGTTCTTCGATATCAGTGAAAGGTACGATGGGTATAATGGGTCCGAATTGCTCTTCTTGGTACACACGCATGTCTTTCGTTACCGGATATAGAACTGCAGGCCATATATAGTTATCGAAACGCTTTCCTCCTTTTTTATTCAATATTTTAGCTCCTTTTGAAACCGCATCATCAATTAATTCTTGAATATAATCTGGTTTACCAGGTTCAGGTAACGGAGTTAATTTCACCCCATCTTCCCACGGATTTCCAAATTTTAACTCATCGACTTTTTTAGCGAAGCTTTCATTGAATTTTGATCTAATTTCTTCGTGAACATACACCACTTTTAATGCCGTGCAACGTTGCCCGTTAAAAGACAGTGTACCAGCCAAGCATTCATTTATAGTTAAATCTAAATCAGCATCTGGTAAAATAATCGCCGGGTTTTTAGCTTCTAAACCAAGTACCAATCGTAGTCTGTTACTTTTAGGGTGCTGCTCTTGTAGGGCATTTGCAGATTTACTATTACCTATTAAAGCAAGTACATCTACTTTACCTGTTTGCATAATTGGCGCAGCAACAGTTCTACCTCTACCGAAAATTACATTAACCACCCCTTTTGGAAAACTAGTTTGAAAAGCTTCTAAAAGCGGCGTAATTAATAAAACACCATGCTTTGCAGGTTTAAAGATGGTTGTGTTCCCCATAATAATTGCAGGAATCAACAATGCAAAAGTTTCATTTAGCGGATAGTTATAAGGTCCTAAACATAAAACAACACCTAACGGTCCTCTTTTAATATGCGCATACACACCATCGTGTTTCGTAAACTTAGCGGCATCTCGATCTAGCTGCTTATAATCTTCAATGGTATCTTCAATATATTCAACAGTACGATCAAATTCTTTCTGAGAGTCTGGTAAAGACTTACCAATTTCCCACATTAACAATTTAACCACTTCTTCTCTTTTGGTCTTCATTTTTGTAACGAAAACCTCCATACATTCAATACGGTCTTTCACATGCATGGTTGGCCAAATTCCCTTTCCCTTATCATACGCCTTTAATGCTCCGTTTAAAGCATCTAAAGCTTCTGCTTCTTGTAAATCTGGAATACTACCTAATAGGGTTGGCTTATATTCTTTTGTTGAAGAAATGGTAGAATATACCTCTGTGGTATCTCCTTTCCATTCTTTTAATTCTCCGTTGACCAAATAATGTCTTTGATCTATAGTTGATGTTATTTTAAATTCTTCAGGAATTTTAATATCGCTCATTTCATTTTCTATTTTGCACTATGATTGATAATTGTATTATAGATTGATTTCTAAAATAACTAGAAATTGAATCTGTTATATTAAAAGTAGTTTAAACCAAATATTCAAACAAGTCTGGTTTGTCATTTATATATTCTCCATAGAAATTGTTAGATTTCATGCGTTCTACCAAAGGTTTCAAGTCCTCTGTATTCTTTAATTCTATACCTACAACAGCCGGCGCATTTTCTCTACTCGATTTCTTAGAATACTCGAAATGGGTAATATCATCGTTTGGACCTAAAATATCAACCACAAACTCTTTTAGGGCACCAGGTCGCTGCGGAAAACGAATAATAAAGTAATGTTTGAGTTTACCATAAAGCAATGCTCGTTCTTTAATTTCAGCCGTTCTAGTGATGTCATTATTACTTCCGCCAATAATACACACTACATTCTTGCCAACAATTTCATCTTTATAATCATCTAAAGCTGCAATCGATAAAGCTCCAGCAGGTTCAACAACTATAGCGTCTCTATTATAGAGATCTAGAATAGTTTGGCATGCTTTGCCTTCGTCGACCGTAATCATATTATCTAGATAATAATTACAGATGGCATAGGTCAAACTACCTACTTTTTTGACCGCTGCACCATCAATAAATTTATCAATATGATCAAGCGCAACTACTTTACCTGCTTCTATGGAAGTTTTCATGGATGGAGCACCTTTAGGTTCAACTCCAATAATTTTTGTATCCGGCGAAAGCTCACTAAAAACACTAATGAGTCCAGATGCTAGACCTCCACCACCAATGCACACAAAAAGATAATCTATTGGAGTTTTTGATTGTGAAATTAACTCAAGTCCAACAGTAGCCTGACCCTCAATAATTTTAGGATCATCGAACGGGTGTACAAATATCTTCCCTTGTTTATCACCATACGTTCTAGCAGCCAAAGAAGCATCATCAAAAGTATCACCTTCTAAAACTATTTCAACCCATTCGCCACCGAACAGTTTAGTCTGTTCTATTTTTTGCTTAGGCGTAACCGAAGGCATATAAATAGTCCCTTTAATTTTTAAATGAAAGCAAGCAAAAGCCACACCCTGTGCATGATTACCTGCACTGGCACAAATAACACCTTTTGCTCGTTCTTCTTCGGTTAAAGAGCTTATTTTGTTGAAAGCACCTCTAATTTTATAAGAACGTACGCGTTGCAAATCTTCGCGCTTTAAACGAACTTGACAGTTATACTGTTTAGACAAACGAATACTTTCTGTTAGCGGAGTAACCTCTGAAATTTCAGAAATGGTCTGTGCAGCTTTTAAAACATCATCTAATTTAGGAAAATATGCTGGCTTTGTACCTTTCATATTAAATACTTTCTATTATTAAAAATTTTATAACTCGTACGAAACCTAAATTGTCCGCTTAAGAACACTTCTTGTAAAACCACAACCCATATAGGGTCATATTTCTCAGAATGAACTTAACCGGACAATCGGTATATCTATAAAAGATTATAAAACTATACGATAGGCTTCATTGCCGTCATTGACTCACGTAAACGTGTACCAACGATTTCTACCGGATGCGTACGTAACGCTTTGTTTATTGCAATTAACTGTGCATTATCAACGTCATTATCGATATTTCCAGAGAAGTTTGTACCAATAACATCAGTATCAATACCTT
This sequence comes from Maribacter sp. BPC-D8, assembly GCF_035207705.1. Classification (NCBI taxonomy): domain Bacteria; kingdom Pseudomonadati; phylum Bacteroidota; class Flavobacteriia; order Flavobacteriales; family Flavobacteriaceae; genus Maribacter; species Maribacter sp. BPC-D8. The sequence continues at coordinate 1,600,025 of NZ_CP128187.1, forward strand.
TCATGAAGTCAGTTAATAAAGGCTTACAAGCATGATCAAAAAGGTAACAACCATATTCAGCTGTATCAGAAATAACACGGTTCATTTCAAACAATTTCTTACGCGCGATTGTGTTTGCAATTAACGGAGTTTCATGTAAAGACTCGTAGTATGCAGATTCAGCGATAATACCAGATTCTGTCATTGCCTCGAAAGCCAATTCAACACCAGCTCTTACCATAGCAACCATTAACACACCGTTGTCATAGAATTCTTGTTCTGTAATTTCTTGACTACCAGCAGGTGTTTTCTCAAAAGCAGTTTCACCTGTTGCAGCTCTCCACGTTAATAAATTCTTATCATCATTTGCCCAATCTTCCATCATCGTTTTTGAGAAATGACCTGTCATAATATCATCCATATGCTTTTGAAACAACGGACGCATAATATCTTTTAGCTCTTCGGATAATTCAAAAGCCTTTACTTTAGCAGGATTAGTAAGACGGTCCATCATATGTGTAATACCACCGTACTTCATTCCTTCAGTAATAGTTTCCCATCCGTATTGAATCAGTTTAGAAGCATAACCAGCATCAATTCCTTTCTCAATCATTTTATCGAAACAAAGAATAGAACCTGTTTGCAACAAACCACAAAGAATAGTTTGCTCTCCCATTAAATCTGATTTTACTTCAGCAACAAAAGAAGACATTAAAACACCTGCTCTATCACCACCAGTACCTACAGCATAAGCTTTCGCTTGCTCTAGTCCTTTACCTTGATGGTCGTTATCTGGGTGAACCGCTATTAAAGTTGGTACACCAAAACCTCTTTTATATTCTTCACGTACTTCTGATCCCGGACACTTTGGCGCAACCATAATTACCGTAATATCTTCACGTATTTGCATACCTTCTTCTACGATATTAAAACCGTGAGAATACGAAAGTGTAGCATCTTTTTTCATTAAAGGCATAACCGCACTAACCACAGCAGTATGTTGCTTGTCTGGAGTAAGGTTAATTACAACATCGGCAGTAGGAATCAATTCTTGGTAGGTACCCACTGTGAATCCGTTTTCAGAGGCATTTACAAAAGATTGTCTTTTTTCTTTTATAGCAGCATCACGAAGTGTATAAGAAATATCTAAACCAGAATCTCTCATGTTCAACCCTTGGTTCAAACCTTGAGCACCACAACCTACGATTACAATTTTTTTGCCTTTTAAAGCATTTACACCATCTGCAAACTCAGCCGAATCCATGAAGCGACATTTTCCAAGTTGCGTTAATTTATCTCTTAATGATAGCGTATTAAAATAATTGGCCATTTTGTATTTACTTTATTTGATTATTGTTATGATTCTTTATTAAAATTCTTTTAGTATCGCTGAAATTTTCATTTCATCTTTTGTAACCGAAATACGGCCAGAGCGTACAAACTGCATAATGCCATACGGCTTTAATTGATCGTACATTTCTTCAATCTCATTTCTTCTACCGCTTTTGGCGATAACAAAAAAGTCTCTTGATACTGTGACGATCTGTGCATTGTTATCTTTTATGATGTTCTGAATTTGACGTTCATCAAATAAGAGTCCTGATGCTATTTTAAATAAAGCAGATTCTTGATATATAGTCTCATCATCGGTATGATAATATGCTTTTATAACTTCTATTTGCTTCTCGATCTGACCGACAATATTATGCACCCATTTTTCGGTTGTATGTGCTACAATCGTAAATTTAGAAACATCATCAATCTCTGATTTAGAAACATTTAGACTCTCTATATTAATATGTCTCTTTAAAAATATACCTGATATTCTGTTCAGTAATCCAACATTGTTTTCTGAATATACCGATATTGTAAACCATTTATTTTCCATAAGCTCTAATTACCTATTCCTCTTTACAAGAGGATTTTATGGTGTCATTATAATTAATCTATATTATTTCTTTACGGCCATAATTAAGCCTGTTGACCAATTCATTTTAGTCAATTGTAAATCTTCTCGCTTTTCTAAATACGCCGTCAATTCAATCACATTATCCTCATGACCAGCTGGCCAATTCGGTTGTTTTGTCATATCATCGATAATGTAAAATCCGCCAACATGAAGTAAATCTAAAACCTCATCGATCTCACTGTACTTACCTGGCCAGGCATCTGCAAAAATCAAATCAAATTTTGTACCTGAATATTCCTTGATCCAATCGGTACCATCTTTACAAATAACCTCAACCCTATCATCGTTACCAAAATAACTTGTAGCTATTGAAATTAACGCTGGGTCATTATCTACGGATATCAATTTAGAATCAGCATCCATACCTTCAATCATCCAAGAAAGACTAAGACCAATACCAGTACCAATTTCTAAAAATCTACCTTTTGGCTTAGATGCTATCAAAGTTTTGAGAAAGCTACCAACGTACAAGTCTGAGGGCATCGTAAATCCGATTTCTTCAGATTTACGAGTAATCTCTGTATGCATTTTCGGAATATCTTGTATGTTAGTATCGTTCATGAGATAGCTCTTTTCTCTTATTTATTTCAATCTAACATCAGAAACCGAAGCACCAGAAGGTATCATTGGGAAAACATTACCTTCTTGTTCTACCTTAACCTCTAAAAAATAAGCTTCTTTAGAAGCCATCATTTCTTGAATTGTAGATTTTAAATCTTTACGTTCAGAAATTCGTTTTGCCTCAATACTATAACCTTCCGCTATTTTTACAAAATCAGGATTCACCATTACGGTAGATGCATATCTTTTCTCAAAGAACAACTCTTGCCATTGGCGAACCATACCTAAGTGCTCGTTGTTCAACACAACAATCTTAACAGGTACTTTATGTTGAAAAATTACACCCAATTCTTGAATAGTCATTTGGTAACCACCATCACCAATGATAGCAACCACTTCCCTCTCCATAGCTCCCATTTTGGCACCGATAGCGGCAGGTAAAGCAAAGCCCATAGTACCTAACCCGCCAGAAGTAATATTACTTTTAGACTGGGAAAATTTGGCATATCTACAAGCTATCATTTGGTGCTGACCTACATCAGAAACAATAACTGCTTTATTATTTGAAGCTAAATTGATTTCTTCAATCACCTCACCCATGGTCAAACCATTTTTAGTCGGGTGAATGTCTTTGTTTATAATAGTATCGAACTCAATTTTATATTTCTCTTTAAAGATATTATGCCAAGCATCATGGTTATTATCATTAACCAATGGTAATAACAACCCTAAAGTTTCTTTTGAGTTACCTAAAACAGCAACATCGGCATGCACATTCTTATTAATCTCTGCAGGGTCAATTTCAAAGTGAATTACCTTGGCTTGCTTTGCATAGTAATCTAAATTACCAGTTACACGATCATCAAAACGCATACCTATTGCAATTAATAAGTCGCATTCATTCGTTAAAACGTTTGGTCCGTAATTACCATGCATACCTACCATACCGACATTTAGTGGATGAGAAGTATCTAAAGCCGAAGCTCCCATGATAGTCCAAGCTGCAGGTATACCCGCTTTTTCAACTAAAGCTTTCAGTTCTTGTTCTGCCTTACCAAGAATAACACCTTGCCCCCAAACGATAAATGGTTTTTTGGCGCTGTTGATCAAATCAGCAGCTGCCTGAATCGCACTCATTTTCGGTTTTGGAAACGGCTTATAACTACGAACAGCAGTACATTTCTCATAAGAGAAATCGAAGGCATCTATTTGTGCATTTTTAGTGATATCAATTAATACCGGACCTGGTCTACCAGATTTAGCAATGTAAAAAGCTTTTGCCATTACTTCTGGTATTTCAGAAGCTTCAGTAATTTGATAGTTCCATTTAGTTACCGGAGTAGAAATACCAATAATATCAGTTTCTTGAAAGGCATCGGTACCTAGTAATTGTCTAGTAACCTGACCTGTAATGCAGACCATAGGTGTTGAATCTATCTGCGCATCTGCAAGACCGGTAACTAAATTTGTTGCACCAGGACCAGAAGTTGCTATCGCAACACCGACTTTACCTGAAACTCGAGCATACCCTTGAGCAGCATGCGTAGCACCCTGTTCATGTCTTGTAAGAATATGCGTTAACTTATCTTGAAACTTATATAGTTCATCGTAGACGGGCATAATTGCGCCACCAGGGTAGCCATACATTGTTTCGACCCCTTCGGCCAACAAACAATGAATTAATGCCTCTGCTCCAGAAATCTTAATAGTTTTCTTGGAATCTGTACCTTTTTTCTTCTCTTTTACTGTTTCCATAATTAATAATCAAATTCAAGTATTGCATATAAGAGTTACAATAGCCTGATATTAAAATCCTACTAGAATTAATTAAAATCTAGCCGGTGTTATTTAAAATTCATCGGTAACACAACCTTTAGATGCTGATGATACCATACGAGCGTACTTGTATAAGCTTCCTCTTTTTACCTTTAATTCCGGTTGTTTCCATTTCTTCTTTCTTTCCGCTAATTGATCATCCGTTAGGTTAACCGAAATCTCATTTTTCTCAGCATCAATAGTGATAATATCTCCATCTTCTAACAAACCGATTGCTCCACCTTCTTGTGCTTCAGGAGCAACATGACCTACAACGAAACCATGTGTACCACCAGAGAAACGACCATCTGTAATTAAAGCAACATCCTTACCTAGACCAGCACCCATAATAGCAGCAGTAGGCTTCAACATTTCTGGCATACCCGGTCCTCCTTTTGGACCTTCATAACGAATAACCACAACATCACCTTTTTTCACCTCACCTCTACCGATACCGGCATTAGCAAGAAACTCGTCATTATATACTTTAGCCGGACCAGAGAAATACAATCCTTCTTTACCCGTAATTTTAGCAACCGATCCTTCAGTGGCTAGATTACCATAAAGAATACGTAAATGACCAGTTGCCTTAATAGGATTGCTCAAAGGCTTAATAACCTGCTGATGTTCTAATAAACCAGGTACATCAGCTAAATTCTCTGCAATTGTTTTACCGGTAACAGTAAGACAATCGCCATGTAACATATCGTTTTCAAGCATAAACTTCATAACGGCAGGTACACCACCTACACGGTGAACATCTTCCATTAAGAATTTTCCACTTGGTTTTAAATCTGCCAAGAATGGCGTAGTATCACTAATTTTTTGAAAATCATCTAAAGTGAAATCTACATCTGCAGCTTTCGCAATTGCCAAAAAGTGTAAAACTGCATTCGTTGACCCACCCAAAAGTGTTAGCAAGCGAATAGCATTCTCCATTGATTTACGGGTAATGATATCGCTTGGTTTAATATCTTTCTCTAAAAGGTTTCTTAAAGCCTTACCAGAGTTTATAGCATCGTATTGCTTATCTTTTCCAATAGCCGGGTTAGAAGAGTTGTAAGGCAATGCCATACCTAGAGCTTCAATAGCAGATGCCATCGTATTAGCAGTATACATACCACCACAAGCACCTGCACCAGGGCATGCATTCTGAATTACACCTTTATAATCCTCCTCATTCATTGTACCAGCAACCTTCTCGCCCCATGCTTCAAAAGCGGAAACGATATCTAAGGTCTTATCTTTATAACAACCGGAAGCAATAGTACCACCATACACTAAAACTGATGGTCTATTTAAACGAATCATCGCCATAAGTGCACCTGGCATATTTTTATCGCAACCAACAACAGTAACTAAACCATCATAGTTCATTGCTTGTACCACTGTTTCCATAGAATCAGCGATAATATCTCTAGAAGGTAAAGAATAACGCATACCGTAAGTACCCATAGATATACCATCACTTACACCAATAGTATTAAAAACGAGACCAACCAAGCCACTGCCGTTAACACCGACTTTGACCTCTTGAGCCAAGTCATTTAAGTGCATATTACAAGGGTTACCCTCATAACCTGTACTACCAATACCAATTAATGGTTTCTTTAGATCTTCTTCAGTTAAACCGATAGCATAAAGCATTGCTTGTGCCGCTGGTTGTGTTGGATCTTGGGTTACATTCTTACTATGTTTGTTCAACTCCATAATATAATTCTCGTATGCTTATCTTGATTTCTTAAATACTCCTTAATCAAAGATAAAAGTTTATAAAAATTTCTAATTTTAACAATAATGGTCAATACAAATTCACTTTGTCAAAAAACAGCTTAAATACCTCATTTTAAGATATTTAAAACAATGTTTTATACCACATTCAATACTTCAAAACTGTGTGTAATTATCTATAAAACATAAAAAAACCTGCATCAAATATATCTGATACAGGTTTTTCTACATATTGAAAAGCTATATCATCCCAGATTAGGAATGACAATGACTAGTTCAATATTTAGGTTTGATAATTTCATATTACAATAGTAATGAAAATATAGGTGATAAATAACCCCTTAACAAAATCGGTTCAAAAAGTAATAAATTACACCAATTTAAAGCTAATAGCGTCTCCGCCCTTCTTTTGTGCTAGAATGCATATTGCCTTATCTGTTAATTGAACAGCCCTTAAGTATCCGCCAGTTGTCTGTCCGTCTTTCATAAGTACCATCAATTTACCTGCAGGTGTTAATTGTACCGTACCAGGTATAGTTGCAGAAGTAAGCATTGAGTTCGTATGTGGTGCTATTGTTTCTGATAACTGATATGCCATTCTGTTATTCTCATGGGCGACAGTAAATGTTTTAGAGAAAATTTCTTCTAGCTGCTTATCGCTTAAAATATCAAATTCTGGTGCTTTATTTACCTCTAGAACCGTTTCGTCTAAAAATGACGCCACTTTAATTTCTGATATTTTCGGTTGAAAGTTTTCTACCACCGAAAAAGGAACCACATCATTATCGGTTAATCTATTGACTTTGGTAATAGGCTTATAAAAAGATCGACTACCTAATATTTCTTTAGAAGTAAAACCGCCCTTTACAGCAAGGTAAGATCTAAACCCTTTCTCTAAACGACCAAAAGAAAGGATATCACCTTTTTCTATCATATAGACTTTATAATTCTGAATAGGTAAATTATTAAGTGTAGCAGACATTTTTGCACCACCAAGCGACATATATGTTTCTTTTTCGAAGATGAGCGTTGGCCCCGTCATAGTAATTTCCAATACGGCAGAAGACTCTTTATTCTCTAACAAAGAATTCACTTTAAATACCGTCATTTCATCCATTACTCCAGATACGGGTACTCCTTTATTTCTATAATGGAATCTACCTGCATCTTGTACTGTGGTGTAAAAACCTGCTTTTAGAACTTTAAGCATCTATTTTAATTTTTTCAGGTTTATATATTCCCACTTCTGCTTCTATTCTATGAAGGTCATGTTCTGCTCTTGATATTTTGTAGAATTCAATTTTATCGCCAACGCTTACAAAACATGGATTCTCTTTGGATGCATCAAAAATAGGCACTGCACAATTTCCGATAATATTCCAACCTCCTGGTGATTCTTGTGGATAGATTCCTGCTTGTTTACCTGCAATACCAACAGCGCCTTTAACAACTTTTGATCTTGGCGTAGCTTTTCTAGGCAATTCTAATTCTTTATTAATACCACCTAAATACATAAAGCCCGGTAAAAACCCAATACCGAATACTGTATAAGTAGCCCCAGTATGCAAGGCTATAATTTCTTCTTTTGTTTTATGAAAGTGATTGGCGACCTCTTCAAGGTCTAAACCAAATTCCAAATCATAACAAACTGGTAATCGCCATAGGTACCTATCTGGTTTTGGAGATTCTTTTAATTGCACATACCAGTTGTTTATATCAGCAGATAATTTCTGAAAATCGATCTGTTTTGTCCTATTAATAATTAAAAGTGAATTATAAGAAGGTACTAACTCCCACTCCTTATTCGTAAACACTTCTTTATTTAAAAACCGTTCAAAATGTAATATTTTTTCTAATATGATTTCACTAACCTCATTTGGCCATTCAATTAAGACAGAATGCACTCCAAATGGTTTGATATGTATTTTAGGGGAATTCACGATTTTACGAGTAGATTATGATGTGGTAATTCATTTGAAAGATACGCCAAAATTTGCAATGCCGAAGGTGTATCACCATGAATACAATAGGTATTTGCGATAATAGGAATATTATCTCCACTCACCGTTTTTACCTCATTTTCGTTATACATTCTTAATAGATGAGCCAAAACCTCTTTACCTTCGGTTATTAAGGCATTACTTTCTTTTCTAGACACTAAACTTAAATCAGTATTGTAATTTCTATCAGCGAAGGCTTCAACCAAGACTTTAAATCCGTTTTCTAATGCCAATCTTTGAATAACACTACAAAAAGGAACATATAATACTGCGCCTTTTTTGAATTCTTCTATACCAGTCAAAAACGTTTTCGCTAGATGTTCATCTTTAGCGATATCATTATAAAGTGCTCCGTGCGGTTTAATATGATTCAATTCAACATCCATCTGACTACATAAAGACATAAACAACTGCATTTGTTGTTTTATACTTTGGATTAATTCATCGTCGGACAAGTTCATTGAGACACGGCCAAAATTTTCTTTATCAGGATAGGATGGATGCGCACCTACCTTTACATTATACTTCTTGGCCAACTCTAAACAGAACACTATACTCTCTTTAGAACCCGCATGACCACCACAAGCAATATTGCAAGAACTAATGAGTGGAAATAGCGCTTCTTCATTACCTACACCTTCCCCTACATCACAATTAATATCTATAGTTCTTTTCGCCATTTACAAAACACCTAATACTGTTAGTATACTTTTAGCACCCAATAAAACGGAAAGCAGAATAATCAGTCCTCCGAATATATTCTGCATCATGTTATTCTTATATTCTCCCATCACTCCCGTTCTATTTACAACCCACAATAAAAAGACTGCAATTATAGGTAGCAACAAGCCATTGGTAATCTGGGCGAATTTTATAATCTCAATAGGTTTAATTCCGAAGGATAAAAAGAATACTCCCAATATTAGAATCATTATCCATATCATTCTAAACTTAGCATCTTTAAACCCTGCATTCCACCCAAAACAACTATTTGCAACATAGGCAGCAGCCAAAGGTGCAGTAATAGCAGAGGTAATACCGGCAGCAAACATACCTATACCTAAAAAGTACAAAGCAGCAGAACCATATAAAGGTTCTAGGGCTTTTGCCATATCCATAACATTATTTACCTCTGTAGAGTTTATAGCCGCAGCAGATATAATTATACTGACAGAAACGAGTCCGCCTAAAATAATTGAAACCAAGGTATCCCGCTTAGCCAATTTTAAATCATCTTTAGATTTCCACTTCTCACTTACCAATGCTGCATGCAGAAATAGATTATAAGGTACTACGGTAGTACCAACCAAGGCGATTATGGTAAGAATACCTTTTTCAGGGATTGTAGGCATGAACAACCCTTTAATAAGCTCCCACACATCTGGCTTTGTCAAAATTGCCGTCATTACAAACGATAAACTCATAATAAGTACAAGTACAATAAACACTTTCTCTAATGACTTGTAACTGCCCAAATACAATAGTACAAAAGCCAATCCGCCTAATATAAAAGGATATAGATTACTATACTCCATACCAAACAAAGCTTCCATACCTAAGGTGGCACCACCTATATTACCTGCTTCATAAGAAGCATTACCAATAATAATAGCAGAAAAGATAAGAGCTATGACGCTATTACGAATCCAGGGGTTATGTAGCTCTTGTTTGATTACATCTGCCAATCCCTTCTGGGTTACGATACCTAAACGGGCAGACATTTCTTGAAGAACATAGGTCGCTATAATAGATAACAACATGGCCCACAGCAAACTAAATCCAAAATTGACACCTGCCAAGGTACATGCCGTAACCGTACCAGGACCAATAAACGCTGCGGCTACCAGTACACCCGGACCTAATTTCTTAAACATGTAGTAAAATTATCGTTCTTGTAAATATAATTGGTTAATCTGAATTTTCTCACCATACCCAGAATCAATTTCACCACAATTTTAACATTTCAAAATGCCGTTCATCTAAAAAAATGCAGTTCGTCTAAAACTTGGATGTCGTTCATCGAGATTACATACTAATCCAAAAATAAGTGGGTTATAGCTATCCCCAAACCTTAAACTTAACCTATTAATGATTTGCTTAGAATGTAACAAAGAACTCGGTTATTTAGACCACAAAAATGCAATGGAGAGTGCTGGCGTAGAGCTTTGCATGAAGCACCATGAACGTATTAAGTTATTGATCAATAAACACAATACACCTTTAGAAGCTATTCAGCTCTATTATGCGCTGAAAGAAGCTGGTGTAAACCCCATGTTAGAATGGTGGGATGGTAAAAAATCTATCGATATCGCCATTTCTCGTGTAAAACTTAATATTGAAATTGACTCTGAATATGATAAGCTGACCGAACATGAGGCTATCAACAATTTAGAAGAAGCGATGCACTCCTTTAAAAATGGATTTACAACCATTAGAATTCCGCATATCGTAGTACGGTATTACTTAAATGAAACCGTAAACAATATCATCGGAATAATGCAAGGTCTAAAAGCCAACATTAAAGTTATTAACTAAAAAACCAGATATGGAAAATTCTAAAAAAGCATTTAGAAATCCGATTAGAGCAGCAATAGCCACACTTTTAATGGGTGTGGTAATGCGAATACTACACTGGCCGTTTTCTGAAGGAATTATTTTCATCTCTTTTGCAGCGATTCTTGTACTATACGGATTACGCTTTTTGAAAAAGGAAGAAAAAAAGACCGTCGATTTAATTAAAATGGCATTGGTACTTTTCTGGACGACCAACGGACTTTTAACAATTTTAGATTTTACCCATACGCTGTTTTTTCAAATTGGTACCGCATTTACTTTCATTGCATGGTTTGCGATGGAAGGCACCTCTTACTTTATGTCTAAAGAAGATGGTGTTAAGAATAGCACGACCGAAATTATATGGAATTTTGTCATGGTAATCGGTGTAATTACCCTTATCTGTGGTGGTCTCATGAAATTATTAAGTTGGGATTACGCAATACCAACCCTTACACTTGGTCTAACCATTGTTACCAGTTACATACTTAAAGATATTTTTACAGCACCAAATAACAACGAAGACGATATTAATAATGAAGAGTTGTATTCATAATTAATAAAATTAGTTCTAGTTCACGGTTTTATTGATAAGAAAAGCAAAACAACAACTTGCTAAACAGGCGTCAAATTTTAAATCTCGAATAACGAATAAAAAAATACTGCCCCAGTGTATTAAACTAAGCTTATTATAGTCTATTTATTGTATCTTTTACCTACTAAAGAGATGATAAATGAACAACTTTGACCGAAGACAATGGCTTAAAACTGCGGGACTATCTAGTGGCTTTACTTTCTTAGGCGGATTTAGTGCCTTAGCTATACCTACCAAAAATTCTTATCCTACAATAGAGAAAGGTATTGCAAAATTAAATTCTAACGAAAATCCGTACGGACCATCAAAAGCAGTTAGAGATGTTATAACCAAATCTTTAGATATTGCATGTAGATACCCTTCTATTGTTTTACGTCCTTTAGTAGAACAAATAGCTCAAAAAGAAGGAGTAACAAAAGACCATATTGTAATAACAGGAGGCTCGACCGAAGGCTTAAAAGCAGCTGGTATGACTTACGGAATAAATGGCGGAGAAATCATTGCTGCCGATCCCACGTTTCAATCATTAATGACCTATGCCGAAAATTTTGGAGCAACAGTTCATCGTGTTCCGGTAGATGCAAATATGGGCCATGATTTAGTTGAAATGGAAAAACGTATTACTTCCAAAACGGGTTTGATTTTCATTTGCAACCCCAATAACCCAACAGGTACATTATTAGATAAAAATAAGCTGCGAGATTTCTGTTCTTCGGCTAGTAAAAGAACAATGGTTTTTAGTGATGAAGCTTATTATGATTTTATTACCGAACCCGACTACCCTTCTATGATAGAATTGGTAAAAGAGAACATGAATGTTATCGTCTCAAAAACATTTTCAAAGGTATATGGTCTTGCTGGTTTACGTATTGGATACTTGGTAGCTAGACCAGATATAGCCACCAGATTAAAGAAAAACGTAATGGCGATGACCAATATTCTAGCCATTGAAGCAGCAAAAGAGGCTTTAAGAGATGATGAATTTTACAAATTTAGTGTCGCTAAAAATGTAGAAGCAAAGAATATTATTTATAAGACGTTAACTGATTTAAACTTAGAACACCAAAAGTCGCATACCAACTTTGTTTTCTTTAAAACAGGACGACCCATTTCTGAAATGATTGTAGCCATGAAAAAAGAGAATGTTCTTATAGGTAGACCTTTCCCTCCTTTTACCGATTGGGCACGTATTAGTACAGGAACAATCGAAGAAGTAAAGCAATTTGATAAAGCACTCAGAAAGGTAATGGGCTAACTAATTACCCTAACCAACCTTCTCTATCTAAACTCCTATATTGAATGGCCTCTGAAATATGGTCGCCATTCAATTTCTGCTCTCCAGCTAAATCAGCAATAGTTCTTGCTACCTTAAGTATTCTATCATAAGCCCTAGCGGAAAGATTTAATCGCTCCATCGCATTTTTCAATAATGCCTTAGACTTATCATCTAATTTGCAATGAGTACGAATTTGTTTTGTATTCATTTGAGCATTGTAATGCACATTTTCTAACCCCTCGAATCTTACTGTTTGTAATTCTCTTCCTGCAGTAACACGTTTTCTAATTTCAACACTCCCCTCTCCTTTTCTTTCTTCGGATAGTTTTTCAAACGGAACTGGAGTAACCTCAATATGAATATCGATACGATCCAAAAGCGGACCAGATATTTTACTTAAATACCGTTGCATTTCAGCAGGTGATGAAGTTACGGGAGCATCTGGATCATTGAAATACCCACCCGGACTAGGATTCATACTAGCCACTAACATAAAACTACTTGGGTAAGTTACCGTAAAACGCGCACGAGAAATTGTTACCTCTCTATCTTCTAAAGGCTGACGCATAACCTCCAACACACCACGTTTAAATTCAGGTAATTCATCTAAGAATAACACGCCGTTATGAGAAAGAGAAATTTCTCCTGGTTGTGGATATGAACCTCCACCAACTAAAGCGACGTCAGATATTGTGTGATGAGGACTTCTAAATGGTCTCTGGCTCATTAACCCCATATTCTTTATTTTACCAACTACACTATGTATTTTAGTGGTTTCTAAAGCTTCATGCAAAGTCATTGGTGGCAAAATAGAAGGTAACCGCTTTGCTAACATGGTTTTACCAGCACCTGGTGGACCAATCAAAATTATATTATGTCCGCCTGCTGCGGCTATTTCCATACAACGTTTAATACTTTCTTGTCCCTTAACATCAGAAAAATCAAATTCTGGGAAATCTAAATTCTTATAAAACTCTTCTCTAGTATCTATAATAGTTTGCTCAAGCGGAGTGCCTTGATCAAAGAACTCTAATACTTGTTTAATATTATCAATGCCGTATACTTTCAAATCTCCAACAATAGCAGCTTCTTTGGCATTTGCCGTTGGCAAAATGAATCCGACAAATCCTTCTTGCTGTGCTTTTATAGCTATAGGCAATGCTCCTGTTATTGGTTGTAAACTACCATCTAAAGACAGTTCGCCCATGATGATATACTTCTCAATATTTTCAGATTTAATTTGACTAGATGCGGCCAAAATTCCGATAGCCAAGGTAAGATCATACGCAGAACCTTCTTTTCGAAGATCTGCAGGTGCCATATTTATAGTGATTTTTTTACCGGGAATTTTATAACCGTTATTCTGTAATGCAGCAGCTATTCTATAATTACTTTCTTTAATAGCATTATCGGGCAACCCTACTAAATGATAACCAATTCCCTTGTCGATATTTACTTCCACAATTATTGTTGTGGCCTCAACACCAAATACTGCACTCCCATAAACTTTTGTAAGCATTTTTAATCCTTTGGCTTAAATGTAAGGATTTCTTTACTCATTTTAATTTCAGCCTCATTCATCATCATTTTACGAAACTCTCCGTTAACATACATTTCTGCCTGATCTTTGTAGTGTTTACTAAACGGATTACCAGATTGCCCAGTTGGTAAAATGCTGATACTATTCTCTACATCAGAGAAATCTATAAGTCTTCTAGTAGAAGGGCCCGAGGTCGTTTTATAAAAACCCGTAGCATCATAAGAAAATGCCAGATTATTGATTACTTCTCTTGTACCATTCACAGGATAAGGGCCTACATTAAAGAAAGAACGCAAGGCTGCTATTTGACCAATAGGGTGTGGATGTTCAATACTATGCACTCTCTCCCATTGCCAATAATCCATATTATCACCAAAATCTTTTTCTAAAGAAAATACTGCCTCCATAAAAGACATATTTACTATATCAGCCATGGTTTCTTGAACATCGGCTGTATTTACATTATCTAACCAAACAGACTCTTCATCTTTGGATAATGGAGCTATTAATCTTTTTGTAAAGTGAGTATCTAAAAATTGATTAAACAACTCCGTTTCCAATTCATCTTCAAAAGTATTCTCTAAAAAGTAATACACCCATCTATTGTAAATAGTAGCCTCTATTGATGAAAGCTCATAGTCACCTTTCCACATTTTTAAACTGTCAATAGCTTTTAATCCGTTTTCACTTAATAATGAAACATCTAAATATTTAGATAAATTGGTGACAATTTCTGGATCCACAGCTGAAATAACGTCTGTTATCATTTCACTTGCAGCATCTAAATCCCAATCATTCTTAGGTTCTAATAACTGCACTATTCGTTTCCCTCTGTTTTCAGGTAAATAGTAACCTGGATACAACATACCTGCTATAGAATCTGGTTGATTATTAGCGGAATATACGTAGTTGCTTGGCGGATTTATTGCCTGCGGATTCTCATTAAAATCAATAAACTCTTTTTCTACCGGAAGTCCCTCACCTACTTCAAATACCAACTTTGTATTTATCGAATCAGGAATTTTATAAAGCTGGGCAGTGGCAAACCATGCTACATTGCCTTCATCATCTCCGTACATAATATTTAAACCTGGTGCATGAATTTTTGGTAAAGCAGTCTTAAACTCCGTAAGGTTATTAGAATGACTTAAACCAAATAAAGCATCTATAACTTTATTATCCATTTGAGTATATAACCACGATATGGCAATTGGTCGTTCACCTTGCACCTGATCTGCAATTCCGTTTAAAATTGGTCCGTGGTTCGATTTTTTATATGAAAACTCAACTTCAGACGAATCTTTTACTTTAAAACTCTTTGTAATGATTTCATAATCTATATACCCATTTTCAGATAAGTATTGATTCTCATTTTCAGGGTTGTTCTGCTCGTAATAGAAATCAACATCATCATTTTCGAACATGGTAATACCGTACGCTACTTTTCTATTATGCCCTAAAAGTGGAAATGGTATACCAGCAATATGGTAGCCGTACTTTGAATACGTCGGTGTTTCTATATGAGCTTCATACCAAACAGATGGCTGAGAAAAACCAATGTGAGGATCATTAGCTAAAATAACCTTACCGTTCTTTGTTTTTTTAGGTGCAATCACCCAACTATTACTACCTTCAAATAAAGGGATATCTAACGCACCCAATGCTTTGTTAACAGCTGCAGTTAGGTTATTTTGAATAGTATCTGACTGCAATGGATTATAATTCTTTATCCACTCCGTTTCTGCACTTGAGCCAACATGTAAATCATTCAAGTATTCAGTGCCTAGCTTGTTATTTATAGTAGTCAAAAGGGGATCTGTCTTGTGTGCCATTGCAAAACTAAAAGCCATATAGCCGATAGTATTATAGATATCTTCTAAAACAAATTCTTTCTTTTCTATTCCTGTAAGATAAAATTCAACAGGTGTTGGTCCTTCGTTTATAAATTGATTAATACCATCTAAATATGCCTTTGATAGTATTACTCCGGCATCACTTAAATCCGCATTAGTGGCGGACTCTTTAGAGGCATCTGCAATACCAAGTGATAAAAAGAATTTATCTGTACCAATTAAATCGGCACCAAAAACTTCAGACAAACCACCACTTGCAATTCTTCGCAACAGCTCCATTTGCCACAAACGATCTTGTGCATGAACATAGCCTAAAGTTCTAAAGGCATCTTTTTCATTTTCACCGTAAATATGGGGAATACCGTATTCATCGTAGTACACGGTGACCTCTTTTTGAAGGTCTACTAATTCTTTTTCACCAGAATAATCTGGTTTTAAAGTGTATGCAAATACTCCGACAACAATGATCAGAAGGGTAACAACAATCAACAGGAGTACTCCTATTTTTTTTAATGCTTTCATAGTTTAGTTTGGGGGAAACGTTCCCAAGTTAAAACTATTTTTTTCAATAAACGCTTCGTAGCTCTGCTTATTATTGACAAGTAGTTAACATCCTACAAAAGCAATACTTTAGTTATTATTTTTCAAACCTTCTAACAACCAGTTTTTATAGGTTGGTACATCTGAATTTTGAATAGACGTATTTAGCACTTTCAAATCTGGAGAAAGCAATACGTAAAATGGTTGAGAAATAGATTTAAAGTTTACATCTTGAAAGGTTCCCCATTTTTGGGCAATGTTCGAAATTTCTTTAACCCGACCGCTATCATACTGAAAATTAAATTGTTCAGCTTCCGGCAGTTCTTCTCTATCATCGGTATATAAAGAAATAAGCACGTAGTTATCCTTTATGATCGGGAAGACTTCGGCATCGCTCCAAACATTCTCTTCCATCTTTCTACAGTTGACACATGCCCAACCCGTAAAATCTAATAGAATAGGTTTATTCACCTCTTTCGCATACGCAAGACCTTCATCAAAATCTTTAAAGCAATCGATACCTAGTGGGCAATCGCTTTCTTGTTCAAAAACGCTATAAAACTCTGGTGGCGGAAAGCCACTTAATAATTTTAGGTTCGTAACTTTCGTTACTCCTAATATCATATAAATAGTAAAGGCGGCACTAATAAAGGCAGCAACTTTTCTACCAATAGATAATTTTTTAATAGGACCATCATGCGGAAATTTATATAATCCGAACAAGTACAATGTCATTGCTATTCCTAAAACAATCCAAATACCTAAGAATACTTCTCTTTTCAGAATACCCCAATGGCCTACTAAATCTGCATTCGACAAGAATTTTAATGCTAAACCAATTTCTAAGAAACCCAACACTACTTTAACTGTAGTCATCCATCCGCCAGATTTCGGAAGTGAATTTAACCATGCTGGGAATAATGCAAACAAAGCAAAAGGTAATGCCAATGCAACACCGAAACCAGTCATACCAGCGGTAAGATTCGTAGCTACTTCACCTTCTGCCAAAGTAGTTCCTCCAAGTAATCCGCCTAAAATAGGACCTGTACATGAGAAAGAGACAATTGCCAATGTAACTGCCATAAAAAAGATACCTAAAACACCACCAACCTTCGACGATGCATCATCCATTTTATTTGCCCATGAGTTTGGTAAGGTCAATTCATAATATCCGAAAAACGAAAAGGCGAAGAATATGAATATCACAAAGAATAACAAATTCAACCATACATTTGTAGCAATGGAATTCAGAATTTGAGAATCTACTGAGTCGAATAAATGAAACGGTAAGCTCAATAAAAAATAAATTAAAATAATAAAGAAGCCATAAAGCAATGCATTTACGATCCCTTTCGATTTATTCTGAGAATGCTTGGTAAAGAATGATACCGTTAGCGGAATCATTGGAAACACACAGGGTGTCAATAAAGCTATTAATCCGCCAAGAAAACCTAATCCGAAAATCACCCAAATATTAGTAGTCTCTGCAATATTATCTTGACCCTGAGTTAGCAGTTCTCTATTCTTTAAATCTAATCGTAATTCTTGCCCTAAAGCCAAACTTCTATCATCAACAGTCGCTACAACTGCTTCAGCCGCAGAACCATCTAAGGTAAAGATGAACTTCTTATCCATAGGGATACAAACCTCTTCACATACTTGAAAAAATAAGTCAACATCGATTTGATTTATTGCTGGATCTACTATTTTAATACGCTGTGTAAAGGTCGCATCATCTTTAAAATAGGTTTCTTCAACCTCAAAAATCTCACTGTATTCTTTTATAGTTTCACTCTCTTCTGTACCATCAATAAGTTCATATATAGTGCCATTACCGTTATAGGTAAACTCGCTTGGCAAAGAACCAAATTCAGACGTAAATTGAGAATACATATGCCAACCATCTAATATTTTGGCTTGCATTACCAGCTCATATTCCGATTCTGATATTTTATTAATCTTCTGTTCCCAAACTACAGGCTCATCTTCTGTTTGTGCAAAAACACCCAATGGCAACACAACAATAAATAGTAATAATGCAAAAAATCTAATCATGTAAATTCTATTTTTAAAATATCTTGAGCGGTATCGTCAACTCTAAAACGATGGTCTGCACGCATACCAATAACCCAAACAATTTGCCCTTCTGAGCATAACAACCAAGTTTCTTCCTTAGACAAAACATCTACTTTTTCGTCTTTAAAATACTTTGACAATTTCTTTTTCCGGTTTAAACCTATCGGATAAAAATAGTCGCCAGTTTTCCATTTTCTTACTGTCAATGGATACTTTAATGCATTCTTTTGAACGAATATTGCTGTATCTGTATTATCATAACGTTCGGGTACTACCGAAAATTTTAAGTTTAACGGAAGGTTCAAAGGTACTTCTTCTTCCGTAATCAGATACTCCTGAGCATCCGATTTGCTTTCTACGTTTGAAGTTAAAATCAATACATCTCGATTCTTAACCAAAACATGTGAACTCGAAGCTAATTGCTTACCAGAAAGTCCGTCTAACAATGCTTCAAGATTATCCATTTCTTTAAATCC
The DNA here is from genome assembly GCF_035207705.1 of Maribacter sp. BPC-D8. Classification (NCBI taxonomy): domain Bacteria; kingdom Pseudomonadati; phylum Bacteroidota; class Flavobacteriia; order Flavobacteriales; family Flavobacteriaceae; genus Maribacter; species Maribacter sp. BPC-D8. Next base: position 1,618,989 of record NZ_CP128187.1, read on the forward strand.
GTAAGCACTAAACAATCCATGTAGATAGGTAGAAAGCGGATGTAACTCTTTTAATTTTGCGATTTCAATTTCAAACTTACCATCATTATCAACAAAGAGTTCTTCTTTTAATTTCTTAAGGTAAGCTGAAGCAATAGTTTCGGTCTGCTGTAAATAGCTTAGTGTATTCTTGAAATTATCTGAAAAAGTAGGATGCAATTCTTTCAACTTCGGAATAATCTCTAATCGTATTTTATTACGTAAGTATTTCGCATCGGCATTACTCGCATCTTCACGCCATTCCATTTTTTGAACCTCTGCAAAAGATTCCAGTTCTTGCCTAGTAAAAGGAAACAAAGGTCTTCGTATATCATTTATTTTAGCAGGTATACCCGTTAAGCCATCGATACCTGTACCTCGAGATAAATTGATTATAAACGTTTCTAAATTATCGTTTGCATGATGAGCTGTTAGTAGATAAGTACCTTTATTTTCTTTTAGTAATTGCTCGAACCAAGCATAACGAAGTTCTCGAGCAGCCATTTGCACAGAAACCTTATGCTGATTTACATAGCCAAGAGTATCGAAATTTGTTATAACAACCTCTTTCTCTATCTTTTTGGCATAATCACGCACAAAAGCTTCATCGCCATCACTAGCTGTGCCACGCAACCTAAAATTACAATGTGCTAAAGAAAATTTCAAATTTGCTTGATGGCAAAGCTCCACAAGCACAGTACTATCTAGACCACCACTACATGCAATGATGAAGTGAGCATCTAACAATTCTGGAAAAGAATCTTCAATATGTTTTTTGAATGCTTTTAACACGCAATAAAGGTAAGGAAGTCCCCTAGTTTAATAGAGAAGCCTAAGATTTATTTAACTTATAACTAATTTAAATATTTAAGAAATAGACTTTATAAAAGAAGCTACTTTAGCTGCATGAATTTCAGCCAACTCGGCATTAGTAATTCCTTTGACTTCGTCAAAGTTATCATTATAATGAGGTAATGAGAATGATTCAACCACGGTACCTTGAAATCTAGCAATCATTTTTTCTGCCACTTCTAAAGCACCAATAGCACCACGACCACCACCTGAAGTAGCCATCAATAAAATCTTCTTATCCGCAAGAAATTTAGAATCTATTCGAGACAACCAGTCCATCGTATTCTTAAAATATGCAGACGGGTAACTATTATGTTCATTTACTGAGATAATTAATCCTTTAGAATTGGCTATTTCGTTATTGAATTCCACCAAAGAATTCGAGAATCCGTTTTCCTTTTCTGCATCTTGACTATACATCGGAAATGGATATTTAGAAAGATCTCTCAACCTCACTTCTTCCCCTTTTATTAGGGTAGCAGTATGCTTAACCAATTTATAATTAATGGATACTGAAGAATTGCTACCTGCAAATGCTAAAACATAACTCATAGACCTATTTTATTGTATGATTGCGAATTTAATTCAAATCCGATGAACGTTAAGATATTTTATCTAATTTTGCCGCTTCAAACATCCAAACATACTGTTTTATAAGTATATAGGATATAATTGTGATAATGAGCAACTCTAAGTCAAGATTGTTTTTTTTAGACGCCATTAGGGCATGGGCTATCTTAATGATGCTACAGGGTCATTTTATTGATGGTCTGCTTGATAATGCTTTCAGAGACAACTCTAATATGCTGTTCAGTACTTGGAAGTATTTTAGAGGAATTACCGCTCCGGTATTCTTTACCGTATCAGGATTCATTTTTACATTCTTATTAATTAGATCCAAGCAAACTGGTTGGGCTAACCCACGAGTTAAAAAGGGTATTAAACGCGGATTTGAATTATTGGTCATCGCCTACCTTTTACGAATGAACATTTTCGGTTTGTTCAAAGGTGAAATATATGATTCGTTCTACCTAGTAGATGTACTGCATTGTATAGGATTATCGATATTATTCATTATTGGTTTCTACATTTTAACCTTTGCTAAGCAAAAATGGATTTTCCCAACAATACTAATGTCTACTACGCTACTGCTGTTCATTTTCGAACCTATGTATAAAGCATCTAGTTTTGAATTTTTACCGCAGGTATTTGCAAATTATTTAACCAAGGCAAATGGCTCAGTTTTCACCATTATACCATGGTTGGGCTACGCCACTATTGGTAGTTTTATGTCCGTACTATTTTCTAAGCACCAGGAAAGCAAAAATTTATACAATTTCATAGTACCGACTTACATCGCTACAGGATTGATTTTGATATTTCTTTCTTCAGATTTTTTCCTTTCAGTTTATGATATTACAGGTATACAATTGTTTCAAGCTATTAATGACAACAATTATCTATTCATTCGTTTAGGTGATGTTCTAATCGTTTTCTCCATATTCATTTTATTAAGAAAAGTCTTAATGAATGCAACATGGTTAAGAATAGGTCAAAGCACTTTATCTATCTATATTATTCATTTCATCATCTTATATGGCAGTTTTACCGGTGTAGGTCTATATCGATTCTTTCATCATTCAATGAATCCGTACTTGGTTGTACCTGGTGCGATTCTATTTATGATAGCGAGCACCTATTTAGCTTTAAAATATGAAGACCATAAAGCGGAATTAAAAGTAAACGTACGTGCAATTTTATCTTCTACAAGAATCTACTTAGAGCAATTTGCAATAATCGCTTTTGAAGTTTTAAGAACAGCCACAGAAAAAGTATTACGTGTGCTAGGCTTAATTAAAAACTAAGTTCACGTTTTAATACAAAACAAAAAAGGCAGCCAATTGGCTGCCTTTTTAAATATCAAAAATTTTAATCTAGTTAAACATGCAAAGCACGGTTATCTGTAGCCGCTAATGCTGCCTCTTTAACCGCTTCTGCGTATGTTGGGTGAGCGTGGCTCATTCTAGAAATATCTTCTGCAGACGCTCTAAACTCCATCGCAGTTACCGCTTCGGCAATTAAATCGGCACAACGCGCACCAACCATATGTACACCTAAAACTTCATCTGTCTTTTTATCTGCAAGAATCTTTACAAATCCGTCAGTATCCATACTTGCTCTAGCACGACCTAATGCACGCATTGGAAATTGACCAACCTTATATTCTACACCCGCTTCTTTCAATTCCTCTTCTGTTTTACCAACAGCAGCAACCTCTGGCCATGTATATACTACACCAGGTATTAAGTTATAATCGATATGTGGTTTTTGACCCGCTAATATCTCAGCAACCAAAGTACCTTCTTCTTCAGCTTTGTGAGCCAACATAGCACCTTTGATTACATCACCGATAGCGTAAATGTTATCGGCACTTGTTTTCAAATGCTCATCAACAATCACTTTACCTCTATCATCAAGCTTTACACCTGCAGCATCAGCATTTAGTCCGTCAGTATATGGTTTTCTACCTACAGCAACTAAACAATAATCACCTTCAAAAACAACTTCTTCACCTTTTTTGTTATCAGCCTTAACGATTACCTGATCGCCTTTTCTTTCAACAGACTTTACTTTGTGCGATAAGGCAAATTTTACTTTTTGCTTTTTCATCACCTTGGTCAACTCTTTAGAAAGCGCAGCATCCATACCAGGAATAATACGATCCATAAACTCAACTACAGTAACATCTGCACCTAGTCTTTTATATACCTGCCCTAATTCTAAACCAATTACACCACCACCAATAACAATCATATGTTTTGGTATCTCTTTAAGCTCTAAAGTCTCGGTAGAAGTAATAATACGTTCTTTATCTAATTTAATAAATGGTAAAGTCGACGGTTTAGAACCTGTAGCGATGATTACATTTTTCGCTTCAATTTCTTCTGTTTTACCATCATTCTTTTTAATGTTTACATGCGTGGCATCTTTAAAACTACCAACGCCTTCGTAAACAGTAATTTTATTCTTGTCCATCAAGAACTCAATTCCCTTGGTAGTCTGATCAACAACACCTTGCTTACGAGCAATCATTTTTTCTAAATTCACTTTAATCTCACCAGGAATTTCAATTCCATGCTCTTCAAAATGCTTAACAGCATCTTCATAATGATGAGAAGAATCTAACATCGCCTTAGAAGGAATACATCCAACATTTAAACATGTTCCACCTAACGTGGAATATTTTTCAATTATTGCTGTTTTCATTCCTAATTGAGCACAACGTATTGCTGCTACGTATCCTCCAGGTCCTGAGCCTATAATGGCTACATCATATTGATCCATAAAATATTTGTTTTCTAATGTCCTACAAAATTAATACTATTTTTAGTTTTAAAGGGGTATAGCCGTAGAATGCTTTACCTCTTTTATGGTAAAAGAACTTTGGGTACTACCAATATGATTCATGGTGGTTAATTTATTGACCATAAAATTTCGGTATGCATCCATATCTCGAACGTGAATTTTCAACAAGTAATCATAATCTCCACTTAAATGGTGGCACTCTACCACCTCTTGTAAACGCATAACTTGAGCTTCAAATTGTGCTATATTATCCTTTACATGTTGCACAAGTTTAACATGGCAAAACACCGTAAAATTCCTATCTACAATGGCCTTATCGACTAACGCTACGTAACTTCTAATGGCACCAACTCTTTCTAATCGTTTAATACGTTCATAAATCGCCGTTGTTGAAAGTCCTAATTTTAAAGCATATTCCTTAGTTGTCTTCTTACTATCTGCCTGTAAAAGCTCCAAAAGACTGTTATCGGTTTGATCTAGCTTCATAGTGATTGAAATTCTAATTAATCCATCTAATTTAATTAAATATAGATTAAAATTCTAATTAATTATAAATAATAGTTTTAAAATCTAATAAAACAACTTCATATTGACAATTTTACACTCAAACGTTATTTTTACTAAAAACAACAACCCATGAGCCAAAAGAACAGCAATGACTTACAAGACCTACAATACTTCGGAGAATATGGCGGAGTAAATCCTTCTATATCCGATTCTTCAACCTATACCTTTATATCGGCAAAAACCATGTTCGATACCTTTGAAGGTAATACCGAGGGTTGTTATTTGTACAGCAGACACTCCTCCCCTTCAAATTTATATTTAGGTGAGGCATTAGCAGCATTAGAAGGTACCGAGAGTGCAAATGTAACCGCTAGTGGTATGGGAGCTATTACGGCTGTTATTTTACAATTATGTAATGCCGGGGACCATATTATTAGTAGTAGAACTATTTATGGAGGTACCTATGCGTTCATGAAAAACTTCTTAATAAAATTCGGAATTAAAACTACCTTTTTAGACATTACAGATCTTGATGCAGTAGCCGCAGCTATTACACCAAACACTAAAATGATATATTGCGAAAGTGTTAGTAATCCGCTTTTAGAGGTTGCCGATATCTCTGCACTTTCACGTATTGCCAAGAAAAATGAATTACCATTAATAGTTGATAATACTTTTTCTCCTTTAACTGTTTCACCTGCAAAACTAGGAGCGGACATCGTTATTCATAGTCTTACAAAATTCATTAACGGAACCAGCGACTGTGTTGCCGGTGTTGTTTGTGGTACTACAGAATTCTGTCTTAGTCTTAAAGATGTAAATAACGGTGCAGGTATGCTTTTAGGCAGCACTCTAGATAGCACACGTGCCGCTTCTATTCTAAAGAACATGCGCACGTTGCATATTCGTATGAAAAAGCATAGTGAAAATGCACAGTTCTTAGCAGAGAATTTTGAAAAAGACGGATTACGTATTGTCTACCCAGGACTCCCTTCTCACCCAGGACATTTAATTATGGAAGATCAAATGAATCCGGAATACGGGTATGGCGGATTAGTAACTATGGATGTAGGTACTCTTGAGAATGCAAATGCATTGATGGAATTAATGCAAGAAAGAAAATTAGGTTATTTAGCAGTTAGCCTCGGATTTTACAAAACATTATTCAGCGCACCCGGAAGCTCCACATCTTCAGAAATTCCGTTAGAGGAACAAGAAGAAATGGGACTTGGAAATGGATTAATTCGATTTTCAATTGGCTTAGATGATGATATTCAAAGAACCTATACCTTAATGAGAAAATGCCTTGAAGACCTTAATATACTGGATGTCAAAAGCATAAAAGCATAATCTTTCAATTCTAGAATGGGTTTGCACAACCGTGACAGAAATCGTAATATTACGTAGAAACCAAACTATCTTTTAATGTTAGACCAAAATACCAATGAACATAGGGAAAACGAGCATATCGTTGACAATAAAGAATTAAGCATATTTGCAGCTTTAATTCCCGTTATAGTCCTAGTTGCTATGTTAGCATACAATGTTTATGTATTTGGTGATGACGCCTTAAGTGGCTCAAATCAGTTCATACTTTTAATGGGCGGTGCAGTTGCGGCTGTAGTTGGGTTTGCCAACAAGGTTTCTTATAAGCAAATGATAGCCGAAGTAGAAGAGAACATTCGATCTACCACAGGTGCATTGCTAATATTACTAATGGTTGGTGCACTGGCAGGTACATGGCTTGTAAGTGGTATTATACCTGCAATGATATATTACGGACTGCAAATTCTTAATCCCACTATATTTCTAGCAGCTTGTGTAATTATTTGCGCTGTGATTTCTGTTGCCACAGGTAGTAGCTGGACAACCTCTGCAACCGTAGGTATTGCTCTAATAGGTATTGGTGAAGCATTAGGAATTTCATTAGGGATGACCGCTGGTGCCGTATTATCTGGCGCATATTTTGGTGACAAACTTTCTCCACTAAGTGATACTACAAATTTAGCACCTGCTATGGCGGGTGGCGAATTGTTCTCACATATTAAGTATATGATGTGGACAACTGTACCTACCATTTCAGTTACGCTAATCGTATTTTTAATCATCGGTTTTAGTTTAGAGACCAACGGAGAAGCAGATGTAGATGCTATTTTAGCATCTATCGACTCCTCTTTCGATATTAATGGTTGGTTATTTTTGGTGCCTGTAGCGGTTATATTTTTAATCGTTAAAAAGACTCCACCTTTAGCTGCCTTATTAATAGGAACCTTATTAGCTGCTCTTTTTGCGCTAATTTTTCAACCAAGTATTGTTGCTGGCATCACTGGAGCATCAGAATTAACTTTTCAGTCTGGTTATCAAGGTATTTTAAAAGCCATAACAGTTAGCACAGATGTACCTACCGATAACAAAGCATTAAGCGATTTATTCTCTTCGAAAGGAATGACAGGTATGTTAGGTACCATTTGGTTAATTATATGTGCCATGTTTTTCGGAGGCGTTATGGACGGTATTGGCGCATTATCAAGAATTACAAAATCGCTTCTTAAAATGGCTAAATCTACATTTGGTCTATTCTTTAGTACAGGTATAAGCTGTATCGTTTTAAACGGAACGGCTTCTGATCAATACTTGGCGATTGTAGTACCAGGAAAAATGTTCTCAAAAGCATTTAAAGACAGAGGTCTAGCTCCTGAAAACTTAAGTAGAACCTTAGAAGATACCGGTACGGTAACATCAGTACTAATACCATACAACACTTGTGGAGCTTACCATAGTGGCGTATTAGGGGTTGGTGTAGCAGAATACTTTGTATATGCCATCTTCAATTGGTTAAGCCCGATTATGACTTTCATCTTCGCCGGCTTCAATATTAAGATTAAAAAATTAGCTGCTAAATAATTTAAAAATTCCACTCTAACTCATTAGCACTTCAGATAATATATTTCTGTCAATCCGTTAATTTTTAGAGCTAAAAATTACGTTATTCTTACCTAAATACATCATTACCATTAGCTATTCAAAATAGTTATTGTTGCATTGAAAATTCTAATTTAGAAAGTCTTCCAAACGCACGATCAAGCCTTAATTTTGCTTTATAATTAATTATAAAACGAAGACTTATTATGGCATATGTAGGAAAGAAATTCCCAAATCTTAGTGTTAACGCAATGAACGATATGGGCGACACTTTTAAACTTAACGTATTAGAAGAAGCTCAAAAAAATAATAAAAAAGTGGTTCTTTTCTGGTATCCAAAAGATTTTACTTTTGTTTGCCCTACAGAATTACATGCTTTTCAAGCTGCTATTGGTGAATTCGAAAAAAGAAACACAATTGTAATCGGTGCTTCATGTGATACTCCAGAAGTACATTTTGCATGGTTAAGTACTGCAAAAGATAATGGTGGCATTGAAGGTGTTACATACCCAATATTAGCAGATAGTAACCGTAACTTATCTAGTGTTTTAGGCATTTTAGATATTCAAAATGAAGTGTACGATGAAGAAACAGGTACAGTTCAAGTAGAGGGTGACAATGTTACTTACCGAGCTACTTATATTATTGATGAAGAAGGTGTTGTACAACACGAAAGCATCAACAATATGCCGTTAGGTAGAAACGTTGGCGAGTATTTACGTTTAGTAGATGCTTTAACGCATGTACAAGAAAAAGGTGAGGTATGTCCAGCAAACTGGGAAGAAGGTAAAGATGCAATGTCTGCAAATAGAGACGGTGTTGCTAGCTACCTTTCTACACACTCAAACTAAGTAAAAACAGCTATGAACATGAAGTCATTGACTTCATGTTCATTTTATTAATCTTTAAATAACTTTAATTATGTTATTAGAATTAGAACAAGATAATTTACAGGAAATCATAGATAATAATCCAAATGTTGTAGTTCAATATTCTGCAACATGGTGTGGTAACTGTAGAATCATGAAGCCAAAATTCAAAAAAGAGGCTTCACAAAATGAGGATATTACATTTGTTTTGGCAGATGCAGAGAAATTCCCTGAATCTAGAAAGCTAGCAGACGTAAGCAACTTACCAACCTTCGCTTCTTTCGAAAAAGGGAAAATTAAAAATCAGGTTCAAACTAATAAGTACGACCTATTAAAAGATTTGATCAGTGAGATTACCCATAATTAAATTACTGACAGAGTTCATTGAAGAAAAAGATAGCGATTTCGTTCTAGAGACCATCGAGACTTTAGAAGCATTAACAGAGCTACCTTCATTAAAAGATGAAGAGCTTGATGTCATCGGCGAACTTATTTCTAATATGTACGGCGCTATAGAGGTTGCGAATAGCATTGAGCAAGGCACCCCAAAGAAAGATGCTATGAATCAATTTATGCAGCGAGTTTTAGGCTCCATAGACAAATAATAGCTATTTAAAATATACAAAGTCCTTTCAATTATGAAAGGACTTTTTTTTATCATATTCCCGCTCATTTCAACTTTATATTTTATAATTTCACACTCTCAATTATAAAAAGATAAAAGTTATGGCTTCGGTTACACTAAAAGGAAACGAAATACACACATTAGGAACTTTACCTGCAAACGGCGGAAAAGCTCCAGAATTTCAATTAACTAAGAATGACTTATCTACCGTAAAACTTTCAGATTATGAAGGTTCTAGAGTAGTATTAAATATATTCCCAAGTGTTGATACAGGCACTTGCGCACAGTCTGTACGCCAATTTAACAAAGAGGCTGCAGAGCTTGACAACACCATTGTTTTATGTATCTCTAAAGATTTACCATTTGCACAAGCAAGATTTTGTGGCGCAGAAGGGATTGAAAATGTTGAAATGCTTTCTGATTTTAAAGATGGTAATTTCGGAAAAGGTTATAACGTAGCATTCTCAGACGGACCATTAGCTCCATTGCTTTCTAGAGCGGTTGTTGTTGTTGATGAAAAAGGTAATGTATTGTATACAGAGCAAGTAGCAGAAACTACAGAAGAGCCAAATTACAAAGCAGCTTTAGAGGCATTAATGAACTAAAAACAAAGGACACTCATGCCCAAAGAATCCTTTTTGGTAAATCGTATTAAAAGTGTTGGCTTCGCCCTTAAAGGCGCCTTCCTTTTAATACGAACCGAAGCTAGTATAAAAATTCAAGTGTTCATTGCTATCGTAATGACTGCCGCTGGCTTCTACTATGATATTTCGAGTACAGAATGGATACTTCAAATATTTGCAATTGCAATTGTTTTAGGAATTGAAGGTATGAATACCGCTGTTGAAAAAATTGCAGATTATATTCAACCAGAATTTGATGTCAAAATCGGATTCATTAAAGATATTTCTGCAGGTGCTGTAATGCTAGTTTCAATAGCTTCTGCCATTGTCGGACTCATCATCTATCTACCCAAGATTCTATAGGTTAGTTCTTAGTTTCCACGTAGCTCATCGTAAATTTGTAATTTAGCATCAGAATTAAGTTTTAATGGCAAAAAAGGCAACTAAATCAAAGCCAAAACCTACTAAAAAGCGCACACCGTTTAAATTATCCAAACAGAATAAAATCATTTTGGGTAGTTTATTGATGCTCTTCAGTATTGCATTGTTCTTTTCATTTATTTCATTTTACTTTAACTGGCAAGATGACCAAAGTCTATTGTCTGAATTTAAAGACCGTAATGAACTTGCAAAAAACTTACTGAATAAATTCGGAGCAAGCATTAGCCACTTTTTCATGTATAAGGGCTTTGGTGTAGCTTCACTAATTATTCCGTTTCTAATCTGTATTACAGGTATTTACCTCTTTTTAGGTCTACCTTTAAAAGCATTGTTCAAAAAATGGATTTGGGGTCTATTATTCATTATTTGGATTTCTATTGCCCTAGGTTTCTTTGCAACCACTAGCCCACTCTTAGGCGGATTGGTAGGTTTCGAGATGAACGATTTCTTACAAGATTACGCTGGTAAAATTGGCGTATTACTTTTATTGGTATTCGGACTCATATTTATTGTAGTACGTTTATTTGAAGTTACTCCTGAAGGAATTTCTTCTTTCTTTAATTCTAGAAAAGAAGCTATTTCAACAGAATTTAAAGCCAACCAAGAACGTAAGGCTACTAAAAAGAAAGAACAGAAAGAGCAAGATGATATTCTTACTACCTCGTTAGAAGAAGAGGGTCCTGTTATTTTAGACACCTATACGCACAAGGCAGAAATTCCTCTTTTAGAAAAAGAGAAAAAAGCTAACGATTTTGAAGTAACCGTACCAGAACCTGAGCCAGAAGAATCATTGGCAATGGAGGTTGAGTCGGTTGTTGAAGAACCCGAAGAAATTGATGTTCTTGCAAACAAACTTGTAGATGATTTTGGGGAGTTCGACCCTACCCTAGAATTGGGCAACTACAAATTCCCAACACTTGATCTTTTAGATCCTCATGGAGCTACTGGTGGCATTACCATCAACCAAGAAGAATTAGAAGAAAACAAGAACAAAATTGTTGAGACCCTAAAAAATTATAAAATCGGAATTGCCCAAATTAAGGCAACCATTGGTCCGACAGTAACATTATACGAAATAGTACCAGAAGCAGGTGTAAGAATATCGAAGATTAAAAATCTTGAAGATGATATAGCACTATCATTAGCGGCATTGGGTATTCGTATCATTGCCCCTATTCCTGGTAAAGGTACCATTGGTATCGAAGTACCTAACAAAAATTCATCGATCGTATCAATGCGTTCAGTAATTGCCTCTAGCAAATTTCAAAAGGCAGAAATGGAATTACCAATCGCATTCGGTAAGACTATTAGTAACGAAACCTTTGTAGTAGATTTAGCAAAAATGCCTCACCTATTAATGGCAGGTGCAACTGGTCAAGGTAAATCGGTAGGTTTAAATGCAGTACTTACTTCGTTATTATACAAAAAGCATCCGGCAGAAGTGAAATTTATTTTGGTCGATCCAAAAAAAGTTGAACTTACACTTTACAATAAAATTGAACGTCATTTCTTAGCTAAGCTTCCTGATTCTGAAGAAGCTATTATCACAGACAACACAAAAGTAATTCACACCCTGAATTCACTTTGTATTGAAATGGATAATAGATATGAATTGTTGAAATTAGCGATGGTTCGTAACCTTAAAGAATACAACACGAAGTTTAAGGCTAGAAAATTGAATCCGAATGACGGACACAAATTCTTACCATACATTGTTTTAGTAATTGATGAGTTTGCCGATTTGATCATGACAGCCGGTAAAGAGGTAGAAACGCCCGTAGCAAGACTTGCACAACTAGCAAGAGCAATTGGTATACATTTGATCATCGCAACCCAGAGACCTTCTGTAAACGTTATTACAGGTATCATCAAAGCCAACTTCCCTGCGAGGTTAGCTTTTAGAGTAACTTCTAAAATTGATTCAAGAACTATATTAGATACCGCAGGTGCAGATCAATTAATTGGTAGAGGAGATATGTTGTTTACACAAGGTAATGATGTCACCCGTATTCAATGTGCATTTGTCGACACCCCAGAGGTAGCAAAAATTGTGGAATTCATTGGTAGTCAGCGTGCTTACCCAGACGCACACGAATTACCTGAGTACGTCGGTGAAGATTCTGGCACGAGTCTTGATAATAACGTGTCTGACAGGGATGCAAAGTTTCGCGAAGCTGCTGAAGTTATCGTAATTGCTCAACAAGGTTCTGCTTCTTTAATTCAACGAAAATTGAAATTAGGGTATAATAGAGCTGGTAGAATTATTGATCAATTAGAAGCCGCAGGCATTGTAGGTCCGTTTGAAGGTAGTAAAGCACGACAGGTTTATGTATCTGACATGGTTGCCCTTCAACAAATTTTGGATAATGAATAATATTAAAAAGATGAAGAAAGTTATTATTGTATTGACGATTATGTTTACCGCAACCTTTGCTAACGCACAAGGTTCAGATAAAGCAAAAGCCCTACTTGATGAAGTTTATAATAAAGTACAGAGCTATGACAACATCTTTGTAGACTTCAAATTTGATTTAAAGAATACAGATGCAGGTATCAACCAAGAGACAAGAGGAGATGTTACCCTTGCTGGCGATAAATACATGTTCAATTACTTAGGTTCTCAGCAAATTTTTGACGGTAACAAAGTATACACTATCGTACCAGAAAATGAAGAAGTTACTATTGAAGACAAGTCTGATGATGAAAACGCCATGACTCCTTCTAAAATGCTGACTTTCTACAAAGAAGGACACAACTACGCTTGGGATATTCTACAAAATATTCAAGGGAGAAAAATACAATACGTAAAATTGACCCCTATCGATTCTGACACCGAAATAAAGTCAAGATTATTAGGTATAGATATGGGCACAAAGCACATTTACAACTTAATTGAAACAGGTAAGAATGGTACAAAAACAACGATCACTGTTAATTCTTTTAAAACAGATCAAACTTTGTCCAAAACCTTATTTACTTTTGATGAAGCTAAATACAAGGATGAAGGTTATTTCATTCTAAGAAATTAGAACTATTGAGAATACTAGACCGATATATCCTATCAAGGTTCGTTTTTAATTTTGTCAGTTCGTTTGTAATATTGATGTTCATCTTCATATTCCAAACGATTTGGCTTTTTATTGATGATCTGGCGGGTAAAGGTTTAGATATTGTCATTATTGGTAAGTTCTTGTTTTATTTAATGCCAGATCTTACTGAAAAAGTACTGCCACTTACCGTACTTTTATCTTCCATTTTAACCTTTGGCTCTATTGCAGAAAATTATGAATTCGCTGCAATGAAGGCATCAGGTATTTCTCTGCAACGTTCTATGTTGAGTTTAATCATATTCGTAACCATTTTAGGCGGAGTCACTTTTTTCTTTGCTAATAACGTTATTCCCCTATCACAAAGAAAAATATACAACCTCCGTAGAAATATTGCTAAGGTAAAACCTGCAGCAGTTGTCTCTGAAGGCGTTTTCAGTGATTTTGAAGGAATGAACATTAAGGTAGATGAAAAATATGGTGATAATGATCGTTTTCTTAAAAACGTAATCATTCATAGAAAGTCTGCAAACAACCTGAACACTACCGTCATCAAATCTAAATCGGGCGAATTAATAAGTAGCGAAGACTCAGACGTTATACAATTGGTATTAACAGATGGTCATTACTACGAAGACATCACCTCGAAAAGTAATGATAGCAAAATGAAATTCCCTTTTGCTCAGGCAGATTTCGATACGTATACAATGAACATCGAAATTCCTGAAATTAATAATGATGATTTAGAAGAAGAGCGCGATATCAGTACCGATAAAATGAAGAATATATCGCGACTTTCAAAAGATATCGATTCTTTACGTGGCGATAACTATCGTATTGTTCGTGCATTTTCTAAAAACATAGAAGGTAGAACAGGTATGTTTTCTCCTTTGGTTGCCAAAAACAATGATTCCACAAAAACGGATATGATCCGTAAAAAAGATTCTGTTTTAAATGCGAAAGCAATTATCGCTATGAAAAATATAGCGCTGCAAGATTCTATAAATGATAATTTTCTTGTCCTTTTTCCAGATTGGCAACAGATTCAGATATTAAGTAGTGCAAAAAATGCCACAACTAGTATTTTAGGTACTGTAAGTGGTAAAAAAGAAGAAATGCAGAAGAGATATAAAATCTACAATATGCACATTCTTTCGCTTCATAATAAATATGCATTAGCGTTCTCGTGTATCATTCTTTTCTTTGTAGGTGCTCCATTAGGTGCTATTATTAGAAAAGGAGGACTAGGTTTACCTATGGTAATTGCCATAGTACTTTTCCTAATTTATTATTTTATAGGAGTTTTCGCAAGCAATTACGCCAAAGAAGGTAATATACACCCAATGTTAGGTGCCTGGCTAGCAACGTTGATTATGCTACCTTTAGGTTTTATATTAACCAAAAGAGCAACAGAAGATAAAGGATTGATGGATTTCGGATTTATAGCCGATTTCTTCAAAAAAATATTTAAGAAAAAAGATAAAGCTGATTCTTAACCATGACAGATCTTAGTACAATACAATTGAATAGTATAGAAGAAGCGATTGAAGATATTCGCGCCGGTAAAGTAATTATCGTTGTTGATGATGAAAATCGTGAAAATGAAGGAGATTTTTTAGCAGCCGCTGAACTCGCTACAACAGAGACGGTCAATTTTATGGCAACTCACGGTAGAGGTCTTATTTGTGCCCCATTAACCGAAGGTCGTTGTAAAGACCTAGGCTTACATATGATGGTAAGTACCAATACCGATCCTTTAGAAACGGCATTTACCGTATCTGTAGATTTAAGAGGAAAAGGAGTTACCACAGGTATTTCTGCCGGTGATAGGTCTAAAACGGTTATAGCATTAACCGAAAGTGATACTAAACCCCATGATTTAGCGAGACCAGGACATATATTTCCGTTAGTAGCTAAAGAAGGTGGCGTATTAAGAAGAACAGGGCACACCGAAGCTGCTATTGATTTTGCGCGATTAGCAGGATTACAACCTGCAGGAATCATTGTAGAGATCATGAATGAAGATGGTACCATGGCACGCTTACCTCAATTGGTAGATGTTGCTAAAAGATTCGATCTTAAAATTGTCTCTATTGAATCTCTTGTTGCCTATAGAATGGAGCATGATAGCTTAATCGACAAAGAAGTAGATTTTGATATTAACACTCGTTTTGGTGAATTTAGATTACGAGCTTATAAGCAAACTACAAACAACCATATTCATATTGCATTAACTAAAGGTTCTTGGTCTTCAGATGAAAAAATCTTAACCAGAATCAACTCTACCCTTATCAACAATGATATTTTAGGAACATTGACACATAACCCAGACGAAAAGTTAGAGGATATGTTCAATAAAATTAATGAAGAAGGTAAAGGAGCAATTGTTTTTATCAATCAAGATTCAGAATCTCTTAATTTACTTTCTAGGTTAAAAGAGTTGAAAGAATTGCAAAAACAAGGCGTTCATAAAGCACCTAAGATAGAAATGGATAATCGTGACTTCGGAATCGGAGCTCAAATTTTACATGATTTAGGTATTCACAAAATGAAACTAATGACCAACAGTACCCAAGCGAAACGCGTAGGTATTGTCGGATACGGATTAGAGATTTTAGAATATGTGAAGTATTAATAGTTTAAACAAACTTTGACAATACATCTTTCATTTCAGCTGCACGTTCAGCAACCTGTTCTTCTGTCCAGCTTAGTTTTACAAGACATGAGATGGTTCTGCCTACCCACGCATCAGATTTTGAAAAATCAGATTTAGAATAGTCAGGTAACTGATTAACAACCTCTTGCGGCAACTTACCTAAAGATCTTTTATGGGTTAAATGCTCCCATTTTTTATAGTAATGCCAGTTATTATCAAACCAGTAAAAACAAGCATCTACACCAGCCTCACCTAAAGCTGTATGTGCTTTTTTTGCTATTTCTGTAGTTGGCAAAAAGAAAGAGATAAATGAATAATTCTCCACTCCCCCTTCTGGCACTTTTCTAAATGTAATATTAGAAAGCGGCGATAAGGCATTTCTTAAAACGGTGTAATTTTTCTTTTGGATGGACAAGAAATAATCTAAGCGCTCAATTTGCGCACAGCCCACTGCTGCATGTAATTCTGAAATTCTAAAATTATACCCTAAAAACGGATGCGTTTCCGTTCCGCGATTGTTACCCACATGATCATGACCGTGATCGGAGTAATGATCTGCATTCATTTTATACTGTTCGTTGTTGGTTATAATTGCTCCGCCTTCGCCACAAGTTATCGTTTTCACGTAATCAAAAGAGAAACAACCTAAATCACCATAACTACCCAAAGGCTTACCGTCATAACTACCACCTATAGCCTGGCAGGCATCTTCTAACAGCAATAAATGATGTTTATCACAAATAGCCTTCAATGCACCCAAATCTGCCATAGAGCCGCACATATGAACTGGCATGACTACTTTAGTTTTATCGGTGATAGCATTTTCTACAGCTTCTGGACTTAAGGTTAAGGTATCATCAACATCAACAAGAATGGGTATTGCACCAATAGCCAAAATAGATTCAAAACTTGCTACAAATGTAAAAGTTGGCATTATCACCTCGTCACCTGCTCCAACACCTGCACTTGCAAGCGCAACTGTTAATGCGGCTGTACCACTACTTACCAATTGTGCATATTTAGATTCCATTCGCTTCGATAAAGCTTCTTCAAGCTCTAATGCCTTCCAGTGGTTATTTCGCATTCCGTCAAAACCGTAACGCATTAATACCCCAGAATCTAGAACATCTTGAACTTGACTTTTCTCACTCTCTCCAAACAACTCAAAACCTGGCATGCTATCTTATTTTATATTGTAGTACAAATTTTGCTTAAATTATTGGTATAACCAACAACAAAACCTACAAATATCAACAAAGGATAAGCATTCCATTCTTCCGTAAAAACGATGAAAGTTCAATCAAAATAGCAACAAAAGCTATTAAAGATCAACTACTCATAAATCTACTTAAAACCCTGGTAACCAAAAGACTTCATTTGTTCAAATGCATCAGTAACCGTTTTTACAGGTAATTTACAGGTGTTATTCTGACATACATAAATAAAGGTTTCGTTTTCATTAAAACGATCTTTAAAAAGAGAAATATCACTCTCAACGATAGAGCCTACGGTGATCGAATTAACAATGTATGCGCTATTTAATTCTGATAACATACTTGTCGCATCTTTACCGACAACCACTATTTCATAAAAAGGATATACTTGTTGCAAAAGCAAAGACCCCCAAGCGCCATAGCTTACGGCATGACTTTCAAAATCATCTGTAATTAAAGACCCCATTACCGCTGCCTTTTTTAAATAATCGGTATTGTATTCTAAATGACCAATTCGTAAAAAATTCTGCGCCATAATAGCATTGGCAGAAGGCACCACCCCATCAGAAGTATTAATTATACTCGGCACCAAATCACTAGAAACATTATAATAGAACAACTCAGAATTACTCTTATATTTTTCTGAACCTATATTCATTAACTCTTTTGACGTCTGTAGATACGAGACGTCTAAAGTAACTTCGTACAAGGCAAAGGCACTTTTGGCTAGAAAAGCATAATCTTCTAAGAACACCTCTTTCTGCTTACTATCTTTTGTATAAGAATGCACCAATTGTGCATCTTTATAATTATACTCCTTTAAATAGTTAAAAACCGACACTGCCTCGGTTAAATATTTTTCATCACCAAAAGCCTTGTACGCTTCTAAAAGTCCGTCAATTAGAAGAGCGTTCCACGATGTCAAAATCTTAAAATCTTTGGTAGGCTTTTCTCTTTTTTGTCGCGCTTGATATAAAGTCGATTTCCAATTCTCCTTTTTCTTATCAAAGGCTTCTTCACTTATTTCGAACGCCTTTAAAATTTCACCCTTAGAAGTGGTATTGTTCAATACAAAATTACCGTCTTCCCAAACCTGACTATCGGCTATATTGAAGTACTTGGAGAATAATTCAAAGTCATCACCTAATAACGACTGCAGTTCTTCCTTCTTCCAAACATAATAGACACCTTCTTCCCCTTTGGTATCAGCATCCATAGCACTAAAATATCCACCTTCTTCATTTCGCATTTCAGACTTCAAAAATTTCAGCGTTTCTTCCACCTTAGTTTTGTACTCCTTATTTTCAGTCAACTTATAGGCTTTTGAAAGTAAATACACGAGTTGTGCGTTATCATACAGCATCTTTTCAAAATGAGGTACTTTCCAAGTATTATCAGTGCTATATCTAAAAAATCCGCCATCTACATGATCATAGATTCCCCCATGTATCACCTTATCCAACGTATTAATAACATGATTTTCAGCTTCGCTATTTTGTTGCAGCACGGCATAATCTAATAACATTGTCAAATTAGCAGGTAGTATAAATTTCTGTTGACCCAGATTACCACCCCATTGTTTGTCCCAAACCGTAGCCCACTCCGTAATACCGTTCACAAACTTATCTGGTGTAATGGCATTCGCTAATTGTTTTGCTGGCTGCTCATAAACTTCTTGTACACCATCTGCCAGCATGGTGGCATACTCCGTCATTTTCTCCGGATTCTTTTCATATTCAGAACTGAATTTGACTAGAATATTCTTCCATTCTTCTTTCTCAAAATATGTACCCAAAAATACCGGACTACCATTAGGCATAATAATAGCATTCATGGGCCACCCTCCTGTTCCGTTTACCAATTGCAGTGCGGTTTGGTAGACCATATCAAGATCCGGTCGTTCTTCGCGGTCTACCTTAATACTAACAAACTTATCGTTCATAAGCTTAGCTACTTCGGTATCTTCAAAAGATTCCTCTTCCATAACATGACACCAGTGGCAGGTTGAATACCCCACACTTAAAACCACTAGCTTATTTTCTTCGGATGCTTTTTTAAAAACATCATCTGACCAAGCTTTCCAATCTACAGGGTTATGTGCATGTTGTAATAAATACGGACTAGTTTCATGTATAAGATCATTGGTGAATTCGTGGTCATTATTGGCTCCTGTATCATCATCATTCTTATTTTGATTCTTGCACGAAACCAAAATGATAGTACAAACCAATACATAAAACAAGCTTTTAATCTTCATAATTCTCAAATAATAGATTCAAAGATATATTTAATTTATCTATCACAAACTTCTAGAAATTCGCTCTCAATTAAGAAATATATTTCCTGCCATAATTGCGAAATAGACAGTAATTAAAAACAATATCGAGAAATACTTAAATCTAATGGATTAAAAATGATGTTATCATAAATATATCACCCATAAATTACCGTATCACTGGCATACACAATGTATTTGCACCATAATTACTAGTGTTCGCTTCATTTGTCTTATTGCTCCTTCTTACCTACTTCTATATTTGTTGTGTTAAAATCTGTTAAAAAGGTTTACAACAAATAACAACTTAAAACTTAATTAATTATGACTAAACTCAAAATGACATTCATTGCATTGATTGCAATGTTAGGGCAATTTGCCTACTCACAAACATCGACCGTAAGCGGTGTTGTTTCTGATGAAACCGGAGCCCCCCTTCCAGGAGCCTCAGTGGTGGTATCAGGTACGACAAACGGTTCTCAAACCGATTTTGATGGAAACTTTGCACTAGCTAATGTTCCTTCAGACGGAACTTTAACTATTAGCTACATCGGTTATCAAACACAAAAGGTGCAAGTAAATGGTCAATCATCGATCAATATAGCTATGGAAATAGATGCCCAGGCTTTAGACGAGGTTGTGGTAGTTGGTTATGGTGCTCAAAGTAGGGCTGCGGTAACCGGTGCAATATCCAGTGTTAAATCTGAAGATCTAAATGCAGTACCAGTTGCGAATGCTACCGAAGCATTACAAGGTAGAGCTGCAGGTATTTCTGTAGTAAATACAGGCGCACCAGGTTCCGAACCTTCTATTACGATTAGAGGTTTAGGTACTTTCGGTAACAACTCCCCTCTTTTCGTAGTTGACGGAGTAATAGTTGGCAACCTTTCCGGTATCAACCAAAATGATATTGAAACTATCAACGTACTTAAAGATGCTTCTACAACTGCAGTATATGGTGCACAAGGTTCTAACGGGGTTATTCTCGTTACTACTAAAAAAGGTAAAAGCGGTAAGACTCAATTATCGTTCAATGCCCATACTGGTTTTCAACAGAATACACAGCGATATGATGTGTTGAATACCGAACAATACCTGCAATATGCCAATGAGGCTTTTGGTATCGTACCAAACACACCATCATCTACATCTGGTGTAAACACGAACTGGCAAGATGAAATTTATACTTCGGGACTTATTAGAAGCTACGATATGGCTGCTTCTGGTGGTAGTGATACTAGCAACTTTAGAATATCTGGTGGATATTTTGAAAGAGAAGGTATCATTATTGAAACAGGATTTCAGAGATATTCTTTTAGAGCTAATAGCGATTTTACATTCGGTAAATTGAAATTGGGACAAAACTTATCCGTGAACTTTAACAAACAGAACTCTGATAGAGTAGAATTTGGTCAACGTTCTCTTTTAGAGCATGCTATTAAAGCAGCACCGTATTTATCTGTATATAACCCTAATAACCTAGGTGGTTTTCAAGGACCTAACAGTGCCGGTGACGGACAAGATGCCGAAAACCCTGTTAGAATATTAAAGCATGGTGATGCCGTTAATAATACATTTGCATTAGTAGGTAACATTTTTGCTGAATACGCTATTGTAGATGGACTAACATTTAAATCGCAAGTAGGTCTAGATTATTATAAAGGTACTAGTAATAATTTTATACCATCTTATAACGACGATAGCTTAGGTGGTACCCACCAACAAGCTTTTGCTGCAATTACCAAGAACACTTCTGCAGGTCAAACTATCATTTTTACCAATAGCTTAAACTATAACAAAACTATAGCTGATGTTCATAATTTCGAAGCATTGTTATTAGCTGAAAAGTTCGAAAGTCAAGGTACCAGTTTAAACGCAAATAGTCGAAACACAGTATCAGATAATATAAATGAACTATCTAATGAAGATTCAAGTTTACAAAGTACTTCATTCGAATATAACAGATTAGGTTTCTTAGGAAGGTTAAATTATAACTATGATGACAAATATATCGCTGCGGTATCTTTAAGACGTGATGCTTCTTCTAAATTCGGTGCTAACAATCGTTGGGGATGGTTTTCTTCTTATGCTTTAGGTTGGAATATTGCTAAAGAAAATTTCTTGGTTGATTCTAACGTAAGCACCTTGAAATTAAGAGGTAGTTTAGGGTATTCTGGAAATGATAGAATCTCTAACTATTTATATAGTGCAACATTGGTCAATGATTTCCTTTACCCGATCGCCGGTTCTAATGCCGTTGGTACTACAGCATTCGGCTTGGCAAATCCTGACTTAAAATGGGAGGAAACAAGACAATTGAATGTTGGTCTTGATTTTGGGTTTGCAAACGATAAATTTACAGCTGCCCTTGAATACTACGAAAACCAAAGTGATGATTTATTGATTAGGGTACCTACTTCTACCTCTTTAGGTATTAACGAAGGTAGCCAAGTTAGAAACGTAGGTGCGGTAGAAACTACAGGTTTTGAATTAAGCTTAGGCTACAATGATTTCGAAGGTGATTTTAAATGGTCCGCTAATTTAAACTTATCTACAAGTTCAAACGAAGCAATTTCTTTAGGTGGTGTTGATGAACTAAATGGAGGAACTTTTGAATCACAACAAATTACAAGAGTTGTTGAGGGAGAATCATTATTTCACTTTTTCGGATTAGTTACCGATGGTATCTATCAAAACCAAGCTGAAGTAGACGCGGTGTTTACAGCGAATCCTGGTCAAACTACAGTACAACCTGGCGATATTAGATTTAAGGATTTAAACAATGATGGCGACATCACTTCTGAAGATAGAGATATCATTGGTAATCCACTTCCAGACTTAACATATGGTCTAAACCTAAGTGCAGATTACAAAAACTGGGATTTCAACATGTTCTGGACAGGTATCTATGGTAGAGACCTTTACAATACCAATATTTATGATTTAGAAGGTATGCCTAGATTATTCAACGCTGGTGTTGCTGTATTGGATAGATGGACTCCAACTAACCCTTCTACTACAATACCGAGAGCTGCTGGAGCTCCACAGAACATTCAATTATCTGATCGTTTTGTAGAAGATGGTTCTTTCTCTAGACTTAAAAACTTAACTATTGGGTACACACTACCAAATGACGCTTTTGGCCAAGAATTATTTTCTAAGTTTAGAATATATGTAAGTGGTCAGAACTTGATTACCATTACAGATTACTCTGGTTTAGATCCTGAAGTAGGTAGTGGTGATTTATTCGAATTTGGTATCGATAGAGGTGCCTACCCACAGCCTAAGACCTATTTAATGGGGTTACAAGTATCATTTTAATTGCTAAAAAAAAAGAAATATGAAAACAACAAAAATAATTTTTTCAATGTTTACGCTCTTCACCGCAATGGTGATTATAAACGGGTGTAGTGAAAATGACCTGGAGCTAGTCAATCCTAACGGATTGTCTCCAGAGACATTTTTCAAGACCGAAGCTCAAGTGCAATCATCCGTAAATGCGGTATATGCGAACTTGCAGACAAGAGGTCTGTACTCTAGACACATGTTCTTCTCTCAAGACAACATGTCTCATGAGAATGATGGGAACCCACAACTAGAGGCTGACAAAAGACAGTATTTAGACTTCTCTTTTGACTCAAGTCACGGACCAATAGCAGATTATTGGGAAAGCTGCTTTAGAGGTATCAACAAAGCAAATTTTGTAATAGGCAACGAAGAAGCTATTAATGCAATTGAAGAATCTTTGGTAAGCAATACCATTAAGCAAAAGTTTATTGGTGAAGCAAGATTCTTACGTGCACTTTTTAACTTCTTATTGGTTACTAGATTTGGCGATATGCCTTTAATTACAGAAATACCTACAACTACCGAGGGTATTGCTAAATCTTCTGCTGATGATGTTTATGCCTTAATTATTTCAGACCTACAGTCTGCGTCTACTACTTTACTTGATAAAAGTGAAGAAGCTAATGGCAGAGCTACCAAAGGAGCAGCAATTGCTCTTTTAGGGAAGGTATATTTATTTAGAGGAGAACATACTTTAGCCTTGGCTGAATTTAATAAGCTTTCGGGTTACTCATTGGAACCGAACTTCTTTGACAACTTCACAGAAGAAACGGAACATGGTGTAGAGTCTATTTTTGAAATAGAGTACGATGATGCTTTAGGAACTGGTGCTCAATGGAATTCATCTGTGACTGGTGCAGGACCAAACGAAGCAACTTTTAGAGGACAAGAATATGGCTTTAATGATTGGTTCAACGTTTTTCCTTCAGATGATCTTTTAGATGAATATGAAGCAGGAGATACTAGATATGCTGATACATTCTATTCTGTAGGTGACACCTTCGGTGGTGGCGTAGTTACAGCAGAAATGCTAACTGCAGGAGATGAAAGACGTGCTGGCTGGAAAAAATATCAGAACTACTACAAAGATGCCAATGAAGACCAAGAATCTGGTATCAACTTTAACTACTTACGTTATGCCGATGTTCTTTTAATGATGGCTGAATGTGAAAATGAAGTAGGTACACAAGATGATGCTGTAGACCTTATTAACGAAGTTCGCGAAAGAGCTAGTCTTACCGACCTACCATACGGACTTTCTAAAGCTGCAGTTTTTGAAGCTATCGTTCATGAAAGAAAAGTTGAATTAGCTGGTGAGCAAGTTCGTTACAACGACATTCTAAGATGGAACTTAGTATCTACCGAATTAGCGGGTACTAATTTTCAAGTTGGTAAAAACGAATTATGGCCAATACCGGATAGAGAAATAACATCTAATGAAAATGTAACTGCTGCAGATCAGAATCCTGGTTTTTAAGATAATATTGTTAAGTTAGTTTAGTTGAATTCCATTAAGCAGCATGTGCAGTCATGCTGCTTTTTTAATACTATTATTTTATGTTACTTTTAAAATATATAAAACTTAAAAAATGAAACTATCAATTGTGCTTAGACCATTAATCTGTTCTATAGGTTTATTGGCATTCATCAATTGTTCTAAAAAAATAGAACCGGTTGACAGCAAAATATTCTCAAGTTTAGCTGCTAGTAAAACCGGTATCGATTTCAGTAACATACTTACTGAAAATGATTCTTTAAATTACTTCACCTATTCGTATTTATATATGGGTGGCGGTGTTGCTACTGGCGACATCAATAATGACGGACTTTTAGACCTTTTCTTCACAGGCAATCAAGTAGAGAACAAATTATACCTCAATAAAGGAAACCTTCAGTTTGAAGATATTTCTGAGAAATCTGGTGTTGCTGGTGATGATCGCTGGTATACTGGTGTAACCATGGCAGACGTAAATGGCGATGGGTATTTAGATATCTATTGCTCCGTTGGCGGCAAATTCACACCAAAAGAAAATCAATTATATATAAATAATACCGACGGCACCTTTACTGAAAAAGCCAAAGAATATGGTGTAGCCGATACAGGCAACAGCGTACAGGCTACTTTTTTAGATTATGATAAAGATGGCGATATAGATATGTATGTTGCCAACTACCCTCCTACCAACTTTACATCGCCTACGTTCTACTATTCCTTTAAAATGAAGAATCCAAAAGCTTCAGAGTCTGATCACTTATATAGAAATGATGGAGACAAATTTATTGACGTAACTGAAGAAGCAGGACTCACAAATTTCGGACTCACCTTAAGTGCAACGGTTGGTGATATAAATAATGACGGTTGGCCAGATCTATATGTATCCAATGATTTTAATTCTCCAGATTTCATGTACCTCAACAACCAAAACGGCACGTTCAAAGAGGTAGTAAAAGAAGCTACTGCACATACTGCATTTTATGGTATGGGTACTGATATTGCAGATATCAATAATGACGGAAACTTAGATATTTTTCAAGTTGATATGGATGCCAGAAGTAATCGAAGAAAAAAGGCAAACATGGCAAGCATGAATCCTAGTTTGTTTTGGGGTGTGGTAAATGCAGGTTTTCATTATCAATATATGCACAATTGCATGCAATTAAATTCAGGTATATACACTGATGGCATTCCGCACTTTTCTAATGTATCTAGAATAACAGGCACCTCATCGACCGACTGGAGCTGGGGACCTTTATTCGCTGACTTTGATAATGACGGCAACAAAGACCTATTTGTATCAAACGGAACTCGAAAAGAAATTAATAACAATGACTATTTCAAGAAATTAGATGATATTAAAATTGAAAAAGACACACTTTTAGAACTCAGTAAAAGCATACCCTCTGAAAAAATTGAAAACTTCATTTTTAAGAACAATGGCAATTTAGATTTTGAAATGGCTAATGACATTTGGGGAATCGACTATAAAGGATTTTCTAACGGTGTTGTTTATGCTGATTTAGATAACGACGGAGATTTAGAAATTGTAACTAATAATATCGATGACAAGGCTTCATTATTTGAGAATAAAAGTTCAGAAACTAATAATTATGTTTCAATCAAATTCACAGGTAAAAAAGGGAACACGTCTGGTTTGGGCAATAGAATTTATGTCACAACAGAAGGTGTAACCCAAGTACAAGAGCTAACCCTTTCTAGAGGCTTTCAATCATCTGTTGCTCCAGAATTACATTTTGGTGTAGGCAAACACACAAAAATTGATGAAATAAAAGTAGTATGGACAGATGGCACGGTTCAAAAATTAAATAATATAGATAGCAACCAACAATTAACCCTGTCTCCGTCAGATGCTCAAGAAAGCGAACAAGAACTGGTAGACGTAGCTAGAATATTTGAAACTGATACTACAGGAATGTTTCCTGTATTTAGACATACAGAAAACTATTATGATGACTTTGCCACCCAAATACTACTACCCCACCAAATGTCGGCATTTGGTCCGGCTTTAGCTGTCGGCGATGTAAACGGTGATGATTTAGAAGATTACTTTGTTGGTGGTTCTGTAGGTTATACCGGCAGTTTATTTTTACAAAATTCTAACGGATTTATTAAAACTGATGCTACTTTCTTAGATGACGATATATTAAGTGAAGATACTGGCGCTTTATTTTTTGACGCTGATGGCGACGGTGACAATGATTTGTATGTCGCTAGCGGCGGATATGAATTTACCGAAAACAATGAAAAATTAAAAGATAGATTATACGTCAACAATGGCGCAGGGCAATTCAGTAAAGTATCTGATGAAAACATGCCAAATCTAACCATTAGCGGCGCTAAAGTTTATAATGCAGATTTTGATAAGGACGGTGATGATGACCTATTAGTTTTGGGCAGACAAGTACCCGGTAGCTACCCTAGCCCGACAGATAGTTATATTCTAGAGAATATTAGCACTAACAATCAAGTGGCATTTCAAGTAAACGAAAAATTACAGCCAGCAGCTTTTAAAAACTTGGGCATGGCCACAAGTGCAGTTATTACAGACTATAATAATGATGGCTGGCAAGATATTATCGTTGTTGGTGAATGGATGCCGATTAGAGTATTTAAGAATAGCAAAACAGGCTTTAGCGAAGTCTCTGAAGAAATGGGCTTAACTGCCGATACCACTGGTTGGTGGTGGAGTATTGAACAAGGCGATTTTGATCAAGATGGTGATATGGACTATGTAGTGGGTAATAATGGCCTCAATTATAAATACAAAGCTACCAATGACGAAACCTTCGATATTTTCGTAAACGATTTTGACAAGGATAATAAAGAAGATATTGTACTAAGCTATTATAATGACGGTAAACAATATCCACTGCGGGGTCGTGAATGTTCTTCTCAGCAAATACCGGCAATCAAACAAAAATTCCAGAATTACGAGAGTTTTGCCGAAGCTACACTTGAAGATGTATACACAGAAAAATCTTTGGAATCTTCATTACACTACCAAGTGAAATCTTTTGCCAGTGTTTATTTAGAAAATAAAGACGGTAAATTCATAATTCATCAGCTACCAATAGAAGCTCAAATATCGAGCATCAATGAAATTATGGTAGACGATTACGATAAAGATGGTTTGCTTGATATTCTTATTGCTGGCAATCTATTAGTTTCTGAAGTAGAAACTCCAAGAAATGATGCCGGTTATGGACTACTATTAAAAGGTGATGGTACAGGAAACTTCAAAGGTATTACTGCCGACGAAAGTGGGCTATTTATACCTGGCGATGTAAAAGATGTTGAAATCATACATAACAGAAATAACCAACCTTATTTAATTGCGGCTAAAAACAACGACTACTTGCAGTTTGTAAGATGGAATTGACGAAAAGGTTATAGTAATTAAACTCTTTAAAAATAAACACTTCTAATAGCCCTAAAAGGGAGCTAAAACTTTAAAAATAATCAAATTAAGAAATTACTATCACGCTAAAGACATCTAAAACAGATTGAAATAAAAATTGAAGTTGACACTTAATATCAGAATAGACCTATTTTTAAAGATAACATACTTTAAAATAGGTTGTAAAAAAAAAACGTGTAATCAATTAAAAAAAAATGAGTAACAAAAAGCTATTTATATGGGTGTTTGCTATTTACATAATGCTGGCCTTAAAGGTTAGTGCGCAAACAAGTAATGACACCTATAATTTTGTTACTATCGATGATGGCATACCTAAGAGTGCCATCACCAAAATAATTCAAGATAAAGAAGGTCTTATTTGGATCGCCACTTATGGAGAAGGTTTGTTGAAATATAATGGTACAGATTTAAAAAAATATAAACATGATGACAATGACAACAGCTCAATAAATAACTCAATAGTCAATACCATATTTATTGACTCTAAAGATAATATTTGGGTAGGATCAAACGAAGGCTTAAATAAATACGATAAAGAATTAGACCTATTTTCTAGTATTAGAATTTCTAGAAATGAACTAACAAATAAAGATTTAGCTGTTTTTTCTATTAGTGAAGATATTAATGGGTCTATATTCATAGGCACTCCGGCACACGGTCTTTTTAGGTTAAACGTAATTGATAATTCAATTGAAGAAATAAAAGATGAAGCTGGCTCTTCAGGCACTCAATCAGTAATAAACGCTATTGTTCCTTTAAAGAATGGTGACATGCTTATAGGCTCGACCTCTGGGCTATTCAAATATGACAAAGGCTATAATGTTCTAAAACCAAAAAAAATAAGTACCGAAAATGGTATTCTTTTAAATGACTATGCCATACAATCAATAACCATTGATGACAATGAAGACATTTGGCTAGGCACCTTTACCAAGGGATTATTTAAAGTAAGTAACGAAATAGACGACCGCTATACCGCAGCGATTTTCGATTTTACCGACAAGCGTATTTTTGCAATAGAAGTATTACCCAATAATACAGTCATATGCGCTACGGAAAATGATGGGCTTTTTGTTCTAGATATGAACGGGAACCCGATTCATAATTACACCTATGACAAATCTGATCCAAAACGTATTCGTTCTAATTCTATTTGGTCAATTTTTGTGGACAATCAAGAACGCATATGGTTAGGTTATTATAATAAGGGTATTAGTGTTTACGACAAGTATTATGACAAATTCTCAGAATTAGAAAGTCTTCCGTACAACAAAAACTCCTTACAATCTCCTTCTGTTACTGGTATTATACAAGGTAGTGACCATCAACTTTGGATAGGAATGGACGGTGGCGGTATTGATAAATACAATTTAGATACTAAAGAATTCACACATCTATCTGACAATTTTATTAGTAATTCTGAAAAACTAAAAAACTTAGACGTTCAAACTATTTTCTTAGACAAACAAGAGAACCTGTGGGCAGGCACGTGGAGTTCTGGTATTTTCTACTTACCCAAAGGTGGTAAATCTTTTAAAAACTTTTCTATAGAATCAACCAACCAGGCTCTAACCTCTAATAGCGTTATCAGTTTTTCTGAAGATTCTAAAGGCACAATTTGGATAGGCACCTACTTTGGTGGTTTACATTCATACAATCCAATCAAAAAAGAATTTCAACACCACTCTAGCGATACTTTTACCTCCCCTTTAGGTAAAGAAGGTCATGTTAGAACTGTATTAGTAGACCAGCAAGACAATATATGGATCGGCGGCCCTGAGGGATTGGTTAAAGCCTATTGGTCTGATGAACAAAAACTAGAAACTAAAATTTTAAATAATTTAATTACTGAAAATTCTGCTGTTCAAGGCGCTATTAATGCCAGGTCGTTATATGAAGACAGCGCTAAAAATATTTGGTTAGGTACTTACGGCAAAGGGTTATGTAAAATTAATTTAGAAGAAAATATAATTGATTGGTATAACGCAGATGACGGTCTGTTTTTGGAAAATATCTCATCTATCATTGAAGATAATAATCAGAATATTTGGGTAAGCGGTGAAACAGGACTTGCCATGTTAGACACCAAAACCAAGAAATTTTCAAATTATAATAAAGAAGATGGTTTACTCGCAAACAACTTTAACTACAATGCCGTAACCAAAGATAAAAACGGAATTCTTTATTTTGGTAATTATGAAGGTATTGACTACTTCAACCCGAATAACATATTACAGAATACGAACAAACCATTAGTATATTTTACTGATTTGAAGATATTCAACAAATCTGTAATCCCCTCAGAAAAAGGAGCTCCACTTCAAAAAACAATATCAGAGATCGATAATCTTACCCTAAAACCCAATCAGTTTGTATTTACACTTGAGTATGCTGAAGTTAATTTCACTAGGGCGAACAACAATGAATATGCCTACTACTTAGAAGGATTTGAAGATGATTGGAATTATGTTGGAAACTCAAGAAGTGCCACCTATACTAACCTATCTGCAGGAGATTACATTTTTCATGTAAAAGCATCTAACAACGATGGAGTTTGGACTGAGAATCCGCTCGCACTACCTATAACCATACTTGCACCTTGGTGGGCGACCAACTGGGCTATTTTCGTTTATATATTATTAATTGGATCTATTATTTATTTTATTAGCTGGTTCTCAAATAAAAGAATTGAAGAAAGAAGAATTATAAAATTTGAAAGAGACCAAAGACAACAAGAAGAAATACTAAATGAAAAGAAAATCCAATTTTTCACCAATATCTCTCATGAATTTAGAACCCCACTTACGCTTATTATCAACCCAATAATAGATATTATTGAAACAAATCAGTATAAACAAAGTAAAGGTTTAAAAGAAAAACATAGAATTATCCATAGAAATGCGCAACGTCTTAAAAACCTGATAGATGAGCTAATGGATTTTAGAAAATTACATTTAAACAAGTTAATCTTAAATGCATCTAACATAAATGCTTACAAATTTATTAGAGAAATAGCAGAGCATTTTGAAGAGGAAGCATTCGAAAAAAACATTTTACTTTCTACAGAAACTGATGATAGAGAAACTAATTTTTGGGGTGACCCAGGCTTATTAGAAAAGGTAATATTTAATCTTTTGTCAAATGCCTTCAAAGCTACACCTGAAAATGGTGTAATTACTTTAGGTATATACTCCAGTCCAAACAAAATTATCTTCCCTTTAATTGACAAAGTTAAACCTCTAAGTGCTTTAGAAATAAGTATTGAGGATACTGGCTCAGGAATTAGCAAAGAAGATATTGAGCATATTTTCGAACGTTTTTATCGTGCTGCTGGCAGAAATCAACAGTATTATGGCGGTTCGGGCACAGGTATTGGGCTTGAGTTAGTACAGAGCTTTGTTGAATTGCATAAAGGTAAAGTTGAGGTAGAAAGCGAAGAAGGTGAAGGCACCAAGTTTAAACTCTACTTCCCAATGGGTAAAGAGCACTTGCAAACATCAGAACATCTTCCCATTAAAGCGTATACACCTACAGAAGAGTTGAATGAATCTCCTTTAGAAATTACAGAAAAGGCATATGAAGATACAAATCAATTCAATTTAGAAAATAAGAAAACCATACTAATAGTCGAAGATAATATTGAACTTAGAAACTACCTTAAGAATAAACTTCGAGCAAATTATTTAGTAGTTGAAGCAGAAAATGGAAAAGCCGGACTGCAAATGGCTTTAAAAGGAATTCCAGATATTATCATTACCGATGTAATTATGCCAGAAATGGACGGTTTTGAATTCTGCAAGCACATTAAAGAAGACTTAAAGACTAGTCATATTCCTGTAATCATGCTTACTGCCAAAGCCATGAGTAGCGATAAAGTTAAAGGTATAGACTCTGGTGCAGATGCTTATTTAAACAAGCCCTTTGAAATGAAAGTACTACGGTCGTATCTAAAACGACTAATAGAAAGTAGACAACAATTTTTAGAGAATAATATTAACGATAAAAATAAAATTACACTTTTAGAGAATACCACCAATATTGACAAAACCTTTATGCAAAAGGTTTTAGACTATATAAATGAAAACATTGGTGAAGCTAATTTAAATGTAGAACATTTAGCCGAAGACATGTCTTTAAGTAGAAGTCAACTGTATAGAAAAATCAAATCTATTACCGGTATGACCGCCAACGAACTAATTAGAAAAATACGTCTAGAACGCGCCAAACAAATGATTGAAAACGGTAGCGAATCTATTAGTGAAGTAGGTTTTAAGGTGGGTTTCTCTTCTGCATCTTATTTTAGTAAATGCTTTAAAAATGAATTTGGAATACTACCTACAGAGTTAAAGACCAATTCTTAACTCCGCCTAATTACCATATTCATTTACCTTCTTTCTAAACAATTCACTTTCTTCTAAATAGATTATTGATCATATCATTTTTTTCAGATAAACAAACTAGCAGTGCTTCAAAATTCTTAAGCATTGTTTCACTAGTTACAATCGTTTTTAAATCTAGATTATAATTTTCACTCACATTACATACTAATAGTCAACATCATATCTAATAATAAGATATTCCACATCAAAACAAATTTTATAAAAATAATCTTATCTTTTTTAGCCATATGGTTATTCTGTCTTTCCTGTAAAGACAAGGCATAAAGTTTTTTATCCTACTTTGGAAGAAATAGAGACTAGCAAATTAGAATATTCAGGTGATGATTACTGATATTGATATACGGTCATTTCAAAAAATACTATTAGATTCTTCATCCTTTTGAAAAAGTATGAACTCCATCTGCTGAAATTTCAACAACCTCACCATCACCACCTTCTTTATTGTTCATGATCGTGACAAAATAGCTATTATTAAAACATTTCGTTATTCTTTCTGGTTTCGTTATTCTTTCTGGTTTCGTTCTTACTTCAATGGTAAATTTAATTTCAGATTATGCAATACCACTACACCTATTAAAAGATTTACTACTAATAGCTTTTTGACTTATAGAATATAAGGGTCTAAAGTTTCAATGGTTCCGTCTGCTCGATACTTAATTTCAGCAACCTTTACAGAACGAAGATGTGTGACGCCTTTAGATAAACTTGAGTCATGATAAAAAAGATACCATTTTCCGTCAACTTCACAAATAGAGTGATGTGATGTCCACCCCACAACAGGATTCAAAATTCGCCCACTATACGTAAAAGGGCCGTAAGGGTTATCGCCAATACCGTAGCAAATAAAATGTGTGTCGCCGGTTGAATATGAAAAATAATACTTGTCTTTATACTTATGTAACCAAGCGGCTTCAAAAAAACGACGGTCATTATCGCCTGCCAAAAGCAAATCACCGTTTTCGTCTATAATTTCTATAGCTTTTGGTTTTTCTTCAAACTCTAATAAATCATCTGTCATTTTTGCAACATAAGGGAGCAATGCCGCTTCATGTTCTTCTGGAATAAATGCAGTTGGACTATCTGGTTGGCTTGCATTATATTCTCCATCTCTCCATCGTTGTAATTGGCCGCCCCAAAGACCGCCAAAATACATGTAATAACTTCCGTCATCATCTTTGAATACAGCTGGATCAATAGAGAAACTACCTTTAATAGCTTCTGGTTGTGCCTTAAAAGGACCTATAGGTGAGTTGCTTGTAGCTACTCCTATTCTAAAGATACCATCATGTGCTTTCGCGGGAAAGAATAAATAATAAGTACCATCTTTTTCATTAGCATCTGGCGCCCACATTTGTTCTTTAGCCCAAGCTACATCATCAACATGTAATGCCACTCCATTATCTACTGCTTCGCTATCTATGGAATCCATAGAGATAACATGATAATCTTCCATTGCAAAATGGCTTCCTAGATCATCAAAAGCTTCACCAGCATCAACATCATGGGATGGATAAATATAAATTTTTCCATTAAAAACATGAGCAGAAGGGTCTGCTGTGTAAATGTTTGAAATTAATGGCTGTGAAATAGCGTTCTTATTTAGTTCATCAAAATTGATATTTTCGATACTTTCTTCAGGCATAATAGTATTTTTTGAAAAGATTAACTTGCTCTTCGTTCTTTTAATTCAGCTTCAATTTGCACTTCCATTTTCTTATTGATTTCATAAAAGAAAAGTAAACCAACTCCTATTAAAAAAGGAATTGCCGGAAATACACTCACTAGCATTTTAGTACCTGTAATGGCACTTGCAGTTTGCTCTGGTAGACTTGCGTCATAGCCGTAATTAGATAAAATGGAAGCTAAAAGTGCGGACCCAATACTTAAACCTCCTTTTAAACCCACCATCATTGCAGAGAAAATAATAGCTGTTGCTCTACGGTTGGTTTTCCATTCAGAATAATCTGCAACATCTGCAATCATAGCCCATAGTAATGGAATGGTGATTCCATAGAAAAAACCGTGTAAAATTTGTGATAGGAACATTAATTCTACTGAAGTTGAAGAGAAAAAATAAAATAGTAGTATAAATAATGTGGAAAGAAATAGAAATAACATGAATACATCTCTTTTCCCATATTTATCAGCTAATTTTTTTGATAGACCAATACCAACAATCATAAAAATAATTCCACCAGCATTAAACAAACCAAACCCAGCAGATACTGGATCTTCACCAAAGAAGTTAATACCTATGCTTGACAGAAAATCTAAAAAAGGACTTATAAAACTTGTCAATCTATCTGCGTCTACATAGTTTTTAAAATAATACACATAAGAACCACCTTTCATAGCTAGTGTTACAAAAACTAGTGTTGTAACGATCAAAATTATTACCCAAGGCTTATTCTTAAATAAATCTGATAGATCTTCTTTAATACTTGATTTTTGTTCTGGCTTAGGAACAATACGCTCACGTGTAGTAAAGAAAGTAATCAATAACATAATGGTTCCTATAATGGCAAGCCATGTCATGACTATTTCTATCCCAACCGCTTTATCTCCTCCTCCTGCAGATTCAATGATTGGTAACATAAATACCTGCACAAAGAATTGTGCAAACATTACAGCAACGAAGCGATAGGCAGAAATACTATTTCGCTCTCCCATGTCACCCGTAATTACGCCGCTTAAAGCAGAATAAGGTAAGTTGTTTGCGGCATAAAGCAAAAGTAATAATGTATAGGTAACAACGGCATAAATGACTTTTCCTTTATACTCGAAATCTGGTGTACTAAAAGCTAAAAGAGCAACAACACCCAAAGGTATCGCCGTCCATAAAATCCATGGTCTAAACTTTCCCCATTTAGAATTTGTTCTATCTGCAATAGCTCCAATAATAGGATTAAAACCAAATGCAGCAACCAGGCCAACTGTTAGTATAATTGCTGAAGCATGATTTGCTTCAAGACCGTAGATATCAGTATAGAAAAAGGCTAAATAAGTGACTAAAGTTTGAAAGACCAAGTTGGCTGCCAAGTCACCTAAAGCGTATCCTACTTTTTCTTTTACTGAGAGTTTTTGAGAGTTTGAACTCATAAGTTGGTATGTTATTTACTGGTTAAGAAAAAGTTTAATTTTTTTCCTTTAAATCAATTACCGCTTGGTAAGCTTTCTTCGGAAGGTATTGTCTATCAAATAAAAGCGGATGATTGGTACGACCATTAATAGGCCAACTATTCAACCAAGATTGCCCGTCTTGCACGCCCCAAAAAGTAACGCGGCTAATTTTATCTTTATGTTTCAAAAAGAGTTTAAAAATATCTTCGTAGCGCTCTGCTAATTTTATCTGAACTGAATCGGGCATACCATTAGGGTATGGATTCATAGTTGGATCACCTTCATACTGTTCGTAGCTCTGCTCAACGGCCGCACCATTCAAATCCCAAGGGTTTGGCAAGGCGGTAACATCCAATTCTGTAAACATCACTTTTACGCCAAGCTCTGAGTACGCTATTATACTATTCTCAATGTCTTCAATTGAAGGTCCCAATAAACTCCAATGTGCTTGCATGCCAACCCCATCAATCTTTGCTCCACTTTCTTGTAACTTTTTGACTAATCGAACAACTCCTGCACGTTTTTCTGGCTTCCAAAGATTATAATCATTATATACAAGTTGTGCATCTGGATCTGCTTTTGCTGCTTCTTTAAATGCCAACTCCAAATAGCTATCACCCATTACATTATAAAAATTAGATTCACGCAAAGTTCCATCTTCATTCAGGGCTTCGTTTACAACATCCCATGTATCAATCTTACCCTTGTACTGTTTTACAATGGTGCTAATGTGTTCTTTTAAAATTGTTGCCATTTCAGTACTATCTTTCACTTGATTCATCCACTCGGCCAATTGGCTGTGCCAAACTAAGGCATGACCTACCACATGCATATTATTATCATTACCTAATGCAACATATTTATCTGCTGTATCGAAATAGAACGTATCTCGTTGTGGGTGAATATACATCCACTTCATTACATTTTCAGGAGTAATAGTATTGAATTGCTCTTTAAGTAGTTTTATGCCTAAAGTATCAGTACCATCAATATGCCCATCGTTTACAGCTGCGCCTATATAAAAATCGTCTTTAAAAACCATTTGTAAAGAGACTTTTTCTTTCTTATTTTCTTGCTTTTTCTCGGGCTGGTCTTGACAGTTTATGAAGAGAAATGAAAGAAAAAGTAAACTGAATAATTCTAGTGATTTTTTTTGCATAGGAAGCTTATAATTAATGATAAATTCAGAAATAAATTAATACAAACATTTTTAATGATTTTATAGTTTAAAGATATTTTTATGGTGGTTAGCTTCGTAGTACTAATGATGCAATAAGTAGAAGAAATGACGCATTTAAGAGCGTTATTGCTATTATAATTAGTTTCAAAGGGAAAAAATTAAATTTCTAATACCCTATTCAATTGAGGCTTTTTAAATTATAAATTTTTTCGAATTTTAATTATCCCAACATTCAGCAAACGACATCTAATTTAATTTTAGTTAAATACCATTTATTTTACCCTAATCGTTTCGATGGTTACAAAATCAAAAAAAAAAAAAAAAACAAGAACGATATTCAACTGTTGAATAGAAACGAGCTTACCTCTATTTTTAGCTGTAGAAATTTCTGCTATATATGTGGGCGCCAAAATTAAGGCCGCTCCGAATGCTAAACCGCCTAACATTCTAGCCAAGTATAGCATTTCATAAGAAATTGAATACGCCGATAGCAATGCTGATAGCAATGCTGATAAGACATAGCTTATGGCTACATATAAAAGTATTTTTTTTCTTCCAAAAAAATCACTTAACCTACCAGCCAGCAACATGGAAAACATGGCTGCGAATGAAGGCGAGCTTACCACCCAACCCGATTGTAAAGCGTCTAAGTTATACTCTGGGTTAACATACGACATTACCCCTGATATAATACCTGCATCAAAGCCGAATAAAAATCCACCTAGTGATACTACAAAAGCTATAAATATCGATTTTTTCATATGTTTTATTCGAATGGATATTTTAATCCTATAGAAGTCCTAATTTTATCGAGCAATCCAATTACATTTAAACTGTCACTCAATGCCCACAATTTGTTCTCTCTAGCATTTGACATCAAATGGTCTTGACACGATATAATCTCATGGGCAAATCCTTTACCAATGGTCGGTTTTGAAAAATCAACTTTTTCACCTTCTTTAATGATGCTATACCCTTGTGCTTCGTGCCAAATTCTATCAATATGAATTTCTCCCTTAGTACCATAAATTCTAGCAATCATATCGCTTTCATGACAAAATCCGGTATAGAGCATTGCTTGTGCATGATCATAGTTAAATATCGCCGATGTTTGAATATCAGCACCAGTTTCATGAAACTGAGCAGATGCTTTAATATCATTAGGTATGCCTAAAAGCAGATATGCCAAAAACACAGGATACGGCCCCATATCTAACAAGGCACCACCGGCCAAAGCCATATTCAAGTTGCGCCCATGTTCATCTTCCAAATTCTGAGGAAAAGAAAAATCAGCTTTAATATGGACAATATCGCCAATTACGCCTTGAGCTATTTTTTCTTTAATTTCTACTATAGAAGGGTTGAATCTAGTCCAAAACGCTTCCATCAGATATACCTTATTGGCTTTGGAAGCCTCAATCATCGATTTTACCTGTGCCGCATTTACAGCCAAAGGCTTTTCGCAGAGCACATGCTTACCATGGTTCATGGCAGCAATACTTAGTTCGGCATGTGAATCGTGTGGGGTAGCAATGTAAACAATATCAACATCAGGATCTTTGAATAAGGCATCATACGAATCATAATTTTTTATGGCACC
Source organism: Maribacter sp. BPC-D8 (assembly GCF_035207705.1). Taxonomy (NCBI): domain Bacteria; kingdom Pseudomonadati; phylum Bacteroidota; class Flavobacteriia; order Flavobacteriales; family Flavobacteriaceae; genus Maribacter; species Maribacter sp. BPC-D8. The sequence goes on from NZ_CP128187.1 coordinate 1,656,989, forward strand.
GTACTTTTTAGCGAACGCTTCTGATTTTTCTTTTGAGCGAGATGCAACGGCATATATAGTAGCTTGCTCCACTAGCGACAAGTCTTCACAAAATTGATGTGCAATATTACCCAAACCAACAATACCCCACTTAATATCTCTAGTCATCATTTTCTATTTATTATAGTTTTAACGGCGGCTTCAATAGCTTCCGCATTTAGTCCGTATTTGTAAATTAATTCACTTGTAGTTCTGCTCTCACCTAAGCCTTCAAAATAATTATGTTCTTTAAACTTACCCCACATCTTTTTTTAGCGATAAACCTTAAGATGGATTTGCCTAAATGATACTACCTGTTATATGGTATTTATTCTGCCAAAAAAAAATCGCATGAATAATAATTGCGCTCTCGAGTTCTTAAAAAACAACCAAATTTTTTCCATCAGCTACATTAATCAAAGAAGCCTTTACCTGTAAACTGTCAACATCTAATTCGATATGAAACAAATTGTATGCAATTAACTTAAAGGGTAGACAAATCTAATTGGCTAATAAGAAATCGGGTAGTAAATATGAAGCAGATGATATTAAAAATGAAGCGAATGGATATTGAAAATACCTTGAAGCATTATAGAATACTAAGCAAAAAGATAAAAATGAGCGTTCAGATGATAGTGTAAAAACACAACATGAAATTCATGAATAAATTTAGTACAGCCTAGATATGACGGTCATAATATGCAACAAAAAACTAAGAATCTAACTCACCGAATTTAATATCAATTCTTTAAAACTGTCAACCTACGTTGTATCGATTCACAATTATAATAAATAAAGAGTTTAAGAGATTCCTTTAATTCTTCTTAGAAATCTAAAAACGATAGTTATAAATTATCTTCATTACGGCTCCCTGTTGTATCGTAAAAAGCCTTCTATTCAGTGCCGTATTGTTTAGCCAATTATGGTTATACACACAATAAATATCGGTACCAGGTGTAATAATCCATCGAAAACGGGTATTAGACCCCAGAATCTCACTTACATCATCAAATTGAATGTTTGACGAAAACGAAATATCAGGTGTAAAATCAAGCCCAAGATCTACCTGGAATAAATTTGTATCAAACCCACTATTCTCAGCTGTTACTTTGCTATGTGTGTACCCACTGCTCAGATTAATACCAGGTATCGGTCGAACGGTCAAACCCAATACCAAGCTAGAAATATTTCCAGTCCAAAATCCCCCGGCTTCATAACCAATTGAGCCCGACACCTTACGAAAGGATGCAGAAGATGCCTCCAATTCGTAACCCCAATTCACATATTCTCCTGTAGGCACGACAACCGAACCGTCATTGAGTATGTCAAAATCTTTATCCAAAAATTCAAAACCTCTAGATACTTCAACACCTAATTTATCTCCAGATTCAAACCTGATAGTTCCCAAGTTAAAGTTAAGATTTTCGGTAAGCAGTTTGTTTTGCAATGAAGACAGATATTCATAGGCAATACCCCATTCTATTTCTCTAATGAATTTACTATTTTCAAACAGAGGGGCATATCCTATTCCTGGTTGTAACCTTTTAAAACCGTTACGTTGATTAAACCCGACCGCTGGATCATACTCATCTCCAAATTCCCTATACGAAACATTACCAAACCATGGTTTGTTAGGAAAATTAAGCCGAAATCCCCTAACTGATCTATCTGATATTGAAGTAGAATCATTAAAAGGAGAAACAGGGTTATGAGCTACAAAAAAGGCGGAAAGCTGCAGTCTTTTATTGCCTAAAAATTCTGAAGTACTTAAGTTTAAATCGGCACCCCATGTTTTCCTATCCTGAACTGGAATACCAAGTAATATATCGTCTTCGGTGCTTCTATGGGTATACAGTACGCCAATAGAACTCTCTTTCCAAAAATTTCGCCTATACCTGCCTACCGTAAAACTTTCTGAATTCAGATTCTCTGCTTTACCTGTTTTTACATGGAGCAGTGCAATATTGTTCTTGCCAACATTGCCGATAATACGACCTCCATAGTTAATAGGAATACGCATTCCATTAACAAGACCAATCCTACGGCTAAAATAAGGGTCAACACCACTAGAAGGGGCAAATTGTAAAATAGAAGACCCTTCAAGAAAAAAATCTCTTTGTTCGGGAAAACGCAAAGGAAAACGAGTAAGATTTATTTGTCGATTGTCAACCTCGGCCTGTGCGAAATCAGTATTGTATGTAAAAGAGGCTTTTAATTGAGATGTTATATTATAATTAATATCAAATCCGAGATCGGCAGAAGTTGCACTAATAGACTCATCATTCTCCATATCATATACTTTGGTAGACTGTGTAATGGCAAAGGGGATAATTTCTAAACCTAATCCCTGCGATGGATCTGTAAGACCCGTTAGAATACCTGCATTCTGAGGTCGAAACAATCCCTGATTACGACGATGACCTGTCCATAATAGCTCTTCGTTCTTACGACGTATACTCCTTTGAAAATTAATTCCCCAGACGTCCTTTTTAGAATCGAAATTAATACTTCGAAAGGGGATTCTAACTTCTGCCGACCATCCAAAATCACCAATATGGGTCCATGCTTTCCAAATACCATCCCAGTCTTTGTTAAAAGTTCCACTCTGACCTGGAGAAATGAGGGCATCACCCCGCAATCCAAACGGATTGATTTCAAAAAAATAGGCGCTTCGCTTGTCCATAAATGTATCAAAAATCCATTTAAAGCTATCGTCTGTTTCAAGTGATGCGTCTCTTCTTTTTTGGAAAGCCTTTATACCTGATGGATTACTATCAAAACATATTACTGAGATATAAAGATTTTGGTTATCGAAGGTGATTCTTACTTCTGTTCGCTCTGTTGGCTCTCCTCCTTCTTTAGGTTCTTGCATAAGAAAATTACCACTGCCCGGTATAGATAACCATAGCTCTTCATCTACAATACCATCTAAACGAAGCTCACCGCCATTGAGCGGATACGCAACTATTTCCTTTGAATCATTTTCATTATTGCTGTCTTGACCAAATCCTAAAATAGGAAGTATGCATATGGCTATTAGATAAATGGCACATTTCAGAGTATTAATAAAGCGATTCTCAAGTACATGTTTATTAATTATTTTCATTTTCAAAGACAAATTATACCACAGGGATATATTAATAATTTAAGAGTGTGATTGTGTAAAAAAAAAGCTATCAAAATTTTAGTACATCCCACTTTTTTTTCTGGGGCACAAGGCTTGAGACGCCTTCGTCTTTAGTTATCAAAAACACTAAAATGATAGCTATTTAATAGAGGTGAAAATAAATACCTTGTAAGCAATCGGGTGCTAAATATGAAGCAGATATTATAAAAATTGAAGCGGAACAATAAAAATATCTAATGTAAAAAATGAAATGACCCTTATCTATAAAAAGAAATCGAATTAGACGGTCTGTAGATCGGCAGGGACTAATAGTATGTTTAAAAGATTAAGGTAACATCTCAAAGTATTTAATTGTTAATTGATAGATTATTTTTTATTAATTCCAAATGGTCTCTGAGAACCAATTTGAGAGTTTTTAAATCCTCACCTATTTTTCGCTTTAGTAGTCGAGTATATATTTGAGTCGTAAAAACTTTATATCTCTTAGTTATTTAAAACCCTTTTCAAGAGGAACACCATTAGAAAATATAACTGTAAAAAGTATGTCTGGCTGAATGAAAAGCTATGTTCTTGTTAATCTCTAAAATAGCAGGCAATAGCTTACCATAATTTAAAGATTAATATTCTTTATACTTTTACAGCATAGCAAGTGCCTAACTCAATAAAGGAATCTAAATAGTTTGTTCATTTCTTCTCTATGGGTAAAATCTAATAATCCCCCTCTATTTCTCTACTTATATGGGCATTAGAAAGCTGTTTCACATCACTATAATACAATCCCTTATAACAAGTAAAATAAAAACCCACAAAACTTAGGTATCAAAGAATGGCTAGATAAAAAACAGATTAATCAACCAAACATTTTTAGAGAACTATTTATGATATTAAACACTAATTTTACCAATTAGAATATACCAAACTGCAACCTTTTCGGTTATAGTAGAAATCTTAATGTAGGTAATACGAGATGTTTAATAAAAAATACACACTTTTAGGCGAAACCATTCAGAAAGGCAAAGGTGCCCAGTTGAATTTAGATATCGCTAAACTACACACCAGAACCAAAATTGAAGTTCCGGTAATTGTACAGCGCGGTAAAAAAGACGGTCCTACCCTATTGATTACAGGTGGTATTCACGGTAATGAAATTAACGGTGTAGAAATTGTTAGGCAAATCGTCTCTAAAAAATTCAACCGTCCAGAATGCGGTATGGTTATTTGTATTCCGGTGGTAAACATATTCGGCTTCTTGAACCAAGCACGTCAATTTCCTGATGGTAGAGATTTAAACAGAGTTTTCCCTGGTAGCTTAAGAGGATCATTGGCAAGCCGTTTTGCGTACCACTTGGTAAAAGATATCGCTCCCGTTATAGATTACTGTATAGATTACCATACCGGTGGTGACAGCCGTTTTAACGCACCACAGATTAGAATTGATAGCGATGATGTTGACGGATTAGCGTTAGCGAAAGTTTTCGGCGCAGAATTCATTGTGAAATCTGCTGGAAGAGAAAAATCGTTTCGTGAAACTTTACATCAGCTTGATAAAAAAGTATTGTTATATGAAGGTGGAAAATCGCTTCATATCGATAGCGAAATAACCGATACAGGAATTGTTGGTGCACTGCGGATGATGCATCATTTAGGTATGCGAAATTTCGAAGAAGAATTAGGCGAATACGCATTAAAAGAAACGGTTCCGAAATTGGTTCATGCCTCTAAATGGGTTCGAGCAAAACATTCGGGCATGTTTCACCCAACAATCAAAATCGGACAAGCAGTAAAAAAGGGAGAAGAAATAGGAAGCATTTCTGGTCCGTTTGGGTATTTTGAGAAGAAAATAAAAGCCAAAGAAACCGGATATGTAATTTGCATCAACGAATCACCAATTGTGAATCAAGGCGACGCGATTTTCCATATTGCTTATGACATTGAGTAGACCTCAAATGCAATTCAATTCTTAATAATCAAACGCTAAAAAGTTAAAGATCACCTGCAATTAAAATCAGCTATCTTACTGACTGAAGGATCATTAACCTTTCATCAGAAACCTAAGCTACCAAATCGAAAACCGAGGTAACTACAGATAAAACATCAATATTTCTTAGCTAAAAAAATATCATAATTCATCGATTTTTCAATGGAAACTCTTCTTTCTGAAAAAATCAATATTCAGCACCTTATTTGTCGAATTTTCAGCACTTTACAACAAAAATAAGGTGCTTTTAAACACACTAAATTGCTTAATTTAAAGTTAAAGATCCTCTCAAGTTGAAATCTTTTAAAACATTGATTACATTAGTGTTAAGCGTATTTTAAAACTCCGTTTTTACATGACTGAAGTAGAAAAAACATTAGATAACAAAAGTGTACGACCAACCGCAATGCGTATTCTTATCTATAAATTTATGGCTAGTAAAAATACAGCCGTTGCTTTGACCGATATTGAAAATGCTTTTGAAAAAGCAGAGCGAACTACACTGTACAGAACTTTAAAAACATTTGAAGAAAAAGGCATTGTTCATCAAATAGATGATGGCACCAATGTTTCAAAATTCGCATTGTGTCAGCCTGGTTGCAATTGCGAGATCGATCAAGATCTGCACTTACATTTTCATTGTAGCCATTGCGACAAAACCGTTTGCTTAACCGAACATAAAATTCCGCATATAAATTTACCCGCTGGCTATATTGCCGAAGATGCCAATTTAGTCATTAAAGGTATCTGCGATTCGTGTAGCGATCATTAAATGCACTTCTGTTGCACGACATCTTTTCAGACCTTGCAGGTATTATGAAAGAGAAGAAAATAGATGCACAAGCATTTACAGCACCCCAAAGTTCATGCGGTCACTGCTGTGGGGACGAACATACGCACGAAGCACCACAACACACATCAAACTTTAAAATATACCTACCGGCAATTATCAGTTTTATCATGCTAGTAATTGGCATGATGGTAGACTATTTTAATACCCTACCATTCTTTGAAGGCTACATACGTTTAGCTTGGTACATCGCGGCATACATTCCCGTTGGTTTACCTGTATTAAAAGAAGGATGGAAAAGCATCAAAAAAGGGAACTTCTTTACCGAATTCTTTTTAATGGGCGTTGCTACTATCGGGGCATTTGGTATTGGCGAATATCCAGAAGGTGTTGCAGTAATGGTATTCTACGCAGTGGGCGAACTTTTTCAAAGTGCTGCGGTTCAGCGTGCTAAAGGTAGTATTAAAGCTTTACTTGATCTACAACCGGATCAAGCCTTGGTTTTCCGTGATCATCATTTTATTTCTGTTTCTCCAGAAGAGGTTAATGTGGGTGAAAAAATACAAGTCAGGGTTGGCGAGAAAGTCCCGCTAGACGGTATATTACGCTCAGAAAAGGGATTATTTAACACCGCAGCCTTAACAGGAGAAAGCAAGCCCGATGCCCTTAAAAAAGGAGATGTCATATATGGCGGAAGCATCAATTTAGACGGAGTTATTGAAATTGAAACTACCAAGGTTTTCAAGGACAGTTCTATTGCCCGTATTCTAGATATGGTACAAAATGCCACCGCTCGTAAATCGAAGACAGAACTCTTTATTAGAAAATTCGCAAAGGTTTATACTCCAATTGTTACGTATCTAGCTATTGCGCTTACATTTTTACCTTACTTTTTTGTCGAGAATTACGTCTTTCAAGATTGGTTGTATCGTGCTTTAGTATTCCTTGTTATTTCTTGTCCGTGTGCATTAGTAATTTCTATTCCGTTAGGATATTTTGGCGGATTAGGAGCAGCTTCACGAAACGGAATACTGTTTAAAGGTGCATCTTTCTTAGACACCATGACCAAAGTAAATACAGTGGTTATGGACAAAACAGGCACTGTAACCAAAGGTGTTTTTAAGATTAAGGATCTCATTAAAGATCAGATCTTTACCGAGGCAGATTTCATGAAGTACTTGATCGCTATTGAAGAACAATCTACACACCCTATTGCGAAGGCAATTTTAGAATATAAGATTGACGGAGGTAAGTTTAAAGCAACAGATGTCATCGAAATTGCCGGTAAAGGATTGAAAGGAACGGTTAACCAAAAATTGGTCTTGGTCGGTAATAAAGCGATGATGTCGGCGAACCAAATAGATGTACCAAAAGAAACTGATGCCATTGTAGCATCTATCGTAATGATGGCGATAGACGGAAAATTCGCTGGTTATGTTACTATTGCCGATGAATTAAAAGAAGATGCTTTAGAAGCAATCAAAGAAATGCGCAAAGCGGGAATTGATAAAATTATTATGCTTTCGGGGGATAAAGATTCCATCACCCAACAAGTAGCACAACAATTAGGTATTGATTGGGCAAAAGGCGGATTACTACCTGAAGAAAAACTGGAAGAAGTAGAAAAGCTTAAGAAGGACCCGAACACCAAGATTGCCTTTGTAGGTGACGGAATTAATGATGCTCCCGTTCTTGCCATTAGTGATGTTGGTATCGCCATGGGCGGATTAGGTAGTGATGTCGCCATTGAAACTGCCGATGTTATCATACAAAATGATCAGCCTTCAAAGATTGCGACAGCCATTAAAATCGTGAATTCGACCCGTAAAATTGTATGGCAAAATATTGCTTTGGCATTCGGTGTAAAACTTATTGTTCTAGCCATGGGCGCTGGCGGTGTCGCAACTATGTGGGAAGCTGTTTTTGCCGATGTTGGTGTTGCGCTATTGGCAATTTTAAATGCGGTGCGATTGCAGAAAATGCAGTGGGATTAAATCTCATTACGAACGTAGTGAAGTAATCTGTTGATTGGTAACCTAAAACTGAGTTGGTGTAGAAATTAGGGAGATTGCTTCGTCGCAAAAAAGCTCCTCGCAAAGACGACTTAGATACAATTCGTCATTACGAACGTAGTGAAGTAATCTGTCTCCTATTAACCTAAAACTCGCTTGGTGTAGAAATTTGGTAGATTGCTTCGTCGCGAAAAAGCTCCTCGCAAAGACGAAACCTAATGTCATTTCGAGCGCAGTTGAGATCTTTTAAGTTAGCATCTCACAAGCTTCGCATTTCGACTGCGCTCAATGTGACATCTTGACCCCAAATTCAAATATTGCACAAATTCAACAGATTGCTTCGTCGCGAAAAAGCTCCTTGCAATTCGTTAGTAACAATCCGTTTTTAGCTGATTGCTTTTTTCAAAGGCTTCGAAAGTGATGTTTTGGTTTCCTTCTAGTATTTTTTCGATGACATCTAGAACATCATGTTGCATGGCTAATGATCCGCAAATCATAATGGCACCATTTTGATTTATTGTTTCCAAAACCAAATCTTTTTGTTCGAAAACAGCATCTTGAACATATTGCTTTTTTCCTTCTCTTGAGAATGAGGTGAATATTTTTAAATATTCACGATTTGAGGCTTCTTTTTGTAAAACAGAATTATAAATCGACACAGAGGCTTCTGATCGCCCTCCCCAGAACATCGAGATATTCTGAGTTGTATTTTCTGAAATCATTCCTAAGAACGGAGCTATGCCGGTGCCATTTGAGATGAAAATTGAATTTTTTGAATTTTCAGGAAAATGGAAATGTTCATTTCGGTCTATGGCAGCTTTTATAGTTTCACCAACTTTTAATCCGAAGAGAAAATTAGAACCTCTTCCTAATTTGTGTTTTTTAATACTTAATAAAATTTCATCTTCAATTCTAGCAATTGAATATTGACGAACCGTATCATCTGCATTCGGAAAAATAGCTAACAGATCTCCCGATGTAAATTCAATTTTAGATTGTGGTTTTATTCTTACTAAAAAAGTATCATCACAATTCAATTCCGTTCGTTCCACCACCTCGAATTCTATTTTCTTATATTTCTTTTTCTTAACGAGTGGTCTTTCTACAGGAATCGTGAATACGACTTTAGTAGTGTATTGAATCATCCACAGTTCAAAAGAATCAAAATCGGACTTATTAATTTTAAAAAGTGGCAATTGTTGCTGAAAGTTTTCAGCTGCTGATAATTGATTATCTAGCTCAATAGCAAACTTACAGTAATCGGGATAATCTAAAGAACCAAAACCAATAACTGAAAAGTCAATTTTATTTGGCTGCTGTATGGTCGAAAATAACGCAGGGAATTTACGGGCATTCGTTGGTGGCTCTCCTTCGCCATATGTTGATGTAAATACAATTATATTTTTTGCCTTCGCATATGTGGTATAGTTATTAAGCTCTGTTAAATAGACCTTCTTACCAGTTTGCAATAATCCGTTATAGAAACGTTGTGCAAAATCGAATGCAGTACCGCTCTCCGACCCTACTAAAATTATATACTCACATTCATCTTTATCTAATACCTGGGCAATTCGTTTTCCTTTCTTTCTACGTTTCAAGGTCATTACAAATCCTGAATACATAAAAAACAAAATAGATGCACTGGCAAGTAAAAGAATTATGGACCAAATGACATTGCCTTCACCCGTATGCAATACCAAACTTAAGCGCGAAGCCATTGTCACAAAAGGGTAATCGCCACTGCGCACTATGGCTCCGGTTTGCTGATTCACTTCCACTTCCCTATCCTGCAACAAAATTAAGTAATATTCATCTGGATCATCTGAAAAAGGAAATTCAACTTGTCGAACAGCCGCTAATGTAGTTTCCTTAAAAAAGGGCACTTCTTTTATATTGTTATAAGCCTTGGCATTTTCATTTACGGCAAGCTCTTGTTGTTCAACATGAGCATCTGGAAGCAGATTAAACTTTTCGGCAGATAAATACACTCCGGTTACAGCAAGAATTACAATAGGAATAAAGAACCAGCGACTTAACACCACGTGGTATCGTAGTTCGAAATAATCTTTCTGGACTTTTGAGAATAATTTCAAGAATCCGCCTTGGCGCTTAGCAAGCAAAACCAAGCCTGTAATAGCAATAATAGCTAAGAATAATGAAATAAGACCGACAAAGAATCGACCTATACTTTTTAAAAATAATGATCGGTGTACATTTGTAGCGAAGGTATATATGTACGGACGCTCTTCCACTTCACCCAACTGCTCACCAGTTACGGGATTCACATAGACATCTAAAGTTTCCATATCCATCGTTAGTACGGAAGCCTTTACGAAGCCTGATGATTCTACTTCTAAACCCAACACTTCGTCGTAGGTATTCTTTAAAGCATCGATGGTAGTAGCCAATGACACTTCTTCTAAATTTTCTACCGCATAACCCTCTGCTTGATGAGAAATGGGTTCAACCGCTAAAATGATTCCCGTTACAGAAGCCACTATCAAGAATAGCGAAGAAACCAAGGCAAGCGTAAGATGGCTATAGCGCCAAATAGAAATTGTCATACGAAGTAAAATAAATAACCTTGGGACAAGCCCGCGAGGCATTGAATTGAAAACATAATTAATATTTCGACGCAAGCGTCGGAGCATTTAAATCTCGAATATCGAGTAGTTTTATAACCTTATATTATTTAAAAACTTCCAGAATGGCTGTACTAAGTCATTCTGGAAGCGTGATTGTAATTGTAAAAATAAACACACTAACTATTAAACTTCATTACGAACCCGCCTAATCGTCGGGCAGGTGCAATCGAGAACTCTTAAGTTAGCTTCTCGCACACCTGGCATTTCGACTGCGCTCAATGTGACACACTAACATGCTAACTCTATTCAACAGATTGCTTCGTCGCGAAAAGCTCCTCGCAAAGACGTTTTCAATTGTACCAAAATATCATTTCGAGCGCAGTCAAGAACTCTTAAGTTAGCATCTAACACACTTGCATTTCGACTGCGCTCAATGTGACAGGCTAACATGCTATCCCTGTTTGACAGATTGCTTCGTTGCGAAAAGCTCCTCGCAATGACGTTATTCTGCTACATGGTAACCTAAAACTCAAATATTGCCACTTTTCAACAGATTGCTTCGTCGCGAAAAGCTCCTCGCAAAGACGTTATTATGCTTCATGGAAACCTAATACTCAAATATTGCCACTATTCAACAGATTGCTTCGTCGCGAAAAGCTCCTCGCAAAGACGTTTTAATAATCTTTACTGAGGCAGCATACGTACGTAACGAATGAACCCTTTTCCTTCTACTTTAGTTGTTAAGTTTTCAGTCGTTAGCGGGAACTGAATATCATCTGCATAATACCCTTGATCCTCTACAGAAGTTTCAAAACGAAGGCTATACCCTTCATCTATTTTATCCGTAGGAATTTGCAAAACATTTAATGCACGTTCTCCGCCACTGATAGTTTCGCCAGAAATAGCATCTATATTCGGGCGATTTTTTCCGTAGAATTTCCACCATTCTGTAATTTCACTGTACCACTCGCTGTCTTTACCTTGCACGTATATGGTCTCTACATATTCATTATCGGCATCAACAATAGATACGATCAAGTAGGCACCTTCGCCAGAATAATTTGTTAATTGAATAAGACACTTTACAGGCGTTTTATCTACCGGAGTAAATGCTGTCAACAAAGACCCGACCAATAGCACTGCCGGAATGTATTTTAAAAATCTTTTCATCTATATATAAGTTTATAAATATGTATCGTTATCAGTTAATTCGGTTATTGCTTTAAGAAATCTAACGATGTGTTCCCTTTCTGCAACACTTCGTTCTCACTTGCCAAATCGTATACCGTTTCTTCAAAATCTGTTGTACTCTTTGCGTCTGCACCTTTAGCTAACAAGAATTTAAGCAACTTATCATTCTCAGCCTTCATAGCTGCTAAATGCAATGCCGTTATACCCTCATCGTTTTTAGCATTGATATCGATATTAAAATCGGATACCTTTTTCAATAACTCAAGGTCATTTTTCTTAGCAGCAACGTGGTATAAGGTGTTCCCTTTGCCTTGAACAGTATTAAACTTTAATCCTTTAGATTTCAACAAAGCCAACTTTGCATCAAAAGCAGCAGCATTTCTTTTACTGTATGAATCTGCCAAGTAAAAAGCCGCAGTATTTCCGGTAGCATCTTTTGCATTAATATCTGCACCTTTTTCTATTAGAAATGCTACAACATCTGCTTTATTATCATGAGCTGCAAGCATAAGTGCAGTTTCACCACTATTGTTGGCTACATTGACATTGGTTATATTTTTTGCTAATAATTGAACCATAGCAAGTTCGTTTCTAGCAGCAGCGTTTAAGAACGGAGTGTTACCCTCTTCATCCGTTTGGTTGACATCTGCACCAGCGTTTAAAAAAAGCTCAAAAATAGCAGCATCTTTAGTACCAAAAGCCAAACGATGTAATGGCGTACTACCACTTTTCTCAACAATATTAGGTTCCAAACCTAGACCTTTTAAATAAGTATAGACCGGTAAGCCATTACTGAATCCGCGTCCGCCTTGCGATGCGAACATGAAAGCATTACCACCATTATTGTTTAATGATTTATAATCAACTCCCTTTTCAACCAACAGTTTTAGAAAATCGATATTTCCTTTTTTAGAAGCATAATTGAAAATTCCGTTACCGTCATTATCCTTACTATCTAGAGCAAGACCTTTACTTAAAAAGAAATCTAACTCCTTTTCGTTCTTTAAAGAAGCTGCAGCTAGCAATAATACGTTAGCCCCATGTTCATTTTTCTCTTCAGCTAAATTCACACCCTTCTTTTCGAAAGCGTTATAAACCGCAGGGTTTGTAAGTCCGGCATTTGCACCAAAAGCAAGTGGTGTAAAACGGTGACTATCTAGAGCCGTAACCGACGCACCGTTATCTAATAAATACTTTACTAATTCGGCATCGCCAGAATAACTTGCCCAATGTAAATAGATACGGCTATCATGAGTTTTTTTATCTACCCCATTACCATCTAGAGAAACTAAATACTTAATTACTTCGGTATCTTGCTTAGTGGTAATTGCCAATGTTGTAGCATCAAAAGAGTTGCTATCAGATTCAGCCGGATCATTACCTTCTGCAATTTTTTCTTTTAAAGTAGCAAGATCAGGGTTCGTTTTCCAGAATATACGATCTAACAATTCGTTCTTCTCTTGCGCTATACTTGTAAAGCTTACAAATAATAGAGCGGTTAGGGCTATTTGTTTTACAATTTTCATGTTCTTATTTTTTAACAAATGATTCAATTACTTCTTCAATTTCACCTTCTTGATCATATTCTTCATCAAAAAGATATTTATACAATACTTTATTATCTACTTTCTCTTCTAAAGACAAGTCTTTATTACGACCATAAACAGCATCCCACTTAGAACGTACAATGGTCCATTTCTCCGTATTTTCTTTCCACCAAGCAGCAGCTGCAGCACATCTGCTATCATCGACCTTAACATAGGTATTGTATCCTTTTTCTTGAGCTACAATAACATCTTCTTTACCGGTTTCACGAATTACCTTGGTATTGTCTTGATCATGCAACCAACCATAATCGGTAACCTCATGACGGTTGCCACGAACGGTTAAATTATAATCACTTCTTGTGGTGTACTCACGTCTTGGCAACGGTGCATCGGCAGTATTTTCCCAAAAACTCTTTCCGTCTACATGAACCCAAGTAGAAGACCCCTCATACCGCGGACTATCATCTACCTGAAACACTTTCTGTGTCCACTGCCCTTTTACATTATTAGCAGGTAGCTTCTTAAATGTCCATGTATTATCGGCATTATAAGAATATAGGTCGGTGTTCTCGAACAACCAATCTTGTCTCCAATGCTTAACTATATGTGGAGCTGCCGGGCTACCAACTTGTAATAAATGTTGAATAGAAATTTTATCACCCTCATCTACAATTAACTCTGCCCACTCTAAGCCTTTATCAACTTTCGTTTTAGATGGCTTGTAAAGCGAGTCTGTGCTATAATTAAAGGTTTCTGCGAATTTAAAAGTCACTTCATAACAACCACACATACTCTTTATAGCTTCGCGGTCTCTCTTCTTTTTATCTTTTTGTGAAAAGGCACTTATTGAAACAAGCAGTGCCATGGCAATGGTAACAGGTGTTCTCATGAGGTATTGATTTATTGTTTACTGGTTCGATGACAAAAATAACTATTTTTATTTATTCTAAATAAGAATTGTTTATATATTTGCTTCATTATTCATAATTAGTCTAAATAAGCATAATGCGATTTCAGCTTACCCCATTACTAATATTAATTGGTTTCCAAATCACCATTGCACAAAGTAATACTGAACGTTCTAACGACTCCATCTTATCGCAGCAATTAGATGAAGTAATAGTTACTGCCACTAGAACCGAACGCCAATTATCATCGTTACCCCTGCCCGTTACGTTAGTAGGTAAAAAGCAAATTATAAAATCGGGTACCGTACGCTTAAACGAAATACTTAATGAGCAAACAGGTATTATAACTGTAGCTGATGAAAGCGGATTTCAAGGGGTACAAATACAAGGTATAGCATCAGACTATATTCTTATACTTATTGACGGTGTTCCGCTAGTGGGTAGAAGTGCCGGTAATTTTGATTTAAGCCGACTTACTGTTGCTAATATCAAACAAATTGAAGTAGTCAAAGGTCCCGCGAGCAGTTTATACGGCTCTGAAGCCTTGGGCGGCGTGATAAATATCATCACTGAGAAACCTAAAACAGAAGACCTAAACGGTAATGCATCCTATAGAATAGGAAGTTTTATGCAACAAGATATTAACCTAGATTTAAAGCAAGGATTTAAAAAGTTTCGCTACGGATTCTTTGCAAACCGATTTTCATCCAACGGATATGACCTAAATGAAGAAACAGAAGGGCAAACCGTAAATCCGTTCACGAACTATACTTTAAACGGAAGGGTGTATTATGATTTTAATGATAAACTATCCCTCTTCACATCTGGGCGGTTCTATGACCAAAATCAAGATGCAGGTTTCACGGTAGACAGTATACAATACCAGGGCGACACGAAAGAACGCGAATGGAACGCACATGCAAGACTAGATCATAAATGGACCCCAAATCTCACCATGGCATATGAGCTATATTATACCAATTACGTTGCCACCGAATTATTAGCAGATCCCATTTCAACCGATGTGCTCAGTGATAGCGATTTTAATCAACAACTATTTCGCCCAGAGGTACGCGGTAGCTATTCATTTTCAACTGCAGACGATAATAATACTGGGTTTGAAAATGGAACTTTAACCGCCGGATTAGGATTACAAGTAGATGAATTAGACAGAACCTACTTTGATGAGACGGTTAATTTCACCTCTGAATACGTATATGCGCAATACGATTTTAACCCTATTGAAAAACTAAATGTTATTGCCGGTGCCAGGTTTGACAATCACTCTGAATATAACAATCAATTCAGTCCGAAATTAGCATTGCGCTACCAGTTAAACGAGAACCTAGCTATTAAAGGATCAGTAGGCTACGGTTTTAAAGCACCAGATTTTAGGCAGCTGTATTTTGACTTCACCAATTCTGCCGTTGGCTATACCGTATTAGGTTATAATGTTGCTCTAGATAAATTGCAAGAATTAGAAACGCAAGACCAAATTCTTAGCGTGCTCGTTACCGATGAAGACCTTAGCAAACCTTTAGAAGCAGAAAGTTCTATTGGCTACAATTTAGGTTTTAATCTAAAACACGGTCGCGGTAACACCGAAGTAAATTTCTTTAGAAATGATTTTAAAAATTTAATAGATACCCGCATAATTGCCCGTAAGACCAACGGACAAAATGTGTTCAGCTATATGAATTTCGATGAAATATACACAACAGGTTTCGAAATCAACTCTGCCTATAAACTGACCAACAACCTAAATATAAGTGCCGGATACCAATTGCTCTATGCTTTTGACAAACAGAAAAAACAAGATGTAGCAGATAACCAAGTATTTGTACGTGATGCAACAAATGGGCAATCGGTCGTACTATCAAAATCTGACTATTTTGGGTTGGTCAATCGCTCTCGCCACAACGCTAATTTTAAGGTTTACTATGATTTACCTAAGGCAAACACCAATGTAAATATGCGTGTTCTGTACCGAAGTAAATATGCGCAATATGACACCAACGGCAACGGACTCATAGATAGTTTTGACTCCAGTTTCATTGATGGGTTCGTAACTGTAAATGCAGCGGTGAGCAAAACATTTTATCAAGATTTTACACTACAGGTAGGTGCCAATAACCTTTTGGACTATACCGATAACAATATCCCGACAATGCCGGGAATTCAAGCATACGTAAAACTTAATTATCAATTCTAACCCACCTGACAACGCGCAGGTTTTAATCACATTTACCATGACGAAGAACATTTTAGCAGTAGCATTTTTAGCGGTAGCATTCGCTTCTTGTAGCAACGATGATGACAGTACACCAGTAGAGCCAATACAAACCGAAACGGTAAGCAACCTATATGCTCCACAAACAGGAGGGCAAGGACAACCTGTTGGCGGAGCGTTTACAAAGTTTGATTTTGAAACCAGCTTAGAGACCACAAGCGACACTGATTGGGATGTTGCATTTAGGGGTAGTACTATTGCCATTAACGGTGGCGCTGTAACAGGTACCGAAGATGAGCCAGAAAGAAACGGAAATGTTGGTGTCGCCGAAGTAACAGGTACTTTGGCAAGTGTAACCACAGCAGACGATCTCACTTTTAACCAAGATGCAGATGCATCATTTGCCATAGCAACAGGTAGTGATAACGGTTGGTACAACTACGCAGGCGACCCAACTCATTTAATTACGCCTATACCAGGTAAGGTGTTTGTATTTAGAACTACAGCTGGTAATTATGTCAAAGTAGAGATTATTAGCTACTATGAAAATGCCCCTACTGAACCAGATGCATTTACAGATGCTACACCATACTACACCTTCAACTATGTTTATAACCCTAACGAAGGGGAAACTTCTTTTGAGTAGTTTATTTTTTTGATTTAAGTTGTTTATAAAAGCTCGTCTGTAAAAGACGGGCTTTTTTTTGTTTTTATACTTTTAAAATAAACGGTAGCAAACGTATATTAACCGGTTAATATACTGCTATGTTATTGTATTCATTGGTATTACCAAGTTATTGACTACATTGTATCTAAAATAGATATAAAGTAACTTGTTACTTTATACAATTGTTACCAAAAATACTAAACAACTTTTTCAGAAACTTCAAAATTCTGCAAATGGAATTAACTATTCGAGATTAAAAGGGTTGAATTTGAATTTATTGAATACAAAGATTGCGTATGGACTTCCTACTCGAACGTAATCTGAACGAAGAAGGACTTTTGAGCAAGTTTACGCAGATGGACTTCACTCGCGCGGAATTAATAGGACGTAGTAATATATATTTCAAAGTTTTATGTTTATACCCGTTTTCACCTTACTCACACTTACGATAATAGCATTAACTATATTTGTAATTAAAAAAAAAGATAGAAGAACTACAATCATTATTGGCAGTATATTTCTTGGAATCTTACTATTGATAGGTCTGTTTATTATGTTCGT
This sequence comes from Maribacter sp. BPC-D8, assembly GCF_035207705.1. Lineage (NCBI taxonomy): Bacteria > Pseudomonadati > Bacteroidota > Flavobacteriia > Flavobacteriales > Flavobacteriaceae > Maribacter > Maribacter sp. BPC-D8. Next base: position 1,674,603 of record NZ_CP128187.1, read on the forward strand.
TATAATTCAGTTCGGCAGAGGTTGGGGTTAAATACTTAATATTAGTGTTGAGAAAAGTACTTTTGGTAACAAAACCTAAACGTAATGCGGACTTGGGACTAAAACGAAAGGTCTGTGTATATTTATAATGTCGCTAAATCTTATTGATTTAGCTTTGGATAAGAAAAATAAAACTAAACAATAAGCTTTAGCTTCGTGCGTAGACGGAAACGAAAAGTTTCCATGCCACCGCACTACGCTTAGCTAAAACGTTACCTGCAAGCTAAAAAAAGCCAGCCGCACAAATAGCACATTTGGTTTTTGCCGACACACGAGCCAAAACTTAAAAAACCAAAAGAGCTATTTTTTGCCAACCCAGATGAGATTAAAATTAAAATATGAGTAAAGAAATAGTATCTGCAAGCGGAGAAAGAGCAGCAATGGGTGGTTATTTGCCTCAATTTGATGAGTTCGCTTGGTTTGTCTATTTGAATCTAATAAACAAAAAACTTGAATGGATTCGAATAGCAGACCCCAAAGCTGAGAAACTAGATGACATTCAGTATTCAACTCATTCAGAAATTCATGCCTATCAAGTAAAATGGACTATTGCTGATGCGAATATTTCATTTGCAAACTTTACTGATTTACTACCATTAATCGCTTCTAGTTGGAAAAATTTAAAAGCAGTTAATCCTAGCAAAAAAATAATCCCTCATTTAATCACTAACAAACCAACTTCCTCCAATGACAGCTTGAAGGATGACAACGCAAAAAAAATTGGTTCATTTGAAGACTTTATTTCTGAAGTTTGGGTGAAGATCAAATCGAATCAATCTTTTGATGACAAATGGAACCCAATCATTGCAGAACTCAAAAAAACTTCAGCTCTTACTGAATCCGAATTTGAAGAATTTATCCATTACTTTGATTTTCAACCAGATTACAAACAGAAGCAATTTAATGTAAGAAATACTAAATACTCTAAAGAAGACGAAGACCTTCAACAGATTAGCAGATTTATTATTGAAAAAGTTGCCAGTCCAGAAAGATCAGTTGAATTCAATCGTCAAGAAATTATTAAAGAATTAGGATGGTCTGACAGATTTAAAACCATATTTAATCATGAATTAATAGTTGATAGACGAAGTTACCAGCCTATCCAATCAACAATTGACTTATTAAACGCAAAGTTAACTGAACATAAAAATGGATATCTATTTTTACAGGGAGGCCCAGGTTCTGGTAAATCTACCTTATTAAACCAGTGGTCTAAAGGGTTAAGTCAACGAATTGTAAGATATTTTGCATTTGACTTTGTTAATCCCTCTTCAAATTTGAACTTTCATGAAAGAGGAAATGCTACCCATCTCTTTTTTGATTTGGTTTTCCAATTAAAAGAAGCGGGCATTTATAAAAGGGATATTCTCCCCTATAAAGATTTAATCTTTTTAAAGGAAGTTTTCAGTGAACAGTTAAAAGCAATTAGTCAAGACTTTAAAAAAAATGGTCAACCAACTATACTTATAATTGATGGTTTAGATCATGTTCCTAGAGAATATAAAATTACCGCAAATAGCTTCTTACAAGAACTTCCACTACCAAATTCGCTCCCTGAAGGAGTATACATTATTTTAGGAAGTCAAACATTTGAACTTGAGGATATACAACAAGAAATTCAAGCTGAATTTCAAAATGGAAGTAGAACAATCCAAATTGATTCCTTAAAAAAGGAAGAAGTATACACATACATAGATACGATTGATTATCCAACAAGATTAAGTAATTCACAAAAGCTAAAAATATTTGAAAAATCACAAGGTCACCCTTTATACCTATCATATTTGATTGGAAAAATTAGTGAAGCTGATTCAGTTGAAGATGCAATAGAATCGTTTGATACAATTGATGGTGATATAGACAATTATTACAAGAAAATATGGAAGCCTATCCAAAAAGAAGAGGATTTGATAAACCTATTAGGTTTAATGACAAGAATTAATGGCTCAATAAGCCTTTCCTTTATTCAAGAATGGGATTTTGATCGTAAGGTTCTAAAATCATTCAAAGAAAAAGCTAAAGTTCTGTTTAATGAAACAGAAAAAACTTTGTCTTTCTTTCACAATTCCTTTAAACAATTCCTTCTCCAGCATACTGCTTTAGACTATTTAACGGATGAAATTGACCCGAAAGTAAATCTAGAATATCACATTCAACTTGCTAATTTCTATAGAAATTCTAAGGTGGAGAAATCATGGAAACAAAACCACCACCTATTTAAAGCTAAGCAATATGACAAGTTTATTTCAGAAGTTACACCAGATAATTTCACCTCCCAATTATTAAACTTCAGACCAGCAGAAGATATAAAGCAGGATGCAAAACTAGGAATTGAAATAGCGCTGCAGACTAAGAACATCAATATACTCATAAGATATCTGTTTTCATTAGCCGAAATCGAAAGAAGACTATTCAATATAGATCCTGCGGCATTTACAGAAGAGTTATTATTTTTAAATAAATACGACTTAGCACGAGATTATCTAAGAACAGGTAACACTCTACATTGTAGTGAATCATATGCATTTAAAGCCTGTCGCTTGTTTATTGAATTTGGATACAAATCAGAAGGAGCCACTCTATACAATTTGGCCTATCCAGAGATTATCACAAATACTGGGATTCACATTGATGATTCACATAGGTATGAAGAAATAAGGGACTCTTTAGAGGAATGGATTTATACATCACCATATTTTGAAACAACGGAGAATATTCTCTTAATTATTAATAACATTAAATTCTCTGAAGGTATACAAGAAAATAGATTCGAAGAAAAGGAATCTGATTTACTATTACGATTACTTTCTAATCTTGGTTATAGTTTAATAGATCAAAACAAATGGGATGATTTTAATGTAGTTGTCAAACAAATAGACACCAATTCTTCGAAAGGTAAAACCGCATTTTTCGAGCTTGTTCAGTATTGCATTGAACAATGTCTTGATCTTAACGATAGTAGACGTGCAAACGAATATTTATTATTATTAACAGCTCATTTCACAATAGAGAAGGCAAAATCAATTGGCAAAATATACATTGCTGATTTAATTTATAAAGTCACCAGAGACGTTGATGAAACATATAATTGGATTAAGGATGTTAAACAACCTTCAAACGTAGGAAAAGACCGACTAGGGTATGATGATTCATTAGACGCTTTTCTTCCATTAATCAAACTTAACAAGTTACTTAATATTTGCGAAAAAGGAGTATCCATTACTTCTGCAATTCCAGCTGCTGATAAAGGTGCAGATGAAGAAATTTTAGTAGAATTTGAAAGAATGTTATGTCTTACAGCTCAAATTCTAGCTGATGGAATTTTACAAAAACCAGTAGCTACTGATATTACTAAAAGAGTAATTCCAATTGTCAGGTTTTACTATAAAGAAATATCTCATCGAAACAACTATTGGTACAAACTAACACAGTCTAAAGGTCAATATTTTGATTACTTGGTTTCTGCTGTTTCCAAACTTAATGCTAAAAGCTTAGAAAACATAGGTGATTATTTGTTCAATGAATTTCATGAGAAGCCAAAATATTGGAGTACCAGTATCCAACGAAAAATCATTAAATCATTATTAAATCATGGATTTAACCCTAAAAAAGCGATATCACAGTTAAGAAGCTTGGAAGACTCTATGTTAATGGATCACGATATCGATGGGCGTATTACCGAGTGCTTATCTCATGCGAAGGTATGGTTCATATTAGGTAAGCCTGAGGAAGGTGAAAAATGGCTCAAACAAGCAATTCAAGAATCTATCGGAGTTGGTTATAGAAAAGATTATCAATTTAGTACATGGATTGATTGGCTACGAAAAATTAACCTTAAAGACCCATCAGTAGGTTCTGAAAGAATAAAATGGTTCTTATCTCATTTGAATCATATAAAAGAAACCACTGAAGGAAGAGCTTATTGGAATGCCTCTGAAGAGTTATTAGAAGTAACATATGAACATAACCTGAATGATGGTCTTGAGCAGACGATTTGGCAATTAGATAATGATCTAATAGATTTTAAAGATTCTATTACTCTTTTTATCAAATATTTCATCATTAGAACGAAAAATGAAGAAGATTTCAAAAGTATAGTTCAACTATACAATAGTTTATATCTGCTTCTTACTGAATCAGCCAATTCTTCCCTACTTAAACATATTTTAGACAAAGGATATGAAATTGTAAAAGAAGATTTTTTACGAGAACATGTACCTGATATTATTTCGTCTATAAATGTTAAAGCTTACGAAGAATCCAGACATTATTTACTTTCTGAAATTAATAGCTTCTTTTTATCAAAAGAGCTAAGAATAGAAGACTATTATTCGGATTTCACGATACCTACAAAAAAAGAAAGTGATAGCTCGTCATCTTCTTCTAATACCTTGACTTTAAAACCAGATTATCAAAACATTGATGAAAAGGAAGTACTAGAAAGAGTTACAAATTTTGTTGATTTCAAAAAAATAATTCAAGAAGAAGATCAAGCAAATTCATCCTTTAATTGGTCAAAAGTTATAGAAAAAATAACTCCATTATTGTCTTCAACACAAATAAAAGAAATTACCAGTTTAGCGAAAATTGGAAGAAGGGAGTCAGACTTCTATGCTAAATTAAGTGAAGCTGCTTTGAAACTTAAAGACAAAGAACTCGCAACAAGTTTAGCCAACAAAAGTATTGAGTTGTCGAGCGAGTCAGGATGGGTTAAATATTATGATGGAGGTACGCGAATCAACGCTTTTAATGCACTAAAGCAAATCAATCCTATCCTCTCATCTAATAAGGCATTTGAAGTGTTCGCTTATGATATAGTAAGCGGTAATTATCCTAGTTCGTATATAGAACATCTTGAAGACATAGTTCCATTACTAACGGAAAACTACATTGAAGAAGAGCTTTGGATTGAAATATTTGGTTACTTACAGAGGCTAATGTCAAACAGTAAACCAGTTGAAGATTTACCTACTCTTTCATCAATAAGTCAGCCAATCATAGAAACGTTGGTCGATTACATCGTGTATTTATCAAAGAATCCTGTCTCAATAATAAAGGAACAATCTACTCTGCTATTGGCAAAGTATATTAATCAGAATAATGACTATGCATTGACGCAACTACTGAATGGAAATGTAGATGATTATTTCTCCATGGATGTAATTATAGCACTGTCTGAGCTAAGCTTTCCAAATCTTCAACTACTCAAATCAAAAATTCAAAATCTATCCATATCTAAGGACTATCAGTTAAGAGAAAATGCAAAAATTATATTGACTGAATTGGAAGAAGATATTCCCATTCCAAAAAGCATAAAACTACCAAGTGTATATTCTCTTATTATTCCCGAACCTAAACGGATAGAAATTGATAAAGAGATTGACCCCTATTTCCCAGATGTTGATATTAATGATCCTAGAGACTTAATAAGACCGTTTGAATTCCAAATCCGAGTGTTATCCAAGGAATCTGGAATTTCTGAATCAAATCTCATTTATAGAGCTCATTCTATAATGAAAGAAATTGGACAGGAGGAAGAATGGACTGTTGAATATGAAAAAAAACTTAGAAGTCATTTAGAAGAAATTTACTTAAAATACTCCTACCCAAGACCAAGAGTTATTGCAGCTCGAAGAGCCATAATGCATGTGACTACTGAATTAATAGATTCTGGGACTATAGATAATAAGCAAATTGGAAGTGTTTTTAAATCACATGATTATGTCGTTCCACATTTCAATGAATTAGCAAAACCAGTATTTATTCAAACAATTAAAGAAAGAGATTTTGGCGGAGTTGGAAATGATTGGCTGGATAGAATAAATGAATCATCAAGATTAGATGAACCTCTATTGGATTATAAGGATAACTTCAAAGTAGTTGCGGAATACAGTCAAGTTAAAAACTTGGATTGGGGATCACCAACTGAAGATTATATGTGGCAAATTGCTCTCAATAATGAATTAGGTGAAAACGAAGACTATATTTTTGGTTCTGTCTTTCATCAATTAAGTAGCAATTATTATGAGTTAAGAGGAGGTGGACATTTTGTTGTTGTAATTAGAGATCATAGATTCGATCAATTTGATTTAAAATCCAAATGGATTGCTATTAATCCTGTTTTAGCAAGGCATTTAGGATGGGAACCTGAACCAACCAAATTATTTGCTTGGAAAAACTCTCAAGGTGAACTAATGGCTGAATCTATTTATTGGTCAAACGGGAACATTCATATGACGCCACGTAAAGATGGAGAAGTTGGAGAAGGGTGGTTTGTTATTGTTTCAGAAGATGGATTAGAACAGCTTAAATCTATCGAGAAGAACTTGTTTCTTCAAAAGAAATTAATGCGATCAAAATATGAAGATTCTGTTTTAATGAATAATCAAATATTTAACGTAACAAGAATTTAATGATGAATCCCAACACCTTTATCCATACACATTGCCAAGTCGCTCAAAAGCCAGCCGCTAAAGCCAAAACTTGGCAAAGAGTATGTCTTCTGCCAACGCTAGCAAGTTTGCGGAAAGAAAAGCCAGACAGGTAACAATGTATAAAAAACATAGGGCGTTTGTGCTAAACCGAAAGGTCTGTGAATACTAAAAAAGTCCGCTAAATATAAAATTTGGCATTTATAGACGAAAAAATAAAAGCAAAATATTTATATTTAGCTAAGTAATAAACCGAAACGAAAGTGCTTATTTATTGCCCTACGTTTCTTATACTAACCGTTGGCAGTAATAACTCGAATAATAATGGCAGTTTTAGAATCTAATACTTATAGTAATATTGTAGAAGTTGGAAAAAAAGCAGTTACTGCGTTAAAAAATCATGATTTAGAGGCGTTCGAAAAGTGGGCAGAACAAGGTTGGCAATTATTTCCTGAACCTAAAGAAAATTGGAATCAAGGATATAATTATGCTAAAATGGTCTTCAAAGGAGTTTTCGATAATCAAAAATTCGAATCAGCTAAATTATGGCTAAATAGAATGATTTCGAATAACAATCATCTACATAATTTTGATGGAGAATGTCAGTTTTATGAAGGTAAATATTTGTTCGAAACTGGCGAATTTGAAAAGGCTTTATCTAATTTTAAAGGAGTTGTAAAAGATGCAGGATTAAGATATTTTGAAGAAGACAAAAAATATCTTGATTTCTACAAAAACCCACATAAATATATAAAGTAATGTTTGGCAAATGGATTTTTTAGCAAGTTTGCTCAAATGGACTTCACTCGAACGGGCTTCAGAAGGTTCCAATCTGCGCAAGCAGAATGTGCTTACTCATATGTTTCGCTACTACTGCCAACAAAGCCTAAACGTAATGCGGACTTTAGGGCTGAATCGTAAGGTCTGCGTATATTTATGAAGTCGCTAAATCTTATGGATTTAGCTTTGGACAAGAAAAAATAAAACTAAACAATAAGCTTTAGCTTCGTGCGCAGACGGAAACGAAAAGCTTCCTTGCCACCGCACTACGCTTAGCCCAGTCGTTGCCATTAATTATGAAAAAAACTGAGAACCCAAATAAAAAACTTGAACTAGTAATTAAAGATTCGGATTTACCTTCGCTCTCAAAAGATTTTGCGGAAGTAGCTGTTGATGGAATTTTGGATGATGGTGTTTTAAGGGATTTACCTCTTGTTGGAGCGGTTATAGGTGTTATAAAATTTGGAAACTCAATAAATAAATATCTTTCTGCAAAGAAAATCTATAAATTCCTATTTGAGCTTCATAAAATTCCACAAGAAGATAGAATTAAAAAAATTGACGAAATCAATAATTCTAAAAAGTATCAAAGTAGTGTTGGCGAAATGATATTCGAACTATTAGATAGAATTGAAAGCGACGGAAAACCAGAAATAATTGGTAAAATGTTTGCTGCTGTAATCGAAGAAAAAATTGATTTTACTGATTATTTAAGATGTGCTCATATCGTGAAAAATTTCTTCTATTATGATTTAGTAACATTAAAAAACGGACACGAAAAAGGAGAAATTTACACGAGTTTTGGAGATGGTTTTTTTGATAGTGGACTTGTTATAATCGGAACTATGGGTAAAAATGAAACTCGACTTTCAGAATTAGGTAAAATTATCATTGAAATTGGGATGAAATAACTAATGGCAACAATGTATATAAAACATAGCTAATATAGGCTTTCCGAAAGGTTTGTGTGTATTTATGAAGACCGCCAAATTTTTAAATTTGGCTTTTTGAGAAAATAAATATAAAAAGAAAAATTTAAAAATTCGGCTCGTGTATAATCCGAAAAGTTAGCGTCTATTTACACGCTACGTTCCATATACTAGACGTTGTAACACATTTTGAACAAACCTTTAACTAATTAATATCTATTGAAATTAAGAGCAGTTTTTACGTTTCTGATACTTACCCTAATAACAAGTTGTTACTCGGAAAAATGTAACTGTGAAATGGTTAATGAAACTATTGAAGAGAATATTCAATCTTTGAAAGAAATAGAGAAATCGGAGTGGAATGAATTAAGAGCTGATAGTTACAAAACATTTAAAAATGATACTTACAGGCTTACTATTTATCCAACATGGACGAATGCGGAGATTTCAGAATATAAAATGGAAAATGGATGGGGCGATCCGAAAATATCTATAAAACGATACGAGAGAATTCTAGATGGACAAAAAACTCATCTAAAAAAAATTGGGGAAACTGAAGAAATTCCTTTGTCTGAAAATGATTGGAATCAATTTGACAATCTCGTAACGGAGCAATGCTTTTGGACTATGCCAATTCGCTCAAAAAGTCAATATTTAGACGGAACAGGGTGGATTCTTGAAGTAAAAAAGGGAAAAACTAACAGTTGTTCGGACAGAGAATACCATATAGTTTCAAGAGTAACGGACTCGCCAAAATATTTTGAAATATGCGACAGGTTATTAAAGTTAGGCAATAGTTCCCAAAAAGAACAGGATAGCTTACTCTATAAAAGTTGGACCTCAGACTGAACGAAAAAAAAAAAAAAAACGGCTTACAATAAAGCTATAAACAATACAGGCTAAGATTTACGTATTTTTATGAGGTCGCGAAATCTTTGGGATTTCGCTTTGAAATAAAAAAGAAAAAACCTGCCTCACCAGCAGGTAAGCTTAACCATAAGATTTCGCTGTTTGTGTGTTAGAAAGTAAACCTGAGTTTACTCTCGTACTGTACATCGTTCAGGCGTCGTATTTAATTGAAAAATTAAATTATTTTAAATAACTAAGTCAAAAAATCAATTGATATGTGGTTAAAAGCTTCTTGCTTACTTGAATTCGAAATACCTGTTCCAACACCATTTTTATTCATATTAAGACCACGAAGCGGATTTCAACAGTGGATTTCAAGAGAAGAGTACTTTCTATCTCCTAATGTACCTACGCTTGAGTTTACAGATTCGTTTGGTAATCTATGTCAGCGCCTTATTGCTCCAGCCGGGCATTTCATTGTACAAACAAGTGTTTATGCTGAAACTTCTGAGGTCTCTGACCAAGGTTATGGAGCACCATTTATTGAAGTTCAATGTCTACCACCTGAAATTCTTCCTTTTTTGTATCCCAGTCGTTATTGTGAGTCAGATAAATTTACTGAAATGGCCGCCTCGATAGTAATGGGTATACCAACAGGTTATAATCAATGTAGTGCAATATCAGATTATATAAGAAAAACATTTAATTATACACCTGGCTATGGACATGAACAACTTAGTGCTGTAGAAGTAAATCAATTGAGCAACATTGTTTGCCGAGATATGGCGCATTTGGGGATCGCCTGTTGTAGAGCGCTTTCTATACCATCTCGTATGGTAGTGGGCTATCTTGAAGGTCTTGAACCAATGGATTTGCATGCGTGGTTTGAGGTCTATGTTGGCAATAGATGGTATACATTCGACCCTACACAAAATGATCTAAGAGGAGGACGCATCGCAATAGCCTATGGTCGAGATGCTGCCGATGTCGCCATATACACACAATTTGGTAACCCTGTTGAGCTTTTAAAATTGCATGTTGAAGTTCAACGGATGACTGGTCCTCCGAATTTAAAATTATTATAGCTACCATGCCATAATCAACAAAGTTCAAAATAGTATAAAAAGCAACTCTCATAGAGTTATCTTAAACCAAAACCATTGACCACAATCCAAAAGCTCATATTACGATTTGTATTTCTATATTTTCTCTTATATATCTATCCATACGGGTTTGAGTATATCAAAGAGATTGATCCAAATAATTTTTCATTCTGGAAGGGAATTACAATAAAATTTGGAGAAGTATTTTTAGGCTGGGAATACAACCCAGATATGTTGTTAAATGGTCTGGACTCTAAATATGACTTTACCAGGTTTCTTTTAATTGCAGTGATTTCTTTAGTAGGCACCGCAATTTGGATATTCATAGATTCTAAAATTAAAAAAGAGTATAACCACAAACTCAAAATACTTTTACAAACAATTCTTAGATATCATATAGGACTTACACTAATTCTCTATGGACTTTCAAAAGTGTTCTTACTTCAGTTTGGCACAATGGATATTGACAGCCTAGAAACCGCAATTGGTGAACATAACGGAATGAATTTGGTATGGGCTTTCATGAGTTATTCTAAATTCTATGGTATTACTGCGGGGTTGATAGAAGTTATAGGCGGCTTGCTGTTGTTATTTAGAAGAACAACTTCTTTAGGTGCTTTCTTGTTGTTAATAGCAATGATAAATGTTGTATTGATGGATATTGGGTACGACGTTATTGTTAAGATGTTTGCGATTCATTTACTTCTTATGATCGTATTTTTAATGTGGGATGATTTAAAGCGATTATATGATTTTTTCTTAAGAAATAAGCCATCCACTGCGGCTATCTATATGCCTCTTTTTGAAGGGCGAAAAGGCAAAACTATTCGATACATAACTAAAGGTGCATTGTTGCTATATGTTTTTATCTCGTTTAGCCTCGAAATGACAGAAAGAATAGAACAACAGTATACTAATCATTATGAAAGTTTTACAAGTTCACATGAAATAGAACTATTTGTAAAGAATGGAGATACAATACCCAAGAACAAAATAAATGGCAATCGCTGGAATAAAATAAGGATAAACGATTTATCTTATTTACCCGAAACCCTAATGATTTTAAATGAAGATAATACCACAGAACGTTACAAGTTTACCGCAGATACATTGACTAAAAAATTACATTTAACCGATTTGTATGGCGATGACCAAACTCTTCACGAATTAACTTATAAAGCCTTAGAGAATAAAGTTTATATTTATGAAGGAATATTTAAAGGAGATTCCCTTTGGATGAAAACAAGAGCCAAAACAATTAGCGATTATAGATTAACGCGCAATGGTATTCGTTGGATTAGAGATTTGGAATAAATTTAAAATTCGACATAAAGAATAGGCTTAAAGAACGATTGAAAAATAGGCTACTAATTATTTAAATAAAACATTATGGGTAAAAGTCAAGATGCAAAGAAAAATGTAAAAAAGGAACCAGTAAAAACGGCTAAAGAAAAGAAAGAAGCAAAAAGATTGAAAAAATCAAAGTAAGAATAGTAATTAACTCAATTTCATTTCTCTAAATATTTACAATCAAAGTTTACATTAAAAATTCTGCATGTGCGAATTTATAGCGATATAGTTGGCTACATATGGTTAATGATGGTAAAATTATGCGGAGTAGATCTTAAAAAGAAACAATTCAAAAATCATTAAAAAGGAAATATTACTGTATTTACAGTAGCCCTTTTTAATGATTTTTTGTTTTATTCTAAAGTACAAATGATGATTTTATTAATGGCTAATTCCTGTTTTGTACTTAGTATGCTATATTTAATTGCTAGCAGTATTTCCTCCTTTAGTGGCGAAACCAAAAAATTACTTTAAGCCAACGTTTAATTAGTTGATAAAGAAGATAATTTATTAAACAGATTTAGAGATTAACAATACTGCTCACAATTTAAATAGTGCATATACACTCTTTAGAATGCTATAGCACCATATAAGAAACGTTTAACAACACTTTAAAACTAACTATTTGAAAATAATTGAGTACTTAGAAAAAACAATTAAAATCTTAATAGCAATCTCATTATTGTTAATATTAATCGGTGGTTTTGTTCATTTATTTGATATCTACAATATATTAAGAAGTAGTATTTTCGTGGGGATACCTCTTTTTCTAATTAGCTTTATTTCGTACTTATTTTTAAAAATAGCACAGAATTTAAAAAATAAGAAACCGGTAAATAAACTGCATATATTTTTAGCATTATTATGCCTATTCGGTATTGGTTTGAGTTTATTATTTGTAGAAATTATGAGTACTGGTCATTGAAATATCTATGATTTTATAACAAACCTCCTTCAAAAACGTTGTGGTTACAATTGAAAAAGGTAATTAACAAATCTTTTCTTTCTTAACTTGGACCAACGATGAAACTAATTACATCAATAATTTTATTTTTAATTTCGATTTCTAGTTTTTCACAAAATGAATTAGAAAAGCAGATTGAATTAATAGAGAAAAATATTCAATTAAATAGTATGTCCGATTTTGAAAAAATTGAAACGGACTTAGATAACGATAATGATTTAGATTATATATACTTATACCAATGCTCTGAACCAAAATGCATAGAAGTTTATTTAAATGTAAATCAAAAACTAGAAAAAGTAATCTCTGAATTCTGCTATAATTTTTATTTATATAATGGAACAAATAAAGATTTAGTAATTAAACAAAATCATTGTTGTGGAGAAAGTCCTTTTACATCAAACAGAGTTTTTAATTTTCATTTAGACCAAACGATAACTAAAGAGAATTACGTTCTTTATAATGAGAGCTATGAACTTTTTGAACCTAGTTTTTATTTGTCTACATCTTATGATGTAAAAATTCTTAACAACAATTATAATGTTAGATTTTCGCCAAACATAAGAGAATATGACGTAAATGAATCTCAGTTTTCGTGTGAAACAAAAACTAATATTATCGGTAAATTAAAAGTTAATAGTAGTACAAAGGTTTTATCTGAATTAATTAAAGGAAATCGAATTTGGCTTTTTGTTGAAATTGAAAGCGAAAATTTAAACGATACTGAATGTTATAACCCTATAGACTATGATTTCAAAGATCAAAAACTAAGAGGCTGGATAAGTAATAATTTCGTGAGCAAAACAAAAAACTAATGCTAGCACCTATTTTAATATGTTGCTTGTTTTAAATAATTTACATAAACCTTCGCGAAGATTCTTTCTGTTCCCTTTTACTAACTTCATTGCTTAAAATATCAAGCATACATATAAGAGAAGTCATTAATGCAAAAAAAAAGAATTAGAAATTACTCATAAATCGTTATCACACTTAAAAATACAACTTTCCATATACTTCGATGTTAGGTAACATCTAACAAAACCACGAAAAGAGAAATATGAAACATACTTTTTTTATTTTGAGTCTCTTAATTGCCGCTTGTTCATCAAAGAAAAAAAAAGAAGTCAATCATGAACATAAAGAAGTAGTTACTAAAAAGATAATTACAGAAACTAACGAATTAAAAGAAGAGGAATTAACTTTTGTTGAAATTCAAGATTCTTTGAGAATACAAATCCTTAATTCAAAACCAAACGAAAACCTGAAATCTAGTATTTTGCAAGAACTATATATTAAAGGGCTCGTAAATCAAATAAAAGATAAAATTAGGTTTGACCTTCCTTTTAATCTTCATGGTTTTGATTGCGGAGCACCTGATTGTTATTCAACAGATATACTATTTGAATTTACAGCCAGCTACCCTATTGTATTTCCTGAAAATATTGATTTTCAATTAGTTGAGCATGGCTGTGGAATTGAAAAAAATATAAAAGAGAATGGAGTTTTTGAATTAGTTGAACACACGCAAACATATGTCAATTACTATTCTAAAAATCAGAAAAGTAATTTGATAATTATTGAAGACAAAAGAGAACTATATTATTTTTCAGACACAAAACCAAATTCAATAAAAGTCGATTTAATAGAGAAACTATTTGAAGAATACGATGAAGAAGACCCAAAATTCACAGAACCATATCAATCTACAACAATGAGAAATAATGATTATGGAGATTTTATAAGAAAAGAATAAATACATTAGTTTTTACGATGTTTAATTAATTGGCTGGTTCTAGCCTACTCACGAAAAAAGTGTTTACTTAAAAAATTGAGGTAACATATGAAAGAGAAAATAACAGATGACAGATTTGAAGATATTCTAAATAGTATAATTATATCGTATGCAAAAAAATCATCTCCTCTAATTTGGCATCAAATGGCTATGGAATGGAATTGGGACAGTTCATCCGTATTTCTAAATTGGCTTGTTGAAAACCCATTAACCGATAAAGGAACTGCGTTAATGATTTATTGGAAATCGGCACCTAGATATTGGAAGAAATTCAAAGACAAAAAAGACTTAATATCTAAAGAAAAATATTCTTTAAATGATTTTGAATTTGTCGAAAAAATAGAGGCTAATTATTTAAATGGATTTTATAAACAAAGTACTTTTGAATATAACCCTAAAAATGATGAACAAGGCTACGACTGGACAAGTGATTATTTAGACGAAAAGAACGTTAGAGATATACCGAAAATAATGTTCGAAAAAGTGGAAGGTAAAAAAGTAGATGAACCGAAAGATTACATAGAAGGGTTTCCAACTGAACTAGATTTACTTAGGCAAGAGATTTTTGAGAAATACGAAATAGATTAAGAATTAAACTTAAGGACTATAAAAATAATTAGGTCTTAGTATTTAAGTAAAGGGGATGTCCTTTTTTACTGCGATGAACATCATATAAAACCTTACTGTTGTCGAATCAAAAAGTTTACAATCATTTAAGAAGTGAACCAAATTTAAGATTTGGCAATAAAAAATTTATAATAACTACTACCACAAATTTTATTCATGTATAAATTAACATTAATTATATTCATTTTCAGTTCATTTTTATTGAACTGCCAAACCATCGATGAACTCAAATTATTACCCATTCAAGTAGATGGAAATTTTGGTTTTATTGACTATTCAGGAAATATGGTTATTGAACCTATATACAATGATTTTGAAGGCTATTCTGAAGGGGTTATTGGAGTAGGATTTGAAGGTAATGATGGGTTTATAAATGAAGAAGGTGAAGAAATAACAGGTTTTATATATGATAGAGTACGTTACTTTAGTGAAGGTCTAGCTGTTGTTCAATTAGATAAGAATATTGGGTTTGTAAATACAAAAGGTGAAATAATAATACCTATAAAATATAATTATGCTTTTCCTTTTAGTGATGGTATGGCAGCATTTAGTAATTATATAGATGCTGATAAATATGGATATTTAAATAAAAAAGGAGAGGAAATAGTAGCACCACAGTTTGATGAGGCAAAATTGTTTAAAGAAGGTTTTGCTGCAGTAAAAGTTAATGGTAAATATGGTTTTATAGATAAAAAAGGAAAATATATAGTTGAACCAAAATATGATAGTGTTAAAGATTTTTTTCAAGGCTATGCAGCTGTTGAAAAAGAAGGTTTTTGGGGTTTTATTGATACTAATGGAGTTGAAATAATACCACTAAAATATAATGAAGTAGCACCATTTATAAATGGTTATGCCGTGGTAAATGAACCATCTCTTAACTATGGCATTATAAATACTTTGAATAAACCCGTTATACCATTCGATTATTATAAACTAGAAAATTTTCAAGAAGATATGGCACTTGCCACAAACGACGAAGAGAAAATGGGTTTTGTAAATAAAAATGGAGAATTAGCTATATCAGCAATATATGATTATGCCTATGGTTTTAATGAAGGTCTAGCACCTGTTGCTATTAGAGAAGGAAATGACAAAAATGGAAACTTAAATTGGGGATACATTAATAACAAAGGGAAACTAATTATACCATTGAAATTTGATACCGCTCAACCTTTTATTGCAGGTGTTGCCCTTGTAGGTAGAAGAACAGGAGAATTTACATATGAATATGGTTATATAGATATACAAGGTAATTACATCGTAAAACCTCGTTTTTCTAGTGCTACCCCATTTCATAAAGGTGTTGCTTCAGTTTACGATGAAAACGCTAATCCGAAAAAAAACTATATTAACAAACAAGGAGAATTACTTTATACTATTTCAGAAAAATAAAATACAGAGTTTAAAAAAGAAGAAACCGGTAAATAAACTGGATATTTTTTTAGTACTATTATGCCTATGCGGTATTGGTATAAGTGTATTGTTTGTAGAAATTATGAGTACTGGTCATTGAAATATCTATGATTTTATAACAGTCATTAATGCAAAAAGAATTAGAAATTACTCATAAAACGTTATTTCATTTAATTAAAAAGAATAGTACTCCTTTTTATTTTTCTATTGCTCAAATATTATGCTTTGTAGTATATTATTTTTATGATGTAGCACCTCATGGCCATGCAATAATGTCTAAACCAACTTTTCTATTTTTAATAGCAAATTTAATTTTATTGCTTTTATACCTCATAGTCTTCTTTTATAAAAAGAAACAAAATCTAATTTTTTGGATCATTCCTTTTTTCTTGTTTTTGTTTAATCTTTATGCTACAACTTAAAAGAGACAACGCAATAGATTTCGGATATTAAATTTTTCTTAGTCTTCAAAAACAGGAAAAATCATATCTCCAATAAAAAAGTTATTCAATAAATGAGTTTTGTAATTGTATTTTTGATTATTATCATGTTACTATATGCCATTCAAGAAAAAAAATAAAAGCTTTTCCTAATTGGTTTGATAAAACAATTGTTAGTCTACTACCCTACTTACCATAAATTAAAAATTCTAAGAAATTAAAAATGAAACCAAAATTATTAAAAACAAAAATTCAGCTTGAAAACGATCGTGTACTATTACTCCCTTTTGAGAATGAAAGAAATGAAGAGCTCAAAGAAATAATTTTCGATAAAGAAATCTGGGAATTTATGGGAATGAGTGTAAATAACGAACAGGGCTTAAAGAATTACATCTCTAAGACGATTAAAGATAAAAACAGCGGCTTGTGCTATCCGTTTTTAGTTATAGACAAACTAACCAATAAAGTTGCAGGCAGTACTAGATACGGCAACTTAAACACCTCTAGCCAAAAATGCGAAATTGGATGGACCTGGTACGGAACAGATTTTCAAGGCACAGGCATAAACAAAGCCTGCAAGTATGAACTATTGAAATTTGGCTTTGAAGAAATCGGCTTTAGAAGAATACAGTTTAGTGCAGACAAAGCTAACTTAAGATCATTAAAAGCAATCGAAAAATTAGGTGCGCAAAAAGAAGGTGTTTTTAGAAACAACCACATCGCATCAAATGGAGAAAGTAGAACTGATGTCTATTATAGCATCATTAAAAATGAATGGAAAGAACTTAAAGATGAGCTCTTTTCTGAATTTGAAACCTATTAAGAGAATAGTATTTTAAAATAAAAACTAGATACCGTAACCCATAAAATGAATTGCCTTAGAGTTTATTGAACAGAAATATCGTCTAGAAATAGCTTTAGATTCTGCTAAATTAATTCTGTATATGAATTATAAAAGCAAACAAGAACTTAATCGCTATTCTATATTTTACTGTCGTCAAAATTCAATTTAAAAGCACTGTTAATGAATACTTATATTCCTTTATTCTTTTTTTCAGTATTCATACTATTAGCTATTTGGGGTATTATGTATGCTGTAAAAAACAGTTCTGACTTATCTAATGACGTAATTAATGAAAAAATAATAGCACGCTTTAGCAATTTGCAAATAATAGATACAGAAGCTTTAGGTGTTGATTTTTGGTATGGTCATATGAACATATATGAAACTAGAATAGTTATTAAAAACAGTTCTTATTCTCATCATTTTGTAAAGAAAAATGTATTGCATAGTAAAAAGCCGATGACCATTTCTTTAAATGATTGTTATATAAAAGATAAGTGTCTAATTCTGAAAGGCACTAAACATAGGGTACTAAAAAGCAGTTCAATAACAGTGAAACTAAAATCAGAAAATTTTAATGATTTAATAAAAATCAAAGAATTAATAGATTAGCCTATTTGTTACATAGTTAGATACTACGAATGTAAAACGTTAACCGAAATGAATATTATACTAGTTCAAGCTTAGAAATGACATAGACGTTATAATTAGCGTCTGTAAGCGGTTATTAAAACAAGGTGATAAATTCTAAACTTCTTATTATGCTAGTGCCTTAGCTTCTATTATTGGGTGCAAGATTGAAATAAGAAAGATAACTTTCAAGACCGCTCTGCCCCTACTATTTTTTGTTGTATTATTATCATTGCAAGCGCAGCACTTAAGAGCTCTAGTTGGTTCAACAAAAATGAAAATGAAAAACTTCGATTTTAGAAATGTTTGAGAATTAAATAGTTAAAAATTACTTTTAACTATAATTATAATATAATTCAATGGCATATATAGATGTACAAGCATTCGATTTTAAAACAGAATATCTTCTTATACCAATTTACAATTATACTTAAGCATAAACGTTAGCAACATTTATATTTAGTCATATAAATTATTAAAATAATAGTATGAGATTCACGAAAAATATTAGATTTTCTTTCATTTTATTAAGCATAATACTTTTATCTGGCTGCAGTGGTAGTCTAGGTTACCATGGCACAACACAAACAGATTACCCCTATTTTGTAGTTACTGAGCCAATGATCGTTAAACATATATTAGTACCAAAAGGAACAAAACTAATTTATGAGGAACACTTTTTTAAAGAAGGAAAGCAAGCTAAATTAATGAGTGAAGATGACCTCGAAAAAATAGAACTTCCAGTTGATAGCCCAATAGTTTGGGGTGGTGTTCCAGTAATTTCTATTAGAAAATTCTTTAATCCAAAAATGCGAGGGTTTACTGTTACTTCAGATTTTAATCAACTAAGTGAAGATAAAAAAACAAAATTCTCTGATATATGGCTAAGCTGTGATGAAGATTTAGCAATTGAGGTGGAAAGTATTGATGATTGGTCTTTTAATAAAATTAATATATTAGATATTCAAGATTGTGGCACACTCTACCAGCGGTATTTTACCGGAGATCAAGAACAACAAGATTTTTTAAATACTATGTATAAAGAATTAATTAAAATAGAATCACATTAATAGCTAAATATCATTCACTAATACAACCAATACAAAATACTGACCTATAAGTTTAATTGCCTAGGTAAACGTTTTAGAAAGAGACAAAACGTTAATTTGTACTTAGACGTACATAAAAAGTTCTCTTACTTACGCACTAACGATGGCTGCCTGGTTTAGGACTATAAAAAGTAACCTATGAAAAAGATTTTACTGATTTTTATTTTTATTCCAGTAATGCTTCTGGCACAAACAGAAAACTTAGAAGTACAAGAAACCATAAGTCAGAATTCTGCTTTAGTAGAACAATTTGCACAGTTAGCACCGATGGGTGTTAATCCATACTTAACTGTTTTTCTAACATCGGTCTGTTCTAAAGTCGGTTTTCATAATGATTTTGTTGCAACGAATCCTTTTTTTGGTAGCTGGATAGTTTTAATATTATTTGGTTTACTTTTTTTCTTTACCTCATTAGTTGGTACCGTTTTTAAAACCAACAAAGCCACTGCAACGATTGGTTTAGTTGATACTTACCTTTCAAACAAAGCTGCTTTAATTGTTAATGCTATTATTATTCTGGCTCCAACCTTTATTTCTGATGACCCTGCACATAGCGAGATTGTTTATCAAGCCGGCTTTTTGTCGGTTAGTTTAAAGACCATATTAATATTAGGTATCTCGTTATACTTTTTAATAATCGTTATGGCTTTTAAGTTTTTCATAGATATTCTAATATTTTTATCGCCAATACCATTCATTGATGCTGTTTTAGAGATTGTAAAAATTGTTATTGCAACGGGCTTTATTTTTATAAGTATTATTAGTCCGGTCACATCAGTTATTATAGCGTTGATGATGTTTCTTGTTTCTTTATTTTTCTACAAACGTTCTATTAGATTAATCAGCAAAACGAAATATCTAATTGTTTATCCTTTATTGAACCTATTTAGAAGCAAGGAAACAAAATTAACAGACGGAAAAAATTTATCGATTTTGGTTTTGACCAATACTAAAATTGGTAAACTAAAGAAAGGTGTTATTGTAAGATTACAAGAAACGGACAAGGGAATTCATCTTATTCAAAAACGCTTCTTATTCAGTAACATAACCCAAGAGATTGAGTTAAGTAATTTTCATTTTAATCAAAATCATTTAGACACCATTATGTCTAATGAAGATGAACAGATATCGCTTGTTCTAAACAGGTCTTATCATAAATATTTAGATGAATTATCTGAAAAATATAATATCGAAATACGCAATAGAAAAGAACTTAAAATAAACTTGAAAATGGGTTTTATCAAAAAGGTTAAAGGCTTTTTCAACAAGAGTGATATTGCAGAATTAAAATCTATAGGTCAATAATACTGCACCGAACAATGAACTGGGGTGAAAGCAAAATAAATCATTCCTTAACCTTAGGCTAAGCTATACTAGGTTTAATAATTTTGAAATTAGAGTTTTTGATCTTTTCAGTCTGGTTTCTATTTTCTAAATAAAGTTTGTATCCGTATAAAATTACAATTATAACATATGAAGAAAGTAACTAGATTAATTTCTACAGTCATTTTATTTTTCGCTTTTGTAGCATGTGGTATTAGCTGTAATCAAAAAAAAAGTACGAAGGATAACTATATCCCCTTAGAAATTCCGACAGCATATGAAAATTATAAAAATCTAGATAGCCTTACATCAAACGATGCATACAATTTTAAAATTTTTGTTACTGATTATGATGAAAGACTTACAAGAATTAATGATAGTATTTTTTGTATCGTAATAAGTGAAGAGGTATCAATTAACCCCTTCAGGTTTAATAGTAAATTTTATAGAATAAATAAACTTGGTGCTGTTATTGACTCATTAACCTTCGATGCATCAAATTTTGATAAGGCAAACGAATATATTATAGATTTCGAAAAAGGTTTTTATTTAAGCTGGTTAATGGATGGCAACAAAACCCATAAACCCATTCAATTAATTAATAACGAGAAAATACATACCAAAGCTGAAACATTACAAATTAGTAGCGGTTCTGATTTTTTAGAATACAGATATAGTACAGATAGTATCTCTAATAAACGCTTTCAAGAAGTTTTCTTTCTAAAAGATAAACAATGGTATAAAATAATTGCTACCGATGATTTTCATATATCTAGCGGTACTGTTAATTATGATTTTTCAAATAGTTTACAATTCAACCCTCTTAAAGAGATCGCAACACTTGATTATTTTCATAAAATAGAAAAGGTGGCTAGATTAAAGGGTTCTTTTAACCCAACCGGTGGTAGACCTGAACATTGGTTAGGAACAGGTTTTTATACGCTAAATAAATTTGAGAAAATTAAATTTAAAATAGATTGGTTAAAAATGTATCTCTATGATAATGATGCTAATACACCTTACGATATCTATACAGATTCATCAATGAATTTTATGGTAATAAAAGAAATGATGGTAGAAGGCTATGGCAGCAAGCAATATTTAATTCAAAAGAAGCAAGTAAAATAATAAATACTTATAATAGCCAAAGTTAATACTACAGAATGTGCTTTACCCATTTTACTGTATCATACAAACAAGTCTGCGAAATAATTTGATTCGCCCTAAAAGATTTTCAAAAAAATGTTTCAGTGCTTCAATGATAATTACTAGCTTTTAAAACGCTACTGAGCACACCAACCAAATATCATAAAAAATGATGAAACTTATTACCATAGAAAATCGAGTAAGTGAATTACTAAAGTTTGGTGCACCGAAAATATTCATCGAGAATATTGGCAAAGTAGAAGAATTAGATTTTCAAGTTGAAGATGTAGAGATGGCTTACTTTTATTTACCTCAGATATCGAATTACAAAATAATTAAAGACTTTAGTCTTATACCCATTTTCTGTAGTGGTGAAACGTTTTATGTATATGCCTACAATGATCAAATAGAAAAAATTATTTATTTCGAACTTGAAAACGATCAAATTTACACTGACTACGAAAAAAATTGGCACTTACTTTTAATGGATATTATGATACAATATTTTGAAAGTGAAATTGACGACGGTATCGAAGTAAATGATTTTAAAAATGTCGGAGAAAAAATAGCATTTGATAAAGCAGAACAACTATTCGACCTCTTAAACTTGTCTGTAGAAGAATACAATATCAAGTTCAATGAAAAAGATAAATGGAGAACTGAAATAGCCAAGAAACTGAATATACTTTAGGCTATAATACAGACGACAAAGTAATACAAGACTTTTTAAGGTTGTTTTTGAATAAAACTTAATGCTCTTTGAACCTTAAAACATACCTAAAACGAGCAGACAAAACAGTATTTAAAACCAGTTAAGCTAAAGTGCCTTGTATGAACATAACTGAAGAAGGAAATTTAAATTTTGATACAGGTGTAATCTCTAAAGAACAAACTTCTGATGACATTTGTAAAATATTGGGTTCACCCAACTCACAAGACGATTTTAATAATGGTTGGTGTACTATTACCTATAAAGGTCTTGAATCAACTAATGAAAAACTAAATATAACCTTCCGTTTTAAAAATAGAGCACTTAAACAGATTGATTTTACCCCACGCTATAATCAAAATTCAGATACACAAGGTTGGGGTAACTGGTCTAAAAAAAAAGAACTCGAGTTAAAAGAAACATATGATGTTTGGCTTAATTCTAAAATAGGACCTAAAAGAATATATGAATGGGGTAGCATAGCATCTGTTTATGATCCTAAAAGTGGTAGTTCTAGTATCGTCATCATTTATAAATAAGAATAGCTCATACATTTCAGGCATTTTTAAGTATTTTAAAACCATTAAATTCTCAAATAAAAATCATAAAATGACTTTAGAAAAAGACCTCTTTAGAGCACTATTTGAACCAAACAAGAATCGTTTAATTGAGTTGATAGAACTATATAAAATTGATATAAATAAATACACTGATTTTTCTAGTCAAAATTCAATTTTGATTGAATCGCTTTTATGTAAAAAAGCGCAACAGGGCACTACTGAGCAACTTGAAATTATTACGTATTTAATTAATAAAAATGTTGATTTAAATTGGAAAAATAAGAGCGGATTTAATGCCTTACATATTGCCCTTGCACATCACGAACTTTCTAAAATATCACTACTATTAATTAAAAATGATAAAATGGACATTCATGTTATCGAAGACAAAAATGGAAATAACCCAATTTTTACTGCAATTAGAGAATATGGAAAAACCTGGAGAGAAGAGCAAAAAGAACTTAACCAGCTAAGATTTGAAATTATCAACGTACTATTAAAACGTGGAGCAGATTTAGACAAAATAAACCATAGCGGAATTTCATCTAGACGTTGGATCGAGATTTCAAATGACAAAAAGTTACATGATTTAATTGAAAAGCACGACGCAAAATAACGGCGCATAACACAATCGATAAAAATACGACCCTGACTTAAAAAGGCCTCGTATATCAATGTAGTAATGAAATCTTTAGACTTAGTGCAAAACTAAATCGAAAAATCAAACCTATCTCCTACCCTACGTTTTTTAAATTAAATTCTTTAAAGCGATTAGAAGTTCATAGATTTTTTAACCTACACTATGGCTTGAATTTTAAGTATATAAAATCATTTTTTTTATGATGATTCTTAATTCTGAATCTATAAAGGATATGTTATATATTTAATTGTTGTGCAAAACTCACAAAACTATAAGAAATTATTAATGGAAAATATTACTTATATTTTACTTGAAACTATTTCACGGATTTTAAATTAAAAACAACATTTAAAATGAATGCAGAATCATCAAAACATAAACTTTTTCACACAGATAAAGAACCTCGAAAATCCTTACATACATTTTTACATAATCAAAATAAATTTTATCTAAATTCCTTTAATATGATTGACCGCAAAGCGGCTATTATGATCAAAGTGAATGCAACAATCATTTCTGCAATAATTATTTTCTTTAAGCATATAAAGAATTTAGAGTATGGTAGATTTATAGGCGTAATGATGGTTATCTTTAGTTTTGCTTCTTTGATATTTGCTATAAATGCATCAAGACCACATCTTTTTAGCCTATTGAAAAATTACAGAAAAAGTATATTGTCAAAACATCACAAACTTGAAGAAAATCTTTTCATAGTTGGCTTGAACGACAATATCCCAATTGAAGAATACGAGAAAGCATATGCTAAATTATTAGTTAAACCTGATTTACATTTTGGTAATCAAGTAAGGGCTATGTATGGGCTTGAAAAACAAATTAAAAATTCTTTTGCACAAATTGAATTAGCTTACTTATGTTTTATGATTGGTTTTTTAATAATTGTAATAGGATTTGTTTATTCAAACGTCGAACATTGGTTATGATACATAATTATTCGAATTTTATTTAGCCTGTTTTAAATATCATACAAAACTTTGCACAATCGAGTAAAAGGTCGTGAGCGATAAAGCCCACAGTGCACCTCACCCACTAACCTATATACGGGTCTCGTATACGGCGGTTCATTATATCAAAACTTTACAACGAGGTAGTGCGCTAGCATAGTTTGATAACCTCATTTTCTTTGCCTTTTTTTGGTACTATTAGATTTAAGTATGGGGCATTGAGCTACTGCCCAGCTTCCCATCCTTGTTCTACTCCAAGCATACTCTTGATCCTGTTTTATACTTAAGCCAGCGAGATTATATCGTTTGCGCTCTAGTTCCTCGCAATCGTGCCATATGTACTAGCGTAGTCGGTTATGCAGCCATTAGTACATCTTTTTAAATTTGGTCTCTATATTTCCTAATCCAAAATTGTTCTTCCACCCTTTTTAGATGAGTTTTAAGCATTGTAATCTTTCCGTTAACGACAATAGCAGAGTTATCATGGTAAGGTACCTGAACTTGCCTTTGACTGTTTGCCAAGCCAACTAACTTACTACTAACTGGTATTTCCCCTTTACGCCTAAACGTATAGACTGGCGTAAACCTATACCCCAACACCTTAGATGTAGAAAGACCAATCTTAGCTGAATAAATACGAGTTTAAAACGTTGTAGTGAAAAAAACGTGTGGTAACAAAATCTATAATTAATGTGGACTTGTGTCATACTCGCAAGGTCTGTGTATATTTATAATGTCGCTAAATCTTACGGATTTAGCTTTTGACAAGAAAAAATAAATCAAAACAATAAGCTTTAGCTTCGTTCGCAGACGGAAACTAAAAGTTTCTTTGCCTCCGCACTACGCTTAGCTTAAGCGTTACCACACATTTGACAAGACCTATGAAAAAAGGAATTTTAATAACAATAATTGGAACTCTAATTATCGGAATTTCTTATTTCGGACTTGAAATGTTTGAATTTGCTAAAGGAGTTAAGCAAGATGCTCAAAAAGAAAATCTGAATGCGGAATTAAACGCACAAATCCAGTTTCCTGGCTATCCTACATCAGACAAGGTTGAATTCAATATCAAAGTGGAAAAGGAATATTATGCTGACAAACCAATTGAAATAAAACTCGTTTGGAAAAACAAATCCAATAAGACCGAAAAAATAATGATTAGAGATTATTGGGAACACCCAATCGGAACTGGAGCATCAATTATGGATTTAAATAATGTGGAATTAACAAGTCAAGTTTCAAGTCATATTTTTAGTTCGCAATTATTTTCACCAGACGACCTAAAAGAATATGAAATCGAACTCAAACCGAACGAAACAAAAGAATATTCTGTCGATTTATTAAAAATTCCGATTTTAAAACAAACAGAATCTAATCCGAAAAGCACTTTGCCGAAAGAAAAGTATAAAATCCAAGTGTTTTATTATTCGAAAATGTCGAAAGAAATTGAAATTGAAATAAAATAAAAACGTGTGGTAACACCGTATAAAAATAATTACGGTTTAGTGCTTGATCAAAGGTCGTTGCGTGTTTGTAACGTCTGATTTTCCTTCGGAAAATCCTCGCATACAAACACGCAACTTTCCGTATACATAAACGTTAGGCACAATAACATAAAAACAGCCGGAAATGAAAAGAATAATTTATTTTTTAATACTAGCTTTATTTTTCAATTGTAAAATTGATAAGAAAGAAAAAAATGAATTTCGACAATTAATAAAAAACAGTCCAAATTTAGAATTTATTGATAATCTTAAAAAGATAAACAAAATTAATGTTAGAGAAATGACATTAGAAAAAAGTGAAATTATTTCAAATGAAATTAAGTCAATTACTTCAAATGATTCTGTTCAAATTTTAGAGTATAAAAAAATAGGAGAAGGAAAATATAAAGAAGAAAACTGTACTATTATTGATTATAGAAATAATACAAGTCTTAAGTCCATAATGAGTTCTTACACTTTATTTTATTTGAAAAATGAGATAAATAATGGGAAATATGTTTATGAAAATGAAATAAATAATAAAACAGAAAACACAAACAAATCATTAGAGAGCACATATTTTAGAGTTGAATCTTACAAAAATAATCTCGTTGTTAATTCCAATTATGTTTATTTCCCAATATATTTAAATAATAATTCAATAGCATTTACTTATATGGATGGTATTCAGGTAAGTTATTTTTCTGAAATTGAAAAAACAAAAAATGAAACTTTCATTTATCATTTAAACGATAAACAGTTTTATGAAATAAAAATTATTGACAAAAGTTCAATGATTCAAATTTGGAAAGATCAAGATAATAATTACAGTCTTTTAGCCCCATTAAAGACTTCTTTAAAATTACCCATACTTCAAACGATATATACTGAACTAGATTATTCATTTGAAGAGTTTGATGAAATCAATTTAGAGCAAATATTTAATTCAGAAAACAAATAACTGTGTCTAATCGAGTGGTTGGCTCCGCCATCAAATGACAGAGTGCACCCCTCACACCACCGTACATACGGGTCTCGTATACGGCGGTTTGTAAATCATCAAATCAAGGCTCTTTTCACCCTTGGCACTATCTTCAAATTTAGGCATAGGCTACAACGTGAGCTCCTATGCGAATTTTAAAGAGAATTACGTTCGGGCCTTCCTTACTCGTGAGACCTCTAGGGTATTGCCCTAGCTCAATATCTGTAAGTACTATGACCTCTGCTGACTTCTCCATGTAGCTACACGTAGCTTTGGAGACCTCCCCAGGTAAGAACACCTTCTTTCACTCGATCCCTGCCGTATCTACATACTTACCTTTTTGTAATCTTGGGGCGTTACAATGATGCGATGCACTGAACCTGCCGAAGTGTGCTTGCTTACCCAGATGAATATGCCTCTGTATACGATTCCTGCTTGGCCTGCCCTGAGCGAAAGTTGAAGGGTCAGTACCGAGTTTTGTAGTCTCGCTTTCTTCAGATGTAACTTCGCAGTTACCACCCTTGCGACTTACTAATGCTTCCAGAAGTTACTCCAGCGCATAAGGGACTTACACCCTCTAAATAAATCCTTATATTGCTATAAGGTAAAGATGCCCATACTGGGCACACACACGGTATAAAAATAATAAGGGTTAAGTGCCAAACCGAAAGTTTATGCATATTAATGAAGTCCGCCAAATCTTTGATTTGGCATTTAGTATAAGGAAAAGGTAAAATACCAAATCTAAGATTTGGCTAAGTGCTAAACTGAAAGTCAGTATATTTTAACCCCTTACTATTCTTATACTTAACGTTGCCATTAATTAAAAAAAGCGGAGAAATTAAATGAAAATCAAGGTTTTGAATTACATATTTTTCGGAATAATAACTCTGACTTTAGCAAGTTGCGGAAATAAAACTAAATCGAATTTTGTTTACTCAAAAGCGGACAAAAAAATACAAATAGTTTTAGAAAACGATGCGGAATTTTTAGTTGTAGGAAAACCGACCAAAGCAAATTTTGAAACGAAAAATATAGACAACCAAAAACTTCTGATTTTCGGACCTGGAATTATGGTAAACCAAACCGACAAAGATAGTTTTCGATTTACAATTACGCCGATAGAAAAAACTCTTGTAAATGGAAAATTGGAAATACAAGTAACTGAACGAATTGAAAACGGAGAAAATTTTACTCACAAATTTTTAGTTCCAGTAAAAACAAAAGCGGAATAAAAAAAACTAATGGCTACACAGTATGTAAAAAAAATGCGGTTTAGCGTTAAATCAAAGGTCGTTGCGTGTTTGTAACGTCTGATTTTCCTTCGGAAAATCCTCGCATACAAACCCGCAACTATTCTTATACATAAACGTTGTAGGTAATGAAAACCAAGCATTAACTAAAGATTAATAATTAATGGCAAAACTGATATTTACAGTAAAAAAGACAGAAAATAGTATTGGATATTTAGGTGGAGGAACTATAAATATGTCAGAAAATATTTGGCCAAAAATTCCTAATAAAGAAACTTATCAAACACACTTTTGTACTTTATATCCGAATTTTTTTAAAAATGGTAGTTTAGACGAAAATAAGCAAATATCAATATTCATTTCAATAGAAAATCATATTCTGGGTGGAGTTAAAGAAACAATATCTTCAAAATTTACAGTCAATTCTAATTCTGATTTGAAAATGTTAAATGAAGGCTATAGTAAAGTTTTAATTTATGACACTAAAATTGAAACTAGTAACTTTTCTTTGAGTGAAACTGTGCTGGAAAAAAAATATTTTGAACTTGATTCAAGTAATAAGGAAAAGCATATGGACGAAGAACATATTTTCTTTGAAGAAAACGGAATGGGATTAGATGTATCAAAATTCAAAGATATTCCATTTTTTGAACAAGATATTATTAATCCTCACCCTAAGTATACTTTCTATTTACAATTATTAGAAGAGGATATTGAAAATGATTTACATATTTTCCAAAATGGAATTGGTTACTTTTATTTAGATAAAAATATAAAGAAATTAAAATCAGGAAATGAAGCAGGGATATTTTTTATCCAAAATACGTGAATAAATCACTACCTACAACAATGTATATAAAACATAGCTATTATAGGCTTTACCAAAGGTTATTGTGTATTTGTAAAGACCGCCAAATTTTTAAATTTGGCTTTTTGAGAAAACTAAGATAAAAAGAAAAATTTAAAAATTAGGCTCGTGTATAATCCGAAACGATAGTGTCTTTTTACACGCTACGTTTCATATACGGAGACGTTGTGTGTCATACTGACCCGTCCTGAAATATGTATACAAAACACTTCAAGTATATGTATAAAAATGATGGATATGTAAAACGCTATAGTGAGAGCTTCAAGCTCAAAGTCTTGGCAGAACTTACCAAAGGAAACCATTCCAAAAGACAAATTGCATTAACTTACGGTATACAATCCAGTACTATAAACGTATGGATTAAAAAGTATGATCGTAAAGATTTAATGAACACCCGTGTAACCGTGCAAACAGACGACGAACTTTCCCGTATCAAAGCCCTTCAAAAAGAGCTGAAACAACTTAAGGACCTTCTTATTAAAAAGGACCTGGACAAACTGGTGACCGATAGCTATCTCGAGGTAGCTGCCGAGAACCTGGGCTATAGAGATGTTGAGGAATTAAAAAAAAACTTAAACATAAAGCCTTGATGAAAGTAGCACCGATAAACCGTAATGAAAGGCTGTATTCAATTGGTACTATCTGCAATGCTTTTGATCTGAAAAGAGATGCCTATTACAAATACCAAAAAAGGTTTTTAATCAAAAAACAGATAGAACAGGATATAATCGAACTTGTCCGGCAAAGTAGAAGAACACTGCCCAGAGAAGGCACCAGAAAACTCATGAGATCATTAAAAGATGAGTTTTATAAGTACGACCTTAAAGTAGGTAGAGACCAGCTATTCAGTATCTTAAGAGAAAACAATTTGCTCATAAGAAGAAAGAGATACTCCTGTAGAACTACCAATTCATATCACAGATTCTATAAGTATAATAACATTATAAAAGACTTGAAGATCAATAGACCTAATCAGGTTTGGGCATCCGATATTACCTATATCAGAACCATAAAAGGATTCTGTTACCTGGCATTGATTACGGACATGTACTCCCGTAAAATCGTTGGATACGACCTGAGTGATAGTCTTGAACTAAAAGGTTGTGTCAGAGCTTTAAATAAAGCTATTTACAATGCTAAGAACATTGACAGCCTTATTCATCACTCCGACAGAGGTATTCAATATTGCAGTAATGTCTATACCCAAATACTAAAAAGAAAGAAAATTAAAATCAGTATGACTGAAGAAAACCATTGCTATGAAAACGCCCTAGCCGAAAGGGTAAACGGTATTCTAAAAGATGAATTTTATCTTGACCAAACCTTTACCAGCGTGGTACATGCTAAAAAAGCAGCCAAAAATGCAATCAAACTATACAACTCTAAAAGATTGCATTTATCTTTAGATTATAAAACACCAGATTACGTGCATCAATATGCCGCTTAAAACTAATATTAATCTGTAGCCGTATTTTAGGACGTGACATACTGAAAAACCGGATGGAATTAATAATTCTCTTTTTAATTGTAATAATTCTGGGTATTGGAATACCAATTGGAATTTCATATTTGATTTACAGATGGATTAAAAAGAAAGGATATGATAAAAGATTAAGATTGCTTGCTTTAATACCAATTCTAACTGTTGGATATTTCATTTACGGTGCAGTTTATCCATCAGCGGAATTCTATAAAGCTGATTTTAAAGAAGTGACGAATATGGAATTTCCAGAAAGCGGAAAAATTAAATATAAGACAGCTTCTTTTCCTGACCATTTTGGAGATTATACATCCTCATTTTTAATAGAACTAGATAAAAATGACCTAGAAAAATTAGAAACTCAATTGAAAACTGGTGGATTTGACGAAAAAGGAAATAAAATGGGTTCTGACCAGCTAGATTATATCGAACGGAAAAAAGGAAGAAAATCATATTCTAAACAATACGTTAGACAACGGAAAAATGGAAAACACTATTCTGTTGGGTTTTTGGACGATAATAAATCGGTAATTATAACGAGAGTTAGTTGGTAAAAAGTACGCCACACAACTACACCTAAACGCAATGCGGACTTTAGGGCTTAAACGGAAAGGTCTGTGTATATTTATGAAGTCGCTAAATCTCATGGATTTAGCTTTGGAACAAAAAAGAAAAAGCAAAACAATAAGCTTTAGCTTCGTGCAAAGACGGAAACGAAAAGTTTCCTTGCCTCCGCACTACGCTTAGCCCAATCGTTACCATACATACTAATGAACCTTTTCAAATTTAAGAAAA
The DNA here is from genome assembly GCF_035207705.1 of Maribacter sp. BPC-D8. Taxonomy (NCBI): domain Bacteria; kingdom Pseudomonadati; phylum Bacteroidota; class Flavobacteriia; order Flavobacteriales; family Flavobacteriaceae; genus Maribacter; species Maribacter sp. BPC-D8. The sequence continues at coordinate 1,706,108 of NZ_CP128187.1, forward strand.
AACGGGAGTATTCAGCAAAACATATCCTAACTCAATTAGATATGTGTGCCGAAGATTTTAGTTTTCCTATGCTTGATAATGGATACGTTTATCCAATATGTTCAAAGTTAAAAGCTTTTCGAGATGAGAAAAGATGGGTGTTAATAATAGAGGTCATTGGATATAATTATCGTGCTGCTGGTCATTTTGGAATTTCTAATTGCTTACATATTTTTGGAAACTGCATAAAATCAGAGCCAGGAACTGACAACGAAAACTTCCTATACCTTACCGATAACAGTTTGGACTTTCCAACTTTTAATGCCGAATATGGCGATTACTTAAATCCAAAAGCAAAAACTATGCTTTTGCGAAATAATCAAATTTCCATTAATCATAATCGAGAATTTTATCTCGATAAAGGAATTCAACTAGAAGAAGATGGTAAAATTTTCATTTGGGAATTTTTAAGAGGCTTAGAGCCAGATTATAACGATGATTTTTTTGCGACCGAAAAAGAAATTCGGGAGCGAATTCCAATGGATTTGCCAAAAATCATAGAATTGACAGAATGGAATCATCCTGATTGTGCAGATTCCGAACTTCCAAGTAAAAACGAAACTTTTAAGCAATTAGCTAAGGTTTTGGAAACTGGCCAAACAGAACATTACAAACCGAAAAAAAAATCAAATAGTCATTGGAAAAATTGGCCTGATGGAGGAACGCTGTAAAAGTACGTATGGTAACAAAGCCTAAACGTAATGCGGACTTTAGGGCTAATTCGAAAGGTCTGTGTATATTTATAATGTCGCTAAATCTTATAAATTTAGCTTTGGACAAGAAAAGTAAAACTAAACAATAACCTTTAGCTTCGTGCTCAGACGGAAACGAAAAGTTTCCTTACCTCCGTACTAGGCTTAGCCTAGCCGTTGCCACACATTTAAAAAAGAATGAATTAGTGCTATTAGAACATACCATATGAAAAAGTTAAAGATTGCAACGCAAGTATTGTTATTAATACTTTTAATACTTATTATTATTGCTCTTTCAATGGGAGGGTATACTCCACTAATTAGTGTGGCATTTGGATTTTTATTTATTTACTATTTAATTTTCTACATATTCTTGATTATTATATCAAAAAAAACAAACAAAGTATATCAATCCATTAGTATTGTAATTTTCGCTTTACCCTTTTTATTAGCTCTATTAGATTATCAAGCACTATTTGGTTTCTTACTCCAAGGTGTATAGAATATTTAATGTACCATTAAAATTAAAACGCAAACAAAATTTAAAGGACTGAAAAATATTTTCATAGACCACAAATAGAAAAGTATTTAGACCGAAAAAGTTCCAAATTTAAAAATGGAGAAACTTATTTCGAAATTAAATGAAAACAGACTTAAAAATTTAAAAAATTATAATGAAATCAAAAATTGATTTTTCGCATTAAGTGGAACTACGACTGTATTTTAAGTAAAAAAAAATATACAACTAATTAGAGATTAGAATCAAACTATTATTAAAACTCACGTAACCTTACCTTCAGAATATCCAAATGGACGATATTCGTAAAGAATGCTAATAATTAAAAAAAGATAAAAACGTGTGGCAAAACCATATATAATTAATTGCTAGGTTCTCGCCTACTTACAAAAAATCCTATCGGATTTTATATTCAATTTTTATTTACTAAACTAGGTGCTTAAACACGCCACTAATCATACACAATCACGTTGCCAGTAATATGAAGAAACTGATTTACATATTTTTATTTTTGGGATTTTATCAAGGATTTTCCCAAGAGTTTAAGACCATATCATTTAGCGAATTGGATTTTGAAGTGAATAACGATACTACTCAAATCAAAGCCAAAAAAGCAGATAAATATCTCAACGGAAAATATAAACTGATATTAAATCCTGATAAGGATGAATATAGTTTATGTGAATTCGAAGATGGAAAAGTTGTAGGACTTCAAAAAGGATATCGCAATGGTAAACTAACTGGAACAACAGAATTTGAGAACGGAATGAAAAACGGATTTGACATTGTTTACGACCAAACGGCCGAAGAAATGATGTGGAAAATTCATTATGTGAACGGAAAAAAACACGGATTAACTTGGTGGTCAGATGTCGGAAATGAATATTTTATAAATGACGAAAAGGCTACTCAAGCGGAATATGAAGAGTACGAAAAGATCAAAAATCGCGAATAATACTACTGGCAACAAAGACCTGAGGTAAAAACAACCTTAAGCCGTATAAAAACAATTGCGGTTTTGTGTTTAATAAAAAGTCGTTGCGTGTTTGTAACGTTTGATTTTCCTGATAAAAATCCTCGCATACAAACCCACAACTAATCATACAAAACAACGTTAGCAACAATCTGAAATCCTAGCTAAATGAAACAAGTTGGCACATCATCAAATTTGAATTCAAGAATAAAACTATTCGCTGACTGGCTAAATAATAGATTTACCAATGCTGTTGCTTTCTTTGGACTAACATAAACCTATGTCCGAAAACTTTAAGGTAAAGTAGATGAAAATGGATTTTTACAAGAAGAAAACAAACTAATAAAAGAAGAAAATGAAGCTAAATAAGTCAAATTTATTCTTGTTAATTTGGATTACTCATTTGTTTGCTTATTACTCAACATTTAGTTTTATACTAAAAATTGCTAATAACGATTATAAAGAATTTTACAATGTATTTTGGGGCTTTGCTATAGGACTTTATGGGTTATATGAGCAAATTCCTTGTTTTTTCTTATTTCCTTTACTTTTAATGTTAATTTTAATTAATATAAAATCTAAATTAAAGTGGTTTACAGCCTATATCTTAGCTACATTTTTTACTTATTCAATTGATTATTTTTGGATATTTTTAAACCATAAACAGGATATAGTATTATACTCTCCTGATTCAATTAATTTGATATTACTTATTATGTCTAGCTTATTAGTGTCTATTATTTTTAATTGGCTAATTTTTAGAAAAACTTATATAAAACTAGATTTGTAAAAACAATTGCGATTTAGTGCTTAATCAAAGGTCGTTGCGTGTTTGTAACGTCTGATTTTTCTTCGAAAAATCCTCGTATACAAAACCGCAACTATTCTTATACATAAACGTTGTGCGTAATTTAAGAAATGAAGCAAACGATAACCAAAAACGACAAATCCTTGAAAATTCTGAATAAGCTAATTGCGAACGGATTTTACAATGGATATGTTGGACCTGAAAAGTTTGAACTGTTGCCTAATCATTTCCCGAATAATCATAGGATAATCGGAATCTTAAATGATGACGAAAAATATGACGTGAAGTTTGATTTCATATATCCAATGAGCATAGCGGCAAAAGTATTACTTGGATTTGGAGTATTAATGACCGGAATATCAATCTTAAAAGGAGACTGGCGAATTCTGCTAGCTTCTGTTGTAACTGGATTAGTAATAATAACAGAGTTTAAAATAAAACAGAGAAAAGAAATTAAACGGTTTACAAATAAATTTCTCGAGTTTGATAAAGCAGAATCGGAATAAAAACTACACACAACACAACCTATAAACAATACGGGCTTAGGTTTTAAACGCTAAGGTTTGCGTATTTTTATGAGGTCGCGAAATCTTTGGGATTTCGCTTTGACAGAAAAAAGAAAAAACAAAACCAAAAGATTTCGCTTTGTGCATGGCGGAAAGTAAACGCTAGTTTGCTCCCGCACTGTTTATAGCTAAAACGTTACCACACATTTTGAAAAAAAACATCTAAAATTAAAGCAAAGGATATATTAATCTGGACAATAGTTGTAATCGTTGTTTTGTTTAGCGCAATTAGGTGGCTAAATGATGCTAAGGATAATAAACTTATTGAGTCAAACCCAATATTGACAATTGGATTTATTACACAATTTGACGAGGTTGGAATCTCAAATTATTATTTGAAATACAAATATGAAGTTGATAACATTGAATTTAATAATGAAGTTATGTCTAAGAGGCTTTTTGATGATTGCCAGCATAATGACAATTGTATTGGAGAAAATATTTATATAAAATATTATTTAGAAGACCCGTCAATTAGTCAAGTAATTTGGGATAGTTTGCCGAAAAATTAAATTAAACAACGTTGCCTAGGTTTTGATTAATAAAAATTCTAGACTTTTTAATCGAACGGAATAATACCGCTGTTGGACTTCTTAGATAGTTTGCGCAAATGGAACTCAATCAAACGAAACTGTTGCGGATAGATTTCCAACTCGGTCGGAATTGAAAATCATTGAAAACGCAATGAAAACGGTACACTCGGGCAAAAAAACGTGTGGTAACAATGGCTATAATTAATACGGGCTTAGGTTTAAACGCTAAGTTCTGTGTATATTTATGATGTCGCTAAATCTTTGGGATTTAGCTTTGGACAAAAAAAAGAAAACTAAACCCGCCCTTACCAATAAGGTACGTTCTGGCGGTCAATAAACTTTAGCTGTAATTTAAATTAACATTCATGACAAGAATTCTAATCTTAATGCTATTATTTTCAAATCTAGTTATTTGTCAGGTAGATTCTGAAATCAAATATTTTAAAGATAAATATGGTCAGACGGAAGTCGAAAGTGGACCATACATGCTTGAAATAAAAAAGATAAATGACAGCGTAACTACTCATATTTTTAGCAAAACCAAAAAAGGGCAGAAAATTTGGACCCAATCGTACTTGGGAAATCAACCATATGGAATATGGTATAGGTATGACAAAAAAGGAAATATTGAATCTACTAGAGACTATAATTTCACTCTAAAATATGGAGAGTTTATTCCTGAAAACGCCATTAAATATTCAGAATTGAGAATGTCTATTCAATCAGATTCTAATAATGAAAAAATTCATCAGCACATTGTAAAAAATTTCAGATATCCTGAAATAGCCCAAGAACAAGGAATTCAAGGAAAAGTAACATTTCAGTTTACAATAGACGAGAATGGAAAAGTTGATAACCTAAGAATTTTAGAAGGGGCTGATATTACCTTAGATACTGAATGTTTTTCAATAATGAATTCTTTAAAAGAATTAGAACCATATAAGAAAGATGGTCAAAATGTTTTAGTCTATAAAACAATGCCTATTACATTTAAACTGCAATAAAAACTAAAGCCTACACAAGCTAAACATAATACGGGCTTTAGGGCAAAACCGAAAGGTCTGTGTATATTTATAAAGTCACTAATGCCAATAGCTATCGGGATTGGATTTAGCTTTGGATAAAAAAAAACTAAACCCGCCCATACCAATAAGGCACGTTCTGGCAGGCAACAAGCTTTAGCTTCGTTCTAAGACGAAAACGAAAAGTCTCCTTACTTTCGCACTATGCTTTGCCGAACCGTTACCTACAAGCAAAAAAAATGTACAATAATTTAGATTTTATTATAAAATTCAAACCAACTGAAAAAGAAGGAAGGAAAAATTATGTAGCAAATGGTTGTAGCCCTCATATTGAATTTTAGAAAAAACTAATTGATTACAAGAATGAATTATTCAAAAAAAATATTAGAATATACAGGTTGGTTGCTAATTCATTTATTATTCGGTTTAGTTTTGGCTCTAATTGGTATTGAATTTGTTTTTAGTGATATGAGTATATTTTCTAGTTTTTTTGAAGAGGATACAACTTTTATGGAATTTCAAAAACTTGCAATTTTAATAATGAGTTTGTTTGGGGCTGGAATTGCTTTTTTGTTTTTTTTACCATTACACATATACCAAATAAATCCTAAATTTAAAATAAAGAAAAACAGGTTTTTATTTAGTCTTTTCGCCTCTTTTCTTTTAGTAATAACCTCAGGCCTTTTAAACTTACTTTTCTATTTTTTAGACAAGAAAAATATTGTAGATTTTTCATTTCTATTTGTCTTCTAATAGTTAATGGAAAATAAAATGTTAATAATTCTTACAGAAGGTTTCGGGTGAGTTTTATGATTTTAATAATGAATTTAGAAAAGAAGAAATAAAGGCCTGTCGGTAACAATCTATAAAAAATAAAGTATTTATATTAAGCTAAGTGTAAAACTCGAAATGTAGTGCTTATCAACTGCCCTACGCTAATTATACCAAACGTTGTACTGCATTTAACATGAAACAAACTTTCTATATAATTTTAGCATTTTTCATTCTGATTGGATGCAAGTCAAAACAAAAAGAGAATACCCATGAGAAACAAGAAATTATTAAAGAAACTGATAATTCGCACGTTCAAGTAGCCCTAAAAAACCAATCGATTGTCATAAAAGATAGTACACATTACTCAATTAGTTTTTTGAAAAAATTTAAAGAGACAAAAGTAGAAAACGCATTGTTTACTGACAGCTTATTGATTTTAGACAATAGAGATACTATTTCATTTCCAAGTGAACCAAAAATTGGTAAAAGAACGGTTTTAACTGCACGAAAAGGCAATTTAGCAATTGCATTAACTATTAAGAGAGTAAACTATACAACAATAGATTACAGAATTGAAATGGTATTATTTGGAAAATCAAGTTTTAACTCTAATGGACAAGCAGATTTATCGCCAAATTTCTATTTTGGTTCTGAAACAGATGAAAGCCGATTGTCAGACTTGTCTTATTTAGTAACTCAATTTAGCGATACTAAAGATTCTTGTTTTACATATATCAGAATTGGAAAAGAAAAAAATTCAAGTTCATATTTGCTGGGTGAAATTATTAAGAATTGTAATGGAGAATTAAGGAATATTAGTTTGAAAGATTCCCCAACATTAATGGAAAAATAAAAGCGAAGTATAACAAAGGCTATCAACAATACGGGCTTCGGGCAAAACCGAAAGGTCTGTGTATATTTATAAAGTCGCTAACCCCGATAGCTATCGGGTATAGATTTAGCTTTAGAATAGAAAAAATAAATCAAAACCCGCCCGTACCGATAAGGTGCGTTCAGGCGGGCAACAAGCTTTAGCTTCGTTCTAAGACGGAAACGAAAAGTTTCCTTGCCTACGTAATATGCTTAGGTCAAGCGTTGTACATAATAAAAACAAATATGAGAAATGCTATTAATATAATATTTGTCTCCATTATAATTTCACTAGCTCTAGCTTGTAAAGCTCAAAAAATAAGTAGTGCAAATACAACTGTACTAGCTAAAATAGATAGTGTTTCTGTTTACGAATTATCAGAAAATTCTGAAAATAAAGAACTTTTTTGGCTTTACGCTAATTTTGATATTAGTGACCCTATTATTTTTTCACGAAAGTTTAATGGTCCATTTGACTATACTGACTTTAATTATTCTGAAGCTTTAAATTTTGATTTTATTGTAGAACCTTATAACTCAAAATCGAAATATCTTTCAGACGATTCTTTTAAAACATATTTTTCATTCAATATGTACGAGGAGGATATTAAAATAATTGTAAAACTTAATAAAACAGCTCGATTAGAAGTTTTTCCTGATTCTAACGTTGATGACATCTTAAGTGTTAATGACACATTGCTAAACCCATTAAGGTTTTCTTTAGTAAATGGAAATGTAACATCGAAACAAGCTTTTAAAGATTTTGGAAGAGTAAAAGATTTAGAGGTATTTATTAACGATGAATCTAAAGGATTAGTTACTTTATTAGACACGCCATATATTCAAGAATTTCAAATTGCAGGTTTTTTCAAAAGAGATGATACAGTTATACTTAAACCCTTAAATTTTTATAAAGGAGAAAAATATGACTTAGTATGTATTTCAGAAATGAAAAAATGTTTAAATATTGTAATACATTCAAGTATAGATCAAAAATATGATTATAACGATGTGCTAGAAAAAATTTCTATTTCAAGAGAAAAGCAGAAGAAAAATAAAAAATAATATACTGGCACACACAGTTTTTATAATGCATATCTACCCGGCAGAATTCAAACGCATCATACAATAAACGTTACCTACAATTTAAAAAAAATGAAAAAAGTAATTTATCTATTTTTCTTACTTAATTACGTTTTAGTTTGGAGTCAAGATTATTATTTCTCAAATGCAACGAGTGGTTTAATTTTAAGAAAGGAAGCTACTATTAATTCAGAAAGAATTGGAAAGTTAACCTATGGAACGCTTTGCCAAATAATTGAAGAAACAGATATTAAATATACCAATTCAGAAAATAATGAAAAAATTAATTCTGAATGGGTAAAAATAAAATACGATAATTTTCCTTTTTTGGATATAAATGATAAGGAGTATGACAGGGATAAAACGGGCTATGTTGTGAAAGAATATTTAGAAAATTTAAACAAATCTTCTATTAAAATAGTAACAAGAAAAATAGATAGTTTAACTTTTTTTACTTCATATAAAAAGACCAACCATGCACCTACTAAACTTATTGATTTGAAAGAGATTGAAAAAATGCTATCTGGAAGAGTCAAATGGATTGATAATCCTATGGCCGATGAAGGACGAGAAAAAGTAATAAAAAACATTTTTTTACCTAACGGACAAATTCTTAATTTAGGAAGTGAACTAGTCAATTTTGATGTGGTTGCTTATTATCCATCTGAAGAAATATTACTCTTTGTAGTTAGAGATACAATTGAGTTTTCAATTAGTATAAAAACAGGAGAAACTATCAATACAATTGGAAACCCAGAATATATATTACATTCTCCTAGTAGAAAATATAGATTAAATGGTTGGTTTTCTGGTCAAGAATGTGGTAGTTATTTTTTTCAAGAAAAAAAAGGAAATGATTTTGTGTACTTAACTGATTTTCTAACTGGAACAAAAAGATTTGATAAAGATAAATGTTCTTTTGATAAATTCTATTGGGTAAGTGATGATGAATTTATATATTCTTACATCAAAGATAATGGTATAAAAAAATATATTAAAGCGAAAATAAAAACCAAAAAAAAAAAAATCGAATAGACGTTCGTGAGCTATAAAGTGCACTGTGCTCCTCCCACTCCACCATACGTACATACTTCGTATTCAGCTGATTGTACATCATCAAACCAAGGCTCTTTCCTCCCTTGGCACTATCTTCTAATTTAGGCATAGGCTACAACGTGTGCTCCTACACGAATTTTGAAGAGAATTACGTGCTGGCCTTCCTTACTCGTGAGACTTCTAGGGTGCTGCCCTAGCTCATTTCCCGTAAGTAACATGACTTCTACTGACTTCTCTAGTTAGTTATACGTTACTTTTCTAAAGTGCAGGCTGGCACTTCCGCTAAAAATGTTTACTAGACATTTTCTTTCCGCTCTACCCTTCAGTTAAGAATATCTTCTTTCGCTCTTAACCATGCAACTATTATTTTATAATAACGTTGGTAATACTATAAAAATAAAACTTAGCAATGAGAGATTTTATATTATTAAAAAAAAGCACAAAATACTTATTTATCTGTTTGCTTATTACTGCTTGTAAATTGAATGGTGAATTAAAAGAAGAGAAACTTCGTTCAACTAATATCGATGATATTATAAATGATAGCACAGAAGATAACGATTTTGACGTATTGGAAGTGAAACTTGACTCAACTAATATCGATGATATTATAAGTGAAAAAACAGAAAATAACGATTTTGACTTATTGAAAGTAAAACTTGGCGAAACTAATATCGATGATATTATAAATGAAAAAACAGATGATAATGATTTTGTACTAGATGGCGATAAATTCAGAAGCTCAGAGTCTAAAAAAATATTATCTATTAATAATGTAGCACTACAGAATCAAACTAGAGAATCATCTTATTCAAATTACGTATCATTTGAATATGATGAAAAGAATATAATTACAGCATATACATTAGCATATTTTACTCTAAAAGAAAACCCTAAAATTGTATATAATCAATTAACAGAAAAATTAGGAACTCCTAGTTTCAAACATTTTAATAGTAGTTACAAAGAAAATAAAAATTTGGATGCTGTTATATGGGAAGACAAAGAGAATAACAAATTTTATAGGTTGGAATACTACTTGTTGGAAGACGAGGGTTTAAGAGAATCAACACTAACTGTTTTAATTAATAGTGAATCTGATATTGAAGATCCGACTTATTCGGGTCAACCATTTTATTACTGGAGAGACTATATAAAAGCACGTAATGAATTTGGAAAAGATAATTTCACCTATCAAGAATTTATTAAAAGAAGAGGCAGTTATAGTCTGTACACAGAATAATACATAGCACGTATACTCTTAATTGAAATCTCTGTGCCTATCAATGATAGTCTGTAAAAGATAAAATATCGGCATTTAAACGAAAATCAAAATATTTGTATTTAGTTAAGTTTTAAACTTTAAATGTAGTGCTTATACGCTGCCCTACTTGCCATAACCGAACCCTTAACTGTTATTAAGAATAGCTGAAAAACTGAAAATATTATGTTTTATATACATTCTTGAATAATTATTAATACTGTCAATAAATAATCAGCAACCTTTTGTTACACCCTTAAAGTCAATAAGATATGAAATATGTTTTTCTTACTATAGTTTTACTATTAGCAACTCAACTATATGCACAAACAATTACAGCCATTGTTAATTCTAATAACGGTCTATCTATTCGAGATACCCCATCTTTAAAGGCTGAGCGCATAGGTGTAATACCTTATAAAGGAAAAGTAAAAATATTACAGTCGTCTAAGGAGTTTGAACAAATAATTTTGTCTAAAGAAAGACAAGTCGTTGGTGAATGGAAAAAAATCTCTTTTGAAAACATAGAGGGTTACGTTTTTGACAAGTTCTTAAATTACAAATTAGATTATAAACACAAAAATTATAACCCAAACAGACAGCACATTGACATCTATACTGAAAAGGAATTTTTTGATAATATAGGAGACAAAAGAACTTTGAACATTAAAGCCGAAAAGTTAGACTTACAACAATACGGAATAGACAATTTCAATACATTATCTAAATATAATTTCAACAAAAGACAAACTAATGGCAAAGGAATAGAGGTGAACGAGTACAAAGATAAATTTAGCGGATTGATGCTCATAAGATTAAACGACTTGGAAATTACAAGTGACATAAAATCTGAAATAATCTTGGGTGAAACCGTAATAGAAAAATGTAAAGGAATCACTTTTAATAATTTGAGGTTTTCTAACGAAGACGCAAACAACAGACCAAAAGGCCTTTCTATTGAAAAATCTAAACAGGTATATTTCACCAATATTGATTTAGAAAACGGAAGATTCAATGTTAACCCAGATTGCGATATATACTTTAAATATTGTGATTTTAATCAATATTTACTTACCATGTATGATTCTATAATTGCTGTTGAAAACTGTAAATTTTACAATGCTGAAAAAGAAGCAATCGTTATCGTACCAACTGATTATAATGATGAAGTAATGACAATCATAGAAATTTCAAATTCTTTTTTTGGGTTCAATATGAATATGGTCAATGTAATGGAAATAGAAGAATATCTAGATGACCCATATTCTAAACTGAATCTTTTGTTTGATGAAAATAATATAATCGAATACAACCCAAAATATGAAAGTCTTCAAATTTTAGTTCCTTTCAAATCTTAAAAACTGTAAATAATAACTGAATAAACAAAAAACAATACTAAACAAGTATATAAAAAATGCTAATTGGTGCTTAACTAATTTTAGTTACTTTATTTGCTAGCTTCTAATTTTCCTTCGAAAATTCTTCGCAAACAAACTCGCAACTATTCTTATACATAACCCTTACCATACGTTAAATGAAGAACATTACATTATTCATATTACTAATTTCTTTTCTTGGTTTCAGTCAAAGAAAAAGAGAAGTAATTGACAGTATTCACTTAAAAAGATTATGTGTTGAATACCCAGGAATAGTTGATATTTCAACAGTTTCACATGAATTTGACAAATCTGAATATGTCTTCATTGGAAAAGTAATTGAAATCATCAGGATAGAGACTTTAAAATCTTCCGACCTTGACGAAAATGGACCAACTGATTTTCGCCCAATTCAAAATTACTGGTATGTTTTTGAAGTTTCTGAACAATTTAAAGGAAAGAATAAAAAACAAATAAAAGTGTTCGCAAGAATTTACAGCAGTATTTCTCCCTTATTAATTTTGGACAAAGAATATTTGATTTATGCTAAAAAAGTAACAGAACGGGAAAAAAGGTTTTTGGGTCACTCCGACCCTTATATATATTGTGGCGATAGGTCGAGTCATCTTAAATACGCCAAAAAAGATATCATTGAACTAAAAAAGTTACTAAACTAAAAACGTATGGTAACACCGAAAAAAGATTGCGGCTTGGTATTTAAGCTTAGGTCGTTGTGCGTTTGTAATGTCTTGTTTCTTCGAAAAATCATAGCAAACAAACCCGCAACTATTCTTATACATAACTGTAAGCCTTAATTAAGAAAATAAATAACACAGAAACAATTCTATATTAACTTTTAATAAAATATGGCAATTTTAGACAAAAAAATACAAGAGAAAATAGACAATTTAAGGTTTAATGCAAATCAATATTTTTTAGAGGAAAGAGAAAAAGACAGAGACAATAGAGTGGCTTAATATTATGATTAATTCAAACAACGAATTACATTATTTTGATGATGACTGTCTTTTTAACATTGCTAAGTACAAATTTAGAGTAAAAGAATATGAAGAGTCTCTTAAAAAATTCAAAGAGGTTGTAAAAGAGGCAGGTATGAGATATTTTGAAGATGAAGATGAAATTTATATAGATTTTTATTCACATCCTGAAAACTATATCAAATAGTAAACTAAGGCTAACACCTTGTATAATTTATTGCTTACCTCTAGCCTACTCACTAAAAACTTCTCAGATTTTCAACTGGGTCTTTATTTGCTGACTTTCGTGCTAAACCATGCAACTAATCATAAACAATTACGTTGTAATTAGGCTTAATAAAATAATATTAGACCATTTCTCAATACAAAAAATGAAAAATTTCATAGCCTTATTCAACTTGATTCTTTTATCATGTGTTCTATTAGTTTCTTGTAAAAAAGAGAAAAAAGAAGAATCAAATTCAAATACTACACTGGTAATAAAACTGCAAGACTCATTACAGACACCAACTCAAAATACACAAGAAGATGAGAAAATTATTATTTCTGATACCATTGCTAGAGGTTTTGTAACCGAATGGTATCTAGAATATGAAGATTCTATTACCATACCTACTGATAATAAATATTATACATATAATTATAATATTGATTGGGGTGATGGTACTGAAGATAGCCAAGTACAAGAAAACATAACACACTCTTATGATGAAGGCGGCTACTATACCATTACTATTACAGGAGAATTTCCAAAAATTTATTTTGGACAATTTGATGGAAAAGAAAAACTTATATCTGTTGAACAATGGGGTTCTCAAAAATGGAAATCAATGGAAAGTGCCTTTTCAGAATGCCCGTATTTAAGTATTAAAGCAACAGATTCGCCAGATTTATCTAATGTCACAAATATGGAATATATGTTTAACCAATGTGACGCTTTATATGGAAATTTTAAAGATTGGAATACTTCAAAAGTGACTAATATGAAAGGTATGTTTTCAGAAATCGACAGTTTCGATGGAGATATTAGTAGTTGGGACACTTCTAAAGTAACCGATATGAATTATATGTTTTTTTACTCTTCAAGCTTTAATCAACCTATTGGCAATTGGAACACCTCTAATGTGGAGGATATGGAAAATATGTTTGCTGGAGTAAGCGCATTTAATCAAGATATTAGCAATTGGGATACTTCTAAGGTAACCACTATGCATTCCATGTTTTATGAAGCAGAGTCATTTAATCAAAACATAGGTAAATGGAATACTTCAAGTGTTAAAAATTTTGGCCGCATGTTCGGCAAAGCAAAATCATTTGATCAAGACATAAGTAATTGGAACACGGCTAATGCAACAAATATGTATTCAATGTTTGACAATGCAGAATTATTTAATCAACCTATAGGTAAATGGAATACTTCTAACGTCACTGATATAACGTCTATGTTTGAGAAAGCTAGCAGCTTTAATCAAGATATTAGTAATTGGAACACCTCTTATGTAACAAATATGTCTTCAATGTTTTACGAGGCAGAATTATTTAACCAACCTATTGGCAATTGGAACACTTCTAATGTAACAGATATTTCTGGCATATTCTATGAAGCAAAATCGTTTAATCAACCCATAGGTAACTGGAACATATCAAAAGTGACCAGTCTAAAACAAGTATTTTACAAGGCTGATTCATTTAATCAAGATATTAATAATTGGGATACTTCTAATGTAACAGATATGAATGAAACATTTTATTATGCTAAATCATTTAACCAACCATTAGAAAAATGGGATATCTCAAATGTTAAGAGTATGAAAGATTTGTTTTTTAGCGCCCATTCTTTTAATCAACCACTTAATAACTGGGATACTTCTAATATTACTAGTTTAGAAAATGTATTTCATGGGGCATCGTCTTTTAATCAACCTCTTAACAATTGGAATACTTCTAATGTCACAACAATGAAAAACATGTTTCATCAAGCAAATGTTTTTGATCAAAACATAAGTAACTGGGACACTTCAAAGGTCACAACAATGAAATCTATGTTTGAGAGTGCAAAGGCTTTTAATAAACCGATTGGTAATTGGGATATCTCTAATGTAGAAAATATAAATGAGATGTTTTTAATGGCCGAATCATTTAATCAAGATATAAATGATTGGGATATATCAAAATTAACAGTTTTAGAAGAAGTATTCCATAGCGCTAATTCATTTAATCAACCTCTTAATAATTGGAACATCGCTAATATTACAAATATATTTGCTTTGTTTCATAGTGCAGAATCATTCAATCAAAATATAAACAATTGGGACACCTCTAATCTTAAAATGATGTCTTCTGCTTTTCATGCTGCCAAGGCATATAATCAACCTCTTAATAACTGGGATACACACAACGTTATGGACATGGCATACGTTTTTGGATATGCTGAATCATTTAACCAAGATATTAATAATTGGAATACCTCTAATGTTGAGTCTATGGACAATATGTTCAATAATGCAATTGCTTTTAATCAAGATATTAGTGATTGGGACACCTCTAATGTTATTAATATGAGTTCTATGTTTAAAGCTGCCAGTTTATTTGATCAAGATATAAGTAAATGGAATACATCTAAAGTTAAGTACATGAATTATATGTTCACAAATGCACTTACATTTAATCAAAATCTATCAACATGGCATATCTCTAAATTAACTTCTGCTTTAGATATGTTTTATGATTCAAATCTATCGACAGAAAATTATGATAATTTATTAATAGGGTGGCAAAATCAAGAAAATAACAATCGCGTGACTTTTGGAGCAGGAAAAATAACATATTCTACTAAGGGAAAAGAAGCTAGAGAAAAAATAATAAGTGAAGGCTGGAAAATATTTGATGGAGGACTTCTAAAATAGCTTGAGATTAATAAAAGTCGTAATTATTAGAATAACACCTAGAATAGCCGGCTTAAAATAATTTATATACTCCTTAAGAGGTGCAAATACACCATACTAGAATCGTTACCAACCATTAAAAAAAATTACTCCTAACATTTAAATAAAAAATTAAAAATTTCAACTAATTAGAAAATTAATTCAACACTATGTGGTTAAAATACTGATTTAAAATTTCTGATATGTGATAGGTTATAAAGTCCTTTAAAAATTAAGAAGTAGCATAAAATATTTTCACTAATTAAACATGAAAACTCTTTGAAAACAATAACTACTATTAATAGGTTCATAATGGCTCCTTTTATTTTATGTCTTTTATTAGGTGTTCTGGAAGGTAAATTAGAAGAAGACTGGAAGATGGTTAGTGCAATAATAGCAGTCCCCTTAGGAATATTTCAAGTAATATCTTCATTCACTTTATATTCACAAATAAAGAAATTAAATAAGAAAGTTATTAAGCAGTATTTATTTGGATACCATATTGCTTTAGTAATTTATGTTCTAACTTTTATAGCTATAGGTTTTCAAAATAAAGGAGGTGACATTTTCACTCAACTACTACTATTAGTAACTCCAATTCTTTTAGCTATTGGTTTCACAATAATTCTTGAACTATTATATGATCCGAAAAAAAAGAGTACTGGGATATAAAATAATTAAAAAGAAGATAAAATTAATTGCCTGTAGTATTACAAATTGATGTAAACAAATGAAAGTAATTGTTAACTGACAAGAATTAAAAAAGGTCAAGACCAGGCATTCGAAAAGACTATAGAGCATAATTGACTTTTGAGAAGGAAGCTATTCTAAAGACAATCAACTTACTTACAAAATCTAAAAATGAGAGGCATCTATTGAATGATTGACTGTATTATAGAATGATAAAAATATTAGAAAAATGTAGCCTATCTGTAATAATAACTATAATTAATAAGGGTTTAGTACGTTTTTTTTATAGAGAACACAAAGCCTTTTGGCTTGGCTTTAGAGCAAAAAAGGTAAGACAAAATAAAAAGTTTTGGCTACATACTCAATACGAAATTAATCGCTTTTAATCTCGCACTAATCATAGCAACACATTAAGTAATATTAAAATATGAACGTATTAAAATTTATTATAACAGCATTAATAATTACAAGTTGTAATGCACAACAAAGTAATAATATTAAAAATGATTTAGATGAAATAAACACTTTTGGAAAAGTAAAATCTTTAAAGGGGTTTATTTATAAAGCTGATGAAAGTATAGACTCAAAAAAAATACAAGTTTTCATTAAGTTTAATGAAAAAGGTTATATGAAAGAAATGCATTGGTACGATGACACAAACCAAATTACCGCTAAAAATTTTTATGAATATGATAGTGTTAAGAATGTAAATATTATGAAAAGGTATGAATCAGATACCATCTTAACAATGAAATCAATAACTCACTTTAATGACAAAGGATATAAATTAAAGAACATAATATACAGAAAAGATGGTTCTGAGCTAAAAACTCGTCTTTATAAGTATAACGATATAGGGCATGAAATTGAAATGGAATATATAATACACTATAGTTCAAAAGATGATTATTCTAGATGGGAGAATGAATATGATGCAAACGGATATTTAATAATGGCTAAAAAATTTAATAAAGATGGCTCATTTGATTTTAAACAAACATCTAAAAATGATAAAGATGGTAATGAATTAGAATGGGTAAGATATGAAAACGATGGTACTGTAGACTTTAGAATTGATAAACAATATGATCAATATGGCAATGAAACTAAATATCATATGTATGAAGGCACTATTGACGATAAAGAATCATATAAGTATATATACGATTCAAAAAATAATTGGATTGAAAAACAACATTTTAATAACAGTAAAAAAACTGTTGTAGAAATACGAGAAATAACGTACTACGAATAAACATAAGGTAACACCATTTAAAAATAATTGCGAAGTAGCTACATAGGCAAAGAGCGTTGCGTAGTTCTAACGGCTGATTTTACTTCAAAAAAACTTTGCATACAAACCCGCAATTATTCATATAAATAACTTTTATAACAAATTTAAAAAATGACCATCCAAGAGATTTTAAATACAACTGAACACAGACCTTGGAAAATACCGACTGAAAAGTGGAAATTTTATCAAGAGTGGAATAATGCAATATTTCTTCATTGGCAGGTCGATTTAAATGAACTGAAAAAATTTGTACCCAAAGAACTTGAAATTGACCTTTTTGATGGAAAACCTTGGATTTCGGTTGTTGCTTTTACAATGGAAAAGATAAGACCGAAGAACTTACCTTCTTTCCCTCTTATTTCGAATTTTGATGAGATAAACATCAGAACTTATGTAAAATCTAACAATAAAACTGGGGTATATTTTTTAAGTATAGAAGGTGGAAAAAGTTTGTCTTGTAAAATTGCAAAAGGCATGTCTGAACTTCCATATAGATTTTCAAAAATAAAACGGACTGAAGACAAATACGAATCCAACAACACGGAATATAACGACAGATTAAATTTACAATTCGAAATTGGAAAAGAAATTACAGAGAAAACAGAATTAGACAAGTGGTTGACCGAAAGATATGCCCTTTTTCAAGATACCAAAGAGTCGATTAACGAATTTGAAATTCATCATTTAGCATGGTCAATTAATGAAATTGACTTGAGACATTTAGAATTTAATTATCCAAGATTTGACAAACTCATAAGAAACGAACCAAACAAAATTCAATACTCTAAAGGAGTAAAAGTTATTGCTTGGGGCAAAAATAAAAAAGAGAAAACTGGCTATAATAATGGGTATAATTAATACGGACTTTGATTGAAATTGAGAAATACCAAAAACAACTGAAAACCAAAATCGACATGTTTTCTGGACAATTTATGAATAATTCAAAATGGACAAAGTTGTTCAAAGAATTATCTAATAATTCGATTGAGACAAAAAAGTGTTTGATTAAAAGTGTTTTCGATACTATTCTTCGAGAAATAGAAATACCAAATGCAGATAATTTTAATGAGTCATTTTCTAAAACTGGCACAAATGATAATATAACTTTTGGCGGACCTTGTGCATTTAAGGAAATTGAACAAATTATATTCCCGCAAGAGTGGACATCTGACAGGCAAATGAGAGACCAAAAATTAGAACCAAAAATCTATAATCAAAATATTACCAACATAAAGAGCATCATTGACTCTGTTGGAAAATTTGAAATGGAAATTAACAACGAAAATTTAATAATTTATGCTTATCGATAATAAAAAACTACTATAAAACCATTTAAAAATAATTACGAAGTAGTACTTAGGCCAAGATCGTTGTATGCTTGTAACAGCTGATTTTACTTCAAAAAAAACTTGCTTATAAATTCGCAACTATACTTAAATTACCTTTAGAAGTAATTAAAAAAATAAAATTCAAGAATGAAAATAGCGTTATATCCAGAATTTAATGATGTATTTGTAGATAATACTTTAAAGGGAATATTTTATCCATTATGTTCTGTTTACTTTGAAGATGCTGACAACAATAAAATTCACTTTATATCGTCAAATGGTTTATGGTTTGATGAAAAACTAAATGATGAATTAAATAGTGAAGAATATTGCATATTCGATTACGAAGATGATAAGTATTCATTTAACGGAAATATAAACGTCTACAAAGGCCAAGAATATGCTAAAAATATCTACACGATTTTAGAAAAAGATTTTGAAATTAATGGAGAAAAATTTTTGTCAGAAAAAACAAGTACTGAAGATTATATAAAACAAGTAATTTCAAAAGTTCCAAAATCTGAAATTAATGATTTTGATTCCGAGTATTTCATAGGTACATTTTATGAATATTCAATTGTAAAATTGAATTATCTATTAAGTTCAAAATTCTCGACATTTAGAAACTTAATAGAAAACTGGCATAACAGAGAAACTCCTTTCGTTTATTCTATATTAACTGGAGAAATGCAAGGAACATTAAATCATTTAGACAAGCCTAAGATAAAAAACATAGAAAACTATGAACTAATTGGCAAAACCATTGCAAGCGAATTCTTTACCGATGGTAACGATAGTCTAATATATTTTAACGTACAAGAAAGAAAAGTTTTATTGATTAACTCTTATTCATAGAAAACTACCGTTAACAATGTAAAAAACACATAGGGCTTTTGTGTTAACTTCGAAGTTCAATGTTTTTCTATAAAGTCAGTTTAATATAAAAATTGGCATTTTAAAAAAACCCTGCATACAAACCCGCAACTATACTTGTACATAAGCAAACATACCATGAGATACATAATAATATTTAGTTTATTAGCATTATTTTCTTGTAAGCAAAAAGATAATACAAAGGAAGAGAACTTAGATATAACCTTAATTGAAAATATTGAGACAGATTCAACCTATATAGATAACTTATTAGAGCTTGAAGTTCCAAATTACATATCAAAAACAGAAGAAAAAGAATTCTCAATACCATTTAATTATACAATTAATATTTCACAAGAATTTTTTCCAAATAAGTGGAATTTATGTGACTTAAAAATAGATACTGACTCATCAAACTATAAATATCAATATTTTTTAGGAGATAATATTCCTTACAAATCATATCTTTCGAATGATGGAATTTTAGAGATTATAACAACAAATGATTCCACTGCTATTACTACTGACAAGTTTAAAAAAATAAACTCTGATAGTTACCGAAAAATATATTTTTCAGATAAAGAAAGTGTTATTTTTAAAACAAAAAAAGGCGCTATTGCTGTATTGTTTTTTAAATACTTAAAAGAGGAAAAAGCTTATTCAATTTTTTATAACGAAAATGATAATATTGGTATAGAAGCGAATGAAAATGAATTATTAGATATCTCAATTAATCAATTACGAATTGCTAAAAATTTATACAAAAAATCAAAACCTACAGATTTATTAGATTGGGATTCTTTTAAAAACTCTTTAACAATTTTAAATAAAAAAGTATATAAAGACATCGTCAATGAAATTTTAGACGCAAGTAACTCTTTAGGAAAAGATGATATTTATACTCAAAAATTATATGGAAATCACAATTTAATTTCCATACTAAAGCTAGATAAAGAAGGAATAAATTTATGGAATGCCTTAAGCAAAATACCTAAAAACAACCCTATTGAATTTGAAACAATTTATAATACAGATTTAAAAGACCGAATCAGCTATTTTCGATCAAATCATAATTTTTTAAAAATTGAATACCAAGATGAAAATTCTTTTATTTTAAAAAATCAAAATTCAGTTTATGCAGTTTTTGTAAAAACTAAAATAAATAAAAAAGAGGTGATGCTTTTTACAGGTAGCGGAATGAATTATGGAGAGATTAATTCTAAAGAAATGGCATACTTCTATATGAATTTATTCAAAAACTATAATGACATATAAAATATTTACTAACGCTTGTAAAATTAATTACGTAGTACTTGCTTACTTAAAAATATTCATATTTCAATACAATAACAATATATATAGCTAACTAATAAACTGAAACTTAGTTTTTTTAACCTGCGCTTTTTATACTGAACGTTACCACAAATTATTACACAACTTTGAACTAGACGATTAATGGCGTTACCTGAGCACTCAAAAATAATTAACAGAACTGCAAAAAAAGTATTTAATGAATATGGCATTGTACAAAAAGGGCAGTCTAGAATTTGGTTAGATGACCAATATTGGTATTCCACTATAATAGAGTTTCAACCATCAGGAAGAGCTCGAGGCACTTATTTAAATATTGGAATTTGTTTTCATTGGTATAAACAAGACCATTTATCTTTTGACATCGGTTATAGAGAAAAAGGATTTTGCGAATATAAAAATGAAGAACAATTTGAAAATATAGTAATTGAATTCGTGAAATTAGGTTTAGAAAAAGTATTGCTAATTAGAAAAAAACTAGTGGATTTACAATCAACACAAGAAACTATTCTAAATTACGATTTTGAAAGAGATACAGTTTGGAGTAATTACCATAAAGCAATTATTAGCGGTTTAAATAACCAACCTAATGAGTCTGAACGCTATTTCAATCTAATTTTAAAAAATAAGTTAGAATATGATTGGCAATTAGAGCTGAAACTAAAAGTTGAGCAACTTATATTAGATTTAAATAATATTTCAGACTTTAAAAGCAACATAAACGAAGTGATTATGATTTCTAGAAATGAAAAAAAATTAAAATCAACATCTAAAATTAATGTGTGGTAACAATGATTATAATTAATACGATTTTTTTTTAAGCCAAAATTTAATGAATATATACTAAGTCTGCTAAATCATATGGCTTTAGAACAAAAAAAGATAAAGGCAAACTAAATCCATTGTCTTGTGCGAGAATTAAAAATTAGCAGACCTTCAATTATCGCATTAACCACACACCAAACGTTTGTAAACTTTATGAAAAAATATTGTCTAATTATTATTATAATCGGAGTGAATTTAATTTCATGTCAAGAAAAAGAATTTTCTAGCTTAGAAGATAAAAAAATAGTTGAGTATTTTGATGATCAAGAATATTTTGACAGTCAATATGAAAATGAAGAAACGTCAGATTATTTTTCATTTTATAAAGGTATTTATGAAACTGTGACAACTAAAAATTCTAAATTAAAATCTAAAACAGATATTGATAGTATCAATTTACCATGGAAATATGGTATAAAAAAACCACAAGCTTATCAAATATTAGAGAACATAAGTGACTCACTTTATGCTCAAAAAGATGGTTATTCAAACAATCAAGAAAAGATAACAGAAAATATTCAAGTCATATCTCAAAATGTGCTAGAGCTTAGTATTAGTGAATTAGATGAATACAAACGCAACGGATCATTTGAAACACGTGATAATATTTTAGACCATATTAAATTTGAAAATTTAGAATACAATTTAAAAAATGAAAACGGAGATATTGTTAAGATAGAAGAAGAATATACTTGGCTATGCGGGCAAGGGTTCTATGAGAAGGAAGGGAAATATTATCATGGAGTACAGGTATGTAATAAAAGTTTAAATCCAAAATATAAGAAACTATTTGGATACATAGAGCTAGATGTAAATATCCCTGTAGAATATGAAGTTAAAAAAGTAACAAAGCAAGATATTGGAAAAACAATCTCAATAGGCGCAAATAAAATAAAAATTTTAGAATTTGACGCCAACGCAATTCATTATCAACTTATTGAAAAAAATGAAACATTTGAAATTAAACTTAATGGAGGTAGTAGCACTTCAATTAAGTTGCCTTTTGATTATTATAAAAAATTAAGACTAAAACAAGGACTTGATTTTGAAACAGTAGTAGAATTAAAAAATTATTTTGAATTAGACAATGAAAGAAAAAATTACGAAGAGGAAGTTGTTGTAATAAAGGTCGATGACTACGCAATAAACAATTTCTATTTTTATATTTCTAAATTCATCTCAAAGAAGATTAAAGTAGATATAGAAATAAATTAAGGTTTGCCAATACCGAATATAATTCATTGCTTAAATACACAACTAACCTTATACAGAAACTTTGTACAGCATTATGAATAGTAAAGAACTACATCCAATACTACAAGTTCTCATAATACTGTTATTTGTATCGTTATTAATGCTATTTTTTATATCATTTGCAATTATATATTTCTCAAATGGTGATTTTAACGAAATCAAAAACAACTATAAATTAGAACTTCAATTAACTATGGTTTTTAGTTGTTTAGCTTCTATGTTCATTATTTATTCAAATTTGAATTATAGAGTAAAAAAAAATAAAGCCAGCCTTAACGAAGTCAATCCCATTATTCATTGGAAATATAAAACGCCTTATTGGAAAAAATTCAAAAAAAAGGAATATCAAAAAAAAGGACTTTTTTATTTATTAAAGATTTCATTAATATGGATACCTATATCTGCTACATTATTCTTTATTTCTAAAACAGAATCAATGCTTTCCATTATTCTGATACTGCTAATTTTAATTCTTATAATTCCAATGATTCCATTTACATTAGGTAAGTTCATCAGTGAATTAAAAAATCAAGTATTTGAAAAAACATATGAAGTGAAGGTTTATAAACAAGGCCTAACTATAAACGAAATTTATTATCCTTTTAATCAATATCAAGATATTGATAATGGTATTCGTTTAGTTAAAATTGAAAAACTAAATTTATATTCAACGAATTGTTTAAGTTTTAAGGTGGAAAAAAGATTTTACTCACCTCCTACTTCAGATGGCGGAGATTCAGGTTCAATAATAAATAGAAATGTTGATATTAATATTCCAATCCCAAAAAATCAAGATATAGATTTAGATAAAATAAAAAAACAGTTAAAAATAAAATAGGTACAACAATAGCTATAGTAGGCTTCCCTTCATTATACCAACCGTTAGCAACAAGCAAAAATGAAAACAATACAAAGTGGAATAATAGGAGAATTAACGCAAGACAAAAATTTTGAGCATTGGTGGAAAAGTGAACTAATTGAAATTCCACTTTTAAACAATAAAAAAGTTGAGATTGCTTTTATAGATTTTATACCTGAAATAGATACTGATTTTATTAAAGAAGCTGATGAAGCCTTAAAAGTATTCTTGGAAAAGTCTAAATATGAAAAAACTTTATTGACTCCACTCCTATTCAAACACTGCATGAAATATCGAAATGCAATTGGCTCTGATCAGGTTAACCAAAATCTTTGGAAAATAAAAGATGAAAATAAAATTTGGGATTTTATATCAGGAGAACATATAATTGTTACAAGAAGTCATGGTAAAAAAGAAATGATTTATGTGAACCTTAACTGCGAATGTGAATGGGACAAAGAACACGGACTACAAATTTTATATAAAAAAGGACAAAAATTGACAAGAATAAGTGAACAAGATGGAGATATTAGTGAAGTTGATTTTTATAAAAACACAGAAAAATCGAAAACTTTTAGCATAAACAAACAATGGTGGCAATTCTGGAAATAAAGCCAGTTGCCAACAGAGGCTATAATTAATGTGGTCTTTGTGTTTACACCAAAAATTAGTGTCTTGCTAAACGCTACATTTTATACACAAACCGCTAACATTAATATTACTATTCATAAGTGAATTTTTGTTCTCTCAATCAAACTCTTTTTTGACATTTGCTTCTCTACAAGTTATAAAAGTTTACGAAATTTGGTAATTTGACGTTTTTCTCATCAATATATAATTTATGACCTATCAAGATGTATTTCTTATTTTCTGGAAACAAGTAACAGAAAGTGTTGAAGAAGGTAACTTTGCAAAATTAACCATGGCAAAAACCATTGGTAAGCCTAATTTGAGAAACATTTTTGTAAGACCAATCTATTCTGAAGATGGCTTTAAAGTCTTGCTTAAATTACGTTACAGATCTAAAGAAACCGAAGATCAAACCGAAGAGCTCACTTTAGATGAGGCTTTTATTATCTTGAAATCTCATCTTAAAACATCTTTCTTGACGGTTGTTTTATTCACCACTACAAAAGATGTACTTTTCAAAGTAAATAAAAAGGGTGTTGGAAGTTTTACTGAGAATCCTCCGACTTTTAGCGATATTACTCAAGCTAAAATGGACGATTAGAATAGCCCGATAATTGATAAAATAATAGAGAAGATAAATCTTTAGAATTTCGCTTTCGATAAGATAAGGAAAACTCACCCGAAGGCACCCATTAGGTATGGGTGGGTAAAATCAATTTAGAGAATAAAACATGAAAGAATTTAGTACAGAAATAGAAAGTATGTTGGAGCTTTATTTGACAAAATCTTCTGACTTCTACGAAAAAGGAAATACAATTAAAGCTGGAGAATGTCTTGTAAAAGCCTATGAATTTATACCTGAACCCAAAGAAGAATATAATGAAAGTTATAACTACTGTACTTATGTATTGGACTACATTTTAGATGAAAATTATAATCTTGATAAAGCTGAAAATTGGTTAAAAGAATTAGAGAAAATTAATAAGAGTCAAAAATGTTGGTCTGGGAGCTATGAATTTTATGCAGGGAAAACATATTTTGAATTAAAGAATTATAGTTTAGCGAAAAAATTCTTCGATATATGTATTAAAATAGGAAAAGGAAATCGATATTTTGAAGGTGAAAACCCAAAATATTTGAATTTTCAGAAAAACCCTGAAAAGTATATTTAACAGTCACGTAAAAATAATAGTAGGGAAATACAAAACTAAAAATGAAAGAGGTACTTATTTTAACCATAATATCAGGGCTTGTTTTTTTGACTTTTCTCGTGACTCTAATTTTAGGTTTTATAAAGAAGAAAAAGAAATTAAAGCTGACTTCCTTGTTTTTGTTTTTTGCTTTTATCGCCTGTACAGGTTGGACAGGATATAAAATTGTGAGTAAGACCTATAATAAAGTTGCTGACACGTTTAAACCGAGGACGGGAGATGAAATTTACGATGCTCTATTTGACAAAAGAACAACCAACTGCATTAAAATTTTAAACTTTCAAGACCAAGTAGTACCTAGGATAGATTATGGAATTTGGCTTCATTTTGAAACTTGTCCGGCAGAACTCAATCGGGTTTTGTCAAAACATGAATTCAACGCAGAGAAACTTTCAACTTACTATACCAACGGAAAAATTCCATTCGGAGAAACATTAGAATGGTTTAACCCAACCACATTAGGCGATTCAATTATGCTTTACGAATACGCAACAGATGACAATAGAAATATACAAACCATTTGGGCTAAGCTTGACAGTACAGAAGTGTTTGTAAGAGATATACTTGACTGAAAAAATAAAAATCGACCCTATAATAAAGACCTAAGTTAAGAACTAACCAGTTCTTTTGTAAGCTTAGACAATACTAGTAGGCTCCAAGAATCTAAAATCAGATTCTTGGAGCTTTTTTATTCGATTTATTTTCTAGTTATCTAAGCTATATGAAAAGATAGTTCTTACCATTATATTCAATATTGTAAATTACAAAAACCCAATTTACACAATAAAAAAACTTACTATTTAATATAGCAATAAAGTGGTCCAAGTCTAATGCTTTACCCCATATAGCAACTTCACTATTTCTAGCCATATCAAAGATTAATAAGATTTGAACTCAACCTTTGTACAACTAAGTGCTGTTTTAAGCCTATTTACAAACGCTACTACGACATACGCTATCATTGATTTATTTACTAAATTAGGTGCTTAATCAAGCTAATAACCATTTACTACAACATTCTACTTCATACATACCAGAACAAATGAACCAATATTTTAAAATAGCCCTTTTAATACTAGTAATTTCACCTATTTCATCATTTAGCCAGAATAAAATAAAAGATAAAATTGACAGTTTACTATATGTTGAAGAGATGCCATATATCTGTGAAGAATATACTAAATGTGGACACGAATTATTTTGGAATGTGGTAAAACTAAAAGAAAAAGGAATACCATTTCTTATCGAAAAACTAAACGACTCTACTGAAACTAATGCCGGAGTTGTACTCTTTGGAGGAAATTATGCTGTAGCTGATATTGCTTATGTGGCACTTGAGGAAATAATTCACGGAATACCGACTTTTGAATTACTCGGAACTAAATTTGACCAAGAGGGTTGTGGATATTGTGAGTATTGGTATTTTTTGAGAAAGGATTACCAAAACAGGCAGAATTTTAAACTTGCTGTTAAAAACTGGTTTGATAAAAACAAAAAAGATTTAGTTTGGGTTTCAAATAATGAATTTTCAAGCTGCGATTGCAGTGGTAAACATCCGAATGAAGGGCATTACGAAATGAAAAAGAAATAAAGTTCGAAAGCACAACACTATATCTAATTCATGGCTAGTTCTAGCTGGTTTTTTATTTGCTGAATTAGCTGCTTAAAATCGCAACGAACCTTTGATAAAAACTTCATTTCTAATAAAGAAAAATGAAATACATCTACCTAGTTTTATTTTTAATAATAGTTTCTTGTAATGAGAAAGTAAAAAATAATGATTTAAAAGAAAGTTCTAAAATAAGTCAAAAAATAAAGAAAAATGACAACGAAAATAAGCGTAAGGAAGAGCTAACTTACGTTAGAAAAAGAAATTCTACTAGTGAGTACTTTGAAAACAAAGAATTTAATGATAGCATATATGATGAAATGAACGATTCTATTTTAGTGTTAGAAAAATTACTTCAACACATTATATTACCTACTAAAGTAGAAGATATAAACAAAACTGGTCAAATAAACCTTGAAACATTTTTGCCGGAAATTGGGTTTGGAATGCTTGATGGTTTAATAACATATAAAGAAGAAGTTTCTTTATTATGTACAACGAGCTTTATATTCTCTGACTATTTCAAAGACCAAGGATATAAAATAGATAACATTTCTGAATCTGAAATTGAAGATATTTTCTCTAGTGCTTTTGCTTCCGATTATGTAATAACAAGCATTAAAACTTTTAAAATTAATGTAAAAGAAAATATACAAGCGTATGGTATGATTAGTTTGGACGGACAAGATATTGGCCCTTTTAAACCAAATGCGCTATATGCTCTTGTTTCATATGAAGACAATATTTATCTAATTAATAAATCGATAAAAAGAGAATTAAAAGGGTTAGAAAAATGTACAACAATTGGGAATAATGAATATGAAGAATCTGAAGAGAAAGCCTGGAAACATTATTGTGAATGCTACGAACAACAGTTCTCACATAATGAACAATTTCTACCATTGAAAAAAGAAATAGAAGAAATGATAAAGCTTGTTATCAAATAAAAACTAACGCTCATTTATTTAAACACATAAAAAATTGACCTTACGTTAAGCCGTATACTAATCACTCTTTAAACACCACATTACGCACATAAACCGTTGAAAACTAATTAAAATGATGCCAGAAAAATTAAAAGAAGCAATTGAACTACTCCACAATTCTAAGTCAAAGAAAAGGGAATCTGGCGCAAAAAGATTAAGAAAATTAGAATCTATTGAATCTGGTCCTTTTTTACTTGAGGCTTTAGAAAAGGAAATGAAAGACATTAGAACTTGGAGCACACAATACCACTTAATTTTAGCATTAGGTCATTCTAAATTTGAAAAAGCTTTACCATCTTTAAAAAAGATAGCCACTGAAGAATTTGATGCAACTATACTTTATAGTAGTATCGGAGACTCTATATTTAGATTATCAATAATTTCTGAAACTTTAGAAGACACTTTAAAGACGATTTATTCTTACGATAATTTTATGATTACAGATGGCGCATTTCAGGCACTAGGTCAATTAAAATTAATTCCTTCTGATGAAGTTATTAAAGAGATAATTAAAATATGTAGTGATCCTAAAGGTGCGGAAATTGTTCAAGGATCCCCAAATGACCAAACCGGACTTAGATTATGGATTGTTTCTGCAAGTGCTGGCTGGAAAGATGAACTGAAAACTGATTTTTTAAATGATTGTGAGAAAATAAAAGACCAACAATTACAATTGGCTGTTGCCAATGCAAAAAAAGGAAAATATATAAAATGGAGTCCGTATTAAAAAACACTTAGTTATTACAAAGACCTAAGTTAAAAACTAACCAGTTCTTTTGTAAGCTGAGACTATACTAGTAGGCTCCAAGAATCTAAAATCAGATTCTTGGAGCTTTTTTATTCGATTTATTTTCTAGTTATCTATGCTATATGAAAAGAGAAGTTTCTATACTTAGTCTTAAATACAATTAAATCTAGTTTAGCTACTAACGCGCGCGCTCCTATTGCCTATGTATTCTATACAATTACCTTATCTTCAAACAAAGAACCTAACTATAGAGCTCACGTACTGCTTATAATAAAAGAACTTAATCACAGAAAATGTATAAAGTAATTTCGATCACAATACTAATTTTATTCTTTAGTTGGAAAAGTAAAAAAAATGAAAATCTGTTAATTAAACAGACAACAGAAGTAAATCAAAATTCAAAAAATTTCAAATTTGTGATTGCTGAATCGGGCTTGAATTATAGAAGTGAACCTAAAGGAAAGATTTTAGGGAAATTTGAGTGGAGAGAAAAAGTTGAATACCTCTACGACACAAGTATAACACAAAAAATAATCGATAACTATACAGAAGTAGAAGGTACTTGGGTTGCTGTAAAAAACAAAAAGGACACTGTTTTTGTGTTTGACTATTATCTATCGGATGATGAGCCTAGTTTTTCAAAAACAAAATTATATTATGCAGAACCATATTTTAATGAAATTCGTAAACCTTCGAATGAGAGAGATATTCGACAAGCATTTATAAACGTTTCTGAAAGTTTTTATATGCCTGAAAATTTCTTAGAAAAAAAAGATTTAAGAAAAGACACCATCTATTTTAATAAAGAACAACGTAAAGAGTTTTTTAAAAGAATGAAATACTCAATTACTGATAGTATATTTATTTATGATTTTAAATCTGGCATTATTAAAAAGCATTTAGTTGACAAAACACCTATAATAGCTTGTATTAGTATCTACGCAAAAACTGATGAAGAATACAAAACACAAGATTATGACGAATGGAGTTATCAAATAGGCTTTAATTTAGGTAAAATGACTTCTGCCGGCTTTGCAATGATTGCAAAAGAAAACCCTTTTGTAGAAAATGGATTACAACAAATTATTTTTGAAGAAATGGATTCGGCATCTATTGAAATAAACATAGAAAACAGCTTAGTACCTGAGGGGTGGAAAAATAATACTGTGCCTGCTTATACCTTTAGTTATGAAAATACAGGCTTTTTTGTAAAAAAATCAAAAGATAGTTATGGTTGGAATAATCTAATAGTTAAAAATGTAAATACAAAAGAGTCTTTTGATGTTGATATAAATGAAGGTGAATCGAGTAGTTTAGCCCCTATAAAAATAAAAGGAGAAAAGGGTGACCATGATAATTATTTTCAATACCAAGGAACTCAATATATAGGCAAGCTATTCAAAGATAAATCACCGGTTGTATTTGGGTTTACATATAAATCTTTTGGTTGTCCAAGTATAGAATTTATAGATAAACAAGAGTTGCCAATATTAATTCTATGTGATAATAGACATTAAGGCAAGAAAAAACAGTTGTATTTTACAAAGACCCATTATAAAAAAGAATAAACTAAGGCATTAGCTATAATTTTGTGGCATAGCCAAAAAGTCATCAAAAAATTAAATACTATAAAAATGAAAAAATATCTAAAATCCATAATTTTTGCGTTCGTGCTTATTCCTGTTTTTGCATTTTCGCAAACGAATAAAAATTATATTCCTATTAGTTATTCTAGCATTTGTTGTGGAACGCCAACAGATCAACCTGTAATGGATTTCATCAAGAATTTTGAAGAGAAAAATAATCTGAAGCCTTTCGAAATATTTATAGAAGTCGGTTTAGGAAAAGAAGGCGAACACACTTTTTATATTGGAACAGATAATTTAGACGCTAAATTATTAGAATCTTTATGTAGTAGCTTAACAACCATTACAGCAACCCAAAACAAAAAACGTTCAAAAAATAGAAGTGGATATGTGCGTTTGGGTAATAATCTAACATCAAATGCTACATTGAAAGGCATAAAAATGAAACCTAGAACTGGTATTAGTTCGATTAAAATTTATGATTATAAAGAATAGTAATGAAATTAAAATACGGGGTTTGGATTTAATCTTGAAATGATTTTTATAATCTTACCCTTAATAGGGCTATTACTTTTGATTTGGTTGATTTCAAAAAAGCAATATTCAGAAAAGTTATTCTCTGAATTTGAAGTTTGATTATACTTTTAGCAATCGTTGTTTCTCGCCTATTTACGAAAATTCTATTTAGTCTCTATTTGCTTAAGCACCTGGTTAACATGCAACAAACCACCTACAAAGACGTTAGCAAATATATGACCAAACACGTTAACAAATGTTTCATATTCCCTGTTCTATTTTTAGCTTTGATTTTAAAATCAGGAATTTGCTATTCACAAAATTCTATCGATCTATCTAATGTTGACTTAATTGTCTACAATGAATACGATACTGATATGAGATTCTTTAGTGAGAAGAATAAAAATCAATTTATAGAGCTCTATCTAGAATTTGATAAAGACTGGGATACTAAATTTATTGCTGCTGATATTGAATACGATGATATAGATGATACTGTAACATTAGAAGAAATTAATTTAGATAAAGGTGAAGATGAAATCCTTTTAAATGTAAATGAAATAAAGAAAACAAGCTTTGCTCAATTTTTAAAACAGGAACTAGAAATCAACGAAAGCTCATACTACAAGGAGGGCGAAGACACCAACAAATTAGTTTTAAAGTTTTTAACTAATGGTATTTCTACTATTCAAGAAGTATATTTTAAAGAAAATAAACACAATCAAAGTTTTGGCTCTTCACGTGTATCTGGTAAAAATGATAATCAAGCAAGATGGAGAATTCATAATGCCGAATTTTACGCTACTATTGATTTAAATTTCGGTAATGATAAACACATTTATTTATTACTTAACGAAGATCATATCGACTTTTCAATCTTACCATTAATCAAAAATGAATACTTACTATCTGATGATGATGGCATTAGTACCTTTCAAAATACTTCAAAATATAAAACTAGTTATGTGGAAAATTTTGAAAAGATTGAATTCGTTGATTTTGCAGCCATCACTAAAAATAAAAATGATAAGTACGAGCTAATGAATACGTCTAAAAAAAACGTATTAAAGACAGCTTACGACACAATTAGATTTAACCAATATTTTATAATTGGACAAAACGAAAACCAAATTGACATTTTTGATTCCTTTTATGAAAAGCTTAAAATTGATCATATAAAAAGTGCATATCTGTATAGAAATGGTATCGAAATTTTAAATGATAGAGGCGTAAATTATTATAATAATGACGCAGAAATTATTGAAAAATTTCCTCGAATGGTTACTACTGTATGTGGTACTGTAAATGAGGTAACTTATACTTTAGATTACCATGACCTATTAAAGACGAGCACCTTAACAAAAATAGATGCAGGGTATGCATCAAATCTAGATAAAAGAAGAACATATTATTTAGAAGAGATTAAAGCAACAGACAGTGTTACTTTTCTAAATAACGAGAAAGAACACTATTGGGACGAAAACGATAGCTTTCTTGGCAAGTCTTACATGTCTCCAGAATTATTAAAAATTACACGAAACAAAAAAAACGGAATCTTTGAGTATAATTACGTTAATACTGATAAAGTAATAGATACGATTTCTAAAGATTGGAAAAAAGAAGTAAACTATATTCCAACAAAAATTCAAAGAACAATTATTCTACCTATTAATAACGATTCTATTATTTTTAATAGAAAAGATGGCTTAACTTATTTTTACAGAAAAAACAAGGTTGGGCTTTTTCCTCGACATAAAAAGGTTCAATACAATTCGATCCAACAGATCACTAATTCTTTTTATGCTATTAGTAGAAAAGGAAAAAAAGGCTGGTTAGATATTAAAACGAATATCGAGTACTTTGAAAATTAAGTTCATTCTACAACAAAGTGCTAAGCGCAAAACCAAACATTTTCTTAATCTGAATTCACATACTAACGGTGCTCTATTTGCTGAATTAAGCACATACTCAAGCAACTAACCATACACAAATACGTTAACTAAAATATGAGAAAAACAATCTACTTATTGGCATTAGTATTTATGTTGGTGCATAATATCAATGGGCAAGAAATTAAAATTCCAGAAAATTACACTATTGTAGATTCTATTAAAGGCGACTTAGACAATGATGCTATCAACGAATTAGTTGTAGCCTATAATGTAATGCCAGAAAATGAAATAGACGGCGTACCTCGCGAACTTGTAATTTATAAACTTGAAAACAACCAATGGGTTGTATGGAAAACAAGCGACCAAGCATTATATGGCAGTAAAGATGGCGGAATGATGGGTGATCCTTATGGCGAAATGGATATTAAAAATGGAATACTACATATAAGCCAAAACGGAGGAAGTAGCTGGAAATGGGGATTTACTGATAAGTATCGTTTTCAAAACGATGAATTCTATTTAATAGGGTATACAAGCCTTGCAGGTAAGCTCTGTGCATATTGGACAGATATCGATTTCAATCTTACCACAGGCAAAATGATAGTGAATAAAGAATTTGAGAAATGTGAGAATGAAGAGCAACAATTTTACAAGAGCGAGAATGAAACCTTACTTGAGAAAGACTTAAAAATTACATTACAAAATAGACAAGAACGCGAAATAAAGATCACAACACCTAAATACAAGCACGAAGTTTATATCGCAATCGGTAAAGAATAAAACAATGACCAAATTCTTAAAATACACATTACGCTCTTTAGGAATCTTTAATTAAAAGCTTGCGTATTTCTTCGCATAAATAGACTTCATAAGCCTTATACAACCACAATGACTGATCACTACAAAATAGCCTTAGAAATTTTAAAGCAACTTTTAGAGGAATCTGGTAATACGCATTGGGCAAATTGGATAGATAAAGATATAAAGCTTTGGGAGGCTACTGAAGATGTAAATCATCACTTAAGTGCTTTTGGTGGAATGGGGTCTATAAATGATTTGTTCGTTGGGGGAATTGATAAAGTAGGCATATGGAATAGTAAAGTATTTGACACCCTCAAAAACCTATCTTGGAGTTTAGCAAAACAAAAAATTACCTCTGCACCCACAACTCTAGATTTTTATAAATATGGTACAGGTCAATTGACTGGTTGGCGGTGCATTAACTGTGGGCATGCAAGGTTAAATGAAAAACAAATTGAGCAATATCTCTCCTATAAATATTTACCGATACTAATTATAGATTTGATTAATAAAGATGAATTGCAAAATCTATTACCAATTTCGAACTGGATAGATAAAGAACAGATTAAAGCCGAACGAGCTAACATAAAAGAAATTATAAATAGATCTAAAATCGAAATTTTGAAATCTCAGAGTTGGTTAAAGACTTGCCCTAAGTGTAAAAGTGAAGATGTTTGTGTATACCGATGGGAATTCGATAGTAATAATCAAACATTATTAGAATCAAAAGATAATCTCGAAATAAGAAAGACTTAACGCATGGCGACTTACAGCACTAAAGACAAATAAAACATAGCTATCTACTTACATAATTTCTATCCTATTCTAAATTTGATTTAGCTATTGCCTAAACGTGCTTAATAAATTTATTACAGACTGCTATCAGAATTAATGTTTTACTTTTCATTAAAAGACTATTCGGTTATATAACGCCCTGTATCAAACGCTATGGGCAAAAGCGGTAAAACTGCACAGAAAAAGATGTTTTCTCACTAAGGCCTCTCCTATTCTACTTATTCGTGACGTACATGTTATATTACAACCCAAGTTTTACTCATTTGGCATAAGACCTAAATTAAGAAATGACTTTCGACACCACGATATTCCTACTCTTTTTAATTGTAATTAATCTACTATATTTATAATCACAAGTACTAAGCTCTAATGCTCGATTAAAGCAAAAATTCTCTTTGAATAAATGAATGCCCAACAATTATATAGAAAATTTGATAGTAAATTTCATTCTGCCATATGGCTCAATGAAAAAGAAGAGTTAGTCGACGAAAATGAAATAAAATGGTATTTATGCGGAATACAAGACGAATTTAAAAAAGCAGTAGTCACCCAGGCTATCGAAGACTTTTTTTCTGAACAAGAACTATATCTAGTTATTACATCTGGTAAAAGTTCTTTAGTGCCAAAATCAGGCATATCTGAAGAAATAGGCACCTATATTCACAAAAAAGAAATTGGATTAATGAACGAATCATTAACCAAAATTATGTTTTTCTCAACTATTGGGGTTTTTAAAAAGGGCGTAATCAATGAATTTTCTAAAACACGTATAAAACCAAAAGGGCAATTGTTAGATGTATCGCTACACGCAAATATTTATAACAATGAAACTAAAATTGTTTCCGATTTACTACAAGAACCATTTGAAAAATTAAGTAACGTATTATCTAATGATTACCATGGTAATATTGAACATTTATGGATCGACCTTGAATTATTAGAAAGTGATTTAGTAGAAAGAAAAAAATGGGCATTTCGATTTCAAAAAAGAGTAAGTATACCATCATCTTTTAAAGAAAACTATTCATACAACGTTGGTCATTACAGTGTTAAACCAGACTTTGAAAAATTGAAACAGCTTACTGCTGATGAAATTTGTAATTATATACTTCAATTAGTCTATAATTCTATTAAAACATTAAGTACTAATAAGAAAAAACTCGAAGATTTTAATGTGGAACAATTTCGTCATGATTTTCTTACCGCATGTACAAATATGGGATATTCGTTAGAAGAAACTCATTAAAAAAACGAAGTAAATGAAAGAATTTAGTGTAGATAATTTTCCGAATATAGGCGCGGTAATGTGTTCTAAAATGATAGTTGATGAAGACTATAAACCGTTATTTATATTTCGTGAAAAACCAATAAATGATAATGACAGCGGATGGCGATTATTTTCAGGATTCGAAAGTGATGAGTATTCTGAAGATTCAGAAAATTTTGGCATCTATGATCCTAAAACAATCTTAGCGATAGATAATTCAATATCTAGCTTATTACTTTATAAAGGCATCGGTTCGGTCTGGGAAAGAGAACCTGGCTTAGAATGGAAAGAGGTTTTAGACTATCCGTTAGAAGATGATTTTATGGTTCAGCATCAATTAACTGATAATTGGAATCTTTCAATTAATAATGTATTTATTCGAAGTAAAGAAGAAGATACCATCATGTATACTACAAATGATAAAACCTTGCGTTTAGATATTTGGAATTATGATGGCAAAACTAAAGAAGAGATCGCAGAAGGTAAAAAAGTAGAAATACGAGATCGAAATGCTGGTAATGAAATCATAAAGAAGTACGAACTTAACCAAGGTAACCGTATTAAGATTGGTTTTCATATTAAAGAATATGATCAACAAAAAGATATAGACTACAATTTAATTTGTGGGTTTTGTATTGTAGATAATGAGGTTTTAAACACTTTCTTTTATTTTAATGATGACAAAGATTTAGACTGGGCTTTGAACACTTGGAAAATGATAGAATACAAATAACAACCTTCATAGACTGCTACAACAACACAAAAAAACATCATTAATTAAATACTTTTTTGTCGGTGTGAGTTTTAGGGTTACTGCCCTCCTACGCTATTACTAAACATATAAACCGAAACATTACAAAAAATTAGAAATAGCACTTTTAATGAATAGCAATCAAAATGAAATCAGAGATTTATTAAAATCTATAGAAGATGAATATAGCGGCGACTTAATACCAGCATCGATTGAGAATATCGAATTATTTAAAATAAAGGCTGTAGCAAATGGTGTCAATACAAGTGTAATTGAGCAGTTAGTAGATTTATATACTGTTGCTGATAATTATATGGCGCAAATGATTTTAGGCTTTCACTCGTGTAATGATGCTGTTTTATATGAATGGTGGGCTGAGAAAGAATTATGGTTAGGGCAACTAGACTTTAATACAATACGTTGGGCTAATGATAAATTTTGTTTGGGAGATGCCAGTAATACTAGTTACTCTAAAAACAATGAATATGATACTTTAATCGACTTGATAAAAGGGTGTATTGAAGAAATAAATGAGCTTAACGAATAACAAAGTAAAATTAATACATTAAAATGTTTAAAATTAAAGACAAATCATTTGATATAAAACATGCCTATTTAGATGCTTCTATTAGCGGTAACGAACTAATATTTGGCTTGCAAATAAAAGCTACAGGAACAGATAAACACACAGAAGAAGATATTGAAGAAGAAGACATGTTTTTTTCAGAAGATGAAGTATCATTTAATGCAGAAGTATTATTGAAGATCAAACCTCATGAAATAAATAATTGGCAAGAAATTGTTGGGAAAAAAATTCAATGGGGTGATTACCCAGAAGATGAAGATGAACCTCACGCGCTTCTATATTTATACGAACATGAAGAAGTCTATAATGCAGATATAGAATTTAAAAAAATTGACGAAAAAATAATTGTGCGTATTAAGGCAACTTGCAATCTATATTCAAGCGAAAATTATTCTCATAATTTACCTTTAGATATCGAAACCGAAGTACAATTTTTCGGAATATTATTTGGTGCCGATGCATCTGAAGAAAATTGTCGAAAAAAGACAGCCCCCTTTTTATATTTAAACAATTTAAAATACGTTACTAATAAGTATAATGTAGCTGTATTAATACCTGTTGATAGTGATATGGAGAAGAATATTCTTGTATTAGGTGATTATTAAGCCAATTAGCAAACGTAAACACATTTATACGAAATGAGAATTTTAGCTTCGTTCTCTCGCCTTATTACTACAAAAATCTAAAAAGAGACCTTAATGAAAAACAAAATCCTTTTTTACATTTTAATAGTACTTTCAATATATTCTTGCGATTTAAAACCTAAAAATAATACGGAGCCAAAAGTTGAGAACATAACAATTTCAAAAAGTGATTCTACTGATAATAATACCAGAATCAACAGAATTAGTAGTTATAAATCCAGAATTGATAGTATCAACCAATCCTTTCAATGGAAAGAATTAAAGTGTGGTCTTTGGTTATCTAAAAACAACGATTTAGGATTCAAAACTACAGCAGGAAACGAACAAGGAATCTTTATTACAAAATACATAACAGATCTTTGGAATTCAGATAGCCCCATAAAACTAAACTCCGTAATTGATACACTAACATTCAATTATTTAGGAAGCTCTTTCTACAAAGACAAAAACAATATATACACGCATTATTCAATGGCAGATGGCGGATTCTTTAAAATTGTAGAAAATGCTGATCATCGTACATTTAAAATTATTGGAGATTGTTATGCGAAAGATAAAAACCACATTTTTGGAGAAAGAAAAATGATTTTAGACTCGGTAGATTATAAAACATTTAAAACAAAAAAGGGAATTGGTTGCTACGCTAAAGATAAAAATGGATACTATTTTTGGGACAATAAATTAGATGAAGAAGATATTAATGATACTGAAATTATGGAAACGATTACAGCATTAAAAAAACTTTAAAGAACAACAATAAGTTAGGCTAAGCACCTTATTTATAGACTACTAATTTAAAATCTTAAACTAATAAAAGTTGTATTCTTAAATTACATTAAAATATGAAGTTAAATTTATTCTTATTATGTTTTTCTCTATTTTTTATAACACAATGCTTCTCTCAAACCAACGAGCAACAAATTAACAAATCAACCACTTATAACAATGAAAATTGGCCTCAATATATGGGTCCGAATATGAATGCTAAGGTTAAAAGTGAATATATACCAAGTGCTCATCCAGAAATTAGTTGGGAGTTCAAATATGATGGTGGCACCCCAACACCACTTGTCGTAGACAAAGGAACTACCTTTTTTGGCACTGAATCTAAAAATGTATATGCCATTGATAGTATTGGTAATTTAAAATGGAAAGTTGAACTTGATAGTAGAATTAAACATAGCCCACTTATTTATGAGGATATTTTAGTTGTAGCCCCAGATTCTACTTTGATCTATGGAATAAATGCTTTAAATGGAAACATTATATGGAAAAGAGAATTCTCATATGAATATAAAAGCTATATATCTGACAAAAAAGACATGTTCGGTCGAACAATCGTAACAGATCCAGATAAGTTTACTATTAAGAAAATGGGTCAAAATGAAGCTCCACCATTTATAGATAAAGGACAAGTATTAATTACAACATATCATCATTTTGGTATTTTAGACATCAAAACAGGAAAAACACAATCTTCTTTCCAAAAAAATCAAGGAAAAATAAGTATTCCTTTGATCACAGACGATGCCATATACACTACAAACCGTTATAATAAATTATTTGCTTACAATAAAGACACTGGTAAACTAAAATGGGAAACGAAATTATCAGAATTAGAAACAAAACCCATTTTATATAAAGACACGATTTACACTTCTTCCTATTATTATTTAAATAAAATAGATAAAAATTCAGGAGAAAATTTGGGTGCTTTTCATTCTATAGAATCACGAAAAGAATATGACATTATCGATAACGAAACATACTACACCTCAAAAAATGGGTATCATACCCATATGGGTGTTAACTATGGTTCTTACCTAACAGCCTTTGATTTAAGTACCGGTGAAGAAAAGTGGGACTTTAATATAGAAGGAAAATATATTACCGAATTAATTATGGTAGGTGATTATATTTATTTTGGTGACTCGTCAGGTAGAATTAGAGGAGTACATAAAATTACCGGCGAAAAACTATTTAGCGGCTATATTGGAGGTTCAATAGATACCCCATTATCCTACGCTAATGGTAAGCTCTATGGAGCTTATGAAAAAAATGAAAAATATGTGATTTTTGCTGTGGAGTAAATCAAGTTACTAATTTAGTATTACCCTAGATAAATACTATAATAGCCTTTAAGTACATACGCTGTGTTGATCGCTAAAAACAACTTCTTTAAACTGCACAGAATAGCATGATTACTCGCTAAAATGGGCTTATTTCATGTACTACACACCTACAACATACACCAATGCCAAAACTTGGCTCGTTCGATGTTAAATAAAAATGGCACACGATTATAGTTACTATTCACCTCTCCTATTTTTAGCTATCACTAATCTTCAATAATCTACTATATTTATAATCAATAACATTGTAGGCATAAAGCATTATAGCTGAATATTCGATACTGATTTAAATGAACTATACCAACGAAAAAATAATTGAGCGATTTGAATCTGGTGAAAAACTAAAATTCTTATTGTTTTGGGGGCATTCGAAATCTGATGTAGTAACAAAATCATGTTTCAGTCAATGGTACGAATCTAAATTTGAGGTTAATGGTATTGAATTTCTTACTGCTGAACATTTTATGATGGCAGAAAAGGCTTTGCTATTTAATGATAAGGAAATTTACGAGCAAATTATCAAGAGCTCAAAAGCAGGAAAGGTTAAAGAACTTGGCAGACAAGTGCAGCATTTTAATCAACAAATTTGGGAAGAAAATAGATTTGAAATAGTCGTTAGAGGTAACTTTCATAAGTTTAGTCAGCACCTTGAATTATCAGAATTTTTAAAAAACACAAATGACCGAGTACTAGTCGAGGCAAGCCCTGTTGACAATATTTGGGGAATTGGTCTTGCGCAAGACAATGAAGATGCTGAAAAACCATATTTATGGAAAGGTCTGAATCTACTTGGTTACGCATTGATGAAAACTAGAGATATACTATATGAGATTGGTGAATTCAAAACCCTTGAGAACCCGGTTTTACCACCTTGGTTAGCTTATCCAGAAATAGATAAATACAGCATTGGTTGGCGAATGGGATATGGAGAAACCCATATGATGGACTTAAACAAATATTGGAAAAATTTAAGTGACACTGAGAAGAAAATTTACCAAATGACATTTCCGGCAAGAGGTGAATGGAAAGATTGGTATTCTGAATAAAACATACTAAAGGTGAGAAAGTTCTTGAAGCTGATACTACTATTAAAATACCGCCTGTTCTGTGTAAAATTTAAATAGCATACGATTATAGAAAGCCATCTTCCCGATTTTTTAATTAACACTAATCTTCAATAATCTACTATATTTATAATCAATAACATTGCAAGCATAAGACCTGTGATGTTAGTAATCATTTTCAAAAAAAAATTGTTAATATGAACATTGATGAATTAGAGCAAGAATTTAATCAAGTGAATCTTTTGAAGGAGAAAAATTCGATGGACAGATTAGAATTTTGCTGGAAGCTTATTGAGTCAGATGAGAATGATTATCTCGAAGCCCATCTGATGTTTTTAGAAAAAGCTAACAAGTATTTCGCTAAAGATTTAGAAGAACAATTTCAATTTAGAAAAGACAAAGAGAACGTATTTTATTTTCTTGAAGAGAAATTAAAACAAGATATATCCCCTAAACTACACCAACAAATCTTAGGTATTAGAAATAAATTAGACTTTACATCTCTAGAAAAATACAAAAATTGGATTCAAGAAATTAGGTTAGGTAAGCGAGATGACGAAATGGATTTTGTATGGTCAATTATGAAAAGTCCGTATGTTGAATATCATTATAATTTGATAATAGATAAAACGCTGAACAATGCATTTAGAAGAGATTTATCTTCAAGGTTTAAAGAACATCAAGAAAGAGCAGAAGACTTTTTAATTCATAAGTTAGACCAAAACCAAGATTATGAATTTCAAGGAGATATTATATTTCAATTAGGGAAGCTTAATAAGAAGCACAAAGCAAAAATTTTAAACTATACGCGTAAGTTTACCGAGTCTGAATTGGCTTATACAAGAAACAAAGCATTAATAGTTTTAGGATGGATAGAAAAAATCGCGGACACAAAAATTCTTGAAAAACATATGCTTGAAGATTCTGACACTGAATGTCGTGCTTGGAGCGCTTCTGGGTATATGCAAATGTGGTTTAAAAGCAAAAACGAAACCCTAAAAACAAAAGCTTTTGAAGGGTATTATAAAGCCTTACCCCTAGAGAAAGATTATTTTGTGCTATCAGTTATTTTAGATTCGATAAGAGAAA
Source organism: Maribacter sp. BPC-D8 (assembly GCF_035207705.1). NCBI lineage: Bacteria > Pseudomonadati > Bacteroidota > Flavobacteriia > Flavobacteriales > Flavobacteriaceae > Maribacter > Maribacter sp. BPC-D8. The sequence continues at coordinate 1,748,341 of NZ_CP128187.1, forward strand.
TTGGCAAAACTAAACTAGGTATTTCTCAAACAGCATTAGATGATTTAGATATTGAAAAAATTGAAATCTCAAAGATTAAAGCCATGAACTATCTAGAAAAGCAATTAAAATAAAACTACATCATAATTGTATTTCATTTGAATCAAAAACATATTCTAATCAAACCATCGCATACTGTATTTAAAAAAGAGAATATAAACGCAAATAGTACTAATACCCGCAAAATAGAAACATGAATATAAAATATATTTTAGGATCAATTATTACTATTCCGCTATTACCCATAATGTATTTTCAAGGTAAAAAGATCAAAAAGACTGTTCCGAGATTACCAGAAGCAGAAGGTACCAAAGGCTTATCAACAGTCTCTTCTAAGAACGTACTACGTATGCTAACTATCGGCGAAAGTACTATTGCAGGTGTTGGCGTTAAAACCCATCAAGAGGGCTTTACTGGCTCGTTGGCAGACGAATTGGCTACGCAACTAAATACAAATGTAGATTGGAAAGTTTATGCCAAAAGCGGGTATACCGCAAAAAAGGTAAACGAAAAAATTATTGATCTCATTACAGAAGAAGCTGTCGACTTAATTGTTGTTGGACTTGGTGGTAATGATGCTTTTGAATTGAACTCACCTAAAAAGTGGAATAGAGATGTTCGTGAACTTATCAAAAGCATTAAAGCTAAATTCAACGATGTACCGATTGTATTTACCAATATGCCGCCCATCAAAGAATTCCCGGCTTTTACGCCCATCATAAAATTTACCATTGGTAATCTAGTTAATATACTAGGTGAAGAATTAATTAGTATTGTAAAAGATTTTGACAAGGTGTATTACTACGCATTAAAACCCTCTAGCCAAGATTATATTGAAAGATTCAATTTAGAAATAGAACCTTCTGAGTTTTTTGTTGACGGGGTACATCCTTCAAAACGAACATATCATATTTGGGCAAAAGATATTTCAAACTTTATAACCCAATCAGAAGAAATTAAAAATAACCTAGACTTTAACCCATCTACAATTTAGATTAAAACATTTCATAATGAGTATATCGGACTTACTTTTTGGAAAAAAGAAAACTTTTGATCACCCTATATTAGGTACTTTAAAAAGTGATAGGATTAAAGGCAACAACCAAACTAAAACATATACCTGGCGAGGCAGTATTGTAATTGGCAACAATACCATAGAAACCCTTTTTTACTTAGAAGGCAACAACGCTGCCCCTTTCAACAATCACATAGATTTTGTGTGTCAACTGGCAGAGAATTGGCACAGCGAACATCTACCTAATATTGAAGAAAAAATCAATAAAAAAGGAATTGATAAAGTTGAACCATTCTCTAATTGGAAAAAAGATCTTTACCTAGCTGCCATCTATGCAGCAAATAAAAAAAATACTGATTTTGAATTAACATTAGAACCAATAGATAGCGAAAACTTAGATTCCATAGGCATCGATGTCAAAAATGGGATGATTACAAAAGTTGAAATTTATTAATTACATATAACCACATTAATAATTCACCTAAATAGTGCTTTTGCACTATTCTTAATAGGGTATTAAATGAGTAATATTTAATTTTCCTGAAGAGAACCATCGTTATTAAATTCACAAAATTTTGAACAAACATAAATCATATGGAAAAACTACAATTTGAGTTAACCAATGAACAAAGAAAATATTTAGGACTTATTCCTGTAGAAAAAAGCTGGCAACTTGTCTCTCTAAATAAGATGTTTCTATATTTTGATGGAGATATAATTCGTAAAAAAATAACAGCTGATGAAAATAGTTATCTCGAACAAGAATTAGCGGAAAAAACAGCTGAAAATCGAACTATACTATTACCTAAAACTACTAAAGGAAAACCCAAAAAGCTAAATTATACGGCAACGCTATCTTTTAAACCATTTGCGGTATATTTTAATTTTTCTGGAAAACATGTTTCAATTGCTAACTACACCACACAAACTACATTTCATTCAGAGCAATTAAAAGAAGATGCAAAAATCGAAGATTTAAAGCTATGGATCAACAAGTGGATTAGTGAAACGACCAAAGCAGAATTAATAGCAATTGAGAATTTTAAAACTGAAAAACGCACTCGTTGTAAATACAAAGAAGGTGATTTTTTTACTTTCAAAATAAATAGAAAGCAATGGGGTTTTGGTAGAATTTTAATTGTCGTTGATAAGAAAAAACTAAAGGAAAATAAAAATTACGGCTTAACAAATATTCCTGGTAAACCGCTTATCGTAAAAATTTACCATAAAATAAGTGATTCTAATATTGAAAATTTGGACGATTTAGAAAACACATTGGCTCTACCATCGCAATCAATAATGGATAATAATTTTTACTATGGTCAATACAAAATAATTGGAAATAAGAAATTGGTTTCAGGTGATTTAAATTCTGCTTTAATATCATATGGCAGAAGTATTAGCGGTCAAGATAGAGAAACAGTATATCTACAATATGGCTTAATTTATAAAGAAACTACATTTTCTAAATTCAATAAATACCTATTAAAAGTAAATAAAGGAGGAAACGATTTGATCAATCCACATAGAAACGAAGGAAGTGGATTTGGACTTTATACTGACCAATTACTTAGTTGTATAGAGGCAAAATCAAACAAACCATTTTGGGATAATGCAAGTGAGTTAGATTTACGACATCCTAAAAGTATTGAAAGGAAAAGGGAAATTTTAAAAACTTTCGGTTTAAATGCTGATAAAAATTATGAAGAGAACTTAAAAATTGCAAATAGCTGACAATGTATATTAAGAATTAAATATTCAACTTGAATAGTTAATTTCTAAACCTAGAAAGAATATTATGAACTATATCACCGTCACTATTTTAATTACATTTTTTGTCAATTATAATTTTAGCTCAAAAGTAAAAAGCAGTTAAATCAAATTCAACAACAAACATTTAGAAAAAGTATATGGGCATATTTAAAAATCTCTTCGGAGGAGAAAAACCAAAAGAAAAATCTGAAATCGATTCCTCTAAATTTAAAGCAATTGATAAAACAGACTATACCAGTCTTGAAGAATTAATTGAACAACATGCGGGACTTTCTTTCGAAAAACAATTAGTTTTTGGCGATGTAATCGGTTCAAACGCATGGGAACTTGATATGGGAAAAGGAAATATCATTTTTGGCGATTTAGACTTTCCTATTCAAATAATAGGTTCTCTTTCTTTTAATGATAGTTCTTGGATGTGGGGATGGGCAAACGCAAAAAGTGGCATGCCAGAAAACCTATTAGTTCAATCTAACCAGCTTAAAGAAATCGGGCACGAGAAAGGTATTAAAGAGTTAACTGATGGTCATTTTAACGTGGAAGAAGGCTTTGAACATAAAATAGGGATGATGGCTTGTGGACTTTTTAATTCTAAAAGTTATTACTGTGCTAATTACGGACAAGGGACTCTCGTAGTTACCATAGAGGATGACAAAATACCTGAAATAGACAAAAGCAGAATAGAAAAAGTTCTTACTAATTTTCCTCAATTAATTAGTGCGGTCGATTTAAACCATAAGAATACCTTTAAAAACTATTTGATTGACAGAGATTTTGAATTGAACATCTCAGATCATAAAATTGAAGGCATAAAAAACGGTAAGGTTCTTACTGCTGAATTTGATGAACTTAATAGGTTGAAATCACTAAACGGGAAACTATAAAACGTTTACCAATTTGTGGAATAAAACAAGCCTAAAAAGCCTCTTCAATAAACTAATGAGAACCACAATCTTTCAAATACAAAATGGATTTAAATAAACTTAAAGGAGAAAAAAAAGTCAGCGCTATACTTTCTCTTGGTACAGACTCTAAAAATGCCGAACTACTTTTAGCATTGGTAAGTTCCGAAAAAGGGAAACTAAAACAAGCAGCAATGAAAGCTCTTGCGAACTTCGATTATGAACCAGCCACTACCCTATGGCAAAAAGCCATAAAGACCAAAACAAAAGGAGAGAAAATATTTATAGAATCTACAGCTAACTCAATTTCAGAGATTATTGCCAACGAGTTTTTTGACTTTTTATCAGATCTATTTAATCAACCCGAAGGGTACTCATTAACAGCTAAAGAAACAGCTGATTTTAAAACATTTATATCATTATCTCTGGGCAAGGGAAGTCCTAAAATGCATGAGGTATATAGACTAGTAGCTAAAAACAATAACAAACTAGCTACATATACTATTGAGGCTAGAGAAAGTAATTTATTCATCAATGATTATATTAAGTTCTTTGCACCTACGGCAGAAAACATTAAAAAAATATTTCCAGCAATTTTATCCATGTCCATTTTAAAAAGCAAAGACTCTAGGCTAATTAAATTGGCAAATGACCTACAGACTGAATATGCCGAAAATTGGTTATCCCCTGTGTTTATGTCTGCCCTAATAACAGAATCATCTGATATTGTATTTGAGAAATTTCATAATCAACTTAACGGTACAAATGCAACCTATTTGAATGATACGTTAGGCGCTTTATTCTTTGATAAAAAAATTCAAAAACATGAAGGATTACTATTCTGGGGACAATCGATATATGGCGAAATTGATACTCGTTTTGCATTTAGCAGACCATTATTCGAAAATTTAGACGAAAGGTGGTTCTTACAATTAGTTAACGAACCCGCTAGTGAAGTTACTTTACAAGTTTATAATCGTAGTGGGGTTCTTTATGATTCTTATGACGAAATGCTGCTAGAAATACTACCGCATACCATCGAAGACAAAAATATAGAACAGGCGTTACAAGAGTACTTTGTTGAAAAAGAAAAACAACATAATGGCGCAAGTACCTTGTACATAGATGCTTTACATACCTTAAAGCATGATATAGATGAAGAAGTAATTAAAAAACATATTAATTGTCGCGATAATGCTGTCAGTAAATATTCATTAAAACCTATTGTTAATTACTACACCAATTGGTCTAACGAAAGAAAAATAGCCTTTTACAAGTCCATATCTTCCAAATACGTATTAAAAGAAGAAATTGCAGCATTAGAAAAATAACCCATTTCAAAAGTATAAGTACATTTATGAATGAACACCTAAAACCTATAGCACATTTTCTTGAAAACGATAATCTAGATTTTGACGAAGATGATTTTATCGGATTGCAATATGATATTGTTGATCAATTGGAAGACCACAATATTGGTTTTGAAATTATTACAGATGTTCTTGAATTAATGGAAACAAACCCATTAGTAGAATTCGGTTCACCCGGACCACTCACCCACTTCATTGAAAGTTTCTATAACCAAAATCAAAAAGAGTACGTAAAATCTTTAGAAACATCCATAAAAACAAGACCTGCCGTACATACTTTATGGTTATTAAATAGAGTAATAAATGGTAGTGAAGAAGCTAGAGCTTTGCAATTAACCCAGGTTATGAAATCGGTTTATGAAAATAAACAAGTAGCTACAGACATTCGTAATGTTGCTCAACAGTTTTTAGAATAAGGTGATACCTATTAAAACCGAACATAGAAACTACCCATTAATAACTTGACATTAAGACATAAACCAAAGTTTTACATATTTTTATGAAGTAGCTACATTCTAGATAGCATCTCGGTAAAATACATTCTAATAATATGACAGAAGTGAATAGTTTTTTAGAAAAGGAATTCGGACTTCAAGTTAATGATTGTAAAAAGCTAGATGGGTACGACAATTTAAATTACCGCATTACCACTTCAGATTCCTCATATATTTATAAAACCTATCAATACTCAGAAGTATCATTTGATATGGTAAAAGCAGAGAATGATACACTCTTATTTCTACAAAACGATTTTGAGAATAAAGTTCCAAAACCGATTCCGTTTAAAAATGGTTCTTATCTAGGTACTTTTTCTATAAACGAGCAACCTTCTATATGTCGTATGCTTTCATTTTTAGAAGGTAATTTTTTAGGTGATGTCTCACACACAGCCCAATTAATTGAATCTCTAGGTACCTTTCTAGCCGAATTAGATTTAAAACTAAAAGAGTTAAAAAATTATACGATACAGAGTAGACAATGGGAATGGGACCTTCAGTATTTTGATTTAAATAGAAAATACATCAATGATATTCCCAATGCGACGGATAGAAATATTGTCCGTTATTTTTTTAATCAATTTGAAGAAAATGTAAGACTACTCTTTCCTGAATTAAGAAAACAGATCATACATAATGATGCCAACGAATGGAATGTTCTGGTGCAACATAACAAAGTTAGCGGCATTATAGATTTCGGAGATCTAGCGTATTCTTTTCTAATTAATGAACTGGCTATTGCCATTACCTACACGTGCTACGATAAAGAAAATCCATTAAAGTGGGCTGTAGTATTACTAAAATCTTACCATCAAAAACTTCCGCTAGAAGCTAAAGAAATAAGTATACTATATTACCTAATAGCAGCCAGGCTATGCACCAGTGTCTGTAATTCTGCACATGCAAAAAAGGTGAATCCAGATAACAGCTACGCAGCGGTAAGTGAGCAATCTGCTTGGAAAATGCTACACCGTTGGTTGACAATTAACCCTATACATGCTGAAAATGAATTTAGAAAAGCAGCGAATCTTCCTATTGAGAAACCTGCATCAATTTCGAGTCTTCTAAATAGAAGGTACGAACACATCAGTCCTATTTTATCTACCAGCTACAAAAACCCCATTTATATGGTAAGGTCAGCATTTCAATATATGTATGATGCGGAGGGAAATACGTTTTTAGACGCCTATAATAACATTCCGCATGTTGGTCATTCCCACCCAAAAGTCGTGGAAGCAGCACAACGGCAAATGGCGAAACTAAATACCAATACACGTTATATTTATGATGAGTTAGCAGATTATGCAGAGAAATTATTAAAACATTTTCCACCCAATCTGAATAAAGTCTTTTTTGTGAATTCGGGTAGCGCAGCGAGTGATTTAGCGGTACGCATGGCAAATAACCATACCAAAAGTAATACGATGATGGTCATGGAATCCGGTTACCACGGCAACACCCAAATAAGCATAGATATTAGTGATTACAAGTTTAATAACCCTAAAGGGCAAGGTCAAAAAAATCATATAATCAAAGCGACATTACCAGATAAGTACCGAGGTAAATACACCGCTGATATTGCAAATGCAGGAACGCTATATGGTAAAGATACAGTTGCTCAAATAGCACAAAGTAAACAACCTATATCTGCTTTTATAAGTGAACCCATACTTGGTTGTGCAGGGCAAGTTCCCCTAGCAGACGGCTATTTAAAAGAGGTGTACCCTGCTATTCGAGCACAAGGCGGCATTTGTATAAGTGATGAAGTACAAACGGGTTTTGGTAGGTTAGGTGACCATTTTTGGGGATATGAAGCCCATGGTGTCATACCAGATATGGTTATTTTAGGAAAACCCATCGCAAATGGTCACCCAATGGGAGCGGTTATTTGTACAGAAGAAATTGCCAAATCGTTTGAGAAAGGCGTAGAGTTTTTCAGTTCTTTTGGTGGCAACCCAGTTTCTTGTGCCATTGCAAGTGCTGTTTTAGATGTTATAGCAGAAGAAAAACTACAAGAAAATGCAAAAGTTGTCGGCGATTATTATAGGTCTCTTTTAAAAGATCTTATGCAAAAATATAATTGCATTGGCGATGTAAGGGGCTCTGGACTATTTATAGGTTTTGACATCGTAAAGAATAACACAAAAGCGCCAAATACTGCACTCGCAAGCCATATTAAAAATGAATTAAGAAATAGACATATTTTGGTAAGCACAGACGGACCATTCGATAATGTAATTAAAACCAAACCTCCTTTATGTTTTAGTAAAGAAAATGCAGAGAAAGTGGTTACGACCGTCAGTGCAATTCTGGAGGAACATTATAATAATGGAGCAATTTTTGATGTTTAAATAATTATGAAGAAAGCGATGTATTTGGTTTTAATTTGTTTTGTAATTGCTTTAACAGCAAAGGCTCAAGATAAGTCATACAATGAATCTGATTTCTACGGCACTTGGTCGCTTGACCTTAATGAATATGACTTAGAAGATGATATATACATTTTCAAAAAAGAGAAATCATCAAATAGTCAAGAAGAAAAATTAAATATAATAGTCACCTTTCTTGAGTCAAGCAAATGCAGAGTTAACTACGATAGAACTTCAGGTTTTTGCGGCACTGAAACATTTAAAGATTACAGCTGGTCGTTTGACAAAGATTTAGGCATAATAAACATTTATCATTCTAAAGAGTGGTTAAAAGAATTTAAAAAACAAAGTCCTGAAGATTTTAAAAATTTCGAATTACCCGAAAAATATAATTCTATGGAGCTCAAAATAGTTACACTTGAAAGTGGAGGTACTGGATTAGAAATTTTAGATTGGGAGTGATTTAGTATAACCATAATAAAGACGGTATACCTACTTATTTTTTGAACTTAGGCAGTTAAGATTCGCACATACGTTTTACAACAAAAGAAGAAGTATTTAGTTCATTTAATAGAACGTCTGTAAGATTAGTTTAAATGGCTATTTGCGCCTTAGTTAGGTGGCCACAAAAAGAATAATAAATGAATACAGCTAACTTCGATAATTGGAGCGTAGAACTTGAAAAGGTCTGGGATTTAAAAAAAGAAGATGATAGTAAAAAATTCAGTGATTTAATATATTCATTACATGGTGATGAAGATATAAGCTACCTCTACAAACTAATTGATTCGGTTAAACTAAAAGAAGACTTTGGCTTATATGAAAGTATATATAATGCCATTTGGGCATTTCCACCAAAAGTAGTAGCACAGACGCTTGCTAAAAGGCTTCCCTCATTTCAAAAAAGAATGGGAAAATATGACCAAGTATTTAGATTTTACCTTCCTATTTCTACTAATGAGAGCCTATCAAATCCTTTTATTGAAGAAGCAAAAAAGTGGACCGCCAGTGAAAAGCGAACGTCATTAGCCGCGATAAAAAAATGGAGCGTTGAAGACGAAAAATGGGAAGATATATTAGCACAATTAGGTAAACCTGTTTCTAAAAGTAAAGAAGACCCTATACCAGAATACTGGAATGAAAGCTGGAAAACCAGACTTGAAGAAATTCGAGAAAAAGAAGGCGAATTTTCGTTTAATGGTTTATTCTGGAAAAAGGGTAAAAAAGTTTGGCTAGAAGATTTAGATTTCTTGTTGGCAGTATTAACCCTCAATCATGGTAAACATTGGAGACAGGTCGACAACATGACCAACCCTCTTTGGTTTTATGCAAAAACCACAGTTTATCCAACCTTTTTAAAGAAACTAAAACAACTACCGATTGAAAAACAGACAAAAATTCTTGAAAATATAAAGCGTGTTAACAAGAGAAAACATGAGTTTTTACAAGAAGAAATAAGCAGAAACTAACATTTTAAATTAAAGTATAATTATAAACACCGCATTACTTTAAGTTACAACGTTTAAGATTTAAATAACCAATATGAGATTATTTATGAAAAAAATAAAACTTCCTATCTTTTCAGTATTGTTTGCCCTACTCTCTGGTTGCAATCTATCTTATAATCCTAATGGTCCAAAAGCCACTGATTATCCATATTTTGAGGTGACCGAGCCTTTAATTATTAAGCATATTACAGTTCCTACAGGCACAAAGCTTATTTATGAAGAGTCATTTTTTAGATCAGGCAAACAAAGTAAAAGACTGAACGACAAAAAACTTACAGGTATAATACTGCCAATAGATAATACCATAAAATGGGGTGGCGTGCCAATAACAGCGATTAGAAAATATGCCAATCCTGGAATGACCGGTTTTACGGTTTATGCAGACTTTAAACAATTAGGCGAAGAAGAAAAAACAAAATTTTCTGAAGCTTGGCAATTCTGCGACACTACGATAGGCGTTAATGTGCAAGACATTAATGATTGGTCTTTTAATAAAAAAAATATTTTAGATATTGAAAGTGCTGGCATCGCCTACATGAGGTTTCATAAAGATGATAAAGATCAAAATAAAGCTTTAGATGATATCTATAATGCGCTATTAGAAGTGAATATAAAATAAAACACAGAAGTAAATAAAATGGCAAACATGGAGGTTTCGTAAAGTTGAAACTAAATCACCATTTATGTTTTATATTCTATGCTACGGTTCGTAGAAATCTATAAAATTCAGAAAATATGAACATAGAATTATATCCTGACTTTAATGAAGTTTTTGACAGTGATGAATTGAAAGGAATTTTCTATCCACTTTGTAAAGTGACCGATATAAACACCGAGTTTAGTAATCCATTATTTTTCGTGTCAAGTAATGGTGTTTGGACAAATGAAGATGTAAAAAATGAAAACAACCAAACTGGTTTTACTTGCTTTCAATTAAACGATGGCAAATATTCCTTCAATGGAGACTTAAATGTTTACATAGGGCATAAAGAAGCAAAAGATATATTTAAAACTTTAGAAAAAGATTTTAATGAAAACGGAGCATCATATTTATCTAACAAAGTAAAAACAGAAGAATACATTCAAACTATTAAAGACAAATATGATTTGAATTTTGGGGAATTAGACGAGGAATACTTTCTTGAAACCTTCTATCAGTTTTCTATAAACAAACTAAATTATAAACAAACAGGAAACTTTGGAACCTTTCGCCATATAATTGATGGATGGGATAAACCAGATAAAATTAGTCCCGTAGTTTATGAAATTAAAGATGATAATTCTACCGGTTTTGCTGATATACAAATAAACCAAGAGTATATATTTCCTGACTCCATTGCCGTTGACAACTATGATAAAATCGGCTATACAGTAGGTTACGAATTCTTTACAGATGGTAATGACACATACCTGTTGTTTGATAAAAAAGACAGAAGAGCAATCTGTATAAATCACTATTCATAATAACACTACATTTTGAAAAATAGAATTTTAAGTTGGGTTATATTTATTGTAGGTCTTATAGGAGTTGTATTTTCAATTTCACTAATTATTAAAGGAAATAGACCTTGCAGTAGTGACGGTTGTCTAATTCATTTATTAGTAATTGGCGGAGTTTTATTATTACTTCCATCACTTACTATAGTAGTCTTAATTTTATGGAAATCATTTAGTCAAAAAATAAAAAAATTCACCACACCATTTAAGTAATTACAAAATGATTAATCAAGATTTTGAAGAGTTTAAAAACGATATTGGTTGGTATCTAGAACCTACCGATACCGTTGAATTAACGAATATAGAGGATGACATCTATTTGTCTGACGAGTTTCAATCCATTTTCCCAAACTTAACTAAACTGGTTCGCAAAGCAAGAATTCAGAATTTAAAAATTAACAGCCTACCATTCAAGCTTTTCTCTTGGACCAACATTGATGATGTAAGCTGTGGCTGGCTGAGTAAAATTGAGCCAGAAAGCATATCTGACATTAATATTTCAAAAGAGCATCAAATACTATTAAATGCAATTGGCGGCATTGAAGAGTCTTACAATCAGCCAGAGCCATGTTTAGCGAATAATCAAGATTTTTTATTTACAAAATCAAAGTGTAGTAAAGGAATCGGAGATTGGAACGTTTATTATGATGCAATGTGCACCGAGTATCATAAAATAAAAATAGATGCCAGTAATTACATCTCATTTGTACAAGAAGCGAATGGAGCATTAACTTTTTATAATCCAAAAAACAATGAGGTGTTATTATTCTCTCCTGACCATTGTTTTGATGACGTTGCATTTTTAAAAGACCAACCAGAATATACCTTTCATACTATAAACGGAATAAAAAACTTTAACGATTATGTAGAAAAGCTAGCTAAAGAATGGATTTCTGACGTTCAGATTTAAATAAATTGTAGTTTAAAAGACCGGTACAGAAATCGAATATTCACAGATCAAAGCACCTAACTACTGTATGCAAACCAGCAATATCTTACATTCTTAACAACCTTGTTAACACTACGACAAAATGTAAGATAATTCATCTAAAATAAATTACTATTTTGGCTGTAGAATAATTATAAGGAACAACCACGGTTAGCTAAAAAGCTACCCACAACCACCTATTACTTGAATATTATGAGTGAAACGCAACAAAATGACTCTCAAAACAACAATGGTCAAACCATTATAATTAATCAAAACAATAGTAGTAATGGAATTGGAACCGCTGGTTTTGTATTATCTATTGTCGCACTTATTATAGGCTGTGTGCCTATTCTTGGTTGGTTTGTATGGTTTTTAGGTCTACTACTTTCTTTTATAGGTATTTTCAAAAAGCCAAGAACGCTAGCCATGATCGGTTTATTCATCTCATTAATAGGTATAATTCTATTACTTTTTGTTTTTGCTAATCTTGCATTATTTGGAGCTTCATCTGCAGCACTCGATGGCTTGTAGAATTTATTTTTTTTGAAGTGATAGAAGGTTGTTTTAAAATGATTGGAAGAAAGTTAATTTACAGTAAAAGAATAATATTTAACTTTAGATTTAAATACCTTTGTATTCATAGAAATCTTACTGATCAGTATAATTACTTCATTAAAAGTTCTCCGCTTTTATTACATGAAGTGAAAATGATTGTTTCTATTAGTATCGTTTTCTAATACCGAATTAATTAATAGTTGAATGTTTAGACATCAAGGCAAAAGCAGAAAATTAAAGCACAATCTGCAAATTGCCACTATTTTATCTTTTGTAGCAGGCATTGTAAATGTAACGGGGTTTTTGGCATACAACCAGCTAACCACCAATGTTACAGGGCATTTTGCACTTTTTATGAATGATGTTGCTAATTTAGAATTCTGGAAAGGCACTGTTTATTTCCTCTATATATTTTCTTTTCTTTTTGGATCGTTCTTCTCTAGTTTTCTGATCGAAAAATTTAGAAAGAATAAAAAATTAAATGTCTTTGTACTACCAACGGCAATCGAATGTCTAATTCTAATAGCCATACCGCTTTATAGCGATGCTTTTGAAATCACTTATCCAGATTTAATTATCTGCGCGCTTCTCTTTGCTATGGGATTACAAAATTCTTTCGTCACCAGAATTTCAAATGCAGTAGTAAGAACAACACACCTAACAGGGTTATTTACAGATTTAGGAATTGAGTTGTCGCAATTATTTTTTCCGGAAAGGCACCCGAATAGAGAAAAATTAAAATCTAATATTAAACTCCGTCTGTACATCATCTGTTTCTTCTTTCTCGGCGGAATAATCGGCGGATTTCTGTACCTACAACTCAACTTAAAATTGAATGCTCTAATTGTTGGTGCACTAATCTTATTGGCTAGTTTGTTTTATGATGATTTTAGATATCAATTTATACGTACAAAAAGAAAATATACGCAACGTAGTTGAATTACAATATCTAAAGAATCTATCTAAACTTGATTTAAATTTCAGTACTTTTAGTACTACTACCAACCATAATTAATTAATATGAAAAAATATGTTGGACCTATAATCGGAGTAATTTTATTCGTAATACTTGCCACAATATCGTACCACTTTTTAAATGGGTTCTTCAATCCTTTTACCTCTAACGAAATCTAAAATAAACCATGAAACATCTACTCTCTACATTCCTTTTCGCTGCACTATTAGTTTCTTGCAATTCATCCGATAAATCTAAATCAACATCTGCAGAAAGTACAGATGCAGAAACAACTACAGAAGCTGTTGCGAAAATTGAAAAGCAATTAAAAACCATTGAAACAGATGAAGACCTAATAGCTACTGCATTAATGGCAGCGCCTGCAGAGAGTAGGGCTACAAGTAAAGTAATTGGTTATAATATGGCTGGTGAGTTTGTAACTTTAAAAGAAGGTGATAGCGAATATATTGTACTTGCAGATGACCCAAAGAAAGATGGATTCAATGCTGCCTGTTACCATAAAGACCTAGACGCTTTTATGGCGAGAGGTAGAGCTTTACGTGCCGAAGGCAAATCTGCCGATGAAATTTTTGCTATTCGAGAGGCTGAAGTAAAATCTGGTAAAATTAAAATTACTCCCGGTTCCACTTTACACATTTACTACGGTCCCAATACTGTTTATGATGTAGAAACATCAAAAGTAGATGGCGCAAGGCTACGTTATGTAATATACACGCCATTTGCAACATCAGCATCAATTGGCTTACCAGAAACTCCGTCTGCACCCAATCACCCATGGATCATGAATCCTGGTACGCACAGAGCACATATTATGATTTCTCCGTTAGAAAATGAAGTAGAGTAATAACAAAGCGAGTCAAAAAGCGTTAACCATATATGGTAAAACGAATACTTAATTACCTTGGCTGGTTAATTGTAGCCATACTTTTAGGGTTTCTACATATGCGCATAGTTTTAGGTGCACCACCAGAATCTGACGATGACAAATTCTCGTTTGCAAGTATGGTATATGAATGGGCGTTGGTACAAGTTGGCGCAATCGTTGGCTGTGTAATTGCACTTATATTCATTTTATTCGACGTATTTTATTTGAACAACAAACTTCAAGGCAATAGCAAAGCAACGCTGTTTCGTTTTATTATTATTTCTATAATCGCAGCTATTGTTGGCGTCACGCATTATATTTTAGAAAACGTAATCGATGTTATATAGGTTTACCTTACCTACATATTTAATCACACCTATTAAAATGAGAAGCATTCTATTTTTATTTATTTCACTCATTTCATTAAATTTTGCCAAAGCAGAAGACCTTGTAACAGCGCAGTTCCCAGATAAGTTAATGTACGAAGGCAATATCTATGAATTGCATACCAACCCATTAGAACCCTATTTTGAGAAGCACCCAGATAAAAAACCTGAACAAGTTTCATCGGCATTATGGCGAGGTTATGTTGCTCATTTCGAAATTATAGAAAACCAGCTTCTTGTAACCGACATAACAACACCTGTTTATGAAGAAAACGGAGAAATGAAATGGGTATCTATTTATACTGATATTTTCGACAATAATGAAAACGTGGTTATTGATTGGTATTCGGGTATTTTAACCCTACCCTATGGCGAAATAGTAAACTATGTACACCAAGGTTATGCTTCAACATACAGTAATTATAACCTTCTAGAAATTGAAAATGGATGTTTTACTGAAGCCAGAAATTTAAATTACAAACAATTCATAACGTTCAAAAAAGAGCAGTTTATAGCTTTTGAAAAAACAGAAACCTACAAAGAACTGTTTAATAGATTAAAAAATAATAGCACGCAAAAAGAAGCGGTTGTTACGAAATCTTACATCTCAGATTTTATTTTAAAATATACTTCAAAGTTTTTAGTGGAATAATAGTAGTGCTTTTCTTTAAAAATGCAGTTAATAGAAATCGTTCTATTAAATTTGCCCTATCACGCTTAGCATTATAGCGCTATATTTAATTTTATGAATACACTTGACATTAGAACGGTAGATGTTGTTCAATACTTACAGCCCTTACGCGAAGGTGGCTCTATGCCTGCCATTGTAAAAGCCGACGATGATTTTCTCTATGTATTGAAGTTTAGAGGCTCTGGGCAAGGTAAAAAATCGCTTATTTCTGAGTTTATTGGTGGTGAACTGGCGCGTGCCATCGGTTTAAAAGTACCTGAATTGGTATTTATGAATTTAGAAGATTCTTTTAGGCAGACCGAACCTGACGAAGAAATTCAAGATTTACTAAAGTTTAGCGTAGGGCTTAACCTCGGTTTACACTTTTTATCTGGTGCTATTACTTTCGACCCCTTGATTTCTAAGGCAGATGCTATGACAGCTTCAAAGGTTGTGGTGTTAGATAGTTTAATTAGCAATATAGATCGTACCGCTAAAAATGCAAATCTATTATACTGGCATAATGAATTATGGGTGATTGATAATGGGGCAAGTTTCTACTTTCATCATAATTGGGAGACTTGGGAAAGTCACCTAACCAGAACATTTCCGTTTATAAAAGATCATGTGCTTTTACAACAGGCCACTGCTCTACATGAAGCTGCTGCAGAAATTCAAAAATTCATCACACTAGATAAAATAATAGAGATTGTAAATAACATACCTGAAGATTGGTTGACGAGTGAGTCGGATGCTTTAAATGCGGATGAGAAAAGATCAGCCTATATTAAATTTATAACCACTAAGCTATCTATGATCGATGTTTTAGTTAAAGAAGCAGAAGATGCAAGATAGACATACCTTCAAATTTGCGATAGTTAGGATTGTACCCAAGGTAGAACGTGAAGAGTTCTTTAATGTCGGAGTGATTCTATTTTGTAAACGGACAAAATTTTTAGATATTAAATATCATATTAATGAGGATAAGCTAAATGCTTTTTCTCCGGAAATAGAATATGAAATATTGAATGATTATCTAAAAGCCTGGAAATTGATTTGTGAAGGAAAGGAAGCTGGCGGACCAATAGGAAAGTTAGATTTGCCTGATAGATTTGGGTGGTTAACAGCATGCAGAAGTACAGTAATACAAAGCTCCACTACCCGATCCGGACTCAGTACCGACCCAGAAAAAGAGCTAGAAGACATATTTAATAAGTACGTATTGTAAGGTTAAATACTTTTTACTACTCTTATATTAATTATATTCTAGAAATAATAATATTTAATTAAGTAAAAGGCTTGCCTTTTTTTAAAACAAATCAATAATATGCAATCATCAGAACTAAAAAAAATAATTCAAGGCATTCCTAAAACGGAACTTCACTTACATTTAGAAGGGAGTTTTGAACCAGAATTAATGTTCGAGATTGCAAAGAGAAACAACATCACTCTACCATACGATTCTATCGAATCGGTTAAAGAAGCGTACAAATTCAACAACCTTCAAGAGTTTTTAGACATCTATTATGCAGGTGCACAAGTGCTGTTGCATGAGCAAGATTTCTTTGATTTGACTTGGGCATATCTAACCAAGGTACATAGCGAAAATGTAAAGCATGTAGAAGTCTTTTATGACCCACAAACACATACCGAAAGAGGTGTTGCTTTTGAGGTTGTAATAAAAGGAATTCACCGCGCTTTAGAAAAAGGAAAAAATGAATTAAACATTTCTTACAAACTAATAATGAGCTATTTGCGTCATTTAAGTGAAGAAGATGCTTTTAAAACCTTAGAAGAATCACTACCGTTCAAAGACATCATCGATGGCGTTGGTTTAGATTCCTCAGAAATGGGAAATCCGCCAAGTAAGTTTGAAAAAGTATTTAAAGCATCTGCAGCACAAGGCTATAAACTAGTTGCCCATGCAGGTGAAGAAGGTCCGGCAGATTATATATGGGAAGCTTTAGATATTTTAAACGTAGAACGTATAGATCACGGTAACCGTTGCCTAACAGACGAAGCTTTGGTAAAAAGATTGGTAGATGATAAAATCGCACTTACCCTCTGCCCTACTAGCAATGTTGCCTTAAAAGTGATTCAGAAGATGGATGAGCATCCCGTTGCTAAAATGCTTGATAAAGGAATTGTCGCTACTATACACTCAGACGATCCTGCCTATTTTGGTGGGTATATGAACGAGAACTACTACCAAACTGCGAAAGCGCTTAATTTAAGTTTAGCACAAATAGAGCAACTGGCTATCAATGGTTTTGAAGCAAGTTGGTTGAGTGCCGCATCCAAAGAAAAACATATAAAAGAGGTAAAAGATTACTTTAAATCGCTTTGATCTTCAAGCGGAATAAAAATTTCAAAAATAGCGCCATTACCAAGACTACTCTCAACCCTAACTTGTCCGTTATGGGTGGTCACAATACGTTTTACAATGGCGAGTCCGATTCCGGTTCCTTGATATTCTTCGTCGTTATGTAAGCGTTGAAAAATCTCAAAGACTTTACTTTCATATTTCTGATCAAAACCGATACCATTATCAGTTACCATAATATGAGAATAACGCTTGTCGTCATTTAATTGTAAAAGAGGATAATCTTCACCTTGCACAACTTTACCTGATACTTTAATTACAGGCTTCTCTTCGTTTTTGGTAAACTTAATTGCGTTTGTAAATAGATTGAACAACAATTGCTTAAACTGTATTGGTCTAACCGTAACATCACAATCTTTTGAAATTTTAAGTGCTGTCTTATGTTCCTTTAGCTCTTCACTTAAAACATCTTTTACATCTAGAACCAGCTTTTTTAAAGAGACCGTTGTTAAACTGTTATCTATAGTTTCGGTAGCGCCATAAGTCAATAAATCTTGAATAAGATTACGCATACGAGCCGCAGATAAATCGATTCGTTCTAATTTATGTTTACCAGCGGTAGATAAATTATGAAACTCATTATCACTTACTTGAGAAATGAACATTTGTATTTTACGCAATGGTTCTTGCAAATCGTGACTACAAATATGATTAAACGAAGCCAAATCGTTAATCATTAACTCTAATTTTATAGTCTTGATTTCTAACTGATTGGTTCGTTGAAAAACTTTCTTCTCTAATTTCTTAGAGAATTTTTTCAACTTTTTGTGAGCTCTTTCAAGCTCTAATTTATTCTTTCTAAGTTCCAACAAATTGATCACCTGCTCAGACAAAATATTCAAAGATTCCTTTTGGCTTTCGGTTAATTTTCTAGGCTTGTTATCAATAACACATAAGGTACCTAAAGGCAAACCACTTGCATTTTTTAGCGGAATACCTGCATAAAAAACAATGTTAGGATCACCCGTTACTAACGGATTGTCATAAAACCGCTCATCTTCACGAGCATCTTCGGTCGTAAAAATAGGGTCATTACCCGTAATGGCATGTGCACAAAAGGCATCTTCGATCGGTGTTTCAGAAACCCCTAGTCCGTAGTGAGATTTAAACCATTGCCGTTTATCATCTAGCAGTGTGATTAATGAAATTGGAGTCTGACAAATTTCTGCCGCAAGTTTGGTAAGGTTATCATAATCTTTTTCAGGCAATGTGTCTAAAATGGAATACGAATTAAGAAGTGCAAGACGTTCTTTTTCCCTATCATGAATTTTGGCTTTTGTCATAGTCTATCTAAGAGAAGTTGTTTTAACAGCAGCAAATATAAGGCGCATGTTACTTTTGATATGCTAAATATAATATAATAGTGGTAAATATTTGCTGCGTAGAATATAGTCTTGAAGATTAAATGAGCTTTTATTTTGGATATAAAAGAGCTACAAAAGATTCACTTTGTACATTTCTCCATCTTTACAATCTACAATAAAATTCAAATTTTTAAAACAAATCTAAGCTTGTTTGCTTCGCTTCATTTATCAATACTATGTTTTCAACCATCAAAGATGGTATCAAAAAATTGACTTCGAAATACTCAAATTTTACAGATTGCAACAAATATTAATTTTGTTTAATATTTAACATAATTACTTAAACAAAATTAAATACCTTTATCATATTAAATTTTCAAACACTTTTCTTTAAAAAATGAATAAACTAGCCTTAGTAAGATGTGAACATTTTAATGCAGCACATAGATTGCACAATGTAAATTGGAGCGATGAAAAAAACAAAGAAGTTTTCGGAAAATGTAACAACCCAAATTATCATGGACACAACTACGAACTTGAAGTAAAAGTAATTGGGTTTTGTAATAAGGATACAGGTTACGTAATAGATACCAAAGTTTTATCAGATTTGATTGAAGAAAAAGTTTTAGATCGATTTGACCATAAAAATCTAAATCTAGACACTAAAGAATTTAAAACCCTTAACCCGACTGTTGAAAATATAGCAATAGTCATTTACGATATTTTAAAAACTGAGATTGAACCAAATTTAGAGTTAAAGATTAAACTATATGAAACACCAAGAAACTATGTTGAATACCCTTATTAAAGAAAACAAACTAAATGGATTTTCAGAAGAGGAAATCGGTGATGATCATATTTTTACAGGTCTTGAAACTCCTATGAAGCCAAATGCTTTTAAGATATCTGACGATGAAAAGAAAGATAAAATAGCAGATTTATTTTCACAAATAATGGATGTTATGGGGCTAGATCTTCAAGACGATTCTTTGAAAGGAACACCCAATCGTGTTGCTAAAATGTACATAGATGAAATCTTTTCAGGTTTAAACCCTGCCAATAAACCTAAAGTAGCTTTATTTGATAATAAATATCAGTATAATCAAATGCTGGTAGAAAAAAATATAACCTTTTATTCGAACTGTGAACACCACTTTGTTCCGATTATTGGTAAAGCTCATATCGCATATATTTCTTCTGGTAAGGTGATCGGACTTTCGAAGCTTAATAGAATTGTTCAATATTATGCCAAGAGACCACAAGTGCAAGAGAGATTAACCAATCAAATAGCTGCTGAGCTTAGACAAATTTTAGAAACTGAAGATGTAGCCGTAATAATAGACGCTAAGCATTTATGCGTCTCGTCACGTGGTATTAAAGATGATACTTCTGCGACAGTAACTTCTTTTTATGGAGGTGTCTTTAATACATCAAGTAAGATTGCAGAATTACAAAATTATTTGAATTAATAACGAGTTCGAACTTAAAACACTAGTGACAAGTACAGAGAAAAAAGATATTTAGTAAATACTGAACAACGTTACCGTTATTGTAGAGGTTACCAATGTTAACTTGGTATTTTAAAAAAACAGTAAATACTGTCATTTTAAAAGTTGTGAGTACTCGTAATATTTCAGCACAACAAATCCGGCACTTCGTATCCAATAGTTTATTTTAAAATTAAGTCAATGAAAAAAGTAGAGAAAGCAAAAACAGCTCCCATCAAAAAAACCATAATAAGCAAAGCTTCTATTTACGACATAAAAATAAATTCACTTGAAGGCAAATCGATTGACTTTTCTAAATTTATTGGTAACCACATTTTATTTGTAAATGTGGCTTCTGAATGTGGCTTTACCAATCAATATAAAGATTTACAAAAACTAAGTGATACCTATAAAAATTTAACGGTTATAGGAGTTCCCTGTAATCAATTTGGAGGACAAGAGTCGGGTAATAGTTCCCAAATTAAAACCTTTTGTGAACGCAACTATGGTGTTGATTTTTTACTAACAGAAAAAATCGAAGTAAAGGGTAGCAAACAACACCCTTTATATCAATGGTTGACAAATAAAGAATTTAATGGTAAAACAAGTTCTAGTGTAAAATGGAATTTCCAGAAATATTTGATTAATAAAGATGGTGACTTAGTCGATTATTTTTATTCTATAACGAAACCTTTAAGTTCAAAAATTATCAAGCATTTATAAAATTCTCTTTAACATTCGTGACGCTACTTGAATTTGAAATAGTGATATTAATGTACAAGTGTATTACAAGTAAGAAATCTGTACATTTTGTACTCTTATCTCTTGTACTCAAGAATTGATTAAAAACAGTAATGTTGATTTTTATATTTTAAAACTAAGCTACTGGCAAGGTCTAATACACCAACAATCAGCGTAAATCACCTTTTGTATTATTCACGTGAGTTTTTAGTAGCCGATGTTTTTCTTTTTGAACTGCAGGATGATTTTTGTGTTCCCAAATTTTTTCTCTTGCTAACTTTGCACTTTCTTGTAAATCTACAATTGGTAATGGGTAATCTTCACCAATTATAACTTCACAGAACGACTGTTCTAAAACTGTCATTTTCCAAGGTTCATGAATATGTACAACAGGAACATTAGCAAGTTCTGGAACCCACTTTTTTATAAAAACACCATTAGGGTCATGTTCTTGAGAGTTCTTTACGGGGTTATATAAGCGCACGGTATTGACACCAGTTGTACCAGCCTGCATTTGAAATTGAGGATAATGTATACCAGGCTCATAGTCTAAAAATTGCCTAGCCAAATGATAAGTACCTTCTCTCCAATCTTGATCTAGGTTGAGTGTTAAAAATGAAACTACCATTGCCCTCATTCTAAAATTTATCCACCCTGTTTGCGCTACAGCTCGCATACAAGCATCAACTAAAGGATAACCCGTTAACCCTAGTTTCCAGGCTTTAATAAATGCATCATTTTTTTCATGCAATAATAATTCATACCCTTTATTGATACACGCTGTTTCATACCTACATTCCACCTCAAATTTCTGAATAAAGTGGCAATGCCAAAACAATCTTGTTAACATGGCTGAAAAGGCACTATTATTTTTTGTTCCGTTCGGGTGGGTACCTACAAATTGAAATACTTGTTTTACACTTATATTTCCCCAAGCTAAATATGGCGATAATCTACTACACCCTTTTCTACTTTCTGTAGGTTTCGAAATATGCTTCTGATAATTACTACCCCTTTTGGTTGCAAAAGAATTTAAATATCGCAAAGCATTCTGTTCGCCCCCAGGTTGAAAATTGCTGTTGGTTTTTTCTAAATTAGTTTGAAACTCTTGTGGCAATAAAAAGGGATGCTTTATTGGCTCTAAATCAGATACCGAATACTTATTTCTAATGATAGGCTGATGCATTTTCAAGTGCCATTGCTTACTCCAATCTTCTCTATTCTTAATACCTCTTAAAATACCGTCACGCTGAAATTCTTGCCAACTAATACCATATGTATTACAAATTTTCTTTACTCTTTTATCTCGCTGCCATGATAATTTGATTCCACTTTCACAATAGCTAAAAAGCGAATTAATTTCAAAATGATTGTTAAGGTATTCCAGAACACCTTCGACTTCGCCATAAAAGAGCGTAACGCTTCTATGATAAGGTTTTAAGGTTATATTTAATGCTAAAATAGATTGATAAATAAATTGTAAATGCCTTAAACTGGTATCTGGGTATTGAATTAGAGATGGTTCAAAAAGGTAGATAATTAAGTAAGGAATACCTGCCTTTTCAGCATTAAATAAAGGTTCATGGTCTTGTGAACGTAAATCACGTTTTAACCATACAATATTCAGCTCCTTTTTACTCAAGATTAATTTGATTTTAATTTATTCAACAAGAAATAGGTATCATAGAAATACCCTTCCACTATGCCGCAAATGACTTACCAACTTCAAATCTATTTTAAAAAAAGTGAAAATGTTAACGTAATACATTAAAATACCTCGATACTATTTTTTGAATATACCAAGTAAGGTATGACTGTAACAAGTTATAATGACGCAAATGAAATATGAAAGAATAGTTTTCGCATCAGTTGAATTAATCTAACGCTTACGTAGGATATAATTCTCTAACGTGAATAATTAAACCTTTACTGAAAAGGGATTCACTCCGTGCAACCCTCAACCTCCGAACATGACAATAAAACTCAAATCTGCTCTCGCAAATTTTGAACTTTTTCTTTTTCCGCCCTTACAAAAGCTAGCTTTTGACATAAGAAGTTGCGAACAAGGGATTCACTACGTGCATCCCTCAATCTCCGAACATGACAATAAAGCTCAAATCTGCTCTCGCAGACTTTGAACTTTTTCTTTTTCCGCCCTTACAAAAGCGAGCTTTTGACTTCCGTAAAAAGAAAAAGCTCAATATCAAAAAGATATTGAGCTTTGCTCTAAGCGGAGAAAGAGGGATTCGAACCCCCGGAGGTGTGACCCTCAACAGTTTTCAAGACTGCCGCATTCGACCACTCTGCCATTTCTCCTGAGTGCCTCATCAGGTATTCCCTGAATGCGGGTGCAAATATATAAAGGTTTTCTTATCTATTAAAGCCTTTTCTTAATTATTTTTCAACTCATTTATTTCTAAACTTTTCAAACGAAATGAAAAGGTTGAAATTCAGTTATTTATTACCTTGCCGCAATGGTAAATTCGCTAGTGAGCATATTGATTCCTTTTAAGAATGTTGAAGATTATTTTGAAGAATGTCTGAAATCCATCCAAAATCAGGCCTATAAAAATTGGGAAGTCATTGCCGTTAATGATAATTCTAGTGATAATAGCTTACTAATTGCAAACCAATTTGCTGCTGAAGATGATCGTTTTGAAATATTCTCTAATGATGAATCGGGCATTATAACTGCCCTAAGAAAAGCGTACGCAAATAGTTCTGGTAATTTTATCTCTCGTATGGATGCCGATGACCACATGACTAAAGACCGTATTAAAGTAATGGTCGATTCTTTAATAAAAGAAGGTCTAGGAACTCTTGCCGTTGGCAAGGTGAAGTATTTCTCTAAAGCAGGAGTAAACGATGGCTATGCTCGCTATGAGAAGTGGTTAAACAAACTGACTGCAACAGGAGAAAACTTTAAAGAGATATATAAAGAGTGTGTAATACCATCGCCCTGCTGGATGGTACATAAAGAAGACTTTGATAACTGCGAGGCGTTTATGCCAGACAGATATCCTGAAGATTACGACCTTGCCTTTCGTTTCTATGAATTCGGACTAAAATGTATACCCTGCACCACTACCCTACACTATTGGAGAGATTATGATAACCGAACATCACGAACTAGCGAGCACTATGCACAGAATTACTTTTTAGATATAAAACTGCATTACTTTTTAAAATTAGAATTCAAACCAACAAACAACTTAGTGGTTTGGGGTGCTGGTAAAAAAGGAAAAACTATTGCAAACTCGCTCGTTGAAAAGAATATTCCTTTTCATTGGGTTTGCGATAATGAAAAGAAAATCGGTAAAGATATTTATGGTGTGCGACTTGAACACTTCAACGTGCTTCAAAGTATAGAAAACACAAAGTGTATTATTACGGTTGCCAATGAAGAGGACCAGATGAGCATCACCTCTTTTTTTAATGAATTAAATTTAAAACCTGCTGTAGATTATTTCTTCTTTTGCTAACTAATCTTTATAAAAATAATAGTTGCATTCTCACAAGCTTCTAATTTCAAAATAATTATCTTTGGCATAAGCAAAATCAGGAATGCAATTTAAATATCCAGAACTTCTTTGGGGTCTTTTACTACTACTCATTCCGATCATTATTCACCTTTTTCAATTACGTCGATTTAAGAAAACGCCCTTTACCAACGTAAAGTTCTTAAAACAAGTAGTTTCTGAATCTAGAAAAAGCAGCACATTAAAAAAGTGGTTATTACTTTTTACTAGAATGGGCTTGTTAGCAGCTTTAGTACTAGCATTTGCACAGCCATTTATTGCCAATGACGCTGCACTGAAAGAAAAAGAAACTGTTTTCTACTTAGACGATTCTTTTAGTATGAACGGGCAAATTGAAAATGGCAACCTCTTTAAAAACACCATACAAGATTTTATAAAATACATACCCAACGATCAGCGCTTTACCCTATTCACCAACAAACAGGTATTTAAAGATGTTGAAGTAAAAGATATTCAAAATGAATTGTTGAATCTTACCGTAGCTGCAGATCAGTTGGGTGTTGCCGAAATTATTTTAAAAGGAAATACCTATTTCAGCGATAATACTGCTTCTCAAAAAAACCTAGTGGTTATTTCAGATTTTCAGAAACGTATGGGAGACTTTAGCGAGGTTGATACGACAAAAAATATCAATATTCAGTACATAAAACCGTCTAACACATCAATTACGAATACGTCTATTGATTCTGTCTTTATTGCCGAACGCACTAATGATAATATTGAATTGGTTGCGCTACTATCTACCAATGCTGATGATGAAACTATACCCGTCTCATTATACAACGATAACAAGCTTATCGCTAAAACATCTGCTAAATTTGATACTGATAATACGGCTGAAGTCCGGTTTACTGTCAACGCCAACGATGTTGTTTTAGGCAAGGTAAGCATCACAGATACCAGCTTGGATTATGACAATCAATTCTTCTTTAACATTGATAAGAAATCGAAAATTAAGGTATTGGCAATCGGCGATTCATCTGCAGATTTCTTAAGTCGTATCTATACCGAAGATGATTTTGACTTTACAGTAAGCACATTAAATCAATTGAATTACAGCACTATAGAGAATCAAGATTTGGTTATACTTAACGAGATTCAAAAAATACCAAGCGCTCTTAATACCGCTCTGAAGTCTTTAAGTAATAATGGCGGCAGTTTCGTTTTGATTCCCTCAGTTGATGGCGATATATCTTCTTATAACGAATTAGCATCCGCATATTTCAATAGCAATTTCTTAAACGGAATATCTCAAGAGATTTCAATTTCAGAGGTAAAAACAGCACATCCATTATTTATAAATGTGTTTGACAAGAAGGTTAGCGATTTTCAATTTCCGACTGTAAAAAAATATTTCAAAATAAATTCTAAAGCACCGACAGCACTTTCTTTTCAAAATAAAGAGCCGTTTTTAATAGGGAATAAAAATGGGTATTTCTTTACGGCAGCGATTAGTAGCGATAATTCAAACTTCAAAAATTCACCTTTAATAGTACCTGCCTTTTATAATATGGGTATGAACAGTTTAAAGCTACCGCCATTGTATGCAACTATTGGCACTGACGTTGAAATAGAATTACCGATTACCTTACAGCAAGACGATATTATTAAAATCGCTAACGAAACCAATGAGTTTATACCACAGCAGCGCGTATTACCAAAAAAAGTACAGGTCAATTTTATAGAGAATCCGAAAGAAGCCGGCATCTATAAAATCATGCATAATGACAAAACCATTAGAAGCATCAGTTTTAATAATAACAGAGAAGAGAGTGCATTAATTTACACTCCTTTACCAGAAAATAACAGCGATACATCACTATCGAATTTCTTTTTAGAAAGTCAAAAAAACAATGCCATAAACGAGTTTTGGAAATGGTTTGCTATTTTAGCATTAGCATTTGTTTTAATAGAAACGGCACTTCAAAGATTCTTAAAATAAACTAGTAACGAACCAGCCATAACCCTATGAATATACTTTTAAAATCTGTTACGATAGTAAATGGGAACACGAAGAGTCTTCATTTAAAGAAGCGGGATATTCTTATTAAAAACGGAGTTATAGATGCTATTGAAACCACTATTGAACCAAGCGGTAAAACAAAGGTTATTGATATTAAAAACTTACATGTTTCTTTAGGATGGTTTGATAGCGGCGTTAGTTTTGGTGAGCCTGGGTACGAAGAGAGAGAAACTATTGAAAACGGATTGTTAACGGCTGCCAAAAGCGGATTTACAGATGTCATCTTAAATACAAGCAGCTACCCAACACCAGATTCAGCTTCCGATATTGTCTATTTAAAAAATGCAGCCAAAGATCAATTAACTGGTTTACACCCTTTAGGCAACCTAACTGTAAAAGGAGATGGCGAAGTACTCGCAGAGCTTTATGACATGAAGAATGTAGGTGCATTAGGCTTTTATGACTATAAGCACCCGATGGCAAATGCCAACCTATTAAAAATTGCGTTGCAGTACGCTCAGAATTTCGACGGACTCGTATTTTCTTTTCCGTTGGATAAAAGCATATCTGGTAAAGGCATCGTTAATGAAGGTATTACCAGCACCAAATTAGGTTTAAAAGGGATACCTACCCTAGCGGAAGAATTACAGATAGCAAGAGATTTATTTATTTTAGAATATACAGGAGGAAAATTATTTATCCCAACCATTTCTACAGCAAGTTCTGTAAAACTGATTGCCGATGCCAAGAAAAAAGGATTACAAGTATTCTGCAGCGTAGCAGCTCACAATCTTGTTATTACCGATAGTGCGTTAGAAGATTTTGACACACAATATAAAGTAATGCCACCACTGAGAACGGCAGCAGATTTAAAGTCACTTCAAAAAGGAGTTAAAAACGGAACTATAGATTTTGTAACATCTGATCACACACCATTGAATGTTGAACTGAAGCATGTGGAGTTTGATAATGCTGATTTTGGCACCATAGGTCTAGAAAGCACCTTTGGTATGTTGAACGAACTTTTAGGTGTTGAAGACACTATTGAACTGCTAACAAAAGGAAGATCAGTTTTCGGAATGAAAGAGCCAGAATTGAAAGTTGGACAACCAGTAAACCTTTCTCTTTTTACTACAGATGATGCTTACGAATTTTCAGAAGATCAGATCCTTAGCTCCAGTAAAAACTCCATCGCAATCGGCAAACCAATGAAAGGAAAAGTAGTTGGATCAATTGCAAATAACCAATTAGTATTAAATAAGTAACATGGAGAAAGCCCCCGAATTACCCGGAAAAAAAACCGCCATTGTGGCCTACCTTACAATTGTAGGAGCACTAATTGCGATAAGTATGAATTCTGAACCAAAAGACAAATTTGCTCGTTTTCACACAAGACAGGCTTTCGGACTTCATATTATCTTTCTTGCTTTTGCCATATTAAACGCACAATGGGGTAATGAGTATGGCTTTTACGGTCTTTACATATTCTATATTGTACTATGGTTTTATGCCTTTTTAGGCCTATTGGCAAACAAAGAACAAGAAGTTCCCGTATTGGGACCTTACTTTCAAAAATGGTTCACTTTTATAAATTAATATAATGACAACAGCTCCCCTTTCTTTAGAACACATTATTAAGCCTTCTAGCTTAACCGATAAAAAACCACCAGTACTTTTTATGCTGCATGGCTACGGTAGTAATGAAGAAGATTTATTTTCTTTCGCTCCAGAATTGCCAGAAGAACTATGTATTATAGCCGTTCGTGCACCTTATATATTACAGCCTTATGGTTATGCTTGGTACGCCATTAATTTTGATGATGAAAAAGGAAAATGGAGTGATGATGACCAAGCCATTGAATCTCGCGACAAAATCAAGAATTTCATTGATGAAGCCTGTTCTACGTATGGGTTAGATGAAAATAATGTAAACCTTTTAGGCTTTAGTCAAGGTACCATTCTAAGTTATGCCGTGGCATTATCATATCCTGAAAAAGTAAAGAATATTATCGCTTTAAGCGGATATATTAATGAAGATATATTAATAGATTCTTATAAGGATAACAACTTCGATAACCTTAATTTCTATTGCTCTCATGGCGATATGGATCAAGTGATACCGGTAGACTGGGCTAGAAAAGCACCCGAATTATTAACAACGTTAGGTATTAAGCACGTGTATGAAGAATTTCCTGCAGGGCATGGTGTTGCACCGCAGAATTTCTACTCCCTTAAAAAATGGATTTCAGATAAAATCTAGTTACTACGCGTATATAAAAGATGATCAATTAAGGTGAAATCTACACCTAGGTCATCTTTTAATTCATACTTAATCAACAGCTCGCCCCAATATTTACCATCAGAGAAATCGGTAAGTATCCATTTATGGTTCAGTACTTTGATTTTATTGATTTTAAACTCGTTCTGCATTCCTTCATAAGGTACTAACGGATTATCACCTTTTTGAGCATTGGTTTCCAATAATTTATCGGCAACATAGGCTGCAGGATCATTTATATTTAAATGCTCGAAATAAGCAAGTGCATCGTCATTATTCTCTAAAGAAAAATACTGCATATCAAGTACTTTCAAAGAAGATCTCTGAAGCGAGTCTTTCAAATTTTCCACTTTACTTTCTAGCCTTGTAATAGTTTCAGCATTAGCTTTAGTCATATTACCACTGCTAACAACTAGGTATAGACAGATTAAGGATACAAATAGAAATAAATAAAGGTATATTTTGCTCTTCATAGTTAAATAGTAATAGTTAAATTATCGTATGCCAAATGTACATTTTTCGGCAGTATTTTTTCTACTTCTTCGTGAAAACCAAGCAAGTGGCTAATATGTGTTATGTATGCTTTTTCCGGGTTAACTTCTTTTATAAAAGCAAGTGCCTCTTCTAGATTAAAATGAGAAATATGAGGCTCTAATCTTAATGCATTAACCACAACAACTTTAGAACCTTTTATTTTCTCTATCTCTTTTGGTTCAATCGTTTTTACATCAGTGAGATAAGTAAAATCCCCTAATCTGTAGCCAAAGACCTGAAGTTCGTTATGCAAGACATTAATTGGTGTAACCTCGCTATCACCAATCTTAAATGGCTCATTATTATTAACAAGATTGATATCAACTGTTGGTGCACCCGGGTATTTGTTCTTTTCTTGAAATATATACGCAAAACGAGTTTTTAAAGACTCCACTACCCTTTTATGAGCATAAATAGGAATATTACCTTGTCTAAAGAAAAAAGGACGAATATCATCTAAACCAGCAGTATGATCCGAATGTTCATGCGTGTATAAAATACCATCAAGATGCATCACATTATGGGTTAGCATTTGCTGACGAAAATCTGGACCACAATCAATAACATAGTTATAATCATCCCAAGAAAGTAAAACTGAAACCCGCAGTCTTTTATCCTTTGGGTTATCACTCAAACAAACCGGATGCGTACTACCAATTATTGGAATACCTTGAGAAGTTCCCGTTCCTAAAAATGTTACACGTAATTTGTTCATCATGTGATACAAATTTAATTCCTTTTTAATAAAATCGGTAGTTCTAAATTATAAGATCGCTGTATTTAAAAGGGAATAAAAACAATAACCGAAACTT
The DNA here is from genome assembly GCF_035207705.1 of Maribacter sp. BPC-D8. Classification (NCBI taxonomy): domain Bacteria; kingdom Pseudomonadati; phylum Bacteroidota; class Flavobacteriia; order Flavobacteriales; family Flavobacteriaceae; genus Maribacter; species Maribacter sp. BPC-D8. The sequence continues at coordinate 1,778,735 of NZ_CP128187.1, forward strand.
ATGCCTTTTTTTTACCGCTATTGCCCAATGTCACAACCATTCTTTATAACTTTGTTAAAAGCTAAACAGGTAAAAAATGGCATCGGTATTAAAAAGAGATAGTGTTTTTGAAAATATTCCCTCTATTAAAGCAAAAACCCTACGTATAAATCTGAATCCGGATATATACGGAACCTTCGCAGAAATTGGCGCCGGACAAGAAACCGCACGTCATTTCTTTAGATCTGGTGGTGCCTCGGGTACTATTGCAAAAGCAATGAGTGCCTATGACAAAGATTTTAGTGATGCAATTTATGGTATCGAGACAGATGGGCGATATGTAACCCAAGCGAGATTAAAAACCATGCTTGATTATGAAATGCAATTGATGGAAGAGCGTATTAGTCGCGAAAACCACCCAGAAAGATTGTTCTTTTCATATGCAAATACGGTAGCCACCATTGATTTCTCTAAACGATACAAAGGTCACGGATGGATCGGTATTCGTTACCAACTAGACCCAACGCAGAAAGAATATGATGAAATTATTCTTCATATTCGTTTTAAGCAAAACGAAGCACGATTACAACAAGAAACGCTAGGTATTCTTGGTGTTAACTTAATATACGGTGCATTTTACAAGTACCATAAGCCAAAGAAAATGTTGAAATATCTATATGACCATATAGATAAGGATACCTTAGAAATTGATATGATCAACTTCTCTGGACCTAATTTCAAAGATGTTGATAACCGTTTAATGAGCTTACAGCTTATTAAAAATGACATGACAGATGCTGTAATGTTCGGTCCTGACGGTAATAACCTATTGCCAGCGGCTATACTTTACAAAAAGAATATTTTAGCCTTACGTGGTAGTTTTAGACCTGTAACCAAAGTGAATTTAGATATGTTTGAAAAGTCTTATGACATTTTCATTCGTGATAAAGGTGTTGATCAAAACAATACCATCGTAATTTTTGAGATAACGCTTTCTAACTTAAAAGCATCTGGTGAAATCGATGAACAAGATTTTATGGATAGGGCAGAATTGCTTTGTTCTCTTGGTCATTCGGTAATGATTTCTAAATTTCAAGAGTATTACAAATTAGTAGAATACTTTAATAATTACACCAAAAACAGAATTGGTTTGACCATGGGTGTAAACAACCTGGTAGACATATTCGATGAAAAATATTACCGTCATTTAAGTGGTGGTATACTAGAAGCATTCGGTAAATTATTCTTTAAAGATTTACAGGTGTATCTATACCCAATGAAGAACCCAGATACTGGTCAGATTATGACAAGTAATAATGTTAAGGTTCACCCACGTATGAAAGAATTGTACAAGTTCTTTAAATACAATGGCAAGGTTATGGACATCATAGATTACGAACCAGAAGTAATGCATATTTTCTCTAGAGATGTTCTTAAGAAATTAATGAACAATGATGAAGGTTGGGAAAAAATGCTACCGGAAGGAATTGCTGAAATCATTAAAAAAAGGCAACTGTTTACTAGAAAGACAGATGATCAAGAAACCGAATAAGTAGTGGATTCTTAAAATAGCAATAACAAAAAAACGCCCATTTCAAATGGGCGTTTTTATTTTTTAAAATACTAAATATCAATCTAATAGCTGAGCTGCGTGATCTTTAGTCTTCACCTTATCGATTACTTTAGTAATAATACCATCACCATCTACAACAAAGGTTTTTCTATGAATACCATCGTACTCACGCCCCATAAATTTCTTTAGCCCCCATACACCAAAAGCATTGATAACAGTATGGTCTTCATCTGCCAATAATGGAAATGGAAATTCATATTTCTCTTTAAATTTTGCCTGTCTCTTTTCAGAATCGGCACTAACTCCTAAAAGTTCATAGCCCTCAGATTGCAATTCTTTATAATTATCCCTTAAATTACATGCTTCAGCCGTGCAACCAGGTGTACTTGCTTTTGGATAGAAAAAAACAACTAGTTTTTTACCAGCATAATCTTCCAACTTAATAGTATTACCATCTTGATCTTTAACAGAAAATGAAGGAACTTTATCACCAACTTTTAACGTATTCATAAATGAAGTTTTATAAATTTGTGTTTAAATATTTTGAATCAAAATTAAACAATTAATGACGAAAGCCGAAAAAATAGCATTTACAATTTCTACGCTTCAAGAGCTTTATCCAGAAATTCCTGTGCCTTTAGATCATAAAGACCCTTACACTTTATTAATTGCAGTTTTGATGTCAGCACAAAGTACCGATGTGAGAGTAAATAAAATTACTCCCCTCCTATTTGCTAAAGCTGACAACCCGTATGATATGATAAAATTAAGCGTAGAAGAAATACGTGAAATCATCAAGCCTGTTGGTTTATCGCCGATGAAAGCAAAAGGTATATATGGATTATCGCATATATTAATTGATAAACATAATGGTCAAGTACCAAAAGAACTTGAATATTTAGAAGAATTACCGGCTGTAGGTCATAAAACGGCAAGTGTGGTAATATCGCAAGCATTCGGTATACCTGCATTTCCTGTAGATACTCATATTCATAGATTGTTATATCGTTGGGGATTTACCAACGGAAAAAATGTGGTACAGACAGAAAAAGATGCAAAACGACTATTCCCAGAAGAGATTTGGAACGATCTTCATTTACAAATAATCTGGTATGGTCGTGAATATTCACCAGCAAGAGGCTGGGATATGGAGAAAGATATAATTACAAAGACTATTGGTAGAAAAACAGTACTTAACGAGTACTATAAAAATAAAAAAGCCCGCTAATTGCGGGCTTTTTTATTAATTCAAAAATGTTTCGAATTCTAAATTCTCGTGTTCAAACTCAAATAAAGCTTGTGAATAGCTCAATAAGAAGTTGATTGTCTTCGGACAAACTTTGTTAAATCCGGTCTGTTCTTGGTAATTAGAGTAAATTTTTTCCATACTTCCTACGTTGTTACAATAAAATAACGACGCAAATTTGGAAATATTGTTTATTCTAATTTCTACACCATCTTAATTGGTAAGAACTATATTGTTTTTTTCAATGATTTTTCTAAGATTGATTAAAGCATAACGCATTCTACCAAGAGCAGTATTAATGCTAACCCCAGTGTTTTCAGAGATTTCTTTGAAACTCATATCTTTATAGATACGCATTAAAAGAACTTCTTTCTGATCATCTGGCAACTCTTCAACTAATTGTCTTAGGTCAGAATCTATTTGATTTTTTATTAATTGTTTTTCAGCATTTAACTTATCGTCTCCAATTACAGAGAAAATATTGAAGTCATCGCTACCTTCAAACATTGGCATTCTTTTGTTTCTTCTAAAGTGATCGATAATTAGGTTATGAGAAATTCTCATTACCCAAGGTAAAAACTTACCCTCTTCACTATACTTACCTCTTTTTAAAGTTTTAATAACCTTAATAAAAGTATCTTGAAAAATGTCTTCAGTGATATCCCTATCTAAAACCTTAGAATAGATAAAACTAGTAATACGTTGATTGTGTCTGTTAATTAAAATTTCAAGGGCACCTTCGTTACCGCTGATATAATCTTTAACTAATTCTGAGTCTTCAATTTGTAGTTTCATACGAGTTACTTTCTTTAATTGGTTAAGCGTGGGAAATCTTTTAGTTAATTGGTTTGTTTCTTATTTCTGATATAAAACTAGAGAAAAGGGTGGCTGTAGGAAAAAGTATGTTGTCAAAACACGTATTTATGATGTGAAACATCGAAAAAGTATATTTCTACACAATAAATACAATTTCAGATAGTTCGGCAGAGAAATGTAGGAAAGGTAAAAATGACCTAAAAGCCCTTTATTATTAGCCCGACATTACTATACCTATATATAAGGTAGTATAGAATACCTAGTTCACTTACGAGTAATAAGTTGGCTACAAGCAGTAAATTGCAGCACTAAACCCATTTAAAACCAAAAAACCCCTTAGGCAATGCCTAAGGGGTTTATATATATTTGTAGGATTATTCTAGTTCAAATTACTCTCAAACTGCAATCCGTCTACTTCAGTAATATTTAAAGACTTAGAATAAGAAAGCAAAAACTGAATTGTTTCTGGCTTAGCTTTTACCAATTTGGTCTTATTCTGGTCTTTCGTGTATAATTTTTCCATGTTACGTGTTGTTTAGGTTCATCTAAAGAACGACACATGTATGAAGATAGTAGATCCACTCGACCTGCGACCAATTAATTCGTTAAAACTATATTATTGGCCTCTACCAGCTTTCTAAGGTTAATTAATGCGTAGCGCATTCTACCTAATGCGGTATTAATACTGACACCTGTATTATCAGAAATTTCTTTAAAGCTCATATCCTTATATATACGCATCTCTAAAACTTCTTGCTGATCTTCTGGCAACTCTTTGATTATACGGAGTAAATCAGAATCTATCTGTTCTTTGATCAATTGCTTTTCTGCATTCAACTTATCGTCACCTAATAGCGAAAATATATTATAGCTCTCTTTGCTATTATACATTGGCATTCTATTATGCTTTCTAAAATGATCGATAACCAGGTTATGCGCAATACGCATTACCCAAGGTAAAAATTTACCTTCTTCATTATATGCACCTCTTTTTAGGGTACGTATAACTTTCATGAATGTATCTTGAAAAATATCTTCGGTTAGTTCGCGGTCACCTACTTTAGAATAGATAAAACCTGTAAGACGAGAATTATGACGATTAATAAGCGCTTCGATAGCTCTTTCGTCTCCTTGAATGTATTTTTTTACTAATTGGGAATCTTCAATTTGTACTACCATAACGTTACTTGTAGGGTTAAAAAGCAGCCCCAGATTCTAATGAATAAGGGTCTAATGGTTAAATTCTAACTTTTAAAAGTAATGTTGCGTTATAGGCTAATTGAATTTTTATGAGATCCCAAAGATATAAAAAAATAAATACTCTTATAATAATGTGAAAATTTCTTCTACTATTTTTAGATAAACTGCATTTTTTAGTTCAGAAATAAGGCAAAGCGTATCTTTGTATCCTTAGATATTTGTATGCCTACACTCACCGAAGTAAATCCGAAAGAAAACATCATAATTAAAGGTGCAAAACTGCATAACCTTAAAAATATTGATGTTGTAATACCTAGAAATAAACTTGTTGTAATAACAGGTTTGTCTGGTTCTGGTAAATCAAGCTTAGCTTTTGACACCCTATATGCCGAAGGTCAAAGACGATATGTAGAAAGTCTTTCTTCATATGCGCGACAGTTTTTAGGCAAATTGGACAAGCCAAAGGTCGATTATATAAAAGGTATAGCCCCTGCAATTGCAATAGAGCAAAAAGTAAATTCTACCAACCCAAGATCTACGGTAGGCACAACTACTGAGATTTATGATTATATAAAGCTATTATATGCACGTATTGGTAAGACCTTCTCGCCTATTTCAGGCAAAGAAGTAAAAAAGCATACGGTTACAGATGTAGTTAATCATGTTAAAACATATGATGAAGGAACTAAACTTTTACTTTTAGCACCTATCACTATTCGTGATGATAGAGATGCCCTTAAGTCTTTAGAGTTATTTTCTAAACAAGGTTATGCTCGTATTAAGTATAATGACAAGGTTCTTCGTATTGATCAAGCACCAGAAGATATTGGTAAAAAATTCGACTTGGTAATCGATAGAATTATAACCAAAGACGACGAAGATTTTTATAATCGTTTGGCAAATGCTGTAGATACTGCTTTCTTTGAAGGAAAGGGCGAATGCATTATTGAAGAATTGGCAGATGGCAAACAAACGCCTTTCAGTAATAAGTTTGAGCTGGACGGTATGACATTTCTTGAGCCCAATGTTCACCTTTTTAGTTTTAACAATCCGTATGGTGCGTGTCCTAAATGTGAAGGTTATGGCGATGTTATAGGTATAGATGAAGATTTGGTAGTGCCAAATACTGCTTTATCTGTTTTTGAAAATGCCATTTTCCCGTGGCGAGGTGAAAGCATGAGTTTTTATCGCGATCAATTGGTAAACTCTGCGTACAAGTATGATTTTCCTATTCATAAACCTTGGTTTGAACTTTCTGAAGATCAACAACAATTAGTTTGGGATGGTAATGCACATTTTATAGGTCTTCATAAGTTCTTCGGAATGTTAGAAGAGAAAAGCTATAAAATTCAGAACAGGGTGATGCTCTCTAGATATAGAGGTAAAACTAAATGTAATGTATGTAACGGAAAACGATTACGACAAGAAACAGATTACGTAAAAGTTGGCGGAGCATCTATTTCATCATTAGTAGGTTTATCCATCGAAAAATTGATTGTTTTCTTTAATGAGCTTAAGCTAAATGAAAATGATGCTACAATTGCGAAGAGACTTTTAGTTGAAATAAATACCAGATTAGGATTTTTAAATAAAGTAGGATTAAACTACTTGACCATAAATAGAAAATCGAACACCCTATCGGGTGGGGAAAGTCAGCGAATAAATTTAGCAACCTCATTAGGTAGTAGCTTGGTGGGTTCTATGTATATATTAGATGAACCTAGTATTGGTTTACACCCAAGAGATACAGAAAATCTAATAGAAGTTTTAATATCGCTACGAAACTTAGGCAACACCGTAATTGTAGTAGAGCATGATGAAGATATCATGAAAGCTGCAGATATGGTCATCGATATAGGTCCGGAAGCTGGTACACATGGTGGTGAAGTTGTGGCACAGGGAACATTGAAAGAAATTTTAAAATCAAAATCGCTTACCGCACAGTATTTGAATGGTAAGATGGAGATTAGAGTGCCGAAAGAACGTAGAACTTCTAAAAACCATATTACTATTAAAGGTGTGCGTGAACATAACCTTAAAAATATCAATGTCACTTTTCCTTTAGATATGCTTACTGTAGTTACGGGAGTATCTGGTAGTGGTAAAAGTACCTTGGTTAAGAAATTACTATATCCTATTATATTAAAGGAAACTGGAGGCTATGGTGAAAAGGCTGGCCAGTATACATCTGTAGAAGGTAAATACCAACATATTAAGCATGTAGAATTTGTTGATCAAAACCCAATAGGTAGATCTTCTCGCTCTAATCCTGTTACTTATATTAAGGCATATGATGATATTAGAAGTTTATATGCTGGGCAAAAACTAAGCAAGATTAGAAACTACCAGCCAAAACATTTTTCTTTTAATGTAGATGGTGGGCGTTGCGAGAAATGTAAAGGCGAAGGTGAAATTACTGTAGAAATGCAATTTATGGCCGATGTACACTTAGAGTGTGAAACTTGCGGTGGTAAAAGATTTAAGAAAGAAGTATTAGAAGTTACTTTCAATAATGCCAATATTGATGATGTTCTTAATATGACCATCGACGATGCTATTCAGTTCTTTGAAACCGGAGAACAGACTAAAATTGTTACCAAACTAAAACCATTACAAGATGTAGGTTTAGGTTATGTAACCTTAGGTCAATCATCTTCTACCCTATCTGGTGGTGAAGCGCAACGTATTAAATTAGCATCGTTCTTAATAAAAGGAAGCACGAAAGACAAAGCACTGTTCATTTTTGATGAGCCAACCACCGGATTACACTTTCATGATATTCAGAAATTATTGAAATCATTTAATGCCCTTATTAAAAAAGGACACTCGATTGTGGTCATCGAGCATAACATAGAATTAATAAAATGTGCTGATTACATTATTGATCTCGGACCGGGTGGTGGTGAAAATGGCGGTCAGCTATTAGCCGAAGGCACACCAGAAGAGGTTGCAAAAAGTAAAAAATCGTATACCGCTAGCTACTTAAAAGAGAAATTAAATTAGAATATCTTAATAAGCGAAATATTAAATTAACATCTAAACCCTTGATTATCATTAGTATAATCAAGGGTTTCGTTTTTTGGCACGCTGTTTGTAATACACTAAGAGAATGTAAATAATTACATTTAGAACAACTGCCTAAGGGGCAGATCTAAACCTTATATTATGAAAAACTTAGTACTACTATTAACAGCGGTTATTTTTAGCACCACAGGTGTTTTCGCTACAGGTATTAATGAAGATAAGGTTGCAAACAGCAATACTTATAAATACGACAACTCATTTATTTTTATAGAAAACGGAATTACATTTTCTGTTTACCCTGATGGTGAATTTGATTTTTATATTGAAAACCAAGTTTCAGGAAGTAAAAACGGAGTAACATTTAACTCTGGTTACGATTACAGTCCATTTGCTCAATACGACGATTATGGTGCAGTAATTCAGGTAGAGAATGTATCTATCTTTTATGACTACTATGGTCGTGTAAGCGAAATTGGTGATGTAAATATCAATTACTCAAACAACAGAGTTCGTAGTGTAGGTAACATGAATGTTTATTATAACAACCGTGGTTTCTATGATTACCACACAGGGTATATCAATGTATATAACAGAAGTTATGTTTACCGTCCATTTCATAGATGGTTTGTAAGACCTGCAGTTGGTTTTAGTTTTGTATTCAATAGTCCTTACAGAAGATATTATACTCCTGTTAGATATTCTTACTATAGTCCTTACAGAAATAACTTTAGAAGGTCTTATGTAAATGTTGGTAAACAATATAAATACAATAAGGTAAGAAATAATAGAGCTACCATTTACAGAAATGATAAGCGAGTTGCAGTAAGAAATAACAACTTTAGAAGTAACAGAACTGTTGCTAAAAGAGATAATGGTTTAAGAACGAATAGAACGTTGGCTTCTAATAGTAAAACAAGAGCAAATAGAAGTTCAACCGTAAATAGATCTACTACTGTAAGACGTAGTAATACCAATAGCGGTAGAACAACACAAAGTAGAACAGTTACAAGAAGTAATAACTCTGCAGTGCGTACATCGCCAAACAGAACGGTTACTAAAAGAGAAGTAAGCAGTACACCAAGAAGTACCACTGTAAAAAGAACTACTACTACGTACAAAAAACCGGTAAGCAGAAGTTCTAATACTAGAACTGCAACAAATACCAGAACGCAACGTAGTACTGTATCTAGAAAAGTGACTAGTAGTCCGTCTAGAAGTACTGTAAGTAGAAGTTCTAGTTCAAGATCAGTAAGTAAAGCTCCTGCTAGAAGCTCAAGTTCAAGAACAAGTTCAGCGACTAGAAGTAGCAGAAGTAATTAAAATAAGTTTTTAGGTTGGTTAGTTGTAAAGCGCCGCAATGATTAATTCATTGCGGCGCTTTTTCTATTTGTATAAACTTAATGATCTGAAAAAAGTTTGGTGAATTTTTTAGGCAGCTTAGATTCAATATACATTTCTTCATTAGTAATAGGATGTTGAAACCGAAGTGACCTCGCATGTAAATACAATCCCTTCCCTTTTAATTGGAGTTCGGTTAAAAAATAAGTGGCATCTCCTAAAATAGGATTCTCAATAGATAACAAATGCTTTCTTAATTGATGCCTTCTACCCGTATGCGGACTCAGTTTTACCAAGTTTAGATATGCAAAGCGCTCAGATACAATTGATTTTAAAACTTCAAAAGAAGACTTCGAGGGTTTGCCATCTATATCGCTATTTATAGTTCCAACAGTATCCATACCTCCAATAGTAACCGCAAAATATTCCTTTTCAATATTCTTGTTTTCAAATAATTGATTGAGACTAGTAATAACACTACTTGTTTTACCAACCAATAGCAAACCCGTTGTGGCGTAATCTAAACGATGAACAGGTTGCGGACTAACAGCATCTGTAGCAGAACTCTTATGTAAATTCTGGACTAGTGCATTAGCCACGGTTTTAAATCCGTTACCGCTTACTAGAATTCCTGCTGGTTTATTGATAACTGCCAAGTATTCATCTTCATAAATAACATCTAGTTTTAAAATAAGCCGAGTATTGTATTCATTCTCTGCCGGATGTTTATATACAATAGTTTCTCCACCAATAATCATAGTTGCAGTAGCAGCAATTACCCCATCAACTAAAATCAATTTTTTCTTTATCGCTTTCTTTAAAGCAGATTTTGTCGATATACGCTGAAACACCCCTACCCCATATTCTTGCAATCTCTTAGGAGTTACATTTTCATTTACAATATGTGTTTCTTTTTGTAGCATAGTATCCTTCAAAGTTAATTAGGTTTTAGGTGATTCCTACTACATAAACTTTTGGACTATTAATAAATTGAAGTGAGTTAATGTTCCTTGGCATATAAACCTAAATTTCAACCGATTCTTAACTGCTATAGAAACAACCTTAATGAAAAAGATAAACCACAAAATCCTTAGACAGCTAATCATACTAGCCTTAATTATTTTTCTAGGCGGATTGATTATAAAATACATGTTACCATACATTTCTGGTGTACTTGGTGCACTCACATTATATGTAGTTCTAAGAAAGTGGATGTTGAAACTAATCAATAAGGGATTAAAAAGATCTTGGGCAGCCATGTTATTAATATTCGCTGCTTTCATTGGTATTTTTATTCCATTAACCGGCGCAGGTTTTATGTTAAGTTCACAATTAGGAGATTTTGCAGATAAATCTGAACAAGTAACCAAAGCCTTTAAAAGTCAACTTTCACAAGTAGAAAAATATGTACAATATGATGTTTCTTCTGCAATTGACCCTGAACAAGCTTCTGGCTGGTTAACCGATAACCTTTCTGGTTTTGCAAGTGGCACTTTTAATATTTTCATTTCATTGGGTATTCTACTATTTCTACTTTATTACATGCTAAAGAGTCCGAAACAACTAAAAGAATCTTTACTAGAATATATTCCATTAAGTAATAAAAATCTTGTTACGCTGGGTAAAGAAATAGATAGCGTCGTTCGATCTAATGCGATTGCTATACCTTTAGTAGCAATAGCTCAGGGAATTATAGCTCTTATTGGTTTTTATATATTCGGAGTAGAGAATCCGCTTTTTTGGTTTGTAATCGTAACCATAGGATCTATGATTCCGTTTATAGGAACATTCATAGGTATTTTCCCTGTATTTGTATTAACGCTGGCTAGTGGAGACGATTTTCAAGCTTGGGGAATTCTATTATACGGAATTTTAGTAGTGGGTATGACCGATAATCTCATTCGACTATTTGTACTTAAAAAGTTAGATAGCACCCACCCTTTGGTAACCTTGATAGGAGTTTTAATTGGTATTCCGTTATTCGGATTTGTTGGATTGATTTTTGGTCCGTTAATTATAAATCTATTCTTAATAATCGTAAAAATTTACAAGCAACAATATGGTATTCAAAAACCGAATAAACAAAAAGTAGCTGAAATGTAATTACCTCCTTAAGTATTTACTTAGAAATCCGTACACATCTTCAGATATTTTAAAACGATAAAGAACGCCAACATAGAAAACAGTCATAAGAATACTTTTGAGCGCTATGTTAATTATAGGATGAAAAGAAAATGAAAAGGTTGAGAAAATAGCGCCAACTACTATTAATAAAGCAAGCACTTTTAAAGTTTCATTGGTAAATGGTAGCATTTTAAATTTCGATTTTACGTATCCTAATTTTAGTGTATTGTAAATAAAGAAAGCACTAAAACTAGCAATAGCAGCCCCGTCGATACCATACTTCGGAATTAACCAAAGATTGAATAGTATAGCCAATACCGCCAATAACACTCCGAAAAACAAAATAGAACGGTAATAATCTGAATTGAATAAGATAGCATTATTATTACCCAAAAGCGCATCATATACTTTTACCAAACCCACCCAAAAGACAATCATGAATCCGCCTGCATACTTATCTGGTAGCAGCTCATACAGTTCATTTAAGTTTAATAATATCAGCAAAAAAAGAAGTCCGGAGACTATAAACAAGGTTAATGAACTTTTTTGATATAGTTGAGAAAGTGCAGAAGTATCCTTATTATTCAAATAAGTAGCTGTTAGTGGGTACGTTATTTGATGCATAGATTTTGAAGGCACCGCAATAGTAGATGCTATAAAACCAGCAACGGCATAAAAGGCGACATTCTCCAATTCTAGAAAGTTGTTCAGCATTACCTTATCTACCTCCATAAGTACAATTGCAGTAGAACCACCTAATATTATTAGGGCACTATATTTTACAATAGTTTTCCAATTTTGTAGTGGTGTAAAATTTAATTTTGGCTTACGTAAAGAATACGCATACAGTTTCATAATTAGGGTTCGCACTAAGTAAAAACCGACCAAGGCGTTGATAAAAAATTCAATATCAATGATTTTTAAATATAAAAGGAGCAATAAAATAGTTTGACCAATTCTACAAAAAATCTCTTTCATAAAATTGCCGAACATAGATTTCATTCTAATTCTCGCCCAAGCATAAAAAACCTCAAAGTATGCCATCGCCATACCTACTAAAAAGATATGCCATACATAATCTCGAACGATACCGTTCTGTCTTGAAAGTAAATTACCGATAGCGTCATTAGCTACATAGCTTATTAATGCTACTGGTATAATTAACACTAAAGGCAGTAATAGCATTAAGGTTAAAAAAGAATCTTGACTTTTTTCATTTTTAAAACTAGAGTAGAATTTAACTAAGCTATTTGGTACACCAAATGCTAAAATAGGCGTTAGCACAGCTGATACAGATAAGATTACCTGTATTAATCCGTAATTACTTGGCTGCATAAAATTGGTATACAAAAACAAGGTATTCGCTGCCCCAATTGCAAAACCAAAATAGGTTACAATTGTATTATTCAACGATTGTTTTAGTACGATACCCATTAAATATATTCGACCAATTTTCGGGTGAGTTCCCTTCTACTGTATTGCTCAATACTACCAGAGCTTATTTGTAATTCTCCTTTCTGATAATCTTGAAACCAACTTAAAAGTACATTTTTCAACGCAATATCATCAGCATAGTCAAATATTCTACCTGTTTCGGTTTCGTTAACGATACCAGCAACTTCCCAATTTACAGGCCCTACACCTAAAATAGGACGCTTTGCCGCCATGTATTCAAATAACTTACCAGGTATGATCCCAATAGTATCTTGAGAGTCTATTTCTACCAATAATAAAACTTGTGAAGACTTTTGGTATGCTAGCGCATCTTGATGCGAAACATAACCGACTATTTCAATAAAATCTTGCAAACCTAACTCAGCGAGTGATGCCAGTATTTCTTCACTAACCACACCTATAAACCGTAATTGCAAAGCATTCTTAAATTCAATATTTTCATTCACTAAGTCTGACAATACCTTCCAAAGGCTCTTAGGGTTTCTACCACTTAACAATGACCCTATATGAGCAATAGTAAATTTAGAATCTAGTTTATCGCTGGTTGCAATAACACCGTCAAATCCGTTTGTAATGACTTTTATAGGCTGATGAGTAATATGCTGAAACTCTTGTTTCGTAGTAGTACTAGTAACTATTATTTTGTCGGCAGCGTTTAAAACATCAGACTCTAACTGCTTATGTTTCTTTTCTGCAGATGATGTCAACTTTAGTTTTTTATGATACCCTATCGTTGTCCATGGATCACGAAAATCTGCAATCCAGTTTAATGTTTTAGCTTGTTTTAAATAATATCCAATTAGGTGTACACTATGCGGAGGACCCGTAGTAATTATGGTATCTATATCCTCTTTTTCTAAAACAACTTTTAAAAAACTAACAGAAGGTTTTACCCAGAACTTTCTTGCATCTGGTATAAACAGATTACCCCTAATCCACAAAAGAGCTTTCTCTAAAAAGGACTGATTTTTAGTTTGAATAATTCCAGAACTAATACGCTTTGTTTTCTTACTGGAAAATATCGCCGCAATACGATATGGCTCTTTTATAGGATGCTTATAGATTTTTAAATCATTGGGAATATCCTGTAAAAAAGATTCATCTAACAGCGGGTAATGAGGATTCTCAGGAATATAAAGTACCGGTTCAATACCAAAGTCTCTAAAGTATTTTACAAACTTTAACCAACGTTGAACTCCCGGTCCGCCAGCAGGTGGCCAATAATAAGTAATGACCAGCACCTTTCTCATTATGCTTCCTCTTCTTTTTTAGACCTCCAAAAAGAGAAACCAAATCCGCCAACAATAACTAGTCCTAATAAAATAGTACTCGCTAAGGTGATTTTGCTTCCTGTTACGACTACTTCCGGTTCAAATTTAAATTCTACCTTATGTTCACCTGAAGGAATTTTAAGGGCTCTTAGTACGTAATCCACTTTAAAGTAATCGCTTTCTTTTCCATCGATATAAGCGTTCCATCCATTCTCATAATACATCTCTGAAAATACAGCAACGCCTTCATTACTATTTTCAGATGTGTATGTTAAATGATTCGGCTCATAATCAATTAAAGCAATTGAAGCCGTAGAATCAACTTGATAAGTTAATGGATATATGTCAGAAAATTTAGAAGAATTGACAACCGCCACATTCTTAGTATCTAAACTATCTAATGCCATTATTTCTTCATTGGCATTTGCTACCGGTTGTAATTGAGAAACAAACCAAGCATTACCATTAGCATTGGGGTTTTCAATAGGAAAAGCATTTCCCTCTTGATCTTGCCTAATCACATATTTAATATTCATCATATTTAAAACCGACAAGTTGCCATTATAGACATGAAAATTGAACAAGTCTTGCATACCGGCAGGTTTAGCAGCGTGATAGCCCGTTATACTTTGATGAAAATATGCTGTTTTAGCCGAATCGAATCCGTCCGTTTGATCAAAAACACGAAATACTCCGTCATCTTTAGCAATTATTTTATCTGCTGTAGTTTCTTTAAAAGGCTCTAACATTTTACGTTTAGACACAAAATTGTCATTATTTACATATCGTAAATCCACACCTACTAAATCAACCACAACCAACAAACCGATTGCAATTATCAAAAGGTTCATTTTCAATTTCTCTTTTAAATACAACCAAATCAATAACGCTGTACCAAGAGCAAAACCTAATGAGCGTAACAAATCGCTCGTGTAAACACTCTTACGATCTAAACGAAGCATTTCTGGCAATTCTTCTAGACCGGTCATTCTTAGATTATCATCATTGACACCTACAAAGTGGAAAGCACCCTTAAATATGAATAAAACAATACCTAACCCTAAAACAATTGCTGCTGCAATGGTTAAAGATTTCATTTTATCCGCTTGCGGAACTTTATCCTTAAATAATTTCTTTAAAGCTAAAATTGCCAATACAGGTACACAAAGTTCTAATACGATTTGTATAGAGGATACCGCCCTAAATTTATCGTATAAAGGAAAATAGTCTATCATGAAATCGGTTAGGGTACTAAAGTTTTTACCCCATGATAATACTAAAGACATCAATGACCCGAAAAGCAACCACCATTTATGCTTGCCTTTAACTAAGAATAATCCTAAAATAAATAGAAAGAAAATAACCGCACCTAAATATGCCGGACCAGATGTACCGGGTTGTTCACCCCAATACAAAGGCAAACCACTAACAAAATCTAAAGCACTTGATCTCGCCAAGCCCTTATCGATTAAATAATTATAAGATTTAGAATTCTCACCTAAATTCTCTTGACTTGCACCACCAAAAAGTCTTGGCACAAATAGGTTTAAGGATTCTGTAATACCGTAACTCCAATTTGTAATATACGCTTTACTCAATCCGCCAGTATCTTCTTTTAGCGAACCATCTGGGTTTATGGTCAATTCACTTTTACCACGAGTACTCCAATCAGCATACTCTTTTGTCGCCATTAACCCTGTAGCATTGGCAGCAATACCTAATGTAACTGCTAATAATAATAAACCAACAGATGTAAAAAAATGTTTTAATTGCTTATCTCTTATCGCATACACCAAATATACCACGCCCAAAATTAGCACCAGTAACATAAAGTAATAGGTCATTTGATAGTGGTTGGCGGTAATTTCAAGAGCCATTGCCAGCGCTGTCAAAACAAAGCCCCAGAGATATTTTTTTCTAAAAACGAGTACTATACCTGCCAATAACACGGGTAAATATGCAACAGCGTGTGCTTTTGCATTATGCCCGGCACCTAAAATAATAATAAGGTATGTAGAAAAACCAAAGGCCAAAGCACCTACTACAGCTAATCTATAATCGACCTTAAGACAACAAAGAAGGATATAAAAACCTATAAAATACAGAAATAGATAATCTGCAGGTCTTGGTAAAAACCGAATTAAACGGTCTAATTTTTTAATATAGTTGTGTGGATAATTTGCCCCCAATTGGTATGTTGGCATACCACCGAATGCACTATTTGTCCAATACGGTTCTTGATCATTAGATTTTCTGAAATCGTTCTGCTCCTTTGCCATACCCGTATATTGGGCGATATCATGCTGGTACATTACTTTACCCTGTAGTACCGGGCTGAAATATGCTAATGCAGCAATGATAAAAAATACGACAACAAAAAAATGGATGAAAAAGAATTTTAAGCCTTGCTTCATTTGCTAAATAAGTAGTGTTTTGACAAAGATAACTAGTCTAGCTCTTCAAAGTCAATGTATTCACCTACTTTTTCAGAATCGTTCTTTTTACGAGATGGTTTTTTATTGATAATAACACTTTCTTCTTCCTCTTGATTAAAAGGGCGTTGATTATCAAAAGCTTCTCTAAAATGAGATTCGGTTTTCTTGGCGGCGTAGTTCAATATTTTCGGCGCAAATAACTTCGCCAAAAATTTTAGCAAGTAATACACCAAAAGAATAATTAATATAGTTTTTAAAAAAGCCATTTATTCTTACTTAAGATATATCAAAAATACAATTATCACGTTGTATATAAAGAATCATACTATTAAAATAATTATAAAATCGTGTTCATGAATAGTCTTTTTGCCTACTCTAAATCATATCAATACGTATTAACCTTCATTTTTCTTCTACCATTTGTAGCTATTTCTCAGTACACAGATGTTATTAACTCTAACAGACCTGGAGTTTCTGTAAGTGCCTATGCCGTTGGTAAAAACGTGGTACAAGCAGAAATGGGCTTGTTTTACGAGCAGAAAGATCATACGCTATTAAATACGGAATCTAATATTTGGGGAACCGATATTTCTTTGCGTTACGGATTACTATTTGAAAAACTAGAACTGAATTACGAAGGTACTTTTCAAGACCAGAACCTTACTTATTTAAATTTCGACTTAGCCGCAAAGCGTAGAGATTTTTCTAGAAATAGATTAGGATTAAAGTTTCTTGTTTATGATCCATTTAAAAACCCTGAAGCAAATAAGCCAAATTTGTATAGCTGGAGAGCGAATAACAAATTTCAATTGAAAAATCTTTTGCCTGCTGTATCACTTTACGGTGGTGCCAATTTTGTATTAGGTGACAATCCGTTTTACATCGGCGAACCAACAATATCTTACCGAGGTATGATTGCTACCCAAAGTAGATTAACACCAAGGTTTGTGTTAATTACTAATACAGCATATGATCGTATCACAACAGATGATCCAGAATTAAGTTATACCATTTCATTATCGCACGCCTTTAGAAACCCTAAATGGAGTGTTTTTGTTGAGCACCAAGGTATAAATAGCGATCGTTATTCTGATTTATTAATTCGTGGTGGTATCGCACATTTACTTAAAGAAAATCTACAATTAGATTTTAATATGGGTGCTAGTTTAAAAAACACTCCAACCCGTATTTTCTTTGGAATAGGTGCCTCTTACAGAATGGATTTTCATAAAGACAGCCTAAAAGCAATTGAAGATCAAGAGGCTGACCAAAATGGTGGAGCTATTGATAAGAAGGCAATGAAAAAGAAAAAGAAGGAAGATAAAGAAAAAGGAAGCGGTGCTGAAGATATCGACCTTGGACCTTCTAAAAAGCAACTTAAAAAATTAAAGAAGGCAGAAAAGAAGAAAAAGAAAGAGAGTAGCGAGATAGACTTTTAACGAAGCACTACTCTACCCCATTTTTCATTCTCAACCACTTTAATTTGTTGATTAATATCACTAATATTGGCACTTCTAAAGAAGTTCAATGATCACACTACATGAAGCTAAAACAAAGCAAGACTTAAAACGCTTTGTAACCTTTCCGTTTTCGCTATATAAAAACAACAAGTATTGGGTACCGCCCATTATCAATGATGAGCTAGAAAGCTTTGATAAAGATAAAAATCCGGTATTTAAAGATGCCGAAGCATGGTTCTTTCTAGCCAAAGACGGAGATAAAATTGTAGGTCGTGTAGCTGCAGTTATCAATCACCTAGAAATCAATCAACAAAACGTAAAGAAAATGCGTTTTGGATGGTTCGATTTTATTGATGACCCAGCAGTTTCAAAAGCACTTTTAGACAAAGTTGCCGAAATAGGCAAAGAACACAGCCTAGAATACATGGAAGGCCCTGTTGGATTCTCAAATCTAGATAAGGTTGGAGTTCTAGTAGAAGGTTTCGACCATATTGGCACCATGATTACTTGGTACAACCATTCGTACTATCAAAGTCATTACGAAAATTTGGGCTTTGTAAAAGAAAAGGAATACATGGAAAATAAGTTCCCTGCAAAAAATGCCGATCCGGCTTTATTTAGCAGGTTAAATGATTTGGTAAAAAAACGCTACGGACTTAAAGAAGTAAATTTCACCAAGACAAAAGAGGTGATGCCTATGGCAGACGAAATGTTCGACCTCTTTAATGCAACATATGCTAACCTTTCTTCATTTGTACCTATTACAGAAATACAGAAAGCTTACTTCAAGAAAAAATACATCAGCTTTATAAATCCTGAATATATAAAGTTTGTAAAAGATAAAAATGATAAGCTAATTGCCTTTGCGATTGTGATGCCATCATTTTCAGAAGCACTACAAAAAGCCAAGGGAAAGTTATTTCCGTTTGGCTTAATCCACTTACTAAAGGCAAAGAAGAATAGTAAAGACGTTATTTTCTATTTGATAGGCATAGACCCCGAATATCAAAACAAAGGAGTTACCGCAGTGATATTCAATGAATATCACAAAACATTCAATGAGAAAGGTATTGATATGTGTTACAGAACTCCCGAACTGGAAGAAAACTTGGCAATCAAGCAAATGTGGAAACACTTTGACCCAGTAGTATATAAGAGAAGAAGAACGTATAGAAAGTCTCTTTAACTAAGCACAAATAAAAAGCCCGAAATCAAATGATTTCGGGCTTTTTTAATATACTTTAATGAGATATCATTCTCCCATTGCTGCAGCTACTGCTGCTGATAATCTTTTGTAAGTACCATTTTGCAAACGCTCACGAATTGCAGAGAACGCCGTTAAAGTCTCCTCTACATCTTGTAATGTATGTGTAGCGGTTGGTATTAAACGTAAAAGAATTAATCCCTTAGGTATTACTGGGTAAACAACGATAGAACAGAAAATTCCGTGATTTTCACGTAAATCTTTAACTAACGCCATTGCCTCAGGAATACTACCGTTAAGGTATACTGGTGTTACACAACTTGTTGTTGTACCAATATCGAATCCTTTTTCTTTTAATCCGTTTTGTAACGCATTTGTATTCTCCCAAAGTTTAGCTTTAAGCTCTGGCTGCGTACGTAACATATCTAAACGTTTCAATGCTCCTTTTACATAAACCATTGGTAATGATTTAGCGAACATTTGAGAACGTAGGTTGTATTTTAAATAATCTATAATTTCTTGATCAGCAGCGACAAATGCACCAATACTAGCCATAGACTTAGCGAAAGTAGCCAAGTAAACGTCTATACCGTCTTGTACACCTTGTTCTTGACCTGCACCAGCACCTGTTTTACCTAAAGTACCAAAACCATGGGCATCATCAACTAAAAGACGAAAGGTAAACTGCTCTTTAAGAGCAACAATCTCTTTAAGAATGCCTTGCTCTCCTCGCATACCAAAAACACCTTCAGAGATAACTAAAATACCTCCACCAGTTTGCTCGGCCATTTTAGTAGCACGCTCTAAATTCTTAATTAAACTTTCTGTATTGTTATGTACAAATGTAAAACGCTTACCCATATGTAAACGTACACCATCAATAATACAGGCGTGACAATCTACGTCATAAACGATTATATCATCTTTAGTAACAAGAGCATCAATAACCGACATAAAGCCCTGGTAACCAAAATTCAATAAATAAGAAGCCTCTTTCTCTACAAAAGCAGCACATTCTTGCTCTAATTGCTCATGGAATTCCGTATGACCACTCATCATTCTCGCCCCCATTGGGTACGCAGAACCATATTCAGCTGCAGCCTCACCATCAACCTTCTTTATCTCTGGAAGATTTGCTAAACCTAAATAGTCATTAATACTCCAGGTGATAACATCTTTCCCCTGAAATTTCATTCTATTAGAAATAGGACCTTCCAACTTAGGAAACACAAAGTATCCCTCTGCTTGTGAAGCCCATTTACCTAAAGGGCCTTTATTCGCTAAAATTCTATCAAATAAGTCTTTCATTGTTTAATTTGGATCTGTCTGCAAAAGTAAATAATTTTGATAAAAATTCATAAATTATTTATAATGCAAAAAAGTGGGTTATAAACCCACTCTTTATTTAATACTATATTGTATATATTTTTACTTAATATATTGAATCTCTTGTGCCTCTTCAACTGTTTCAGTATTCAAGAATCCTTGATCCTCCATCCACTGGTCACTATATATTTTACTCATATAGCGAGAACCATGATCTGGAAAAATACATACAACGTTGCTATTTTCGTCAAATGTATTTAGTGCATCAAGTTGCTTAATAGCTTGCATTACCGCACCACTCGTATACCCAACAAAAATACCTTCTGTTTTAGAAATTTCTCTAGCTGTATGTGCACTTTCTGCATCGGTAACCTTTATAAACTCATCTATAGCACTAAAATCTGTTGCTCCAGGAATAAGATTTTTACCCAAACCTTCTATTCTATACGGATAGATTTCGCTAGCATCTAATTTACCAGTTTCGTGATATTTCTTTAATACAGAACCAAAAGCATCAACACCGATAACTTTAATATTCGGGTTTTGTTCTTTTAAGAAACGAGCTGTACCAGAAATAGTACCACCTGTACCACTACAAGCAATAAGGTGCGTTATTTGTCCGCCAGTTTGTTCCCATATCTCAGGACCGGTAGATTTATAATGCGCTTCCATATTCAGCTTATTGAAATACTGATTAATATATATGGATCCTTTAGTTTCTTTGTGTAATCTCTTGGCAACCTCATAGTACGATCTTGGATCATCTGCACTAACGTGCGCCGGACATACATATACTTTAGCGCCCATAGAGCGAAGCATATCTATTTTATCTGGAGATGATTTAGAACTAACTGCTAGTATGCAATCGTACCCTTTAATGATACTTGCCATTGCAATACTAAACCCCGTATTACCTGAAGTAGTTTCTATTATTGTGCTGCCTTCGACAAGAATACCTGCTTTCTCTGCCTGCTCAATAATATGAATCGCAATTCTATCTTTAGAAGAGTGTCCTGGATTGAATGCTTCTACCTTCGCGTAAAAATTACCGGTAAGGTTTTCTGCTATTCTATTTAATTTAACTAGTGGTGTATTACCAACTAGTTCTAAAATATTGTTGTAAGCCCTGATCTCATTTTTCATAAGGGGGATATCAATGTTTAATTAATATATGAACGAAATTTGTTAAAATTTCTGATGCAAATTTACTGATTTTTTTCCACTATGCGATTTTTCCTTCTAAATCTAAAAGAAATGCATATTCTTTAGCTACCTCACGTAGAGACTCAAACCTACCTGAAGCACCACCATGACCTGCTTCCATGTTGGTATTCATTAGTAATATATGGTTATCAGTTTTTAACTCTCTTAGTTTAGCGACCCATTTTGCAGGTTCAAAATATTGCACTTGAGAATCATGTAAGCCTGTTGTTACTAACATATTCGGGTATTCTTGAGCAATAACATTATCATAAGGAGAATACGATTTCATATAATCGTAATATTCTTTTTCGTTCGGGTTACCCCATTCATCATATTCGCCAGTAGTAAGTGGTATAGAATCATCTAACATTGTCGTTACTACATCTACAAAAGGCACTGCAGCTATTACACCGTTATAAATATCTGGCTGCATATTTATAATTGCTCCCATTAACAAGCCGCCTGCCGAACCACCCATGGCATATAAATGATTGGCACTTGTCATTTTTTGTGCTATTAAAAATTTAGAACAATCGATAAAATCTGTAAACGTGTTTTTCTTTTTCAACAACTTGCCAGTCTCGTACCATCTACGCCCCAAGTATTCCCCTCCTCTAATATGAGCAATGGCAAATACAAATCCGCGATCTAGCAAACTCAACCTAACGGTAGAAAAATAAGGGTCTATTGTTGATCCGTACGATCCATATGCATATTGCAAAATGGGCGTATTTTCATCTAAAACAGTATCTTTTCTGTATACAAGCGACATTGGTACTTTTACACCATCTCTTGCCGTTGCCCATAAACGCTCTTCTTTATAATTGTCTTTATCAAATAGACCACCAAGTACCTCTTGTTCCTTTTTGATTTCCTTTGCCTTAGTTCGCATATTAAAATCAATAACAGAACTAGGTGTTGACATAGAGTTATAGGAGTATCTCAAAATCTCCGTATCAAAATCAGGATTACTACCTACATAAGCTGTGTATGTTTCACTTTTAAAAGGTAAAAAATACTCTCCGCTACCATCCCACCTGATAATTCTAATTTTATTTAGTCCGTTTTCACGTTCAGAGAGCACATAGTATTCTTTAAAAATATCGATATCCTCTAAGAGCACCTCTTCACGATGGGCAATAAATTCTTGCCAATGCTCAGAAGAAGTTTTCTCTTCAGAAGTACGCATCAGCTTAAAATTCTCTGCTTTATCCTTATTCGTTAAAATATAGAAGTTATCCTCATAATGAAAAATAGTATACTCTAAACCTCTTTCTCTAGGTGAGAATACTTCAAACTCTCCATCAGGATTATCCGTAGAAAGAATTTGAAATTCAGAAGTTAAAGTACTAAATGAGCCTATTACCAAATACTTTTTAGATTTGGTCCGGTATACAAATGTGCTAAAGGTATCGTCCTCTTCATGAAAAATTAAAACATCCTCAGACGTCGGTGTACCTAGTTTATGCTTGTAAATTTTATCTGAACGCAACGTAACAGGGTCTTTACGCGTATAAAAAAGCGTTTTGTTATCATTCGCCCAAACACCACCACCGGTAGTATTCTCTATTTTATCATCTAAAATTAGACCTGTTTCAAGATCTTTTATTTGAAGTGTATATTGCCTTCTAGATACCGTATCAACACCAAAGGCTGCCAATTTATTATCAGGACTAATAGCTATACCACCAAGACTAAAATAGTCATGACCTTTAGCCATATCATTACAATTGAATATAATTTCTTCAGTAGCCTCTAAGTTTTGCTTAAATCTAGAATATAATGGGTACTCCCCTCCTATTACGTAACGGGTACTGTACCAATAACCATTTAGTTTATAAGGCACCGAAGAATCGTCTTCTTTAATTCTACCCTTCATTTCTTGAAAAAGAGACACTTGAAAATCTTTGGTATGTTTTGTTAAAGAATCATAATACGTATTCTCTGCCTCTAAATACGAAATAACATCTTTATTCTCTTTATCATTTAGCCAATAATAATTATCTAAACGAACATCATCATGTTTAACTAATTCTTTGGGAACTTTTTTCGCCTTTGGCGGATGCTTAAGAGCCATATAAACTTCTTTATTAAATAAGAGGGCAAAAATAAGACTAATTCATAGACCCCCGTTTTATTAGGATGAAAAACTGAAATACTCCTATTTTTAGTACTTTTACAACCTAAATCTAAAAATGATATTATGTTTGGAGATATGATGGGTATGATGGGAAAACTTAAAGAGACCCAAAAAAAAGTAGAAGAAACTAAAAAAAGATTAGATACCGTAACATTAGAAGAAAAGTCTAATGACGGCACCATAACAGTTACCATAACTGCAAACCGAGAAATTAAGAAAATAGTAATAGATGACAGTCTTTTACAAGACAAAGAGCAATTAGAAGACTATTTAATACTAACTTTAAATAAGGCTATAAAAAACGCAACTAATGTTAACGAAACCGAATTAGCAGCTGTCGCTAAAGACGGAATGCCCAATATTCCTGGTATGGATTCGTTATTTAAGTAAGATTGGCTAGTTATTTGTAGTTAACCTTTTAAATATTAATTATGAAGTATATTATACTATTATTCATGATTCCACTAGTAGCTTCTGCGCAAGCAGATTTTAATAGTGTAGATGATTCAAAATGGCTTACCAATTATGATTCTGCTATTTCTAAAGCGAAAAAGCAACATAAAAATGTACTAGTATATTTTACAGGTAGCGACTGGTGTCCGCCTTGTAAAATGCTAAAGACCGATTTATTCGATACGAACGAATTTCAAGAATTATCAAATAATTACATTCTTTTATATGTTGATGTTCCTAGAAATAGAGATTTAATATCAGAGAAGCAAATGGTTCATAACAAAGAATTGTTGACCAAGTTGAATAAGAAAAAGGTATTTCCGATGTTTAAGGTAATAGATTCTAAAGGAAATGAATTAGATAAATTATCTGGTTATAGCATGAACGGGGTTATAGATTCTCATCTTAAACTCTTAGAAAAGAACAAATAATTTTAAATAATTACCGATACAGAAAAGGGCTTACATAATGTAAGCCCTTTTTATTTTTATATACTTCTACATAATTAAAGTTACATAATACATGGTGTTTACATAACTAGCATTTACAGTTAAATAGATAACCTCAGCAGTAACACCCTTACTATTTAACAACTACAGTTATTAGTGTACGTAACCCTTTGCGGCTTTAATACCTCAACACATATGATATAAAAAGCAGGACTAGCAATTGCTTAGTAGAAAATTAGAAGAAGAAGAAGAAGAAGAAGAAGAAGATATTATTTCTCTTTAAAATCAGCGACAACCTTATTAAATCTAGTAGCACTAACATTAAAAACAGCCACACTAAACACCAATCCTTAGACCTAACAGACTTGGATATATACAAATAGCAGTGAGTTTTAAGCATAAAAAAAGGGCTTACTTTAAGTAAGCCCTTTTTTACTAAATAAACTATTTACTAGTTATTAATTAATCTAAATTGAGTTCTTCTGTTAGCTGCGTGCTCTCTTGCAGTACAAGAAACACCATCGCTACATCTGTTTAATAATTTAGTTTCACCGTAACCGTTAGCTACTAAAAGACTAGAGTTAACACCTTTAGTGATTAAGTAATCTGCAACCGCCTTAGCTCTTCTTTCAGAAAGGTTTTGGTTAGATGCAGCACCACCTTGAGAATCTGTATGAGAAGCTAATTCAACTTTAACACCAGGGTTTTGAGCTAATACAGGTAATAATCTGTTATCGATAATACTTTTTGCCTCAGAAGTTAATGTTGCGCTACCAGACTCCCAGTTAATAGGTAAAGCTTGGTACTCAACTAATGCACACTCTACTTCTTTCCAAGTAGTTAATCCACCTTTTTCTTTTAATACCTCTTTAGAGATAGTAGTAGTCTTAGCAGGAATCAATTCTTCAGATGTGTAAGCATCTTTATCTAAAACTGTTTTAGTAATTTCTCTGTACTCAGCAGGAATAATTTTCTCAACAACTTGTGCAGGAGAAATTAATACTGATTTAGTGTAAGATCCATTTTTAGAACCTATTGGAGAAGTTGTAGTAGAAGCAGCATTTGCAAGAACTTGAGTTGAAACTGTCTCAAATTGTGCAGGATACCCTTTATAACACCAGTATCTACAATCATCAGGGTTACCTGACTCACAATCAGGAGCAGCAACTCCTAATTCCCATTGTGCATAGGCTGGCTTTATTTCTAATGTTTGTGTGCTAGGAGAAAAAGAAGCAGGGATCACCTGTAAAGAATTTCCACCTCCTTTAGATACATACGTTACAGTTTCTGTTCCCCACTTAGCAGGAACTACTGTTAGTACTTTTTCTTCTTCTCTCACTAATACACGTTCTGTAATTGTCTTAAATGTAGCAGGAACCGTTTTTAAAATCTTGTAAGACGGATTTGTTGTAATTGTACTTGACTCGTTCACATAAACATCTGGAGTTGTACAACGAACGTAACATTTACCAGGTTCTGGATTTGACGGCAAATCTTGTGCCATTGCAAAAGAAGCTGAAAATGCAACTGCTAGGAATAATACTTTTTTCATTTTGATAAGGATTTAAATAGTTAATATTTGGCAATTTATGTTAATATTTTAACATCTCAATAAGAAACGCCTTACTTTTTGTAAGCTTTTTCTTAATCATAAGTTAATGAGTTAACCTCTCAATAGTTTAGACACAGTATTATTTGAAAGGTCACTAAAAACCAGAGAAAATATTAATTATCTTTATTGATATGATTAAAATTGACAAGAAGGAAGATGGGTTTTATCAGTTTAGTTTAAAGTCTGACAATGGTAGTATTCTGTTAGAGAGTGTATCGTTCAGCACTGAGAACGAATTAGATAACACCATAAAAGATATAAAAGCATTGAAAAATGCTAACGGTAAATTCTTTGAACGCAGAACAAATACCGACGGAAAATTTTTAGTAGAATTAAAAAATTCATCGGGAAAAATAATTGGCTCCAGCGGACTTTACTCCTCTGAAGCCGGTATGGAAAATGGAATTTTGAATATTTCTAACAGTATCGACCTAGGTATTATATAGCTGCTAATTGCTTCAATAATTCTTCGTGCATGTTATCTGTATAATCTAAATGGGTCACCATTCTCAATTTACCCTGACCCATACCAATGATTAAAATATCTTTTTCTTTTAAGGTATTTACAAACTGATCACTGGTCATAAAAGATTCGTCTATTTCAAAAATGACAATATTGGTCTCTATAGGCTCCACCTTTTTTATAAAAGATTTTGATGCCAACGCCTTTCCAATCTCCTTTGCCTTTTTATGATCTTCTGCCAATCTATCAACATTATTATCTAAGGCATATATCGCTGCGGCAGCCAAAAAGCCAGACTGGCGCATACCACCACCAAATATTTTACGAATACGAAGCGCTTTGTCCATATGTTCTTTTGTACCTATTAGTAAAGAACCTACTGGGCAACCCAAACCTTTACTTAAGCAGACGCTAATAGTATCGAATAATTGGCCATATTGTAATGCTGTTTCATTCTTTTCAACCATAGCATTCCATAAACGGGCACCATCTAGATGATATCCTAATTTATGATCATCACAGACTTTTCTTATTTTCTGAAGCTCTTGAAAATCCCAACAGGTACCACCACCTTTATTTGCGGTATTCTCAACACATACTAATGTAGTAAGCGGACTATGATAAAAATCTGGCGGATTAATAACCGACTCAACCTGAGCAGCCGTCATAGTACCTCTATCACCATCTACCAATCTACAGGAAACACCACTATTAAAACTGACTCCGCCACCCTCATAATTATATACATGAGCATATTTATCGCAAATCAATTGTTCGCCTGGCTGTGTATGTAATTTTATAGCAGTCTGGTTAGTCATAGTACCGCTAGGAAAAAACAACGCAGATTCCATTCCGAAAAGTTTGGCAGCTTTTTCTTCTAAAGCATTTACTGTTGGGTCTTCTTTAAATACATCGTCACCAACCGCTGCAGACATCATAGCATCTAACATGCCTGGCGTAGGTTTTGTTACCGTATCACTGATAAGATTAATTAGCATAAAAAATTGTAAAAATTGAATTAATGAAAACAACTCATTCCGATTGGCGAACCATCAGGAATCTTAGGCGAAGGTATCACTTTGAATAATTCTGGATGCTCACCAAATGTTTTAATTCTTTTCACCATTTCTGCACTAATTGCATTTGACCCTGAATCTTTAACCAATTGAAAACTCAACTCTTTTAATTTTTGAGATGCAATAGCATTTACCTGCGGATGCACATTGGTATGACCCGCCAAATTCATTATATGAAATAACACTCTAAAATTAATGATGGTCTGGGCTTCGTTCAAATAAGCATCTTTCTGCTTCTTATTAATAGTCGCTGCAATCAATTTATCTAAAACCTCATCTAAACCTACATTATCGGTAGCAACTGCTTTTTGCTGAATAAGCCTTGATGCTTTCTCTGGATGCAATAAAAACGTCAACGTCATATCTGATGCAGTTTCAACAGCTGACAATGCATCAAAAGAAACCCCTGTTTTACCATTAATAGATTCTCTTGTTCTTGGCGTACCAAAAGCACGTGGCGGAAACAAGCTTAATTTATCTTTAGGTATTGCAATTTCATTTGCATCTAAAGTTTTTAAAACAACTTTTAAAGCTTCTTCTTGCATCGCTTTATCTGCAATAGCAACAACTTCTTGTCCGTCACCTTTTATGGCATAGTTATATTCTAATCCTCCTACAACCTTTGCTACACCTTCCGTCTGATATCTATGAAAGAAATAAAGTGGTACAAATACATCTTCTAAAACCGAATAAGGCGTACCATCTTGAATATTATCTGCAGAAAAATTTGCTATAGCCACTTTACGCAGCTTCAGCATATCATCTAATTCTTTACTAACATTAGTACCATTATCCCATAAATGAGCCAATACATGTGCACTACCTTGTGGTCGTGCATCTTGATCTGTAATATAACGGAGTCCATCAGCCTTGGCTTTATCTAAAATTTTGTTCAGACCTTCTTTCTCATTTTCTTCATTAAAATTCTGATATGAATAAGCCACTGTTACCTTATCCCAATCCCCTATTCCGACTTCATAGGCTTTTGCAAAATCAACTTCACCATTTATTAATGAAAACTGCGGATGCGGATAATCCATTACCGATGATTTATCAGTGGTACTCGCCGCATAGTTATGCGCAAAACCCAAGGTGTGCCCGATTTCATGAGCTGACAGCTGACGAATACGAGCAATTGCCATTTCTAACATTGGTTGGTAGTTATCATCTCTTTCTGCAAAAGGCTTATTCATTAATGCTTGGGCAATTAAAAAATCTTGACGAATTCTTAAACTACCTAAACTTACATGACCTTTCATTATCTCTCCAGTTCTTGGGTCGGTAATACTACTACCATAGCTCCACCCTCTCGTTGAACGGTGCACCCATTGTATTACATTATAACGCACATCTAAAGGATCGGCATCGTCAGGTAACATTTTTAATTGAAATGCATCTTTATAACCAATTGCCTCAAAAGCTTGGTTCCACCAACGACCACCTTCTAAAAGAGCAGAACGTACCGGCTCTGGAGTACCATTATCTAAATAATAAATAATTGGCTCAACCGCTTCGCTAACCGCTGCTGTAGGATCTTTTTTCTCTAAGCGGTGTCTTCTTATAAATTGCTTTAAAATATTTGACTCAACGGGAGTCGCATAATCATAATAATTAAAAGGAGAAGATCCTGATCTAGGGTCAAACACACGTTTTTCATATTTATCATCTGGCAACTCAATAAAAGAATGATGTTCTGCCACCGTAACCAAATTAGCATTTGGTGCAACACTTCTTATATAACCACCTTTAGCTTCACCCTTAAAAGTCATGGTAACATCAAATTCTACATTTTTAGGGAATGCTTTAGTTCTATCAAGAGCAAATGCACTTTTTGATTTATCTAAGCTATACGAACCTTGCTCTGTTCTTTTTAAACGGCTGGACACACCATGGGCATCTTGCATTAAAAAATCTGTGATATCAATAACATACGTACCACTTTTCTCTTCTACTATAGGGAAACCGAATAAAACTGATTTAGCAAAAGCCTGCTCTACAGATTTACGTTCTAATTCATTATCGGTAATCGCCCTATACTTCATATTCGGCTGAACCAACAATAGCTTGTTACCTGCTTTCTTAAAAAAGACAACTTGTTCATTACCTAATTGACCACGATCTAAACCAATATCATTGCTACCGATACCACTACTTAATGAGTAGACATATAAAAACTCTTCATTTAAATTATCAACTTCTAAATAAATTTTGTCGGTATCGCCATCATAATAAAAATCATAAAGACCTTCGTACTTGACAAAATTTTTCTTTTGATCACTAAACTGTGCTGATAGCATATTAAAGGATAGTAATACCAACCCAACCAGAAGTGCGTAATTCTTTCTCATTATCTATAAGTTTTGCTTAAAAGTATAGAAAAACTAATGAATGTAAAACAAGAGGACCTAACTAAATTATAAATACCATACTTGTTAAAAAAGCTATCGAATAATTACAGAATAAAGAAAAATACTATCGATTATTATAAAAATGTCATTTGTTTATTGCTTTTTATCATGTACCTTTTAACAAAAGAAAATCTATGACCAACATTGAGAATCAAATTTTTTCTTCTTATCAGAGAAATCCAGATTTATATGATGAAATCTATGATAAGGACGGAAAAATCAAGGAGGTGTACCAAAAACTCTTTAAGCTTTATGGTGAACATTCGATTATTGATTATGTCTCATTAAACAATAAAGCCAAGTCTTCTTTTTTTAATCAAGGAATTACTTTTCAAGTATATGGTGATAATAATGTACAAGAGAAGATTTTTCCCTTCGATTTATTTCCTCGAATAATTGACCCGGTAGAATGGGACATTATAGAACGTGGATCTATACAAAGAAGTAAAGCTTTGAATTTATTTCTATGGGATATTTATCATGACAAGAAAATTTTAAAAGATAAAGTAGTACCTATAGACCTTATAACATCTTCTGCGAATTACTTGGATCAAATGAACGGAGTAAATCCGCCTGGCGGAATTTATAATCATATTTCAGGTACAGATGTTATTAAACATAACGACGGTAAGTATTATGTTCTTGAAGATAATATTAGGTGCCCCTCTGGTGTAAGCTATGTTATATGTAACCGAACTGCTCTTAAAAAAGCACTTTTTGGGGTATTCAATCAATACCAAACACATACAGTTACCAATTACGCAGAAAACCTTTTAGAGCTTTTAGAATCAGCTAAACCTAAAGGAGTAGATATACCTACTGTAGTGGTCATTACCCCTGGTATGTATAACTCTGCATTTTATGAGCATTCATATTTAGCTAAAACAATGGGTGTTGAACTAGTTGAAGGTCGTGATCTTTTTGTAGAAAACGATTTTGTATACATGAAAACTATTAAAGGACCAGAAAGAGTCGATGTTATTTACCGCAGAATAGATGATCAATTTATTGATCCCTTAGAATTTAACCCAGATTCTGTTCTTGGCGTACCTGGCTTGTTCGCTGCATATAAAAAAGGCAATGTCACTTTAGCAAATGCCCCTGGTACAGGTGTAGCAGATGATAAGGCAGTGTACACTTATATGCCACAGATTATAAAGTACTATTTAGATGAAGAACCTATTTTAAATAATGTACAGACTTACCACTGTAGTAGACCCGATGAATTAAAATATGTTCTTGAACATATTCATGAACTTGTTATTAAACCAGTTGATGAAGCTGGCGGTTATGGTATCTCGATAGGCAATAAACTTACAAAAGCTGAAATAGAAAAGGTAAAAGCTGAAATAAAGGCGAGCCCTAGAAAATATGTTGCTCAACCTATTATGTCATTATCTGTACACCCTACATATATAGATGATACAGAATCTTTTGAACAAAGACATGTAGATTTAAGAACGTTTACTGTTCTAGGAAAGGATAAGGAATTTGTTTTAAAAGGAGGGTTGACCCGTGTAGCCTTAAAAAGAGGCAATTTAATTGTAAACTCATCTCAAGGCGGAGGATCAAAAGATACTTGGGTACTAAAAAAATAAAGAAACTATATGTTAGCAAGAGTAGCCAATAACTTATTTTGGATGGGACGTTATATCGAACGTTCAGAACACGTAGCAAGATATTTAAATGTAAATTATTTTTCATCATTAGATGCACCGAATCTAAAGTCTCAAGATAGACAGTTCGTTCTGCGTTCCATGTTATTCATGGTAGGTGACCCTGAAAAGGATGCAGAAAAATTTTTAAAAGAAGAAGATGTACTTTATAAAATTGGGCTTGACCCAACGTATGGTGCCTCTATAATCAATAATATAAAATTTGCTAGAGAAAACGCCAATAGCGCACGTGATCTTATTTCTACAGAACTATACGAGGCCATCAACAAATTTTATCATTTTGTAGTAAACTACCCTAAAGAAGTATTCGTTAAAAACGGACTGCATGATTTTACTACACATGTAGCAGAAATGACAGATATTTTAAGAGGTAAAATAAGAGGAACACTTTTACATGATGCCACCTATGCTGTTATTTCAATGGGAATTAATATAGAGAGAGCCACACAAATTACGAGAATGATCAATGCAAAATATAACGATGCATTACTTTCTCAAGATGGTGAAAACGATAGATTCAGCAAAAGTTTTGAATGGACTACTTTATTGAAGTGTGCAGAATCTTATGATATGATGCGCAGATTCTATAAAAAGACCCCAACAAGCATCTCTACGTTAGAGTTTTTAATTTTAAACCCTAATTGTCCTAGATCTGTAATGAACTCTTTAAACGAGGTAAACCAGCATGTAAAAATGCTTAATCCCGAAAAGCGTTATAATAAAGATTCTACTGCTTTTTTAATTGGCAGGGTCAGATCTGAATACGAGTTTAAATATATTGAAGAAATAGACAAGGACATTAAATCATTTATAGAGAATATTCTTAAAAGTCTTGTGGACATTAGCGACAAGGTAGATGAGGAATTTTTTAACTATTAGACGGGTTAAATAAAGTATATTTGTTCTTATGCCGAGAGAATTTGAGATTACCTATAATGCAGAGAATATATATGATGATTGGGTGCATGATGCGCATTGGCAATTTTTAATAATTCCGG
The DNA here is from genome assembly GCF_035207705.1 of Maribacter sp. BPC-D8. NCBI lineage: Bacteria > Pseudomonadati > Bacteroidota > Flavobacteriia > Flavobacteriales > Flavobacteriaceae > Maribacter > Maribacter sp. BPC-D8. The sequence continues at coordinate 1,811,664 of NZ_CP128187.1, forward strand.
TAGAAAACGAAAGTCAGTACGAGGTCGAAATTGAGTTCGAAAACTCGTTATTTGCCCACACTGAAGAATCTATAAACGGGTATGGTTTTAAAACCCTACGCATACATCCGAAGAAAAAATTTAAAAAAATTACTTTCGAAGCTAAATTCAAATTCAAAAAGGAAGAAGTTGACCCGTATAATTTTAATATAAATCCGGATAATTCAACAGCCTACACCGAACTGCAAAGTTTAGATTTTAAGATAACCCACGAGCGTTATTTAAAGTTCACTTCGTTCACAACATTAGATAGTGCACGACAGCAACTATTTAAATTCAATACTTCAATTTCCATTTTCGATAATCTTGAAGCATTAAATCATTGGGTTTTTGAATACATTAAGTTCACCACTGGTGTAACTGAAGTAGACACACCGTTAAAAGATGTTATTTCTAAGAAAAAGGGAGTTTGTCAAGATTTCGCTCATTTGTTTTCTGCATTGGCGCGAATTAACGGCGTACCAACAAGATATGTTTCTGGCTATCTAGATCAAGAAAGTGGCTACATGGGCGATTCTCAAATGCATGCATGGGCAGAGGCATTCGTACCAGAGATTGGATGGAAAGGTTTTGACCCTACAAACAATATTTTAGCCAATACAAACCATATAAAAGTTTGTCATGGCAAAGACTACAATGATTGCGCACCTTTAAAAGGTATAATCCTTTCGCATGGCAAGCACAAGACAACACATTCAGTAACTGTTACAAGCCAACGATAGGTATTCTTAAAATATCTTCCATCCTTATTTAAAAGAGTATTATTTTTACCCAAAATAGAATTGTATGAATATTAATATGGACCATTACAAAGGTCTTATAGATCGCCTTGGTGCGTTAAGGAGGTATCTTTGACATTGATGCCAAATTAATAGAAATAGAGAACGAGCAAGAGAAAACCTTGGCACCTGATTTTTGGAACAATCCTCAAGAAGCACAGGCACATATGAAGTTTATCCAGTCTAAAAAACAATGGGTAGACGATTATAACGCGGCAGAACTTTTGATTGCAGATTTAGAAGTACTCATTGAATTTCATCAAGAAGGAGAAGTTACAGAAGCTGAAGTTGAAAGTCAATACGAAAAGGCTTTGAGCACCATAGAGAAGATGGAATTCAAGAATATGCTTTCTGAGGAAGGTGATGAATTACCAGCTGTACTTCAAATTACTGCAGGAGCTGGTGGAACAGAAAGTTGTGATTGGGCAGCGATGCTTATGCGCATGTACATGATGTGGGCTGAAAAGAACGGTTATAAGATTAAAGAACTCAACTACCAAGAAGGTGATGTTGCCGGTATTAAAACCGTTACATTAGAAATTGATGGTGAGTATGCCTTCGGATGGTTAAAAGGTGAAAATGGCGTACATAGATTAGTACGAATTTCTCCTTTCGATAGTAATGCCAAAAGGCACACTTCTTTCGCATCGGTATATGTTTACCCGCTGGTAGATGATAGTATAGAGGTAGATGTGAATCCTGCTGATATAACTATTACAACCGCTAGATCTAGTGGTGCCGGTGGACAGAATGTGAACAAGGTAGAAACCAAAGTTCAATTGACCCACCACCCTACAGGTATTCAAATTTCTTGTTCAGATAGTAGAAGTCAACACGACAATAGAGCAACGGCAATGAAAATGCTAAAGTCGCAATTGTATGAGATAGAACTGCGTAAGAAAATGGAAGCACGACAAGAAATTGAGTCTTCTAAAATGAAAATTGAATGGGGCTCACAAATTAGAAACTATGTCATGCATCCATACAAATTGATAAAAGATGTAAGAACAGGTGAAGAAACAGGTAATGTCGACAATGTAATGAACGGCGATATTGATCAGTTCCTTAAAGCCTTTCTAATGATGATGGGTCAGAGAGATGAAGAATAACATAGAATATCCCAATTCATTGATTTGATGAATTGGGATTTCTAGTATTAAAATTAAATAGCATGATTAAAATATACCATAATTCTAAATGTAGTAAATCTAGAGAAGGACTTAAAGTACTTGAAGATTCTGGCAAGACTTTTGAAGTAGTAAAGTATTTGGAAGAAATACCAACAAAAGAAGAACTAAGAAATGTTATTAGTTGTTTAGATATTAAACCTATTAATCTGGTTCGAAAATCTGAAGCAATCTGGAAAGAGAAGTTTAAAAACCTATCCTTATCAGACGAAGAATTGATAAATGCGATGATAGAGCATCCTAAACTAATAGAGAGACCAATAGTAATAAATGGCAATAGAGCTGTTATTGGCAGACCGGCATCGAACATTGATGCATTGTTAAAATAGAATTCATTATAATTGCCTAGTTAATTATCTTAACAAAGTATTAACCATAATCAATTAAACCATAGTATAACTTTATAATCTAATCATATGAAAAAAGTAATAAAATGTAGCAATCTAAAGGTATTAGCGTTGCTATTAATTCTATTAGGAAGTTCTGAAATTTATGCACAATACGGTTATGGTAATAACGGTTATGGATCAAGTAGTGGCTACGGTAATGGTAGGCAAAGAAGTTCTATACCTCAGGCACAAACACCTGCCGAACCACCAAAACCTAAAACTGCAGAAGAATTGGTTAATGACGAAATGCCAAGAATTTCTGAGGCGCTTGCACTAAATGAATTTGAACAGGCTGTATTAAGTTCTGTTTTAAAGAAATATGTACAAGAGCGTATAGAAGCTCAAATATTGAAGCTTCCGCCAGAAAAAATGGCTGAAGTATATGAGAATATTACTAAAAGGCAAGATGAAGAATTAAAAGCAGGCTTACCATTAGAAAAGTATGAAGGTTTTGTTGCACTACAAAAAGATGGTGTTTCAAAAACTTTAAAGAAGAATAAAAAGAAGAAAAAACGAAAGAAATCAAAAACTGACTAAATGAAACAACTTTTCCCTTTACTCCTACTCCTAGCACTATCATTCAATTACACATATAGTCAACGACCGGGAGGAGACCGGGAAAGAGGTCCAATTGTTATTACAGGTAAGGTTGTTGACAAAGATGACAACCTACCTTTAGAATATGCTACACTAGTGCTACAAAGTGTAAATAACCCAGATCAAATTACTGGCGGCATTACAGATATTGATGGTAATTTCAAGGTAGAAGCATCACCTGGCAAGTACAATATCTCTATAGAATACATTTCATACAAAACGTATAAACTACCTAATCAAACTTTAAGAGAATCAACAGACTTAGGCACCATTAAACTTGCTTTAGATGTAGCCCAATTAGAGGCAGTAGAAGTAGTTGGTGAAAAGACAACAGTAGAAGTTCGTCTAGACAAAAAGATTTATAATATTGGTAAAGACTTAACCAATAGTGGTGCAACCATTACCGACGCCCTTAATAATGTACCATCTGTTGATGTAGATGTTGAAGGTGCCATAAGTCTGCGAGGTAACGAGAATGTTAGAATACTAATTAATGGTAAACCATCCGCTCTTGCTGGGTTTGGATCTACTGACGCGCTAACCCAACTTCCTGCAGATGCTATTGAAAAGGTTGAGGTAATTACGAGTCCGTCTGCACGATACGACGCCGAAGGTACAGCTGGTATTTTGAATATTGTTCTTAAAAAAGAAAAAACACTTGGTTTCAATGGTTCTGTAAATACTACAATAGGCTACCCTGTTAATAGCGGTATCTCAGTAAATGCCAATTTGCGTACAGACAAATTCAACTTATTCAACACTACAGGTTACAATTACAGAGACGCGCCAGGTAATGCGTTTTATGACAACACCTACTCTTCTGGTACTTATGACAGAATTATTGAAGACAGAGAATATAATAGGCTTCGTAAAAGTTTCAATACAAATTTAGGCTTAGAGTATTTTTTAACCGAATCATCATCTGTTACCGGTAGCGTATTTTATAGAACATCTGACAGTGAAGATGAAACTGGTAATACCAACCAAAGGTTTATCAATAATGCTTTAAATAGTGAAACATTTAGAACTGAAGATGAAAATGAAGATGACGAAAACTATCAATTCTCGTTAAATTATGTAAATGACCTTGATGAGGACGGACAAAAATTAACGGTAGACCTTCAGTATTCTAAGGGTAATGAAGATAAATTTTCTATTATTCAAGAAAATAACACTTTACCGAACGATGATTTAATCGTTTTGGAGAATGTTTATGAAAAAGAAACTGATAATGAATATTTAGTGCAGGCAGATTACGTGCTACCTATGGGCGATGCTCAATTTGAAGTTGGCTATAGAGGTACTTTTGAAGAAACAGGTACAAACTACCGTTTAGACTCTTTAAATCAAGTTACCGGACAGTTTAATATTAATGAAGATCTTACCAACTTATTTACCTATACTGAAAATGTAAATGCCTTATATACCCAGTACGGAAATAAATTTGGGAAGTTCTCTTTTCTATTAGGACTACGATTAGAGAACACGCAATTAAAAGGTGAACTAACTTCACTTTATGACTCCAGCGAATTAGAAGATCAATTAGGTGTAGATGTAGATGCTAATTTTGATAAAAACTACTTAGGTCTTTTCCCTACCGTAAATTTGATTTACGAATTAGCAGAAAATGAAAATATCACTTTAGGCTACAACAGAAGGATAAACAGACCAAGAGGTAGATATGTAAATCCTTTTCCTTCTAGATCAAGTAGAACAAATATTTTTCAAGGTAATCCAGATTTGAACCCGGCATTTTCAAATGCTTTTGATGTGGGTTATTTAAAAAGATGGGATAAATTAACTTTAACTTCTTCTATTTATTACCAAAGAGAAACAGACTCTTTTGAGCGTGTTCAAGAAGAAACGGGACAAACAACCACTGATGGTATAGAAATCATTAGATCTATTCCTATAAACCTATCTACTAACAACAGAATAGGTGTTGAAGCTGGGGTACTATATAGTGCAGCAAAATGGTTACGTTTAAATTCTAGTTTTAATTTCTTCCAGTTCTCTACAGAAGGTGACTTTAATGGTGTCGATTATGGTACTACCAATACTAGTTGGTTTGCAAGATTTAGCTCTAAAGTCTCATTACCTGCAAAGGTAGATTGGCAAACGAATGCATTCTATAGAGGTCCGTCTTCTACAGCACAAACAGAAAATGGAGGAATATTCTCTTTGAACTTAGCCTTCAGTAAAGATATTTTGAATGATAATGGAACACTATCTCTTAATGTAAGTGACTTATTAAACTCTAGAAAAAGAAGCTCTTACACAGAAACAGAGTTCTTTACCTCAGATAGTGAGTTTCAATATAGACAACGTCAAATAACAATGGGCTTTGTCTATCGTTTCAACCAACCAAAAGAACGTAACAGAGGTTCTAGAGGAAATGGTGGCGATGAAGGTGGAGAAGAAATTGAAGGATAAAAAACGGTTATAACAAGACACAAAAAAAAGGAGCCAATAGGCTCCTTTTTTTATACTGTATTATTTATGCTTCTCTTGCGGCTTTTTTCTTGTCGCGTCTTTCTTTCAATAATTCTATAATGTTACCTCCTAACCAGTAAGGAACAACGAATAATAACAAAAACATCATTAGCCAAAAACCAATGGTTAATATGGTTAAAAAAGCTAAAAATCCTAAATATTGGTCAAAATCAAACATATCTTATTACTTATATATTGCAAAGATACCATAAACGAATTATTTTTTGCAAACGTTCTGCAAAATTAATTTCAATAATCTCAACAATGTTCTCACAATTAAAATAAATGTAAACCTTATTTTTGAAGTTATAAAATAAGTTAACTTAAGATTCATTAAAATATACTATTATGAAATTTAGAATCGAGAAAGATACTATGGGTAATGTCGAAGTTCCCAAAGACAAATATTGGGGAGCGCAAACGGAACGTTCTCGTAACAATTTTAAAATAGGTCCAATAGCCTCAATGCCATTAGACATTGTTTATGGTTTTGCCTATTTGAAGAAATCTGCAGCTTATGCTAACTGTGAGCTTGGTGTTTTAGCAGCGGAGAAAAGAGATTTAATTGCACAGGTTTGCGAAGAGATTTTAGAAGGCAAACTAGATGACCAGTTTCCTCTAGTAATTTGGCAAACAGGTTCTGGTACTCAAAGTAACATGAACGTTAATGAAGTTGTTGCAAACAGAGCACATGAAATTGCCGGTAAAGTAATCGGTGAAGGCGAGAAAACAATTCAGCCGAATGATGATGTAAACAAATCGCAATCATCAAATGACACCTTCCCTACAGGTATGCATATTGCAGCTTACAAAAAAATTGTAGAAGTGACCATACCAGGTGTTACTCAGTTACGAGATACTCTTCAAAAAAAGGTAATTGAATTTAAAAATGTAGTTAAGATAGGTCGTACGCATTTAATGGATGCTACTCCCCTAACCTTAGGTCAAGAATTTTCTGGTTACGTATCTCAATTAGACCACGGTCTAAAAGCGTTGAACAATACACTGGCGCATTTAAGTGAATTAGCACTTGGAGGAACTGCGGTAGGTACTGGATTAAATACGCCAGAAGGATATGATGTTTTAGTAGCAAAGTATATTGCAGAATTTACAGGTTTACCTTTTATTACTGCAGAAAATAAGTTCGAAGCACTTGCTGCACATGATGCAATTGTTGAAAGTCACGGTGCATTAAAGCAATTGGCGGTTTCTTTAAATAAGATAGCGAATGATATTAGAATGATGGCATCAGGACCACGTTCAGGTATCGGTGAAATCATTATTCCTGCAAATGAGCCAGGTAGTTCGATTATGCCAGGAAAAGTAAATCCTACGCAATGTGAGGCTCTTACTATGGTATGTGCACAAGTTATGGGTAACGATGTTGCCATTAGCGTTGGTGGTACACAAGGGCACTACGAACTAAATGTATTTAAACCAATGATGGCTGCCAATATTTTACAATCGGCACAGTTAATTGGTGATGCTTGTGCAAGCTTTGAAGAGCACTGTGCAGCTGGCATTGAACCAAATCATGAAGTAATCAAGCAATTATTGAACAACTCATTGATGTTGGTTACCGCTTTAAATACTAAAATAGGATATTACAAAGCTGCAGAAATCGCAAACACTGCACATAAGAATGGTACAACCTTAAAAGTAGAAGCAATCAACTTAGGTTATGTTTCTGCAGAAGATTATGACGAATGGGTAAAACCAGAAAATATGGTTGGTAGTTTAAAAGACTAAAACCAAATTAGTAGAAATGAAAAATGGCGACCAATTGGTCGCCATTTTTTATATGTAATAAGGTAATCTTACTTCAACATGAATTTAGAAGTACCCAATAATTTTAATTGATCGTCATAAACGTTCACCATGTAATTACCATCTTTGAAATCACCAGAAGGCTTACTGATATAATCACATACATCTAAAGACTTGTTCTCAAAGTAGAAACCAGTTTGCTTACTGTAAGTAATTGAAGCTCCGTTATCGTTAGTCATAGAATTACTACCACCAAGAACATTACCTTGAGGATCTAATACCTCAATAAAAAACTCTCTATCACCAGCTTGTGCAATTACGTTATCAGCAACAGTAAAACAGATTTTAAACTTGTCAGTTGCTTTAGCTCTTTGTGTAGAAACTAATTTACCACTGTTACGTTCTTTTACTGCATCAACATTAAACTTAGATAAGTTCAAAGCAGAACCTTTTTCAACTACTTGAGCCAAGTTTGTGTTTTGTACTACTAAAGAATCATTAAAAACAGTTTGCTTTTCTAATTCCACATACGTACTATCACGTTGCATAGAAATTGCAGTATTTGAACGAGTCAACGAATCAACTTGCTTTAATAATTGTTGTCTTTCAGCTTTAAGAACACCAACTTGTCTTCTGTATCTAGATAAAGATCCGATATCAGCTTTCATAGTTCTTACAGAGTCGATATATTTTGCAATATTATCTCTCGCGCTTACTAATTCTTCGTTAGTTGCATTGCTCTCTAAAATAGCCTTGTCATATTCAGATTTTAAGCTATTTAAATCTTCTACTACCAATTCTTTCTCTTTAGAAAGAACAACTTCGGTCTTCTTTTTATCTTGGTAAAGACTTACTGTGTAAATGATAGTACCTAAAAGCACAACACCTAAAAGAGCGGTCAAAACTTTTAAGCCATTGTTGTTTTTTGTTTCAGTCATAATTGTAAATTTAATAAAGTGTCTGTTTGTTCAGTTTATATACGTGGTAATTCAAATTTTAGATTTTTTAATGTTAAAATAATTTCTAAACCTTGGCAAGGACTATATAATATGATATAACTTAGATGACATCTATAACATTAACTAGAAATCATGCTTACCATTGTACCTTACGAGCCTAAATATACTCAAAAGTTTAAAGACTTGAATATCGCTTGGATTACTGAGTATTTCAAGGTTGAAGCGAAAGATAAGGAGTTATTAGAACATAGTCAATCTACTATTATCGATAAAGGCGGATTTATCTTCATGGGATTATGGAATAATGAACCTGTAGGATGCTTTGCTTTGATAAAAAAGACCGATAATCGTTTTGAATTAGGTAAGATGGCGGTGGACAAAACGCATCACGGATTGCAGATAGGGCAAAAAATGCTAACCCATGCCATTAATTTTTCTAAAAATAAAAACTAGGAAACACTTGAACTATATTCTAGCACTAAATTAGATACCGCGCTGCATATATATAAGAAATTCGGATTTAAAAATATCCCTCTAGAAGATAATTTGGAGTACCTTCGATCCGATATTAAAATGGAACTAACACTTTAAACGTAACATAATGAGAATAAAAGAATTGCTTGTTTTACTATTCACTGTAACTATAGCTTTTTCATGTAAAGAAGTTAAGAAATCAGATACCGAGATTGATTCTTCAGCAGAAATTGAGGAAAACAAATCAGTAACCGATATCATTAAAGAGCGTAAATCTGATGAAATTGAAATCATACCTATAGAACATGCAACCGCTGTCATCGAATGGAACGATGTAGTCATCTACATTGACCCTACAGGAGGAGCTGCTTCATTTGAAGGTCAAAAAAACCCTACTTTAATACTGATTACAGACATACACGGTGATCATTTAAGTGCTGAAACCTTAGATGCTTTAGACACTTCAAATACCACATTTGTAGTACCACAGGCTGTTGCCGATGAGTTACCTAAAAAGTATGCTTCGCAATTAGAAATTATGGAAAATGGTACTAGCAAAAAATTAGCCGGAATTACAATCGAAGCAATACCTATGTATAACCTACGAAAAGAAGCGCTTAAATTTCATACAAAAGGTCGTGGCAATGGTTATGTTCTAAACATTGATAATGAGCGAATCTATTTTTCTGGTGATACTGAAGACATTCCTGAAATGCGTTCGTTAAAAAATATTGACAAAGCTTTTGTATGTATGAATTTACCATACACCATGACGGTTGAAAGCGCTGCTTCTGCAGTATTAGATTTCAAACCAAAGCAGGTATACCCATACCACTATAGAGGTAAACCAGATGTAAGCGATGTTGCTAAATTCAAACAATTGGTAGATGCAGGTAATCAAGATATTGAAGTAGTACAATTAGATTGGTACCCTAATGACGAATATTAATGTTAGCTGTTAGCTGTTAGCTGTTAGCTGTTAGCTGTTAGCTGTTAGCTGAAAATAAAAAAGCCCGCAATTGCGGGCTTTTTCTATATAAATATTTGATTATCTAATCAGCTTCTTGTACTTGATTCGTTTCGGCATTAGATCTCCGCCCAAACGTTTCTTTTTACTCTCTTCATAATCAGAGAAAGAACCTTCAAAGAAGTATACTTGAGAATCACCCTCAAAGGCTAAAATATGTGTGCAAATACGATCTAAGAACCATCTATCATGCGAAATTACTACTGCACAACCTGCAAAGTTTTCTAAACCTTCTTCTAAGGCACGTAATGTATTTACATCTAAATCATTGGTAGGCTCATCTAATAGAAGAACGTTTCCTTCTTCTTTTAATGTCATTGCTAGGTGTAAACGGTTACGCTCACCACCAGATAACATATTAACCTTTTTATTTTGCTCACTACCCGTAAAATTAAATCTACTTAAATAAGCACGAGAGTTCACCTGCTTACCGCCCATCATTACCATCTCTTGCTCATCACTGAAATTCTGCCAAATGGTTTTTTCAGGATCGATATTAGAGTGACTCTGATCAACATAAGCAATCTTGGCAGTTTCACCGGTTTCAAACTCACCTTTATCGGGAGTTTCTTCACCCATGATCATTCTAAAAATAGTGGTCTTACCAGCACCATTCGGACCAATAATACCAACAATACCAGCTTGTGGTAATTTAAAGTTCAAATCTTCGTAGAGTAATTTATCATCAAAAGCTTTACTAACTCCTTTTGCTTCAATTACATTGGTACCCAAACGAGGTCCGTTCGGAATATAAATTTCAAGTTTTTCATCAAGCTGTTTTTGATCTTGACTCATTAACTTATCGTAATTATTAAGACGAGCTTTCTGTTTTGTCTGTCTTCCTTTTGCACCTTGACGTACCCATTCAAGCTCTCGCTCTAAAGTTTTCTGTCTTTTAGAAGCCGTTTTACTCTCTTGAGCCATACGCTTCGATTTTTGATCTAACCAAGAAGAGTAGTTTCCTTTCCAAGGAATACCTTCTCCTCTATCCAATTCAAGAATCCATCCGGCAACATTATCCAAGAAATATCTATCGTGCGTTACGGCAATTACAGTTCCTTTATATTGTGCTAAATGATGCTCTAACCAATGTACAGATTCTGCATCTAAGTGGTTGGTAGGTTCATCTAATAATAAGATCTCAGGCTCTTGAAGCAATAATCTACATAAAGCAACCCTTCTTCTTTCACCACCTGATAGTACAGCAATCTTCTTATCCGGCTCTGGCGTACGTAAAGCATCCATGGCAATTTCTAACTTGGTATCTAATTCCCAAGCATTGGCAGCATCAATTTTATCTTGTAATACAGCTTGTTGATCCATCAACTTCTGCATTTTGTCAGGATTCTCATAAACTTCTGGGAGTCCGAACATGTCGTTTATCTTATTGTACTCATCAAGAATAGCAACAGTTTCTGCTACACCTTCTTTTACAATCTCTAAAACGGTTTTGTTTTCATCCAATTCTGGTTCTTGCTCTAAGTACCCGACATTGTAACCAGGAGAGAAAACAACATCACCTTGAAAGTTTTTATCGACTCCTGCAATGATTTTCAGTAATGTAGACTTACCAGAACCGTTTAAACCTAAGATACCGATCTTGGCACCATAGAAAAAACTTAGGTATATGTTCTTTAAAACTGGGGTATTCGCATTTTTATAGGTTTTCGTAACTCCTGACATGGAGAAGATTACCTTCTTATCGTCTGACATAAAATTATAGTGTTTAGTGAAATATTAAAGCTTACCAGAAAAATTCACTGGTGGCAATAAAATATATTATACTCTACCTTTAAGTGCATTAAACACCCAAGCAATAGCAAAAAAGCCTATACCTACAGATGCAAAACCCCACCCTGCAACATCATCATAGCGAAAAGCACCTAATGCAATTAGAGCTAGACCTACAAAAATCATAATAAAAGTTGCCCAAGAGAGCACGGTATTCTTGTTCATTTTCGAATCAATTAAAAATTAAGCGAACATCAAATATCGTAAATTTTAAGATATTTGTCCACTATTACCCCTGCTATTATTCAAACGGGAACACAATTCCTGTTTTTTCACGAACGGAATCCATAATCTCAATTAAATCTAAACTATTTTGATGAGACCATAATTCGCTTTCCTTCTTGCCTGAATTCAAACATTCGTGAACTTCTTCAATCTCATGAACATAGCCTTTGCCCATTTTACCGACTTCATTAGAAGTTGATTCACCATCTTTCTCTATAGTGTATCCCGTAGTTTCATGCCATCTGGGGTGTATGAATATAGAACCTTCGCTACCAGCAATTTCCGCCTTCTTTTCTGAATTAGAATTGAGTCCGCTATACAATATAGCCTGAGCATTATCATAATTAAAAATCATGCTGCACTGCACCTCGACTCCCGTTTTATAAAAATTCGCGATCGCTTTTATATCCTTGGGTTTTCCTAACATTAAATAAGCTAAAAATATAGGGTAGATTCCGATATCTAATAAAGAACCTCCAGCAAGATCTGCATTCAACAATCTTCCTTTTTCATCCCTATCCAACGCATAAAAAGCAAAATCGGCATGTAAATATCCTACTTCACCTATAGCACCATTAGCAACTAATTCTTTTACCTTTTTAATAGTTGGGTTAAAACGTGTCCATAATGCTTCCATCAGAAAAACATTATTTTCTTTAGCAACAGCAACCATTTGCTCCACTTCAGTTTTATTTACACCCATTGGTTTTTCGCATAGTACAGCATTACCAGCTTTCATTGCTGCAATGCTTAAATCTGCATGCGATGTATGTGGCGTTGCCAAGTAAATGATATCTACCGTACCGCTATTAAATAACGCTTCATAGCTACCGTAAGCATTTGATGCACCATATTCATCGGCAAAATCTTGAGCTTTCTCTAAACTTCTAGAAGCCACAGAAACCAATTTACCGCCATTTACCAAAGCTAAATCTTTAGAAAAACTATGAGCAATGTTCCCTGCCCCTACAATACCCCACTTAATCATACTTTTTGTTTTTGTTGCATGAACACCAAAATTAACTCCTTATCTTTATCGAAAGAAAAGAAATTATATAGAATGGATTTAAAATTCAATCAAAACGAAGATAGGAATAAGTTGTTATTATCAGACCTTAGAAGAAAGCTTAATGAGGTTTATTTAGGCGGAGGAAAAGCCAAAATAGCCAAGCAGCATGACCAAGGTAAAATGACCGCCAGAGAGCGTATTGATTATCTTTTAGATCCAAAAGCCGAACAAGTAGAAGTCGGAGCATTTGTAGGTGACGGCATGTACAAAGAACATGGCGGATGCCCTTCTGGCGGAGTTGTTATCAAAATCGGCTATGTTAAAGGAAGACAATGTATTGTTGTTGCCAATGATGCAACGGTTAAAGCCGGAGCGTGGTTCCCTATTACAGCCAAGAAAAATTTAAGAGCACAAGAAATAGCCATTGAGAATAAACTTCCAATAATATACTTGGTAGATAGCGCAGGAGTGTACTTGCCTTTACAGGATGAGATTTTTCCTGATAAAGAACACTTTGGTCGCATATTTAGAAATAACGCCATCATGAGCAGTATGGGTATTACCCAAATATCTGCTGTTATGGGTAGTTGTGTTGCCGGTGGTGCATATTTACCGATTATGAGCGATGAAGCGCTAATTGTAGATAAAACCGCTAGTATATTTTTGGCAGGTAGCTATTTGGTAAAAGCTGCTATTGGCGAAAGTATTGATAATGAAACTTTAGGCGGAGCTACTACACATTGTGAAATTAGCGGAGTAACCGATTATAAAGCAAAAGATGATGCAGCGGCTTTAGATACCATAAAGAATATTATGGATAAAATTGGTGATTTCCCCAAAGCGGGATACAACCGCAAGAAAAGCTTGAAGCCAAAAGAAAATCCGGATGATATTTACGGAATACTACCAAGCTCTAGAGCTGAGCAATACGATATGATGGAAATCATTAAGCGTTTGGTAGACGATTCTGATTTTGAAGAATATAAGGCTGGCTACGGACAAACCATTTTAACAGGTTATGCTCGTATAGACGGATGGGCTGTTGGTATTGTTGCCAACCAAAGAAAAGTAGTAAAAAATGCAAAGGGTGAAATGCAATTTGGCGGAGTCATCTATTCTGACTCCGCAGATAAAGCAACCCGTTTTATCGCGAACTGCAATCAAAAGAAAATTCCGTTAGTCTTTTTACAAGATGTAACCGGTTTTATGGTAGGTAGCAAAAGTGAACATGGTGGAATCATAAAAGATGGTGCAAAAATGGTTAATGCGGTAAGTAATTCCGTTGTTCCAAAATTCACAATTATAATTGGTAATAGTTACGGTGCTGGTAATTATGCCATGTGCGGTAAAGCTTATGACCCAAGATTAATTGTTGCGTGGCCAAGCGCAGAACTAGCTGTAATGAGTGGTAACTCTGCCGCTAAAGTATTGCTACAGATTGAAAAAGCTTCTTTAAAAAAGAAAGGTGAAACTATTACTGAAGAAAAAGAAAAAGAGCTTTTTGATACTATTAAGCAACGGTACGACAATCAAGTTTCTCCGTATTACGCGGCTTCTAGATTATGGACAGATGCCATCATAGATCCTAAAGACACCCGTAAATGGATATCTATAGGTATAGAGGCTGCAGACCATGCACCTATTGAAAAGCCTTTTAATATGGGGGTTTTGCAGGTTTAATGTAAACCAAAGCAATTAAGAGATTATCAATTTTTATATATTCATAAAAAAACACCCACAATATACTTTAAGTATAATGTGGGTATTTTTTTATCTATAGACCATACCGGCTATTTTTGGTCAGACAGGCAAAAGAGTTTAGTTAGCAACCATACTTGCGGCATTTGAAACTGAAAACAATTGTTGATTTATATTTCGTAGACCTAGTTTAAAAACCTTTGTTTCTTTTCGTTGCGATGCACTACCGTAGTTATAATATACAGTAGCTTTCAAATATGTTGGAGTCAAGCTTTTGTTACCTAAATAGGTAGCATTAACCAACCAAGTACCACGAAGCGTATCATCTATTAAATATTCTTCACTAGAGAAACCTGTGCGTTTTTCGCTTTGAATTCTCTCAGCATCCGCTACTAGAGAATGTTCACTTTTGTAGTATCGCTTTTCGGGGTTTACAAATTGCAATTCAAACTCAGCCTCGCTATCGCTCCATTCAAAAACCAACCGTGTTCCTTTAAAATCATCATCAATCTTAATTTCATTCACCTTATCTGTTGAAACTAAATCAGCGCCTTTTAAGGATATTAAATTATTTAGATCGCGGTCCATTATGGTTTTTACTTGCTCTTCTTTTTCCAGTAATTCTTCTGCCAACAAATAATCATAACGCAAGTACATGGCTGCCGATTTTTGGCTTAAGCCAAGTTCTCTATAACTATTGGCTAAATCTAAATAAGACTGGGCGTAGTCTGCCCTAAGTGTATACACATCTTCATATAATTTATTTGCCTCTTTAAACTTTCCTTCTGCCTGATATATGTATGCTAGCGATTTCAATGCTAAAGGATTTCCGCTTAGAACTCTATCATTATCCTGAATAATCATGTCTGCGAATTCTTGATTTTTCCATTTGTTCGAAAAATAATCATAGGCATCTAAAACGTAGTAATAAGAGCTACTATATTTTTTGATTTGCTCTGCATAAATAGCTTTTGCTCTTTCTTCTGTATTGGCACTTAAAAGCTCATTCAAGTACAATGGTTTATCTTCTTTAAAATCAACCGAACTCAATGCTAAATTATCATATTTATTATTTTTAACTTTTGCATAATCAATAGGTTTACCATCTACCGTTCTAGAATATGCACTAGCTTTGGTGTTAATCACAATAACGCCACCAGCTCCTATAGATCCATATCTTGTAGTCATAGCTAGATTGTTTAAAACAGCCAATCGCTTAATAGCAGCGGGTGCTATCCAAGTAGGAGTTTGTGTTAATACCTGTCCATCAACATCATAAACAGCAGGTGGAGCTTGACTAACGGAATTTAACCCTCTAATATATATTAGACCTCCATATACGCAATCCCCTACAACGTTTACTCCTGGAAACTCATTTTTCATTAAATCAAGAATACAAATACCAACATCATTAATTTGATTTTCTTGTAAAAACCTAATTTTGCCTGGTGCAGTCTCGCTATCTAGAATACCATATGCCGTTTTTATAAGGTTTGGGTTATAACTATACTCTTGTTGCAGCTCATTCTGTGATTTTCTATTACTACCTTTTACAGTAACCTCATCTAGTTGATGTATCTCCTGACTCATTTCTATATTCAATATACGCGTAACGTCTTCAACTAGAATTTGGACATCATTTAGACCTGGGTATGTATATTGAATGACATCTCTTGCCTCAGCTGATATCTGGTATACTCCGTTTGCATCGGTTGTAGTTGCTATATCTGAATTTATAATAGAAATCTTGACATTTGCCAAGGGGGCATCCATTTGGGTGATTTTTCCTTTGACAATATTACTTTGAGCATTTACAAATGTGATAGAGAAAATAAGTATTATTAAAAATGATTTCATAGCTCTAAATTTACATTTAAAGCTACAAAAATTATTCCATAACTTATATTATCAATCATTTAAAGAAATTCAATTCTACCTTAACAACATACAATATTTATGTAAAAAAACTTAATCTCCCTGTTGCCCTTTCACCCTTGGTATCAACAAAAGTTCTGTCTGTCTTCCATTTACATATCTAAAACCTTCTTCACCATAAAAACCGGCTTCTTCGAGCATAATACGTATATCTCTATTCCATTCAGGAATGTTGATGGTTGTATTTAATTCAATAGCATAAACTGTATTTGGATTCAATGTATAATTTTCACCATCATCGCGCATAACGCCACCTTGAGAATCCCACATACCTATTGTTGTACCCGCAGAATGACCATATAAGCCAAGTGGATGCGTATATATAGATGGTTTTAACCCTGCTGCTTTAGCCTCCTTTAATGATTTTGCTAAAATGTCATTACCAGACCTGCCTTTAATCATGTTAGCCGTAAGAAAGTCTTGTAATCTATTACCATCTTTAAGTCCGTTTACCAAATAATTTGGAGCTACAGTTTCTTCTGGTTTAAGAACATATGCCAGTTCTTGACAATCTGTGTTTAGACGTAAGTATGTAATTCCGAAATCGCAATGCACTAAGTCGCCGGGTAGAATCACCATATCATCTGGTTTATCTGCAAATGAATAAAATTCATTTGCTTTATCTTTTTCGCTTCGTTGTACATCTACTGTTGGGTGAAACCAAGTTTCCAATCCTAAATCTGTTACTTTTTGACGCATCCACCATACCACATCTGAGGTTGTTGTAACACCAGGCGTAATTACTTTCTCAGAAAAAGCTTCTGCTATAATATCATGTGTAATATCAACTAGTTGGTCATAAATAACCATTTCACGTTCAGATCTTGTTTCGATCCAACGAACGGCAAGTTGCTCTGCAGAAGTTACTTTTGAAGTATATTTTTTGGGCAAGTTTGCCATGAACTCTTCATAATCTGTTTTTACCAAACCATCGGCAATATTATGGTCTGTAGAATAATTGAGTCCGATTTTCTTCGGATTTCTTTCTGATATCAACTGCATTAATCGTGTCCACTGATTTGGCTCTTTCTCCTTATCCCAAGCAGAAACAATATTCTTACCAACATTATAACGGGCAACGGCCAACTTCTCTATAGTATTCTTCGCCCTATCTCTATAAAACAATAGAATAGTTCTTCTACGAGCATTCAACCACGTAGCCGGAAGCATCGTCTTAATTACTGGATCTTCGTTATATTCTCTTGAGATAACCACCCACATATCTAAATCTGCGGCATCCATAAGTTCAGGAAGCAGATTATTAAAACGGTCGTCTAAAATTTCATCAATTACCCGTGCTCTTTCTTTTTCATTTAGAATTTGTTGAGCATTAATTTCACCTATAAAAATTAGGCAAACAAAAAGGAATAGTTTTTTCATGAGTGTTGTTTGGTTTAAGCCTTGAAAATACAAAATAACACACATTCGAAATAAACTATTGCTCTAAAATCAATTGATTTTTACAATTTGAATAATATCAATAGTTGTCTGTTACCAATTTCTCATTCATGCTTTTAACCAACCTAATAAATTCTGCTCTGTATCCATTTTTATCTTCACCCCTACCATTCTCTGCCAATTCAATGACATTATTAAAAGTTGTTTTATTTATAAATGCGGACTTTCGTAATTGCTGACCGAATAAAGCAACGGCTGCGGTGAATTGAAAGTCTTTTGACATTTCTTTAGTATTCGCATTTTGAACATGTACCAATTCTATACTCTTATTTCCATCAGGTTTTTTGTATCTGAATTTCACGGTAAACAACTCATCAGAAAACCCCGTATTGCTAATAGTATTGGTATACTTTAATTCTGGTATTTCTTTATTATATGCTGATGTTACTCCTACCTCTATTATCTCATACAAAGCGTTTACCTTATGTCCGCTGCCCAGCTCACCTGCATCTTTGGTATCATCAATAAAATCTTCATCTGCCAATAATCTATTTTCGTAACCAATTAGTCGATACGATTTTACTTTTGCAGGATTAAACTCTACCTGTAGCTTTACATCTTTTGCAATGGTAAACAAAGTACCACCAAACTCCTTCCCAAATAACTTCTGAGCTTCTTGCATGGTATCAATATAACCATGATTTCCGTTTCCTTTATCTGCCAAAGTTTCCAACTTAGAATCCATGTAGTTACCCATTCCGAAACCTAATACAGAAAGAAACACTCCCGATTCGCGTTTTTCAACAATCAAATCTTCCATGTCTTTATCGCTAGAAAGCCCAACATTAAAATCGCCATCTGTTGCGAGTATCACTCTATTGTTACCATTTTTCTTAAAATGTTTCTCTGCCAATTTGTAAGCTAATTGAATACCTTCTCCACCAGCTGTAGAACCGCCAGCCTCTAAGTTATTTAGAGCGCTCATGATTTTCTCCTTATTATTACCAGATGTAGGTTCCAAAACAACACCGGCTGCACCTGCATAAACAACAATGGAAACCCTATCTTTTTCTCTTAACTGATTTACCAATAGTTTAAATGCGGATTTCAATAACGGTAATTTGTTACCTGCGGACATGGAACCAGAAACATCTATAAGAAAAGTAAGATTAGATGCCGGTAATTCTTCATTCAAGTATTCTTTACCCTGCAAACCAATACGCACTAGTTTGGTATTTACATTCCAAGGAGTTTGTGCTACTTCGGTGTTTACAGAAAAAGGATGTTCGTCTGTTGGTTGCGGATAATCATAATCAAAGTAATTAATCATTTCTTCAATCTTAACTGCATCTACAGGAACCTCTTTTCCATTATTTATGAATCTTCTAATATTGCTGTATGCCGCTTTGTCGACATCTATGGAAAAAGTAGATAGCGGATTTACGGCCACATTCTGAAATTGATTTTCAGTGATTTGTGCATAATTCTCTTCTTCTTCAATTACATAATTACCTTTTACCGTATGTATTACGATACAGCCATACTTGGCATCAGCCCCATACAGACTCTTCGCTTCAGAAGCTTTAAGTTCTTTTCTACTATCAATATTTTCACTTTTTAAGCTTTGAACAATTGAATTGTATTGCTTTTCAATAGGAATACCATCTACAATATATAGCGGACTGTTCACTTTAGTGCCAACATTTTTATTTTTTACAGAACGTACTCCACGAATAGTGACTCCACTTACTTTACCTTGTAAGGCTCTACTAATATTGGATTTAGGAGATTGCATATTAACCATTGCAACTGAGCCCGTAACATGACGACGCTTTTGAATACCATAGCCAGAAACTACAACCTCTTCTAATATTTGAAGATCTTCTTCAAGTGAAACATTAATAACCACTGAATCTCTGATCTTTACAATTAGATTTTTACAGCCTATATATGAAAATGTTAGCTCAGCTCCTTTTGATATTGTTATGGCATAGTGTCCGTCAAAATCTGTTTGTGTACCATTGGTCGTTCCTTTTTCCATAACATTTACACCAGGCATAGGGTCACCTGCATGATCAGAAACAGTACCACTAATTTTAACTTGCTGAGAAGACAATAGCATACTACAGAACAGAAAGAATAGGAAAGTTGCATTTTTCATAATAATTGGTTTAAAGTTTGAGCAATAAACCTATTAAGAAAGAAGCTTTTAAAAAACGAAAAATGAGTGAAGGGTGCTTTAGAATGAGGGAAGTTATGACTTCAATAAGGTCATGGTTTCTTTCCGCTTAACCTTTCCACTATCAGTACGTAAGAATACCGGAATCGTTTTAATTTTACGTGGCACTTCGTACTTAGATAAAAGAGGACTTGAAGTAATTTTCTTTAATACATCGTTTTCTATAACTGTACCTTCTATAACCAATACTAATTGATCGCCTAGTTTTACGTCTGGTAAAGAAGTAACAAAAAAAGGTTGATTTATACTATTCGAAAGTTTAGCCTCTATCTGCTCGGGACTAAGTTTAATTCCGCCAGAATTAATTACATTATCAAATCTGCCTAACCACTTAAACTCAGTTTCCGAAATCAATTCAATAACATCATTAGTAACCACAGTTACATCTGAAATCTTTGGTGCATTAATTACCAAACACCCTCTTTCATCTTTAGATATTTCAACGTCTGGTAAAATAGAAAAAGGCGCATCATCTGCCACACCATTATTCAAAGGCTTGATTGCAATATGCGTTATGGTCTCCGTCATGCCATAGGTCTCATAACTAGCGTTGGCTATACTTTTCATTTCTTTTCTCAATGAGATAGAGATAGGAGCACCACCAATAATTAACTTATGTAGTAATGAAAGCTTAGGCAATGAATTAAGTACTTGCAAGGGAACCATTGCTCCAAAATCAAAAGACCTTTTACTATTTTCTAACGGATTTGAAGTAGGTTCCACAAAATGAATATCTAACCCCAAAACCATAGCCCTAACCAACATCATTTTACCAGCGATATAAGTAGCAGGCAAACATAATAAAGCAGAAGATTTTGGTGATAAATTAAAATAGCTACCTGTTGCCAAAGCACTATTCTCCATTTGTACTTTCTTTAAAACAATAGTTTTTGGAGTACCCGTAGAACCAGAGGTCTGTACCGAAATTGTAGATGAATCACCTATCCAATCTAAAAGAAATTCACCAATGTGCTTTTCGAATTCTTCGCCTTCTTTAATTAGACTATAACTTACCTCTGTTAAATCGGCAAAAGAAATAGATCTACCATGAATGGAAAAACTTGGGTGTACTGAAGCTTTATACATTGTACTAATTATCTAGTTTCAGAAATTCTTCTTCAGATAACACCTTTCCCGTTAATTTCTCTTTCCAGTTGGTCCAGCCATACTTTTTTGAAAAGATTATTAATAGAATAGGGAAAACTATAAATACTGGCACCAAAACATCCCAACCCAAAATTGGATCAGAAACATCCCTATACAATGAATCAGTTTGAAAAGCAGTCCAATCAGCAGTCAATAATAACGCTCCAATTAAATTATTAGCGGCATGAAAACCTAAAGCAAGTTCTAGACCTTCATCCATTAGGGTTATAATACCAAGAAAAAAACCAGTACCTATATAGTATATCATTATACCATAACCCAGTTTCTCTACTTCAGGATTTCCCAAATGCATTAATCCAAATAATACAGAAGTAACAACTAAAGGTACCCATCTATTTTTTGTAGCAATACCCAATCCTTGCATCATATGACCTCTAAACAAATACTCCTCAAAGCTAGTTTGTAAAGGAATTAGGATTATTCCAATTAAAGCCAAACTTAAAAATGGCATCAACTTGAAATTAAATAGGTAATCCTCTGGAGATAAATAAATACCTACGAAAGTTAAAACTATAGTTATCAGTCCCCAAATACCAAAAGCAAAAAACACTCTTTTCCAATCTATTTTTTTTCTGGATGTTGTTAAACTAGTAATGCTTTGAGAATGCACTAATTTTGTCCATCCTAGCACCACAAATAGACCTACAGCCAATGGAACAAGTAAAATAATTAATACAAGATTAGAGCCCAAGCTAGCTATCATTTGCGCCATACTGTCCTCTACACTAACTGGTGATAATATTATAGCGATATAGTTCAATATCATAAAGCCAATAAAACAACCGGGAATAATTAAATATTTCCATAAACCTAAATCACCTTTATACCCCTGTTCTATATACATATACTTTCAATTAAATTTGTATTCCATTTTTTAGAGCTGCTATAAAACAAACCTCCATTATCAACCTCTAACGGACTCTCAATATTATTCGTAAAAAGAGATCCGGTACCTAAGCCTTGCGGCATTTTATTATTAAGGGTTGCCGTCCACTGTGCAATGGCATTTAAACCTATATTACTTTCTAATGCACTTGTTACCCACCAGTCAATATTATTTTTTTCTGCAATAGAAATCCATTCACTACTTCCTGCAAAACCACCTACCAAACTAGGTTTCAGAATTATATATTGTGGTTGTATGGTTAGTAGTAACTCTTGCTTTTTTGTTACATCTGTGACGCCAATTAATTCTTCATCTAAAGCAATCGGCAAAGGTGTATTGTTACAAAGCCTTTTCATTTCTTCAGTTTGCCCTTGCTTAATTGGCTGTTCTATAGAGTGCAAATCGAGTTTCGATAATGTTTCTAATTTAGATAAAGCTTCTTGTGGAGAAAATGCTCCATTGGCATCTACACGTAATTCTATAGCTTCTTTTGAATAACGCTCTCTAATAGATTTTAGCAATGCTATTTCAGTATCAAAATCAATAGCTCCAATTTTCATTTTTATACAAGAAAAACCTCCCTTTAGCTTCTCTTCTATTTGCCGATGCATAAACTCCTTATCACCCATCCAAACCAACCCGTTAATGGATATCGGTTTTTGGTCATTTAAAAAACTAGATTCAAAAAGATGAAAAGGATTTTTAGAACGCAACGATATAAAAGCCTGCTCTAGACCAAATTGAATACTGGGGAAATTTTGTAACTGTTTTAGTAATTCGATTTCACCCAAATTAATATTCTCTGAAACCCACTCACATTTATCTTCATATCCAGGAACATCATCAAAACTAAGACCTCTAAAAAGTCCGCATTCACCGACACCCCATTTTCCTTCATCTTCCAAAAAGAGAAACCAAGTTTCTTTGGTTCGAAGAATTCCTCTAGAAGTTCCACTAGGGTTTTTAAAGTTTAGGAGATACTTTTTAAATGTTGCCTTCATAATATCCCCCAAATTTAACTATATTTTGAGTTTAAATACGACGGAATGGCTAGTATAGAAAATAAGGTGATTTGGGTAACAGGTGCATCTTCGGGAATAGGAGAAGCGTTGGCATATCAGTTAAACGAACTTGGAGCTAAAATTATACTTTCTGCAAGAAGAGCAGATGTTCTTTTGGAAGTAAAAGGCAAATGTAAATTTCCTGAAAATGCAACAATACTTCCTTTAGATTTAATAGTATTCGACTCGCTAGAAAGCATTACCGAAACGGCTATATCAATCTACGGCAAAATAGATATTTTAATTAATAATGGCGGACTAAGTCAACGCTCACTTATCATTGATACTAAATTTGAAGTGTATCAACAAATGGTAGATGTTAATTATCTGGGTACTATAAAGCTAACAAAACATCTTCTACCCTATTTCATAGCTCAAAAAGGTGGTCATTTCGTTACTGTCACCAGTTTAATGGGTAAATTCTCCTCTCCGTATCGTTCGGGTTATTGCGGCGCAAAACATGCACTACATGGCTTCTTTGACGCCTTACGTATGGAACATGAGAAAGACAATGTCAATGTATCAATCATTTGCCCAGGATTCATACAAACAAACGTTGCTAAAAATGCATTAACCGGTGATGGGTCTGCTTTACAAAAAGAAGATAATGCTACAGAAAACGGAATGCCCGTTAACGATTGTGCAAAAGAGATTATCTCTGCAATTAAAAAGAAAAAATTTGAAACCTATGTCGGCGGAAAAGAGAAATTCGGAATTTACCTTAAAAGATTCTTCCCTAAACTACTACATAAAGTGGTTATGAAAAGTAAGGTTAGATAACCTTATTTAAAATTAAACCAAAAACGAACTCCGTCTTGTGTTTTATCAGTTTTCAATGAAGTCTGAAGTTGATTAGCCAATCGGCTCATTAAACGAATACCCATAGAAGAACTAGCGCGTTCATCTGAATCTTCAGGTAAACCAATACCATTATCGGTATACTCAAAGAAACCTTCTTGACCAGCTATTTTTCGTAGATGGATGTATATTTTACCATCGCTATCATCATTCGGAAAAGCATATTTAAATGAATTAGAAACCAATTCATTTAATATAAGTCCGAACGGAATTGCCCTATCAATATCTAATTCTACACCTTCTGCATCGATAGTTATATTAATACTATGACCGCCTTTTTTATAAACAGACTGAATACTGTTAATCAAACTTTCAATATACCCTTGCATCTCAATTACCGATAAGTCATCGTTTTGATATAATTTCTGGTGTATTAACGCCATCGCCTTCACTCTACTCTTACCTTCTTCTAATGCAGCGATTGCCGCCTTA
Organism: Maribacter sp. BPC-D8; assembly: GCF_035207705.1. Taxonomy (NCBI): domain Bacteria; kingdom Pseudomonadati; phylum Bacteroidota; class Flavobacteriia; order Flavobacteriales; family Flavobacteriaceae; genus Maribacter; species Maribacter sp. BPC-D8. The sequence goes on from NZ_CP128187.1 coordinate 1,836,074, forward strand.
CTTCGAGTATTTTTAGTTTGTAAACTCAATAAACTAGAAACCATTTGTAGGTTGTTTTTAACCCTATGGTGAATTTCTTTAAGCAAAGAATCTTTCTCTACCAATGAGTTTTCAATGATAAATTTCTGCTCGGCAATCAAGCGTTGGTTTTTGATACTCTTTAAGTAAGCGTATACCAAACCTGCAAAACCAATAAGTGTAAATATTAAGGATACGAACACCAAACTAATTTTATCATCTCTAGCCTTAATATCTTTTTTAGACTCTTCTAACTGAGCTTTCTGCTGCTCTATCGCTTTTCTAGAATTCTCTAAATCTTGAGCAACAACAGAAGTCAATTGTTGGTTTTTGATATTAGATGCCAATGCATCGATAGAATCTCTAATTCTGATATTCTTTTTAAGGTAAACTGTAGAATTTTTAAAATCACCAGTTTTAAAATAGTAATCGGCATAAATCCTATTACGCTTTAAAATATTATCTGACTTTATAGGGTTAAGGTCGTCACTTAAATAATCTGTTGCTTTGGCGTAATCATCTAATTTCAAATAACATTCTGCCAAGGCAAGTGTATTCTCTATTATATCTGAAGAAAATTTACTTTTATTATATTTTTTGATGATTTCTCTACTCTCTTCTAAAAACGGAATAGCCTTTTCGTATTCACCAAGCTGCACGTGACTTTTACCGATATTACCTATAATCAATCCGTTTAGAATTCTGCCATCTGCAATCTCCTTATCAGAATGCTCATTGGTTACATCACTTAGAAAAACCTTTATGAGTCCCTCTGCTTTCTTAAAATAACTCAATGCAGTTGATGTAGACTTATCTAATCTTAGATAATTACCAATGGTATTGTTATAAATAGCCTGACCATAGTAATCATCATCTTTAAGTACTTTTTTCTCTTCGATCATATAATCACGCATAGCCTTTCTATACTGACCTAAACTCGCGTAAATATCATAAAAGGCAACCTTATCGGTTAATCCTAATTCGCGTTTTACCCTTCTAATCTCTATTTGCTTGTCGTACAATTCTAGCATAGCATAATTATTATCTAATATGCTTAGAATATTCTGCTTAGACTCTACATCTAACTTTAATAAATTATCATATAGTGGTCTGGCAATTGCTAGACTTCTCTCGTAGTTACCCAAATCATAATAGATTTGAGATTCTATAAGTTGGTAGTTTCGTATGGAAATTGAATCTTTTGTTTTTTCAGAACTGTTTAAATAAACTTTTACAGTATCTAACCAATCGTACGGAGAATTTTGATTGTAGCGGTTGGGAGTATTAAAAAAGAAGAACGAACGTAGTTCACCATTCTCTAAATCTTGAAATTGTTCGTAATAATCTTCATTCTGAGTTTCTACATCGTCTTGCGCAAAACCAAGGCACATAAATACACCAAAAATCAAAGTGCACAATAATCTCAAAATAAAGGGTTTTTTCATATCTCAATAAAAGCAGAGTCAAACTTATAAATTAAAGCCGATTCTACTAAATTTTTGTTGTAAGCCATCATTAAATGATTTTCAAATAACCTAAAGCTCAAAAAGCGTGTTCTACGTACTTTTTACTATATCATTAAAAATTGAAGCTTATTATGGTTTAAAATCAAATTCTAGACGAAAAGCTATCCAATTATTAATATCTCAAAATTATAAATAAGCCATACGTATCAGGATTATTTGTTGTGTAACCCTCAATTATTGTTGTGAAACGATTTTAGCCTACATAACTATGTATTTGAACGGTAAAAAGATACACTTTATCGATGAATAAATGCATTTCATCTGAGGTAAAAGCAAAAAAAAACACCTTAAAAAGGTGTTTTTTTAAATATGGTAACTCGGATTAGGAATTCATAGCCGAGATTATAAACTCTTTAAAATCTTTAGAGATTGGGATCAACGTATTATTGATCATAATATCTTTAGAATTAATAGCATCAATATGATCCACATTTACAATGTATGATTTATGTGCTCTGTAAAACTTATTCTGTGGTAACTTCTCTAAATAATCTTTTAATGGTGAACGTACCAAAAACTTTTTATCTACAGTATTTACTTCTAAATAGACGTTGTCAGCTTTGATAAATTGAATATCACCAAATTGTATTCTGTAATAAAGGTGTTGCTTCTTAACGAAGATAGAATCCTTTAAAATAGAATTAGACATTGCTACATCTTCCGTATTGGTATCATTGACAGCTCCATTATTTGCCGCAGTCTGTTTACCGTAAATGAAGTTGGATAAAGCAATTTCAATAGATGTATATAAATCTTGTTGTTCAAAAGGCTTTACCAAATAACCATTAGGTTTTACAGTTTTAGCATTTTCAACTGTTGCACGATCAGAGTTAGATGTTACGAAAATAAAAGGAATATCGTAATTCTCTCTAATGTGTTTACCCAAATCAATACCCGTTTTATCAGAAGCTAAAATGATATCAATTAGAACTAAATCTACCTGTTGGGTTTTTAAAACTTCAACAGCCTGTTCATAAACAATTACGTTGTCAACTATTTCATATCCTATTTCCTCTAGCATAGACTGCATATCATCAGCGATGATCACATTATCCTCAACAATTAGAATTTTTATGGGTTGTTCCAAGGTTTAAATTGGTTTGTGGGTTATAATCAAAATTACAAAAAATAATAATAACTAATAAAAAACAACAAGGCGATAAAAAAGGTACTTAAAGCCAATTTTTTTAGCTCTGGATCAAGTTCTGCTTCGTTATTTGTGATAGCTACTTTTCTTAGATGAATAAACACCAGAAAGTAGCCTGCAAGACATACATAACGTAATTGTGATCCATTTGTTGTGAGTAAAAAACAAAACAGACACAAAAACGAAATAATTAACAGTGCGTAGTGATATTTTTTTGCCTTCGGTAAACCCATTTTAACCACCATGGTATTCTTACCAACTGCGGCATCAGATTTTATGTCTCTCATATTATTAAGGTTAAGAACACCTACACTCAATAACCCTATAGAAACTGCGGGAAATACTGTCATAAAAGATATTGCTTTCAAGTATAAAAACATAGAACCTAAAACACTGACTAACCCAAAGAATATAAAAACAAAAATATCGCCAAGACCATTATACCCGTAAGCAGATTTACCTACGGTATATTTGATAGCTGCCCAAATTGCGAAGGCTCCTAATAATAAGAATAAAGCAGGATAGAGAATATCTTGTAAACCGAAAGAAGTTACGATTAACGCTACAATGAGAATTACATTTATTACAATACTGATATAAATACCAGATTTTAACTGCGCTGCGGTTAAAAGTCCGCTTTGCAGGGCTCGTTTTGGCCCTACCCTATCATCACCATCAGTACCTTTGACACCGTCACCGTAGTCATTCGCAAAATTAGAGGTTACCTGTAAACCAATGGTTGTTAAGATTGCCAGAACAAAAATACTGACATTCGTGACCCCATGATAAGCTGCCATAGCAGTACCTACAAGTATACCTGAAATTGATAAGGGAAGCGTTCTAAGTCTTGCTGCGTTGAGCCAAGCTTTAACTTTTGTCACTAAAAAGGATCTTCTATTTGAATTCTTTTACCGTCTTGATAAGAAGCTACGAAAGCATCACCAAAACCAATATCTACCAATTGTTTTCTAAAAGATTGCGCTTCTTCTAAAGTCTCAAAATTACCTAATGAATACGAGTAAAAAGGATTGGTTTTAACGAAGAGTGTATTTGTCAAAGCCTCAGAAGCCAAAGTGACATTATTATCTACGAAGGATTTAACTTGTACCGAATATATTTTTTCTTTCTGTAAGAACTCTTTAGCCAGGTAAAATTCTTTAACAAGGCTTAGCTCTTCATTCTGTTCTTTTAAACTTTCTAAGCGAGTTCTAATAGCATCAACACTATCTATAGAAGTTAAAACTAAATCATTAGAAGCTTTTCTATTAAAACCACCTGAACTTGACAAACCTGCTGTAAATGAAGTAAATGCCAAACCACCAATTAAGAAAAGACCCGTGATTCCTGCTAAAATATTACGCTGAATCTTACTCTTTTTTAATTCTTTGTTCTTGAATTTTATTTGATCTAATAAACGCTCATTGATAATTTGTGCTTTATCGACGTCTTTATGTAATTCTAGTAAATCGCTTTCTTCTATAAAGGGCATATACAGGGGTAATTTTTACGCTTAAAATCTAAATGTAAGTTAAAAATTGTTAATAACTTTTTAATTGATGCAAAAATAAAATTAAAAGTAACTTATCACAATAAACACGATGATTATTTACGATATTCTATTGAAAATCAATTAGCAAAGAATTTTCTTACATTTTTATTTAGTCATCTAAAAGGCTGATACCATCAGACTCAATTTTTATTTTTCTTTCTTTATATAAGGTACCTAGACCTTTTTTAAATGTTTTCTTACTCATTTGAAAAACATCTCTTATTTCTTCTGGTGCAGACTTATCATGTAACCCTAAAAAACCACCACTTTCTACTAACACTTCATATATTTTGTTGGCAGCAGGTTCTAAAACCTTTGTACCTAATGGTTGAAGAGAAATATCTAATTTATTGTCTTTTCTAATGGTCTTAATACAACCAGGTATAACGTCGCCAATATTAATTGGTTTGAAAACTTCATTGAAGTAAACTAACCCTTTGTGTTTTTCATTTACAATAACCTCCCAACCTAAATCGGTTTGTCTGGTAACCACTAATTCTACCTTCTCCCATACTTTAAGGTCGATAGTATCATTACTTAAAAATCTGTCCAATTTATTTGAAGCAACCAATCTACCAGAACGTTCATCTAAATAACAGTGAACTACGTACCACTGCCCTTCTTTCATCTTAACACGTTGCTCACGAAAAGGAACTAAAAGATGTTTCTCAAGACCCCATTGCATAAACGCACCAAACTCATTGACCTCAGCTACTTGTAATAACCTAAACTCACCAAGCATAATATCTGGTTCTAAGGTAGTTGCAACTGGTCTTTCATCATAATCTAAATAACAGAAAACTTTAATTTTCTCTCCTATTTCATATTCAGTTGGTACATATTTATTTGGTAGCAATACATCATTTCCTTCTTCATCACCCAAAAAGAGCCCAACACTAGTGTCTCTTAAAATCTCAAGGTTGTTTATACGTCCTAATTCTATCATGCTGCAAAATTACATTTTAAATATTAATAATCTTAACGTAAAAAAAAAGACCGTCACCAAAAATGGTAACGGTCTTTAATTTATTTGACATCTGACTATTTATCGTAAACAGATGCTTTTTTGAAATGTTGACAAAGCTTGTAATAGATAACAGCTCTATGCTTGTTTCTGTTAGAAGAACCGTATTTGTCCATAACAGTTGCAAGTGCTTCATCTAATTTAGCATTATCAGGAAGACCTAACTTTTTGATCAAGTAATTGTTCTTTACAGTATCCAATTCTTTTTGATCACTACCAGATACTTTAGAAGCATCGATGTTGTAAATAGATGGTCCTAGACCAACAGTTACTTTTTTAAGCAAGTCCATATCTGCATCTTCACCAAATTTATCTTTGATGTCCGCAGCATACTTTTCGATTAAATCGTCTCTTTTACTCATGTTAAATGTGTTATAATTAATGGTTAATACACCACTAAGATATGAAACGAAAATAATCAATCAAAATTTTATCGTTTTTTAATGTAGGCGTAGTAATTTCCAGTAATTGCGGACGACCGGTTTCATCAAAAAACGTACTTAATTCTTCTTCAAGTTCTTCGGATGAATTTGCCGTTAAATAATCGAAACCATACATCTCACAAAGATGCGCTGCCGATAAGGTATGTCTGGTTTCAAAATAGGTTTCAAAAACATCAGAATTCTCCTTACCGGGAAGTATTCTAAATATTCCGCCGCCATTATTATTAACAACAATAATTCTAAAATTAGGCTTTAAGTAACTATTCCACAATGCGTTACTATCATAGAAAAAGCTGAGATCACCTGTTATAAAAAGTGTAGGTGAGTCACTTGCCAAAGATGCACCTATTGCAGTAGATGTACTACCATCTATACCACTTGTACCTCTATTACAAAACACTTTTAGAGTAGGGTTAACATTAAATAACTGCGTATATCTAATGGTAGAACTATTTGCCAGCTGCAACATATAATCGTTAGGTATAGCTGCTAAAATATGATTAAAGGCTAAAAAATCTGAAAACGGAATCTCTTTTAAATAATCATCTCTTTTAAGCTCATATTTCTCTTTTACTATATTCCAATGAGAGAAATAATCACTTTTTAGATTGGTATTGTCTACATACATTTCACTAAAAAAATCATTGACCGAAATTTTAATATGTTCTTCTAAACAGAAAAAAGTATTGTTGGCAAATTGACCGCCAATATGCCAATGATGTTTTGGAGTATAATTTCTTAGAAATGCTTTTACTTTTTTAGAAACTATGAGTCCGCCAAAAGTGATCAATACCTCTGGCTTCAATTTTTCGAATTCCAATTCCGTATCCGCATGCATTTCAATGGGTGCAACTAGTGAATCTATACTATTGAAAAAATTAGGATGATGAATGTTCGATGTAGTTTCTGTTAACACGATAACGCTAGGATCATTAGCTAGCTTTTCTAAAACCATATCTTTAATAGCATTAGATGTATTCACCCCTACCAATACCATTTTACGAACAGAAGTATTCCAAATATTTCTGTGCTGCTCTAGATCAACAGCATTAACTACCTCAGCAGGTATCGCGCTAATTTGAGGCGATATCGTAGGCGTTGATACTGTTTCATACAACGGCTCTTCAAAAGGTGCGTTTATATGAATAGGAGTATTAGAGGTCAGTGCAATTTCAAGAGCAAGGTTCAATTGACTATCATTGTAATTCTGCACTTCTTGTTGCACATCATTTACATTTCTATCTGAAAGCCACTCTGGTTTATATTGCAAAACCTTTGTTGTAGCATGACTGACATCTTGCTTTAGATTAGCAGAATATCTAATATGATTTTCAAATACATTTCGCTGATTAATCGTTTGCCCATCTCCTATTCCTAATTTATAAATAGGTCTGTCAGCAGAAATAACTATTAACGGAATATTACTAAAATATGCCTCTGCAACTGCAGGGTAATAATTTAAAAGCGCACTACCAGATGTGCACAACACTACCACCGGCTTTTGAAATTGTTGCGCCATACCTAAAGCAAAAAATGCAGCACAACGCTCGTCTACAATACTGTAACAAGTAAAAAAAGGATTCTCTGCAAAGGCTATCGTAAGCGGTGCATTTCTTGACCCCGGCGATATTACAATATTAGAAATATTCTTTGCCTGGCAATGTTGAACAATAGATTGTGCGGTAGGTATTGCGGAGTATTTCATGTAGTTCAAAAATACGACCAAAGCGGGTTATTACCCAAAAGTTACTAATCTATTTACCGTCTAGAACACGAAACATGGTATTACTTTTTAAAGCAGTTTCCTCCCACTCCTTCTCTGGAATAGAATCAGCAGTTATACCACCACCCACATAAATTTCGGCTTTATCTTTAAACAATTGCATACAGCGTAGGTTTACATAAAGTTCTGAAGTTTTCATCACACTTCTGTAGGCACTATTCTCTTGATTTCTTTGGTTTCTATTTCTAGATAGCTCTGATTTCATATTTAGTTCGCCTAGAAATCCTGTATAAAAAGTTCGCTCATACAATTCGTTTTCTAAAATAAACTTTTTTGCATTCTCTAACGGACTACCGCAAACAGCAGGCGTTGGATGAAGCGCTTTTAATACATCACCAAATTTATTCGGAGCAAAAGTACCTTTCATCTCTGTACGAAGATGCCAAAGTTGACCAGCCTTAACAGACTCGCGTTCAGAACTATTTAGAGAAACAACCTTATCTTTTAAAGTATCAAAAATGTAATCGGTAACTAATTGCTGCTCATGTATTTCTTTTTCTGCCCAAATTGGTTCAGTATCACCTACTGAGTTCTGAGTACCTGCCAAAGACATTGTTGTAAATTGAGAACCGTTGCTTTTTACTAAAATTTCTGGCGTAGCACCCATCCAAGTTCCTATTTTTGGATGATACCAGAAATAACAAAATGCTTTTTTATATACGTTGAGAATTCGTTGATATACTTCAAAGTAATCGTCTTTACAATCAACTTCTATTTTCCTTGACAAAACCACTTTATTGAAGTCACCTTCATCGATTTTATCAATAGCATTCGATATTAACTTAGTATATCTAGATTTCTCTTCAGAATTGTTTTCATGTGAATTATTCTCTTTAGGCAGAACCTCATGAGACAAATTCAAAGGTACCTTTTCGAGAGCATCCATTTTCAATAATATAGCACCTGAATTCAAATCGAACGGAGCAAAAACGAATCCGGTTTCAGTGAAATCATTAACCTTATGAATGGCATCATCGTTTTGAAAAACACCGACTAATTCTGTCTCATTAGGTTTGCTATATAATACAAACGGTAACTGCTCTTTCAAGCAATTTGCAGCTCGATCAAAAAGTTCTTGTACCATATTATGCTTTTGGTAATGTAATCGTGGTTAATTTACAAAGAGAAACCAACTGACCATCTTCATTGGTAACTTTAATCTCCCATAACTGTGTAGTTCTACCTTTATGTAAGATAGTAGCTCTTGCAAAAACAAATCCTTCTTTTACACTCTTTACATGATTAGCAGTGATTTCTAAGCCTCTAACAAAAAACTTATTTCCGTCTAAAAAAACATAAGATGCCGCACTACCAACACTTTCTGCCAATGCAGCTGTTGCTCCACCATGTAAAACGCCATCTGGCTGATGCACTTTAGGTGTTACGGGCATTTTGGCTAACAAAAAATCTTCCCCTACATCGATGTATTCAATATCTAAGGTTTCCATCAAGGTATTCTTAGAAGTTTCGTTACAAATCTTCAGAATTTTTTCTTTGTAGTCGTTCATCCTTTTTTTTGTAAAATTAAGCATTACATTACCAACAGAAAAGCCTAACCGAAATGATCAATTCATGGAGAACATAATAAAAAATGTCACTTATAAAACTACCAATACCTATGAGACTTTAAATGAATTAACTAGCCAAACAAAACAAGTTTGGATTGTTTTTCATGGCATAGGTTTCTTAAGTCGTTTCTTTCTTAAATATTTCAACGAGTTACCAAAGAACGAAAACTACATCATTGCCCCACAAGCTCCTTCTAAATATTATTTAAAAAATGAATATAAGCATGTAGGTGCAAGTTGGTTGACAAAAGAAAACACGGCACTTGAAACAGCTAATCTTTACAATTATTTAGATGCTGTTTTAGAAAATGAAAAATTACCATCGGATTGTAAAATTGTTTTCTTCGGATTTTCGCAAGGCATATCTATTGCTTTACGCTACTTAGCGTATTCTAAAATGACCTGCTCAAAATTGATTCTCTATGCAGGCGGAATACCCACAGAATTAAAAAAATCAGATTTTACCCACTTCAAAAAGGATACTGAAATTGTTTCAGTTTTTGGAAACAATGATCAATATATTACCCCAGACAAACTAATAGAAGAGAACAACAAACTTAAAGTTCTTTTTGGTGATACCATTCAACATATCACTTTTGATGGCGGACACGAGGTTAAAAAAGAAATTATAAATCAACTGGCAGAATGAGCAACACACCAACTTTAGAAAATGAACGGGTTATATTGAGTCCGCTGACAATAGACAATTATGAAAAGCTTATTTCTATTGCATCACAAGATAAATTAGTTCAATACTCCCCTTCTGACATTGCAACACCTGCAAGTTTAAAAAACTATGTGGAAACTGCATTAGAACAGCAAAAAGCTGGCACTAGTATGCCCTTTATTATTTATGATAGAAAGTATAATGCATTTGCAGGGTGCACCCGTTTTATGCATATCAATTCAAAAAATAAAGTCCTACATATTGGCTCTACTTGGATCGGACGAGAATTTCAAGGTACCGGGTTAAACACCCAAATGAAAAAATTAATGCTAGCATACGCTTTTACTACCATGAATTTCGAAAAAGTAGAATTCCGTGTAGATGAAAGAAATATGGCTTCAAGAAAAGCTGTTAAAAAACTAGGCTGCACCTTAGAAGGTATACTACGTAAAGATGTTTACCTACTTAATGGTTTTAAAAGAAATACCTGTTGCTATGGTCTTTTACGAGAAGAATGGCAAAGCAATCAAAAATAGTATTACTCTTTAATAACTGTAGTTTCAGCTGGGTAATAGGCAATTTTTCTAGTAGTATAGGTATTGTCGGGCGTTACAATCTGCTTGATCCAATTACCAACTTCAGAATTATCGAATTGATAAATGTATTCTTTCTTAATAATACCAGCACCTCTCTTTGCTACTTCAGAAATTAGCATACCCTTTTCATCATATTCGTAACTAGTACGCGTGGTTGGCTCAAATTTCTTCAATTGCGAATTATACTCAAATTCTTGTTGTGCCATTAATTTATCATCCATGGTATACACTTCTTCAAAAGCATCATTCTCTTCACCATTTAAATACTCTTTGGTCAAAACAATTCTTTGAGCAGCTTTATTAATAGGTTTTAGCGTAGATGTACGAATAGATTTTACAGGAGCATCGTTCAATAGATAAGTAACAGTATTCTCTCCTTTAAACTTCTTATGCTCTATAAGCGTAATATCTGTACCATTATTATTTGTTCGCTGTATACTAATTAAATCGCCAAACTCATCATAGCCATATATGTACTCATCTAAAAATTCTTTTTCATAAGAGAAAATACGTTCTTGTATTTTTAAATTATCTGTAGAGTCTATTTCGTAAAAATGAGCGATAGAAGTACTTGCATCAAAAACACCATTTCTATAAGATTCTGAGCGCTTTTCTAAAAGATCATCATTACTATATTTGTAATAAACCGCATCATAATCTTTGTCATTGTATCTCGTAACTGACTTTGTTAAGAAACCCTTTTTATTAAAATCATATTCTTCTTTACCATAATCGGTACTGACCAAACAAGATTTTACATCTCCCATTAAGTCAAAATCCTCAAGGGTAAAGATTTGAATTTCTTGTCCTCTTACGTTAGAAAAAGCTGTTATAAAAACCGTTAAAAATATAAAATGGTATTTCTTAATCATACTGCAAAATTACTTTATTAATAATAGGGATAAAAGAATATCATATAAAAGTAAAAAGGGACGGTATATACCGTCCCTTTTCTATAATAAATAATAGTTATCTTATTTAACCTCTTCGAAATCAACGTCTTCAACGTTATCACCTTCAGAAGCACCACCGTCAGCAGTTGGCTCACCTTGAGCAGCACCACCTTGTCCATCAGCTTGCGCTTTGTACATTTCTTCAGATGCAACTTTCCAAGCTTCATTGATTTTATCTAAAGCAGGTGCTATAACAGCCAAATCTTTAGTTTCATATGCCGCTTTTAATTCTGCCAAAGCATCTTCAATTGGTTTTTTCTTATCGTCAGATAATTTATCTCCAAATTCTTTAAGTTGAGATTCAGTCTGGAAAATCATTCCATCTGCTTCGTTCAACTTGTCTGCAGTTTCTTTAGCTTTTTTATCAGATTCAGCATTTGCTTCAGCTTCAGCTTTCATCTTCTTGATTTCTTCTTCAGTTAAACCAGAAGAAGCTTCAATACGAATATCCTGAGTTTTGTTCGTAGCCTTATCAGTTGCAGAAACTTTAATGATACCGTTAGCATCAATATCAAAAGTAACTTCAATTTGAGGTGTTCCTCTTTGTGCTGGTGGAAGACCGTCTAAATGAAAACGTCCAATTGTTTTGTTGTCAGGTGCCATTGGTCTTTCACCTTGTAATACGTGAATCTCAACTGACGGCTGATTGTCAGATGCAGTAGAGAATACTTGTGATTTCTTTGTAGGAATCGTAGTGTTAGACTCAATTAATTTTGTCATTACACCACCCATAGTTTCTATACCTAAAGAAAGCGGAGTAACATCTAATAACAATACATCTTTTACATCACCTGTTAAAACACCACCTTGTATTGCAGCACCTACCGCTACAACCTCATCTGGGTTAACACCTTTAGAAGGCTTCTTACCGAAGAATTTCTCAACAGCCTCTTGTACTGCAGGTATTCTTGTAGAACCACCAACTAAGATAATCTCATCAATATCACTATTTTTTAAACCTGCTGCTTTCATTGCACTAGCACATGGCTCAATAGTTCTTTTTACCAAGTCAGCAATTAATTGCTCGAATTTTGATCTTGTCAAAGTTCTTACTAAGTGCTTCGGTCCTGAAGCCGTAGCTGTAACGTATGGTAAATTAATTTCTGTTTGTGCAGAAGATGATAATTCAATCTTAGCTTTTTCAGCAGCTTCACGTAAACGTTGTAAAGCCATTGCGTCTTTTCTAAGGTCCATATCTTCTTCAGACTTGAACTCTTCAGCTAACCAATCAATAATTTTTTGATCAACATCATCACCACCTAAGTGAGTATCACCATCAGTAGCCAATACTTCAAAAACACCATCACCTAATTCTAAGATAGATACATCATGCGTACCACCACCAAAATCAAATACTACTATTTTTTGTTCCGTATCTTTTTTGTCCATACCATAAGCTAAAGAAGCTGCGGTTGGTTCGTTGATAATACGCTCTACAGTTAAACCTGCAATTTCACCAGCTTCTTTCGTAGCTTGTCTTTGCGCATCATTAAAGTATGCTGGTACAGTAATTACCGCACGAGTTACTTCTTGACCTAAATAATCTTCTGCCGTTTTCTTCATTTTCTGAAGAATCATTGCAGATAATTCTTGAGGAGAATATAAACGACCGTCTATATCAACTCTAGGTGTATCATTATCACCTTTTACTACCTTATAAGGTACTCTTCCAGCTTCTTTACTAGATTCTGAAAATTTGTTACCCATAAACCTTTTAATAGAATAAATGGTTTTTGTAGGGTTGGTTACTGCCTGTCTTTTAGCTGGATCACCAACTTTAATTTCACCACCTTCAACAAAAGCGATAACAGACGGTGTTGTTCTTTTTCCTTCTGCATTTGGTATTACTACTGCCTCATTACCTTCCATTACGGAAACACAGGAGTTGGTAGTACCCAAATCTATTCCTATAATCTTACTCATTTTATATGTTTTAAATTAAGTGCTTTATTTTACAATCGATTAGTAATTGACAAACAATATGCCAAGCAAGAAAAACTGACATGATGTCATTAATCGTCATATATCAATAAAAATTATGACATTTTAGTATAGCTGAAAGGTGTATGAAACATTGTACCTTAGCCTTAAAATAAGATTGATTTGGAAATAGAGAGTATCAGTGTTTTCGATATGTTAAAAATTGGTGTAGGTCCTTCAAGCTCCCACACGCTCGGGCCATGGCGCGCTGCCGAAAGGTGGTTAGCTCGTTTAAACTCGAAAGACAATCTCGAAAAAGTTGAAGAAGTTCAAGTACACTTATATGGTTCATTATCGCTAACAGGTAAAGGTCATGCCACCGACTATGCCGTTATGCTAGGTTTATTAGGTGCCGATCCAGAATTAGTGCCAATTGACACTATTGACCCATTAATAGATAAAATTAAAAAAGAACATGTTTTACATTTAGATGGTAAGTACAAAATTACCTTTGATCCAAAACAACATATTATATTCAATAGAGCGTTTCTACCTTTTCATGCCAACGGACTAAAGTTTAAGGCAAAATTGAAATCTGGTAAAATCATATCAAAAACATACTACTCCATAGGCGGCGGTTTCGTTGTTAGCGAAGAGCGAAAAAATGCCAAACGCAAAGTTGACTTATTCAATAAGTTTCCTTTTCCTGTTCAGAAAGGAACCGAACTTCTTGAATTTTGTAAAAGTGAAAATTTATCAATCTCACAGATAGTTTTACAAAATGAAAGATCCTTGCGTGATGATGAGAAAATAGATTATGAACTAAATCGTATTTGGTCTACCATGTTAGAATGCATGTATACCGGATGCCATACAGAAGGAACCTTACCTGGCGGATTAAATGTAAAACGTCGTGCTTTTGAAATGCACAACAAGTTAAAAAGTGACCTGCCCTACTCCACACCCAAAGAATGGTTACAAACCATACGACAAACAGAAGTGAAATTTCGTCAAATATTACAATGGGTAAGTTGTTTTGCTTTAAGTGTAAATAAAGTAAACGCATCTCTAGGTCGTGTTGTTACTGCACCTACAAATGGCAGCGCGGGAGTAATACCTGCTGTATTAATGTATTATATGGTCATTGAAAACCATGCAGGTAATTTTGAACATGTAAAACAGTTTTTATTGGTTGCAGGCGAAATAGGAAGCATCTTTAAAAAAGGAGCTACCATATCGGCGGCTATGGGTGGCTGCCAAGCAGAAATAGGCGTATCATCTGCAATGGCTGCAGGTGCACTTACAGAACTATTAGGCGGCACACCCGAACAAGTACTTATGGCGGCAGAAATTGCCATGGAACATCATCTTGGACTCACCTGCGATCCTATTGGCGGTTTGGTTCAAATACCTTGTATAGAACGAAACTCTATGGGTGCCATAAAAGCTATTAACGCAGCTGAGCTTGCATTGGGTTCTGACCCATCGGCAGCGAAAGTTCCTTTAGATAAGGTAGTACAGACCATGTGGGAAACCGCAAAAGACATGAGTTCTAAATATAAAGAAACTTCTGAAGGCGGATTGGCTGTTGGTGTTTTCTTGAGCGATTGTTAATTCTGTTTCAAAAAGAAGCTACTTTTAATTTGTAGCTGTATAAATGGATGTCCTTTTTTTATAAGTCGATATTCCGCTAACTTTAGTATATGAAAAATCTGATTTCTGAAAGAGTAGCCGATTTTATAAAAAACTATCCTCCTTTCAATGTTCTTGATAGCAAATCGTTATTTCAGTTAGCTGAACAAGTACTTATTGTTTATAAGGAGAAAAACAGTGTGATTTTTACGGTAGATGAACCTCAGCATTCACATTTTTATTTAGTTCATAAAGGGGCGGTAACATTAAGTAATCCTGCTACTTCTAATATTCTTGACTATTGCGATGAAGGCGATATATTTGGACTAAGACCGCTTTTTGCCAATGAAAATTATAAGTTAGAAGCTAGGGCACATGAAGAATCTATACTTTACGGAATTCCTATTGACATTTTTAAACCTATTGCAAAGCAGAACGAAGAAGTAACTATTTTTCTGATGGAGAGTTTTGCCTCTAACACCCGTAATCCGTATGCTAAAAACCAAAAAGGACAACTGTTTGGCCACGAAGATGAAGAAGAAATTAAAAAAGAGGTCGTATTACCAGATTTACAATTAGCCAGCTATTCAAAAAAATTAGTGACCTGTTCTACAAGAACCACTATAAAAAAGGCTGCTGACATCATGTCTCAAAAGAAAATTGGATCTATACTCGTCACTAGCAAAGATTTACCAGTAGGTATTATAACAGATAAAGATTTTAGAAACAAAGTAATATCTGGCGAGCAACCTATAACCGCTTCGGTAAAATCAATAATGACAACCCCAGTTGTAACCTACCCAAAGAACCTAACGATTACGCAGGCACAAATGGCCATGATGAAAAGTAACATCAGCCATTTGGTGATTACTAAAGATGGCACCCCAAATTCTTCTGCATTAGGTATTTTATCTAAGCATGACGTAATGGTATCCTTAGGTGATAATCCTGCTGTATTGGTAAAGGCTATAAAGCGTACTTCTAAAATCAAGAAGATAAAGCAGATTAGAAAGAGTGTCATGGTACTCTTAACTGGGTATTTAGAACAAAACATTCCGTTAGGATTGATTGCAAAGATAATTTCTGAACTGAATGATACCTGTATTAAACAGATTGTAGAAATTTCACTTGCTAAAATGGATACTCCACCGCCTGTAAAATTTGCATGGTTGGCATTAGGCAGTCAAGGTAGAAGTGAACAACTTTTACATACAGACCAAGATAATGCCTTAGTATTTGAAGATGTACCTGAAGAAGATTTGCCAAAAACCACCACCTATTTTTTAGAACTTTCAAAACTTATTACCAAAGGGTTACATACTATAGGATACGAATACTGCCCAGCAGATATGATGGCTTCTAACCCTAAATGGTGTTTAAGTCTAGAGGAATGGAAAAACAAACTATCGTATTGGATCGGTAACCCCGGACCGAATGAGGTATTAATGTCCTCCATTTTTTTTGATTATAGTTTAGCATTTGGTGAGCGTAGCTTATTGGATAACATGTCTGATCACATATTCAGAACCGTTCATAATTATCCTATTTTCTTAGTACACTTAGCCAACGGCGCACTTCAAAGTCCGTCACCAACAGGATTCTTTAGACAATTCGTTGTAGAACAAGACGGACAACACAAAGATTTTTTCGATTTAAAAAGTAGAGCATTAAGACCGTTGATAGATGCTGCTCGCGTTTTAATACTATCGCATTCTGTAAAAGCGATCAGCAATACTTGGGAACGTTATGAGAAATTAGCAGAACTTGAACCTAACAACCAAGAGTTATACTTAGCGTGCTCTTATGCCACCAAGGCATTATTAAAATTTAGAACAAGACAAGGATTAGCTAATCATGATTCTGGACGATTTATTAAACTAGAGCAATTGACCAAACAAGAAAAAATGAAATTAAAGCGCACCTTTAAAGCAATTAAAGAAATTCAAGAATTGATCACACTTCGCTTTAAGGTTACTAATTTTTTAGGATAATGGGATTATTCACAAGAACACCTAAAAATCTACCAGATTATTGGATAAAATACGCCTCCCTTTTTAAGGAGTCTCCGAGTAAAGATTTCAATGATTTAATATTTGTAGTATTAGATACAGAGACCACAGGTTTCAGTTTTGAAGATGACCGTATACTTTCTATTGGCGCTGTAAAAATCAAGAAAGAAACCATTTCTGTACAAGAAGTATTTGATATCTATTTAGCGCAAGAAAAATTCAATAAAGAAACTGTTCATGTACACGGACTCTTAAAAAACGGACAACGAGAATGTATTAGTGAAGCTTTAGCGCTAGAGAAATTTCTTGACTATGTAGGCAATGCTATTATAGTAGCACATCATGCTGGTTTTGATATGGGAATGCTCAATACTGCTTTAGAAAGAAATGGTCTACCTAAACTAAAAAACACAGTATTAGATACGGGAGTTATCTATAAAAAAACGCTAATTAAATCTTACTTAGTGCAACCAAAATCTAATTATACATTAGATGAACTTGCCGAAAAATTTTCCATTTCAAGAAAAGACAGACATACAGCATTAGGCGACGCCTATATAACAGCAGTCGCCTTTTTAAAAATCATTTCTCGTTTAAAGGAAAAGAAAAATTTCTCGCTTAAATATTTACTCAGATAACATTAAAGACTCTCCAAGTAATTCAATACATTTCTATTGATACGGTCATTAATATGTGTAGTATCAGCCTTAACAAATGGTTCGCCAGTTATGTGCTCGTAAAGTTCAATGTAGCGTTCAGAAACGGATTCTATATATTCATCAGTCATCTCAGGTACAGTTTGTCCTTCTAAGCCCTGAAAGTCATTAGCAATCAACCACTGCCTTACAAACTCTTTAGAAAGTTGCTTTTGGGGTTCATCAGCATCTTGTCTTTGTTGATATCCGTCAGAATAAAAATATCTTGATGAATCGGGAGTGTGTATTTCGTCAATCAGAACGATTTTACCCTCTTTTGTTTTTCCGAATTCATATTTAGTATCTACCAAAATCAATCCTCTATCACCAGCGATTTCTGTACCTCTTTGAAAAAGTGCATAAGTGTACTTTTCTAATACCGCATAATCATCCGCAGAAACTATTCCTTTGCTTAAAATATCTTCTTTAGAAATATCTTCGTCATGATCACCCATTTCTGCCTTAGTTGCAGGAGTAATTATCGGACTAGGGAATTTATCATTCTCCTTCATTCCGTCGGGCATTGCAACGCCACAAAGTATTCTTTTGCCAAGTTTATACTCTCTAGCTGCATGACCAGATAAATAACCACGAATGACCATTTCAATTTTAAAAGGCTCACAAGCTATACCAACAGCCACATTTGGATCAGGAGTAGCAGTCAACCAATTAGGAACAATATCTTCAGTAGAAGCCATCATCTGAGTCGCTATCTGATTTAGAATTTGTCCTTTATAAGGTATACCTTTTGGCATCACCACATCAAAAGCAGACAATCTATCTGTTGCCACCATGACTAACATATCGTTCTCTAAGGTATAAACCGATCTTACTTTGCCTTTATAGACATTCTTTTGACCTGGAAAATTGAATTCTGTTTCGTAAATAGTATTATTTGACATGTAATTTTTTAATTGTGGTGTTCTATAGTTTTATAAGCTTCAATAACATTTTTAACTAGTTTATGACGTATAACATCTGTATCATCTAGATAAATAACCTCTATACCTTCAACATTCTGCAAAATTAACAAAGCTTCTTTTAAGCCAGAAATCGTTCTTCTAGGTAAATCAATTTGTCCCGGGTCACCCGTAATTAAAAACCTAGCATTTCTACCCATTCTAGTCAGAAACATTTTCATTTGTGCATGCGTAGTATTCTGAGCTTCATCTAAAATTACAAAGGCATTATCTAAAGTTCTACCTCGCATAAAAGCCATAGGGGCAATTTGTATGGTACCGTTTTCAATATAGTGCACCAACTTCTCTGCAGGGATCATATCTCTAAGTGCATCATACAAAGGCTGCATGTAGGGATCAAGCTTTTCTTTTAGATCTCCCGGCAAAAAACCTAGGTTCTCACCTGCCTCAACAGCTGGTCGAGTTAAAATAATTTTCTTTACCTGTTTTTCTTTTAAAGCCTTTACCGCAAGTGCTACACCTGTATAGGTTTTACCGGTACCAGCAGGACCGATAGCAAAAACCATATCATTCTTTTTGGCGGCATCAACCAATCTACGTTGATTGGCAGTCTGGGCTTTAATCAACCTGCCGCTTACACCATGAACCAATGTCTCTCCACTATTCTTCGATGATTTTGGCTGATCATCTTCAGAACTTGTCAATACCCTTTCAATGCTGTTTTCATCTAACTTGTTATATTTAATGAAATGCTGGGTTAAAAGATCGAACCGTTTTTCAAACTCTACTAAAAGTTCTTCATCTCCATAGACTTTGATCTTATTGCCACGGGCAACAATTTTCAATTTCGGAAAGTACTTTTTTAATAAATCAATATGTTCATTTTGCTGCCCAAAAAACTCTCTCGGGCTAATTTCGGTAAGTTCTAGAATTATCTCGTTCAAACAGTCAGTTTTATTATGATTTATAGTTAGCGAAGATTAGTTTCTAATCGCTGTTTTTTGTTTAATTTTGTATATCAAATTTAAGCAAATTTTAAGTTCGACTAACCAAAAACATATCAACATTGCTGTATGGCAATAATCACCCTAACAACAGATTTCGGATTAAAAGATCACTTTGTAGCTGTATTAAAAGGCTCCATATATACAGAATTGCCCGATGCCAAAATTGTTGATATTTCGCATGACATCATGCCGTTCAACATTCAGGAGTGTGCATACATACTTTCCAACTCGTATAAGAGCTTCCCAAAAGGAACGATACATATTGTAGGTGTAGATTCTGAAGAGACACCAGATAACAAGCATGTTGTGGCACTTGTAAACGGACATTACTTTATTAGTGCAAATACCGGTGTCATTGGGCTCATTACCTCTGAAATGACCCCAGAGAAAGTGGTAGAAATAAATTTACCAGATTCAATAGCTAATTCGTTTCCTGTATTAAATGTATTTATACAGGTAGCCTGCCATATTGCTCGCGGTGGCACTTTAGAAATTGTTGGCAAGCCATTTACAGCATTAAACGACCTAAGAGAATTTTCGCCAAGAATTGTAGAAGATGGCAAAAAGATTATTGGCAGTGTTATCTATATTGATAACTATGGCAACGTTATTACCAATATTCGTAAAAATTTATTTGATGCCTATCGAAAAGATCGTAATTACACCCTTATTGCACGTAATCATAAACTAGACAAGATTCATAAAGCTTATAATGACTTTATAGATTATAGTTTAGAAAAAAATCATCGCAAAAGTGCAGGAGACCTTTTGGCTATATTTAATTCGTCGGACTATATTGAATTGGCAATCTACAAAAGTAATCTTACCACAGTAGGTGGTGCCTCTACCCTATTAGGGCTAGATTACAGAGATACTATTATGGTAGATTTTGAATAGCACAAGCAAATTCCATTTCATGAATATTTAAGCGTATTTTTAAATAATACGAAATCACCAAAAGTTAATAACTAATGGTCAAATACAATTATTAAAAGCTTAAGTTAGTAATACCTAGTGTTATACACTACCTTGACCCGCAACAAACTGTTAATAAGTTTGTTTCCTTAAAAAGGTCAATTAAAATATCTTTGTTGGTAACGAAAACTGCCAACAATAAGGAGTTTAAACCTATTTTTCTTGTGAATTCAAGATTAATATCAATAAAATTTAAAGAATGAAATTTATAGTTTCAAGTACCTATTTGCTAAAGCAACTTCAAATATTAGGAGGTGTTATCAATAACAGTAACACGTTACCAATTTTGGATAATTTTCTGTTCGATTTGCAAAAGGACAAATTAACCGTGTCAGCCTCTGATTTAGAAACGACCATGAGTTCGGTTATAAAAGTAGATTCAGATAGCGAAGGTACTATTGCAGTACCGGCAAGATTACTTTTAGAAACTTTAAAAACCTTCCCTGAACAACCACTTACTTTTGTTGTTGAGGATAACAATACAGTAGAAATTAGTTCTAACCACGGTAAATATGCACTAGCATATGCTGATGGTGCAGAATTCCCAAAAGCGGTTGAATTAACTAGTCCTAGTTCTACAACCTTACTTGGAGATATTTTAGCAACTGCTATCAACAAAACAATTTTTGCTGCTGGTAACGATGATTTAAGACCGGTAATGAGCGGAGTCTTTTTTCAGTTTTCTCCAGAGAACTTAACGTTCGTTGCAACAGATGCACATAAATTAGTAAAATACCAACGTACAGATGTAAGAGCTTCTCAGGTAGCGGAGTTCATTATGCCTAAAAAGCCTTTAACATTATTAAAAGGAATATTAGCTGGTAGTGAATCTGATGTACTTATCGAGTACAATGAGAGCAACGCGAAATTCAGCTTTGAAGAAACAGAACTAATCTGTAGACTAATTGATGGTAAATACCCTAATTACGAAGCGGTAATACCAAAAGAGAATCCGAATAAACTAACTATTGCTAGAAATCAATTTTTGAGTTCAGTGAAAAGGGTTTCTATATTCTCTAATAAAACGACACACCAAATACGTTTAAAAATAGCTGGTGCAGAATTGAATATTTCTGCTGAAGATCTTGATTATTCT
The DNA here is from genome assembly GCF_035207705.1 of Maribacter sp. BPC-D8. Lineage (NCBI taxonomy): Bacteria > Pseudomonadati > Bacteroidota > Flavobacteriia > Flavobacteriales > Flavobacteriaceae > Maribacter > Maribacter sp. BPC-D8. The sequence goes on from NZ_CP128187.1 coordinate 1,857,602, forward strand.
AATAAAGCAGAAGAAAGATTAACATGTTCTTACCAAGGTGATGATATGCAAATCGGATTCAACTCTAGATTCTTAACAGAAATGTTGAACAACTTAGGATCTGATGAAGTTTCTTTAGAAATGAGTCTACCAAACCGTGCTGGGATACTTACCCCAACTGATGGTTTAGATGAAGGTGAATTTGTAACTATGTTAGTAATGCCTGTTATGCTTAACAGCTAGTACATAAAATATATAAACTAAAAAGGGTCAGTTATTAAACTGACCCTTTTTTTTGTTTTATAATGTGCTTACGATATAAACCGTATAGTTCCAAAGTAGCTAGGCGATTCTCCGTTACTAGCCTTTATAGCATTTACTGCCGGCATTACAATTGATAAAATTCCTGCGAACATTAATAATAAGATTCCGAGTCCAAATAATAAGATACCAGGAATTCCGATTACAAGATATAAGAGTAACGTTAATTGAAAGTTGATTACCGATTTACCATGCTCATCCATACCTATAACAGAATCTTTGGTAGTTAGCCAAATCACTAACGGTACTACGAGTCCGCCAAATCCTGTTACAAAATCTAAATATTGAGACAAATGAGTAATGACCAACAAATTACGGTCTTCTCGTACAACTACTGCGTTTTTATTTACTAGTTCCATTTTTGATTGATTTAATGATGAATACTACAAATAAGACGCATAAAGTCGCAAATTGTTACAATTTTTAAAGAAATTATAGTTTTCTATTCAATTTTGTAAGCTTCTCTTGCTCCTTCATAATCTTCATTTGACTCTTAGCAACCTTATCTTCTATTTTCTGAACATCAACAGGCGAAAGTGTACCTTTTAATTTTCCTTTTTCAAGCTGACCTTTTAACTTTTCCACTTTTTTTTCTTCTTTAGAAATAGATTTTGCTTTAGAATCTATTTGCTTTTGAAGCTTTTCTTCTTTCTTTTTTGCCGCCTCCTCTTTCTTTTTCGCTGTTGCTTCTTTCTTCTCCTTCTTGGCTTCGGCTTTTGATTTCTCTACATTCTCCTTCACTTGATCCATTTCTTTTTCCTGAGCAGCAATAATTTCACCTGTAGTTTCAGGTGTATCATCTTGAGCCATAGCTAAAGAACTAACCAACATAAACGCCAACAATACAAATACTTTTTTCATTTTTAAATTACATTTTATAGCATGCAAAATTACTATATAAATACATACTGAAAACAAAATGCAATTAAATTAAGAAAACTACAACAGTTAATAATTGATTATTTTTGCAAGATGATTCAAAACGATACCATAATAGCATTAGCAACTCCGGCAGGTGCAGGAGCCATTGCAATTATTAGACTTTCAGGTACAGATGCAATTACTATTGCTTCCAAACATTTTGAATCGGTTTCAGGTAAAATTCTTGAAAACCAAAAAAGTCACACCATACATTTAGGATATATAAAGGATGGAAAAAATGTACTGGACCAAGCACTAATATCCATTTTTAAAGACCCGCATTCTTACACTGGCGAAAACGTGATAGAAATATCTTGCCACGGTTCACCATACATACAACAACAAATTATTCAGTTGTTTCTTAGAAACGGATGTAGAACAGCAGATGCAGGTGAATTTACGCTAAGGGCATTCTTGAATGGTAAGATGGATTTGAGTCAGGCAGAAGCAGTTGCTGATTTAATTTCTAGTGATAATGCCGCTAGCCATCAAATAGCTGTGCAACAAATGCGTGGTGGATTCAGTAATGAGATTAAACAATTGCGTACAGAGTTACTGAACTTTGCTTCATTAATAGAATTAGAACTAGATTTTTCTGAGGAAGATGTAGAATTCGCGGATCGCACTCAGTTTAAAGAACTACTTACACGTATTCAAAAAGTATTACAAAGCTTAATAGATTCTTTTGCAGTAGGAAACGTGATTAAAAACGGAATTCCCGTTGCTATCGTAGGCGAGCCCAATGTAGGCAAATCAACACTTTTAAATGCATTTTTAAATGAAGAGCGCGCGTTAGTATCAGATATTGCAGGTACCACACGTGATACTATCGAAGATGAAATTTCTATAGGCGGAATAGGGTTTAGATTTATAGACACTGCAGGTATTCGGGAGACACAAGATGTCGTGGAAGGCATGGGCATTAAACGAACATTTGAAAAGATAGAGCAAGCACAAGTAGTTTTGTTATTGGTTGATGGCTCAAAAATATTAGCTGACGACAAAAAATTAAAGAATATTGTTATCGATTTTGAGAAGATAAAAAATCAGAATCCGCAAAAACCGTTAGTCTTATTAGTCAATAAAGCAGATACCCTTTCTGAAGATGATAAAAAGAAAATAGGCACCTATTTAGATGATGTAAAATATCTATCTGCAAAAACAGGCGAAGGTGTTGAGGAGCTAAAAAACAGCCTTTTAGAATTTGTAAATACCGGAGCTCTTCGTAATAACGAAACTATTGTAACCAATACGCGTCATTACAATTCGCTACTTAAATCATTAGAAGAAATAGAAAAGGTACAGTTCGGAATGAAAGCAAATCTTTCAAGCGACCTTATGGCCATCGATGTTAAAGAAGCATTATACCATTTAGGAGAAATCACTGGGCAAGTAACCAATGATGAATTGTTGGGAAATATTTTTGCTAATTTTTGTATCGGAAAATAACAATTACGAAAATATCAACCATGTATGGTTTCATCTTTTCCATAATTTTGAATCACTTCTGCTTCAAACTCTACTAATTCTTTCCAGCGTTTATCTACGTCAACATCTTGACCGTATTTACGAGCAAAGCCAATGAAAGTGGTGTAATGTCCCGCTTCGCTTACCATTAAATCATAATAAAACTTAGATAATTCTGGATCTTTAATTTCTTCTGAAAGTAATTTAAAGCGTTCGCAACTTCTTGCTTCTATCATAGCAGAAAACAATAGTCTATCTACCATAGACTGTAATCTACTACCACCTTTATTCATGAATTTGTAAAGCTCATTTACATAACTATCCTTACGTTCTCGACCTAGTGTATATCCGCGCTCTTTAATAATATCATGAACCATTTGAAAATGTACCAATTCTTCTTGCGCCAACAGAAGTAAATCAGTCACTAAATCTGGGTATTCAGAATTTAGCGTAATTATAGTTATCGCATTCGTAGCTGCCTTTTGTTCGCACCATGCATGATCCGTTAAAATCTCTTCAAGATTCTTCTCTACAATATTGACCCAACGCGGGTCAGTAGCTAATTTTAGATGCAGCATGATATTCGTTTTTTGTAAAAGTAGGTGTCAATACCGAATTACAACCAACAAAGCCTCATATAATTTTTAAATATGAGGCATAAAACAGTATTACATATTTCTACGATACTGCCCTCCTACTTCAAACATGGCATGTGTAATTTGACCTAAAGAACAATATTTAGTTGTTTCCATTAATTGCTCAAAAGTATTCTCATTATTCAGTGCAATATCTTGTAAAGATTTTAAACATTCTTCTGCTATAGCTGCGTTTCTTTTCTGTAAATCTTCAAGATTATATATCTGTGCTTTCTTCTCATCTTCGGTTGCACGAATAACCTCTTCTGGTATTATAGTAGGTGACCCGTTAGAAGACAAAAAGGTATTTACTCCTACAATTGGCAACTCTCCGGTATGTTTCTTCGTTTCATAATATAAACTCTCCTCTTGAATTTTACTACGCTGGTACATGCTCTCCATTGCTCCAAGCACTCCGCCACGGTCGGTAATTCTATCAAACTCTACCATAACAGCTTCTTCAACCAAATCGGTCAACTCTTCGGTAATAAAAGATCCTTGCATAGGGTTCTCGTTTCTAGCCAAGCCAAACTCTTTATTAATTATCAATTGTATAGCCATTGCCCTTCTTACAGAGTGTTCTGTAGGCGTTGTAATTGCCTCATCATACGCATTGGTATGCAATGAATTACAATTATCGTAAATGGCATAAAGTGCCTGCAAAGTTGTTCTAATATCATTGAAATCTATCTCCTGCGCATGTAAAGAGCGACCTGAAGTTTGAATATGATATTTCAGCTTTTGAGAACGTTCATTCCCGTTATATTTCAATTTCATGGCTTTTGCCCAAATTCTTCTCGCCACCCTACCAATTACGGCATACTCTGGATCTAGTCCGTTGCTAAAGAAAAAAGAAAGATTGGGGGCAAACTCATCAATATGCATACCTCTAGAAAGGTAATATTCTACAAAAGTAAAACCATTGGCAAGTGTAAATGCTAACTGACTTATAGGGTTCGCCCCTGCTTCGGCAATGTGATAACCAGAAATAGAGACCGAATAAAAATTACGGACTTTCTCATCTATAAAATACTGCTGTACATCTCCCATTAAACGCAATGAAAATTCCGTAGAAAAAATACACGTATTCTGTGCTTGATCTTCTTTTAGTATATCTGCTTGTACCGTACCTCTTACTTTCGACAATGCATCTGTCTTTAATTCAGCATATACATCTGCTTTTAAAACTTGATCTCCAGTTACCCCTAAGAGAAACAAACCAAGACCATCATTACCTTCTGGCAACTCACCAGCATAGGTTGGGCGCTTGGCATCTAACTTCTTATAGATGGCATCAATCTTTTTATTGACTTCAATAGTTAGCCCGTTTTCCTTAATATACTTTTCACATTGCTGATCAATAGCGGCATTCATAAAAAATGCGGCAATAGTGGCTGCAGGACCATTAATAGTCATAGAAACTGAAGTAGTCGGCGCACACAAATCGAATCCGGAATATAATTTTTTAGCATCATCTAAACAGCAAATACTCACTCCGGAATTCCCTATTTTTCCGTAAATATCTGGTCGATCACCTGGATCTTCGCCATAAAGTGTCACCGAATCAAATGCGGTAGACAAGCGAGCTGCCGGCAATCCTTTAGATACATAATGAAAACGCTTATTCGTTCTTTCTGGTCCGCCCTCACCAGCAAACATTCTGGTCGGGTCTTCACCTTGTCTTTTAAAAGGAAAAACACCTGCCGTAAAAGGAAATTCTCCCGGTACGTTTTCCTGTAAAGACCATTTTAATATATCTCCCCAGCCATCGTACTTAGGCAAAATTACTTTTGGTATTTGTGTCTGCGATAATGATTTGGTCGTTGTTTCTACCTTTACTTCTTTACCTCTAACTATGTAGGTGAAAAAATCCCCTTCATAATTTGCCTTCTTTTCATTCCACTCCTCTATTATTTTTTTATTATGCGGATCAAGGTCTAATTGCAATTCTTGTTTCGCAGCTTCAATGGCATTTAACACATCTTCCTTATCTTTTAATATTTCAGAAGATTCTTTAAGACTAAATAGTTTTTGAGCAACCGATTTTTGATGCTCAGCCCTTTCATTGTAATCACGAATAGTATCTGTTATTTCAGAAAGGTATCTTGTTCTTTTTGGCGGAATGATGTAAATCTTCTCAGACATCTCCCTTGAACTTTCAAAAGTCGATGTTAAGTCCTTGGCATCTGTTTTAGCTACCAAAGTATCAATCACCGCCCTGTACAACTGATTCATTCCCGGATCATTAAACTGGGATGCAATGGTGCCATAAGCCGGAAGTTCTTCTGCCGGAGTATCCCATAACAGATGATTACGCTGGTACTGTTTTTTTACATCTCGTAAGGCATCTAAAGCGCCTCTTTTATCAAACTTGTTTAGCGCAATTAAATCGGCAAAATCAAGCATGTCAATTTTTTCAAGTTGTGTTGCCGCACCGTATTCCGGAGTCATCACATACAAAGACACATCTGAATGCTCGGTAATTTCAGTGTCTGATTGACCAATACCCGAGGTTTCTAAAATAATTAGATCAAAACCGGCAGCTTTGGTAATATCTACGGCATCTTTCACATATTTTGATAGGGCTAAATTTGACTGTCGGGTAGCCAAAGAACGCATGTATACCCTATCATTAAAAATAGCGTTCATTCTAATACGATCCCCTAATAGTGCTCCTCCTGTTTTACGTTTAGAAGGGTCTACAGAAATTACTGCAATCTTTTTATCTTCAAAATCAACAAGAAAACGACGCACCAATTCATCTACTAACGATGATTTACCAGAGCCACCTGTTCCTGTAATTCCTAATACGGGAGCTACTTTTTTCGTTTCAACCTTTTTTCTGATGGCATTTAAAACCTCTTCATGCTTTTCAGGAAAGTTCTCTGCAGAAGAAATCAATCTTGCAATATTGGCGTAACTAAGTTCTTCTAACTCGCTTAATTCTGTATTCAAATGTTCCCCAACAGTGAAATCACTTTTTTGAATCAAGTCATTGATCATACCTTGTAGTCCCATGGCACGACCGTCATCCGGAGAATATATTTTCTCTATACCGTAGGCATGCAATTCTTCTATCTCTTCAGGTAGAATTGTTCCACCACCACCACCGAACAACTTAATTTGCGACGCTCCTCTCTCCTGCAACAAATCATACATATACTTGAAGTATTCTACATGTCCGCCTTGATAAGAAGTAATTGCAATTGCCTGCACATCTTCTTGAATAGCACAATCAACAATTTCTTGCACAGAGCGGTTATGACCTAAATGTATTACCTCACAACCCGTAGATTGTATGATTCTCCGCATAATATTTATAGCAGCATCGTGACCATCAAAAAGGGAAGCCGAAGTTACTATACGAATATGATTTAGCGGTTTATAAGGAGTTTGTGTGATATCGTTCATTTTAAATACTCAATTTAATTTTTAGCAACCTGATTTTTTTCCACGTGATGAATCAATTACGTTTCAATTAATCGTCATTCAATAGATTACAACTTTTATAAATATTGATGTTGCAACAACAATTTTAAGCTGATACGAAAATAAAGATTTTAATTAGCATTATTTCAATTTTCTTCATTTCTGAGCTTAAAATATGACTGATTAATAAATATGCGCCCAAAATTTGACGAATTGATATTTACGAGATTATAAATTGATTTTACTTACTAAATACTTCACATAAAAAAAGGGTAGATTTACGACTCTTTTTACTGCTGCAAACATGATCTATAATGACCAACTAGGAAATCAAATTAAAATTAATTCTACACCCTCTAGAATTGTTTCTGTTGTTCCTTCTATCACAGAATTATTGTACGATTTAGGATTGGGCGATAAAGTCGTTGGTTGTACTAAGTTCTGCGTACACCCTAATAAGCCGTATCTCACGAAAACTATGATTGGCGGCACAAAAGATCTGAATATAGAAAAGATTCTACAACTTAAGCCAGATTTGATTCTTGCTAACAAAGAAGAAAATATAAAGGAACAGATTGAATTATTAAGCGAATCTGCACCTGTATGGTTGAGTGATGTTAAAAACTTTGAAGACAGTCTTAGCATGATAGAACAAATTGGTCAAATAACTTCTAGTTCCAAACAAGCGACGGAAATCGTCAAGCAACTAAATAGTACATTAAAACCAAAAAGACCATCAATAAAAGTCGTTTATCTTATTTGGAAAGACCCCTATATGACCGTGGGTGGCGACACCTATATTAGTAATATGCTGAACAGGTGTGGCTATATAAATGTGTTTGCCGACCAAAATCGCTATCCCAGTATTACGTTGCAAGAAATAAGTGATGCTGACCCTGATGTAGTGCTATTATCTTCTGAACCATACCCGTTCAATAAAGAACATCTAAAAAGCATTAAGAGCGTTTTAAAAAATACAGAAGTTAGATTAGCTGACGGAGAATTCTTTTCTTGGTACGGCTCAAGACAGTTGCATGTAAAACCGATTGAATCTTAATTTATATTCAAAATACCCTATTTGAAAATCTGCTTTCAATAATCCCATCCAATTAATAAAACCCAATAATTCTAAATAGCACACCATCTTTATCAAGCTACAACACAAGGTTAAAATAACCCTAATGCTCCAAACAATGTAAAAACCATTTCTCACCTAAAATAATAGCACAATTTTATAGTTATCAACATAGTAGATGCTGGTATAGTACAAGAAACAACAGTTCTATCATTATGCCCTGTGCAAGCTCTAAAATATTGTAATCTTAATAAACACTAACTTTGGTAACTACTGCCGCTGCAGATCACCAAAATCTAATTTTAATTTATGTTCAGCTTTTTCTCTAAAAAACATTTTTTAATAGATCATCTTGACGGGTTTATAGATATTCACAATCACATATTACCAGGTATAGATGACGGCGCAAAAACTGTTGAAGATTCTATTGAACTGATAAAAGGTTTTAATGAATTCGGAGTAACCGATTTCATCTGTACTCCGCATATCATGGAGAACTATTACCCTAACAATCCTAACACGATTGCTGGTTCGTTATCGCTACTTAAGAATGCTTTAAAAATGAACAATTTAGAGCATGTAAAAATTGAAGCAGCTGCAGAACATATGATCGATTCAGGTTTTGAAAAAATCTTAGAAGATAAAGATATCATGCCTCTAGCAAAAAACTATCTTTTAATAGAAATGTCATACTTACAGGCGTCTATTAATTTTGACAGTTCAGTCGAAAAAATAAAAAGCGCTGGCTTGTTTCCAATATTCGCGCATCCTGAGCGGTATGCTTATTTGCATAAAAACCTGAATGCGTATTCAAGATATAAAAATGAAGGATTGTTATTTCAGTTGAACATTTTATCCTTAGGGGATTATTATGGTAAAGAAGTAAAACAAACGGCCTTATATCTTTTAAAGAATAATTTAATAGATTTTGTAGCTAGCGATGTCCATAAAATGACACAGCTGAATTACCTCAAAAAAATAAGCATCAATGAAAAAACATTGATGCTTATTAAGCCTATAATTGAAAAGACTATTTATAATTTTAAGTAATGTAGTTTAAAATTTCCACCACTTTTTACTGGTCTTGTTATAACCGTAGCCATATTTACCACCGTACCCTAATTCATCTAAGGTAACATCGTTCACTACAAAAGAAACGCCTTTCAATTTCCCTTCATCACGAAGGTTTAATGGAAACTTCACTGCAGCTTCATCGGTTACTCCTGCTCTAGTTACATATATAATATGGTTCGCATAAGGCGCAATCAATAAGGTATCACTAACAACCATCATTGGTGCAGTATCGACAATTACATAATCATACATCTCAGAAACCTCTGCCAATAAATCCTCAATTTTAGAACTCATTAAAAGCTCTGCAGGGTTTGGTGGTATTTTTCCTGAGTATATAACATCGATCGTATTATGATGTACAAGCATTGGTCGAATAATATCTTTAACTTGAATAGAATCATCCAATAAAAATTCTGTTAAACCTGCATCTTTATTTCTAGAAGGTGTCTTTAACTTATCTACAGAATCTCCTGAAAAGAACGTATATAATTTCGGATTTCTAATATCCGCACCAACTAACAACACCTTCTTATTAGTACTCGCCAATATCATCGACAGGTTCGAAGACACAAAAGTTTTACCTTCACCAGGTGTACTAGAGGTTATAAAAATGACATTATTTTTATTACTATCACTAGCACGCTTCGTTTTTATCAAGAAATCGAGGTTAGCTCTTATTATTCGTAACGCCTCTGCCAATACAGAACGGTCATCATTAATAATAATTTTGCTGTCTTTTTTCGAAAGCCTAGGTAACTCACCTAGTATAGGAACATCTTTCGTGTATTTCTCAAGACTATGCTTGTTATGAATTTTAGTATCTAATAAATCTTTAGCGTAGATAAAACCAAAAGGCACTAATAATCCCAATATCAATGAAGATAAATAAACCATTGCATTTTTTGGCTTAACAGGTTCTTGCTGAACTAAATGAGCACTATCAATAACCTTAGATTTAGGTGAACTTGAAGCCATTGCTATTTGAGATTCCTCCCTTTTCTGAAGAAGATATAGAAATAGCGATTCTGTTGTCTGCTGCTGTCTTTCGATATCCCTAAGTTGTCTTGAATTACTAGGTGCAGAATAAATTTTAGAATTTATACGAGATAGTTGTCCGCTCAAATTATTAACCTGCATCCCTAAATTCCGCTCCATTCCAGACAAACTACTCTTAATATTACCTTTTAGGCCAGATAACTGTTCATCTAAATTAACAATGATTGGGTTTTGTTCATCAGCACTTTTTAACAAACGCTTTCGCTCCAAAGCCAACTCATTGTATTTAGCAGTTGTATTTGCTATACTCGGATCTGAAAGACCTACGTTTGAAGGAAGAATATCAAATCCATTCTCATCAGAAAGATACTGGTTCATTCCATTGGCTATATTCAATTGTGTTTTAGCATTCTCTAACTCTTGTCTATTAGCAGCACTTAAATTTAGAGCTATATTAGATTCATTAGCAATATCAGTAACACCTTTTGAAGTTTTAAAATCTTGTGCATCCTGGTCAACAGAAGTTAAATCTCCAGAAATTTCTTTTATTCTATCATCAATAAAATTTGAAGTTCTATCTGCAATTATTTTCTTATCAAGAATACCATTCTCATTGTATTCTTTTATTAAACCATTTAAGATATCAATACTTTTTTGAGGTATTGGATCTGTCAGTTCAATGTTTATAATGTTTGACTTTTCACCTATAGCACTTATTAAGGTATTCAACTGATACGCCTCGGCAACCATAAAAATTGGCATAATTTCAATAAAAATTCTCCTTCCGGAAAATTGCTTCACAAATTCAGAATTTGGTGTTAATACAATATCTCCTATTGGAGTTTTGATATTTTTACCGTAGGAATAAATTTTTACAGGCCCATCCTCTAAATAGTTAAACCCAAAATTATTAGAATCTTGAATATCAACATAAAATGACAACTGAGAATTATTTATTATTGAATCATTAGAAATAAAACTTATATTAAAAGGTCTTTTCCTGTATACTTCAGACGCTTTTACATTTCCAATTAAATTGTATTTAATATTTAACTTTAAATTCTTAACAACTTCAATAAAATTTGATCTTGAGTTTAAAATTTCAATCTCATCTTCTACTTTATTTGTTCCACCGACTCCTAAGATATCCAAATCACTAAATGCTGCAAGTTCAGAAGAAGCATTCTTTTCCTCGATAATATGAATTTTAGCTTGTCCTGCATATTGAGGTGTCGCGTACCTTAAATAAATCGTCGCAATCAAAATAGCCATAATAGCCCCTATTACAAACCACTTCCACTTTTTAGTATAAACTTTAAGTATTTCTCCTAAGTTTTGATTGGTATCTACAGTTTCACTCATAAAAAAATATTTTTTAAATAAAATTTATTTAGTTTCTGGTTAAAATCAGAACTGAAGAAGTTATTAAAACAGAAGCAATAGACACCAAAATTGTTGCTCTATTATCTAAAGATGATGAAGTAATTGCTGATTTATTGGGCTCCACATAAATAACATCGTTTTGTGTCAAATAATATACTGGTGAATCAAGTGCTTCATTACTTGTAAGGTTAATTCTATGATAAACTTTAGTACCATCAAAATCACGTATGACTAAAACATTATCTCGCTTACCTTTTATAGTTAAATCATTTGCCAAACCTAGAGCTTCCAAAATCGTTATTTGTTCTCCAACCACGGGATAAGTCCCAGGAGTTTTCACCTCTCCTAAAATAGTAACTGTAAAATTCTTTAAGCGAATATTTATGATTGGATCCTTTAAATAATTACTTAACTTTTCCTTCAATAATTCTTTTGTCTTCTCTGTTGTTAAACCTGCTATTTTAACTTGACCAATGACTGGAAAATCAATATTCCCACTTTTATCCACAATGTAATCCAATTGCTCCGCTCTTAAACCACTTTCATCCATACCCTTAACTAAATTAAATGGCATACTAGCCTGCGGATCTAAAGTAGACACATTTACAGAAACAACATCATCAACCTTAAAGGTTTGAGAATGATTATTCTCACCAACTTTTGTTTCATAATCTCCTACACCTTGAAAATAAACAACATCTTTATGAGAAGCACAAGAGTATAACAGGAATATAGTACTCGAAAAAAGAAAAAACTTAGATTTAATTACAGATAAAAGATTCATTTATTTTAATTTAATTGTGAATTTATGATTTTACTATTTTAAGTTTTTGTTCTGAATCTTGTTTTGACTCAACTTTGTCAAAGTCACATAAATCAGAATTTTTAGATATATATTCAGGTACAATCTCCTTCATTAACTTTATTGTATTACCACTAAAAAACATATTGGTAATACACAATTCATCAATTTTTGATCTAACCTTAGCATATTCAACATCTCGTACCTTGCTAATCTTTATCTTTTGATGATAAGTAGGCAACGTATTTTCACCATTTGCCAAAAGTTCTTCATACAACTTTTCACCAGGACGTAAACCAGTAATTTTAATATCAATATCTTCTGGATAACGTAAACCTGAAAGTTTAATCATGTTTTTGGCTAAATCAAATATTTTAACTGATTCACCCATGTCAAAAATAAATATCTCACCACCTTCACCCATTGCTCCTGCCTCTAAAACTAATTGCGAAGCTTCCGGTATGGTCATGAAATATCTCGTAATATCTTTATGTGTTAAAGTTAAAGGTCCACCTTTCTCTATTTGTTTTCTAAATAATGGTATTACTGAACCATTTGACCCAAGTACATTACCGAATCTGGTGGTAATGAATTTAGTTTTATTTTCTTTTTGCATACAACTAATGTAAAGTTCTGCAATACGCTTAGTTGCTCCCATAACATTAGTTGGGTTAACTGCTTTATCTGTAGATACAAAAACAAATTTTTCAACTCCATGAAGAATAGATAAATCCGCTACATTCTTAGTCCCCCCAATGTTGATTTTTATTGCTTCATAAGAATTATACTCCATTAAAGGAACATGCTTGTAAGCTGCAGCATGAAAAACGACATTTGGTCTATGTTCTCCAAACAACGCATTCATTCTATTTTTATCTCTAATATCTGTTACAATCGGAATAAAATTATGAAATCCGTTTTGCTTTAATTCTTGTTGCAGATCGTACAATGCAGATTCTGCTGAATCGATAACAATTAAAGATTTATAACCATAATTGCATATTTGACGAACAATCTCACTACCTATAGAGCCAGCTCCACCAGTTACCATAACAGTCTTGTTCATCAACTCCATAGCAATTTTACTATTCTTAATAGTAATTGGTGCACGATCCAATAAATCTTCTATTTGTACCTGTTTAATTTGAGAAACCTTTAATTCTCCATTAATCCAATCTTCAATAGGCGGAACAATTTTCACTACTATCGGTAAATCAACAAGCCCCTCTACCGTTTTTCTTAATTTAAGTGAATCAATATTTTGTATGGAAAAAATAATTTCAGAAATATTATTTTTAACAATGAATGCCTCTGTTAATGTTCTCCTCGCAAATACTGGAACACCATTAATGTTTTTACCTATTTTTTTGGCATCTCTATCAATATAACCAATTACCTTATACCTGCTTTTACTATTATTCCCGATAGCACCATGAGTCAGTACGCCAGAATCTCCTGCTCCATAAATCAATATGTTCTTGGTCACTTTAATAGTACTATTCATTTTATTATAAAATGATTTAAAAACAAAACGAGAAGCTGCTAAACCAATAAAAGCTATTAAACTATTAATAATAATAATCGACAGTGGTATAGTAAACTGACTTAAAATATCCATCTGCCTATTGATCATCACAATAAAAATCACCAATATACTAAAGAAACAAACTGCATTAAAAATGTTATATACATCTCTAACTCCTGTGTGTCGTACCACACCTTTATAAGAACCTACTATCATGAAGGCTAATAAAGCAGCTCCTGCCACTAAAGGTATTTGTAATAAAAAATTATGAACATCAAAATTTAACGTTAAATTAAATCGAATAAAATAAGATAGCATAAATGAAAAAACTACCGTTAGTAGGTCAATGCCCAACACAAGCCACTTAGAAGCATAGCGCTGTGCACTGTAATTTAGGTATTTCTGTATCATGATAAAACGTTTTTGATGGTTGTTACAACACGCTCTAATTCTTCATTAGATAAGTTAGATCCACTTGGCAAACAAAGGCCTCTTTCAAATAATGATTCTGAGGTTCCATCTACAAAATGTTTAGTATTACTAAATATCGGTTGTAAGTGTAAAGGTTTCCATAAAGGTCTAGACTCAACATTAAAATCTAGAAGCGCCAACCTAAGCTTTTCTCTTATCTCAAAAGACGGCGTTAAGATACAACTTAACCATCTATTGGAAAAATATCCGTTAGGCTCCTTTAAAAATTCTATTTCCTTAAATTGATCTAATGACTCTTTGTAGTATTGATGATTGGCTCTACGTGCGTTAACGCGGTCTTTTAAAACTTCCATTTGACCACGCCCAATACCCGCTAATACATTACTCATTCTATAATTGTAACCAATATTAGAATGTTGATAATGTGGAGCTTCATCTCTTGCTTGTGTTGCTAAAAATATAGCTCTTTCAGCATAGGTTTTATTTTTAGAAACCAATGCACCACCACCAGAGGTTGTAATAATTTTATTCCCATTAAATGACAAAATCCCTATATCACCAAAAGTTCCACAAGGTATTTCATTATAAGAACTACCCAATGCTTCGGCACTATCTTCTAAAATAGGAATTTGAAATTCATCGGCAACAGCTCTTATTTCGGCAACCTTATAAGGCATACCATATAAATGTACTGCAATAATTGCTTTAGGTTTCTTACCTTCTTCTATTCCACTTTCTATTGCCTTTCTTAATAAACTAGGCGACATATTCCATGTATCTAACTCACTGTCAACAAAAACAGGGTGAGCACCTAAGTAAGCAATAGGGTTGGCAGACGCCGAAAAAGTAAAACTTTGACAAATGACATCATCACCTTTTCCTACACCTAATAACTCTAAGCCTAAATGTATAGCAGCTGTACCAGAACTTAAGGCAGCAACATGAACGTCATTGCCTAGTTCATCTTTAATAGCTTTCTCAAAAGCATTTACGTTGGGCCCCAATGGAGCGATCCAATTCGTATCAAAGGCTTCATTAACATAGTTTTGCTCTGTGCCTCCCATGTGCGGAGACGAAAGCCATATTTTAGTAGGTGTTGAAACGGTTTTCAATAGTTGTCAATTTAGGATTACAAATATAAGGTTCAAAATTAACTATACATTTAACCAAAACACTGAATTAACATTATAATTCGTTTAATACGTGTAAATTATCGGTTAAAGGAAATGGTATATACCATTTATCGTGCGTACAAGTTATTGAACCCTGTAAATAACGACTTCATCTAAAATATATTTCCTAATCGAGCGTTATTTTTTAATCTTTGCCTTTTTAACCCCAAAAAACAATTAATGAAAAAGATTACAAAAATATGCTGTATAGGCGCTGGCTACGTTGGCGGACCTACAATGTCGGTTATTGCAAAACAATGTCCAGAAATACAAGTTACGGTTGTTGATATCAATCAAGACCGTATTGATCAGTGGAATACAGACGATTTAGACACCTTACCTATATATGAGCCAGGATTAAAAGAAATTGTAGGCGAAAGACGTGGAAAAAATCTTTTTTTCTCTACAGAAGTTGATAAAGCTATCGACGAAGCTCAAATCATATTCATCTCTGTAAACACTCCTACCAAAACTTACGGTAAAGGTAAAGGACAAGCTGCAGATTTAAAATTTATAGAACTTTGTGCACGTAATATTGCAAAAGTTGCCAAAGACGACAAAATCGTTGTTGAAAAATCGACACTTCCTGTAAGAACCGCTCAAGCAATTCAAAATATTTTAGATAATACGGGAAATTCCGTAAAGTTTGAAATTTTATCGAATCCCGAGTTTTTGGCAGAAGGTACCGCTATTGAAGATTTAATACATGCAGACCGTGTATTGATCGGCGGTAACGACACACCAAGTGGTCAAGCTGCAAAAGACGCCCTTAGTGCCATATATGAGCATTGGTTACCGAAAGAACGTATTTTACAAACGAATGTTTGGTCGTCAGAATTATCTAAACTTGTTGCTAATGCATTTTTAGCACAACGTGTTTCTTCTATTAATACCATTTCGGCATTATGCGAAAAAACAGATGCCAATATTCAAGAAATTTCTAGAGCCATTGGCTTTGATAGTCGTATTGGACCTAAATTCTTAAATGCATCTGTTGGTTTTGGCGGATCTTGCTTTCAAAAAGATATTTTAAACCTAGTTTATATCGCACGATCATATGGTTTAAATGAAGTTGCCGATTATTGGGAACAAGTCATTATAGCTAATGATTACCAAAAAAGCCGTTTTGCAGAGAACATCATTTCCAGTCTCTACAATACCATTTCTGGTAAAAAGATTGTCATATATGGCTGGGCCTTCAAAAAAGACACCAATGACACACGCGAATCTGCCGCCATTGCTGTTGCAGATGCTTTATTAGAAGAACGTGCCGAAATTATAGTCTATGACCCAAAAGTTTCTAAAGAACGCATTTACGCCGATTTAGACTATCTAAATACGCGATCACCAGAAGAAAATAGAAGGTTATTAACTGTAACCAAAGAACCTATTGAAGTTACGAAAGAAGCACATGCCATTGCTATTTTGACCGAATGGGACGAGTTTAAAACCTATGACTGGACAACAATTTATAAGCAAATGCTTAAACCTGCATTTGTTTTCGATGGCAGACGTTTATTAGACAATGACACCATGCAAGAAATAGGATTCAATTATTACAAAATAGGGCAATCATGAAAATTTTAGTAACCGGTGCTGCTGGTTTTATTGGCTTTTTCGTTTCAAAAAGTCTAGTAGAAAAAGGTCATGAGGTTGTCGGTTTAGACAATATCAACGACTATTATGATGTAAATCTTAAATATGCCAGGTTAAATGAACTTGGTATAGCAAGAAATAATGCAGAACAATTTAATGTTTTAACTGAAAGCACTACAAATGCTACTTTTTCATTTATAAGGTTGGCATTAGAAGATCGCGATAACCTACCTAAGTTATTTAATGCACAAAATTTCGACGTGGTCTGTAATCTAGCAGCACAAGCAGGTGTACGCTACAGTCTAGAAAACCCAGAAGCCTATGTTGATAGTAATTTAGTTGGTTTTTTAAACATTTTAGAATGTTGCCGTAATTATAGAATCAAACACTTAGTATATGCTAGTAGCTCTAGTGTATATGGTTTAAATGACAAAGTACCATTTAAGACTACTGATCGAGTAGACCATCCCGTTAGCTTATATGCTGCTACTAAAAAAAGTAATGAGCTAATGGCACACACCTACAGCCATCTTTATAAATTTCAATGTACTGGTCTACGCTTTTTTACCGTATATGGACCATGGGGCCGACCGGATATGGCCTATTTCTCTTTTACTGAAAATATTTTAGCAAACAAACCTATTAATGTTTATAATAACGGAGAGTTAGCACGAGATTTTACATATATAGATGACATAGTTGACGGAATTACCTTAATAATCAGAAAAGGCTTCGTACCCAATTCAAACTCCAAAAGCAGTGCCTCTATTTATAACATTGGAAGAGGAAAATCGGTAAAACTGATGGATTTCATAAAAACTATAGAAACAAATTTAAACAAAGAGGCAGAATTAATAATGATGCCAATGCAAGATGGTGATGTTTTCAAAACATGGGCAGATACAGATGAACTAACAAAAAACTACAGTTATTCACCTAAAATTAATTTAGAAGATGGTGTTAAAATGTTTATAAACTGGTACCTAAAAACCAAATAACCAACTATGATCGTTAAATTCACAGCACATTTCTAAAAATGATATTGTTAATTTAAACTTTTATAGATATTTGAATATGAAAATAGGAATTATAGGTTTAGGGTACGTTGGTTTGCCCTTAGCAGTTTTATTTGCTAAAAAGTACTCGGTTATAGGATATGATATTAATAAAAAGAGGGTCAATGAAATTAACCAAGGGAAAGATAACACTCTTGAACTATCAGGTCTTGATTTAGATAATGTACTTAAAAAAAAATCTAACATTGATGGTAGTGGATTATTTTGCACCGCTTATTTAGATGATTTGAAAGATTGCGATTACTATATAATTACCGTACCAACTCCTGTAGACAACACTAAAAGACCGGTATTTACCCCTCTTATAAAAGCAAGTGAAACTGTAGGAAAGGTGCTAAAAGAAGGTAATATAGTTATTTACGAATCAACAGTATATCCTGGAGCTACTGAAGAAATTTGTGTTCCAGAATTAGAAAGGTCTAGTGGTTTAGTTTTTAATAAAGACTTCTATGTAGGTTATTCTCCAGAAAGAATAAACCCTGGCGACAAACAACATACTGTTGAAAAGATATTAAAAGTTACTGCCGGATCCACACCAGAGACAGCTAAAAAAGTAGACGACTTATATTCCTCTGTTATTACTGCTGGCACACACTTAGCACCAACTATAAAGGTTGCGGAAGCATCAAAAGTAATTGAGAACACACAACGAGATATCAATATCGCCTTTATGAATGAATTAGCCAAAATATTTCATTTATTAGATATTGACACCAACGATGTATTAAAAGCAGCAGGCACTAAATGGAACTTTTTACCTTTTAAACCTGGCTTAGTCGGTGGACATTGTATTGGTGTAGATCCTTATTACTTAGCCCAAAAAGCCCAAGAAAATGGTTACAATCCAGACTTAATATTAGCTAGTAGACGCATAAATGATGGCATGGGTGAATACTTAAGTTTGCAAGTAATTAAATTAATGTTAAAACATGATTTAATGGTCAAAGGCGCAAAAATTTTAATACTGGGTATAACTTTTAAAGAAGATTGCCCAGACATACGAAATACCAAAGTTGTAGATATGATTAGAAGCCTTAATGAATATAGGGTAGAAACGACTATTTTTGACCCTTGGGCAAAGTCTCAAGAAGTATTTGAAGAATATGAAATCACAACAACTCAAGAAATACCGAAAGATACTTACGACGTTGTAATATCTGCTGTTGCTCACAAAAAATTTCAGACTATTAATATCAATAATCTTTTAAACGAAAATGGTATAATTTATGACATAAAAGGTACACTCCCAGGAAAAGTACATGGAAGGTTGTAATAAACCTAATTATTTAAGTTTCCAATTTTTTACTATTTAATACAAATAAGGAAATTTTATCTACCAATTATAAAAGGAGGTTGATTAGAATTCTAATCATCTCCTTTTATTGCTTTTGAACTAATTTTTACTATTGTATTAAAATTACTACATAGCTTTACTATAAATTTTAATAACTTATAATTTTTCATGAAAATTTGAGTTTTAATATTATAAAGAAATATAACCTTAAAGCTAATGAGCTATACAAAACTATCCGATACCGTTAAAATAAAACCATCTGAAGCAGCTAAAGAAATTTACGATATTGCTCTTGTCAATAGAGAACTTAGTGAAAATGCAAGAAAACTTGCGCCTGCTATAATAGAGAAGCTAACTAAGTATGAATTATTCAGGATGGCGTTACCGAAACATTTGGGTGGCATCGAAGATAATCCAATAGAAACTTTGAAAACTTACGAAACTCTAGCCAGTGCAGAAACATCTGTAGCTTGGATTGTATGGAATAACCATTTAGCCTGTACTTTTGGAAGATTTCTTGACTCAACAAGCATCAATGAGATTTACAAGAATCCAAATGATGTTTATGCCAATTCCACTAGACCTGAAGGTTTCGCTAAAATAGTGCCTGACGGTTATTTGGTTTCAGGACGTTGGACTTTAGTCTCAGGTTGTGAACTTGCAGATTGGTTTGTTTTACGCTGCTTGGTTACAGGCGGAGAATTACCTACAAAATTAGGACCGGGTGCAAAATTAAAATTAATGTACGTCCCTAAAAAATTCGTAAAAATTATCGACACCTGGAGTGTTGGTGGATTACGTGGTACAGGAAGTCATGACATCGAAATTGAAGAAACTTTTGTACAAGAAAATTATGCCGTAGATTTTGAAAGTTCTGTAGAAAACAATACAGCTTATAATAGACTTCCAATAGGAGCAATAAACGCTAGTGGTTGTGCCGCAATGTCTTTAGGTTTACTTAAAGGAGCAATTGATGAGCTAACAAAAATGTGTTTAGACAGAGTAACTCCAGGTAAAAATCCTGATTTGCGTGATAGATTAACAGTACAGACAGTTCTCGCGAAAGCAAAATCAACTTTAGCTGCACACAGATCTCAATTACATAACTCTGTATCTACATTATGGAAAGAATCTATAAATGAAAACACTTTTACAGATGAACAATTGGCTGATGTATGGGCAGCTTCTTGTGAAGCGGCAACAGTAGCCAGATCATTAATATCTGAAATATACGCAGTGGCTGGCACTTCTTCTTTATACACTAAATTTAGAATTGAGAGAATTCACAGAGATGTTCATGCAGTTCTTCAGCACGGAATTATTCAACCCCATTGGATGAATCAAGCTGGCATGGCTTATGTGGGTTTAAAACCAACGGCTGCTATGTTTAGAATTTGAATATTTCATTAATATCAAATTCAAACTTATTTGCTAAAAATATTCAGCCTAGCAAAACAATATTTACAATAGGTAATTAATTATACTTATAACACAATTTTACATCTTATGATTGAGACAATTAAACAAAAAGAAGAATGGGTAAAACAATTAGAACTAATTGGTAATACAGATTTTTATTTTACGTATGATTATCACCAATTATCTAAAAATGATCACGAAAACCCAGTTTTATTAAAATATACAGAAGGAAATTGTATTATCTTATTACCACTGCTAATTAGAAATATAAACGGTACTTCACATAACGATGCAACATCGGTATACGGTTATGCTGGTATTTTATCCAATATAAATGAAAGCTCTTTTGATGTATCTAAATTTCAAGATAAGCTTCACAGCTATTTTATGGATAATAAAATTATAACTGTCTTTTCTAGACTACATCCATTTATAGACAATCAAGAGCCCTTAATTTCAGGTTTAGGAGAAGTTACCGACCAAGGAATGGTTGTATATCTCGACTTATCATTACCCATTGAAGTACAACGAGCTAATTTCAATAGACGATTAAAAACCTACTTAAACAAAGCGCGTAAAGTGTGTACGGTTTCTGAAGGTAATCACCAAGATGACTTAGATTGTTTTATCGATTTGTATCATGAAAACATGAGACGTGTTGATGCAACAGATAGTTATTTCTTTGATAAAACATATTTTGATCGTATTATGGCAAGTGAAGACTACACACCTCAATTAATGATATGCAGAGAAAACGAAAGTCAAAAAATAATTGGTGCTGCTATTTTTATAAAAAAAGATAATATTGTTCAATATCACTTATCTGGTTTAGATGCAGATTTCTACGAATTAAATCCTATCAAACTTATTATTGACGAAATGCGACTTATAAGTACGGCTGAAGGTTATCAATTATTAAATTTAGGTGGCGGTAGAGGCGGTAGCAATGAAGATTCTTTATTTCGCTTCAAAAGTGGGTTTTCAAAAGAATTTAAAAACTTTAGACTTTGGAAATATATTGTAAATCAAGAAATATATAACGAATTGACAAATGAAAAATTCGCACAATATCCTGAGATAGATAAAAATCAAATTAATTACTTCCCAAAATATAGAGCAACTCTATCCAAAGAAATCAACACTTTAGAGGTTTAGCCCCTCTTTTTGTACTTAAGTATATTTTAAAAGGTGTCGTTATTCAATTATCATGAATAACGATACCTTTTTTTTTAGAAAATTACTTTATAAAAAATATAAACACGGAATGATGCGTTTGCTTTAATTATCATGTATCAACGTGATATGTCATGCTATATAATTTCATTCATTTACGTCTGATTTAATGAGAATTCTTTAAAATGGAATTTAAACTAATAATGAGCTCAAAAAATCACCCGTAATTTACTTTAAAAGATGAAATGTTAAAGAAAACAGTATCTTATCGAAAAAAAATATTTTTTTAATCCAAAACACATACACCATACGTAATAACTAAGTGAAACTATAGTAGTTCATCGAATAAAGTATTTATTTCATCGTTATTTTAAAAAAAAGGAATATTTTTAAAATCCTAAATCTTAAGTAATTAAACAATTTAACCCCATGATGCGAAACCTACAACACCCCACACGCATGGCAGTCTTTTTATGTCTTATTTTTATTTTTCAATCTTGTAGTAAAGATTCCGATTTGTTATCAGAATATGTTATTAATAAAGAGTTAAGTCTCGATATTGAAAGTATTGTTGTTAATGATGTATTTTATATATCAGACACCAATAGCACTATTTTAGATGTATTGAATAACGACAATTTTGTTAATATTGAAAATGTCACCATAACAGATATTTCAAGCGCAAAATTTGGCGATGTTATAATTAATGATAACAATACGCTTACCTACACTATAATAACTGAAGCAGAGCCAGAAGAAACTACAGATACTGCACATACGGGAGAACCAGAACAAACCGAAGAACCAGAACAAACCGAAGAACCTGCACAAGAAGAATTTGAGGATACTTTCACCTACACTGCAGAAGAAGTTAATGAAGATGGAACGGTTACCCAAGAAGATGGTATAGTTACTGTTACTAATGACCAGTCCATTATAGTTGAAGATACCTACAGAGCACCAAATGAAATAAGTGAAAGTGTTAAGGAGTGGAAAGAAAAATTTGATAAAGAATGGCTAGATAATGACAATCAAATAGATCATGCCGATGCTTTATCAAAAGCTAAGACTGCAAATGTTGGTCAAGAATATTATTTTCTAGCATACTATGTTGATGGACTAATTAAAATGTGGCAGGCATCAGGAGATAACAGTTATTTAGATGAAGCACTAAAATTAATTAACCTTACAATTGATGATGCAGTAGATGTTGGTAATGATTACTTAGGCTGGCCTAACAATGATAATGATGGTTATGCTTTATGGGATAGTTATTACTGGAGATATGTTGCAACTTTAACTAGAATAATGCATCAATCCCCAAATTTAAGAGCAACAGGTAATTACCAAAAACAGTATGAAGAACTTTTAGCATTTTCTGAAAAAAATATATGGGAGAGATATGAAGTACAAGGATTAAATAACTTTTACAGAATTAATACCCACATGTCTACACATTGGGCTAGAATTGGAATGGAGCTTTACATCATTACTGGAAAAGAAAAATACAAAACAGTTTTTGACAATATATCTTTCGGTACAATGGTCGGACGCCCTTCTAACCTAAGAAATCAATTACAATCTAATAACAAAGTTTCTTCTGCAGTTACGTGGAGCCAACGCTGGGACATTAATTCAATACAAGATACAGACCATGCCGGTGCTATAGTAAGCTTTATAGTAACTGCCTATGAGAATGACATGTATTGGAATGAAGCAGATATCAATTCTTTAAAATCAACTCTTAAAAATGTTATTTGGAAGGAAGAATATGGATCGAACTTCAAGTCCAATGTTGATGGAACTGGAGAATTCGATTTACAAGGAAGAATACATGAATGGTTGATATTAGGAAGCTATGATAATGAAATTCAAAATCGAATTAAAAATGATTATACTGAAAATAATTTAACATACTATGGTATTCAACCTCTAGGAATAGCTGCTTTAAACGCAAAAATATTGGAAGACGGAAAACCTGTATTTCCTGAAAAATAAAAGATTAATTTACCATACCTAAAACTCAAAATAATTAATTATTTTGAGTTTTAGGTATACTCTAAGTTCAAGTCATAAGTGCAACACGAATATTTAAAACAGACGGGACTAGCCCCATCTGTTTTAGGCTCAATATTTATATTCGTCTTGCATGAAAAATTATAAACAACTTTGCCTTTTTCAAAGGTATCAAATTCAAAACACTATTTGATTTAGGATTATCCTAAATAAAGATAGCGCAACAAATAGGTGTTCATAGAAGTACTATTTGTCGTGAGCTTAAACGAAATATTCCACAGCGTGGTAGAACAGCTGGAGAATATATAGGCGAACATGCACAGGCAAAGACAGATTCTCGACATGCCTGCAAGCAAAAGAAAGTGGTTCTAAGCGAGCGTTTGAAAAAACGTATTGAAGGTCTACTAAAATATGAGAAGTGGAGTCCAGAGCTGATTTCAAAACGATTATCCAAAGAATCCGAAGAATGTGTAAGTCATGAGACAATTTACAAATGGATATGGATTGCAAAACATAGTAATCATAGGGAGCATAAAAACTACAAGAAACTATATATACACTTACGTCATACGGGACGCAGGCAAAAACGAAATAATAAGCAGGATAGACGTGGAGCTATTACAGGAAGAATCGTTATAGATGTACGTCCCGAGGTAGTAGGGAAACGCTCTCGTATCGGGGATATAGAAGTTGACCTCATGATGGGCAGCAATCATAAATCGGCATTATTGGTAATGACCGATAGGACAACTTTGATAACGATGATCGAAAAACTCAAGAGTAAAAATGCAGATGAAGTATATGAGAAAATGAACCGGAGATTGACCAATTTTAGCACATCTTGGATTAAGACCATCACATTCGATAACGGAAAATAATTTACTTATCATCATAAGATAGCAAAAGACCTAAATGTAAAAACTTACTTCACAAGACCGTATACATCTCAAGACAAAGGAACGGTAGAAAACAGAATAGGTGTTATCAGAAAGTTTTTTCCAAAGAAAACAGACTTAAGAAACATTAAAGATCAAAGAATAAAAGAAGTAGAAAGATTACTAAATTACAGACCTATTAGGAAATTTAATTATAATAACCCAATTGAAGTCCTAAACAATAAAATTGTTGCACTTATGGGTTGAACTTAGCCTAGTTAAACTTTTAAATAATATTAATAAATTTTAAATTACTTATTGGTATAAAAAGACAGTATTTAAAACCACCAATAGCATTTATTACCTAAAAAAAATATTTCACCAAAATAGCATATATATAGTCATAACTCGGCTTAATTTAAAAGCCATATTCTAGATAAAACTTCACAATTCTACAAGAAATATTTTCTCATAAATATAATTTCTATCCAAATTCAGGAAAATCTAAATAATTATCTAATAATACCAGGTGAAATAAATAAAATTATTATTTCCTTTTAATTCTTTTTTGTATTAGAAGATTATAACAATACCAAATAATAAGAGTTATTGTATACATACATCTAATTAAAGTGAATACGCAAAATCTATTATTATTATTATTTAATGTTGAATATTAATTTTAAAAATTAATCTCTCGTTATCTTTGCTTAAAATTATTGGTATATCAAATAAATTAGAGTCAAAACTAAAATAGTTTACATTATTACAAGTGAATGGAAAAAACAAACCAACCAAAATTGTTACTCGGTATATTTATAATATTTATTATAGTATTTTTAAATGCACTTGGACCCTTTTTTCAACTTCAGCAAATTGTTACTTTAGGCTTACTACCTTTTTTAGCTGGAATCGCATTTATATATGATAGCAATAGCTTCCATTCTAATAAAAAAGAGTTTTTTATTTTCTTAACACTCTTCATACTTAGTTTGATTACAATTTATTACTACAAAGGCTATGATGAATATACAACTAGTTTAAGTTCATTATTTGGAGCGGTTATATCTGCTTATATCGTAATAGGACTAGTTACAAATGTCAACTATAGTATCTATTTCCATATAGGTTATATATTATCTATACTATTTTTATTTGGAATTATGGTCATTAATGGCAACATCACTACAGATTTCGCCTCAGCCCTTGCCGTACGTGATAGATTTTTATTAAATGCAAATGCATATTCCTATTTTTGCGTTTTTGCTAATTTTTCTTTATTCTACTTATATTTAAAATTTAAGAACAGGTTGATATTAATACTCTTGCTAGTATTACCCTTGTTATTTCTAATTATAGCATTCACAACTCAATCCAGAGCTGGTCTTCTTTTAATTACATTAATTAATATTTGTTTTTGGATTTTTGTTAATAAACCTAAAACAATTAATAGTTTTTATAAAGTCTTCAGAAAGCTAATCATATTAATTTCTATATTACTTTTGGCCTTCCAATTTATAAAAATTTATGAGGGTTCAAGAATTCAAAACAGAGTGGAAATTAAGGAAAACACTAAAGATTCAAGGGAACTATTGATAGAAAAAGGAATCGAAGTATTTCAAGAGAACCCAATTTTCGGAGTAGGCTTAGGCCAGTTTCCATTATACAATAAGTTTGGTTTATTTACTCATAATTCTTATACTGAAATACTTGCTGAACAAGGATTAGTTGGTGGCATTTTACTGTTTTCCCTTTTCTTAATACCAACTTTCAAAAGTTACCGAAACTATAGGCGAGATAAAAAAAATCCTTTATATAAATTTTATTTACTTTTTTTTATAACATTTCTCATATACAACAACTTCTATGTTTTTTATAAATTTCCTTTTTCAATGATGTACTTTTTTTTAATAATTACCCTCCAAAAAAGAGACACTACTTTCCAAATTAATAGAGAATAAATTAACCATTAAATAACGTAATTGTGTCTTTTAAAAAAAAAGCAATAAATGGTTTTAGCTGGACAATATTTGAAGGAATATTTAGCCAAGGCTCTGTGTTTTTAGTGGGTATAGTTTTAGCTAGGCTTCTTAGTCCTAAAGATTTTGGATTGGTAGGTATAATAACCGCAATAATAACTGTTGCTAACTCTGTGGTTGAAGCAGGCTTTGGCACTGCTTTAATTAGAAAAATTGATGCCACCGAAAATGATTTTAATACTGTATTCTACACTAACCTATTAACAGCTTGCGTGCTTTATTTTATACTTTACATTACCGCCCCTAGTATTGCCTCTTTTTTCGAAACACCATCCTTAAATGAATTAATTAAAGTATCTGGCGTAGTTCTTATAATTAATGCAGTATCTCTAATTCAAAGAACCTTACTTACTAAGATTTTAGAATTTAAAAAACTTGGATTCATTGCTATTATTTCTTCTATTATTAGTGGAGCTATTGCCATTTTTATGGCTTACAGCAATTTCGAAATATGGAGTTTGATAGCCTTTTTCATACTTAGACCCTTCATAACAACAATATTGCTTTGGTTGTTTGCATCTTGGATTCCTAAACTTATTTTTTCATTAGAAAGCTTTAAAGAACTATTTGATTACGGTTACAAATTATTAATTGGAAATCTAATTAATACAGCATACAAAAATGCTTATTATTTTATTATTGGTAAATTCTTTACCCCTATTGCATTAGGTTTTTATACAAGAGCTGACCAATTTCAAACTCCTTTTTCAACTAATATAGCTGTAGCAATTAGACGAATAAGTTTCCCGATTTTATCTAATTTTCAGAATGATCAGAAAAATTTAAAAGCTAAGTTTGTACAATTTATGAGATATAGTATGTTTCTGAATTTCACGATAATGTTAAGCATAGCAGCAATGGCAGAACCGATTATTCTACTACTTATAGGTGAAAAATGGCGCCAATCAATAATTTATCTACAATTACTTTGTATACCAGGATTATTATATCCGCTGCAAATTCTTCATCTTAATTTACTACTTGTTAAGGGTTATTCTAATCTAAATTTAAAACTAGAAATAATAAAAAAGATAATTTTAGTACCTATTATATTAGTTACAATAAACTATAGTATAAAGCACATGATTTGGGGCCTTGTTATTTTTTCAATTATAGAATATTTCATAAATAGTTTTTACACTAAAAAAATTATAAAATACGATTTAAAAAATCAAATAAAAGATGCTATTCCATTTATCTTGATAGCTTTGACGACATCATCAGTTATGTACGCAATATCTTACCTCACCAATTTACCCTATCATCTTTTAGTTTTATTGCAACTTATTACAGGATTATTCGTTTTCTTAATTACCAATGAAGTTTTTAAAACTAACGAATATCTAACCATGAAGGTAAAAGTAATAACAATATTTAAAAAAATAAAGGATGGCAAATAAGAAAAGAATAGCTTTTCTTTTAAGTATAATTACCGAAAGAGGAGGTATAGGCAGAGTAACTTCCCTGATTTCAGACCAACTAAATAATATAGAAAATTTTGAAATCCATATAATCAGCTACGCAAAAAAAGGTCCTACTTCATATGGTTGGAATGATGAAATTCCATACCATTATCTTCTTGAAAATCAAACCTCAATGAAAAAAGGAATTTTTAAGGCGTCTAAAAGATTAAGAAATATTCTAGCTTTTAATAAAATTGACATATTAATATCTTGTGGTCAAATTGTAGGGCCATTAGGCGTTCTTAGTACCGTTTTTAATAAAACAAAGCTAATTTACTGGTCGCATACTAGCTTTAAAGGTGCTTCGAAAAAACAGTTTAGAATGTTTAACGAACATATTACTGCTACATTTTCTACAACTTTAATTACACTAACAAAGGCAGATGAAGAAAATTATTCTAAAGAAACACTAGCTAAGCGGGTAGTACAGATTTATAATCCTATAGATGCAAAATTAGAAAAACAATCAAAAATGTTTCTTCCAAATACTAATAAAATTATAAGTGTAGGGAGACTTTCCTTTGAGAAAAATTTCGAGGATATTATAGACATTGCTAAAATAGTTAAGATGAAATATCCAAATCTTAAATGGCATATTTATGGGTCCGGTGAACATAAAAAAACTTTAGAGCAACGAATTGAAGAAAAAGGCGTAAAGGATATCGTAATTCTAATGGGACAATCTAATAAGCTATATGAACTTTATAATGATTATTCTTTAATGGTAATGACATCTAGATATGAGGGGTTCCCTATGAGCTTACTTGAAGGTTTAGCCTCTCAATTACCTTTAATAAGCTATGACGTTCCTACAGGACCTAATGAAATTATTAGAGAGAATATTAATGGCTATCTAATAGAACCCTTTAATCAAAACGAAATGGCTAATAAAATTATACATCTATTAGCACATCCAGATAAAATGATGGAGTTTTCTCGTAATAATAAAAAATTTAAAACAGAATACAGTTTAAAAAATATAATCAATAAATGGGAAGAAACTTTAATGCAAAATTAAGTTTATGTCAAATATATTTTAACTAGATTGAATATTTAGACTTGGTTATATGTATTAAAAAAATAAATATTAAAAATAGTATGAATTTTAAAAAAATGAAACTATACCTATTTATTCAAGGTTAACCATAAAGAAATTTTTAAAATGATTTTACATATTTGTAATGATTTTTCATTAACAAAGGTTCACAGTAACCTATATAAATCTATAGATGATTTAAATATTCCTCAAGTAATATTTAATCCTGTAAGAGATACGACGCCAATAGGGAATAACAATATAAATTTTAAAACCAATAATAGTAGAATTCTATATTCCGATAAGCTAAAAAAAACACATAAATTTTTATATCGAAGTAAAATTTCGTTTTTATTTAAAGATTTGATTTCAAAAATTGATATTTCAAAAATTAAAATATCGCATGCAACTACTTTATTTAGTGATGGAGGTTTATCTTATTTACTTAAAAAAAAATATAACATACCTTATATTGTAGCCATTAGATCGACAGATTTAGAAGTGTTTCTAAAATATCGTCCTGATTTAATATTTAAAGCCAAAAATATTTTAAAAGAAGCCGAACAAATTATTTTTATAAGTGATTCTTTACAAAAGAAATTTTATCAACACCCTTTAATTTTAGGTGATAAAAAGTTTTTAAAAAGTAAGTCTAAGGTAATTTACAATGGTATCGATAATTTTTGGCTTGATAATCAAGAAAAGAAAAAACAAATTGTTCCCTTCAAAATTCTTTACGTCGGAAGGTTAATACCACGAAAAAACTTAATCAAATTAGCCAATGTCGTTATCGATTTAAACAAATCTGGTTACAATCTTGAATTAAATATTGTTGGTTCTGGCGGTGAAGATGAAAAAAAAATAGAAGAACTAGCTCTTAAATATAAAGACACCTTTAATTTATTAGGTAAAGTAAATGATAAGAATAAACTAAAGGATATCTATAATGAAAATCATATTTTCGCAATGCCTTCGAAAGGCGAAACTTTTGGTTTAGTATATATTGAAAGTTTATCTCAAGGCTTACCATTACTTTATTTAGAAAATGATGGAATCGATAATGTTTTTAATTTTGCTGTAGGCGAAAAATGTAAAATTGATGATTATGAACAGATTAAGATAAGTCTGATAAATCTTATAGATAATTACAAAGAATATAATTTAGACAAAATAGATTTCTCTTTATTTCGTTGGAGTAATATAGCAACGAAATACACCCAACTTTATAAGAAACATGCAAATAATTAAAAATATATTCTTTTTTATAAAAGTAGTATTAAGAATACCTAAAGATTATATCAAAAAAAACAAAATTCATTACACTACTAAAATTAGTAATAATACGTTAATCTCTGATTCAAAAATTGGCAAAGAAAATTACATTGCCTGTAATACTGTAATAATAAATACCAAGATAGGTAATTATTCATCTATAGCTCCTGGCGTACAAATAGGTGGTATGCAACATTCATATTGGTGGGCAAGTACATCACCAAGGTTAAGTAAGCATTGTGTTTATGATAAAGTTACAACAATTGGCAATGACGTTTGGATAGCAGCAGGTTGTATAATAAAACAGGGGGTAACTATTGGAGATGGTGCGGTAATAGGTGCTATGTCTTTTGTTAATACAGATATACCAGAAAATTCAATTTATTTCGGAAGCCCGGCAAAATTTTACAAAAAACGATTAAGTGATGATACTTTTAAAAGCATAAAAGAATCTAATTATTGGAATTTAAATCCAGCGGAAGCAATTAAAATATTAAACCAACTTGAGCATGAACATTCTATACCTACATCAATACTTCACAACACCTGATCAACCAGGTGGTACCCGATCTTATTGGAACAGCTTAGAACTTCTTAAAAATGGTCATAAGGTTACCGTAATATCTTTAGGTAAAAAAAACAAAAAAGATTTGAGCGAAAAACTGTAGATGGTATTGATGTCATCTATGTTAGAGTGCCATATTCGCAAACCATGAGTATTGCATCTAGACTAAAATCGTTTTTGCATTTTATGTTCTTCTCTACATATTTAGCGTTAAAAGAAAAAAATATAGATTTTGTAATTGCCACCTCTACCCCACTAACAATTGGGTTTCCGGCTTTGGTTTTGAAAAAATTTAAAAAAATACCTTACTTATTTGAGGTTAGAGATTTATGGCCAGAAGTTCCTATTCAAATGGGGGGTCTCAATAATAAAACTGCTATTAAGCTTGCTAAATGGTTTGAACGTAGTATTTACAAAAATGCCTCTCATGTCATTGCCCTATCACCAGGTATGCAAGATGGAGTTTTAAAAGTAGGCACACCTGATAGTAAAGTTAGCATGATACCTAACATGGCTAAGATTGACGCATTTTGGTCTAGAGAACCGAATATGGCTCTTATGCAGGAATTAAATATAAGTGAGGAAACCTTTAAGGTTATTTACTTTGGTGCTTTAGGGCAAGCTAATGCAATAGAATATATTTTAGAAACAGCTCATCTTTTAAAAGAAAATAAAACAATTGAGTTTTTATTTATAGGCAGTGGCCCTGGGAAAGAATTAATTGAAAATTACCATACTAAAGATGGTTGTAACAATGTAACTTACTTAGGTTTTTTTAATATGGAGAAAACCTCTGAAATTGTAAATTTATGTGATATATCATTAGTCACTTTTAGTAATATACCAATACTAGGCACTAACTCACCTAACAAATTATTCGATTCTTTATCTGCCGAAAAACCTATTATTGTTAATTCTAATGGATGGACAAAAGATTTGGTAGAAAAGCATAATTGTGGTGTTTATGTTGATCCAGAATCGCCTAAAGAATTTGCTGAAAAGTTAATTGCATTACAAAAAGAGCCAGAAAAACTAAAGGTTATGGGCAAAAACTCAAGAAAGTTAGCAGAGACAGTTTACGATAAATCTCTGCTTTGCAAACAATTTGCTGCCGTCATAGATTCAATTAAAATTTAGTGATTTTATAATACTTAAAATTAAAAAATGTACCCAATTTTTAAACGCTTATTTGATATTATCTTATCCTTAATAGGTCTTATATTGTTATTTCCTATTTTATTAATAGTTGCCCTTATATTGACCATAGATTTCAAAGACACTCCCTTCTTTACTCAAAAAAGACCAGGAAAAAATGAAAAAGTATTCAAGGTTTTAAAATTTAAAACCATGAATAATAAGAAAGATGAGAATGGTGAGTTATTAGCAGATTCAATTAGACTAACTCCGCTTGGAATTTTTGTTCGAAAAACATCTATCGACGAACTACCACAGTTAATTAATGTTTTAAAAGGTGATATGAGTCTTATTGGTCCGCGACCATTATTAGTTAAATACCTCCCTTTTTATAAACCCGAAGAGAGAATTCGGTTTTCAGTTAGACCTGGCATTACCGGTTTAGCCCAAATAACTGGTCGTAATTACATGAGTTGGGACGAAAAATTTCAAAAAGACATTTACTACGTTGAACATTTAGGTATTATACAAGATGTTCAAATATTCTATAAGACTTTAATTAAAGTATTTAAAACCTCTGATGTGGAACTGGATCAAAGTTCTTATATGGCGGACCTTGATATTGAAAGAAAACATTTATTCAATTGAAATGGTATAAAGAAATGGTATTTTTGATTATATGTCAAAATGTCCTTAAGAATTATATCTTTTTATTATCGCCCACAATATTTACATAAAATAACTTAACCAAGACAAAACTGTAAAATGAACAATATTTTAATTACATCCGCAGGTCGAAGGGTTTCTTTGGTCAAGTTTTTTAAAAAAGAATTAAAAGCAATATTTCCAGAAGCTAAAGTTTATGGTTCAGACATGGACCCAAATTTATCGTCAGCATGTATGGTAGCCGATGATTATTTTGAAATGCTTCATTCAAATCATGAAGATTATATAGATACATTAATTAAAAAATGTAATGAATTAGGTATTTCTTTGATTATACCAACTATAGATACATCTGTATTACCACTAGCGCAAAACAAAAAATTACTTTCAGAAAATAATATTACTGTAGTGGTTCCCGATGAGGAGTTTATAGCACAATGTAGAGATAAACGTATGATTCATGATTTCTTTGAATCTAAAGGAATTAATGTAGCTGAAGAATACTCTAAAAATAATTTTCAACTACCAATTTACATAAAACCATATGACGGCAGTAGTAGTATTGATAATTTTCTTATAAAAGATAAAGACGAATTAACAGAATACCATTATGAAAACAAAAAACTTATGTTTTTAGAATACTTGGATCATAATTTATATGACGAGTTTACATGTGACCTTTATTATACCAAAAATGGTAATTTAAGATGTGCGGTACCTAGACAACGATTATTAGTAAGAGCAGGTGAGGTAAACAAAGGAATTACTAAAAGAAATGAGTTGGTACCTTTTATAAAAAAACAGTTAAAACAATTAGTTGGTATTCGAGGCTGTCTAACTGTTCAGTTCTTCATGCATAAAGAATCTAAAGAAATTTATGGTATTGAAGTAAATCCGAGATTTGGTGGCGGTTACCCATTAACTCATAGTGCAGGAGCAAATTATGTACAATGGATTTTGAAGGAATATTTGTTAGGAGAAGATTTAACCGGTTACTTCGATGAATGGGATGAAGATTTACTTATGTTACGTTATGATGCTGAAGTACTAGTTCATGAATATAAAGATTAACGAGGATACAGCTTTAATTTTTGATTTAGATGATACTTTATATAATGAACTGTCATTTCTTAAATCTGCGTATTGGGATATCTGTTTTAACTTAAAACCAGAACAAGCAAAATCACTATACAATCAAGTATTTTCTTTATATAGAAGTGGGAAAAACCCTTTCTTGTTTCTCTCTAAAACCTTTAGTATTCCCACAGAACATCTATTAAAAAAGTATAGAAATCATATTCCTACTATAGAACCTTTCCCTGGAGTAATGGACACTATAAAAATGGTTAAAGCAAATAAAGGAAAACTTGGTATTGTTACTGATGGTCGTGAAATTACCCAAACAAATAAATTGAAATCGTTAGGTATATTTCAGCATATGGACTACTGCGTGATATCTGAAAGTTTAGGTAGTGAGAAACCTAATCCGGCAAATTTTCAAAAAATAGAAAATGAACTTAAAGTAGAAACTTATTATTATTTTGGTGATAATTTTAAAAAAGATTTTATAGCTCCACGTAAAATGGGATGGCATACAGTTGGTTTAATCGATAATGGCATGAATATACATTCCAATTCTCATAATTATCAAGAGAATAGACCAGAGTATCTTATACAGTCTTTTCTGGACATAAATATTACCTAAAGCTATACAAACAAGTAGTTGAAAAATAAAAAGCTGTTATATGTTAAAATATAACAGCTTTTTATTTTAAACGAATTAAGTAGCTATGAAATTAGTTCTTTATTAAAGAATTTCTTTTTTAAATATCTATTTGCTTTTATGTAATAATAAGTAGAACTCACCGTCCATCCTAACCAAGATAGTTTTTTATCGAATAAAAGAGGTTTCACTTTTACAAGGTATCGAAAGGTCTTTTCTGGACTCCAAATAAACTCTTTTAAGAGCTGAACTTTAGATTGTGAAAGTTGACTAGGGTCATAGACCATACCTACTTTATTGCCTCCAACATTCTGGTAAAAGCCTTTTGAAATCAATTGAATAAACTTCAATTTTTTTCTATTAGTAAAAAGACCTAATCTTAATGCCAATGCTGTCATATAATCTTGAACCATGTTATCAGTATACGTAACCCCATCCAATGAAGTAAGTAAGTTATCAAACTGACTATCCATAAACTGTTGTATCGGTGAAATAAACTCATCAAAGACCTTTTTCTCATTAGGTTCATGATATTCTATAGTAGGAGAATTAGGGTTGTCTTTATACCCTAATGTACTACCGTGCGGAGCAGCTAATAATTGTTCATATAATTGTCCGTTTGCTTGTAAAATATGATCCGAATAATCCTTTTTAGGATAAACGGTAAAATTTAAACCGTATCTTCTAGTTTTACTTTCAATAGTATAAATTTCTCGTAAACCAATATAATATCCCGTAACCGGAACTTCACAATTTAAATATTGATAAATACATTCTTGCATAGTGCCTCCCCAACCGACATCTACTAAAGTCATACCATCAGATTTCAGGTCAACATTAAATGATTTTAGATAGTTATTGAAAGCATCACGCTGTCCTACCCTATGAGTTTCATAAGCAAATTTAAAACGCTCGTTAACTCTTAATTTAGCAACTACTTCAGATTTACTAAAATTTTCTATTTCTTCATCTTTATTTACTCCAATTTCTGATGCAATAGTTAAGATATCATGCTCATCAATATTAAAAGAAGTTAAAAATTGACCAGTCGACATTACATCATAGTTCTTTTTTATTGGGGCAAATTTTTCTTCTTCAATAGGCTTTAAGGAAACTTGTTTAGCAGAATGTCTAGATGCTTTAAAATAATGAGTTTTAATATAATCCTCTTCTCTTAGCCCATTAAATTCTTGATATGTATCAAATATCTGTTTTAAATAATGACCTTCTCGTGCTAAAAAGAATAAATCTTTAATTCCATTTCTTTTTGCTTCGGCATACAAACGTTCAGTAAAGAAGTAAAAATGAATAATGTATTCACTAAATGGAAAATCACTATTCTTACAAGCCTTTTCTGTTTTACTACAAACATTTTTAAATTCTGTACTAACACTACCAAATAAATTTTTCTTATTTCTAAATTTATGAGAATAGTGTTTTAAAAAATGTCCATTTAAACCATGTTTAGTAGCATTAACTACATCACTAATTTTATTATCACCCATCATAGCGGTATGCGTGGCTATCGAACCAGTTTTATCTAATACCAATGGGTAAATATTACCTGAACTTTCCTTACTTTTCTCTAAATCGCACGAAATAAAAACCTCATTGAAAATAGCTGTTATACCATGATGGTCTAATAACCTATTAATTATAGTTTTTGGCAAATGATAATCTGAAACTATATATATATTATAATTCTCCTCTTTTAAACTCTTAAGTCCATCAACCAAAGAAGTATTTAAAAATTGAACGGAAGTTTCACTTCTATAATCTGCTTCTTGAGTATAATAAAAAAATGTATTCCAGTCCCAGTTCAAATCATTCAAATTATCTGAATTTACTAACCTGTGATAAACATCTTTCATTACCAGCTCGTAAGGTACCTCTACCTTACTAAGGTTCATATCTTCTGCTAACTTAGAAGTTGCGTCTGCCCTAATTTTAAATAAAGTACTTATGTCTATATGTAGTCCCAAATCTCTAATAAGAAATTTTGCCCAAATTCTATATACATAATTTGGATGAACCGAACGATGAATCAAAGTGTCAAACAAGTCTGTAAAAACAGTCCTAATGGTAGAATTACTCTTAATTTTACGTATTGTATTGTTCAATTTTTTTGATTTTTATTTAATAAATTAAATATTTGAAAGTTTGGCTTAAAAATACTGTACATATTTATAAATAATTTAATTACCAAATCTTAAGTACTTATATACCTCTTAATGACAAATTAAACCCTAAATAATAAGATTTAGTATAATTAATCGATAAAATAGTATAAATAACTGCACAAGGGATTTCTTACCTAATTATAGAATTATAATTTTAATATTTTAAGTTCAAATGCAAAAAACACAAACCTAATTATTTGATAATGAGTATGTATTTACGATAATACTAGTCCCATTTTTAGAATTAATATTTTCGGCATAATTTATTTAACCATAAATGCCGTATTTCTACTATATAGAAATACGGCATTTTTCTTAGATATTAGTAACTTATTTTCTCAAAATCATTCTTTTAGAAACTAGCTCTCCATTATTAAGAACTACAGTAACTACATAAACATCAGTGGTTAAAATTGCCAAATCAATAATGTAAGTTCCGTTTGTTGAAATTTCATCTGGAAGATATTGTCTGATTAACCTTCCTGCAGAGTCGTGCAATGTAAAACCAATAATATCATCTTCTGACACAATACCGTTCAATGTTATTTCTACATAATCTATTGATGGATTGGGCGATAAAACCATATCTAATTCTACATCAAGCGGTGCATTATCCTCAACTGTAATAGTGATAGTTACGCTATCAGTTAAACCTTCTGCATCTTCTACAGTTAAGGTAACCTCATATACTCCTGCTGTATTAAAGATATATTCTGGATCTACTTCAGAAGAAGTTCCTCCATCACCAAAGTCCCAAGCATAAGAAATTACTTCTGTATCATCTACTGAAGCACTACCCACAAAAAGAACAGTTAGCGGAGCTTCACCTGAATCAATATCTGAACTAGCAATAGCTATAGGAGCTTCATTCTCAACAATACTCTCGCCGACAGTTATTGTCAAAGTAGTTGTATCCGATAATCCTTCTGTATCAGTTACTATTAAGCTTACCTCATATTCACCTGCTGTGTTAAAGGTATACTCAGTATCTGCCTCTGTCGATGACCCTCCATCAACAAAATCCCAAGCGTAGCTAATTACACCAACATCATCTGTTGATTCACTACCTATAAACGAAACTGTTAGTGGCACTTCACCAGCAATAATATCAGCAGTCGCAATAGCTACAGGTGCTTCATTTTCTTCTATATTTTCTTCAACTGTTATGGTTAACGAAGTAATATCCATTAAGCCATCTGCATCAGTTACCGTCAATGTAACCTCAAATACACCATTGGTTGAAAAGGTATATTCAGGGTCTGCTTCTGTTGACGTACCACCATCTACGAAATCCCAAGCGTAGCTAACTACACCCACATCATCAGTTGAAGTGCTACCTACAAATAAAATTGTCTGTGGTGCTTCACCAAAAATAACATCTGCACTGGCAATTGCTATTGGAGCTTCATTTTCTTCATTCACAGTTATCGTCAATGTTGTACTATGCGTTTGTCCTTCAGCATCGCTTACAGTTAAAGTAACAGTATACTCACCGACCTCATCAAATACATGGACTGGGTTAATTTCATTTGAAATATCATCATCATCAAAATCCCAAGCATACGTTACAACAGCATTATCATCTGTTGACCCACTTCCGTCAAATGAAACTGTAAGTGAAGCTTCACCTTCCAATACATCTGCGCTTGCTACCGCAACTGGAATACCATTTCCTAAAACTGTAATTGTAGCAGCAGAAGTATCTAATTTACCATCCGCATCAGTAACCGTCAAGGTAACATCATAAGTACCTGACTCTGAGTAAATATGAACTGGATTCGCTTCATTAGAGCTATTACCATCTCCAAAATCCCATGCATATGAAACAATACCATTGTCATCTATACTAGCAGAAGAATCAAAATCTACTTGCAGCTCATTAATTACGTAATCAAAACTACTTTCTGGAGCACCAGCATCTGGTAAATATTGAATTAATGTTGCTTTAGTCTCTGTAGCACTATCGTCAATACTATTAGATATACCTCCTCGCCCACGTAAGTGAACACTAACAACATCATTTATTCCGTCACTATACACTTGAACACGAAGTCCATCAATTTGTATAGGTGCCTGTTCAGAACTACCCCATTCGTAAATACCGGCATCAATCCAACCTCCAACGCCTTCATCTAAAATAACCCAATCATTACCTACACGGTAGCTAATTCTCCATAATGAATTTGGTTGCGGTTGATTTTCATAAACACCACCAAAAGTAATATAGTTTACAATTTTACGTGAAGCCCAGTCTACTTGCCATTGAAAAGCGTCATCAACATCTGGTGTGCCTAAATTAACTCCAAAAGCTTCACCGAACTCATTATAATTTGTCCTTACAAAATAATCACCTCTTGATGGATCATATAAAATAGATTGAACAGTACCTCGTGGATTTTCCACAGAACTACTTATAGTTGCATCTGGTAGTAATGCAATGTTTACACCTGCATTTGGTGAGTTGTCTGCGACATCACTTGTTACAATAATGGAAACAGAAACTTGGTCTGTTAATCCTTGTTCATCAGTTACAGTCAATGTTGCGGTATAATTACCTGCCACTGTATAAATATAAGTCGGGTCTATCTCAGTTGATGTATTACCATCTCCAAAATCCCATTCATAAGACACCACAGCAACATCATCTGTAGAGTTACTTCCAACAAATTCTTCTGTAAGTGGTGCTGCTCCAGTGACTAAACTAGTTTCTATTTCTGCGACAGGCGCTTCATTTGCCGGAGCTCCTAGGTTAATTACCTGAGAAGAAGTATCACTATAACCTTCTGCATCGGTTACAGTCAAAGTAACTGTAAATGATCCTGAAGTAGGATAAATATTTGAAGGATTAGCATCTGTAGATACATTACCATCGCCAAAATCCCATTCGTACAATATAATACCAACATCATCAGTACTAAGCGAGGAATCAAAATCTAATTGAAGGTTATCAACAGTAAATTCAAAAACACTCTCTGGCGCGCCAACTGGTGGTAAATATTGAATTAAAGTTGCCTTTGTTTCTGAAGCGCTATCATTTATAATGTTAGATCTACCACCACGACCTCTTAAGTGTATACTGATTAAATCGTTAATTCCGTCACTATAAATCTGTACACGTAGGCCGTCTATGCTAATTGGAGTTTCTTCTGACCCACCCCATTCAAATATTCCGGAGTCAATCCATCCTCCGGTACCTTCTTCCAAAATGATCCATTCGCTACCTACTAGATAACTAATACGCCATAAAGAATTTGGTTGCGGTTGATTATCAAACACTCCTCCAAAAGTAATATAGTTAACATCTTTTCTGTTCGCCCAATCTACTTGCCACAAAAAAGCATCTTCTACACCTGGAGTACCTAAGTTCTCTCCTCTAGGAACTCCGTATTCATTAAAATCTGTACGTTCAAAATAATCATCTTTTGAAGGATCATAAAGAATTGCTTGCGGTGTACCTCTGCCATCGTTAGTTGAACCGCTAAGCACAGCATCTGGTAATAATGCGATATTTAAACCTGCATTTGGATTATTATCTACATCGCCACCATTTGCCAATATTGTTAATTCGTCGACATTTGTATTACCATCAGCATCAGTTACAGTCAACGTCACCATATAATTACCAGATGTTGCAAAGGTATAATTAGGATCAGCTACGTTTGATGTATTCCCGTTCCCGAAATCCCATGCATAGGTAACAACACCAACATTATCAGTTGAGGTACTACCTGAGAATTGCACATTTAATGGTGCTGGACCTACCATAATATCTGCTAATGCTATTGCTATAGGAACTGAATTATCTCTTGTCACTATAATTTCTTGCGCAGAAATATCACTCAAACCATTTTCATCTGTGACCGTAAGTGTTACATTATATGTTCCTTCTTCAATATACGTATGTATTGGATTAGGGTTTGTTGAACCATTTCCATCCCCAAAATCCCAAGTATAGGATACAATCCCAACATTATCTGTACTTGCTGAAGAATCAAAAGTTACTTCTAAATCATTCGAAGCATAATCGAATTCGCTTTCAGGAGCTCCTGTATCAGGTAAATATTGAATTAATGTAGCCTTCGTTAATGTAGCGCTATCATCAATTATATTAGATACACCACCTCTACCTCTTAAATGTATGCTTACTAAATCATTAGTTCCATTACTGTACACCTGAACTCTTAGCCCATCCATTTGTATCGGTGTCATTGTTGCACCACCCCATTCATATATACCAGCATCGATCCAACCACCAGCACCTTCTTCTAACATTGTCCAAACATCTCCAATTCTATAACTAATTCTCCATAAAGAATTTGGTTGTGGTTGATTTGGGTAAACACCACCAAAAGTAATATAGTTCACTTCTTTTCTATTCGCCCAATCTACCTGCCAATTAAAACCATTATCTGCATCTGGAGTACCTAAGTTCTCTCCATTAGCGACGCCATATTCATTAAAATCAGTGACAACAAAGTAATTTTCCGCCAATGGGTCATATAGAATGGCTTGAGGAGTGCCTTTACCATCTACTGATGAACCACTAACCGATGCATCTGACAATAAAGCTAAATTAATACCTGCATTAGCATTATTATCTACAGCACCTCCATTAGCAACAATATTAATTGTTGTTTCATTTTCGTTACCATCCGCATCTGTTACTGTTAATGTAGCGAGATAATTCCCAGGCACAGTATATTCGTATGAAGGATCTTCTTCTATAGAAGTTGCTCCATCACCAAAATCCCAAACATAACTAATTATTGCAATGTCATCCGTTGAATTACTTCCTGTAAATTGTACATCCAATGGCGCCGGACCAGTTGTCACGTTTGATGAAGCAATCGCCACAGGAATAGTTGGTATACCTTCAACGGTTATACTTTCCGTGAAAAAATCTGTTAAACCATCTGCATCAGTAAGTGTTAATGTAACATCATATGTACCATCTGCTGTGTAGTTATGTACTGGATTTGCTTCATCAGAAACTTCTCCATCTCCAAAATCCCAAGCATACGTTACAATACCATTATCATCTGTACTTTCTGAAGAATCAAAAGTAACTTCTAATTCATCAGCCATAAAATCAAATGAAGCAACAGGTGAACCATCATCTGTTAAATATTGAAATAGTGTTGCCTTAGTATTTTCTCCACTATCATTAATAAGTAATGATGTACCTCCTCTAGCTCTTAAGTGAGCACTAACTAAATCATTTGTTCCATCACTAAATAGCTGCATACGAAATCCATCTACCTCAAATGGTGCCTGAGCCTTACCCCCCCATTCATAGATACCATCATCAATCCATCCACCAATACCTTCTTCTAAAACAGTCCATTCATTACCAACACGGTAGCTCAATCTCCAAGCCGTATTTGGTTGCGGTTGATTAGGAAATGCTCCACCAAAAGTAACATAATTAACTAGTTTCTTACTAAGCCAA
The DNA here is from genome assembly GCF_035207705.1 of Maribacter sp. BPC-D8. Taxonomy (NCBI): domain Bacteria; kingdom Pseudomonadati; phylum Bacteroidota; class Flavobacteriia; order Flavobacteriales; family Flavobacteriaceae; genus Maribacter; species Maribacter sp. BPC-D8. Next base: position 1,899,789 of record NZ_CP128187.1, read on the forward strand.
TCTACTCTCCAGGTTAGCGCTTCTTCTACAGGTAAAGTACCTGCATTATGGTAACGAAGATCCCCATATTCATTGAAATTAGTAGCTACAAAATAATCATCTTTAGAAGGGTCATATAATATATCTTGGGGTATTCCACGACCCTCACCACCATCTATCTGACCAGATATTATGGCATCATTGGCTAATGCTATATTTGTATTTTCATCAGCTACATTATTAACATCACCACCTGTTACTGTAATTTCAATAGTTTTTGTACCAGTTTGACCATCATTGTCTGTAACTACTAATGTAGCTGTATAAACACCTATTTCTGTATAAGTATAACTGGGGTCTGCTTCTGTAGAGCTATTACCGTCACCAAAATCCCATTCAAATAAATCTACACTTTCATCATCTGAAGATTCACTACCGGTGAAATTCACATTTAAAGGTACATTACCTAAAACAGGATCTGCACTTACAACTGGTGTGGGTGGAACAGATAATTGATTTATCCACTCTTCTAATAAAGCAACACCAGCTTCATCAACTTGGTTCTTTGCTACCAATGGCATCTTAACACCAGAAGTTAAGGAATTCGCTCTATGAAAAATTTGCGATTTAGCCGCATCTTTAACAAATAGTATTTTTTGATCCTCTGCCATATCCTCTACAGGCTCAGCTATTGTAGCGCTTAATAAATTTGTTTCTATAAGACTATTAGCCAATCTTAAATCAAAATCTGCACGTAAATTATTATCTGCTTGATGACAATATGCACAATTTAAATCTAAATAAGATCTTGCCTTATCATCTAAGCTGCCGTTTAAATCATTAATAGAGGTATGTGTTAAATAACCTTCAGCAATACCATCAGTAATATTTTCTTCAATAAAACCTAATTCACTAAGGGTTACTAATTGATTACCTACTATACCACCTTGAACTGCGTAATCAAACTCACTATTTAAATATCTTGTTCTAGGTCCTAATGTACCTTTAGATATCTCATTATGACAACTAAGACATTCACTAGTAGAAGGATATTGCCATGTTATAGTCTCAGTACCTCCACCTGCTAATGTTACTTCTACATCTTTTAAATCACCACTACTCATATCAATTAAAGTAGCTTCATCTTGTGCCGTATTCCATTTATAAGATAAAAAAGTCCAGTTGCCATTACTATTTTTAATAGAAAACCTAGTTTCAACTTTTTCTAATACTGTACTATTATTTTCATCAATAGGATAATCAAAATGTTTTATTAAAACAGTACCTATAGGAAATTCCCATACACCATTTTCTGAAAAATCAATTTGTTCTGCAGCTGTATTTGGATTCCCATCGTTTGGTATTGCCATCCAACGCTTTTTTACTGCACCATCCGACCAAAAGGGATCAATTAATTCATATGGCAAATAACCATCTGCAACTACCAAATTCTCAACATCTGTAAATGCCCCTGTTTCTGTCAAAGTTTGTGGCACTCCAATTACCACACCTGGTTCTACAAAACGCAATAACTGAACATTATTACCTTGAGTTAAATAGTAAATATCACCATCAGAATCTTCACCAAAAGAAATTGGTCTTCTAGGTAAAGTACCTAAAGTTGTAACATCGCCTGTAGCAATATTTACCGAAAGAATTTTTTGTGTCAACCAATCTGCAGTAATATAATCACCATTAAATGCTGTAAATTCAGAACCTCTATAAACATAACCTCCAATTATTGAACCAGCATCATCTCTTGAAAATGCAGTCAATGGTAATTGGTGAGGCATATCATTCAATAAACCATCAACATCACAACCATTGAATGGTCCATCTGCTGGACCCTCGTAAACTGGCCAACCATAATTTGCTCCACTAGAAAGCACATTAATTTCATCATGTGTACTAAAGCCTACTTCACCTAAATAAATTGATCCAGTCTGAGAATCTTTACTCATTCGGTGCGGGCTTCTATTTCCTATAGAATAATACTCTTCAAATATTTCACCCGTATTATCTATAAATGGGTTATCATTAGGAATAAAATAATTTTGACCTGTAATTTCTTGTGCATCACCTACATCTTCAGGCATTGTTCTGATAGGAGCGTGACTTTTAGTAATATCCATATCTACATCTATACGTAGAACACCACCATCAATATTCTCTGTCATATTCTGCGCACTAATTGCACGTCCTTGTTCACCAACTGCTACATAAAGAAATCCGTCGTCACCAAAAACCATAGCTCCACCACGGTGCGTAGTATTCAACATCCTTCTTCTAATCATTATATCTCTAGATCCCTCAACAAATGTTAAATTAGCAGGGTCTAACTCAAAACGTTCCAAATGAATGTAATTACCATGAAACTCTTCTAAATCGCAACCAAATGTACCATTACCTCCAGAACTTAATGTATCATCACCCGTTTCTGATTCTGTAGTATAAAAAATATATACATAATTATTACCACCTAAACCAAAATTGGGATGCAACTCAAGTCCTAAAAGACCTCCATCCCAAACTTCAATATTTGGAGTTACTGCATCGCCAACCTCATCAGAAAAATCTACTATTAAATTTTTTACATTAGCAGCTTGATTATCATCAATCCAAAAAATTTCTCCATTCAATTGACCGACTATAATACGGTTTTGAGTTGGTACAGGGTTAAAAGTCAAAGGCCAGTCGAAAGTTAAATTTTCAAATGCCACTTCGTAAGGTTCCGTACTGACATTAAGGTCTGGAAAGTTATCATCTGAAAAAGCTACAAAAGGAGTAGCTTCAGATAAACCTGGTCCAAAAAACATAGGGCTAAAACTCATAAAAGTAGCTACAGCACCTATAACACCAGTTGCGAGTACAATTTTCTTTAAGTTACGAAAAGAAGAAGTAATTTTTTTAATCATAATTCTAAATAATATAGAGATGGGTATAATTATCTTACAAAAAAAACACATAACGCATTAAGAACAGATTAATATCGTTCAAAACCATATAAAAACGTTTAATTTCAATGAATACTAATAGTAATAAAGCACTTGATTATTAAGAAAATTCTGAAATTAACCATTATTTTTTTTGATGGATATTATGTCCTCAACAACCATTATTGCAAAATCCAAAATCAAAGAGATTAATTAATACCAATACAAATTTTTACTATGAAATACCTATTTTTACCAACGTTTAATTTCTATTTATTTAATAACCTAAACAAAAGGGTTCACTTTATTATGTATAGATATTAAATTACAAAAGTAAATACGCGAATATAAATGGAAATCAGAAAATGCTTATTACTATTATTTTTGATAATTAACGCTTATTCGTGTGGTATAGATTCTGATGTTCTGGAAATCAACAATAGTATTAAATCGATAAAACTAATATTTCCCAAAAACACGTCTGAAGTTTCAGATGGAATGATTATTTCTGATACGGAAAGTGAATTAGTTTTCGAATGGCATAACGAAGGTATCGGTAATGAAAATTTATACTTTTTAGAACTAAAAAACCTTAGCAATTATGAAACCACAATTTATGAAAGCGCCACGACTAACGCTTCAATAATACTTCAACGTGATGTAGCATATTCGTGGATCGTAAAAGATTCTATAAATAACATAAGTGCAACATGGACTTTTATAAATCTAGGTCCATGGGATACATCTGAACCACCTTTAGCCGCTACAGCTATCTCCCCTGTTTCAGGAGCTTCAATATCACAAACAAGTACAAGCGTAAATTTAATTTGGAAATCAGAAGACCCAGATGACGATATTGTTTCTTATGACTTATTTTTTGGTGAAGCAAAAGACCCTCAGCTTTATGGAACCGATGTCACCGACACTAGATTTAGCGAGATACCCGTGGAAGCGGGTAAAACTTATTACTGGAAGATTATAACAAAAGACAGTGTTGGAAACGAATCAACCTCGTCAGTTTTTAATTTCACAGTTGGATCATAAGATTAAATTTCACTATAAATTTATACTTAAAACATTCACAAAACGAGAACATTATTTTCCAATTAAACATACTTTTATTGTAAAATAAATAGCATCAGATATATGTCTTTAATTTTTAAATAAATCGCTATAATGGAAAATAAAAGAAATAAAAAATGGGCTATATTATGTAGTGGTATAGGTAATAATATAATTGATATTATTAATATTTTACATCACCAAAATACAGTTCAAAATAATTTTGAAATTTCATTAATCATATACGATAATAATGAATTCGCGGCTTTAGAAGCTGCAAAAAAACATGGTATTGAAACTTTAGAAATCTCAAAATATTCCTTTCAAAATTCCAAAGAGCATCAAAGAGTTATTTGTAATGAAGTTCTAAAAAGAGAAATAGATTTTATTTTTCTTTTGAATTATAAATATTTAATCCAAAAAGAAATGCTTGATACCTTTCCGAATAAAATTATAAATATCCATCCATCACTTTTTCCAAGTTTTTTAGCCACAAAAACTGCTATTCAAGATGCATTAGCATATGGCGTAAAAATAACAGGTATAACCACCCACATTATAGACGACGAATATGACAAGGGTCTTATCTTATACCAAACACCAATCAAAATAAAAGTTTCAGATACTTTCGAATCTTTATACCCTAAATTTAGAAAAAAAGGTAAAAAAATAATTATTAAAACTATGCAGAAAGTTTCTAATTTTCTTTGATAATAACAACCCCACTATAAAAATAAATATGACAGCTAATACTTTCGAAATTGTAGATTTATCGTCCCAAAAAGATTTAACATCTTATCTAGATATTTGCTCCAAAATAAAAGATGATAATCCATTCATTAAATTCGATTTAACTATTTCAAATGATTTTTCTACCAATAAAATTAAATACTTTTTATTAAGTGTGAATAACGAACCAATAATAATCATGCCAATTATTATTCGAAACATTAGTATCAATAAATTACCAACGAAACATAAAGATGTTATTAGCCCGTATGGATATAGCGGTCCTTTAATCTCAGAAAAAGCAACCGAACTCGAAATAACTATATTTTGGAAAGAAGTTGATTTATGGTATAATAATAATAATATAATTTCCGAATTTATTCGCTTTAGTTTAGATAACAATACTCACGGGTACAACGGAGTTTTAAAACCTACATTAGATAATGTTTGTGGTGATATTGTTGAAGAAAACTTACAATGGACCAGATTTGATAAAAAAGTACGTAACAACTACAGGAAGGCTGAAGTAAATCAATTAAAATTCGAACTATTTACCAATAAAATTGAACCTAAAATCGTTAATCAATTTTATGATATTTATAAAAACACTATGATAAGACGCAGTGCGGATATTCAATTATATTTCTCACTAGATTACTTTGAAAATTATACTAAATCTAATCCAAACCACTGCGCAATCGCAATGGTGTATAAAAATGAAGTTCCAATTTCCACTGAATTTTTATTACTTTCCAATAATAAAATTTACTCTTATTTAGGTGGAACAAATTCTGAATATTTTAATTGTAGACCAAATGATTTTTTGAAAGTAAATATTATAAACTGGGCTAGGATTAAAAATTTTAAGCAATATATACTAGGTGGCGGTAGAATTAATAATGACAACTTATATACTTATAAAAAATCCTTTTTTCCAAAGGAAAAAGACATCATATTTTTTACAGGAAGAAAAATACTAAATCAAAATACTTATGATGATCTTAGTATTGAATCTCAAAACACCTTCGGAATTAATAATATCATTAACTCTGATATCACTGAATTCTTTCCTGCTTATCGAAATCCAAATAATTCAATCACAATTTAATTATATTCTATTATATCCATAGATTAAAACTTAATTTATGGATATAATATTTATACAAAACAATCAACGTTATTCTTTACTAGAATTCTAGTATCACAAACTCAGAACGTCTGTTAACTGCGTGTTTTTCTTCAGGACAATAGGTATTGTCATCACACTCATTCAATAACATGGTTTCACCATAAGCTTCTGTTGTTAACTTATCAGCAGATACGCCTTTAGACAATAAGTAGTCTTTAGTTTTATCGACCCTACGCTGCGATAACCAATCATTATACTTCGAGGTTCCTCGAGAATCTGTGTGAGAAGTAATCTTTAAAGTTAATGATGGTATTTCTTCTAAAACCTGAACTAAAGAGTCTAACACTTTTTTAGATGAAGAATTAACAACCGAAGAATTTAAACCAAAATATACATTACCTAAATTCTCAATTTTAGATTTAATTTCTGCTTTACGCTTATTAATCGCATCTACTTTTGCTTTTTCAGCTGCAGCCAATGCATCTTCCTCTTGTTGTTTTTTAAGTCTTTCTGCCAATAACAATTCGTCTTTTAAACGATTAACTTCATTGATTGAATCTCTTTGACGTTGTTTTTCTTTCTCGATGGCAGCTAAAAGTTCTAATTTCTCTTCACCGAGTTCAGAAAGTCCTTTTTCAATACCAAATTGATAAACCACGCCCGCTGCATGCTGTATATGATTTGTAGCGCCTCCATTTTGACTCATAGCCCATTTGCCCGTAGAGCTAAAGTCTAATCCCCATCTATCAGAAAACCATGTTCTAAAACCGACAACTGCATTATAGGTTCCTCTACCTTTATTATTTGCATCTGTATAACCCGCACCAATACCTACATATGGATCGAACCAGCCAGTTTCTCCTATTATTTTATTAATGTCATAAGTAACCCTACTATCAATTCCAAAATAACTGATATTATCAGTAATAACCACAGCATCAATAATATTACCTTCTTTATATTGATTATAAGTTCCAACAGCTTCTAGACCAAGTCCACTTTTAAAATATCTACCGATACTTACTCGAGAAGGAAAAGGGACAATATTCCATTCTTGACCTACATTAAAAATACCGTCAAAAACATTACCCGAATCATCTACAGCATTCAAACCGACACCGAAAATCCAAGAGCTTTGTACAATACTATCCTTTGCCGTAATTTGAAGTTCATCTTGAGCAAAAGTGACGGATGATACCATAAGAAGTAATAAAAAACTAAAAATAGGAGTAGTTTTCATAATTATAAATTTGGGGTTATAAAATGTAAAATTAGTTGTAGGTGAGGTACTTAACAAATAATTACTTTATACAGCAATTAAAATCGTTTGATAGTTGAATGTAGAATAATTATCGACTAATTACTTTTGAATTTTCAGAGATTTTGTACTTAAAGGCAACTTATACATGCTGAAAGGACTTACAATAAAACCATTTTCTTCTTTAGATGCTGTAGTTTTAAGCTTATGAATTTGTAAATAACCAGCCTTCTCGTTCAATTCTAAATCAGCATAATTAGAAGCTGTACTATCGCCACACCAAATAAGAATCATTTCGGTATTGAAATCTATTGAAGGCGGAGTCAATCCTGGTTTTCTGGAACGGTTTATTTTACCGTAAAAAGCGTTTAATTCTTTCTGATTCTTTATTAATAGATACTCTTCTTGTTCAAAGCCGCTATAATTTTCATTTAAGATAAGTTCCATAACGGTATCATTAGATTCTTGCAAACTACTTTGAGCAGTGCTCTTACAAGAATTCAGCTGAATTATAGCTAATAGAAAAAAACAAGTGAAATATTTAAGCATTTTTGAATCTACCTTTATAAGCTCTTTCGTATACCTCTTCATAAAGCGGTACCACTTTTTGAATATCAAAACGTTGTGCCTCTTTTAAGGCATTCAGTTTAAACCGTTCTAGCACGCTATCGCTCTTTAAAATGGTAATTGCTTTTGCGGCCATATCATTAATATCACCTACGTCACTTAAAAATCCACTAACGCCTTCTGTATTCACTTCTGGAATACCACCAGCATTACTAGAAATCACAGGAACCTTGTTTATCATAGCCTCAAGTGCTGCTAGTCCAAAGCTTTCTGTCTCTGAAGGCAGTAAAAATAAATCTGAAAAGCATAAAATCTTATCGATTTCATTACTGTTACCCAAAAATATCACCTTATCTGCTATACCTAATTCTTCGCATAAACGTTCTGCACCTTCTTTCTCAGGACCTTCACCTACCATAATAAGTTTAGAAGGAATTTGAAGTTGAATTTTACTGAATATCTTAACGACATCAGGTATACGTTTTACTTTTCTAAAATTACTTATGTGTGTAACTATTCGCTCACCTTCGGTTGCCATATTAGACCTTTGGCAATCGGTAAAAGATGTACTATATTTTTTAGCATCGATAAAGTTCGGGATAACTTCTATATTGCCTTTAATATCAAAAGTATCTAAAGTACCTTGTTTTAAACTCTCAGAAACCGAAGTAACTACATCAGATTGGTTGATACTAAAAGTAACTGCTGGCTTATAAAAAGGGTGTTTACCAACTAAAGTAATATCGGTACCATGCAATGTTGTAATCATAGGTACGTAAATACCCTCTTCTTCTAACATTTTCTTTGCCATATACCCAGCATATGCATGTGGTATAGCATAATGAACATGTAGTAAATCTATTTTGTGAAGTTTAATAGTATCAACCAACTTGCTAGATAATGCTAATTCATAAGGCTGATAATGAAACAGTGGATATTCTGGCACATGAACTTCATGAAAAAATATTTTATTACTTAACAACTCTAAACGAACAGGTTGCTTGTAGGTAATAAAATGAATTTCATGACCTCTGTTAGCCAATGCAATTCCTAATTCTGTTGCGACAACACCACTACCGCCAAAGGTAGGGTAACATACTATTGCTATTTTCATTACAACAAAATTACCTTTTTTAATTCAGAATTGAATCGTAAATAACCTGTTGAATTCTGGTTCTTAACCCAGATTTAACTAAAAGTGTGTTAGATGCAGATGGATATGTTCTGTTCGATAAAAATACGTAGACAATTTCTTCTTCTGGATCTGCCCAAGTATACGTTCCTGTAAAACCACTATGTCCGAAACTTTTTCTTGAAACACAACCACAGGTCGGACCACTATGTTGTAGCTGTGGTTTATCAAAACCTACTCCCCTACGCACATTGTTATCACAAAAATAACAGGTATTGAATTTTTTAACCGTTCTAGAATCGAAAAATTTAGTGCCGCCATAATACCCATCTTGAAGATACATTTGCATAATTTTTGCAATGTCATTAGAGTTACTAAAGAGTCCGGCATGACCACCGACTCCTGCTTGCATTGCTGCACCCATATCATGAACGTAACCTTGTACTGTACCATATCTATAATAATTATCCTCCTCAGAAGGTACAATCATATTCTTGTCAAATTTCTCTAAAGGATTGTATGAGGTGTGGTTTGCACCAATTCTATTATAAAGAAAGCTATTTGTTAATCCGTCTAGCCTTTGACCGTAACTTTCTTCAACAACCTTTTTCATAACATAATACGGAACGTCGCTGTAACGGTATCTATTAGACTTTAAATCTTGTCTACCGATTCTATTATAAATTGAATCTTTGTAAGCATCTGCTAAGTACAGATTATCATATACTTTAGTTGAAAACCCGGGCAATGGTGAGTTTCTATAAAATTCACCTGAAGGCTTTTTATTTTCGTCTAATGTATTGATGTAAAAAGGAATCCACGCTGGCAAACGACCATAATGCGAAAGTGCTTTTAAAACGGTTACATTTTTAATTTCGGTATTTGAGTAATTTGGCACCAATTCTTCAAAAGTATTGTTCAAACCTATCCTGCCCTCTTCCTCCATTTTCATTACCATGGGTAATGTGGCTAATATTTTTGTCAGAGAAGCCAAGTCATAGATATATTCATTGGTAATCTTTTCTTTGCTATCGTATGTTGGCTTACCAAAACTTTTCTGGTAGATAACCTTTCCTTTTCTTGCTACTAAAACCTGAGCTCCAGGAAACATTAAACTATCTAACCCATGACTCATTAACTCATCTATTTCTCTTAGTCCCTTAGAACTCATACCTACACGTTCTGGAATGCTATAACCTAATCTACTTAGGGCTTTAATTTGAACGCCCGTGCTAACAGGAAAGTCTTCATGCGCCGTTACAGGTAATTTACCTGTCGCCCCAACAGCCCCAAACAAAATTTCTGCTGTTTTCTCTTGTGCGATGTCGCTATTTTGGTAAGACATTACCACCGCATCAATTGTATCATATGATTTGATATCTGATAACGCATAAGGTTTAGCAAAAACACAAAGAATAAGATTTGAAGTTCGTTCGCTGCCAATTGCTTGCAACCAATTCAATTCTTTAGTTGAAAATTTATATGATTTCCACGGACTTTCATTACTCTTATGATGCCCTACAATAACTAAATTAAAATCCCTTAATTTTACTTTTAAGGTATTAATGTCATTTGCCTCAACTACCGTAACATCGGCATAATTCTTTAGCCCTTTAACAAATGCCTCGTTATCAGAATCGCCCATTTTCACATAAGCAATTTTCTTATTGTCAAGGTTTTTAATAGATAATAAATCTAGTTTATTCTTTACAACCGTAATCGCTTTCTCAATAGCTTGTTCGTAAATAATATCATCTTCAAGGCTATTTAAATCTTCATATAAGTTTTCTATTTGTACGGGCTTATACTTGTTTAAACCAGCCTTATATTTTGCCTGTAATATTTTTTTGACGGAATAAGCCAAACGCTCTTCAGACAACTTACCCTTTTCGTAAGCTTTGGTTAATTTTTCTTTTGCGCTTACAATATTCTCTGGCATTAATAACATATCATTACCTGCCATAAATGCATCCAACTCAACACTACCATCTTTACCTTTTGTAGAAACCCCTTTCATATTCAGGGCATCGGTAAAAATTAATCCCTCGTAACCTAATTCTTCTTTTAAAATTCCGGATATGATTTGTTCTGATAAAGAAGAAGGCATTCCTTTTTTCATTTCAAGTGCAGGCACCTCTAAGTGTGCTACCATTATACTACTTAAACCTGAACTGATTAATTTTTTAAACGGATATAGTTCTAAACTATCTAATCGCTTTCTTGAGAACGGAATTACCGGCAAATTGTGATGAGAATCTACTTCTGTATCACCATGACCGGGAAAATGCTTCCCATTTGCCAATACCCCAGCACTCTCCATACCTCGGGCGAAAGCGGTTCCTTTCGCAACTACATTATCTCTATTCTCACCAAAAGAACGATTGCCTATAATTGGATTTTTCGGATTTGTATTGATGTCTAAATCTGGAGCAAAATTTATTTGCACTCCTAAACGTTTTGCATGCTTACCTATTTGATAGCCTACTTTTTCTACAATCGAATTATCTTGAATAGCACCCAAAGTCATATTCCATGGGAATGCATAGGTAGAATCTAATCTCATGGAAAGTCCCCATTCCGCATCCATTCCAATAAGTAATGGAATTTTTGAAGCAGCTTGATAATCATTTGTAAGTTTTGCTTGTCTTACTGGTCCGCCTTTAGAAAAGATAACGCCACCCAGATGCTCTTGAAGTATTAAATTCTTAATTTGATCAGTAGCTTGCTTACTTTGATTAGAAGCAACGCTTACCATAAATAGCTGACCAAGTCTTTGATCTAAGCTCATTTGAGCATACTGCGCATCTACCCATCTCTGTTGAGCAGTGCTGTCTTTGGTTACTAAGGGGTTTTGAGCAAGCAAACTTGAACAGCAAAACAATCCACAAATAAGAATAAAAATATAGCGCATAAAAATATATGTACTGAGATAACTATTATGGATTGAAATTATTGCATTTCATCGATAAAACCCAATAAAATCTGATACTTAAGAAGAAATTATGTTAAAGGAAACGAGCATGCCAACTCTCTGAAGCAGGTACTTCCCAATGCTCAAGATACTCTCCTTTATTGGTAACCAGATTGTTAAATACAATTGTGTTTTTAGAAATGGCTTTTTGCTTCGCCATAGCCTTAAAATCAATTAAGCTTTTATAAGCTACAAACTCCCCTTGTTTGTACGAAACGTTCATTTTATCTAACAGAAGAACATCATACTTCTTTTCTAAAGCCTGTATAAAATGTACAGAAGCATCTATAGAGCAACCCGTAGCCCCTTGGGTAGTTTGATCAAGAGCAATCACTATAAAACGCTTATACTTTATCTCGTAACCTGCATTTAAATCATTACCGTGAGCGGTCCATGAAGTTAAAAAAGTATCTAAGTCCGAACCAATTTCCGCTATTTCCTTTTCAGAAAATGAACGGTTACATTGATATATCCAAACTCTTGCAGTTTCAGGTAATGTGTTAAATTCTACTAACAAATTTTAATTTTTTAACTATTATAAGTCTTCAGCCGTTGCAATCATCTCAGCAATATCCATTACTTGAACATCACCTTCTTTTTCTTTATTCTTAACACCATCTGTCATCATCGTGTTGCAGAAAGGACAACCTGCCGCTATAATTTCTGGTTTTGTTTCTAATGCTTGCTCTGTACGCTCAATATTCACATCCTTATCTCCCTTTTCAGGCTCTTTGAACATTTGAGCACCACCAGCACCACAACAAAGACCTCTTTGTTTGCAGCTTTTCATCTCGATAAGCTCCGCATCTAGCTTTCTAATTAAATCTCTTGGAGCCTCGTATACTCCGTTAGCTCTACCTAAATAGCAAGGATCGTGAAATGTAATACGTTTCCCTTTAAAGTGACCGCCTTCCATAGAAATTCTTCCATCGTTCAGTAAATCTTTAAGAAACTGCGTATGGTGTACAACTTCGTAGTTACCACCTAAGCCAGGGTATTCGTTTTTTATCGTATTAAAACAATGCGGACACGCTGTTACTATTTTTTTTATTTCATAAGCGTTCAGCACCTCTATATTAGTTACTGCTTGCATCTGAAACAAAAACTCATTACCAGCACGTTTTGCAGGATCACCCGTACAACTTTCTTCTGTACCAAGTACTGCAAAAGAGACATTAGCCTTATTCAAAATCTTTACGAAGGCTTTCGTTATTTTCTTTGCTCTATCATCAAAACTACCAGCACAACCTACCCAAAACAAAACTTCAGGTACGGTTCCCGACGCAAAAAATTCTGCCATTGTAGGCACTTTTAATTCACTTGCCATATCTATCTTTAAGATTCTTTACTCCAATTTAAACGGTCCATTTGGTTAAATGGCCACGGTGCTCCGTTATTCTCAATATTCCCCATCATGTTATTCAAATCTGTAGGAGCTGCAGATTCTTCCATAACCAAATACTGTCTCATATCCATAATAATAGAAAGAGGGTCAATACTAATTGGGCAGGCCTCTACACATGCATTACATGATGTACATGCCCATAATTCTTCGGGAGTAATAAAATCGTTCAGTAATTGCTTACCATCGTCTTTAAACTCACCATTATTCGCATCTATATTCTTACCCACTTCTTCTAAACGATCACGGGTATCCATCATAATCTTACGAGGAGATAATTTCTTTCCTGTTTGGTTTGCAGGACATTCACTGGTACAACGACCACATTCTGTACATGTATATGCATTTAGCAATTGTATCCAACTTAAATCTTGCACGTCTGATGCCCCAAACTTATCTGGAACAGCAGCATCTTCAGCAGGTTCTGCATAAGGATCAGCATCTGGATCCATCATCATACGAACTTCATCCGTAACAGACTGTAAATTTCTAAATTGTCCTTTTGGGGTCAATTTACCATAATAGGTATTTGGGAAAGCCAAAAGAATATGAAGGTGCTTTGAGTAGTATAAGTAGTTTAGGAAAAATAAAATTCCAGCAATATGTACCCACCAAGCTGTACGTTCTATTAATACCAAAGTAGAAATAGACATACCCTCAAACATAGGAGCTATAAAACTACTGATTGGGAAAGACCCAGCAGCAGCATAATGTTCTGCGCCCATTTGCTGCAATTGGTAGTCTGCACCGTTCATGGTCAAAAATAAGACCATTAATACAAGCTCTATATAAAGAATAAAATTTCCGTCTTTTTTAGGCCATCCTTCCATTTCTGGTTTAAAGAACCGTTTTAGTTTTATTACATTCCTTCTAAACCAGAAAACAACAACAGCTATTATAACCAATAAAGCTAAAACCTCGAATGATCCAATTAAGAAATCATAAACAGGTCCTAATACCGCAAACATTCTATGCGTACCAAAAATACCATCTAAAATAATTTCTAGAACTTCAATGTTTATAATAACAAAACCAACATAAACAATGATATGAAGTGCTCCTGCAATTGGGCGCACCACCATTTTAGATTGCCCGAGAGCAATCTTTGCCATGTTTTTCCAACGTTGTGGCTTGTTATCTGTTACCGAAGCTTCTTTACCTAAAAAAATATTTCGTTTCAACCTTGAAACATTTTTTACAAAGAAACCAATACCTACTATTAGCAGGACTACAAAAATAATATTAGGGAGATATTGCATATAAATTAATCTTCTTTACTTCTCAATTGAATTTGCCGCTGGATCATCTTCTGGTACTTCGTAATCTTTCTGCTTTTTACCAAAAACAGAAACGTTTACATACCTCTTCGGATTTAAACGAAAATCTTGTAACAATAAATCTAACTCGTGTGATGCACTATTTAGATTACCATACAATTCTTTATCATTCATAAGTAACCCAAGTGATCCATCGCCATTTTCAATTTTTTCTGTCACCTTATCTAAACTAGCCATAGTAGATTCTAAACTTGCCAAAGTTCTACCTAAACCTGCAGAATTCAATGAATCTGAAAGCTTTGCGAAATTAGCTGTTAGTTGTTCAAAATTTTCAAATGAGCTATTTAGCTTTTCTTTATTACCAGCTAACACCGAATTAAGTTGCGTAGCACTACCGTTCAAAGTCGTAATCAAAGTATTTAAACCGCCAATTACCTCTTTCAGTTCTCTTTTAGTCTTTTCATCTAAAACAGAATTTACATTAACCAAAACAGAGTCTGCACCAGAAATAGCCGATTCTACTTTACGTACTAACGGATTTAGTTTTTGCTGTGCCAAATCTGTAATACCAGGTCTAGTTTCTGTACGTAGTGTATCACCCGATTGTGCAAAAGCTTGATCAAATATGGGCTTTATTTGTAATCCCTTACCTCCTATGATACCAGTATCATATAATTCAACGGTACTATTTTTAGAAAATTTAAATTTATTACCAACTGTAAAAGTCACTAACAGATTTCCTTTATCATCTAAAAATTTGATATCGTTAACCTTACCAACACTAAAGCCGTTAATAGAGACAGTAGTACCAGATTGTAAACCGCCAACATTTGGGTATACGGCAAAAAATGTTTTACTATTATCAAAAAGTGGAGTCGACTTTAAATAGCTGAATCCCATGATGAACAGTAATATGCCACCTATAACAATAATTCCTGTTTTTAATTCTCTAGATAGTTTCAAGCAATTATATTTTTAGTACTCTCAAAATTATGAATAATATTTACACTTTAAGGTGTAAAATTAGAAACCTCGTCAATAGCATCTTGAATCGGAATTCTTTCGCCCAATTTATAGGCAACAATATAAGCAGTTGCATACCCCTTTTCTTGAGCTTGAGACTGCATCATTTTAGCTTCTCTATACGACCTTGTTTCGCCGTACATATAACGATACAAGTTTTTAAAAGGTTCTTGAGAAAGATTAGATAGTCCTTTAAAATTACTAGAACTAAGAGCTACATTCTTACTACTTGCCATCAATTGAATTTTAAAGACAATAGAATTCGCCACTTCTTTTTCATTAATTGCTTCTTTTACCTCCACAACAGGTACTTCTGCTACTACTTCTTTAACCTCTTCAACTTTAGGTGTAGAAATAATTTCTTTTGGTTGCTCTACTTCAGCAACTACCTCTTTTACTGGTTCGACAACTACTTCCTTTTTTTCTTCAACCTTTTCTATAACCGCTTCTTTTACTGGCGGTGCCTTAGGCTTAGCAACTGTAGTAGTTACAGATTGTACTGTTGGCTGAACACCTTCTTTATAATGTAATATTGCCTTAGCAATTGCCTCGCCCATATCATTCTGACCTTTTGTCGAATTTAAATAAGCCCCTTCATCTTTATTGGTTAAGAATCCAGTTTCAACTAAAACACTTGGCATAAAAGTTTGATGCAATACAATAAAACCCGCTTGCTTCACTTTTCTATCTGTTCTTTTTAGCTTACTAGAAAAATTCTCTTGAATCATTGTCGCCAAAGCTACACTTTGATCTAAAAATTCTTCTTGCATAATGGTTAATCCGATAACAGATTCTGGAGAATTAATGTCGTAATCGGCATATCTATTCTCGTAATTATCCTCTAAGTATATTACCGAGTTTTCTTTCTTAGCTATTTCAAAATTTTGTTTGTTGGCATGAAGACCTAATACAAAGGTACCTGCACCATGCGCATCTGAAGTATGAGAATCGCAATGCACCGATACAAATAAATCTGCATTTGCCTTATTTACTACCTCTCCCCTAACATACAAATCAATAAATGTATCGTCTTTACGAGTGTATATAACTTTAATATCTTTATTCTTAGAAAGTATTTCACCTACTTTCAAAACAATATTTAAGGCTATTTTTTTCTCTAAATAGCCATTTCCTAAGTTACCAGGATCATGACCACCGTGCCCTGCATCAAGTACAACAATAAAAGGATCATCTGATTTGATTTCCTCATCAGGCGCCGTAAAAGACAGAAGTAATAACGCTGTTGTTAAAACTAAAGAAATGCTAAAGAATTTTATTTTCATATGTGTTAGGGATTATATCGCCCTGATAATGGTTAAATTTATTGTAAGACGCTACATAGGGATTAAAAAATATATGTAAGTTTGACATCTTAAATAACGGCTCATTGGACCGCCAAACCTTTACAAAAATAGGATATATAGCCTTGCAATCAAACAAACATTACTTACTTTTCCTATTCTTCGTCTTTGCCAATGCTTTTTACGCTGTTGGTCAAGAAGGTAAAATCACGACTCTTAATATCAAAGCAGAAAGAGATTCAATAATCGCGCCATTGTTTCCGCCAACCGCTATAAGAGACTCCATTGCCAATGATTCTTTAGTTGCTGATTCTCTAAATCAAAAACCACCTTTACTGTTAGATAAAATAACATACAAGGCAAAAGACTATGTAAAATTAAGTCAAAAAGAAAATAAAATTTACCTCTATAACGAAGCAGAAATCTATTATCAAGATACCGAACTAAAAGCTGGTGTTATTATAATGGATTATATAAAAAATGAAGTTTATGCCGGTAGAATGATAGATTCTTTAGGCAATTATACGCAACTACCTTACTTCAAACAAGGCACCAATATTGTTATACCAGATTCTATTCGCTTTAATTTTGACACTCAAAAAGCACTTATCTGGAATTCGAGAACAGAACAACAAGCAGCAGCAGGTGCTTTAGGTAGTGATGCTATGAAAGTTTATGCTGAAATCACCAAAAAGGAAAATGACTCGGTCTATTTTTTAAGTGAAGGAAAGCTGACCACATCTACAGATACTATAAACCCAGATTATTACATACGTGTAAGAAAAGCAAAATTTGTACCTAAAAAGAAGGTAATTGCTGGTTTCAGTAATTTATATATTGCAGATGTACCAACGCCTATTGCTATGCCTTTTGCATATTTTCCACTTTCGCAAGGTAGATCCGCAGGTATTTTAATGCCCTCTTTTGGTAATGACCCAAATACAGGGTATTTTCTACAGGACATGGGATACTATGTACCTTTAGGAGATTATGCAGATGTTACACTTTCTGGAGATTTTTACACCAATGGTAGTTACGCATTTAGAACCGCTTCTATTTACACGAAACGCTATAAATATCGAGGTAATATTAACTTAAGATTTGAAAATCAAGTTACTAGTCAAAAAGGCTTTAGTGACTATAGTTTGTCAAGAAATTATAATATTCAATTTTCACATTCGCAGGATACTAAATCGAGTCCGAATTCACGATTTTCAGCGTCTGTAAACTTGGGTAGTAGTGAGTATTACCGAAATTCTTTACAACAACGAAATTTACCCAATACCCAGAATAACACCTTATCATCATCGATATCGTATTCCAAAACGTTTCCCAATTATCCGTCGGTGAATATGAGTTTAACGGCTACACATTCGCAATTAACTTCAGCTACTGCCACAGAATCTGATACAGATAACATCACCATGACCTTACCTACATTTCAAGCAAGTGTAGAGCGTATTTACCCTTTCGTAAAGCGAGATGGCATAAAAAAGGGAATTATTGACAACATCAATTTTCAGTATAGTGTAAATGCACAAAATAGGCTTACTACTAACGATGAAGATTTTTTAACTACCAAAATGTTCGACAATGCTCGTGCAGGTGTTAGTCACAGTATCCCAATTGCAACCAACTTCAAAGTAGCCAAATTTTTTAGTGTTAGTGTCGGTGGTAACTATGAAGATGTTTGGTCTTTAGAAACGTACAACAGAAGTTATGACAATGACCTAGAAGAAGTCGTAATAGATACTGTTAGCGGATTTGACCGTTACAACACCTATAATTTCAGCGCAAGTGTTGGAACCACCCTATATGGAACCTATGTTTTTGGTGAGGACAAAAAATTTCAAGCTCTAAGGCACACCGTAAGACCATCATTGAGCTATGGCTATGCGCCATCATTTGAACAGTTTTACGACGAGTATCTTGACGAAGATGGTGTCGATGTACAATACAGTCGATTTCAAGGAACATTAAACGGAGCACCATCATTAGGAAAATCTAATAGCCTAAGCTTCTCTTTAGCCAATACATTAGAAGCAAAAGTAAGAGATAAGGATTCCACCAAAACTGAACCCAAGAAAATATCGCTATTAAGCAATTTTAATATTTCTACGGGATATAATTTTGAGTCAGATTCCTTAAAATTGAATCCGGTGAGTATTAACGGAGGTACTAACATACTTGACAACAAGATGTCTATTAACTTTTCTGCCGGCTTAGACCCTTATGCAATTGATAACAACGGAACTCGAATAGACACTTGGAATATTGATAATGGCGGAAGTCTTTTTAGATTAACAAGAGCAAACGCCAATGTATCATACTCCATTAGCAGCGAAATGTTCGGTAAAAAAGACGATAAAGACAGAGATGACGAAGAAGAGCTAGACCCCTTTGATTATGTAGCTCAAAGTGGTGGTAGAGATGATGACCTTTTTGGTAGAGCCGATGATTTCAATTCTAACCCCGTTAGAAAAGATGATAAAAATTCTGATGTAGAGAATCCAATATTCGGCACCAAAATTCCATGGAACTTTAGACTTGCCTATTCTGCCAACTACAGCAATTCAGCTCGACAAAGTGAGTTTAGCAGTCACTCATTAATGTTCTCTGGAGATATAGAACTTGCACCACGTTGGTCTGTAGGCGGATCCTCTGGTTACGATTTCAAAAACCAAGGTTTTACATTAACCCAATTGCGTTTTCAAAGAGATTTAAAGAGTTTTACCATGCGTTTTAATTGGACACCCTTCGGAACTTATAAAAGATGGTACTTCTTTATCGGTATAGATTCTTCGATACTTAAAGATCTTAAGTGGGAAAACAGAAGCCAAAACTAACATCTAAATTTTATTGACCATGAAAAAAATCATCAATACAGTTAATGCTCCTTCACCTATAGGACCATACAATCAAGCAACTTTAAGCAACGGAACCTTATATATTTCTGGTCAAATTCCTTTAGACCCTAAAAGTGGAGAATTGGTTTCTGGAGATATAAAACTAGAGACAAAACAGTCTATGGAAAATTTAAAGGCCATTTTAACCGAAGCTGAAATGACCTTTGAAAATGTTGTGAAGTCGTCTATTTTTCTTAGTGACATGAAACAATTCACTGAAGTAAACGAAGTATATGCTTCTTATTTTAATGCAGAAACTGCACCAGCAAGAGAAACAGTAGAAGTTGCAAATTTACCTAAGTTCGTAAATGTTGAAATTTCTATGATTGCCGTAAAATAAAATCTTACATATTAGATCTGTGAAAATCGACCAAACCTTCAATAGGTCTTTGTCTAATTACACCAACAATTAAATCATTTCTAAGCAATACAGAAGTTAATTCATCTCTTAGATAATGCGCAATACTTCCTACAAAATTGATTGGAACCTTCGTCGCCAATTCAAATTGCATTACGTAGTTATTTATAAATTGCTGAAAGCCTTTATCTATAACACCTTTAGCATACGGGTGATCTTTGTTCTCTATTAAAAAACGAGCAAAGGTTGCTAAGTACGTATTTGGGTTAGGCTGCTTGTATAAGTTTTCTTTGATTACATCAGCATCCAAATCATGAGAAGCAGCAAA
Source organism: Maribacter sp. BPC-D8 (assembly GCF_035207705.1). Lineage (NCBI taxonomy): Bacteria > Pseudomonadati > Bacteroidota > Flavobacteriia > Flavobacteriales > Flavobacteriaceae > Maribacter > Maribacter sp. BPC-D8. Next base: position 1,920,144 of record NZ_CP128187.1, read on the forward strand.
TTTATGTGCTAAATCAGACGGCATTTTATGAAAATAGTAATCACGAATAAGCTTACGCCCAAAGAAATTTCCACTACCATCATCCATAGGTATATAACCCAATGATGTTACTTTCTGAAATAACTGATTACCATCATAATAACTACAGTTAGAACCCGTACCCAAAATACAAACGATACCTTGATGACCAACTTTTGTTGTAGCAAATATGGCAGCATACGTATCTTCTTTTACATCGGCTTTTGCATTAGGGAAATAATCTTTAAAGATTGCCTTTAAAAATAACTTCATACGATCGGTACCACAACCGGCACCATAGAAATAAAGGTGTGACACCTTTTCTCTATTTTTAGAAAGTTCAAAATTATTCGCTAAGCGATCTTCAATAACATCTTTCGTCAACACCTCAGGACTCAACCCTAAAGTTTGCGTTAAAAAAAGTTGTTCGCCATTTTCATCCAATGCAATCCAATCTGACTTGGTCGCACCACTATCTACTATTAAAATCATATACCGAATGTCTTTAAAAAATAAACCTGAAAATAAGGAAAAACTGCCTCATTTTCAGGATATATCTTTGTTATACTAAAATGATGGTTATAACGTATTAACGTGCTGCATTAAGTCTACCATTTTATTGGAGAAACCAGCTTCGTTATCATACCAAGAAATTAACTTGAAGAACGTAGAGTTTAATTCGATACAAGCTCCTGCATCAAAAATACTAGTTCTAGGATCGCCAATAAAATCTTGAGAAACAACGCTCTCTTCTGTATAACCTAACACACCTTTTAATTCACCTTCAGAAGCTGCTTTAAAAGCTTTTTTAATCTCCGCTAAAGAAGTTGCTTTTTTAACTTTCACAGTTAAATCTACTACAGAAACATCAGCAGTTGGCACTCTAAAAGCCATACCAGTAAGTTTTCCTTTCAATTCAGGTATCACCTTCGTTACTGCAACAGCAGCACCTGTAGATGCAGGTATAATATTTAACATTGCACTTCTACCACCTCTCCAGTCTTTTCTAGAAGGACCATCAACAGTCATTTGCGTAGCAGTAGTTGCATGAACCGTAGTCATCAATGCTTCTTCAATACCGAAGTTATCATTAACAACTTTAGCTAAAGGAGCTAAACAGTTTGTAGTACAAGATGCATTAGAAACAATAGTATCAGTTGCTTTAACATCTTTATGGTTTACACCTACTACGAACATTGGTGCATCTTTAGAAGGTGCAGATATAACTACTTTCTTAGTACCACCATCAATATGATATTGAGCAGTTTCTAATGTTGTAAAAATACCAGTACATTCAGCAACAGTTGTAGCACCTACTTCATCCCACTTACAATTTTTAGGATCTCTTTCTGCAGTAATTCGTACAGTTTTACCGTTTACGATTAAGTGACCATCTTTTACATCAACAGTACCATCGAATTTACCGTGAACTGAATCATATTTCAATAAGTAAGCTAAGTGCTCAACATCTAATAAATCGTTGATAGCTACTACATCTACATCACCACGCTTAATTGTAGTTCTGAAGACCAATCTACCTATTCTACCGAAACCGTTAATTCCTATTTTTAAATTTGACATTTTCTCTATTTTTAATTTTTAAAATTATGTAGTCATTATTTCTGAAACTCTTATAAGCTCCTTATCAATTTTTGTATGCCCTTTAATCGCCTTGTTGATTGGCGTTAATGTAAGTTTGTTATCTTGTATACCCACCATAAGGTTTGTTTTACCCTCTAACAAAGCCTCTACAGCCTTTACTCCCATTCTACTTGCAAGCACACGATCATAACAAGATGGCGCACCACCTCTTTGCATATGCCCTAGTACAGATACACGCACGTCATATATTGGTAAATGTTCCTCAACATATTCTTTAAGTTCGAATACATTTTTACCAGATTTATCACCTTCGGCAACAATTACAATACTTGAAGATTTACCTGACTCTTTACTTCTTTTTAAAGATTCAAGTAATCTATCTAAACCTAAATTCTCTTCTGGTATTAAAATTTCTTCAGCACCTGCACCAACACCTGCGTTCAATGCAATATGACCAACATCTCTACCCATTACTTCTACGAAGAAAAGCCTGTTGTGAGAACTTGCCGTATCTCTAATTTTATCAATACATTCTACCACAGTATTTAACGCCGTGTCAAAACCTAATGTGAATGTTGTACCGAAAATATCATTATCAATAGTACCAGGTATACCTATAACAGGAAAATTGTATTCTCTGTTAAATATCATGGCACCAGTAAAACTACCATCACCACCTATTACAACAAATGCATCTATTCCTGCTTTTAGTAACTCCTCATGCGCTGTTTTTCTACCTTCTGGAGTTCTAAAATCATCGCAACGAGCAGACTTAAGTATAGTACCACCTTTATTAATAATATTATTTACACTACGGGCGTCCATTGGTTTAAAATCGCCCTCTATCATACCTTGATACCCTCTATAGATTCCAACACAATCTACCTTCAAGTATGCACACGTACGAACAACTGATCTTATGGCAGCATTCATACCTGGTGAATCACCTCCTGAAGTCAGTACTGCTATTTTTTTTATTTCTGAAGACATTGAAAAATTTAAGCCAACGAAAGTAAGAAATCTTAGTTGAAATTGGAATAAAAGTCAGTCGCATTTTAAGAAAAAATCAACGAAAAGGATTTCGTTGTAACAGATTAACAATCAAATTCTTAAATTTTGTTATTTATTCACAAAAAGAAAAGTATTCAACTATTAATTTAATGATTTTGGCTTATCGTAAAAACGGATTAAGCTATCATTACCCATGACAGAAGATGGGTTTTCGATTTCTTTTACAGGTTCTTCTTTTTCAACTGGCTTAGTGGCCAATATTTTTTGAAAAAGTTCTTTGAAATTATTAAAATCTACTTCGTAAGATATACCAGCCCCTTGAGTAGAGCCTTGTTGATCAGACAAATATGCCTGTATTTCACTTTGTCTACTAAAGAAATTAGCACTTAAAGTACCTTCTTCGTTTAATAATACCTGTATTTCAAAATCACCTGCTACCAATGTCTCGCTAGAAGCACCTACCGGTACACCTACTTTACCATTAAATAGTATTCTATCTGATATTTGCGTAGATACCGTAACCCCTATTCTATCATCAGTTTCTATATCTGCCGATCGATCAAGTATACCTTGCTCATAAGAAAGACCTAGATTAAACTTATCATTACCTCCACTTAGAATTGAGTTTAAAATACTCGATGCACTTTGAACCAAGTTACCGGTTATCGCCTGTTGGTTTATACCACTTTGTGAATTCACAAAAGTACCTTGTGCTAATAAGAATATGGCATTCTTCTCTTCAACCGTTGGATCCTGTAAAGTATATTCTAATTCTGACTTAACTATAGAGCTCGTACCAGGGAATTCGATTCCAAAATCAATATCTGGACTTTGTAATTCTCCTGTTAAACTAATAATAACATCTGTTGGTATTCTACGTGTAAATCCGGCATCTTCAAGTAATGGAGCAGGATTGGCATTTAAAGAGTACACCGCTTCCATATTCAAGATTGCCTCTAATGGCTTTTGATCCCAATTTATAGTTCCACCCGGTTTTACCTTAAACCTTTTATCAATTATTCCGCCGAACTTATAATTAAAGTCTCCTGTAACTACAACATAATCACCATACATTTCAAACTTACCATTGGTATTGATCTGTATTAAAATAATACCTACTCCAGTACCCTTTAAAGAACTTCCTGTTTTGGTATCAGTTACAATTTCAACCTCGGCATCGGGTGTGATATCTAAATTGAACTCTAACTCCAACCCTTGATAATCTTTTAATTGCCGTTGACTTTCAATTCTTTGCTTATCCTTTTTTTCTACAAAATTAATGAAGGAGTAATCACCCACACTAGCTACATCACTTAAAGGTATTTTCAATGAAGTACCTTTTGCCGTAGACCCGTCAACAGTTATATTCAAAGCAGTTGTAGGTCCGTAAATACGACCTGTACCATTTAAATAACCTGTACCGTAGTACAATTCCCCCTCCTTAAACTCTGTATTCAGAATTAAAAATTTGTCTTTCTTGGTATCAACATTTAAATCTAAAACCCAATCTTTAAAGAAACTATGTGTTATAGTACCATCTAAATTTGCCCGCGTTCCCTTTGCAACGTCTTCTAATGCTATATTTTCAAAATCAAAAGTCTGATCTTTAAGAATTACCCGCGAACGTGGAGCGAAACCGTAATCAACATTTAAATAAGGCACTGCAATACCTGCATTATCTAAAGTCAGCAGACCATTAAAACTCGGGTTATCTACATTGCCCTCTATCTTGACCCTACCATCAATATCGCCTCGTATATTATCTATTACCCCCTCACCTAACGGACTGAACGGCTCTAAACCAAAGTTGCTGAAATTAGCTATTAGGTTTGCTTTTGGTATTTCGCCCTTATTTTCTATACTACCAACTACACTAAATTTTTCAACATTATTATCAGACAATTGAGAGTTAACCTGAAACTCAGACAAATCTTTATTCCCAATAATATTAATTGCTAAATCTCCTAAGGGTATATTATTAATTCCAAACTTTTCTATATTCAAGTTCGATGATGGTAAATAGATTCCGTCTTTTTGAAGCACGTTTAAAGTACCATTAACTTCTCCTTGCAACTTAAGGCTATCAATTACCGGCGTTATTTTATCTAAGGATACAATTTTGAACTGAAGCTGAAGATCCTTGTATGTAGAATCTGCCAACTGCCCTTTAAGCCGTATTTGTTCTTTTTCTTCATTATTCATTACAATTTCTTGAATTGTAATACTATCTAAAGCCCTGTTTAGTATAACCTTATTCTTGGTATCGCCATCTTTATTCAACACCCATTTGTTGCCTTTAAAATTGACATCAGACGTTTTAAGACCAATAACCGATTTATTATCCTTATTAAAAGTGTGGTAGAAATTCAAGTTATAAGAATCATTAAAATCGCTTCCGCCTTTAAATTCTGACCTAAAGAACAGCGTATCTTTTAATGTCGTATTAATCAGGTTGAAGTCTTTAAAATTATAATACGGCGTATCTAACTCACCCACAGAAACGAATGTATTAAACAGCGGATTCTTATTATCTATTCTAACTTCGATATTATCGGCAGCCGTACCAAATGCCTCAATACTTGGAGATTCAAAATTTAATTTAAAATCACCTTCGTCTGCAACAATATTACCCTTTATAAAAGTATTAGGATCAAACCGAACTTCAGGAAAAAATACATCTACGATCTTATTATAAATTTTAAAATTGAAGGAAAGATTTTGACCGTCAGAAATTTGAAAAGGCCTGTAATTTGTATAAATACTACCCAAAGAGTTCTGCACAAGTTTACCCAATTCTCGTACTTTAAAATTACCCTTCATAAAACCGGTAATAATATCTGGGGAGTTTATATTAATTGTACGTTCACGATCTTCTCCAAAATTAGAGGTCACCGCAAAATCTTCGAAATAATAGGTGTCGTTTACATTTTGATAGCTCGTTTGTGTAAAGTTTATATCACCAACGATATTATCTAAGGTGGTACCTGTAATATCCATACTAACATTTCCTTTAAAAATAGAAACGCTATCATTTATGATATTCAATTTCTTTAGATCGGCATAATCTACAGAGGCAATAAAATTGAAATTATTTCTAGTCTCGGCTACATTCGCAAGACCCTTAAAGTTAAATTTAAAATTCTCGTCATTACTAATCAAAGAGCCATCGAACAATTGATCTTTAATTAAACCCGAAACTTTTAAATCTTGATAATTATAGTTATTAAATTCAATAGAATATATTTGACCTATAACCTCTGTATTCAGTTTCTCTTTTACAAAACCCTTACCCTCGACATTAAAATCTAAAGTTGTTTTACCCAGATTTTTATTCTCGGTAAAATCACCTAAATCAAAATCAATTAAAGAAATGAATCCTTTATAGGTTGCATTATCAATATTATTAAAATCACTTAAAACGATATCGGCATAGCTACTACCTACGGCAGTATTTAAATTTACTTTCGCATCTACCGAAGAATTAGTAATAAAGGCATTACCACGAATAGTAAATTGACCCAATTTACTAAAAGAAGATGGCAAAGATTTACCGATTAAATTAGGCAACAAAGCATTTAATTGGTAGTAACTACTAGTAACATTTTTCATTTCAGCATTTAAACTGAAGGGCTTTTGTTTGCTAAATAAGTTCTTGAAATTAAAATCGCCACGTATACCGGTATCATCAGAAAACAAGAAAAGATCATCTGTATTTAAATCATTTAAAACCCCGTTAACGTTAGCATTGAAGGTTACTTCTTTTCCTTTTCCAAATTCATTATACAGCAAATTAACCTCGTCAAAAGCGACTAAAGATTCCTTAAATTCTGCAACAACATTTACTTTATTTAAAAAATCCTTAAAATCTTCACGATTATAATTAAATACGAGATTACCATCTAAAGCAGAAAGCGGTGTTTTTATTTTCAAAGAATCGAAACGCATTTGCTGCTTCGTGTACTTAAAATTTGTGGCTAGCTTTTCTACTTTTAATCCTCGATTACTATAAAAAGACATCTCTTGTATATCTGTAGAAACCTCTGGACCAAGAATTAAAAAATCGGCTGCACCAATATTTAAACTATCAAAATTTAAAATAGTAGTATTATTTAAATTTTCATCAATATACTTGAACCTACTATTTTCAATATCTACATACGAAGAAGAAAGCCTAAAGGGTGGTGTACCTGGTGCCCGAGGTTTGCCATCATCAAGTTTATCTACAAAAACCTCAAGATTGGTATTCGTTTCTCCGAAATAAGTCTTTAGCTTGAAGTTTAATTTATCAACCGAAATATCGCCAAACTCTAAGTTACCCTGCACCAAATTATTGATACTTAAAATGGATGTTTTAAGCTCATTGACATAGAATAAAGTATCTTGTTTGTAGTCTTCGATAAAGACACCTTCCAAACCGGTATTCCAAGAAATCAACGAAACCTTTAAGCGCTCAATATTAATATGTGTACCGTATTGATCGTTAATTTTTTTCGTAGCAAACTGTGCCAGTAAGGTCTGTACCACTGGCAATGAAAAAATGATAGTACCCAAAACACATATCAGCAAAAGCACCAATAATGTTCGAACCAATATTTTTCTCAGTTTTTTGATAGGTCTTTATGTTTTACCTTTGTTATTCAAATTTTATTCCAAATATGTCGGAACACGATACAATTTATATACTTGCTATAGAATCTTCTTGTGATGACACTTCTGCGGCAGTTTTAATGAACGATAAAGTGCTCAGTAATGTTGTCGCCACCCAGGCTATTCATAAAGAATATGGAGGGGTTGTACCAGAACTTGCATCAAGAGCACACCAACAAAATATAGTGCCCGTTGTTCATCAAGCCATAGCTAAAGCAAATATCGATAAAAAACAATTATCAGCCATAGCATTTACACGCGGACCTGGACTAATGGGTTCTTTACTGGTAGGTACATCATTTGCAAAATCATTATCATTAGGCTTACAGATACCGCTTATTGAAGTTAACCACATGAAAGCCCATATTTTAGCTCATTTTATAGATGACGAAACTATGAAGACACCGTCATTTCCGTTTTTAGCTTTAACCATAAGTGGAGGTCATACACAAATTGTTCAAGTGAACGATTTCTTTGACATGAAGATTATTGGACAAACTTTAGATGATGCCGTAGGGGAAGCATTTGACAAGAGTGCAAAAATTTTAGGGCTGCCCTACCCTGGCGGACCTTTAATTGACAAATATGCAACAACTGGTGACCCTCGCAAATTTGAATTCACCATACCGAATGTAAAAGATTTAGATTTTAGTTTCAGCGGATTAAAAACGAACATACTCTATTTCATTCAGCGACAAATGAAAGAGAATCCTGATTTTATTAAGAACAATCTAGAAGATATCTGCGCATCTATACAATATACCATTATTACGATACTGATGAAAAAACTAAAAAAAGCAGTAAAGCAAACTGGCATAAAAGAAATTGCCATTGGCGGCGGCGTGTCTGCAAACTCTGGTATTCGAAAGGTTTTGACCGAAGCCCAAGCAAAATACGGATGGAAAACCTACATACCCAAATTTGAATACTGTACAGATAATGCTGCTATGATTGGTATTGTAGGATATCAGAAATACAAGAACGAACAATTCTCTCAACAAGATGTTACGGCTAAAGCCAGATACGTTATATCATAGTCATTAAAATAAACCACATGCAATTATTTTACAATCCTGATATTAAAGACACTGACAGTACTTTCACTTTCGATAGTAATGAAAGTAAGCATATTGTTAAGGTTTTGAGAAAAAAAATTGGCGACGAATTATTTATTACCAATGGCAGTGGTTACTTATTTGAAGCTAAAATAATTAGTGACAATATAAAAAAATGTGAGGTTGAACTTATATCCTCCAAAAAAACACATCCAAAATCTCATTGGTTACATATAGCAGTGGCACCAACAAAAATGAATGATCGCTTTGAGTGGTTTTTAGAAAAAGCTACCGAAATAGGTGTTGATGAAATAACACCTATAATTTGTGAAAGATCAGAACGCAAAGTATTAAAACTAGAACGTATGCAACGTGTACTAGAGTCTGCCATGAAGCAATCGCTACAAACATATTTGCCAAAACTAAACGAACCCATAAGCATCTCTGAGTTTTTAGAGAAACCTGTATCTGAACTTCAATTTATTGCACATTGCGAAGACACAGAGCGCCATGAACTAAAAAGAAGAGTCGCGGCAGATAAAGATGTTACTATATTAATTGGCCCTGAAGGTGATTTTTCTCCTGAAGAAATTAAAAATGCCATGCAAAAAGGCTATGCACCAGTTGCCATGGGTAAAACAAGATTAAGAACCGAAACAGCAGCAATTGTCGCATGCACTATAATTGCGACAATTAATAACGGGTAATAGAATCTCTAAAAAAACAGCTTCAACTAATCACAACCTATTTTTTGTAGATTTGAATATGAAAAAAATCATTCCTGCCTTTCTCTTTTTTATATTGTTTTTTGGCTGGTCTATCAATGCCCAAGAAATAGCTATTTTAAAATATCAAGGTGGTGGCGATTGGTATGCCAACCCTACTGCATTGCCCAACTTAATCAAATACTGTAATAATAATATCGACACAACCATTGACAGCAAACCTGAAACTGTAGAAGTTGGTAGCAGCGCTATTTTTCAATATCCCTTCTTACATATGACAGGGCATGGCAACGTGGTATTTTCAGATGAAGACCTAGAAAACTTAAGAACCTATCTTTTATCTGGAGGCTTTTTACATATTGACGACAATTATGGCATGAAGCCCTATATTACCAGAGAAATCAAAAGGCTTTTCCCCAATACAGAATTAGAGGAATTGGGTTCTGAACATCCTATTTTCTCAAACAAGTATACCTTCCCAAAGGGATTACCAAAAATACACGAACATGATGGGCAACGGCCACAAGCATTTGCCATATCACACAATAACAGAATAGTCTTGCTATTTACCTCAGAATCAGATTTAGGCGATGGCTGGGAAGACCCTACAGTACATAACGATACCGCAGAGGTTAGAGAAAAAGCTTTACAAATGGGCGCAAATATTATAACCTACGTTTTTAAAAATTAATCAATGACCTCAAAAACCATCTCACAAGGTATATTAAGAGCTATAGGTGTATTAATTGGCATCGCACTTTTACTTTATTTTCTATATACGATACAATCTGTTATAGCTTATTTAGCAATTGCAGCCGTCACCGCATTAATCGGTAGCCCTTTAGTCCGTTTTTTTAGATTACGACTTAAACTACCTAATATACTTGCGGTAATCATTACAATGATTTTAATGGTTGGATTATTGGTAGGTATTATTGCCTTATTCATTCCATTATTATCAGAGCAAGGCAAAAACTTGTCGCTACTCGACATTGATGAGTTACAGACAAGTCTAAATACATTATATCATCAAATTACTAATTATTTGGGGCTTTCTTCTCACATTGTAGAAGATGTCATTGACGATGCTGGTTTAGAAAAAAATATTTTACAAGGACTAGATATTGGCTTTATACCTAACTTTTTAAATTCCTTTTTAAATGTTTTAAGTACAGCAAGTATCGGCTTGTTTTCCGTTCTTTTCATATCCTTTTTCTTCTTAAAAGATAGTAAATTGTTTGAGCACGGTTTATTGATATTTATTCCAATAGATAAAAAGAAAGGCACCACAAATTCTATTGGCAAAATTAATGGACTATTATCACGATACTTTGTTGGGTTGCTACTTCAAATATTTATTCTCTTCGTCATTTACACCATAGTTTTACTAGTCGTAGGTATTGAAAATGCTGTAGTAATCGCATTTCTTTGCGCACTATTCAACATTATACCATATATAGGTCCAATAATTGGTGGCGTAATTATGTTGACACTAACCATGACTAGTAATTTGGGTTCAGATTTTAGCGAGGTAATACTACCAAAAACAGGATATGTATTCATAGGATTATTAATTGGTCAGCTGGTAGACAACTTTTTCTCTCAACCATTTATATTTTCAAATAGTGTAAAATCTCATCCCTTAGAAATCTTCTTAGTGATTATTATTGCCGGATTATTATTTGGCACCGTAGGTATGATTGTCGCCGTACCTGGGTATACCGCTATTAAGGTTATTCTGAAGGAATTTCTATCTGATAATCAAATTGTGAAATCTTTGACCCATAATCTCTAGGCATTCGTGAATTCTGAAATACTAGTTAACGATGTACAAGAGTTTATCAATGATAATTTAAATATTGATATTCATAAAATACTTTTATCTAAATCAAGATTCCTCCATGTTTCTTCAAAAGAACTAGTTGAGCAAATAGAATCGAAATTGAAAGCGAAAGCGAAATTACCTACTTGGTTTGGTACAGATAACATCTACTACCCTAACAAATTAAATCTTTCGCAAACCTCTTCAGAAATTACAGCGAACTATAAAACCACATTAGTTCATGGTACTAAGATTATTGATTTAACCGCTGGGTTCGGTGTAGACTCTTTTGCTTTTAGCAAGAAAATGAAGCAAGTTATTCATATTGATAAAAATGAGAATTTATCAATAATTGCACAGCATAACTTTAAACAACTAGACGCTGCCAATATAGAATGTATTGCTACTAACGGATTAGAATTCCTTAAAAAAACCAACAAGCCTATAGATTGGATATATATTGACCCTTCAAGAAGAGATAAGGATAACAAAAAGGTCTATTACTTATCTGACTGCGAGCCAAATGTTGTTAGCAACATGGACCTTTTACTATCAAAGGCATCAAACCTACTTATTAAAACCGGTCCGTTACTAGACCTTAAAAGTGGATTGAAAGAATTGTCGCATGTAAAAGAAATTCATATTGTAGCTGTCAATAATGATGTAAAAGAAATTCTTTGGTTGATTGAGAAAGATTATGAAGGTGAACCATTAATCAAAACATTAAATTATAAAGCAAAGACATTACAAGAATTTCAATTCCATTTAAGTGAAGAGCAGATTACCGACGCGCAATATTCAAAGCCACTTAATTACATTTATGAACCAAATGCAGCGATTTTAAAATCTGGAGCATTCAAATTATTAGGAGAACGTTTAGATCTTAAAAAAATACAGTCCAATTCTCACTTATACACCTCAGATGAATTTATTTCATTTCCTGGTCGAATATTCAAAGTAAAAGGCGTTTATGATTATTCTAAAAAATCATTAAAAAAAGAAGGTATAATTAAGGCAAATATCACCACAAGAAATTTCCCGGATTCGGTGATTAAAATCAGAAAGAAATTGGGAATTAAAGATGGTGGAGAAAACTATCTTTTTTGCACTACAGATATGGAGCAAAATTTAGTCGTAATTTCCTGTTTACAGATCTTTCAAGATCATTAGAAGATAAAAAATAGCTTCAAATTCATAACATTTAACACTTATTTAAAATAGCTATAATTGCAAAACTACAACGTTGTAAATTACCTTTTAACGTAATTTTTATCTACATATTAAAATGAAAATGTTAAAAATTTAACGTGTAAAATTCCAAATTTATCTATAGCTAAATTATTGATATCCCATTATTTACACCTATTAATACAGATTATTACAATAACAATACCCCCAAATGGTTTTATGACCTTCGAAAATTAACGTTGTTGAATTATTCATATTTAAAGGAAAAGTGCTATTATTATACCTGATTTTGATTTTTTTAACATTTAAACACTGCAACTAAAAATTTTAAAGGGTCAATTTCAATACATTTAATTTAAACTAACAAACAACAACGATTATGAATCAAAAACGTGATTACACGTTGATGAAATCCAAAAAAAGGTCTTCCTTTATTAAGACTGGAGTTTTATCAATGCTTGTTTGCTTAAGTGCCCAATTGGCCCAAGCAAATGAAAACACAAGTACTTCAAACGAAGTTGAAGTAAAAACACTTCAATCTACTATTACAGGAACCGTTCTTGATGACACTGGCCAACCATTACCTGGTGCTAATGTCGTAGAAAAAGGTACTACTAATGGTACACAAACAGATTTCGATGGTAACTATAGCTTAAATGTATCTGATGGTGCTACATTAGTATTTAGCTATATAGGATTTAAAAGCACACAAATTGCAGTAAATGGTCAATCTAGCGTTAATGCAACTTTAGCTGAAGATGCTGCCGCTCTTGATGAAGTTATTGTATTAGGGTACTCTACACAAACAAGAGGTGATTTAACTGGTTCAGTAGCATCTGTAGATGTATCTGAAGCAACAAAAGCACCGGTTGTAAATGCTGCTTCAGCATTACAAGGTCGTGTAAGTGGTGTAACTGTAGTACAAAATGCAACACCAGGTAGCCCACCAAAAATAAACATTCGTGGTTTTGGTACAAGTAACAACACCAACCCATTGTTTATTATAGATGGTCTACAAACAGATGATCCATTTGTTTTAAACAGTATTAACCCGAACGACATTGATCAAATGAACGTTTTAAAAGATGGTGCTGCAGCTATATATGGTGCAAGAGCATCTAACGGGGTAGTAATTATCACAACCAAAGGTGGTGGTTACAATATGGATAAACCTATTGTATCTGTTGATACATATACTGGATTTTCTTCTGTAGCAAATGTTCCTGAGCTTTTAAATGCACAACAATTAGGTGATGTGTTGTTTCAAAGTTCTGCTAACGACGGTACAGCTTTTGACCACCCGCAATATGGTAATGGATCATCTGCAGTTGTTCCTTCTTCTTTAAATGGATATACAAGAGTAGTTTCTTACGACCCAATTACTAGAGGTCCTGCTTCAGCTACAGTAAACCCAAATGGCACAGATTGGATTGATGCTATTACAAGAACTGCAATTATTCAAAGCGTTGCATTTTCTGTAGCAAACGGTGAAGAGAACAGCAAGTATTCTCTTTCTGCAAACTACTTGAACAACCCAGGTAACCTTTTAAACACAGAATATAAAATTGGACAAATTCGTTTAAATTCTGAATTTAAAATAGGTGATAAAATACGTATTGGAGAGCACTTTAGTACTGCTTACAGCAATTCTAAAGGAGGTAACGGTGCACAATACGAAGAAGCTGTTAGAAGTAGCCCGCTAATACCATTATATGACGACAACGGTAATTATGCAGGTACAGGTGCCCAAGGTACTGGTAACTCTAGAAGCCCATTAGCACAATTAGGTAGACAAAGTGACAACTTCAACAAGACTATTAGAATTTTAGGTGATGTTTATTTATCTGCTCAATTAATGGACGGTCTTACTTTTAAAACAACAGTTGGTGGTACTATCAACTCTTTTAACACACGTAGTTTTACTGCATTAGACCCAGAGCATAGTGAGCCATTAGGTACCAATACGCTAAGAGAAACGAATCAAGATGGTTATTCTTGGACTTTTACCAATACATTGAACTACAAAAAAACGTTCAACAACAGTAAAATTGACGCATTAGTAGGTATAGAATCTGTGGAAGATGGTGGTAAAGGAAAAACAATTAGCCGTAATGGTTTCTTGTTCGAAACACCAGATTTTTACTTATTGAATAACGGTAGCGGTACACCTAATGTTGATGGTGCATATGATTTTAAAACATCATTATATTCATTGTTTGGTTCGGCAACATACTCTTATGGCGACAAGTATTTTGTTACAGGTACATTACGTAATGATACTTCTTCTCGTTTCACAGGAGATAACAAAAGCGCAACTTTCCCGTCTGTTAGCGCAGGTTGGGTAGTTAGTAAAGAAGATTTTATTTCTTCTGATTCAGCTTTAAGTTGGTTTAAATTCAAAGGTTCATGGGGTCAATTAGGTAATCAATCTTTACCGGCAAGTAACCCTACTATTAACATCTCTTCTCTTAATGAAGGTCTTGCAAATTATGCAATTGACGGTAACTCTATAGCAACAGGCGCTATTTTATCTTCTGTAGGTAACCCAAATTTAAAATGGGAAACCAGTGAAGCAATCAACGCAGGTGTTGAATTAGGTTTTTTCAACGATAAGTTAAATGTTGATTTTGAATGGTTCAAAATAAAAACTAAAGATTTAATTACTCAAGATAATAGCTTGATAAGTACTACTGCTATTGATGCTGGTGCACCTTTCGTAAATGCAGGTAATGTAGAAAACACTGGTTTTGATGTTACGCTACGTTATAAAGATGAAACAACATCTGGCTTTAAATATGGTGTTGATGTAAACTTCTCTCACTACAAAAACGAAGTAACCGATTGGATTAGCGAGTTTCAAGTTGGTGATGAAAGCTACCGTGGTGGTGCAGTTTCTAGAACTCAAGTTGGCGAAGCTATTTCAACTTTTTATGGTAGAGAAGTTATTGGCTTTACAGATGCAGGTAGATTTGAATATAGAGATGTTAATGAAGATAATGTAATCGATGATGATGACAGAACTTTTATTGGTTCTCCACACCCAGATTTCACTTACGGACTTAACTTTAACCTAGGTTATAAATCTTTTGATCTGTCATTGTTCTTGCAAGGATCACAAGGAAACGATATTTACAACTACACTAAAATCTTTACAGATTTTCCAACTTTCGTAGATGGTAACCGTAGTGTAAGAGTATTAGATTCTTGGACACCTACAAACACTAATGCTACTTTACCAGCATTAAGTAATACTATACAAAATAGTGAAACACAACCAAATTCATACTTTGTTGAAGATGGCTCTTACTTACGTCTTAAAAACATACAATTAGGTTATGCTTTCTCTGATAAAATTGCCAACACAATTGGTTTAGATTCTTTCAGAGTTTACTTACAAGGCACAAACTTACTTACCCTTACTGGATATGATGGATTTGATCCTGAAATCATTTCTTCAGTAACTGGTAATAACCTAACAATAGGTGTAGATAGTCAGGTTGTTCCACAATCTAGAATTCTTACACTTGGATTTAATTTAAAATTGTAAAAAAATGAAAAAGAAATTAATTTATTTATTCTCACTATTCGCAGCTATGAGCGCCTGTAGTGATGACTTTACAGAGCAGCCCGCTATTGGTGCTCTTAGTGATGCCGCAGTACAAAATGAAGATGGTGTAGAATTACTTTTAATTGGAGCCTATTCAACATTAGATGGTATACGTAATAACTTAGCAGGAAATGGTTTTGCTGCAAGTGGAGACAACTGGTGGTTTGACGTTTTAGCTGATGATGCACACAAAGGTAGTACCGATGGTGATCAAGCTGAACTTTTTGAAATGGAGACCTACAATTGGACAACAGCCAACCCTTATATATTAGGAAAATGGTCGTCAACTTTTGCTGGTATCAATCGTTCAAATGCCGTTATAGCATTAATTGCAACAATAGAAGATGCTGATTTAACAGGTAAACTTGCTGAAGCTCGTTTTTTACGTGGTCATTTCAATTTTGAATTGCAAAGAATCTACGGAAATGTACCTTACATCTCTGAAGAAAACTATGCAAATACAGAATTTAATCAGCCGAACTCTGGTCCTATCTGGGATCAAATAGAAGCTGACTTTCAATTTGCTATTGATAACTTACCTGCAACTCAAGCGCAATCAGGTAGACCAACTTCTTGGGCTGCTAAAGCGTATTTAGGTAAAGTTCATTTACAACAGTCTGAGTGGGCTCCTGCTTTTGATTTATTCGAAGAAGTAATTAATGATGGTCCTTATGCTTTAAATCCTGAATTTGTAGCGAATTGGGAAAGTGCTGGAGAAAACAGTTCTGAAGCAATTTTTGCAATTCAATTTACTGCAGATGATGGTCAGTCTTTAAATGGAAATATCGGTGGAGTATTAAACTTCCCTAATCCAGGTCCATTTGGTTCTTGCTGTGGTTTTTACCAACCATCTCAAGATTTAGTTAATGCATTTCAAACTGATGGATCAGGTCTTCCTTTATTGGATACTTTTAATGATACTGATGTAGCAAATGATTATGGTCTTGAAGATGCAGATGCATTTACAACACATACAGGTCCTTTAGATCCAAGATTAGATTATACAGTAGGTAGAAGAGGTATTGATTATAACCGTTATGGTACTTTCCCTGGTCATTCTTGGATTCGTGCAACTTTCTCAGATATTTCAGGTCCTTATTTACCAGCTAAAAATGTTTACCAATCAGGCGATACCGACAATCAAGGTACAGGTGCATGGGGTGAGCAACACGCAGGTATCAACTATCACATAATTCGTTATGCTGATGTTTTATTAATGGGAGCTGAAGCTGCTGCTGAAACTAATGACTTAGCATCTGCTTTAACATGGACAAACTTAGTTCGTAACAGAGCTAAGAACATGACTTATATTCAAAATGAAGCTGGTGATGCCGATGCTGCTAACTATGCCATAGAGCCTTATACATCTTTCGCTAGTCAAGACTTCGCTAGAAAGGCTGTTCGTCATGAGCGTCGTTTAGAGCTTAGTATGGAAGGTCACCGTTTGTTTGACCTTAGAAGATGGGGTAACGCCGCAAGTGTAATGAACGAATACATTGCAAATGAAAGTCGTACAATACCTAACTTTGCTACTAAAGCTAAAACTGTTGAAGCAAAACATAATGTATTGCCTATTCCTTTAACTGCTATCGATTTAAGTGGTGGAATTTTACAACAAAATGACGGATTCTAGTCAATAGAATTATTATTAATTAAAAGCAGGACATTTTGCAATGTCCTGCTTTTTTTTTGAATAAAACTCAAATAAAGCAGAAACACAAATTCTATAGTAATCAATAAACTAAATAGTAAATTATAACAGAATCTATTACTAGTTAGACTGTAACATTTTCATAAAAACAAACTAGTTAAATCTTTAAGTAAGTACACAACTACTTGTGATATTCAGTACAAAAACACTATTTTGGTACTGCAAAAATGCAAATCAACATTTGCGAACATAAGACACTTTATCACATTATTTTCTTTTCAACAAACTCACGACAAATTGAATACTTCTTCTCTAGTAAATAGCACTAAAAACCCGATTATGCGAATCTTTTCGGTCATAACAATTACATTACTTACAATCAGTATTTTTTCATGTAATCAAAAAGAATCTACCTCACTTTTTAAAGTGGTCTCTGCTTCTGAATCAGGAATTGATTTTAACAATAAAATTGTTGAAACTGACAGTTTCAACATATTAACCAGTGAATACATATTTAATGGTGGTGGTGTTGCAATTGGCGATTTCAATAATGACAATATGCCCGATATATTTTTTAGTGGAAACCAAGTATCTAATAAGTTATACTTAAATCAAGGTAATTTCAAATTTAAAGATGTCTCTAAAGAATCTGGTATAGAAGCACTAAATAAATGGAATACCGGTGTTGCTCTGGCAGATATAAATAACGACGGTTTTTTAGACATTTATGTATGTTCTGCCATGCTAGACAGTGCTGAAGAAAAGAAAAACATTTTATACATAAATCAGGGTTTAAATAAAAATAACATACCCACATTTATAGATAAGGCTAGTGAATTTGGAGTTGAAGAATCAGCCAATAGTATGGGAGCATCTTTTTTTGATTATAATAAAGATGGGCTTTTAGATTTATATGTTTTAAACAATGTTGACATTCATGTTTTACCTTCTAACTTCAGAAAGAAAATTACTAATGGCTCTGCGTTGAGCAATGATAAATTATATAAAAACAATGGCGACGGTACTTTTACAGATGTCACCATAGAAGCTGGCATAACTATAGAAGGTTATGGTTTAGGACTTTCTATTGCCGATTTAAATTACGATGGATGGTCAGATATCTACGTAAGTAATGACTACCTATCTAATGACATTCTATATATAAACAATCAAGATGGTACCTTTTCAAATAAGATAAAAGAGAACACGAAACACCAAAGTAAGTTCTCTATGGGTAATGATATATCTGATTTCAATAATGATGGCTATTTAGATATCATCACTTTAGATATGCTTGGGGAAACCAACGAGAGGTTAAAAACTACTTTATCAGGAAACAAGTACACCGAGTATATCTTAAATGACCGTTTTGATTATGAATACCAGCACACCAGAAACATGCTGCAGAAAGGCAATGGAAACAATGTACCGTTTAGTGAAATTGGTTTAATGGCAGGCGTATCAAAAACAGATTGGAGCTGGTCTCCCCTATTTGCTGATATGGATAACGATGGCTATCAAGATATATTAATTACAAATGGATTTCCAAGAGACATTACCGACTTAGATTTTGGTGATTTCAAATTTAACGTAAGTAGATACCTAAGTCCCGCACAAATTTTAGACTCTATTCCTAAAATAAAGATTCCTAATTACGCCTATAAGAATAACAAAAACAACCAGTTTACAGATGCGAGCGAAGAATGGGGAATAGGCATTCCCTCTTTCTCCAATGGTGCAGCATTTGCTGATCTAGATAACGATGGTGATTTAGATTATATCGTAAATAACATAAACGACGAAGCTCTTATTTTTCAAAACAATACGGATCAAAAAGATGGTCAACATAATTACCTAAGTATAGAGTTATTAGATACTTCTTTAAAATCGCTAAAGACAGGAGCAAAAATTGCAATAAAATTTAAAGACGGTACTTTTCAATACCAAGAACACCATACGTATAGGGGCTATATGTCTACCGTGGAAGATATAGCGCATTTTGGACTAGGTGATAAAAAGCAAATAGCATCTGTTGAAGTACTTTGGGCAGATTACAAGTTTCAAAAATTAGAGAACGTTGAAAGTAACCAAAGGTTAACCATAAAATACGAGGATGCAAATTCTATCGTTTCAGAAGATTTAAATTTTCCATTTGTCGCAAAAGATGTAGCACCAATTTTCAAAGAGGTTTCAAATGCTATTGGTATAAACTATTTACACGAAGAAAAAGATATTGTAGATTATAATATACAACGAACTATACCACATAAACTTACACAAAATGGTCCTGTTATAGCTACCGGAGATCTTAACGGCGATGGTATAGAAGATTTTATTATTGGCAGTTCTTCAGGTATGTCTCCTCAATTATTTTTTCAAGACAAAGAAGGTAACTTCAAGCAAAAGACATTATTTAGCGATGAAGAAAATAAAATGTATGAAGAGGAAAGTATTGCTTTATTCGATTTGGAAAATGATGGCGATTTAGATATGTACTTAGTTTCTGGTAGTAATGAATTTGACTTAGAAAGCATTCACTATACAGATCGATTATTACTGAATGATGGTAAAGGAAACTTTACGGTTTCAATCGATAAAATGCCAGTGGTTAAGGCAAGTGCATCAGTTGTCTCCATCTCAGATTTTGACAAAGACGGTTTCGTCGACCTCTTCGTTGGTGGCAGAACCCCTTATTCAAAATATCCCACTGCGGAAAAAAGCTTCTTACTAAAAAACGAAAACGGCATATTAAAAGATGTGACAGATAGTATTACTCCAGAATTAAGAAACCTAGGTATGGTTACCGATGCAGTTTGGGCAGATATTGATTTAGACGGAAATGATGACTTGATTATTGTTGGTGAATTTATGCCTATCACTATTTTCAAAAACAATAGAACTAGTATCGATAAATTAGAAAAAACAGGAGTTGAAGAACTTTCTGGTTGGTGGGAAAGTATTGTAAAAACTGACATAGACAATGATGGTGACATTGATTTTATAGTAGGTAACTTGGGTATGAACAACTTCTATCAACCATCATCAGAAAGACCAGTTACCGTAATAGCAAAAGATTTTGATAACAACGGTACTATTGACCCTGTCATGTTCGCTTATTTTAAAGAGAGCTTTGACAATCCTACATACAAATCATTTCCAGTAAACTTTTGGGGAGATTTAAATGGTCAAAGTCCACTATTTAGAGGCAAATTCAGCACTTTTAAAGAATACTCTAAAGCAACCATCTCAAGTTTATTTAACGATGAAGAATTACAAGGATCAACAAAACTTATTGGCAATTTCGATAAAAGTATAATTTTAGAAAACATGGGCGATGGTACATTTAAATACAATGCATTACCAATAGAAGCACAAGTTGCTCCAATTAATGGAATTACGACATTAGATTATAACAATGACGGCAATGAAGATATATTGTTGGTAGGTAATGATTTTGGAAATGAAGTCTTCATAGGACGATATGAGGCTTTCAACGGCTTATTATTAGAGAATGATGGCAAAGGTGATTACAAAACCATTAATACCATTGAAAGTGGATTTCTAGTTCCCGGTGATGCCAAAAGCATCATAAAGGTAAATAGTAATCAAGAAGACCGACCATACTTTATTGTTACTCAGAACAGAGATTCCGTAAGGGTATTTCAGAAGAACTAAAACTTGTATTACTTTAAAGAAATCGGCTGACATATTTAAGAAATATGTCAGCCGATTTTTGTTTATAAAAAAACTCATCCTGAGCTATAAAAACACTTGGCTTATGATTAAAAATGCAACAACATTAACATAACTCTCTCTATTTGTAAGCTTTAAGCACTTAATTAGTGCTAAAAAAGCAATAAGAAACATCCAATCATTACGACAGACGACACTTACAAAACGATAAATAACATCCGCGAAGCCATAAGTGTATTTTTCTCAAAAAATAAGCAGTATCACTGGTTATTTGATATAATATTAACTAATATTATATAAATATTATGCAATTCTTAACACACATTAAGAATTGATGATAATTCAACAATTAACTTAACAACCACTTATTATGAATCAAAAACTAGATTTTAAATTAGTGAAATCCAAAGGAAAATCATCATTCCTAAGCCATGGGTTTCTACTGATTTTAGCTTGTATTTGCACGCAAGAAATCGTAGCAAATGAAAAATTAACAACTTCGAAGGAAGTTAAATTAACAATTGTTCAAAATACCGTCACAGGAACGGTTTCAGACGAAATGGGTCCATTACCAGGTGCTAGTGTACTTGTAAAAGGAACAACTAATGGTACCCAAACCGATTTTGACGGAAATTACACTATTGATGCTCCAAGCAATGCTACATTAGTGATTAGCTACATTGGTTATAAAACCATGGAAATTGCAGTTGACAATCAAACAACTATTAGTGTTACTCTTCAAGAAGATGCGAGTAAATTGGATGAAGTTGTAGTTACCGGGTATGGTACTCAGGCGAAAAAAGACTTGACAGGGGCAGTTAGTGTCGTTGACACAGAAGACCTTTTAGCTATACCGGCAACAACGTTCGCCCAACAACTTCAAGGTAGAGCTGCAGGTGTAAACATTGTTAATGATGCAAGAGCTGGTGGCGAAGCTACTGTGCGTATTAGAGGTTTTGGTACCTTAGGCAACAATGACCCGTTATATATTATCGACGGAGTTCCTTCTCAGACGCAATCTAACCTTAACCCAAATGATATAGAATCATTACAGGTTTTAAAAGATGCCTCTGCCGCATCTATTTACGGTTCAAGAGCTGCAAATGGGGTAATTATCATTACCACAAAAAAAGGTAAAATGGGTAAGCCACAAATTACCTATAATACTTTTTATGGAATTCAATCTGCCGCTGAAGATGTTGACGCTTTAAATGCAGCAGATTTAGGTAAATATTTATATTTAGCCGATTTATATGCTGGTGTAACACCAAGCCATGGTCAATATAGTTATGGACCAAATGGCGAAGTAACTATTCCTGATTTCGTTTTCCCGAGTGGAGCAAGTGCAGGTGATGTAGGTACCGACCCAAATTTATATTCATTAACTCCAGAAAACATCTATGCAATCACAGAATCGGCAGATACAAATTGGTGGGATGCTATTACACGCTCTGCTCCAATAATGAGTCATAATCTTTCTGCCTCAGGTGCTACTGAAAATGCCCGTTATGCTTTTAGTTTAAATTATTTTGAGCAATCTGAAATTATTAAGTTTTCTGATTACAATAGAGTATCTATTAGAGCAAATACAGAATTTAAAGCTTTAAGTCAAAAATTAACTTTGGGTGAAAATTTTACCGCTTCTTTTGAAAACAAAAAAGGTGTTGTAAACAATTTTGATGAACAAGGTCCTGTACAGGGATCATATAAACATCATCCACTTTTACCAATTTATGATATTGCCGGTAACTTTGCAGGAAGTAGAGGTGCTAACTTGGGTAACAATTACAACCCTTTTGCAAGCTTATCTAGAAACCAGGACGATCGTACTTATGGATTACGTTTATTAGGGAATGTTTTTGCAAATTATGACATTACACCTAACATTAGTGTTCGTTCTAGTTTTGGTTTAGATAGTAGAGTGGAAAGAAATAGAGATATAGAAAGACCACAACCAGAATATGTAGAAGGTAATTTCATCAATAGTTCTACAGCTCGTGAGCAATACGAATATCAATGGACATGGACCAATACGGTAAATTATTCTAAAACATTTAATGAAAAGCATAATTTCGCTGCCTATGTTGGGGTTGAATCTATTCAACAATTTGAGGAGCGTTTTGAAGCATCTCGTCAACGTTTCAAATTTGAAACTAATAATATTATAAGTTATTTAGACTTAGGAGATGCAACCACTTCAAGTAACCGTGGTTATGTATGGCAAGATTATTCTTTATGGTCACAATTTGGAAAATTAAACTATGATTACGATGGTAAATACTTAGCACAAGTAACTTTAAGAAATGACTCTTCTTCTAGATTTCAACAAGCAGCAAATAGTGCTGTTTTCCCAGCATTTAGTTTAGGCTGGAGAGTATCTGATGAGAGCTTTATGGATGGTGTTGAATGGATAGATGACTTAAAACTTAGATATGGTTGGGGACAAACTGGCAACCAACAAATTGGAGATTATAATGCCTATACTACCTTTCGTTCCGATATTGGCACAGGCGGTTATCCAATAGATGGCAGCACAGGCTCACCAACTATAGGATTCTCCACTCAAGCCTTCGGTAACCCAGATGCTAAATGGGAAACTACAACGCAAGGCAATTTTGGTATAGATGCCGTTATGTTCGATAGTAAAGTGAATTTCAACTTGGATATTTATAGCCGTACAACAGCTGACATGTTAATTGAAGTTCCACCAACGTATACTGCAGGTCAAGCAACTGTACCATCATTTAATGTTGGTGAATTAGTGAATAAAGGCCTTGATTTAGGATTAGGTTATAGTGACGATAAGGGTGATTTTGGGTATAGTGTAAATGTAAACTGGTCAACTTATGATAATGAAGTAACTGAATTAGGTGGTGAGAACATTCGAATTTTTGGACGAAGTGAAAGAATTCCTGCTTTATCAATTACGCAAGAAGGTTTACCAGTTTCTTCTTTTTACGGGTTTAAGACCTTAGGTCTTTTTCAAACTCAGGCAGAAGCAGACGCTTGGGCTCCTTATGGAGATTACAACGCGCCTGGTAAATTTAAAATTGCCGATGTAAATAATGACGGTGAAATAAACGATGATGACCGTACAGTAATAGGTACACCTCACCCAGATTTCACATACGGCATAAATATAAATCTTACTTATAAAAATTTAGCGCTTAATGTATTCGGTAATGGGTCACAAGGTAATGATGTATTTAATTACACTCGTTATTTTGCAGATTTCAACACCTTTCAAGGTAATAAATCAACAAGAGCACTTTATGATGCATGGCAACCAACAAATCCGCAATCAGACCCTTCAACTTGGGTAGCAGCAAATCCGAATGCCACTACTCCAATAATGGATCGTAATGATGCTGTTAGTAGTCGTCCTTCATCATACTTCATAGAAGATGCTTCTTTTTTCCGTTTAAAAAACATACAGCTTACTTATAATTTTGATCAAAACTTATTGGAATCAATTGGCGGTATTGCTAATGCTAATATTTATGTTCAAGGTCAAAACTTGGCTACGTTTACTAAATACACAGGGCTTAACCCAGAAGTACAATTAAGTAACACTGATGATTCAAGAAGAAACCTTACGTTAGGTTATGATGGTGGTGGTTTACCAGTAGCACGTACATTCACTTTAGGCTTAAATGTAACTTTAAAATAATTTGAAAATGCTAATAAAATATATCATGAAAAAAAGAAATTGGATTTATATATCCTCATTAATTACAGCACTTCTTTTTGTTGTTGCATGTAGTGATGAGTTTTTAGACAGACAACCCGAAGGTCAATTTAGTGAGGCAGATGTAGCAACACCTGACGGTGTAGAAAACTTACTTATTGGTACATATAATATGGTACCAGGTGGTGGCCTTGAAGGACAGACATGGCATAATGATATTCATAGTTGGGTGTTCAATATAGCTTCTGATGATGCCTTAAAAGGTACAGATGCTGGGGATCAACCAGAACAATCATTTATAGAAGCTTATGATTTTCAATCATTTAATGTTCACATTCGTGATAAATGGAGAGGATTATACAAAGGCGTAGCAAATGCCAATATTACATTAACTACACTTGCAGCTGTTGAAGATGGTATATCTGATGAAAGAAGAGCTCAAGTAATTGCCGAAGCTAGGTTTCTAAGAGGATTATTTCATTTTGAAGCAAGAAAAATGTGGAGGTCGCCAGTGTATGTTGATGACACAAATTTTCAATTAAATGATCTGGAAAGCACCAAAATTCCTAATGACCGAGAAATATGGCCATTAATTGAAGCTGATTTTGAGGCTGCGATAGCAGTGTTACCAACTACACAAAGTGATGTTGGTAGACCAACAAAATGGGCTGCTAAAGCATTTTTAGCTAAAGCTAAAATGTACCAAGGGTGGGATGCTGCTGGTAATGCAAATACAACGAAATTAGGCGAAGCAAAGGTTCTTCTAGATGACATTATTGATAATGGTCCATTTATATTAATGGATAAGTTTGAAGATAATTTCAAAGTTGGAACACGTAACAATACAGAATCTATTTTTGAAGTACAGTATGCAATTAGTAGTGCTGCAGATGGCGCTTCTAATAGAGGTATTGGATTAGCTCATCCATATACTGACCCTTGGGGATGTTGTGGGTTCTACCAGGCTTCGCAGAACTTAGTAAATGCTTATAAAACTGAAGATGGATTACCAATGTTAGACACTTTTAATGATTCTAACGTTCCATTTGAAACTGATGAAACTACCACATTATCTACGTATGCCGGCACATTAGATCCAAGATTGGATCATTCTGTTGGTAGACCAGGTATTTTATACAAAGGTTTTAAAATTTACCAAACCGATTTTGTACGTGATTTAACCTACGCCGGTCCTTTCTTTTCAATGAAGCATGTAGCAGAGCCAGAAGCTTTTGGTCAAGGTGGCTGGGGTAACCTTTCAGCCAACAACTATAGAATCATGAGGTTAGATATGATTTATTTATGGTTAGCAGAAGCTGAAGTTGAATTAGGTGATTTAGAGCGAGCTAGAACCTTAGTAAATGAAATAA
Source organism: Maribacter sp. BPC-D8 (assembly GCF_035207705.1). Classification (NCBI taxonomy): domain Bacteria; kingdom Pseudomonadati; phylum Bacteroidota; class Flavobacteriia; order Flavobacteriales; family Flavobacteriaceae; genus Maribacter; species Maribacter sp. BPC-D8. Next base: position 1,946,221 of record NZ_CP128187.1, read on the forward strand.
GAACAAGAGCTGCAAACCCTGCTGGTTTTGTACCGAGTGCTACACAAGGTGCAGAACGTAATGATTTTACAATTCTTGAAGGAACACCTGCTGCTAATTACGATATAGCAACGTATGACGATGCATGGACAGATCCTGCAACAGCAAGAAAAGCAGTACGATTCGAAACTCGTTTAGAATTTGCTTTAGAAGGACACCGTTTATTTGATCTTCAACGTTGGGGCATCGCTGCAGAAACACTTAACGCTTATATAGCTAGTGAATCTCAACAAAGAAGTTATTTACAAGGCAGGTCATTTGTAGAAGGTAAAAATGAGTTCTTTCCTATTCCTATTGAAGCTATTGACAGATCAGCTATTGATGGACAACCTACATTAACACAAGATCCAGCTTATTAAAGAATAAATAGCATTGTTAATTGTTAGTTGCATAAAGAGTGGTTAAAACAGTTTTAACCACTCTTTATATTTTAAAATACTTTTATAATCATTTATAAATACCAATAAGATGCGTTCTAATATAGACGGGTATTTCATTCATTCCATCTTCTAACTTTAACTTCATAACTTCAGAAGGTACTAGTGGCATATGACAAGTAATACAATTTTGAGAAACATTATGTTCTTGACCTTCAGCTACATTATTTACCGTTTCAACATCATGGCACGACAAACATTTAGCATTAAACACATCAGCATTTCCTCTCTGATTTTCATGAGGACTATGGCACGTTATACAATCCATTTTCGATGAGTTTACAAAACACGAACTTTCACTCAATAATCCCATTTGATTTCCATGAACATCTAATTTCGTATTTGAATTTGCATTTCTATAATTTTTAGAATACAAAGACAAGGTGTCTCCTGCAATGAAGGAAAATGGATTACCTTTTATCTGCTGTCCCTGTAAACCAGAGTGACATACCGCACAAGCATCTAAACGTTGTTGCCGTGAATATTCCTTATAATTATCAACAAACTTACCAATTAAAGCATCAGGATTAGATCTGTGGAATTGCACATGTTTCTCAGAAGGTCCGTGACAACGTTCACAATCAATACCTAACATTATTCTTTCTCTATCATAAGATTTACTTACGTTAGATTCCTGTTTAGGCTCCGCAAAGGTTACATGACATTTTAGACAATTATCATCTACCTTTCTACTTAATGCGTTTTCGGGAAAATTAGGACTATTGACCCACGAGTCTGTGGGTTGAAAATAAGAAGCTTGTAATTGATATAAATCATTCCCTTTCCATTGAAGATGGCTTTGCCCTTTAACCCCTGAACCAATAACAATCTCGATTTTTGATTTTACTACTTCTTTTGTTTTATACTTAATGTTCGAAAGTTGGTAGTAATCACCTTCTTCCTCTATCATTTTCAGACGAACACTCATTAAATCAAGCTCGTTCAAGCCTTCAGTAAACCGTCCTTTAATATGATCTTTTTTAGACTTAGATGAAGTGTTGAAATGTGCTGTTTCTAAATGTGATTTATAAATGTTTTCATGACATTCTAAGCAGGTTTCAGACCCTACAAAATTGGAACCATTATAATGTGTAGCTATAACATCTGGTTCTAAATACGATGAGATTTCGATAGCATTTTTAAAATACCAAAATCCATAAACTAAGAACAATCCAAAAATTATGAACACAATAATCTTTAAATTCTTCTTATTATTCATTTTCAATCAATTATTAGTCTAATTCCTGATTCATAAACCAATCATACAAAGCTTCTGTTTCGTATGCCTTGATCCAGGCACTATGACCTACATTAGGGTATCTGGTAAATATGACCTCGTAGCCCATTTCTTTTAATTTAGCTACCATATTTTCAGATTCGGAAAACGGAATTGATTTATCTTTCTCGCCATGAAAAACCCAAATTGGCATTTCGCGATTAATCCACGAGGCATAAGGTAAAGGTGCCATACCGCAAACTACTGCCATGGCTGCAAAAGTATCAGGGTACTGTACTGCTAATTCCCATGCTGCTCCGCCGCCTCTACTTAATCCGGTTAAATAAATTCTACGTTTATCGATTCTATTATTATCTACAATGGAGTCTAGCAATTGCTTTACCGCCCTCGTATTCCACCATTTTTTGGCATTCGGGTTCTGCGGAGCCAATATTAAAAACGGAAACTTCTTACCCTGCACTATTAGTTTTGGCGGACCGTTTCTTTTCACCGTAACCAAACTATCGCCCGATTCGCCACCACCATGTAAAAATAATAATATCGGAAAATCTTTTTCAGGCTCCTCCTCGTAATCTTCTGGGTAATACAAGTAATAGGCTAGATTCTCTTTTACATTCGTTTCCATTTCTGAATCTATCAGAATAGGTTTTGCCTGAGATGCACAACTTTGAAAAATAACCAGTAAAATAATATATAAAATTAACCTCATCTGTGAATGCAAAATTTTCTATCAAATGTACCTTAAAAACAAGCTCTTTTGAAGTAAAAGTGGTTTTAGGTCCATTTGTGTTCGAAACGTTAGACGAATAAGATTTCAAAAACTTATTTATAATTTTTCAAAACAAAAAAAGAGGATGCACAATGCATCCTCCTTTTTAAATCTATGTTCTCTCTTTTATTTATCGGTATAAAGTAAAGTGACCTACATACTTAAGCGAATCGCTATTGGCATTTACTACATACCAATAATCTCCTGTTGGCACTTCTTTACCTTCATAGGTACCGTCCCAACCACTTACTTCATCTAATACAGCCACTACTCTACCGTAACGGTCATAAATTCGAACCTCAACACCATCAAAAAGGTCTCTATTCTTAGGTGACCAGATATCATTTAAGTTATCTCCATCAGGAGTAAAGAAATTAGGGAATTCTAACATACCCGTAAATTCGAACGGTACACTTAATTCTAGTTCACAACCTCTTGCATCTCTTACACGAACATTAACTATTCCGCTTTCATTGGTAGTAAATGTTGTTTCCTCGCCAAAAGATCGTCCGTTGAAAAAGAACTCATATTCTCCGTAACCACCTTCTGCAGTTGCAAGAACTTCATTAGGTCCGGTTTTATCAACAACCAGGCTTAAAGGCTCATAACCATCTATACTAAACTCAACCATATTGGTACAACCATTTTCGTGATAAATGTACACGATGTGATCACCAGCAGGTAAATCTCCCCAAACATACTGATCTGTAGCGTTTGCAGTAATTGCATCTGTAGGATCAATAGGGTCAAGAGCAAACATCAGCTCAGGCAATAAGTTATTATTTTCTAATTGAATGGTAGTTGTACTAGTTGGGAATATACCTTCACAGCCATATTGAACTTGTGGTACAGCCGTTAAGTCAACTCCTATAGTAATCGTAAACAACTCTGATACTGAACAAAGATTAACATCTTGAACGTAAATCACATAAGAAGCTCCACCTTGCAAATCTTCTGTAATAGCACCTGTATAAGGAGCAAATACTGCAGTACCTGATTCATCTACTGGATCAACCATTTCAATTTTGTACTCAAAATACGGAGTAGGGTTTACGGTAACATCGTCGAACGGAGTACCACCTATTATGTCAAAAACAACAGAACCGTTATTAGCACCAATACATAACTCAGGTGTTGTATCGATATTTATTATCTGTAACTCATCTGGCTCTTCAACAGTGATAAAATCTTTTTCAAAACAACCGTTGTCATCTTTTATTAAAATCTCATAAGTACCTGCTTCAAGCTCATCAAAAGTATACGTACCTGGATTATCAGAATCACTAAAGAATTCATTAAAGTTCGGTGCAATTGCAAATTGAATTAAACCTACGCCACCTGCACTTACAGAAATAGCAATCGAACCGTCTTCTTCACCATTACAAGATACATTTATTGGTACTGCATCAAATATTATAGGATCAGGTCTAACAATTTCAAACGGACCATCTATAGCCTCACAAGTTAAACCACTTGTAACACCAACCCAATATTCTGTTCCTTCAGGAAGTCCTTCAAAAGTACCTTCAGCCTGTGGACCTCTGAATATAGTTGCTGTTCCAATATTAAAACCATCTGTAGGTTGCCCTATATATAATGTAAACAAGTTATTACCTACCCCACCACTTGCAAATGACTCTATTCTACCATCTAATTCAGATGCACAAGAAATAGGATCTACTGGAGAGTTTGGTAAAAATTCAAGATCAGAAGCATCTGTCATGGTAATACCATTAGAACGTATTGCCGGACAAGCACCAGATGCATTAACCTTTCTTACATCATATTGATATGTAATACCCTGTACACCTGTTGCGTTAAAGGAAGTACCTGTCATTGGAATATAAGTACCAATGGTTACTCCATTTTCAACTCTTAAATACTCATAGGTAAATAAAGGATCAGGATTCTCTACTGTCAATCTTATTTCACCATCACCTCCACAACCAGGTACTCTTATTTGAACTAAAACAGGTTGAATTGGTGGTGGTGGATCAACATAGTAAGCATCAGTTACAAATGAACATCCGAAACTAGAAGATACTTCTATTGCATACCAACCAGCGCTAATATAACCGCCACTATCGCCAATGAATGTAGGTGTATTCTGTAATCCACTTTCAGACACAATAGCCGTGTTATCATCACCACTTAAATATAACAAAGTATAGTTGTATCCTGCACCAGCAAAACCTCCACTTGCACCGGCAGTAGCCGTTATAGCGTCACCAGTTGTAGTGTCATAAGCTTCAAGCACCGCATTGTTACCATTAGGGCAATCTAGTGTTTGTGGCTCTCTAATACCAGCAAGAATTTGTGGAACTTCTTCTAATTCTATCTCTACCGTATTTGTACAACCCTCAACATCTGTAATTTCTACTTCATAGAATCCGAAAGACAAACCTGTAAATTCATTATTGTTAGAGAATGCTGCTATCTCAGTAGTATATGAAGCACCACCATCTGTACTCATTAGTAACCTGTATTCATACGGAGTAGTATCCCACCCACCGGTACCAGTAGCAATTATCTCACCTGTATCGTTCGTACAACTAACATTACCTATAGATTCTGCAGTTACTTGAAGTTCCCCATTCGGAGTTCTAATATTTGTAACATTACTTGTTCCAGTACAGAATGGAATATCTGCAGAAACAACATCAACAATCAAGTTACCACCTGGCAAATTATCTATTCTAGCCTCAAATCCATTTACATCAGGATAGTTAGTTGTATTAAAAGTTTGAGAAGCTAAAAGTGTCGTTCTAGTTACATCAGTTGCTTCATAAACAAACACCTCATACTCTCCTGTATAATTACCTACAGTTATGAATAACGCACCATCATCGCCTGGCACTGCACAACTAACAGGTTTTGCCTCGCTAATTAATACCGTTGGCGTTTCTGGAGTATTCACCGTATGCACTGGCATTGGGTATGTACAACCCACTGTATTGTCGGTTACTTCGAATAAATAATCACCAACATCAGATAAGTACACATCAACATAGTTATTACCTGAAGTATTAGTAACTGCAGCTACCGGAGTAACCGATACCGTATTTACTGTAAAATCAGTTGTACCTATAACTTGTATACGTACACGTTCGTCATCTCTACAGTTTAAAATATCTACATCAATAATTGTTGGAACTACATCTGTTGGCGGATTAATAGTAGGAACGTCAAATGTACTTTGACAACCATTACCGTCTATAGCATACACCGTAATATTTTGAGCAGAACCATCATCTATAATTTCAAATGTATTACCAGGTTGATAATTCTCAAAACCGGTAATACTGTACTGATACCCTGAACCTACAGTACCTGCATCATCAACAGTCACTGTAATAATTGTTGAACTATATCTATTAGCACCTGGCTCACAAGCAAAATCGGCAGCACTAGCAGAAATACTAAATGCATCAGGATTTGTAATCGTATGTACAGCAGATAACACCTCACAGTTACGCGCCGTTACCACCTGTACCTGATAATCACCAGCAGGCAACCCTGAAAAGGCACCAGTATTATTTCTAGTTACTTCTGTAGTTCCAGAAGTAACATCATTTAATATATATGTAATTGGAGTGTCTTGAGAGGTGAATGGAACAGCCGCATTTGCAGGACCAACTACTATCTCAATAGAACCATCATTTTCATCTCTACAGCTAATATCAATTGCTTCTTCTGAAACAATTACCGGTTGTGCAGCTTGATTTAAAATAATGTTTGATACCGTTGTTTCACAGAAGCCAAAACCATCGTTCACAATACGATCCGTAATTAATACTTCATAAGTACCAGGTGTTAATCCTGTAAATATTGGATCATTCGTCTGTGTTATCGGACCTACTAAACTAGAGTTGTAATCTGAACCTGTCAATTCATAAGTAAAATCTCCACTACCACCAGTAGTTGAAATGGTAATTTCTCCATCTGCGTCATTACATGTACTATCAGTTGAAAATCTACCCGTTGCGGATAAGAAATCATAAACAGTAGCAGTATCTACACTAGTACAACCATTCGCATCAACTACATCTACTACATATTCACCAGGACTACTTACTATATATGTATATTCCCAAAAACTACCGTTTATTGTTGGTAATTGCTCATCGCCACCTAAAGTAAATCTTGGGGTGTTAACAGAACTAGGTACTCTTACCGTAATATCAAAAGCAGTTGAAGTAGGATCACATTGATTTACTACTGCAAATGTAGGAACTGGTAAATCTGGATCTAAAGAAATAATGGTAGCAATATCAAATGAAGTACAACCACTTGCATCTCTTACATAAACATCATACGTACCATCAGCTGCCGAGAATGTTGTATCCGAAGTCCAACCTGAAGGCGGCATCCCTGAATCCATAAAGGCAAATTCATATGGTCCACCAGAACCACCTCTACCCTGTACGGTAACTTGACCAAAAGCATTACAATTTGCAGGAACTTCCTGTAAAATATCAATATCTGGTAAATTCTGAACGATAGTAACCGGAGCGGCATCTGTACATGCTATGGTTAAATTTGTAACCAATATTTGATAATTACCTGGTAATTCTGGATACGTATCAGTATAAGGTAAACCTGTAGTTGTTACAGAATTTTGTAAGATAGTAGTTAAACCATCTTCGTTATTTATTAATTCTATCCTTAAATTGTCACCAACAGTATAACCAATTATATTATAAGTAATCTCTCCATTTCTATTAATATCACAAGCGCCAGGCGTTGAACTTGCGGTTACATCTAATGTTGACGGTCCTTCAATTGGCGGAATCTCTTGTTCATAAGTACAACCCGTAACCACATCTAAAACAACAACAGTATAAGCTACACCGTATTGAATGCCATCTGCAGAATTACTAAATGTATGATCGTTAACCGCTGGTGTATTATTTAAAGCGTAATAACCTGGTTGATCTATTAATCTTATTTGATATGAACCAGAACCTCCACTTACTGCAACTGCATACGTAAAAGTAGTATCATCACAAGTTGCAGGTACTGGTGGCGGTATTGGTGCAATCACCACTTCGTTTGAAGTAATAGAAACAGTATCAATATCTGTACACCCATTAGCATCAAGAGTAATAACAGTATAATCTCCCGTTACTAAAAGTGGATCTAAAATTAGTATTGGAAAAGCACTTTGATTTTCTACACGTGTAATTTCTACTCCTGTATTGTCCTCTATTATAAATGTATAATCAGGGGTTCCGTCAGTTACAGCATCAATATTGATACCACCACTAACTGGTCCACTACCACCACAAACTGCTTGTACTTCAGAAACCGTAGTTGCTGGTGGTGGAGTTGTATCTAATATTATATCGAAAGTATCAGCTGGGGTTTCACAACCTCTAGCATCTCTAACCAAGTATGAATAAGTACCCACCGTTAAGTTGGAGTATACCGTTTCTGAAGCCCATCCCATTCCATTAAAGTTAACTTCGTATGGAGGCACACCGCTAGTAGCATCTGGCGTTATAGTAACAGAACCATTATTCGTTGAACTACAGCTTACGGCTCTAGGTACCGCTGCTGCCGCTGCAATATTTTGAGGTGGATTTAAGGTAATCGAAACAGACTGTGCTACACAACCACTGCTTGTGGTATTATTATCGGTGATTCTGAAAACATAATCTCCAGGAGTCGCCGTATCATAATCAAAAGTATTAGTAGTTAATGGTACCGCTGCTCCAAAAGTAGCTCCTCCATCAAAACTAACTTCATATTGCTTTGCTCCTGCACCAGAAGTATACCCACCGTTGACACTTACTCTTATTGTACCATTAGCTCCACCACAAGGTATTTCAGCTACGATACTTGTATTCACTCTTAATTGAGGTGCAATGGTAATTGGAAGACTATCTGAACAGTCATTACCATCAACAACTTCAATCGTATAATTACCAGGCGAAAGTCCCGCAAAAGTTGCAGTCGGTTGAAGTGTACCTCCGTTTATTCTATATTGATGTGTACCAATTAGCGCAGTACCTGCTGTAGAAGTAACTGCTACCGTTGCGCCAATACCTGCCACGAAACAGAAATCTGAAGAAGGGCCATCCAATGCTATACTTGGCGCATCAATGGGGTTTAAATCGAATGAGAATGTATCTGTACAACCCTCAGCATCTTCAACAGTTAATGTATATGTTCCCGCTGCAGAAAGATTACTAAAGGTGCTTCCAGATTTTGGACCAATTGGTGATCCTACAGGCTGAGTTAAGGTATATCTATTTGTACCCCAACCACCAGTTGTGTTTGCTCTTACTGCTCCTAAATTTCCATTAGCACAGCTCATATCTGTAACTGTACTCGTTGCCAATTCTAAAACCGGAGCTTCATTAATATCAAAAGATGTAGTATCTGTACAACCTGTATCAGCATCGGTTACCGTAATTGTATATGTACCTGCACCAGATAATGGTAAAACTACTTCATTTGCACTTTGTGGACCACCAGAGAATAATCCTCCGTTAATGTCATATGTATAGTTATTTGCGAATCCGTCAATAATGAAAGTACCCGAACCATCAATTTCTCCATTACAAACTCTTAAATCTCCGCCAGATTTTACTCGTACACGAATAGAACTTATTTCTACAGGTCTAAAGCCTTCTGTATAAGAACAACCGTTAACATCTGTAATTTGAAAAATATATGCTTGAGAAGTTAGTAAACCTGTAAACGTATCGTTATTTCCATTATCAAAATAAGCAGGACTAATAATTTCATATCTATTAATTGCAGCGTTACTTGTTGGTGTCAACTGCACATCAGATGTACCTGCCGCACAGCTAATATTACTTTGTGCAAAATCTAAATTTGTAGGTGGATTTACATCTAAAATGTCAATTGCCGTAAGATCTAAACGACAACCACCTGCATCTTTAATAATTGGAGTATAAGTACCTGCAGCTAAATCAGTATAAGAAGTTATTGCAGAGAAATTAACCCCATCAATACTAAAAACATATCCACTACCTGATCCACCAGAAAACGGACCAACAAAATCAATTTGCCCGCCAGTAGTTCCAGCTCCTGTACAAGTAACATCAGAAATTTTAGTTGCACTACCTGTTAATGAACCAACAGTATCAACCGTTACTGAAGGTAAATCTAAAGTACATTCGAATGCACCTTGTTGGTATCTTACTTCAATATCATTATAAGTACCTGCCGCTACTGAAATTTGTGGTGTATTCACCCAAACTTCAGATGCACTTTCTCTATAAGAAATATTATAACCTCTACCATTATTTATAGTAAACTCTAATTTTGCTCCACCGTTACTACAGGTGCCATCAATACCTGCAACCGTAACATCTGGCGGCAATAAATCTTCAACATCAGAAGAAGCATTTATAATACAATTATTACTATCGACAATAACAAAATCATAAGTTCCTGCAGCAGTTACAGTATATGTTGTAGTACCAGAATCTGTAGCAGCATCGCCAAATGCAGGTTGAATTGGGCCGCCATTAACTGTAAAGGTATAAGGAGCAGAACCACCCGTTGTATTCAAAGTAATATCTACACTAGAAATATCTGAACACCCAAAACTACTATTTACCTCAGTCGAAGCATCTAAAGCAGAAGCTCCAGCACCTATAGTTAAAGGGTTTCCACTAGTATCTACATCTTGTCTTGGAGCAGTAATACCGTTTAAAGGATCACCTGTACATTGTTGTGTCTCTACCTGTACCGTATATGTACCAAAACCTACCGCAGAAAAAGTATAAGGGTTGGTTGCTATAAAAGCAGTAAATTCTTGAGCAACACCACTAGAATTTAATAAGGTATACTTATAAGGTCCTGGAACGTTAGAAGCAGTAACGGTAATACTACCGGTATCTCCACTACATAACGCATCTGTAAAAGTTGCAGTTATTTCGATTTCCTTTTCCTCTATTACAATAGGCTCATAAGGATATTCACATGTATTAGCTGTATTCTTTAATCTAGCTAGAATATTATAGGTACCTGGTGTTAAATTAGAAAATATAGCGCCTTGCCAAGAAGTACCACCATTAATACTAAATTCGTAAGCACTAGATAGATTGGTAATCTGTATTCTACCATCTACACCACAGATATAATCTTGTTTTACATATGTTTGCGTAATGGTACTTTTCTTTACTTTAAAGTAATATGGTTGACCATTAACTTCCACTCTATATTCGGCACCTGAAGTAGCCGGTACTGAACTGGCATCTAAACTAAATGTTTGTCCTGTTCCGACTTCAGTATAACAAGTATCTGTCGTGTTAGGGCATTCAACATTAACATTTGCAGTACATGAACCGCCCAATACTTGCCAAGAAACTGAGCTATAAGGTCCGCCAGACAAACTTATGATACGATCATCAAAATCGCCACATAGATTAAAACGTGCAATTGTAAATCCGTTATCATTACAAGTGACCGTATTGTCTGCGCCTATTATAGGTGTAGCAAACATTGCCGAAGTAGCTAAGTTAGACTTTCGTTCAACTTGAACTTTCTTTTCTAAGGTCGATTGGTTGTTGGTAGAAATCGAAACAGCTTTTTCGATTACATGAGCCACCTCTTCGTATAAAGTAGTTACTTTAGAGTTGGCTAAAGCCGTAGTACCAATTACTGAAAGAACAATCAGAAAAAGTACATACAGCGCATACCGCTGTTGTTTTGGAAGCATAGGTTAAGATTCGTTTTTAAGAACAAAGTTGATTTGGGATCTAATTAGTTCTTTGGTGTAATTTTTATACTTATATTTTATCTTTTAAATAATCATGTGTTCTCTAACATAATTCTAACGCTTGTATATGAAAAATAGTATTATAATCAATCTTTTATTCGTTGTATCGCTAAATTTTTCTTGTGCACAAAACACTGATAACAAAGTAAGTACACCAAAAGAGTCTGTTTTTACAACTGAGCTGTTCGTCGATGAGGTACAGATTCCATGGGGGTTTACCTTCCTTCCTGACAATAGTATTTTAATCACTGAAAAAGAAGGCAAATTGATTCATTTTACCAATGGAAAAAAAACAATAATTAACAATACTCCTGAAGTTTACAACAGAGGTCAAGGCGGATTATTAGATATTGCCCTTCACCCTAAGTACAAAGAAAACGGATGGATCTACCTCACTTACGCATCAACAGACGGCCAAGAAAAAGGCGGACATACCGCATTGATGAGAGCAAAATTGAAGAACAATTCTTTGACCGAAAAACAAGTGCTTTATAAGGCAGTACCAAATACTACAAAAGGTCAACATTTTGGATCTAGAATTGCTTTTGACAACGAGGGGTATATCTACTTTTCTATTGGTGAGCGTGGCGACAGAGATATCAACCCACAAGACATTAAAAGAGATGGTGGTAAAATTTACCGTTTACATGACGATGGGCGTATACCAAAAGACAATCCGTTTATAAGTGAAAAAGGTGCGAAGACTGCCATTTACAGTTACGGACACCGAAATCCGCAAGGGTTGATTAAGCACCCTATTACAGGAGAAATTTGGGATAACGAACACGGACCAAGAGGTGGTGATGAAATAAATATTATTAAAAAAGGAGCTAATTATGGATGGCCTTTAGTTACTTACGGAATCAATTATGGCGGCACTCCCATTACCGATAAAACAGAGATGAGCGGCATGGAGCAACCTATTCATTATTGGGTACCTTCTATTGCCCCTAGCGGAATGGAGTTTGTAACTACGGATAAATACAAAAATTGGAAAGGGAGTCTTTTAGTAGGATCTTTAGCTTTTCAATATTTAGAAAGATTAGTAATGGAAGGAAACAAAGTAACCACCCGTGAAAAATTAATGGACGGTTTAGGTAGAGTACGTGCTGTAAAACAAGGTCCTGATGGACTTATTTATGTAGCCGTTGAAGGAAAAGGAATCTATAAACTAATTCCGAAAAAGTAGCATAATAGCAAGCTCACAAAATCAAAAAAGGTCTGTAATCAAATATGATTACAGACCTTTTTTATGCTAACATAAAAATTAGAAGAGCTACTTACCCCCTACCGGCATCAATTGCTAGCTTTACAGAGCCATGTTCTTTCAACAATGCTTCAGCTGCGGCGTATTCAATATTTAGCCCTTCCATAATGTAACGAGTTCCGCGATCAACCAACTTATCGTTGCTTAATTGCATATTTACCATCTTATTCCCTTTAACTCTACCTATTTTAATCATTAAAGCAGTAGATATCATATTTAAAACCAGTTTTTGAGACGTACCACTTTTCATTCTCGTACTACCGGTAAGAAATTCTGGACCTACATTTATTTCAATAGGAATATCTGCAATTCTAGCAATCGGTGCACCAGGGTTATTTGTAATTGCTGCCGTGAGGATACCGTTTTTCTTAGCATCTTCTAATCCGCCAATTACATATGGTGTACTACCAGAAGCAGCTATACCTACAACTACGTCATTGGTATTAATATCATGTTCCTTCAAATCTAACCAAGCCTGCTTAGTTGCATCTTCTGCATTTTCAACTGCTTTTCTAATGGCTGTATCACCACCAGCAATTAAACCAACTACACGCTCATGTGGGATACCAAAAGTTGGCGGAATTTCAGAAGCATCTAAAATGCCTAACCTACCACTAGTACCAGCACCGATATAAAACAACCTTCCTCCCTTATTAAATCTTTCGGTTAAGGCATCTACAAGTTTTGTTACTTGCGGAATCGTTTTTTCTACGGCATCGGCAATTTTCTTATCCTCCTCATTCATTTTTTGAAGAATAGTAGTGGTATCCATCAACTCTAAATTGTCGTGGTTCGACGGAGTCTCGGTAATTTTTTTGTAATCCATATAATTAAATAATTTTTATATCGTGGTTTCTAAAAGCCTTAAGCAATTCGTCATCAGGCTTTAATTCTGTAATCATCGTATTTATACTATTGATGTCACATGTTTTATAGCGATGCTGAGAATTCAGTTTTTCAGAGATAGACAATAAGACCGTTTTCTTTGAAGCTTTAATTACCGCTTTTTTGATTTGAACAATATCCCAATCAAATTCTGTTAATCCGTAGGTAGCATCAACATATCCTGTACCTATAAAACTATAATCGAACCGTATTTCAGAAATATGATGAATGGCATTTGCGCCAATAGCAATCTGTGCTTCCTTAGAAATTTGTCCGCCGATAGAAATCACATTAATATTTGCCTTATGAGACAATTCCATAGCCACCGGCAAACTGATTGTAAAACAAGTAAGGTTTAAATTCTCAGGTATAATTCTGGCAAGTTCCATACAGGTAGTACCACCATCTAAAAAAATAACGGCACCATCTCGCAACATACTAACTGCCTTGGTAGCAATCGCTGCTTTATCTTCTATCTTATATATATTGGTATTTCTCGCACTATTGGTCATGTAACCCATAGAGATTGCACCACCATGAACCTTACGCAGTTTATTCTCCGCGTCAAGCTCTTTGACGTCACGTCTAATAGTATCTATAGACACGTCTAATGCCTCGGCAATATCTGTTATAAGTATTCTATTGTGTAGATCAACCTCACTTAAAATGGTTTGCTGACGTTCTTCTTTTAGCATGTAATAGCAACTTTATTACTTATGAATATGTCAAAGATAATGATTTTTACCACATGCCGTTTTATGACGTTAATGCTAGTGTAACATAAAATTAAGATTAATTAACGGCACAATACGGCATTATTTCTTGCAAAAAACTGCATCGAATAAAAATAACGCATATATTTGCATGATTTAAAAATCCAAAAATCTACCACTACCTCATGAAAACAACCGTTAAAAATTCTAAAATCGACATCTCACACAAGCCTATAGGTCAGTTTGAAGAAACACGATTCGAAAAAATACATAATGTCATTTTCGAAGACTCCAATGAAGCTTCGATAGTAGTAGCTCATGAAATTGCTGCTTTAATAAAAAAGAGACAAGGGCAAAAGAGAAATTGTGTTTTAGGTTTAGCAACTGGTTCTTCACCAATACGGGTTTATGAAGAATTGGTTCGTATGCATAAAGAAGAAGGTTTAAGCTTTAAAAATGTTATCACCTTTAACTTAGATGAATACTTACCGATGGAGCCGAATAACATACAGAGTTATTTCTATTTCATGCATGAGCATCTTTTTAATCATGTAGATATACCTGAAAAGAATATTCATATTCCTGACGGTACCGTAAGTAATGAAGAAACTACAGCATATTGCTTAAGCTATGACCGCAAAATTAAAGAACATGGCGGTTTAGACTTTCAATTATTAGGTATTGGTAGAACAGGGCATGTTGGCTTCAATGAGCCAGGATCACATTTTAATTCTGGAACACGGGTAATTACTTTAGATCATATAACTCGCGTAGATGCAGCACCTTCTTTTTTAGGAATAGCCAATGTACCTAGAAAAGCAATTACCATGGGGATTGCCACGGTAAGAAAAGCCAAGAGAATTGTTTTATTGGGCTGGGGTGAAAACAAAGCGGGTATTATAAAAAAGACCATTGAAGGTGATATTTCATCGCATGTACCAGCAACCTACTTACAAGAACATGACAATTGTACTTTTGTTTTAGATACTGGTGCAGGTAGCCAATTAACTAGAAATAAAACACCTTGGTTAGTAGATTCTTGCGAATGGAACGAGGAGTTAAAAGCAAAAGCCATGGTTTGGCTTTGTGAAACTACAGGTAAAACTATTTTAAGTTTAACCGATAAAGATTATAATGATAACGGTATGGCTGATCTTTTAGCCTTAGATGATTCTTATGATCTTAATATTGAAATGTTCAATAAATTACAACATACCATTACCGGTTGGCCAGGCGGAAAACCTAATGCTGATGACACCCACAGACCAGAACGTGCTACACCGGCTAAAAAGCGAGTTATCATATTTAGTCCGCACCCAGATGATGATGTTATTTCTATGGGCGGCACTTTTGACAGGTTAGTTGAACAAGGGCATGATGTACATATTGTATATCAAACTTCAGGTAACATTGCAGTTTCAGATACCGATGCTAGAAAATATGCTGAAATAGCTATGCAGATTAATCCGTCTGATGAGGCTAAAAATATTATTAAGTCTATAGCAGATAAAAACGAAACTCGAATTGATGCTCCAGAAGTTAGAAATTTAAAGGGAAAAATAAGAAGAGGAGAATCTTATGCCGCAACCAGGTATATGGGACTTGATGATAAAAACGTACATTTTTTAGATCTTCCGTTTTATGAAACAGGTACTATAAAAAAGAAAAACTTATCTGAAGAAGATATTAAGATTGTTGTTGATATTATCAAACAGATAAAACCTCATCAAATTTATGCCGCTGGCGATTTAGCCGATCCGCATGGTACACATAAGGTGTGTTTAGATGCAGTATTTGCAGCGTGCGAAGAATTGAAATCAGAATCATTTATGAAAGATTGCTGGGTTTGGTTGTACAGAGGCGCTTGGCATGAGTGGGATATTAATGAAATTGAAATGGCAGTACCAATGAGTCCGGGGCAAGTATTGAAAAAGCGATATGCTATTTTCTGCCACCAGTCTCAAAAAGACGGCGTAATGTTTCAAGGTGACGACTCTAGAGAATTCTGGATGCGCGCAGAAGAAAGAAACCGCGATACCGCTAATAAATACAAAGCAATGGGCTTATCATCATACGCAGCAATGGAAGCCTTTGTAAGACATAAATTCAACTAACAACTAAATTGAATTAAAAGGCCTATTTTTAGTTTTAAAATGGGCCTTTTTTACATTTATGACAAAACAACTAACACTACTCACCCTTCTACTTTTACTTCTTAATTCTTGCGGAGTTTTTCAATCGTATGAAAAACACCCAAAGAGAGAATTTAGAGGCGTATGGATTGCTACAGTGGTCAATATCGATTGGCCAAAAAATGGTAATGACACTTCTAAGAAACAAAAAGCAGATTACCTTAAAATTCTAGACTTTTACGAAAAAGAAAACTACAATGCTGTAATCGTACAAGTTCGTGCTGCAGGTGATGCTTTTTACGAATCTGAATATGCACCATACTCCCGATTTTTAACGGGCGAAGAAGGTACGGCACCAAAATGGAATACAGATGTTCTTGAATGGATGATTAATGAAGCGCACCAACGTGGCATGGAGTTTCACGCATGGTTGAATCCGTATAGAGCAACTTTCGATGAAAATTTCGAAGTCCTTTCTGAAACCCATGACTACTGCACTCACCCAGAGTGGATCGTGCATTATGGTAAAAAGAACTACTACAACCCTGGGCTACCTGAAGTACGCAAGCATTTTTCTAATATCATTGCAGAATTGGTTGCTAGCTATGATGTAGATGCCATTCATTTCGATGATTATTTTTACCCGTACACCATTAAAGATGCTGTTTTTAATGACTCTTTAGCATTTGAAACTTACGCTCAAAATGACCAAACTATTGATGACTGGCGACGTAGCAATATAGATTCTCTTGTAAGCCAATCTCACAAAACTATAAAATCGATTAAGCCATGGGTACAGTTCGGTATTAGTCCGTTCGGGGTTTGGAAAAACAATTCGACCGACCCAAAAGGTTCAGATACTAAAGCAGGGCAAACTACCTATGAAGATTTATACGCAGACCCGCTACTTTGGATGGAAAAAGGGTGGATCGATTACCTAGCTCCGCAAGTATATTGGAGTATGGATCTACCTGTAGCGTCTCACACAAAAATTGTAGACTGGTGGTCTAAAAATAATTATGGCACCAATCTTTATATAGGTAATGGTCCATATAAAATTAGAAACAACAGCGATAAAGCCTGGGACGATATTAAAGAGATCCCCAACCAATTAGAACTTGCACGAGAGACTCCGGAAATTCAGGGTAATATCATGTTCAGTGCTAAATCTCTAATGAGTGACAATGATGACGTTGTTGAATATATTCACAAGAAATATTATAAGTTACCCGCTTTGAATCCTATTTTTTCACTGGCAAAAAATCATATTTCAATGACACCTAAACTTTTAGATGTTTCTTTTGTTGATGATGAGGTTATTCTAGAATACGACGATTTAAGAGGCTTGCGTTATGCTCTTCTATATAAGGCTGGCAGAAAAGTAAAAGAGGAATATTCTATTAAAAAATTGCTCTCAAAAAATTTAGTAGTACCGAATTCTAATACCATTCGCATATCAAAATCAGATTACCGTAAATCATTTTACAGTGTCAGCTTTATTGATTTTTATGGCGCAGAAACGAAACCAACAGTCATCAACCTAAAGAACAGTCCTAAAAATGATTCAAAAAGATAAAGGTGCCTGGGCATGGGTTCCAGTTTTATATTTTACACAAGGGCTGCCGTATGTTTTGGTAGTTACCGTTTCGGTAATTATGTACAAAAAATTAGGCGTCAGCAATGAAGACATTGGACTGTATACCAGTTTATTATATCTACCATGGGTTTTGAAACCATTATGGAGTCCGTTTGTAGATCTTAAAAGCACCAAGCGTAAATGGTTTTTAGCCATGCAACTGTTAATTGCAATTTCATTATTGGGCGTTGGTTTAACCTTACCGACCAATATGTTTTTCATATCATCATTAGCCTGTTTTTGGATGGCTGCTTTTGCATCGGCAACTAACGACATTGCCTCAGATGGGTATTATATGTTGGGCTTGACCGAAAAGAAACAATCTTTCTTCGTGGGAATGCGAAGTACTTTTTATAGGTTAGCGATGGTAACCGGTGAAGGATTAATTGTTGTCTTAGCAGGATTTTTAGAAAACAAATATGGTGACAACACCAAAGCCTGGAGCGTAACTATGTCGGCAGCAGCATTTTTAATGTTGATTATGACCGTTGCTAACTTTTTTGTTACTCCGAAATATGAAGCTGAAAATACAGAGGACAAAGAAAAACCTGCTGGGTTCTTAGAAGTATTTACTACTTTTTTCCAAAAACCAGGTATTGGTATTGCGCTGGCATTTATACTTACCTATCGATTAGGAGAATCGCAATTGGTAAAAATGACATCACCGTTTTTATTGGACTCTCCCGATAAAGGCGGATTAGGATATTCAACAGAACAACTAGGAACCATTTTCGGTACAGCAGGAGTTATTTTTCTTTCTATAGGCGGAATTTTAGGAGGAGTTTTAATTTCTAGGGACGGTCTAAAAAAATGGATGCTACCTATGGTACTTTCGCTAAACCTACCTAATATCTTATATGCAATATTAGCAATCACAAATACCACTAATATTTATGCAGTAACGGCAACCGTGATTTTTGAGAAATTCGGTTACGGCTTCGGTTTCGCAGCCTTTTTAATGTACCTCATTTATATTGCCGACGGCAAGTCTAAAACATCGCATTACGCCATTGCCACAGGATTTATGGCACTGGGCATGATGTTACCAGGTATGGCCAGTGGCTATATTCAACAATGGTTAGGTTACGACGGGTTTTTCGTTTGGGTAGTTATTGCTGCCTTACCTACGGTATTCTTACTAAAATTCATTTCTTATCCGGCAGATTTCGGTAAAAAAACAACATCTCCCAATGAATAACATCATACCTACAAAAGAAGCTATAGAAAAACTCTCTTTGACCGAGAAAGTCGGACAGCTTTTTATGCCCGCAGCTTTTATAAATGATACAGAAGAAGAAATTCAGCAATTAGAAAAACTCATATCTGAGCACCACGTTGGCGGACTCTGCTTCTTTCACTCCAGAGCGAGTGCTGCGACCAATTTTGAAGGCAAGAAAAAAATAGTTGTCAATGAAAATAGTTTTGACACCTTAAAAAACCTCATTAAGAGATATCAAAAAGCAGCTACTTATCCCCTACTGATTTCTATTGACGCCGAATGGGGATTAGCAATGCGAATAGAAAATACTCCGCAATACCCATATGCTATAACTCTTGGCTCAAATCCTGATAACGAAGCATTAGTTTTTGAAGTTGGCAAGCAGATTGCAAAAGATTGTAAAACAGCAGGTATTCATTGGAATCTTTCGCCTGTGGTAGACATCAATACGAACCCGAACAACCCTGTAATTGGCTATCGCTCTTTTGGCGATGACAAAACCAATGTAGTTACTATGGCAACTGCGTTTGTAAAAGGCACCCAAAGTGAAGGTGTACTTACGAGCATTAAGCATTTTCCTGGTCACGGAGATACCGCTACAGATTCGCATTTGGGTTTACCCGTTATTGATAAATCAAAAGAAGAACTTATTGAAAATGAGTTGTATCCTTTTCAAAAATTAATTAATGAAGGTGTCGATTCAATTATGGCAGGTCACTTATCCGTTCCCGCTTTAACTACTACTCCAGAATTACCTTCAAGCATTAATAAAGACATTATAACTGGTGTGTTAAGAAATGAAATGGGCTTTGAAGGAGTGGTAATTTCTGATGCGCTGAATATGCATGCCGTGTCAAAACATTACCCTATTAAAGGAGAATTAGAATGGCTAGCTTTTAACGCTGGTAATGATGTATTATGTTTTGCCGAACATATAGAAGAAGGTATTCAGCATATCTTAAAAAATGCCACTGAAACTCAAATTAACAAAAGCATTGAACGCATTTGGCAGCTCAAAGAAAAAGCTATTTTAAAAGAAGATTCAACGCTTAAGCTGACCGACCCAAGTTCTTTAAATAGAAAAATAGCAGAAAACTCACTGACTTTACATCATGGTACTGCTGCAGAAATCACAGCATTTAAAACAACAAATTTCTGTACGCTAACCATAAAACGATTTGGCGCCGACCAAGCGAAGCAAGATATTTTAGATAATATCTTAGAAATGAAAAAAGAAGTTGAACCGGAAACCGAAATCTTACTTCTATTAACTCCGCCACAAATAAAACCGACCAACAAATTCGGATTCTTTGATGAAGAAATCCAGTTTATAAACGAATTGATAACCTCTAAAAATGTTGTTCTGTATCACTTCGGTAATCCGTATGCGTTGAAGTTTTTCAGTACCGAAAAAACAACTGCTACCGTAATAGCTTATCAGAATTTTAAAGAGTTTCAAGATGTAGCAACCGAACATTTTCTAGGTAGTATTGAAGCAAAAGGAAAATTGCCATTTAATATTGAAAAAAGCATATGAATCATAATGGGTGGTTAAGAGTTTTAGCAATCATAATAACCTATTTTCTAATAGTAGGTTTATTTCAAGTTGCGGGTGCTTTACTAGCAGACGTACCGCTGGCCGATATAGACTACCAAGAAACTACCATACAATATGTAATTATGACGGCCCTTTCTTTCTTAGGCACATTTCTACTCATTTGGCTATTTATGAAATTTGTAGACGACGAAAAGTTTATAGAAGTAGGACTTCAAATAAAAAACAGAAAAAAGGATATTGCGATAGGCACATTACTCGGGTTAATAATCATGACTATTGCCTATTTTGGTCTAGCAGCTTCAAAAGAGATTGTATTCTCGAAATTCAATTTTAATTTCCACGAATTGTTTTTAACCACTGTGTTATTCATACTAGTAGCAATTTTAGAAGAAGTGCTGTTTAGAGGGTATATTCAAAAAAACCTAATGCTCTCTTTTAACAAATATGTTGCATTAATAGTTGCTTCTGCACTTTTCGCCTTAATGCATGGCGCCAACCCTAATATAAGCTTGTTTAGTTTACTAGGGCTTTTCTTAGCCGGTATGGCTTTGGGTGCTTCTTATATGTATACAAAAAACTTATGGTACCCAATAGCATTCCATTTTAGCTGGAATCTCTTTCAGTCATTACTAGGCTTCAATGTTAGTGGGCAAGATATTTATAGTATTATTGAATTTACGGTTCCAGAAAACAATAAAATCAATGGAGGTCAATTCGGCTTTGAAGGCTCTATTTTTTCTTTATTCACCGAGTTAATTTTAGTGTTTTTAATCATCTATTATTATCAAATAAAAAAGAAACCCCAATTAATCGCAAATGAAAATATATAAAATTATCGGTCTCATGTCGGGCACATCATTAGATGGTCTTGATTTAGCCTATTGCCACATTTGGGAGAAAAATGGGGTTTGGGAATTTGATATTAAAGAAACTAAAAGTGTCAAGTATTCATCAGAGATGTTGAATACCCTTAAAGATGCTATTAGTTTATCCGCAGAAAAACTTATTGAATTACATAACACTTACGGTACTTACCTTGGTGAGCAAACCTCAATATTTATTAACGAGAACAAGTTAGAAGTAGATTACATCGCTAGTCACGGTCATACCACCCATCATCGACCAGAAATGGGACTTACATTTCAAGTGGGTTCTGGGCAACATTTGGCAAATGTTACAGGCATTAAAGTAATTGCAGATTTCAGAACAAACGATCTGGCACTTGGCGGACAAGGAGCTCCGCTAGTACCTATAGGTGACCGCATGTTTTTTAATGAATATGATTATTGTTTAAATCTTGGTGGTATTAGCAATGTGTCTTTTGAAGTAAAGGATAAGAGAATAGCATATGATATCGGTTTGGCAAATATGATTCTAAACTATATCACCAGAAAAGTTGATTTAGAATATGATGAAGATGGCAAACTAGCACGTTCGGGTAAGATTAACACCAACATGTTAGCGCAATTAAACAATCTAAAATACTACCTATTACCGCATCCGAAATCGATTGGCTATGAATGGTTTTTAGAAGAAGTGGTTCCTATAGTTGAAGATACCGATGATACCATCGAAAATTTACTTCACACAGGTATTCACCATATCTGCGATAAGGTAGCGCAACAAATCAATCTAAATTTCAAACATAACAAGCAGCAATTACTGGTTACAGGTGGTGGCGCATTGAATTCATTTTTAATAGAAACTTTGCAGCAAAAATTGGGCGACACAACAAAAGTAGTTGTACCAGAAAAAATAATCATAGAATTTAAAGAAGCTTTAGTATTTGCTTTAATGGGCGTATTAAGGGTAGCGCAATTAACAAATGTACTCTCATCTGTTACTGGAGCAAAAAAAGATTCCTCAAGCGGAGTATTGTTCATACCCAATTAAACTTTTTTACCTAATTTACTCGATAATCGAGATTTAGATACCCCTAGCGATTTATCGCTGAAGCATATTAATTTTTACTTGAAGTTTGCCTTGACGAATTCTAAGGATATTCACTTCATAAAAACCGAAATAGACATGTCAGAAAAACAAAAGAAAGCAACCGCTTACTGGAAAGAAAATGTTAGATACCTATTCATTTTATTAGCTATTTGGTTCGTTGTATCCTTTGGAGCAGGCATTCTATTTAAAGAAGCTTTAGACACTATTAAAATCGGAGGTTTTAAATTAGGCTTTTGGTTTGCACAACAGGGATCAATTTATGTATTTGTAGTTCTGATTTTTGTTTATGTAAGACTCATGAACAAGTTGGATAAAAAATACGGCTACAACGAATAACAGCACAACCATCAACCACCAAAAAACCACATTATGAGTGTTCAAACCTGGACGTATATTTTAGTAGGAATCACCTTTGCCCTTTATATAGGCATCGCGATATATTCAAGAGCTGGATCCACAAAGGACTTTTATGTTGCCGGTGGCGGAGTTTCACCACTTGCCAACGGGATGGCAACTGCAGCTGATTGGATGTCTGCCGCATCTTTCATTTCAATGGCAGGGATAATTTCTTTTGCAGGCTATGATGGTTCAGTATACCTAATGGGCTGGACAGGTGGCTATGTGTTACTAGCATTACTATTAGCACCCTATTTACGTAAATTCGGGAAATTCACAGTTCCTGATTTTATAGGTGATAGATACTATTCAAAAACAGCACGTATTGTGGCTGTAATTTGCGCATTAATTGTTTCGTTTACTTATGTAGCAGGTCAAATGCGCGGTGTTGGTGTTGTATTCTCAAGATTCCTTCAAGTAGACATTGACACAGGTGTGATTATAGGCATGATTATCGTTCTTTTTTATGCAGTTTTAGGCGGAATGAAAGGCATCACTTATACACAAGTAGCTCAGTACTGTGTTCTGATTTTTGCCTTTATGGTTCCCGCTATCTTCATATCTATTCAAATGACCGGAAACCCTATTCCACAATTAGGTATGGGATCAACTTTAAATGATGGCTCTGGTACATTCTTATTAGATAAGTTAGACGGATTATCAACTGAACTAGGATTCAATGAATACACCGACGGCTCTAAATCTGTAACAGATATTTTTGCCATCACTTTAGCTTTAATGGTCGGTACCGCAGGGCTACCACATGTAATCGTTAGATTTTTTACCGTTAAAAAAGTAAAAGATGCACGTAAATCTGCGGGATTAGCATTGTTACTGATCGCTATTCTATACACTACGGCACCAGCTGTTTCTGTATTTGCAAAAACCAATCTTATTAATACCGTTAGCAACGAAGAATATTCTAGCATGCCGGTTTGGTTTAAAAATTGGGAAGAAACCGGACTACTTTCTTTTGACGATAAAAATGAAGATGGTAAAATTCAATATGTAGCTGATAAGACCAAAAACGAATTAACCATAGATAATGATATTATGGTATTGGCGAATCCTGAAATTGCAGATTTACCAGCTTGGGTAATTGCCTTAGTAGCAGCTGGCGGATTAGCAGCAGCACTTTCAACAGCGGCGGGTCTATTACTTGTTATTTCGGCATCGGTTTCTCATGATTTAGTAAAGAAAGTATTTAAACCGAATATTTCTGACAAAGCAGAATTGTGGGTGGCTAGAGGTGCAGCAACAGTTGCCGTAGTTATTGCCGGTTATTTTGGCATAAATCCGCCTGGGTTTGTAGCTGCAGTAGTCGCACTGGCATTCGGTCTGGCAGCAGCCTCCTTCTTCCCCGCAATTGTTCTCGGTATCTTTTATAAAAAAATGAATAAAGAAGGAGCTATCAGCGGTATGGTAGTCGGCATCGTTCTTATGCTGTTCTATATGACCAAGTTTAAATTCGGCTGGTTTGGCGGCGGAACTCCGGCAGATTGGTGGTTCGGTATTTCGCCAGAAGGGTTTGGTAGTATCGCTATGATTGCTAACTTTATTGTAGCAATTATTGTTTTACAATTTACCCCAGAGCCACCTGAAGATGTTCAAGAAATTGTAGAAAATATTAGAATACCCAGTGGTGCAGGTGAAGCCACAGGCCATTAATTAAAACAAATCAACATTCAACAACAACAACCAAAGGATTTCAAGACCCTTTGCATATTAAACTAACGCATACCATGAGTAATTACCACATTAAACATCTGGAGGAGTATTATCAAGTTTATCGAAAATCGGTCCGTAATCCTGAAGCGTTTTGGGAAGAAATTGCAGAAGAACATTTTGTTTGGCGTAAGCGCTGGGATAGTGTGCTGAGTTGGGATTTTAAGAAGCCAGAAATAAAATGGTTCGAAGGTGCTAAATTGAACATTACCGAAAACTGTTTGGATCGTCATTTACCAACAAGAGGAGAAAAAACGGCAATCATATTCGAACCCAACAATCCTGAGGAGGAAGCACTACATATAACCTATAGGCAATTACATGAGCGTGTTTGTCGTATGGCAAATGTTTTGTTGGACCATGGTGTTAAAAAAGGAGATCGTGTTTGTATTTATCTACCAATGATTCCTGAATTGTCGGTAGCACTTTTAGCATGTGCACGTATTGGCGCGATACATTCGGTAGTATTTGCTGGTTTTTCTTCACATGCATTATCAACACGTATCAATGATTCTGATTGTAAAATTGTACTAACATCAGACGGTTCATTTCGCGGTAACAAATCAATCGATTTAAAAGGTATTGTAGATAAAGCACTAGAAGCTTGCCCTGGTGTAGCGAATGTTTTGGTCGTAAAACGTACAGGATCTGAAATTACTATGCTTCCAGCTAGAGATAAATGGTTACAACCATTACTTGATGAAGCTTATGCAGATTGCGTTGCTGAAATTATGGATGCCGAAGACCCTTTGTTTATTTTATATACCTCAGGATCCACAGGTACTCCAAAGGGGATGGTACATACTACCGCCGGTTACATGGTGTACACGGCATATACTTTTAAAAATGTATTTCAATATACAGAAAATGATGTCTATTGGTGTACTGCTGATATTGGATGGATAACGGGTCACTCATACATAGTTTACGGACCGTTAGCAAACGGAGCAACGACATTGATGTTTGAAGGTGTTCCCTCCTACCCAGATTTTGGTCGTTTTTGGGATGTGGTTCAAAAACATAAAGTAAATCAATTTTATACCGCACCTACAGCAATTAGAGCATTAGCAAAAGAGAATTTAGAATACGTTGAAAAATACGACCTATCTAGTCTTAAAGTATTAGGGTCTGTTGGCGAACCCATAAATGAGGAAGCTTGGCACTGGTACAATAATAATGTAGGTAAAAAGAACAGCCCTATTGTTGATACTTGGTGGCAAACTGAAACTGGCGGTATTATGATTACCCCTATTCCATATGTAACCCCTACTACTCCTACTTACGCAACCCTACCATTTATTGGTATTCAGCCAGCATTAATGGATGAAAGTGCAAAAGAGATAAAAGGAAACCAAGTCGAAGGTCGTTTATGTATTAAATTCCCATGGCCAGCAATTGCAAGAACTATCTGGGGGAATCATGATCGCTATAGAGATACTTATTTTTCAGCATATGAAAATATGTATTTCACAGGTGATGGCGCTTTGAGAGATGCTGTTGGCTATTATAGAATAACGGGGCGTGTAGATGATGTTATCATTGTATCGGGTCATAATTTAGGTACTGCACCAATTGAAGATGCTATCAACGAACACCCAGCAGTTGCAGAATCTGCAATTGTAGGTTTCCCGCATGATGTAAAAGGAAATGCGCTCTATGGATATGTTATTTTAAAAGAAACAGGAGAAAGCAGAGATCGCGATAACCTAAGAAAAGAAATTAATCAGCAGATTACAGAACATGTTGGTCCTATTGCAAAACTAGATAAGATTCAGTTTGTAAACGGACTTCCTAAAACGCGTAGTGGTAAAATTATGCGTAGAATTCTTCGTAAAATTGCCAGTAACGATACTAGTAATTTAGGGGATACAAGTACTTTATTAAATCCGGAAATTGTTCAAGAAATTATGGATAATTCCTTATAAAGGAGTATTCAATTCTTAGGAATAAAAATTATAAAATCCATCAGGATCATTTAACTATGAGTTTGATGGATTTTTATTTTCAACAAAATCTTCGATTGCAAAAGATACTATACTCTGAGATTTAAAGAATATAATTTATGGTTAACTTGAAAATGCACGATTACTAGCAAAAAGAGGTCGCGTTTTAAAGGTCATAAACAGTATTACTGATATGAGTCCGCATACACCTAAACCAGCAAAAAGTGCCCATACAGAATCTTCAATAAAGCTACCCACGAATATAGAAATCGGTATAGAAAGAATGGTAGAAATGAATCCGGTAATCGCTGCACCTATTCCGGCAATATGCCCAATAGGTTCCATGGCTATGGATCTCATATTTCCCCAAATAAATCCTAAGCACAAAAACTGAAGTGAAAGAAATATCAGTAAAATAGTTATGCTTGGGTCTTTAGATCCAAAAAATAACACACTATATAATAAGGCTATAAAAGTAAAAGCTACTAAGGCTGTGAACGATAAATTTCGCATACCAAAACGAAGTACCAAGGTACCATTCATTAAGGTTGAAAAACCAACCGATAGCGCCAACCCTGCAAACACATAAGGAAATGTTTCCGTCAATCCGTAAAGCTCCTCAAAAACATGTTGAGCAGAACTTAAATACACCAAAAAAGAACCCGTAATAAAGCCTGATATCATGGTACATGAAACCGTTTCTTTATGTCTAATAATTTCCTTAGTCCCTCTAACAAATACATGGAATGAGAAAGGTACTTTGTATTCTGGATGCAATGTTTCTGCCTGTCTTTTATAAAACCAAATACTAACTAATAACGCAAAAAATAGCTGCAAATAAAAGATACCTTGCCAACCTGTAATACCCATAACGGCTTTACCAATTGCAGGCGCCACAACAGGGACCAAAATAAAAAATGCCGTTACAAAAGACATTATTTTCGCCATATAATCACCCCGATACGTATCGCGTATAATAGAGATACTAATAGTTCTAGGTGCTGATAAACCAATCCCCTGCAACACACGCCCTACTAGCATTATTTCAAGATTCGGAGCTAACAAACAAACAACACTAGCTATCAAAAAAACAGTAAAACCTATATAAACAATTGGCTTTCTACCAAGACTATCTGAAAGCGGACCAAAGAACAGCTGCCCTACTCCCAAACCTAAAAAAATCATGGTTACCAGCAATTGATTCTGCGTAGGATCAAGACTATTGATAGATATGCCAATATCTGCCATTGCAGGCAAAATTGCATCAATAGTTAACGCAACAATTGACATTAAAGAAGCCATTAGGGCAACAAACTCAAAATTCGGTTTTACCTGTTCATTCTGCATCATGCAAAAATAAGGCTTAACAATACAAGCAATGTTATTAAAAGTTGATATTTGAGTTTATGCATTTTTGAAATTCAAATATGTACTTTTGCATTAAATTACAATGTATGCTGATTATAGGTATTGCCGGTGGAACAGGTTGTGGAAAAACCACAGTAGTAAATCAAATTATAAATGAGTTGCCAAATGAAGAAGTTGGGGTAATTTCACAAGATTCGTACTATAACGACCTATCTCATTTATCTCTTGAAGAAAGACGCAAAACTAACTTTGACCACCCAAGTTCTATAGATTTCGCACTACTTGAGAAGCATTTAATAGCTTTAAAAAATGGAGAGTCTATCGAACAACCTGTATACTCCTTTTTAGAATGTAACAGAACCGCAAAGACTATACTTACCCACCCTACTAAGGTTATTATCGTAGAAGGCATTTTAATTATGACCAATTCTGCTATTCGCAAAATGTTCGATATTAAAATATTCGTACATGCTGACACCGATGAAAGATTGATCAGAAGATTAAAAAGAGATGTCAATGAAAGAGGTTGGGATTTAGATGAAACTATAGAAAAATACCAAGCTGTAATTAAGCCAATGCACGAGCAGTTTATTGAGCCAACAAAAGAATATGCAGATATTATTATTCCGAATAATAAATACAACACTGTTGCCGTTGAAATAGTTAAGAGTATTATTAATGAAAAAATAATGCAAGAGTAATGGCATTCAAAGATTTAAAACAAAAAAAATGGTTTAAAATCATGACTAATATGTATGTATTGGTTCTGTCCGTTTTTCTTGTTTGGATGCTTTTTTTTGATACCAACTCCCTTCTAATTCATTTAGAATTAAGAAAAGAGATAAAAAAACTGGAAAAAACCCAAGACTTCTTGAAAGATGAAATTGCTAGGGATAAAAAAATTATTGAAAAATTATCTGACGAAGATGAGCTTGAGCGCTTTGCTCGAGAAGAGTATTATTTGAAGAAAAAGAATGAAGAAATTTATCTTATTGAATACGAGGATAGTTTAAAAGTCAAGGATAAAGAATAGTTTTTAATATCATTTTAATAAGTTTTAGCCTTTCTACATACTACACAATAAACAGCGGCTTAACCATTTCATAATTAAAAGTTTAACGCTTTATTAAAGAAAAGTAAGTGCTTATTCACTTAGTGTTAACAAAAAGCTTTCATTAGCCCCATAAATAATTGTATTTTTACCACCTAACTTACTTTGAACATGGGCAAGATTATTGCTATAGCCAATCAAAAAGGAGGCGTAGGTAAAACTACCACTACAGTTAACTTAGCTGCCTCTCTAGGTGTATTGGAAAAAAAGGTTTTATTAATCGATGCTGACCCCCAAGCAAATGCAACTTCTGGGTTAGGTATTGATGTTGATGGTGTTGAACTTGGCTCATACCAGCTGATGGAACATACTAAAACTGCTAGGGAAACAATTATACCTACAACCTCCCCTAATGTAGACCTTATACCTGCACATATCGATCTAGTCGCCATTGAAATAGAATTGGTTGACAAAGAAGAGCGTGAGTACATGATGAAAAAGGCAATTATAGATCTTAAGAATGATTACGATTATATCTTAATTGATTGCGCACCTTCATTAGGTTTATTAACCTTGAATGCACTAACCGCTGCAGATTCGATAATTATACCAATTCAATGCGAATATTTTGCTTTAGAAGGACTGGGCAAATTATTGAATACAATAAAAAGTGTTCAAAAATTACATAATCCAGATTTAGATATTGAAGGCATGTTATTGACTATGTACGATTCTAGGTTACGATTGTCGAACCAAGTAGTTGATGAAGTAAGAAAGCATTTCGGTGATATGGTTTTTGAAACTGTAATTCAACGTAATGTTAGATTAAGTGAAGCTCCTAGTTATGGAGAAAGTATAATCAAATATGATGCTGCCAGTAAAGGAGCAACAAACTATTTGAACATGGCTAACGAGATAGTCAAAAAAAATAAGCAGACGGTTTAAGTATGGCAAAAGCGACAAAGAAACAAGCTTTAGGTAGAGGACTTTCGGCTCTTTTAAAAGATCCGGAGAATGATATTAATACAGCATCAGATAAGAATGCAGATAAAGTTGTAGGTAACATTATCGAGCTCGATTTAGAACACATTGAAGTAAACCCATTTCAACCTCGTTCTAATTTCAATGATGAGTCTATAAAAGAATTAGCCACTTCTATTAGAGAACTTGGTGTAATTCAACCAATTACCGTTAGAAAATTAGGATTTAACGAGTATCAATTAGTATCTGGAGAACGAAGATATCGTGCTTCTAAACTTTTAGGTTTAGACACCATACCGGCATATATACGTATCGCTAATGACCAAGAGTCTTTAGAGATGGCATTGGTCGAAAATATACAACGACAAGATTTAGACCCAATAGAAATTGCACTTTCTTACCAACGTCTTATAGACGAGATTAATCTTACTCAAGAGAGATTGAGTGAGCGTGTTGGTAAAAAACGCTCTACAATTGCCAATTATTTGCGATTGTTGAAATTAGACCCGATTATACAAACGGGTATGCGTGATGGTTTTTTAACTATGGGTCACGGTAGAGCTTTGGTCAATATTGACAAAAAGCAAGATCAAATATCACTTTACGAAAAAATTATCTTTGACAATCTTTCTGTTAGAGATACCGAAAGTGCCGTAAAAGCATACCACGCAGATGAAGTACCTACTGACGATGTAGTAAAAACGGTAAAAAAAGAAGCTTCTGTTTTTGTTCGTAAGGGTATTAAAGAACTTACAGATGCCTTATCAGTAAAAGTGGATATAAAATCTGCTGATAATGCAAGAGGAAAAATAACCATACCATTTAAGTCTCAAGAGGAATTTGACCGTATCAAAAAATTGATAACAGGTGCGTAACTATCTTTCATTATTAAGTACTCTATTATTATTCATTAATTTTTCCTTTTCTCAAGAGGAACAAGATTCTATTCCTAAAACTGAAATAGATAGTGTACAAGCTGACCTTGCCAAAAATGGTGTTGTCATCAAAGATTCTGTTTCCTTCAAAAAAGCTAAAAAAGAATTCAATCCATTAGCACCAAGTAAAGCAGCATTTTACTCTGCAGTTCTGCCTGGCATGGGTCAAATTTATAACAAGCGATACTGGAAAGCCCCTATTGTCTGGGGAGCTATTGGCGGAAGTGTTTACATGTACATCTACAACAATGATCAATATCAACGTTTTAGAACAGCATTCATAAGAAGGCAAGCTGGTTTTACAGATGATGAATTTAATGGCGAAGGTATTTTACCATTGTTTGGTGATGACGATCTTGAATATCAACAAGAACGTTTTCAGAGCGATCGTGATCTTTGGTTAGTAGCTGCAATTGCATTGTATGCTTTAAATATAGTCGACGCCAACGTTGACGCGCATTTAAAACAGTTTAATATTGATGATGACCTTAGTATAGACTTTGAGCCCTATCTTGATTTAAATCAAGTAACCAATAGTCCTAATTACGGAATGGCATTAATTATAAAATTTTAAGAATGAGAATCGCACTTTTCGGATACGGAAAAATGGGGCAAATGATAGAACAAGTCGCTATAAAGCGTGGTCATCAAATTGTTGCCAAAATTGACGAAAATTCTGAAAATATTGATTTTAGCACGATGGATGTTGCTATTGATTTCAGTATGCCAGAAGCTGCTTTCGGCAATATCACTAAATGCTTTAACAACAATGTACCTGTAATATCAGGTACCACTGGTTGGCTAGATAAATATGATGATGCTTTAACTCTTTGTAATGAAAAAAAAGGAGCATTTATATATGCTTCTAATTTTAGTTTAGGAGTTAACATTTTTTTCGAGTTGAATAATTACTTGGCAAAAATGATGCAAAATCTTCCTGAATACAGCACTGAGTTAGAAGAAATACATCACACGCAAAAGCTAGATGCACCTAGCGGAACAGCAATTACTTTAGCTGAAGGTGTTATTGCAAACTCCAACTATAAGCAATGGAAGTTAGACAGTGCATCTCAAGAAACTTTAAAAATTACATCTAAAAGAATTGGCACTGTACCTGGTACACATACAGTAGCCTACGATAGTATTGTTGACAGTATTGAGATAAAGCATACTGCTCACAATAGAGAGGGTTTTGCCCTAGGTGCAGTTACAGCGGCAGAATGGATTATTGGCAAAACAGGCGTTTTCTCTATGCGAGATGTGTTAAACCTAGGTTAAAAACGTAACAAAAATCAATCTCAAAGACTTATGAATTATTGATGACTTAATTAGCATCAAAAAAATTCATTCTATTTCAATAAAAATTAAAGAATATGAACGGCACTCAATGGATTATTTTTATTCTCATTGTACAAGTAATACATTTTTTAGGTACTTGGAAACTTTACGTAAAAGCAGGAAGAAAAGCTTGGGAGGCAGCAATACCTGTTTACAACGCTATAGTTTTAATGCAAATTATTAATAGACCAAAATGGTGGGTTATATTATTATTCATACCCATAATCAACTTATTGATGTTTCCGGTAATATGGGTAGAAACCATAAGAAGCTTTGGTAGAAATAGTAAGTTAGAAACTTGGATCGTTGTCTTAACACTTGGTTTATACATTTACTATGTAAACTATACACTAGATGTTAAATACATTGAAGACCGATCTTTACATCCAACAACTGCAGCAGGCGAATGGGTAAGCTCTATTTTATTTGCTGTTGTAGCAGCTACATTGGTACATACCTATTTCGTACAACCTTATGTAATACCAACAGGGTCATTAGAACGTACCTTAAGGGTTGGTGATTTTCTTTTCGTAAGTAAGTTTCACTATGGCGCCAGAACACCCATGACGACAGTTGCCGCACCAATGGTACATGATACGTTACCAGGCTTGGGAATTCCTTCTTATTTAAAAAAGCCACAACTACCCTACTTTAGATTACCAGGCTTTACCAAAGTTGAAAGAAACGATATAGTAGTTTTCAGTTGGCCTGCTGATACCGTTCGTGTATTTTTCAAAAAAGAAAAAGGCGTTGACAAGCCTATTGACAAAAAATCAAACTATGTCAAACGTTGTGTCGGCGTACCAGGCGATTCTTTAGAGGTTCGTAATGGTTATGTTTTTATAAACGGAAAGCAATTAGAATTACCGAAAAGCGCTAAACCACAGTTCGACTACGATATCTATAGCTCTAAGGGAGTATCGTCTAGAACACTTGATAATTTAGGCATTACCGATTTCACTAGAAAATACCAATCAAGTCCGCTGAACCAAGATCAAGTAAATGGATTAAGATCCTATATAATGGGCTTTAATCAAACCGAAAACGGACAACTAGAACTTTACACAAAGGCATCTGGTATTCCTGCGAATGTGATATCTAAATATAGATTAGCATTAAAAGAAGTTACCGATCGCAAACGTACTGTGCCCTTAACTGCTGACATGGTAAATTCGCTTAGAAAGGACCCTAATATAGATTCTGTAGTTCAACAAGTTGCGGCAATAGGGAGAAGAGGCATCAACTTATTTCCTCAGAGTCCTGATTACCCATGGAACTATAGTCAAATGGGACCTATTTACATTCCTCAAAAAGGAGCTACAGTAGACCTGAACCTAAAAGTACTTCCTCTTTACAAAAAGATAATAAAGGAGTACGAAAAGAACGAAATTTCGGTATCTGGAAATCAAATTAGTATTAATGGGTCGCC
The DNA here is from genome assembly GCF_035207705.1 of Maribacter sp. BPC-D8. NCBI lineage: Bacteria > Pseudomonadati > Bacteroidota > Flavobacteriia > Flavobacteriales > Flavobacteriaceae > Maribacter > Maribacter sp. BPC-D8. The sequence goes on from NZ_CP128187.1 coordinate 1,979,990, forward strand.
AGCTACTACATATACTTTCAAACAAGATTACTTTTGGATGATGGGTGACAACAGAGACCACTCTGAAGATAGTAGAGCTTGGGGTTATGTACCAGAAAATCATATTGTCGGTACTCCTATTTTTATTTGGATGAGCTTTGATAATTTCACGGAAGGCATTAGCAACTGGAGACCAAGATGGGATCGTATATTCACTACAGTGAATGGCGATGGAGAACCACAATCTTATTTCAAATATTTCTTAATATTACTCGTAGCCTATTTCGTAGGAAATTGGTTCTGGAAACGTAAAAAGGAAAAAAAGTGAAATTAATTCATCCCTCTTATTTTCCGAACATATTAACTTTCAGCTATATTATGCACCACCCAATTTGTTGGGAGGTAAATGATAATTACCAAAAACAGACGTTTAGAAATAGAACATATATTTCTAATGACCGAGGTAAGCATATATTAAGCATACCGATCATTCATGCTGGTAGAGCAGATGGAAGGCAAAAATATAAAGATGTTTTAATAGACAATTCTTATCCTTGGCAACGTCAACATTGGCGCACCTTAGAAACAGCCTACAGAACATCTCCTTTCTTTGAGTTTTATGAAGATGATATTAGACCACTTTATCATCAAACTTACGAAAGCCTGCTTGACTTCAATTTAAAGACTATAGAGACGATATTTGAATGTCTTCAACTAGAAACACCTACAGAGAAAAGTCTTGCATATGAGACCACCCCTGAAGGTAAAGAAGATTTTAGATTTTTAATAAGCGCTAAGTTTAAGCCTCAATTGAATATAGAACCTTACACACAAGTGTTTGGTGATCGACATGGCTTTACCCCTAATTTAAGTATATTAGATCTGTTGTTCAATTTAGGACCTAATAGCATACAGTATCTAAAACACGAGTTCATAGCTGCTGACAATGATTAGATTTATAGCGCATTATGGTATACATTTTATTGTACCCATTATAATTGCTATTTATTTCTATAAAGAAAATAAGCTCTGGTCTGCGGTTATATTATTATCTGCAATTGTAATTGATGTTGACCACCTTTTGGCTACACCAATGTTTGACCCTAACCGTTGCAGTGTAAATTTTCATCCGCTACATAGTTATTGGGCAATTGGTGCTTATACGCTGTTATTCGCTTATAAGAAAACTCGAATTATCGGTTTGGCTTTGCTCCTACATATTTTAGCTGATACAGTAGACTGTTACTTTATTCGCCAGACAATTTAAAAGTTGCCATGATAGGCTCATGGTCAGAAATATCGATTTTGTAATTTTTATGAGATATGAAAGTAAAACTTGGATCTCCTAAAATCATATCTATTCGAAAAGGGAATTTCCAAAATTTTATGGTTTCACCATACCCATGTCCCGATTCTAAGAAGCTATCTTTTAAATCTCCTTTAATATTAAAATACACTTTAGAGAATTGTGTATTATTAAAATCACCACCAACAATAACAGGATAAGGACTCGTATTAATATGATTTCTAACGATATCTGATTGCCGTTGCTGCTTATCAAAAGAATCTCTAAGTCGAACAAACAGCTTGTCTGAGCGCTCCTTTTTGAAGTAATTTGGTCTTATGCTTAAAGATTCTAAATGCAGATTATAAAAACGAACTGTATCTTTTTTGAAAACGATATCAGCATAAATGCCCTCATTGTAAGTATTAGGAAAATCCAACTCACCGTTATTGATTATTTTAAACTTAGAATAAATAGCTAAATCTTTACTAGATTCTTCATCACCAACTTCAAATTTATTTGCTAAATATGGATAGCTCTTCAACATATCACCCTTGACGTAATGAGACTCAAATTCTTGAAAATAAATAATATCAGGATTCTCCCCTTCCACAAACTCTATAACCTCGGGACTTGTTATATTCTCCCAATCACCATGATATTTACTATGAAAGCCCAATGCATTATAAGTTAATAATGAAATAGTTTCAGAATCAGCCATATTTTTTGACCTCCCATTAAACGCAATAAATGAACCCAAGGTAAAGTAACCGAAAACTAATATGGAAAGAGACAGCAGTAGATATATCTTTTTACCAATTAACCAATACAAGAAAAATAGCATGTTAACAATTACCAATGCAGGTACTGTTAAACTAATAAATGCTAAACTAGCTATAGAAGTATATGGAACAATGCAGGCCAAAAATAAACTGAAAGCTACAATCACATTTAAGAGCAACATGAACTTTTTAAAAAAAGACATTTTCTTCATGCTTAATTCTCTTTACCAGCTTTAAACAAAAAGTCCTTCTCTGCCTTTGAAAGACTTTCATAGCCAGATTTGCTTATTTTATCTAGAATAGCATCAATCTTTTTTTGATGTGTCTTCTTATCATAGTCTACGGCTGAATTAGTATTACTACGGGTAGTACTTTTATTTTTATAAACTGTTTTCATGGGAGCCTTCTTCTCAGAACCTTTGAACAGGTTCGCTATACTATCCATAAATTTAGAAAAGCCAGACCCAATATCATTGCCTTTCAATAATTGACTAGCATATAGGTATCCTAAAAAAGCACCTCCTAAATGCGCTAAATGTCCGCCAGAGTTACTCATAGGTAATTGAATTAAATCGCTAAGTACTAACACAGCACCAACCATCCAAAGCTTTACATTGAAAAATATGATTCTAACTTCTTGATTTGGTAAATAGGTACAAATAAATATTAAAACGGCACTAGCTCCCGCTGAAGCACCAATTAATGATGCATTTGTTTTAAAAAATGCAGGAAAGATATTATATCCTAGAACAAAGAATAATCCGCCTAAAATTACTCCGAGCAAATAAACATTTAAAAAACGTTTTGCATCAAAGAGATTTAGAAATATTCTACCCACAAAATAAATCATCAACATGTTCCAAAACAAGTGCCCGGGACCACCATGAAAAAATGAATAGGTAACTATAGACCAAGGCTGAAAAGCGATATCGACAATATCATTAGGCAGCTCAAACCATTGAGCAATGGTATCTTTTTGTAAACCAAGTAAGAATGGTATTAAAGCATTTACAATGAAAACCACTACATTGACCGCAATGAGTTTCTCTGCAATGTTTAACCTACTAAATTGATATTTTAAATCTGGCTGAGCCATAGTTTAGTTCCACCTTTTATTATTAAACTGATTTTTTTTCCAATACCACATCATTAAGAAACCAAATAAGGCACCACCTACGTGTGCAAAATGCGCTATACCTTGCCCGAATAAACTGTACCCAGTAACTCCTGAAAACAAATCTAGACCAATTAAAACAGGAATAAAGAATTTTGCTTTTATGGGAACTGGCAGAAAAATAAGAAACAACTCGCTATTAGGGTAAGACATTCCAAATGCTACCAAAATACCATAAATAGCACCTGAGGCACCAACTACCGGAGTATTGAAAGCACTTAAAAAGTTATCGATTGTTGCTTTCCCTGCAATGGAATACCACTCTGTATTATACTGTCCGCTATTAATAATCTCTAGAATACTACTTTCAGAAATTCCTGAATCTATCAGAGCACTCATGCCAGCATTATAGTAATAATAGTTAACACCTATATGAATTAAAGCTGCACCTAAACCCGCTGAGATATAGAAAAATAAAAACTTATTTCTGCCCCACATACGCTCTAAAGGTGTACCGAAAGCCCATAATGCATACATATTAAAAAGTATATGCATAAAGCCACCATGCATGAACATATGTGTTATAATCTGCCACAGCTCAAAGTGTTCGTTCTTTGGGAAATACAATGAGAACCACTCGTACATTTGCTCACCATACATTTGTGTAGCAATAAAAAACAGAACGTTGATTATCAGTAAATGCTTTATAGTATCAGTAATTCTTCCCATTTATATAAATTTTCGTTCAATATCGTTCTCTGTAATCGTAATGTAAACTTTTTTGTTAAACGGACTAAGAGTAGTTTCCTTACAAGCGAATAGATCATTAACCAATTTCACTTGAGACAACTCGTCTAAAGTTTCCCCTGTTTTTACAGAAAGTGTTTTAGCTAATGTTTTCGCCAACATATCACTTTGAGAAAAACTATCGCCAGGCACTTCTTGTTGAAAATCTGAAATCAGTTGCTCCATTATCATTTGAACTTCGCTTTCCACAACTAACACAGGTACACCAGAAATCTCTACTCCGTCTTCAGTTATTTCTCCGAATACAAAACCGACAGTACATAAATTCTCTTTTATCTCTTTTAAGATATTTATTTCACTAGTAGAAAAAGATAAAGTCAATGGAAAAAGCAATTGTTGACTTACAGCTTCTTTTATAGTAATGTTCTTTAAAAAATTCTCGTACAACACGCGTTGGTGCGCCCTACTTTGATTAATTACCACCATACCAGATTTTATGGTCGTAATAATATACTTTTTACGCATTTGAAAAGTAGTAGTCGTATGATCAAAAACCTCTCTTTCATCATCAAAAATACTACTATTTACAACCTCTGACTCAAATTCTAAATGACTAGCCCCACTATCGACAGTATTCTCTAAACCTACATATAAATTCTCCCAACCATCTACCTTTGGTTTTGAATAGCTACTACCTCTAGAATTTCCTTTCGACGGTTGTGCAGTTTCAAAAGGGTTGAAAGAAGAATCTACCACTACCTGTGGTATGCCCACCTGCTTATTTATATAGGAATACGGCGTATCTAAATTTTGATTTTGCTCAAAGTCTAAGGCAGGTACCACATTAAATTGACCCAAACTATGCTTTACCGTAGATTTAAGCATTGCATACAATGTATGCTCGTCGTCAAACTTTACCTCTGTTTTCGTTGGGTGTATGTTTATATCAATAGTACATGGATCAACCTCTAAATTCAAAAAATACCCAGGATGTGTACCCGGACGAATTAATCCTTCAAAAGCACCCAATATAGCGTGATGTAAATACGGACTCTTTATAAACCTGTTATTGGCAAAGAAAAATTGCTCTCCCCTGCTTTTTTTAGCAAACTCAGGTTTTTGAATATACCCTGAGATTTTTACTACGTGAGTTTCCTCCTCAACAGGTACAAGCTTCTCATCGGTCTTTCTACCGAAAATATGCACAATACGCTTTCTGAAATCAGTAGCCGGCAATTGAAAAACATCGCTACCATTATTATAAAAATTAAATGCTACCTGCGGATGCGCTAATGATATTCTATGAAACTCATCTGCTATATGTCGATATTCGACTTGATCAGATTTTAAAAAATTACGTCTAGCAGGAATATTAAAAAATAAATTCTTTACTAACATTGAAGTACCCTTAGGGGCAACCACAACTTCTTGAGTTACTATTTTACTTCCTTCAATTTTAATCTTCGTGCCAATCTCGTCATCTTCGGTCTTGGTCAGCATTTCTACATGTGCAATTGCAGCAATAGAGGCTAATGCCTCTCCCCTAAAACCTTTAGTATTTAAATTAAAAAGGTCTTCTGCCTTTTGAATTTTAGATGTAGCGTGGCGCTCAAAGCTTAAACGAGCATCTGTACCACTCATACCCTTACCATTATCAACTACTTGAATTAGTGTTTTACCACCATCTTTTATAATAAGTTGAATTTCGGTAGCACCGGCATCAATGGCATTCTCCATTAATTCTTTTACCACAGAAGATGGGCGTTGCACCACTTCACCAGCAGCAATTTGGTTTGCTACATGGTCAGGTAATAATCTAATAATATCTGCCATTATGAAGTAAAGAAAATTGTGAGGTCAAAATCAATTATGTAAAGAAAAACAAGAAGCAATACCGCAATAATAATTACCATTCTAATTTTTAAGTTGCGATCTCCTTGTCTTTTGGTATCTTCTATAGCACTATTAATCTTTCTTTTTAATCCTCGAGATGTGTTTAATGTACTACGAAATTGGTCGAATTTAGGTTCCATTTTAAACGGATTCCCTTTTCCTTTGCCATCATAATACCTAGGATTGTATTCAAATGACCTATTTTTTCGTAACCGCGTTATTTTGCTCAACATCCCCATAACCTCAAAGTTACTTAAAATAGAAAAATAGGGCATGTTACCAATGCCAAAATTTGTTAACATCTTACGACACTAACCTAATACTCTTAAACTTATAAGAAAATAGAACTATTAAAAAGGCTATTAACTACCTAAAACTGCCATTTTAATAGCTGCAATAGCGGCTTCTGTACCTTTATTACCATGTTTACCACCACTACGATCTATGGCTTGTTGCATGTTATTATCTGTAAGTACACAAAATATAACGGGCACATTGGTAATAATATTTAAGTCTTTTATCCCCTGAGCGGTAGCATCGCAAACAAAATCGAAATGCTTCGTCTCGCCTTGTATTACACTACCAATGGCAATTACAGCATCAACTTTATGCGAATTGATCATTTTTTTTGAACCAAAAGTAAGTTCAAAACTACCAGGAACATTCCAACGAATAATGTCAGACTCTTGCGCTCCGCAGTCAATTAATGCTTCAATTGCACCAGAACACAAACCTTCTGTTATTTCTGAATTCCATTCTGAAACAACAATCCCAAACCGAAGTCCGTTCGCGTTTGGGATTGTTGCCTTATCGTAAACTGATAAATTTTTATTTACTGTAGCCATTACTCACCACTTTTAGCCATACCTATAAATGCATCTATAGAATTGGCGTTTTCTGATTTTGGAAACTCGTCTTTTATTTTCTGGAAAAAACCTAAAGCTTTATCCTTATCTCCCATTTCTAAAGCAGTAACTCCCGCTTTATATAAAAATTTAGGAGCAGTATATTCGTTACCACTATGTTTTACAGCAGCTTCATAATAACCTAAAGCATCTGAAGCCTGGTCTAATTGCATGAAAGCATCACCCAAACCACCTTTTGCCAAAGCACCTAAAACAGCATCTTCAGAGCTAAAGTCCTCTAAATATGTAATCGCTTCTTGGTAGTTGTTCATATTCAAGTATGCCATACCTGCGCTATAATTTGCAAGGTTAGCAGCTTTTGTACCATTGTATTCCTCAATAATATCTAAAAAACCATATTTACCTTCAGCACCTTCTAATGCCAAAGTAAACAATGAATCTTTTGCAGTTGTAGCGACCAATGCTTGGTCGAAATATTGTTGTGGGTAGTACATCTCATTTGCTGCGCTAGCCTCTTTCGGTTTCTCTACGAATTGGTCGTAAGCTAAATAGCCTAAAACACTTATAGCAATAACACCAATGGCACCTAAAATGATATTCTGATTCTTAGAAACCCACTCTTCTGATCTAGAAGCGCCTTCATCTAAAGAACTAAAAACCTCAGCCGTTGTGCTTTCCTGTTCGTCAAATTCTTGCTGCTCAGCTTTCGTTTCAGGTTTATATCCTCTTTTCTTATATGTAGCCATGTGTAAATTTATTGGTCGCGCAAAAATAATGGTTTTATTGAAATCGCAAAGTGTATTTATTCGTTATTTTTGGATATTTTAAGCGAGTATACATTCTTCCTAATTTAAAATCTAATTTTATTAATGCTGCTGAGACAATTATCATTGATCAATTACAAAAATTTTGAGTCAAAAGAACTGACTTTCGATGCTAAAATAAATTGTATTGTAGGTGATAACGGAATTGGAAAAACCAATATTCTCGACGCTATCTATCACCTATCATTTGGCAAGAGCTATTTTAACCCGGTCTCTTCTCAAAACATTCGTCACGGATCAGATTTTTTTGTGATCGACGGTACTTTTGAAAAAGAAGGTAGAGAAGAAAAAATTGTCTGTAGCCTTAAAAAGAGTAACAAGAAGATTATTAAACGTAACGGAAAAGCATACGACCGCTTTGCCGACCATATAGGTCTTCTACCCTTAGTCATAATTTCCCCTGCAGATAGAGACCTGATTATAGAAGGTAGCGATACCCGCAGAAAATTTATTGATGGTGTTATCTCACAATCAGACAAAAGCTATTTACAAAACCTCATCAACTATAATAAGGTGGTTTCACAGCGAAATGCGCTATTAAAGTATTTTGCAGCCAATAGAACATTTAATAAAGACACTTTAGCGGTCTATAACGAACAGATGAACACCTATGGCACAGAAATCTTTAAAAAGAGGACATCGTTCTTAGAAGCTTTTATTCCTATTTTTCAAGAACAATATAAATCTATCACAGGCAATACAGAAGATGTTTCGCTTTCTTACGATAGTAAGTTGAAAGATTATGACCTGATTACGCTTTTAAATAAAAATTTAGATAAAGACCGAGCGCTACAATATACCAGCGTTGGTGTTCATAAAGATGACCTTAGCTTTGAAATTAGCAACTACCCTATTAAGAAGTTTGGTAGCCAGGGTCAGCAAAAATCTTTCTTAATAGCTTTGAAATTCGCACAGTTTCATTTTATGAAATCGCAAAGTGGCACTACGCCAATATTAATTTTAGATGATATTTTTGATAAGTTGGATGAGCATCGTGTATCTCATATTATAACTTTGGTGAATGATGAAAATTTCGGACAGATTTTTATTAGTGACACCCACGCGGATAGAACCGAAAGTGTTGTTAAAAAAATTCATCAATCGTATAAAATCTTTAAATTGTAATGATGAAAAAATTACTGATCATTTGCTTCATATTTTTTGCTTCTTGTAGTTCTAAAGTTGATAAAAACCAATTACATCTATTAAATGGCTATTGGGAAATAAAAGAAGTTACCTTTAAAGACGGAGCAAAAAAAGAGTATTCCATAAATAGTACGGTTGACTATATAAAGTTAGACTCTTTAACAGGATTTCGAAAAAAAGTAGTCCCAAAATTCAATGGTACATTTGAAACGTCTAATGATGCAGAGCCTTTTCACATTAGAATCTCTAACGATTCTATTTTTATGAGTTACACCAATAATTCGAATACTTGGGAAGAGGTTTTGACTAAACTTACAGAAGATAGTTTCTCGGTAAAAAACAGAGAAGGACTTACCTACGAATACAACAGATTTGAACCTATAAATATAACCCCATAATGGCAAGCAGAGGCAATGACAATACTTCAATGAAAGATGCACTTTCTGCATTTATTCAAAAGAATAAATTAGAAAAAGGAATAGACAAAGTAGATGCAAGAACTGCATGGGCTAAACTTATGGGTAATGGTGTAAATAATTATACTACAGAAATTGAATTAAAGTTCGGCACCCTTTACGTGGCTTTAAGTTCTTCTGTATTGCGAGAAGAGTTAAGCTTGGGCAAATCGAAAATAATTCGCATGCTCAACGAAGAAATAGGAAAAGAAGTGATTAAAAAGCTAGTTTTGCGATAGCTTTTGGCTGTTGGCTGTTGGCTGTTGGCTGTTGGCTGTTGGCTGTTGGCTGTTGGCTGTTGGCTGTAGGAAAATATTATAAAAAAAAAGCCAGTTCTTTCGAACTGGCTTTTTTTTATCTCAAAACTATCTGACTTAGTAAATTTCTCTACCAGCAAAATGGAATGAACCTTCTATAGCTGCATTCTCATCGCTATCAGAACCATGTACTGCATTCTCACCAATACTAGTAGCAAACATTTTACGAATAGTACCTTCAGCTGCATCTGCAGGGTTGGTAGCACCGATTAATGCTCTAAAATCTTCAACTGCATTTTCTTTTTCTAAGATAGCTGCTACAATTGTACCACTTGTCATGAATTCAACTAATTCACCAAAAAATGGACGCTCGCTGTGTACACCATAAAATTCTTGTGCATCTCTTAAGCTCAATTGTGTATATTTCATTGCTGCGATTTTAAAACCAGCAGCAGTAATTTTTTCTAAAATAGCCCCAATATGTCCGTTTTTAACGGCATCTGGTTTAATCATCGTAAACGTTCTATTCGTACTCATATCTTAATTTTTGCGCAAAAATACGTTTTTATACATATCTCACAACTATTCATAGACTTGTTCTAGTTTCTCTAGCACTATTCCGTTATCTCCAACTATTTTAAAATCAACCTTTTTGGCATTAAAATCGAACTCTAAAATTCCGAAACTTTCTGTAAAAACAACATCCCCTACTCTATATTTATTAGGCTCACCGGTAAAACCTCTATAGGCATGCGTTAGTCCGCTACTGGTAAAATCTATTAGCGGATACTGCATACCGTCAATAACTGTCTTGGAAAATTCAGAAATATGTCGATCACCAGATAATACAATTACTCCCGCTGCTTTAGAATCTGCTATTACCTTCGCCAATTTATCAACCTCATGCGGAAAATTACCCCAAGCTTCAAATCCATGTTCATCAGACAGGTATTGCACACTACTCACAATAATATTAAAATCTGATTTTGATGTATTCAATTCATTTTCTAACCACGCCCATTGCACATCACCCAACACAGTACCATCTCCATATTCGTTTGGTTTAATTCTTTTAGAAGTTTCAGTATCAGGTGTTAATTGGGTTCTAAAGTATCTTGTATCAAGTATGATAATATTAATAGAATGACCTTTGATTTCATATTTCTTGGCATTATAGACTCCTTCCCGCTTACGTAACGGACTATCTTCTGGCACATTCATAAAATTTAAAAACTCTTGTTGACTGGCATCTTTAGCCTCAAACTCTACTCCACCATCATTTAATCCGTAATCATGATCATCCCAAGTACCTAATATATCAGTGCTCGCTACTAGTTTTTTATATTCCGTTTGCTCCTTCTGCTTATTATACATCGCTCTTAAGGCAACCATATCATCAGTATCAGCATAAATATTATCACCGCCCCACACCCAAACATCGGGCTTGGTGTTTAAAATATCATCCCACAAAAGGTTTGGTAAATCAATTCTATTACAAGAACCAAAAGCTAAAACGAAATCGCTATTCGTAGCTTTATTTTCAACTTGTTTTTTGTTCGACGAACATGACCCTAAAAAGAGTGCGCAAATAAAAAAGTATGTAATTTTCATATGAGATAGTTAAGTCTGGGTAAAATTAAGGCTTTCGCTTTAAAGCCTATATTATTAAATTGTATCTTTGCCGCCATGAATTTAGAGCACCTAAACGAGCTTAAAAAGTTACTTTCTTCACCAAAGAAAGTAGCGATTATACCACACAAGAATCCTGATGGAGATGCCATTGGATCAACATTAGCACTTTGGCATTATTTGGTTAATACCGGTCATACGGCTAGTATTGTTGCACCGAACGACTATCCGAAGTTTTTAAAATGGATGCCAGGATCAGATAAAATCTTGAATTTTGAAAAAGAAAATTCACAATCCAAATCATGCATTAACAATGCTGATATCATATTCACTTTAGACTTTAATCACCTTGGTCGTGTTGGTCAAATGAGCGATATACTAGAATCTGCAAAGGCAACTTTTGTAATGGTAGACCACCATCAAGAGCCCTCAGATTACGCTAAGATCATGTACTCTGATGTAAAAATGAGTTCTACTTGTGAAATGGTATATGTACTTATTAACCAATTAGGTGATGAGAACAGTATTACCCCAGAAATGGCGAATTGCATATATACCGGTATTATGACAGACACCGGTTCTTTTAAATTTGCTGCAACTACAAGTAATACACATAGAGTTATTGCCGACCTTATGGATAAAGGTGCTGAAGGAACAGAAATTCATCACCGCATATATGACACTAATTCTCCGAGCAGACTTCACTTACTAGGTTGCGCATTGAAGAATATGGTCATATTAGAAGAGTATGCTACGGCATATATTACAATGAGTCAAGATGAATTAGATACCTATAACTATCAAAAAGGAGACACCGAAGGTTTTGTAAACTACGGCTTAACTTTAGATGGTATTAAGTTTGCCGTCATATTTATAGAAAATAGAGAAGAAGGTATTTATAAAATATCTTTTAGATCAGTCGGCGAGTTTTCGGTAAATGATTTCGCAAGAAAACATTTTAGTGGCGGCGGACATACAAATGCTGCAGGCGGAAAAAGTGATGATAATTTAGAGGAAACCATTGCAAAATTTACTTCGTTGCTGCCTTTATATAAGAATCAACTACAGGCATGAGATTAGTTTCATTTTTATTTTTAGCCATTTTGGTCATTAGTTGTGATGGACCTGAACCAAGAAAACCGATTCAAACAAAAAGCGGGAGTTTCTTTAAGGCATCTATTGAAAGAAGTCGTAAGCTACTTGAAGCTGAAGAAAGTAAAATTCAAGAAATTATAAAACTAGATTCTTTAAAACACTACTCGCACAGTAATTCTGGTTCTTGGTATCATTACCTAACAGTTAACGAAGAAAGTGACTACACACCTAAAACAGGAGATTTGGTAGCATTCAGCTATGACATATTAACTTTAGACAATGACACTATCTATTCAAAAGAAGAAATTGGCGTTTTCACCTATAAAGTTGATAAGCAAGAGCTATTCTTAGGTCTTAGAGATGCCGTTAAGATGTTAAAAGAAAATGAGCGCGCTACATTTCTTTTTCCATCATCTATTGCCTTTGGTTACCATGGCGATGAAAATAAAATAGGAAGCAATGTGCCTATAAAATCTACTATAACAATTTTACAAATAGAAAAACAACAAGACAACACAGTAAATTAAAATGACCATTATGATTAAAAAAATGTACTTGCTTGCAGTTATAGCCTTAGTTTTAGCTAGCTGCAAAACCGGCAAAAGAGCCGATTTAGGAGACGGTTTGTTTGCCGATATTAAAACATCTAAAGGCGATATTATTGTTCGTTTAGAGCAAGATAAGACTCCCGTTACAGTTGCCAACTTTATTTCTTTAGCAGAAGGAACAAATACTTTTGTTAGTGAAGAGTATAAGGGTAAAAAATATTATGACGGACTAACATTTCACAGAATCATGAAAGATTTTATGATTCAAGGTGGAGATCCATTAGGACAAGGAACCGGAAACCCTGGCTATAAGTTCATGGATGAATTCAATGATTCATTAGTTCATGATAAAAAAGGTATTCTTTCAATGGCAAACTCTGGTCCTACAACTAACGGTAGTCAGTTTTTCATCACGCATAAAGAGACACCTTGGTTAAATAACAAGCATACTGTTTTCGGTGAAGTTATTGAAGGCATGGATGTTGTTGATTCTATTGCAAATGTTGCAGTAGGCGCTGGTAATAAGCCAGTAGAACCAGTTTTAATGAATACCGTAGAAATCATTAGAAACGGTAAAGAAGCACGTAAGTTCGATGCCGTTAAAATAATGACCGATTATTTTGATGGTGAAGAAGATAGACTTGCTGCTATTGAAAAAGAGAAAGCTGATAAGTTAGCTGAAGTACAAAAAATAAAAGCTGAATTTGCTTCTTCTACCGAAGCTCAAAAAGCAAAAGCTCAGACTTTACCTTCTGGTCTTAAGGTTTTAACTTTAGAAAATGGTTCTGGTGACAAACCAAAAGTTGGTCAGAAAGTAAACGTAATGTACGCTGGTTATTTAATGGATGGTACTTTGTTCGATAGTAACTACGAAGAAGTTGCTCAGAAATATGGTATGTTCGATATTAAGAGACAACAAGGTGGTGGTTACATGCCAGTACCAATGGACTACTCTCCAGAATCTCGTTTAATCGCAGGATTTAGAGAAGGACTTTTAACAATGAAAGTTGGTGATAAAGTTCGTTTGTTCATTCCGTCTCACTTAGGATATGGTCCACAAGGTGGCGGTCCAATTCCACCAGATGCAGATTTAATTTTTGATTTAGAAATTACAGGTATTTCTGAATAACAATCTCAAACAAAAAAAGCCCTTTAGTTTTCACTAAAGGGCTTTTTTTTATAACTGTAATTCTAATTTGTATTCTTCAAAATCTCTAACAGCAAACTCCAGAATTTCTGAACAGACGAAATACTAACTCTTTCATCTGGTGAATGAGCTCCAAGAATAGTAGGTCCGAAACTTACCATATCTACATCCGGATAATTTTGACCTAAAATTCCACATTCCAAACCTGCATGACAAGCAACAACCCTAGGTTGCTCTTTAAACAAATTAATATAGGTGTTTTTAGCAACAGTCAATATTTCAGAATTCGGGTTCGGATTCCAACCAGGGTAAGAACCACTAAGTTCGACATCAAAACCACTGATCTCAAAAGCAGAACGTAACGAATTCGCCAAATCTAACTTTGCCGTATCTACTGACGAACGCGTTAAACAACCAATCTTTATTTCTCCTTTTTTAACCTTAACAATAGCAATGTTATTCGAAGTTTCTACCAAATCATCAATAGCACCGCTCATAGCATAGACTCCGTTATGTGCAGCATAAACAGCCTTAACCAATTTTTCTTGAGCACCAAGTCCCATTACTTTTTTAGCGGGCTTGACATCTTCTATTTCAATTTGTAAATTAGGCTCTTGAACACTCAACTCTGCCTTAATAGCTTCAGAAAGCTTATTAACTTTCTTCAAAAACTTATCAGCGTGTTTTCTACCAACATTCAATTTACAAACACTCTCTCTTGGTATCGCGTTTCTTAGACTACCACCATTCAAAGAACTAATACGAACATTATAATCAAGTCCTAAATAAAGTAATCGGTTCATAATTTTATTGGCATTACCCAAGCCTTTATGAATATCCATACCACTATGTCCGCCTTTTAAACCTTTTACGGTAATCGCTACACCGGCATCACCATGCGTACCATCTTTTTCGTTATAGGTTCTAGTTGCCGTAACATCAATACCACCTGCGCAACCAATATCAATCTCATCGTCTTCCTCCGTATCTAAATTCAATAGAATTTGACCCTGTAGAACACCCGCTTTCAACTCAAAAGCACCTGTCATACCCGTTTCTTCATCAATGGTAAATAAGGCTTCAAGAGCAGGATGAGAAATATCTGTACTTTCTAAAAGCGCCATAATTGCAGCTACACCCATACCATTATCGGCACCTAATGTAGTACCATTTGCTTTTACCCAATCTTCATCAACATACATTTCTATACCTTGCGTATCAAAATCAAATACGGTATCTGCATTTTTTTGGTGCACCATATCTAAATGACTTTGCAGCGTTATCATTTTCTTAGCCTCCATACCATTGGTCGCAGGCTTTCTAATGATAACATTACCTATAGCATCAGAAAAAGTTTCTAAGCCAAGGGCATTGCCAAATTCTAACATAAAGCTAATAACCCTTTCCTCTTTTTTAGATGGTCTAGGTACCGCGTTCAATTTTGAAAAATTCTTCCAAACAGCCGTTGGCTCTAATTTATTAATATCCATACATTTTTTTTCACGGTTAGTGCTTACAAAAATACTGATAGAAAAAGGATTTCGCTATTTTTGAGATAATGAAGATATCTTTTAAGAATGCCATTGCAATTTCATTGATTCCCCAAATCATTATTGTAAAGTGGCTAGGTACACGTACCGATATAGTTGAGGAATATTACAGTAACGGATTATACCCTGTTATTTCAAAATTCTTTAGACTCCTATTTGGATGGGTACCCTTCTCTGTTGGTGATATTATCTATTTCATTCTTATACTGCTCGCCCTTATTTATGTAATTAAAAACCGAAAATATATTTGGCGCCATAAACTTCAGTTTTTACAGAATGTAGCAATGGTGCTCTCAGTAGCTTATTTTACATTTCATGTCATGTGGGGCATGAATTACTATAGAGAACCGCTGTCAAAAAAGTTAGCGTTAGTACCCAATAAAGACTACCAAGATTTATTAGAATTCACAGAACGGTTAATTCTCAAAACCAACGTATCACAATTTACAATTACAAAAGACTCGACATTAGCTGTTAAGATTCCGTATTCTCAGAAAGAAATTTTGGATAAAACCATACTGGGTTATAATCATTTAGCAACAATTCATCCGTTTTTGGCTTACGATAGACCAAGTTTAAAAAAATCATTATTCAGCACCGGATTAACATATATGGGCTACGCCGGATATTTAAATCCGTTTACCAACGAAGCTCAAGTTAATGACCTACTGCCCAACTTTAGATTCCCATTTGTTGCCGGTCACGAAGTAGGTCATCAATTAGGATACTCCGCCGAAAACGAAACAAACTTTATCGGTTACCTAGTAACATCTAATAATGAAGATGCATATTTTAAATATGCTGCCTATGCCTATGCTTTAGGTTATTGCTTAAATGATATAAGACGCACCGACATCAAAGAATTTGATAGATTGATGTTATTACTTAACCCTGGTGTAAAAAGTAACTTTCAAGAAATGTCGATTTTTTGGAATTCTTACGAAAACCCGATGGAACCTGTCTTTAAAACTATTTTCGATACTTTTCTCAAAGCCAATAACCAAACCGAGGGTATTAAAAGTTATAGTGCAGTAGTGTTATTTTTAGTTGCTTACCATAAAGATCATCCTCTTTAAAATAGGTTTAGAACTTCGAAATCTAAAGGCATTTTAACCACCCTTCTTACAATATTTTAAGAAAATACTAACTATTCGTAATTACGATACACTCAACTGTTAAACAAAAGTGAAAGAGACCGTATTTACTGCAGAATCCGAGTATTTTTAAAACACTAATTCAAACCAAACGTAATGAAAAAACTATTCTTTGCGCTATGCCTACTCGGGTATGGCTCATTATTAACTGCACAAGATTATTTCCCAGAAAACGCTGGGGTAAAGGTCAACAATAACAAATACACGGCTTTTACAAATGCAAAAATCTTCGTAACCCCTACTCAAGTAATTGAAAAGGGAACATTATTAATTCAACACGGCAAGGTTGTCAGTGCGTCAAGCTCTGTTAGCATTCCGAAAAATGCTGTTGTAATAGATGTAGAAGGCAAATCTATTTATCCGTCTTTTATTGATGTGTATTCTAAATTCGGAGTAGAACAAGCAAAGAAAAAACCGGGCGGAGGTAGATCTACGCAATATGAACCTTCTAGAGAAGGGTACTATTGGAACGATCATATAATGCCAGAAAACAAGGCAATTGAAAAATTTACTTATAATGACAAAGAAGCCAAAGTGCTACGTGAAGCTGGTTTCGGTGTCGTTAACTCTCACATTCAAGATGGTATTGCCAGAGGTACTGGTGTTCTTATTGCTTTAAACGGAAACGGAACCAATGCAAATAGAATTTTAGATGACCGCTCTGCTCAATATTTTTCTTTAACTAGAAGTATTGCAAAAGGGCAATCTTACCCAGGTTCATTAATGGGAACATTGGCGCTGTTAAGACAAATGTATAGCGATGCCGACTGGTATGCTAAAGGATACGCCTCTACTACAGACCTTTCTTTAGAGGCTCTCAACGAAAACAAAAGCTTAGTACAGATTTTTGAAGCTGAAGATAAATCTCATGATTTACGTGCCGATAAAATTGGAGATGCAAATGGTATTCAATACACCATATTAGGCGGTGGTAATGAGTTTGAACGTATTGAAGAAATAAAGGCTACCAATGCCAAATACATTCTACCGCTAAACTTTCCAGATGCGTATGATGTTTCTAATCCGTATGCTGTTGGTTATGTTTCTTTACAAGATATGCGTTATTGGAATCAGGCTCCTTCTAATCCGAAGGTATTGGCAGAGAACGGAATTCAGTTTTCACTAACTACCCATGATTTAAAATCAGCCGCAAATTTCAAAAAGAAGCTAATGAAAGCTATTGAATACGGACTTTCATCTACTAAAGCATTAGAAGCACTTACTACGGTACCTGCTCTGATCTTAGGAAAATCAAATGAAATTGGTTCTTTAAAAACTGGGGCTCTTGCCAACTTCTTAATTACTTCTGGTGATGTCTTTGATAAGTCTACTACGCTTTACGAAAACTGGGTTCAAGGCACAAAAAGTGTTGTAAATGCTATGGACTCGAAAGACATTCGTGGAGATTACAATTTAACCGTACAAGGCAAATCGTACGATGTTTCTATAACAGGCGAAATCTCTAAGCCTAAAATTGAGATCAAACAAGATACTACCAAATTAACTTCAAAAATTGCTTACAATGATAATTGGGTAACAATGTCATTTGCTACAGATAAAGGTGAAAAAACCTATAGAATGATTGGTGCGGTTACTAAAACATCAGATAATTTATCGGGTCGTTTGGTTTTACCAGATGGTACTGAATCTCAATTCACGGCAACCAAATCTAAATCTTTCACAGAAAAAGAAGCAGAGAAAAGCAAAACTGCAGAAGCGATTAAAGTAATGCCAGTGACTTTCCCTAATGTAGGATACGGATTCGCATCTAAGCCAAAAGCACAAAACACATTGTTCAAAAATGCTACAGTTTGGACAAGTGAAAATGCAGGTGTTTTAAAAAATACCGATGTTCTTGTTAAAAACGGAAAGATTGTAAAAATAGGAAAAGACTTAAACGCTGGTGGTGCAACAGTTATTGATGCTACAGGTAAACATTTAACTGCTGGTATTATTGATGAACATAGTCACATTGCAGCTTTAGCCGTAAACGAAGCTGGTCAAAATAGCTCTGCAGAGGTAAAAATGGAAGATGTCGTTGACCCAGAACACATGGGTATCTACCACTCACTTGCTGGTGGTGTTACATCTTTACAATTATTACACGGATCTGCAAACCCAATTGGTGGTCGATCGGCTATATTGAAATTAAAATGGGGAGAAGAAGCAGACGAGCTAATATATGACAACTCACCAAAGTTTATCAAATTTGCCCTTGGTGAAAATGTAAAACAAAGTAACTGGGGAAGCGTCTCTCGTTTTCCGCAAACGCGTATGGGTGTTGAACAGATGTACATGAACTACTTCCAAAGAGCTAAGGAATATGACACCAAAAAGAAAAATGGTGAATCATATAGATATGATGAAGAAATGGAAGTATTGGCAGAAATCATAAACGGTGAGCGTTTTATTTCGTGCCACTCTTATGTTCAAAGCGAGATCAATATGATGATGAAAGTAGCCGAGCATTTCGGATTCAGAATTAATACATTCACTCACATTTTAGAAGGTTATAAAGTAGCCGATAAAATGGCAGAACACGGGGCTGGCGCTGCTACATTCAGTGACTGGTGGGCATACAAGTTTGAAGTAAACGATGCCATACCTTATAATGCAGCTATCATGCAAAAGCAAGGTGTTGTAACGGCTATTAATAGTGATGACCGCGAAATGATTAGAAGATTAAATCAAGAAGCTGCTAAAACTATCAAGTATGGTGGCATGACTGAATTGGAAGCTTGGAAAATGGTTACAATAAACCCTGCTAAGCTTTTACATTTAGAAAATCGTGTTGGTAGTATTAAAGAAGGTAAAGATGCCGATTTAGTTTTATGGTCAGGTAGTCCGCTTTCAATATACTCCAAAGCAGAAAAAACAATGATTGAAGGTGTTACTTATTTCGATTTGGAAACCGACAAGAAGAACCGTGAAACCATTAAGAAGGAAAGAAACGAGTTGGTTACGATGATGCTTAAAGAAAAAAGTGGCGGTAAAAAGACACAAGGTCCGAAACAAAGTGTAAAAAGAGATTTCACTTGCGAAAGCCTTTAATTCAATAAGCTAGTTCAAAAATATAAAACAATACAAATGAAAAAATTTATAACCTTAATCATAGCCTTAGGTCTGGTCATACCAGCTATGGCACAACAAACACCCGGTTCTAAACAAACCGAAGCCATTACCATTGAAGGTGCTACTGCACACTTGGGTAACGGCGAAGTAATTGAAAGTTCTTTGATTATGTTCGAAGACGGAAAAATTACTTTCGTGGGCGATTCTAAGATGAAAATTGCCAGAAAGGGAAAAGTTATCGATGCTACAGGCAAACATGTCTACCCAGGTTTCATAGCCCCTGCTAAAACATTAGGTTTAGTTGAAATCGATGCAGTAAGAGCATCTAAAGATGAAGACGAGATAGGAGATTTTATTCCGCATGTTAGAAGTTTAATCGCTTACAATGCAGAATCTAAAGTAGTAGAAAGTATGCGCCCTAACGGAGTTTTGATTGGACAAATTGCACCTTCAGGCGGTCGTATTTCAGGTACATCAAGTATTGTACAATTTGATGCTTGGAACTGGGAAGATGCAGCTATTAAAGTAGATGACGGAATTCATTTAAACTGGCCAACTACTTTTAAGCAAGGTCGCTGGTGGGCAGGTGAAGACCCAGGCTATCACCCAAATAAAGAGTATGCTAAGCAAATGGAAGAAGTAGTTACCTTTTTCAAAAATGCTGAAGCTTATGGCAAATCTACTCCGAAAGAAGTAAATCCTGCTTACGCGGCAATGAAAGGGGTATTTGATGGTAGTCAAAAACTATATGTGCATGCAGATGATGAAAAACAGATTATTGATGCTATCAACACTTTAAAGTCTAATGGCGCCAAAGAAGTGGTATTAATTGGTGGTTATCATGCCTATAAAATTCCTGAGTTTTTAAAGAGCAATAACATTCCGGTTTTAGTACAGTACACTCATAACCTACCTGTATTTGATGATGATGATTATGACTTACCTTATAAACTACCGAAATTATTGGTAGACGCAGGTTTGTTGGTCGGAATTCAAAATTCAGATGCGGTAAACTTTCAAACTAGAAATTTACCATTCTACGCGGGTCAAGCTGCACAACAAGGGTTGGATAAAGAAGTAGCCGTTCAATTACTAACAGGCAATACTGCTAAAATCCTAGGCATTGATGATCTTTACGGAACATTGGAAAATGGAAAAAGCGCAACGTTATTTATTTCTGAGGGTGATGCGCTAGAAATGGCTGGCAATCAATTAACACATGTTTTCATTGATGGCAGAACAGTTTCTCTAGAAACACACCAAACCGAACTTTGGAAACGCTACATGGGCAAGTACGAAGGAAAATAGTAAACGTTATAAGTTGATATAATAAAAGAGGCTATCTACCATTGTAGACAGCCTCTTTTTATTTATAATAAAGTAGCTATTATTTTTTAGCAAGTGTATATCCTAAATATCCCATAGGCATATAAGCTACGATAATATCTAAGGCAGTAAACCACATTGGTCCGCCAAGCATTGCAATATTCGCGGTACCACCGATTAAGAAAAATAGACCTACTAGCAGTGCCATCGTCATTTTTCTGGTTGCTGCAATTTTTGTCGCTATAACGGCACCCACCAAAGTACCTAAAGCATGAGCCAGAAAAGGAAAAATGAAATGCTTAGGTTCAAAAAAGTGTATAGAAGCCTTTAGCCCTTCCATGGTTGTTATATCTGCACCTTCTGGTGGCGGAATAATAGAACCACTGATCATTATAATTCCCATATTAACAATGCTACCAACAACAATTCCGGCTAGGACCGCCAAAATATTCTTTACAACAGGATTCATATATAAAAATTTAATTGGTTACTATCTGGTCTTTATAAAAGGTACAACCTCCCCTACTTCATATTCTTCAGTTCTTGGTTCAAGGCAAATAAATCCGTCTGCCTTTGCCAAACTAGTAAGATCTCCTGAACCATTTTCAACAACAGGCGTTGCCCAAAACATACCCTCTTTTACTTCTGTACTAACCTGAATAAATCGGGTTAGCGGCTGTATTATTTTAATTGCTGCACTTAGTTTAATATACGAATTATCTAATGGAAGTTGCCTAGAGTTCTGTAACCAAGGCAAAAAATACAGGTGATAATTGGCAAATGTAGAAACGGGATTTCCAGGAAAAGAAAAAATAACTGTCTTCAATTCTGGGTGAATTCCGAACCAAAATGGTTTGCCTGGTCTTTGTAAAACTCTATGAAATACTTTTTCAACTCCCAGTGTCTCCATTACCTCAGGTATAAAATCAAACTTCCCTTTCGATACTCCTCCACTTAAAAGAAGTACATCGTTTTCAATTAATGCTTTTTCTAGTTCTCGCTCAATTTCTATTTTATCATCCAACAAATGAAGAGAACTAGCATTAATTTTAGAGTTCAGTAAGGCGGACTCAATAGTCAGCATGTTAGATTTTCGTATTTGGTGTGGCTTGGGAGTTTCATTTACTGCAACCAATTCATTACCCGTAGCAATAGTGCAAATTTTAGGAATACCCATAACCTTTACTGTTGCTTTACCAACAGTAGCCATTACTCCGATTTCTGCAGGAGTAATTTTTTTTCCTTTGGACAACAGAAGCGCACCAGCTTTTTCATCGCTGCCTTGATAATGAATATTTTGCCCTTTTGTCACTTTCTCATTGATAGTAACCTTACCACCATCAATAGTGATATGTTCATACATAACAACGGTATCGCATTTTTCTGGCACTACAGCACCCGTCATCACCTCAAAACAATTTTTTTTATCTGTTAAAACTTGTTGAACCACACCCGCAGCAGCTTCACCTTCAATTGTGAAAAGGTGACCATTATTAACAAGAGTTGAATACTGAATGGCAACACCATCTTTGGTAGCACGATCAAACGGAGGAAAATCTCTATCGGCATAAATATCTTCTGCCAATATTCTATTTAAGCTATCCATAAGTGAAACGACCTCTGAACCTAAGTCTAGAGGATGGTCTAATACTTTTTGAAATGCTTCCTTAAATGTAATCATAGAATTAAAGGTAAAACTAATACAAACTATACCATTGAAGAATTGTAGCTAATTATTTTAAACTTCTAAAATAACCCGAGTCCGTTTACCAACAAGACTCTAATACCCACAACAAATACTAATAAAGCAGTAACCCTTTTAATACCATTTGCCGATAGTTTTTTAAGACTGATCCGAATACCTAACTGTCCGCCAAGAAGAACCGCTATAACCAAGCAAATAGTTTCTCGCCATGGTAGTGATAGCGAATCACTGGTAATCAATCCGAATAAACCGGATATCGAATTAACCAAAATAAAGAAACTTGCAAGCGCTGCTATTTTTATGGCTTTGTTCCATCGCAAATGATTAAGAACGGGAGCTAGAAATATACCTCCACCGATACCTACCAATCCTGATAAGAATCCGATTCCCGCACCTAAAACATAACTTAAATAGTTAGGATAATCTTCAACTTCTTTTTTTGATTTGTTGATTTCAAATGTCTGGACAGCCAAGAATAATGCAGAAAGAATAAGTGAACAACCTAAAATGATAAAAAACACGCTTTCTTTTAATCGAAATGTTGCACCTATGTATGCCAACGGAATACTCGCCAAAACAAAAGGTAAAAAATCTTTTAATTTCGCGTGACCATTTTTAAAATATAGATATGTACTACCTGAAACTACCACTAAATTACAAACCAAAGCAATAGAGCGAATGGCAAAAAAACTAGTTAAAACAAGTGTCAATAAAGCCAAATAGCTAGAACCACCGCCAAAACCTACAGAAGAATATAATGTGGCAATGATAAAAAACCCGATGCATAAAAACACCAATTGCTCAATAGGTATCAACATAATTTTTCATCTGGTTCATACCACCGGTAACATTGACAAAATCTTTACCCGGAAATAATTCTTGCATTTTTGCTATTGCCTTTTTACTACGAACCCCAGACTGACAAATAACATAAACGGTAGTTTCTAAATCAACCTCGGCCACTCTATCAATTAACTCACCTAAAGGAATATGTTTGGCTTCTTTTAAATGTTGCCTTTGAAATTCTTTATCGGTACGTACATCTATGAGTTCAATAAGTTTACCTGAAAGCAATTGCTGAAGCTCACCAGCATCTACTGATTTTAATGCAAGTTTACAGTCAAACTCGTAGCTAGCAGCAAGTGATTTAATCTCATTATTACCAGCCTGTAATTTAAATTTCATTCGTTGTGTACGTTGGCTCAGTGTATCAAAAAGTAACAAAACACCTGATAACACCTCTCCTATTTCCGCAATAACCTTTACTACTTCTAAAGCTTGTAGATTACCAATAATACCAGGCAAAATACCCAGTACGCCATTCTCATTACAATTAGGAACTGCATCTGCCGCCGGCATGGTCGGGAACAAACAACGATATGTTGGTCCGCCTTTATAATTAAACACACTTACCTGACCCTCAAAAGCGTGTAATGCACCATAAACAAAAGGCTTATTTGCTATTACACAGGCATCATTAATTAAATATCTAGTGGGAAAATTATCGGTAGCATCAACAACGATATCATAATCTTTAATAATATCAAGTGCGTTAGCAATCGTTAAATAAGTTTGATAAATATGTATTTGTGTAGTTGAGTTTTGAGCGGACAATTGTTTTTTTATCGCTTCTACTTTGGGCATACCCACCATAGTTTCGGTAAATAAAACCTGACGATGAAGATTAGATAATGATACTACATCTGCATCAACAATACCTAAAGTACCAACACCCATCGCGTTTAGATATGTCAATACGGGAATTCCTAGTCCACCAGCACCAACAACAAGCACTTTGGCATTGTTTAATTTTTGCTGACCTTCGGTTCCAAATCCGTCTAAAGTGATTTGTCTTAGGTAACGTTCCTCGTTCATGGTGCTATTTTAAGTAGCGCTTCTTCATATTCTGCTCTTGAATTTGCATTGAGCAATACTTCTTTTTGTTTCGGAAACACCAAGTTAACATCTGAATTTATGAGAAATTTTCTAGGACAAGAACCATTACCTGCTTCTAAATATGTAACAGATTGTTTCAATGCTTCTGGTTCCCAAATAGCACAAAGTGGCTCTGGCAAAGGATCTTCAGCATCTGCAAAAGCGCTTGCAATCTTATCTGAATCCCTAGCAGCTATTAATTCTTGCAACGCCTGTTTATCCATTAAAGGTAAATCGCACGCCAAGACTAACCAAGCAGCTTCAGGGTGTGCTTTATGAGCCGATAGCAATCCGTTGTACGGACCACGAAATTCATCTTGATCTATTATTGTTTCAAACGAATTTGAAATTTCGCTCTCTTGATCGTTACGAATGCTTAGAAATGTTTGATTACAAACTTCATTTAACAAATGATATAAATGCTCACGTTGTGGCAGGTTATGATAGGTAATCAAACCTTTATCTTCACCCATTCTTGTGCTTTTACCACCTGAAAGCACCAACCCGTATAACTTAGCGTTGGAAATCATTCTTCCCTCCTGTTTTTTGTTCTAATTGAATTGCACCGATTACGATATCTTGCGAAAGTGCTTTACACATATCATAAATCGTTAATGCTGCAATTGAAACTCCTGTTAAAGCTTCCATTTCAACACCTGTCTTTTCATTACATTTTACCGTACATGTAATTTGAAAAGCATCTGTACTTGACTCAATTTCAACATTGATTTTAGATAGGTTTATTTGATGACATAACGGAATCAATTCCGCCGTTTTCTTTACTCCCTGAATACCTGCAATAACAGCCGTTTGCACGATGCTACCTTTTTTACCGACAAAATCTTGCTCAGACAAAGATTTAAAAACCTCTGATGGAAATTTTATAGTTCCACTAGCAATTGCAGTACGTACCGAAGCTGTTTTTTGAGAAACATCTACCATGGTAGCATTCCCAGATTCATCTATATGTGATAATTTCTTCTGCATTATCCTCCTATTGAAGTCATTGAATTACTAAAAACGTCTTTATATTTTTCTTGTGCTTCAAAACCTGTTTTAGCACGATTGCCTACAGCCTTTAAAATTTCTTTTTTAATATTCTCTTCCACATCATCAGCTCTCATGATATCTCTAAGATTTGCACTTGCTTTGGCGTACAAACATGTAATAACATCACCAGTAGCAGAGATTCGTAAACGATTACAACTTCCACAGAAAGTTCTACTGAAGGAAGGAATCACTCCGAAAGTCCCTTTAAAACCGGGAATCTTGTAATTTATAGAAGTTGATGTTTTTGGAGAGTCTAATTTATAATAATCTGGATGCTCCCCTCGAATATGTTCGAGTATGGTTTTAAAATCCCATTTTATAGTTTGAAATTCTTTTGACCCACCATTAAAAGGCATTTCTTCCAAATAACGTACTGACACATTGTAGTGCTTTGTCAATTCTAACATTGGCAAGATATCATCTGTATTCTGACCCTCTAAAGCAATAAAATTAATACGAACATTGAAGCCTTCGGTGATTAAGCGAATCATGTTATTATATACCACGTCGTAATGATCACGGCGCGTAATACGCTCAAAAGTCTCACGGTTAATGGCATCCATACTGACATTAATATTCTTAATGCCCAGTTCTTTCAACTCATCTATATGCGGACCAATTAAAGTTGCATTGGTAGTAACAGAAATATCATTTAGCCCGTCTAATTTTGACAAGCTGCGTAGTAATACCATTAAGTCTTTACGGACAAAAGGCTCACCACCCGTAATTCGTATTTTGTCTATGCCTTGAGAAACTACAATCTCGCTTAATTTCACCAACTCATCTATGGTAAACAACTTGTCATTTTTGGCAAAATTGATTCCCTCCTCTGGCATGCAATAATTACAACGAAGATTGCAACGGTCTGTAACCGCTAACCTCAAGTAATTTATTGGTCTATTATGGTTGTCTACTAACATACTTTTAAATAAAAATTCAAAAAAACAAGTTCAAAAAATAAGTTCAAGTTCAAGTGGCAAGTTCAAATTCAAATTCAAAAAAACAAACTCAAAAACAAGTTCGAGTTTAAATTCTCTCTTCTCTATACTCAATTTTCTTTATTCTATTTTCTAACTTCTCTTCTCTATTCTCTCTCTTCTAACTTCTCTTTTCCAAAAAATCAAGGATGCGCCGAAACCCACACCGTCTTATTCTTAAATTTCTCTTTCTTCCAAATAGGAACCGTTTCTTTTAAGGTATCAATAAGAAATCTACAAGCTTCAAAACAAGCATCTCTATGAGCAGATGATGCACCTACAACCACTACTGGTTCTTCAACACCTTTTTCACCAACGGCATGTCTCATGACCACTTTATTCAACGACCATTTTTGCATTGCGGTGTCGGCAATCTTCTCCATCTCTTTTAACGCCATAGCTTTATAGGTTTCAAACTCTAAAGCAACTACTTCTTCATTGTTCGTAAACTCACGTACGGCACCCACAAAAACACAGATTCCGCCACTATTGGCATCGCTTAATTCAGCATACACCTTAGCAGTATCAATTACATCAACTATCTCGATTACTTTCTTCATTAGCCTCCGCTTACCGGTGGTATAATGGCAATTTCTTCATTGCCGTTCAATAGCACATTATCATCAGCATATTCACTATTTACAGCTACTGCCAATGAATTCAATTTAGAAAATTCAGGATACGATTCAATAAGTTGTTTTTTTAGTTCGGCAACATTTACAGGCTTGAATTCATCAGAAAAACTGATTTCAGAGCTACCTACAATATCTTTTGTTATGCCAAAAAAAAGTACATTCATATCCCTTTAAAATTAGATAAATTCCAAGTTAGGTATAAAAAATAAGGTGCCATAAAAATGGCACCTATTTTAAAAAAATTATATGATTTTGAGAAAAGTCTTACTCCACAATTACAGCATTCTCAGGTGCAGCATAAAAGTCAAGTGGTTTAGCTTCTGTAGATAAACTAGCATTTTCAAAGTTCACCGTTTTAGCTGCTCCTTTAATTTCGCCTTCCTCTACTTTATGCCATGTAATTGATTTCGGCAACAAAACAGCATCAACCTTTACCCAATCATTATAGTTGATCCAGTTAATTTTTGTTGATGGCTCACCACTAAAATAAGTCATGGTATACCCCAACCATCTCATTTCATATGTCTTTGCATCATAATGAATATAGTATTCATCTGTAGATGACGATCCCACTCCACTATTATATGTAATTTTGAACCCAGGGTACGAAACTCCGTCATAAACCAAAGCATCAACTTCTTCATATTTTATTCCGTCATCTGACAATACAAATGGCATCGCATAGAAATAGAACATTAAATTATGATAGAATTTTGGCTTGCCTTCATAATTACCGGTGTTATCTAAAAGCCAAACTTCTCCGTTATAACCAAGTGTGTAATCTGGTGTAAAAATTTTATCGAATCTTTTATGCAGGTCAATTGTTTGTATTTCATTGAATTTCTCATTTGGCATTTCAAAATTCAATGTTTTGTATCCCTTCCAAGCATTTAATCCGCCGTGGGCTTCAAATACTTTATTTAATTCAGTAGGGTATTTATCTAAATTTACATGAACAGCCACTTCTTCAACAGCATCGGTAATCATTTCTTTTTTAGGCGCTTCTTTACATGAAAATATAACCAAGGCTAAAACTAAAAGGTAAAATTTACTCATCATTTCAATTAATTATTTATTATTTTTTGAAATCGCTTAGTCGAGAAACTACAGGGGACTTACTAAATTGAACTATTTTTGTATTTCATGCAAGCAACAAAACACATTAGCAGCGCTCAAAACCCACTGATAAAGAAGATTTTACTTTTAAAAGAAAAATCAAGGGAGCGCAAAAAAACAGGACTTTTCATCTTAGAAGGGCTGCTTGAATTACAACTATCAATTGGCGCGCATTATGAGATAGAAACAGTATTATATTGTGAAGACATTTTAGAGAGTTCTGAAAGTAGCGGTATTTTAAAATCATTTCACTCAGATCAACTTATTTCGGTAAGCACAGAAATCTACAAGAAATTAGCTTACAGAGATACGACCGAAGGAGTAATTGCTATAGCAAAAAGCAAAGACCATCAACTTTCGACATTGAAATTCGAAACTAAGAACCCGTTAATTCTTATCGCCGAAGCTCCTGAAAAACCTGGTAATATAGGCGCATTACTAAGAACTGCAGATGCAGCAAATTTAGACGCTGTTTTAATCGCTAACCCAAAAACAGACCTATACAACCCCAATATTATAAGATCCAGCGTAGGATGCATTTTTTCTAGAAATGTAAAAATGGGCAGCACAACAGAAATTATATCCTATTTAAAGAAAGAAGGATTTAAGATATTCTGTGCAGCACTGTCAGCATCTAAAGATTATACGACAGTAGATTTTAAAGAACCTACCGCAATAGTAGTGGGTACCGAACATTCGGGACTAAGTGCTGAATGGCTAGAAAACAGCACTCAGAATATTATTATACCTATGGAAGGCCAAATAGATTCTATGAACGTTTCGGTATCTGCGGCAATACTTATCTTTGAAGCGAAACGTCAGCGAAAAATTAACAAGTAATATTTATACTTTTTATAGTACAGTTTTCGTTTGCAACTACACTATATGGATAAAACATTCGTCTTTTATTGTATTCTTTTCATTTTGATTGCAGAATTCATACTTGCTACAGTAATGAATTATTTGAATGCAAAACGATTTAAAGACCCTATTCCTGAAGATTTAAATGATGTTTATAATGCTGAAGAATATGAAAAATCGCAAGCGTATAAATTAACCAATTACAAATTTGGTGTTTTTACCTCTATTTTTTCTTTAGTATTAATTTTAGCCTTTTTATTTTTCGGCGGATTTGCTTGGGTAGATAATGTAGCCCAAAGTAACAGCGAGAATATTATTATACAGGCATTGATTTTCTTTGGTATTATTATGATCGGAAGCGATATTCTCAACATTCCATTTTCATATTACCAAACCTTTATAATCGAAGAAAAATTCGGATTCAATAAAACTACAAAAGGAACCTTTTTTCTTGACAAATTAAAACAATGGGCAATGACCATTACTTTTGGCGGTGCAATTCTATCGCTAGTCATTTGGTTTTTTGAATGGGCAGGCACTGATTTTTGGCTGTATACCTGGGCATTTGTAGCGGTATTTACCTTATTCATGAATTTGTTCTACAGTAAATTAATTGTGCCTTTGTTCAATAAACAAGAGCCTTTAGAAGCTGGTAGCTTAAAAGAGAAAATAGAAAATTACGCAGCTCAAGTAGGTTTCGATCTTCAAAACATTTTTGTCATCAATGGATCTAAACGCTCTACAAAAGCAAATGCTTATTTCTCGGGCTTCGGAAAAGAGAAGCGTGTAACACTATATGACACTTTGATCAACGATTTAGAAGAAGAAGAAATTGTTGCTGTTTTAGCCCATGAAATAGGACATTATAAACGAAAACACATCATATTCAACCTAGCCACATCAATAATACTTACAGGATTAATGCTATTTATACTGTCATTATTTATAAATAATCCTGAAGTTAGTTTAGCAATCGGTGTAGACAGACCAAGTTTTCATGCGGCATTAATAGGCTTTGGAATTTTATACAGTCCAATTTCAGAAATCACCGGATTGCTTATGAATCATTTTTCAAGAAAATTTGAATATCAAGCAGATGACTATGCAAAGAACACCTACGCAGCTTTGCCTTTGGTAACATCTTTGAAAAAGTTATCAAAAAACAGTCTAAGCAACTTAACTCCGCATCCGGCATATGTTTTCATGCATTATTCCCATCCGCCGTTAATCGATCGCATACGTAATTTAAAGGCATAATTTTTGTTGCCCATCATATAAGATTATCTTATTTTTAATCTAGTATGACACAGGCAGAAATAGAAGAAGAAAATAAGCTTATAGCTCACGAGTACAAAGAATTACTCCGTATTAGCTACCAAACCTTAACAGATGAGGATAAAAAACTAATACGAAGTGCTTTTGAGATAGCTGTTGATGCGCACAAAACTCAACGAAGAAAATCGGGCGAAGCCTACATTTTTCACCCAATTGCGGTAGCAAAAATCGTAGCATCTGAAATTGGTCTAGATGCCGTATCTATTGCATCTGCCCTACTACACGATGTTGTAGAAGACACCGAATACACCTTAGATGATATTGACCGCATGTTCGGCGAAACTGTAGCGCGTATTGTAGACGGACTCACAAAAATATCTCATTTAAAGAAAGACATGAATATCTCTCAACAGGCAGAGAATTTCAGAAAAATGCTTTTGACTTTAAATGATGATGTTAGGGTAATCATTATTAAAATTGCCGACAGATACCACAATATGCTCACTATGGATTCTATGCCAGAGCATAAGCAAGTTAAAATTGCATCTGAGACCTTATACATTTATGCACCTTTAGCACATAGAATCGGACTTTACAATATTAAGTCAGAATTAGAAGATTTAAGTTTAAAATATACAGAACCCGAAGTTTACAATTCAATTAAGGACAAAATTGAAGAAAGCAAAGAAGAGCAGCAAGCCTATATTGATGCTTTCTCTGATACCATTGATAATTCACTTAAGAAAGAAGGACTTCATTATACTATTAAAGGGAGGATGAAATCTATCTTCTCGATGCGTAAAAAAATGATTGCCCAGAATGTCACTTTTGAGGAAATCTATGACAAATTTGCAATTCGTATTATCTATAAATCTGATGTACAGAACGAGAAGTTTCTTGCTTGGAAAATATATTCCATAGTAACTGATCACTTCACCCCTAACCCAGTAAGATTAAGAGATTGGATCTCATCACCTAAATCTACGGGATACGAAGCATTACACATTACCGTAATGGGACCTCAAGGGAAATGGGTAGAAGTACAGATCAGAAGTGAACGCATGCACGAAATAGCTGAAAAAGGATATGCTGCGCACTTTAAATACAAGCATGGTAATCAAAAAGAACAAGGCATAGATGTTTGGCTAAATAAACTTCAAGAAGCATTAGAAAATGCAAATACCAATGCTGTCGATTTTGTTGAGGAATTCAAGCTCAACCTCTACTCAAAAGAAATATTTGTATTTACCCCTAAAGGAGAATTAAAATCTTTACCTAAAGGTGCTACTCCATTAGATTTTGCATTTAGCATACATACCGAAGTAGGTATGCACACAAGAGGAGCTAAAGTCAATGGTAAATTGGTGCCTTTAAATACCACATTATCTAGTGGTGACCAACTTGAAATTATAACATCTAATCAAGCAAAACCAAATTCAAACTGGTTAGATTATGCTACGACGGCACGTGCTCGCGCAAAGATTAAATCTGTATTAAGGGAAGAGAAAAAATCTGTTGCAGAAGATGGAAAAGAGATTTTACGCCGTAAGCTAAAATCACAAAAAATGACATTGAATGAAGACTCCATTAATAAAATGGTTTCTTTCTTTAAACTTAAAACAAGTCTAGATTTATTTTATAGAGTGGGTATTGGATCCATTGACAATACCATGATCAAAGATTTTGCTTCTTCTTACAACAATGCATTCATAAGTTTCTTTAAAAACAGAATGCGCAAAACACCAGTACCAGAAGATATCAACAAAGATGAGATTACGTCTAAGTATGACATGTTGGTTTTTGGTAAAGAAGAAGAAAAATTAGAATATAAACTTTCGCAATGTTGTAATCCAATACCTGGTGACGAGGTATTTGGTTTTGTAAGTGTATCTGAAGGTATTAAGGTTCATAAAAAGAATTGTCCCAATGCCATCTCATTACAATCTAATTATGCATACCGTATCATTAGTGCGAAATGGATAGATTCATCTCAACAAGAATACCAAGCTGATATTGTTATGACCGGTATTGATAACCTCGGTCTTGTAAGTGATATTACAGAAGTTATATCTGATATTATGCACGTGAATATGCGTAATTTAAATTTCAGCACCGATGGTGGAACATTTAAAGGTAAGATTACTGTAGTGGTCAAAAATAAAGCTGTATTAAAAAAGCTGACCGACAATCTTATGAACATCAACGGTATTGATAAAGTTACACGTATTTAAAAAAAGTAAATTAAAATTTAACTGTACCTTTGTGCATTAATGTAGCATATATGTCTTCTGATAAAAATCAAGAAATTGTAAAAAACGTCTTCACAACCTTTTTGGGGGACAAAGGACATAGAAAAACCCCTGAACGCTACGCCATTCTTCAAGAAATTTACGAAAGTGAAGAGCATTTTGATATAGAATCACTCTATATTAAAATGAAAAATAAAAACTATCGCGTTAGTAGGGCTACCTTATACAATACAATAGAACTTCTTTTAGATTGTAAATTGGTACGTAAGCACCAGTTTGGCAAAAATCAGGCACAATACGAAAAGTCATATTTTGACCGTCAGCATGACCACGTTATTCTTACCGATACCGGTGAAGTAATGGAGTTCTGTGACCCACGAATTCAATCTATAAAAAAAACGATAGAAGAAGTTTTTGACATTACCATAAACACACATTCCCTATATTTTTACGGGACTAAAAATACTCCTGCAAAAGAAGCAGGCAAAAAAGAAATTAAATAGAACTAACCAAGTATATAATATTTAGATGGCAGTAGATTTATTGTTAGGCCTACAATGGGGTGACGAAGGAAAAGGAAAAATTGTTGATGTATTAACTAGAGATTACGACATTATTGCGCGTTTTCAAGGTGGTCCAAATGCTGGTCACACCTTAGAATTTGACGGTATTAAACACGTACTTAGAACTATTCCTTCAGGAATTTTTCATAAAAAAGCAATGAACGTTATTGGTAACGGTGTTGTTATCGATCCGGTTGTTTTTGTAAAAGAACTAGAAGGTTTAGACCAGTTCAACATAGATTACAAAGCAAAACTTATTATTTCTAGAAAAGCACATTTAATATTACCAACTCACCGTTTGTTAGATGCAGCTTCTGAAGCATCTAAAGGAAAAGCAAAAATTGGTTCTACTTTGAAAGGTATTGGTCCGACTTATATGGACAAGACTGGTAGAAACGGTATGCGTATTGGAGATTTAGAATTAGAATCTTGGAAAGAAAAATACCGTCATTTAGCAGATAAGCATGAAACTATGATTAGTTTCTACAATGTAGATGTACAGTATGATTTGGATGAAATGGAAGTAGAATTCTTTGAAGCTGTAGAGCGTTTAAAAGAATTAACTTTTATAGATAGCGAAGAGTATTTAAACCAAGCTATTAAAGCAGGTAAAACTATTTTAGCAGAAGGTGCTCAAGGGTCTTTATTAGACATCGATTTTGGTACATACCCATTTGTTACATCATCTAATACAACAGCAGCAGGTGCTTGTACAGGTTTAGGTATTGCACCTAATAAAGTAAAAGAAGTATATGGTATTTTCAAAGCATATACTACTCGTGTAGGTTCTGGTCCTTTCCCAACAGAATTGTTCGATGAAGTTGGTGCAGAAATGGCTAAAGTAGGTCACGAATTTGGTGCAGTAACCGGTAGACCTCGTCGTTGTGGTTGGTTAGACCTTGTAGCATTAAAATATGCTTGTCAAGTAAATGGTGTTACACAATTAAATATGATGAAGGGCGATGTACTTTCTGGTTTTGATAGCCTGCAAGTATGTACTGCTTACGAGTACAAAGGCGAAACCATAACTCATTTTCCATATAACATAGAACCAGAGAACGTAACTCCTATTTACACTGAGTTCGCTTGTTGGAAAGAAGACTTAACTAAAATGACTTCAGCAGACCAATTGCCGAAAGAACTTAACGAGTATATTGACTTTCTTGAAAAAGAATTAGAAGTGCCAATTAAGATTGTTTCTGTTGGTCCAGATAGAACACAAACAATTTCAAGATAAACATCTAACGACCAAGAGCGGTTGTTCGACTTACAGGAATGGCGATATAGGGAAATACCTTTATCGCCATTCTTTTTTTTTGTAATTTCAATATCGTGTAAAATGTAAATTTTACATCTTTCAACTACAACTCGATATATGAAAAAAACCACCTTCGCAACACTAATCGCACTTATTGCTTTAACTATTTCTTGTAAAACAGAAAAAAAACAAACAACAGAAGAGCAAACAAAAACCGAAGAACCAGCTAAAGGCGAATGGATTACCTTATTCGACGGAACCACTACTAAAGGTTGGCGTGCATACAACGGTAAAGAACTACCACCAGGATGGATTGCTAAAGATGGTGAATTACAATTCGATACTGAATTAGGAAAAGAACAAGACTACACAGGTGGCACTGATATTATTTATGGTGCAGAAGAGTTTGATAATTTTGAACTCTATGTAGAATGGAAATTACCAAAAGGCGGTAATAGTGGTATTTTCTATCACTTAAAAGAAGGCTATGATAGTCCGCCAGAAGTTTCACCTGAATACCAATTAATCGATGATGAAAATTACGCCAGCATTCACGACTTAACTGACTACAACCTAAGCTTAGGGTATACAGACAAACCCGAAGAACTAAAACCACTTCAGCAAACTGCTTCTGATTACGCCATGCATGCGGCTGAACCTGAAGGAAAAATATTGAACCCTGTTGGAGAATGGAATACTACTAAAATCATTTTCACACCTGAACAAGTTGAGCATTGGCTTAACGGTAAAAAGGTAGTATCATTTGTACCTTGGAATGAAGCTTGGTACGCAAAGAAGAATTCAGACAAATGGAAGAATAGTAAAGATTATGGCAAGTTTAAAACTGGCTATATAGGCTTCCAAGATCACTCTAGCCCCATCTGGTTTAGAAATATAAAAATCAAAAAACTTTAAAGACCACACCAATGAATAAAAGAGACTTTTTAAAAAACGCGGCAGCATTGTCCACATTTGTATTATTACCATCTGGACTTTGGTCTTGTAAAAAAGAAGAAACGAAATTAACTAGGCTTCGTACTGCGCATATTGGTGTTGGTAATATGGGCGCAGCAGATTTGGAAGCCATTTCATCACACAGCAAGGTAGATGTAACTGTATTATGCGACGTTGATGCTAATAATTTGGCAGAAGCAAAAAAACTGCATCCAAATGCAAAAACATATACCGACTATAGAGTGATGTTAAAAGAAATGGGCGATGAAATTGATGCTGTGGTTGTATCAACTCCTGATCATACCCATGCACCTGCTTCTATGATGGCTATGGAGATGGATAAGCCAGTGTATTGTCAAAAACCGTTGACGCATTATGTATCTGAGGCTAGAGCTATGAACAAACTAGCAGCAGAAAAAGGCTTGATTACCCAAATGGGAATTCAAGTACATTCATTTTACGATTATAAACTAGCTACCTTATTAATACAATCTGGTATTATTGGCAAAGTACATACGGTACGAGCATGGTCACCAAAAGATTGGGGCTATGACGGAACTGAACCAACAGGTTCTGACCCAATACCAGAATCTTTAGATTGGAATTTATGGTTGGGAACTTCTGCAGAAAGACCATATAAAGAAGGATTCTATCACCCAGGTAATTGGAGAAAATTAGTCGATTACGGTTGTGGTACTTTAGGTGATATGGGCGTTCATATTTTTGACACTCCGTACAATGCTCTAGACCTGCAAGTTCCTATGACCATTAAAAATGAATGTAGAGAACCAAACGGATTCGGTTTTCCACAAAACAATGTTGTGACTTACGAATTTCCGCAGACTCCTTACACCACAGAAACATTAAAATGGGTTTGGTACGATGGTCCGGGTGCACCGCAAGACCATGAAGATTTAATACTTCCTGGAGCTAAGAAAGTGAAAGGTTCAGAAGAAACTGCGGAAGATTCTATGGAAGACAAAATGTCTCTAGAAACCAAAACTGCAGATAAAGGTACATTGCCTGACCAAGGTGCTATGTTCATTGGTGAAAAAGGAAGATTATTGTTACCTCACTTCATGCAACTACCAACTAAAATAGTAGATGGGGAATATGTGGATATATCTGCAGAAATAGAAGCGGTTGAAAAAGCGAATAATATGGGTAAACCAATTCGTAATTATGACACGGAAGGAGCTAAACATTATCATCAGTTTGTAGATGCCTGTTTAGGCACAGATGAAACCACCGCGCCATTCTCCTATGCTTCTAGACTTACCGAAACTATTTTACTAGGTGTAATTGCTGGTAGATTCCCTAATCAAGTTTTACATTGGGATAGTGAAAACGCCAAGTTCTCTGAAGATGAAGCCAACGCTTTCTTAGAAGGCGATTACAGAAATTTCTAAATCATATTTAAAATAATAAAAACCACTTTCGAGTGGTTTTTTTATATCTATATTTAAAGGAACGAACTGCCACCAACTTACTCAAAATGACAACAATCACTACAAAATTATTTAGATTCGCTCTACTACTCATAAGCGTTCTAATTGTTCAAAGCTGTACTGAAAGCAAAGAGCCGTTAATAGATATAAAACCACATTCAACTATTGTTTTTATTGGAAACAATCTAGGATCTAGAATGTTAAATTATGGTAGTTTAGAAACGGAATTGCAATTGCGCTACCCTAAAGATTCGTTAATCATTAGAAATATGTGCGATGGTGGCGACACCCCAGGCTTTAGACCACATTCGGGGCGGGTATCGCCCTGGGCTTTTCCTGGTGCCGAAAAGTTTCAAACAGAACTAGCAAAGAATTCTGGCAGTGAAGGAATTTTCGAAACTCCTGATGAATGGTTAACACGCTTAAACACCGATGTTATTTTAGCTTTTTTCGGTTATAATGAATCTTTTGAAGGTACTAATGGACTAGAAAATTACAAGGCGGAATTAGATGCATTTATAAAACATACTTTAAAACAGAAATACAATGGAACTTCCACTCCACAATTAGTATTGGTTTCCCCTATTGCTTTTGAAGATATTTCAGACCATTTTGATGTACCAAATGGAGTATCAGAAAATGAAAATTTGAAGTTGTATACCCATGCAATGAAAGATATTAGCGCTGCTAATAATATTCCTTTTATAGATGTTTTAAGCCCCACTAAACAATGGTTTCAAAATACCGAAAATGACATAACTATAGATGGCTCTCAAATGAACAAAAGCGGATATGATAAATTCGCTAAACATCTGGCTAATGAACTTACTGGTAATAAAGCTGTTAAATCTGAAACCAAAAGAATAGCTACAAACGAAGCTATCGCCGAAAAGAATTTTTACTGGCATAATGATTATAAAATTCCGAATGGAGTTCATGTTTTTGGAAGACGCCATGCCCCTTATGGTCCTGACAACTACCCCTACGAAATAAAAAAAACTAGAGAACTTACTTCAATTAGAGATTCGTCTATTTGGGCTAGCGCTCAAGGTAATTCTTATGACATAAATTCGGCAGATGCCTTAACATCTCAACTGCCTCCCGTAGAAACCAATTACAATTTAGGAAATAGCGAAGATATCGTACACTACAAGTATGGCGAAGATGCTATTAAAACATTGACCGTGCCTAATGGATATAAAGTTGAATTATTTGCGTCGGAAAAGGAATTTCCAAATTTGGCCAACCCCGCGCAAATATCTTTTGACAACAAAGGTCGTTTGTGGATTGCTACCCTACCCTCTTATCCACATTATAAGCCGGGCGACCCAAAGCCAAATGATAAGATAATTATCTTAGAAGACACCGACAACGATGGCAAGGCAGATAAGGAAACGGTATTCGCAGATAAATTACATTTACCTATTGGCTTCGAATTTTCACCAGAAGGCGTTTATGTGAGCCAAGGCACCAACTTAAAACTGTACACAGATACCGATGGAGATGACAAGGCCGATAATGTTGAAATAGTACTGAGTGGATTTGATGATCATGATACGCACCACGCCATTTCGGCATTTTGTGCAGACCCTTCTGGAGCTTTTTATATGTCGGAAGGTATTTTTCTCCATACGAATGTTGAAACCTCATACGGAACGGTGCGAGCCACTAATGGCGGATTTTACAGATACAATCCGCAGCGCAAACATTTAGAGCGAACATTGCAAGTTGCTATTCCGAATCCGTGGGGAATTGCTTTTGACGATTGGGGTCAAGATTTCTTTTTACACACTTCAGGTCCGAAAGTAAATTGGATGATGCCAAGTTCTTTAAAACCTATTTACGGAATTTCGTCTCCACTAACAGAAGAACTTATTGAAGAAGCGCATCGGGTTAGACCAACATCGGGTATGGAGTTTATATCAAGCAGTCATTTTCCTGAAGAAGTACAAGGCGATATGTTGCTAGCTAATTCCATTGGATTTTTAGGATTGAAACAACACCAAATGATGGAAGACGGCACTGGGTATTCTTCTAAACATAGACAAGATTTAATTACGAGTACTGACCCTAACTTTAGACCTGTAGAAATGGAATTTGCGCCAGATGGTTCTTTATATATTGTTGATTGGCACAATGTACTAATCGGGCACATGCAGCATAATGCGCGCGACCCATTGCGCGATCATGTACATGGCAGAATTTATAGAATCACCTACCCTTCTAGACCTCTTATAAAACCAGCTAAAATTGATGGAGCTTCTATTGCACAGTTATTCGAAAATTTAAAACTATCGGAATATAGAACACGATACAGAACTCGCAGAGAATTAAGAAGTAGAAAAAGCGAAGAAGTATTAAAATATTTAAATACTTGGGTAGGTAATTTAGATAAAAACGACACCAATTATGACCACAATCGACTAGAAGCATTATGGGTTTCATGGGGAATGAATAAAGTTGATGAACCTCTTTTAGAATCGTTATTAAAAACTGACGACCATAGAGTACGAGCTGCATGTGTACGCGTAATAAGGTACATGAGTCATCAATTAATTAACGCCCAAGATTTATTAAAATTAGCAGCTACCGACAAACACGGCAGAGTTCGGTTAGAAGCTATTACTGCAGCATCTTGGCTACCAAAACTTGAAGGCATGGAAATACTAGAAATCGCCAGAAAACATCCTTTAGACGAATGGATGCAAGATTCTTTCAATTTTGCAGAAACAAGATTAACAGGTGATTTTATGGAAGAAGCTAACGAGGAAATTCTAGCATCTCACCTAAAAGGAACAGATTTAGAAGTCTTTACAAAAGGAAAAAAGATTTACGAAACAGAAGGCTATTGCATTACCTGCCATCAAGAAAGTGGCTCAGGGCTACAAAAAGCTGGATACCCAACATTAGTGGGTCAAGAATGGGTTTTAGGGGATGAAGAACGATTAATAAAATTAGCTCTTCACGGACTTTACGGACCAATGAATGTAATGGGCAATCAATACGAAGGTCAAGTACCTATGATGGCATTTAAAGGTCTTTTAAAAGATGATGAAATTGCAGCTGTACTTACTTATGTCAGAAATTCATTTGGCAATAAAGCATCGGTAATCGATCCAAAGAAAGTAAGAGAAGTACGAGAAGCAACCAAAGACAGAAAAAGTTTCTATACTGCCGATGAGTTGCTAAAAGAACATCCTATGAAATAATCAACCATAAAATAAACCTTATGAAAAGTAATTATTTAGCGATACTATTTCTATGCCTATTAACGGCCTGTGGAGAAAAATCGAAAGAAAAAATAGCGCCGCCTATAGATGAAACCAAACCACCTCATATTGTTTTTGTTACAGGTGAAGAAGAATACCGATCAGAAGAATCTTTCCCCATGTTAGCAAAATTGGCAAAAAGAGAATTAGGAGCGAAAGTTACCGTAGTCTATTCTGTAGATAGTTTAGGTATTATAGACCCCAACAGAACTGATCACATTGCGGGCTTAGAAGCATTAGAAACAGCAGATTTAATGGTGGTTTTTATGCGTTTTAGAGATATCCCAAAAAGCGAACGAGATTATATTACCAATTATGTAGAATCTGGTAAGCCCATAGTTGGTTTCAGAACTACTACACATGCCTTTAAATATGATAATGATTCAACCTTAATCGAATTCAACGAAGCTTGGCCTGCAAAAGTATTTGGTCAACAATGGATCACTCACCATGGTCATTTTGATGATGGTAAATTTCCGGTCACCAATATTTCTATAAAAGAAGGTCATGCTGAAAACCCTATATTAAACGGATTTTCAGAATTCGAAGCATACAGCTGGTTGTACCATGTAGATGGTGGCGATTGGAAACTTCAAGGCGATAGCGAACCCTTTTTAATGGGGCACTCCACAAAATCGCAACATGAAATCGACGGTAAATTAGAAGACTTTTCATTAGATAATCCTGTTGCATGGACAAAGAGTTACACCGGATCTTCAGGCAAAAAAGCAAGAGTATTCTTTACCACACTTGGGCATCCTTATGACTTTAAACTTCCTGTGGTTCGTAAGATTGCCATGAACGGAATTTATTGGGCATTAGGTAAAGAAAATAGTATTCCTTCAGATGGAGTGAATGTCAACCTAGACGAACCTTTCTTACCTAATAATTCAGGATTTGGACAAAAATTCAAAAAGAATCAAAAACCGGAGCCTATACAGTAGTACTTTACTAAATGTATGCTAATAGTTTTATGCGCTCTTTTAAAATGTTCTATTTTTGAAAAAAAAGTAGATTGAAAACCTTTTGCGCGTCCTTCTTATTATTTTTAGCTTTTTCAATGTTGGGTTTAGCCCAAGATGCTACAGCTGAAGAAGAATCAAAACAAATTAATATTGTCTATGGAGCCAACTTCACTAAAAATGAAGCGGAATACCCAGGTGCTTCTATATTTAGTAAAGATGACCGACAAGTACAGTTTGAACATCAAGGTGCCGACTTATGGTGCGACGTTGCCATTTATTACCAATTAGAAAATCGATTAGAAGCTATAGGTAATGTTATATTAAAGCAAGGTGATTCGGTCGAAATGACCAGTAAAAAAATCAATTATTTAGGTGATGTAAAATTAGCGAAGGCTTGGGGAAATGTTGTTTTGACAAATTCTGACATGACCTTAAGAACAGATACCTTGCGTTTAGACCGTGAAAAACAAGAAGCTTTTTATCAAGATAATGGCACCGTAATAGATTCCGCCAATACATTGACCAGTAAAATAGGCAAGTATTTCATGGAACTAAAAAAGTATCAATTTTTAGATAGTGTACATGTTCAAAACCCTAAATATACGGTAGACTCTGAACAATTAGATTACTACACCACTTCCAAAAACGCTTACATGTACGGTCCGTCAACCATTAATGGTGAGGCATACAAAATATATTGCGAGAGAGGTTTTTACGATACTAAGATTGAAAGTGGCTACGGCATTAAAAACACGCGTATAGATTATAATAACAGAATTATTGAAGGTGACAGCGTGTACTTCAACAAAGCAAAAGAATTTGCATCTGCAACCAACAACATTACCGTAACCGATACTATCAATAACGGTATCATTAGAGCACATTACGCCGAAGTTTACAAGGCAAAAGATTCTGTTTTTGCTACCCGCAGGGCAGTTTCTATCTCTGTGCAAGAAAGAGATTCACTTTATGTACATGGCGATACCTTAATGGTAACCGGTAAACCAGAAGATAGAATATTACGAGCCTTTAGAAATGCCAAATTTTATAAAACCGATTTAAGCGGAAAATGTGATAGTATACACTCCGCACAAAAGACAGGTATTACTCAATTAATTAAAAATCCAGTTATTTGGAACGGCGCCAACCAAATGACAGGTGATAGTATTCACCTAAAATCGAATTTAGAAACTGAAAAATTAGACTCTTTAAAAGTATTAAATAATGCCTTTATTATCTCTTTAGACAGTGTTAGCATGACGGGGTACAACCAAGCCAAAGGGATTAATTTGTACGGAAAGTTTATTGAGAACGAATTAAAACTTATTGATCTAGTACAGAATACTGAAGTCGTTTACTATATGTATAATGATGATGACGAACTAATAGGAATAGATAAAACCGTTTGTAGTAAAATTAGAATTACTATGGCCGAAAATGATATAGAAGACCTTACATTTTACACAGATCCTGATGGAGATATTTTTCCCGAAAAAGATTTACCTAAAAATAGCAGAATATTAAAAGGCTTCGTTTGGCGTGGCGATGAACGTATTCTCACCAAAGATGATATTTTTGATGAAGACGATAACAACTTAGAACTTGTGGTAATTAACGGTATTGATAACCCCATTGATATTGATGCTGAAGAGCAACAAAGAAGCAAAAACGAAACTGACCCTATTAACAATATTTCGGGTCAAGATAAAGCGACAGATCCTAAAAAATCTGTGAAGCCAAAAAAGATAAAATAGGTCTTTGAAATGAATAAAGACTTTCTACAATATCAAGCACAAACTTCCCCCTATCCTCTAGGTATGGAAGTATCTCATGCCAGAGGCAGTTATATTTATGACACCAATGACAATGCACATTTAGACTTTGTTGCAGGTGTTTCGGCTTGCACACTTGGTCATTGTCACCCAGAGGTTGTTCAAGCAATAAAAAATCAAGTAGATAAATATATGCATGTAATGGTGTACGGCGAATATTCGCAATCACCAGCGACTACGTATACCAAATTATTGGCAGACAATTTACCTGCACCTTTAGAGGTTACCTATTTGGTAAATTCAGGAACCGAAGCTATAGAAGGCGCATTAAAACTTGCTAGAAGATATACAGGTCGTTCAGAAATTATAGCAGCTAAATCTGCCTATCATGGCAATACCATGGGTAGTTTAAGTTTAATGGATTTCGAAGAGCGCAAAAGTGTATTTAGACCCTTGCTGCCAGATATTTATCATATTGAATTCAACAACGATAAAGATTTAGAGAAAATCACCACCAAAACCGCATGTGTTATATTAGAAACCATACAAGGTGGTGCTGGTTTTATACTCCCAAAAAATGGCTATCTAAAGAAAGTAAAAGAGCGTTGTACAGAAATGGGTGCATTACTTATACTAGATGAAATACAACCAGGTTTCGGCAGAACAGGAAAGCTATTCGCTTTTGAACATTTCGATTGTGTTCCCGATATTTTAGTTATCGGTAAAGGCATGGCATCAGGTTTACCCGTTGGTGCATTTACAGCAAGTAAAGAGATTATGCATACGTTGAGCGAGAATCCGAAAATGGGTCACATTACTACATTTGGTGGTAATCCTGTAATCGCGGCATCTAGTTTAGCAACTCTGAATGTCTTATTAAACTCAAATTTGATAGCTGAAACTTTAAGAAAAGAAGCACTATTTAAATCGCTATTAAAACATCCGAAGATAAAAGAAATTAGAGGCAAAGGTTTAATGCTTGCTTTAATAATGGATACTCCAGAAACTGCGAATGAATTAGTGCTACAAGCAAAAGAAAAGAACCTCATTCTATTCTGGTTATTATTCGAAAATAGGGCAGTAAGAATTTCTCCGCCATTAACTATTTCAGAAAAAGAAATTAAAGAAGGTTGCGCAATAATTTTAGCACTTCTTAACTCTATGTAAATCAACGTTGTTAACTAATTTGTTAATAATATCGATTCGTACGGTGGCTGAAACCCCGCACAATCACTTACTTTTAAAATATCTTGTAAAACCAAAAAGTTCCTATGGCGTTAGAATCTAACGAGAGACCGGACAAGCCAATTACAAAATTCGAATCAATGTTGAAGACAGACGACGTCTATTTCTTTGATGCTGAGGATTTTGAAGA
This sequence comes from Maribacter sp. BPC-D8, assembly GCF_035207705.1. NCBI lineage: Bacteria > Pseudomonadati > Bacteroidota > Flavobacteriia > Flavobacteriales > Flavobacteriaceae > Maribacter > Maribacter sp. BPC-D8. The sequence goes on from NZ_CP128187.1 coordinate 2,024,266, forward strand.
TATTGTGCACCACTACCTAAATCATGGGAAGGTTTCTTTGGCTAAAAAAGGAATTAAAATTGGTCTACAGCAACATCCGGCTTCTATAGAATTAAAATTACTTCAGGTAGAAGTCATGGTTTTTGAAAACCAGATGGAAAAAGCTGAGGCACTTTTAGATGAACTACAAAGATTAGATAATTACAACGATGAAATTTATATTCAACGTGCCAATATATTTTCTAAGCGCGATGATCACGAAGGTGCTATAGAATTACTACAAAAGGCATTAAGCTTTACTAATAATAGTTTTGACATTTATAGTCTTTTGGGCATGGAATATTTGTTCATGGACAATTTCGATAACGCCAAAGAGAGCTTTATGAAATGTGTCGAGTTTGACGAACAAGATTATTCTTCACTTTATAATGTGGTGTATTGCTTTGAGTTTCTTGAAGATTACGATGGCGCTATTGTTTACCTTAATAGTTATTTAGAAAAAAATCCATATTGCGAAGTAGCATGGCATCAATTGGGTAAGCAATACTATTACAAAGAAATGTTTACTGAGGCATTGGGCGCTTTTGATTTTGCTGTTATTTCAGATGACACTTTTATAGGGGCATATTTCGAAAAAGCCAAAGTACTTGAGAAACTAGGCCGACATAAAGAAGCCATCGAAAATTACAAAACTACCATTGCTATTGAAGACCCTACATCTCATGCATTTTTAAGAATAGGAAAATGTTATGAAAAACTGAAGGATACCGAAATGGCTAAATACTATTTCTACCAAACGGTTCACGAAGATCCATTGTTAGACAAAGGGTGGTTAGCTATTACAAATCTATATTTTAATACTAGAGATTTTGAAAAAGCCATTTTTTACATCAATAAGGCATTGAATATAGATGGTGAAAATCCGCAGTACTGGAAAAAATGTGCAAATATTCACATGGCATTAAAGAATTATGACCAAGCAGATTTTGCATTTAAACAAGCTGTAGAACTAGGTAACTATGAATTGGACACGTGGTTGAATTGGGCTGAAGTCGTTCATTTAAACGGTGATGAATCATCAGCGGTAGAAATTCTTTCTCAAGGAAGAGAGTTTTATCCTGAAAGTTTAAAACTTTTATATAGATCTGTAGGCTATTTGCTGCTTGCCGAAGACCCTATTAATGCACGTATTATGTTTATGGATGCTTTGAAAATTGATAAAAAACAGGAAAAACTACATTTGTTCATTGAAAATTTTCCGGAATACGGCAAGTCTGAATGGACACAAGAAATTGTAAGAAAATACAATAAAACCTCATAGAATAGGTTCTACATTTCATGGACAATAGAAAACTTAAAGATTATACTTTCATATCTCTAAAAGGTATGGCAATGGGTATTGCAGAATTGGTGCCAGGCGTATCTGGTGGCACAATAGCTTTTGTAACAGGTATCTACGAAGAATTCATTACTTCAATCAATAACGTTAACCTTACTACTTTAAAAGTTTTAAAAGAAGAAGGTTTTAAAAAGTTCTGGGATGAATTAAATGGCAACTTTCTGTTGGCATTGGTCATTGGTATGATGATCAGTATTTTCTCATTATCAAAAGTTATTGCCTGGTTATTAGAAGAGCACACTATAGTAACATGGTCATTCTTTTTTGGTTTGGTATTGGCAAGTGTCATTTTTGTAGCCAAATCAATTAAAAGATGGAATATTTTAGCCATCGTTTTATTTATAATTGGAACAGTTGGCGCTTTTTATATTACGACTCTACCCCCTTCTACCAGTTCAGGCAGCTTACCATTTATATTTTTATCTGGCGCCATAGCCATTTGTGCCATGGTATTACCAGGTATTTCTGGCTCTTTTATATTGGTTTTGCTAGGTTCTTACAAAACAGTTTTAGAAGCCGTAAATGAAAAGGATTTTGGCATTATTGTCACTTTTGCTTTTGGTGCAGCCTTTGGTATTTTAAGTTTTGCTCGGATGCTAAAGTGGATGTTCACCAATTATAAAGATGCTACGTTAGCAGTTTTAACAGGATTCATCTTAGGTTCATTGAACAAAATATGGCCTTGGAAGAATATTATTGAGGTAATTAAAATTGGTAAAAAAGAAATTGTCGTAGACGAAAACATCTCACCTTTCGCTTTTCAAGGCGATAATCAATTAACCTTTGCTATTGTAGCTGCTGTAATAGGTTTTTCTCTTATTTTTATATTAGAAAAATCAGCTTCTAAGAAGTAACGCAAAAACCTACATGAACGAACCCCGATCCTTTACAGATAAATTTTTCTTGGTCGTAAAGGGACTTTGTATGGGTGCTGCCAATAAAGTACCTGGCGTATCTGGTGGTATTGTTGCCTTCGTTGGCGGTTTTTACGAAGAATTCATTTATTCGCTTCAAAAAATAAATGCAAAAGCCTTTAAGCTTCTTATTAATGGTAGGCTTAAAAGTTTCTACAGATATATAAATGGCTCTTTTCTAACGCTACTCATTTTTGGTATGCTAGTGAGCTATTTTAGTATTTCTAAAATACTAGACTATTTTTTGGTAACACATGAACTATATGTATGGTCTGCTTTTTTCGGTATGATCTTAGGCTCTATTTACTACATAGGTAAAGATTTCGATTACTGGAAAAAGAAAACATTTACCGCTGCTATTATTGGCTTAAGTGTCGGTGTAGCCATCAGTTTTCTTAGTCCGGCAAAAGAAAACGACAACTTACTATTCATCTTTTTATGTGGTATGATCAGTGTGTCGGGCATGACATTACCCGGACTTTCGGGTTCATTCATATTAATTCTATTAGGTAATTATGTGCTGTTACTAGTAGACTCCGTAAACGCATTATACGATACTTTCTCAGAATTATTAGTAGGTGATTTTAGTTTTACTTCAAACACCGAAAGATTACATACCCTTAAAATTTTAGCTGTGTTCACCTTGGGATCGGCAACAGGTCTAGTTACTCTTTCTCATTTATTGACTTTCGTATTAAAACATTATAAACATGTTACTACGGCAACTATATTGGGTTTCATAACAGGATCACTAGGAGTTGTTTGGCCATGGAAAAAAACTATTTTTAAAACGGAAATTGATGGTGAAAGCATTTTAGATTCTAACGGAAAACAAATAATAATGAACTACGAACGGTTTCTACCAGATATGACCACCGTAGAAAATTGGATGGCAATCATCTGTATTATATTTGGTATTAGTATTTTGCTACTTTTAGATTGGTATGGAAAAAACAGAAAAACAGAACGTTAATTACGGCTTAATAGGCAAAGATATTTCTTATTCATTTTCAAGAGGATATTTTAAAAAGAAGTTCGAAGATATGGGGCTAGACCATTGCTCGTATCAAAATTTCGATTTACAAGCTATTTCAGAATTTCCGACCATCTTTAAAAACACTGAAAATGTACAAGGGCTGAATATCACCATTCCGTATAAAGAAGAAGTTATGGCTTTTTTAGACGATATCGATATTGCAGCAAACAAGATAGGTGCGGTAAATACCATAAAATTTACTAAAACTGGTTTAGTTGGTTTCAATACTGATGCCTACGGATTTCAAAAATCACTGGAACCCCATTTAAAAAAACATCACAAAAAGGCACTAATATTAGGTACTGGTGGAGCATCAAAAGCTGTAGCATTTGTACTTGAAGAACTTGGCATAACGTTTTCTTTCGTATCAAGAAGTGGTAAAAATAATGGTTATACTTATAATAACTTGACCGATAATATCATAGCTGAACATACCTTAATAATTAATTGCTCTCCTGTAGGCACTTTTCCTAACATTGAAGAAAAACCTGCAATTCCGTATTCCAAAATTGGAAAACAACATCTTCTTTTCGACCTAATATATAATCCTGAAGAAACTGCATTTTTATCCACCGGTAAAGCCAATGGGGCTACGATTTGTAACGGACATAGAATGCTAGAGTTCCAAGCAGAAAAATCTTGGGAGATTTGGAACCGTTAAACTCAATACCTTCATTTTATTTATAAGCTAGACATTGTAAATTATAGGTTTCCGTTAGATTACTCTTTTACCTTTTAACTAAAAAGACTAATCAATTCTTTGCTAGTCGTAGGGTTGTCACTATCTTGTAAGCATATAATTTAGGAATATGTCTGAGGATAAAGAACAACAATTACCAGAGAATTCAGTAGAGGAAAATACTGTAATAGAATCTGCTGAAAATACAGTAGAAGAAACAGTAAATACTACTGAAGAATCAACAGAATTACCAACAGAGCCTTCAACTGAAGCTAACGAAGCTGCAGAAGAAACTGATGTAATGAACGAGATTGACGATTCTAATGCTGAAGACGCTGAAGATACCGATACTGTAAAAAGACATGAAATACCTATGCCAGATTACCATGAAATGAGCATGGAAAATTTGGTGGGCGAATTACAACGATTAGTTAAGAACGAAAAGGTTCAAGCGATAAGAAAACATGTTGACTCCATTAAAGACGAATTCAATCAGAAATTTGATGAGTTTTTAGAAGAAAAGAAAGAAGAATTCATTGCTAACGGCGGTAATGAAATTGATTTTAGATATAATTCTGTAGACAAACAACAGTTCAACGAAGTATACTCAGAATACAGAGACAAGCGTAACCAACATTATAAAAGCTTAGAGAAAAGTCATAAAGAAAATCTTGCCTATAGATTAGATCTTATTGAACAGCTGAAAGCATTGGTTAATGTTGAAGAAGATATAAATACTACATATAACAATTTCAAAGATATACAGGCTAAATGGCGCCATGCTGGAGCTATACCGCGTGCTGATTATAACAATGTTTGGAAAACATACCACCACCACATTGAAATTTTCTATGATTTTTTAAATATTAATAGAGACTTAAGAGATTTAGATTTTAAGCACAACCTTGAAGAAAAAGGTAAAATAGTTGCTAGAGCCGAAGAACTATCGAAAGAACCAGATTTAAATAGAGCCTTTAGAGAACTACAAGTATTACACAAAATCTGGAAAGAAGATTTGGGACCTGTAGGTAAAGACCACAGAGAAGAAATTTGGGACCGTTTTAGTGCAGCAACCAAAATTATCCACGAAAGAAGACAAGATTACTTTAAGAATCTTGATAAAATAAAAGAGGAAAATTTAGAGCGTAAACATGCAATTATTGCTGAGATAAGTACACTTAGTGAAAATGTTTCAAGCAATCATGGTACTCTTCAACAACAGATAAAAAAATTAGAAGAACTTAGAGAAGCTTTTTTCAAGGCAGGTCAAGTACCACAAAAAGTAAATTCTAAAACTTGGAACAGTTTTAAAGGAGCAGTTCGTGTATTCAATCAAAATAAAAATGCTTTTTACAAGAACCTTAAAAAAGACCAACAAGAGAATTTAGATAAAAAAAGAGCTTTATTAGAAATTGCAGTTTCAATAAAGGATAGTGACGATTTTGACGCGACGACTTCAGAAATGAAACGCATTCAAGGACAGTGGAAAAAAATTGGTCATGTTCCAAGAAAGTACTCCGACAAATTATGGAAGGATTTTAAAGCTGCCTGCAATCACTACTTCGACAGATTAAATGCACTTAAAAATGATGCCTTTAAAGAAGAGGAAGCTAATTTTAAACTAAAAGATGAATTCCTTGACCGTCTTAAGGCATTTGAGTTAAGTGGTGACAAAGCTAAAGATTTAGAGGCTATCGAGAAATTTTCTGAAGAATGGAAAACTTATGGCAGAGTTCCTTTCAAAAAGAAAAACATCAATCAGAAGTTCGATAAAATTATAGATGCGCTATATGAAAAATGTGGTGTGAGCAAGCAAGAATCTGAACTGTTGAAATATGGCAACAAAATTCAGCAACTTAGCAATAACGACAATCAAGAACGTGCTATACAGAATGAGCGTGCTTTTATCAGAAAAAAGATAGATGAGAGCAAAGACGAAATTAGACAGTTAGAAAATAACTTACAGTTTTTCTCTAACGCATCAGAAACTAATCCGTTAGTACAAGATGTTATCAAAAGAGTTAACCAACACAAAGAATCATTGGCTGCTTGGAAAGCTAAATTGAAAAAATTAAACATCTTAAAAAATACACTTCTCAAAGAAGACGAGGAAGCAGAGGTTACAGAAGAGCCTACAACCGAAGAATAAGTATTTTTTAATATTGCTGCGCATATAACATTTATATCTTTCGGGCGTTAATTATGTAAGAAATTACCTACTATAAAATTTAGCGATTAGTTATATCTAATATATGGTTAAGCCAGAAATACCAAAAAACGAACAACAGCGGTTAGAAGCATTAAAAAGCTTTAATGTTCTTGATACCCTAGAAGAAAAAGAATACGATGCCATAACGCGAATTGCTGCAGATATTTGCAACACGCCTATGGCATTAGTTTCATTAGTTGATGAAGGTAGGCAATGGTTTAAATCTCATCATGGCATAGATGCTACCGAAACCCCAAGAGATTTAGCTTTTTGTGCACATGCCATTAACACCCCCGATTCTTTATTATTAGTAAACGATGCAAGTAAAGATGAACGCTTTTCTGACAACCCCTTAGTAACCGGCGGACCTTCAGTACAGTTTTATGCTGGTGCCCCATTGAATACTAAAGAAGGTGAATCTATAGGCACATTATGCGTAATTGACACAAAACCACGTGCTGAATTTACCGAAAGACAACAAGCCTCTCTAAGAGACCTTGCCGATCAAGTAATGGCGCAGCTAGAACTTCGAAGGCAAAATATTAAGGAAAAGATTGTTAATGAAGAATTACGTATTAAGAATAATCAATTAAAGCAGTTATCATATCGAATGGCGCATGATATGAAAACCCCTTTATTAGGTATTAGTTCTGTTATTGGGTTTATTAAAGAAGATTATACTGAGTTCTTTAAGGATACCGAGATACCGAATTACTTAAGTATTATAGATAATAGAGTTGAATATATGGAATCATTAATTAATGGGATCATTAATTACAACGCTATAACCAATGCAGATATAAAAGTAGAGAACTTTAATGTTTCAAAAGAATTACAGGGTGTACTCAATAAACAATCTGATAACCATAAAGTACAATTACACTTAGAAAATTGCAATCACAACATAAATCATTCTTTAAATAGCTTTGACCAAATATTTAGAGATTTAATATCTAACAGTATTAAATTTACTGATAAATCAGACATTAAAATAAACGTATCATTCAGTGAAAATCAAAACTTCTATTCTTTCACTTTTGAAGATAACGGTCCGGGAATACCTGAGAGATACTGGGAAAAAGTTTTCGTCTTATTCGAAAAGCTAGGTACAGAAGACACTAAAGATACCGGTATTGGTTTGACAACTATAAAAGAGCTCATAGAAAAACTTGGAGGCAGCATTACTATAGGCAAACGTAAAGACAATAAAGAAGGCGTACATTTCAGCTTTACACTTTCTAAAAATCTCGTTTAATGCTAGTTAGTATATGAAATTAGTAATCTGGATTGTTTTAGTTATTACCACTTTCATTTCTCAAGCACCTAGTAACGACCAACAAATAATAGCATCTCAAACTAATACTACCAAACAAGATGCATATTCAGTATTAAATACAAAATGTAATTTTTGCCATTCCGTAAAAAAGAATAGAACCATCTTTTCACTAGAAAATATGTATGACCTAGCAAAAGCAATAGAATATCAAGTTTTTATAAAGAAGAAAATGCCGAAAGGCAGAAAGAACAACTTATCAAGTTTAGAAGAAGAAAAATTATTGAAATGGATTAGTTCCCTCGATAAGACATAAAAAAAGCCTCTATAAATAGAGGCTTTAATTTAATACTATAAACTTAAATTACTTTGCTACATTGACAGCTCTTGTCTCACGTATTACAGTAACTTTTACCTGACCAGGATAGGTCATATCTGTTTGTATTTTTTGTGAAATCTCAAAAGACAATTGAGCAGCTCTATCATCATTTACTTTTTCGCTCTCAACGATAACACGAAGCTCTCTACCCGCTTGTATAGCGTAAGCCTTCTGTACACCACTAAAGCCAAAAGCAACCTCTTCAAGGTCTTTTAAACGCTGAATATAAGAATCTAATACTTGTCTTCTTGCTCCTGGTCGTGCACCACTAATGGCATCACAAACCTGTACTATAGGTGCAATTAAAGTTTTCATTTCAATTTCATCGTGGTGAGCACCGATGGCATTACATACCTCTGGCTTCTCTCCGAACTTCTCAGCCCACTGCATACCTAAGATAGCGTGTGGCGTTTCAATTTCATTTTCAGTATTCGGCACTTTACCTATATCATGTAAAAGTCCGGCACGTTTAGCGATTTTAGGATTCAATCCTAACTCAGCAGCCATAACACCACAAAGTTTAGCAACTTCTCTAGAGTGTTGTAACAAATTCTGGCCGTAAGAAGATCTATACTTCATTCTACCAACTGCACGTATTAACTCTGGGTGTAAACCATGAATACCTAAGTCGATAACAGTACGTTTACCTATTTCAACGATCTCTGCCTCTATTTGTTTTTCGGTCTTTTTAACTATCTCTTCAATTCTTGCAGGGTGAATTCTACCATCTGTCACTAACTTATGAAGTGAAAGTCTTGCAACCTCTCTTCTAACAGAATCGAAACAAGAAAGTATAATAGCTTCTGGTGTATCATCAACAATAATCTCAACACCGGTAGCAGCTTCTAGTGCTCTAATATTTCTACCTTCTCTACCAATAATTCTACCTTTAACATCATCAGATTCGATATTAAATACAGACACACAGTTTTCAACTGCTTCTTCTGTACCAATTCTCTGAATGGTATTAATTATAATTTTACGAGCTTCTTGTTGTGCTGTAAGTTTAGATTCTTCAACAGTAGATTGAATGTAAGCCATAGCATCAGTCTTGGCAGTTTCTTTCAAACTCTGCACCAATTGATTTTTAGCTTCATCTGCAGAAAGTCCAGAAATAACTTCTAATTGTTGAATTTGGCTTTTATGCATTTTATCCAACTCCTCATGACGTTTGTCAAAAAGTTCTTTTTTCTGTTCTACGTCTTTCAGTTTATTATCTAGCTGAGAGTTCATGTTCTTGTTTTTGGCAAGTTCACTACTCACTTGAGACTCTTTATCTCTTGTGCGCTTCTCTGCTTCGTTTATCTTTCTGTCTTTATTGTTAATTACCTTTTCGTGCTCAGCTTTTAATTCTAAAAACTTCTCTTTCGCCTGTAAAATCTTTTCTTTCTTGACACTCTCTCCCTCTGTATTTGCATCTTTTAATATGCGTTCAGCGTCTTTCTTTGCGTTTATTATGGTTTTAGAGGCTTTCCCTTTTTCCAAAAATTTTGCTATTGCAAAACCGATTGCCAGCCCAACTATTGCGGCAATAATTATCATTGTACTATCCATAGTGTAATTTATTAATAAAAAAAAGCCCACATTGGAGAAGTTTTGATCAAACTCCGGTAAACAGGTTTAGGGCTAACAGACTGATCAAGGATCCCTATACAAGTAGGGCTTGCTTTTACAATCTAAACTCACCCTTTTTAAAAAAAATAAATGTTGAGTTTGTCAAAAGGTATTACCAATGTGGGCAGTAACTTAATATATTTAAAAGAACGTTTTTATTTCAAAGCTAATTTAGATGACACCAAATCTTCTAGCGCTTGTAAACGCTCTTCAGCTTCTTTGGTACCTTCTGTTTGCTCTATGCCATTCTGTTCAATTTTAGACGCAAATTGCAAGGCACACATGGCCAAAACATCTTGTTTGTCTCTAACTGCATAATTCTTCTCAAATTTTTTAGCCAACTCTTCTATATTTTTAGCTGCTTTACGCAAGCCTTCTTCCTGAGCAGGGTCGATAGTCAATGGGTAGACCCTATCAGCAATAGAAAGTTTTATTTTGAGCTTTTCTGACATATTATTATAAACATTACTCCGACAATTGAGCTATACAATGGTCCAACTCTCGTATTAATGTATTTATTTTAAGCTTAGCTTCTGTTTTATTGGTATTACTGCCAAGCATTGAATTTGCAAGTTTGAGTGAATTATATTTTTCTTCCCATTCAGACACCGTTTTACTGGTATTTTCTTGTGAAGATTTTATATTCGTTAATTCTTTTTCTAATTCAATATTAGCATTGTTTAAAACCTCAAGTTTATGCAACAATTTGCTAATTTTATTTTCTAAAGAATCAACAATTTTAATTAACTCGCCCATACATTACAATCAATGCGATTTACACAAAGTTAACATACATTATATGACTTAGCAATAGTTTTTTGAAATATTCGTAAATCTGTTGTTCTTAATTTCAGAATACATTACTATAAACTCTTTATTATAATTTTAGCGTGCTCAACTTCACGTAATTGTTATTGATTAATTATTTTCGCACTATTGCTGTCTACCTATGAAAAAAATATCCCTTGGTCTATTATTATTATTTTGTTTTAATCTTTTCGCACAAGAAAAATATCCGAAAGATGCTTTTGGACCACCAATGGATATCCCCATTATTTTAGCGGGTACATTTGGCGAGCTACGTTCTAACCATTTTCATTCTGGTGTTGATATTAAAACACAGCAACGCGAAGGTATTCCTATAAACGCAATTGGCGATGGTACCATTACCCGTATTAAGGTTTCTCTTTGGGGCTATGGAAAAGTTCTTTATATCGCCCACCCAAACGGATATACTTCGGTTTATGGGCATCTTCAAAAGTTCTCACCCGCTATTGAAGCGTATATCAAAAAATTACAATACAATAAAAAGTCATTTGAAGTAGAGGTTTTTCCTGATTATGGAGAATTGAAGGTATCAAAAGGTGAATTGATTGCCTATAGTGGTAACACCGGTGGTTCTGCTGGTCCGCATTTACATTTTGAAATTAGAAGTAGTATTTCTGAAAAACCGACTAACCCTTTAATGTATGGTTTAGATGTTGCAGATGCTACAAATCCTATCTTAGAAAAATTATTTGTTTATCCGCTAACAGATAAATCTCATGTTAATAATAATTACGAAAGAACACAGGTAAATTTCAGTAAACAGGCAGATGGTTCTTTTTTAGCAGATAAAGTTACTGCCCTTGGTGATATTGGAGTCGGTTTTATTGGTTTTGATAGGTTAGATATGGCCGCCAACAAAAACGGAGTATATAGTGTTGAACTTAGTGTAAACGGAAAAATTTATTCCCTTTACGATTTTGAGTCATTTTCTTTTGGTGAGACTAGATATATAAATACGCTTGTAGATTATGACTACTATGGTAGAAATAGACAGAAAATTCAGAAGAGTTTTAAATCGGCCGGCAACAACCTAAGTATTTATAAAGACTTATATAACGACGGTAAAATAAAAATAAACGAAGGTTTAAGTTATACCGCAAAATTATTGATCAAAGATTACGCAGGTAATAAGGTAGAACTTAATATTCCTGTTGAAGGTGTAAAGAATTTATTAGGCAACAAAAAAGTAATTACAAAAACAGATAATTACGTTATTGCAAAAAAACCTAATAATTTTGATTTAGGTGGTGCCAAAGTTTATTTTCCGACAAACACTTTTTATGAAGATTTTTATATCGATTTAAAGAAGGGAAAAGACACCGTAACCATTCATCGTAACACAATACCGGCACACAAAAATTTCACGATAACTTTTGATGTTTCTAAATATTCAAAAGAAGAACAAAAACAATTATTTATAGCTCGGTTAGATTCTAAGCTTAGACCAAACCATGCGAACACATATAAACGTGGTAATGAATTTACAACACGAACACGTAATTTAGGCACCTACACTTTAGCTAAAGATTCTGTTGCGCCCACTATTAGAACCAAGAATTTCAAAGACAAGCAATGGTTAAACAATTATAAATACTTGAGTGTACAAATAGCTGACGACTTAAGTGGTGTAGATAAATATTCTGCTACATTAAATGGCGAATGGATATTAATGGAATACGAACCTAAGCGTAATACATTGACCTATAATTTTGATGACAAGATTGCAGATCAAACGCAATGTGTACTTGAAGTTACCGTTACAGATAATGTAGGGAATACGAACACCCTAACCACCTCTTTTTATAGAAAATAATATATTTGAAACTACCTAACGTTCTAAGCCTGATACTATTACTATGCAGCGCCATTGGTTTTGCACAGAATGCTACTATTTCAGGTATCGTATTAGGCAATGATAATGAACCCTTACCAAATGTAAATATTACGAGTAAAGGTTTAGGGACCACAACAAATGCTGACGGTTTTTACATTTTAGAAATCACCTCAGATGAAGAGAACACTATAGTTTTCTCTCATATTGCTTATCTAGATGTTGTTTTAGAAAATATCATATTAAACACGAACGAGACGTTTGAGTTCAATCCTGTTTTAAAAAGTGATGTTACCCAGATAGACGGAGTTACCGTTTCTGCCACTGGCGAAAAAGAAGTCAGCAATATTTTAAACATATCCCCTGAAAAAATCAGAAAGATACCAGGTGCAAATTCCGGAGTAGAAACAATATTGAAGCTATTACCTGGTGTATCGTCTAACAACGAATTAAGTACACAATATGCTGTACGTGGTGGCAACTACGATGAAAATTTGGTATATGTAAACGAAATAGAAGTGTATAGACCCTTTCTAATTCGTTCTGCACAACAAGAAGGGTTGAGCTTTGTAAATAGCGACTTAGTACAAAATGTAAAATTTTCAGCTGGTGGTTTTCAAGCGAAGTATGGCGATAAACTAGCTTCTGTTTTAGATATAAAATATAAAACCCCTACCCTATTTTCTCTTCGGGCAGATGTAAGTTTTCTTGGCGCAAGCGCTAGTTTAGAAACCGTTTCTAAAAATCAAAAGTTGAGTTCTGTATCGGGTGTGCGATATAGAAATAACTCTTTATTGGTTAATAGTCAACAGACAGAAAGCAATTTCAATCCGGCGTTTACAGATGTTCAAAGTTATTTGACGTACCGCTTTTCGCCTAAGTTTCAACTTAATTTTCTAGGTAACCTAGCTGTCAACGATTATAAAAATGAACCGTTAAATAGACAGACTAATTTTGGTACCATAGACAATCCGCAGGCATTGGTTGTGTATTATGAAGGACAAGAAAATAATAAATACACTATCGCCTTAGGTGCTTTAAAAGGAAGTTACTTTTTAAATGATAAGACCACTTTAAAATTAATTACCTCTATTTATCATACCATTGAAGAAGAATACTCAGATGTTGTTGCAGCTTATGAACTTGGTGATGTGGATAGCAATTTAGGAAGCGATACGGCTGGCGAGGTATTAACATCTCGTGGAATCGGTTCTCAGTTCAACCGAACACGAAATGATTTAGATGCCCTAATATTCAATTTAGAACACAAAGGTTCTCACACCATGAATAATTCTATATTGGAATGGGGAGCAAAATATACTCATGAAGATATAAGAGATCAGTTGAGAGAATCTGAGTTTATTGACTCTGCCGGATTTTCTATTAGACCACCTCGCCCTGAATTCATTAACAATCAACCTTCTGAACCCTTTGATGCTCCATTAGAAGCCTATACTGGGTTAAATGCTTTAAACTTTGTAAAAACGAATCGATTTTCTGGATATGTTCAATTAGGAACCCAAAAAACATGGAACAATGCAGATGTATACTATAATATAGGTGTACGTTCACATCATTGGACTGTTAGCGGTACGGGTGTAGAGAAAGTATCACAAACCGTATTTAGTCCGCGTGCACAGTTCGCTATAAAGCCCGAATGGAAAAAAGATATGCTCTTTCGACTTTCTGCCGGATTTTATCATCAACCACCTTTTTACAGAGAATTACGTGATAATTCTGGCACTATAAACCCCAATGTAAAGGCACAAAAAGCCTTTCATCTCGTTGCTGGAAATGAATATAGTTTTCTGCTTTGGGACAGGCCTTTTACACTGATTAGCGAAGCATATTACAAGAAATTAGAAAATGTTAATCCGTATACCTTAGAAGATGTTCGCATTCGTTACGCTGCTAATAATGATACAGAAGCTTATGTCTATGGCGCCGAAGTTAGATTAAACGGTGCTTTTGTACCTGGCACAGAATCTTGGGTAAGTCTAGGTTATTTAAAAACTGAAGAGAATAGAAATAATAGAGGCTACATACCTCGCCCTACTGATCAACGCGTAAAATTTGCTATTCTTTTTCAAGATTACATACCTACAATACCAGATGTAAAGATGTATTTAAACTTAGTTTATCAAACTGGTGTTCCTGGTGGTTCGCCCAGTTATGCCGATCCATATATTTTTCAGAATAGATTAAGAGATTATAAACGTGCAGATTTAGGAATTTCCTATATTTTTGCAAATAAGGACAAACAATTTTCAAGAACACATTGGCTTCATAATTTTAAAGAATTGAGTTTAGGTTTTGAAATTTTCAATTTATTCAACAATCAGAATTCAATTACCAATACGTGGGTTAGAGATGCAGATAGCAAAATTGAGTATGCTGTACCAAATTATCTTACCTCTAGAGTATTAAATTTAAAATTAGGATTACGCCTTTAAACATTACAGATGAAAAGAATACTTTTCTTACTAGCACTTATTTCTTCTTTCGCCGTTATGGCTCAGAAAAACATTTATGAAAGCCCGAGTTTTGATGCCTTGAGCGCTGATCATAATATTTTAGCCATTATACCTTTCTTGACCAATTTAGATTTGAATGAAAAAGTCTCTAAGTCTGAACAAAAAAGGTTGGAAGAGAACGAAGGTTATGCTGTCCAAAATGCTTTTGAGACCTATTTCTCTAAACGTAGTAAAAAGAAAAAGTTACCGGTAACGTTTCAAAACATTGAAAATACAACGGCTATTCTAGCAAAGAATAATATTAGCTATGACAACATCGATGTCTATACCACCAAAGAGTTAAGTGAAATTTTAGGGGTAGATGGCATTATCAGTGGCACTTTAGATTTGAACATACTACTATCTAACGGTGTACCAACAGAATTCAGCTTTACCGATTACTTCTCTGGTGGTGCTAATTATGGTCGTATTGGCATTAAGATAAGCGATGGCGATTCTGGTAAATTACTATGGAAATACGAAAAGGAAATTAATAAGAAAACTGGTAAAAACACCACCGACCTTATTGATCGTATGATGAAGTTGGCCATTAGAAAATTCCCCTACGAGAGAGAGCGTAAACGCGATCGTAAAAACTAACTACGCTTCTATAATATCTTTTAAAACTCCGATAGTATAATCGATTTCTTCTTTGGTATTATAAGTAGAAAATGAAAAGCGTACAGAAGGCTTTTTCATATCTTCTGCAGACAATACTTGTGTAAGTACATGAGAACCTGCATCACTACCAGACTGGCAAGCACTACCTTTAGAACAGGCAATACCTTTCATATCTAAATTGAATAAAAGTAGCATTGACTTAGCTTCAGAAATAGGTAAACAAACATTCACTAGAGTATATGTACTTTTATCTAAATCACCCGAATGTCCATTAAATTTGGCACCTGGTATTTTTTTATTAACCTGCTCGATAAAGTAAGATTTTAATCCCTCAACATATTTCTTGTCTTCATCTAGGTTATCGTAAGCATGTATAAAAGCTTCTTCTAACCCTACGATATTATGAAAAGACTCGGTACCAGCTCTAAGTCCGCGTTCTTGAGATCCGCCAGATATCATACAACTTAAACCAGAATTCTTACGAATAAAAGCAAAACCAATTCCTTTTGGTCCGTGAAATTTATGTGCTGCGGCGGCTAAAAAATCTATAGGGAATGCTTTTACATCCCAATTAAAATGTCCGAGAGATTGTACTGTATCAGAATGAACTAAAGCTCCGTATTTCTTCGATAAAAGAGTAATCTCTTCTAAGTCTATTTTATTTCCAATTTCATTGTTTACATGCATTAAGCTAACCAACTTCTTAGAATCATCTTTCTGTAAAAGGGTTTCTAAATGGGCAATATCAGGATTACCAAATGCATCTAAATCCACATATAATAATTGAATTAAGCCCTTTTGCTCTAATTCTTCTACGGTATGTAAAACTGCATGGTGCTCAATTCTAGTAGTAATAATAGTTTTTACATCTAAATCACGCACAGCACATCTAATAATCATATTATCTGCCTCGGTACCACCAGAAGTAAATATAATTTCTGAAGGTTGTGCATTAATATACTTAGCTATAGTTTTACGAGCGCTTTCAATGGCTGTCTTTGCCGTTCTACCAAAACTATGGGTAGAAGAAGGGTTACCATAAGTACCTAAGGCATCTTGCATTTTTGCAATAACATTAGGGTGAATTTGCGTAGTGGCTGCATTATCTAAATATACATGTTTCAT
This sequence comes from Maribacter sp. BPC-D8, assembly GCF_035207705.1. NCBI lineage: Bacteria > Pseudomonadati > Bacteroidota > Flavobacteriia > Flavobacteriales > Flavobacteriaceae > Maribacter > Maribacter sp. BPC-D8. The sequence goes on from NZ_CP128187.1 coordinate 2,040,666, forward strand.
ATAAGCCTACTCTTAAAATAAATAATGAACAAAAATAGTTAATTAACCCATAATTGACCCTGATGCTACAGACAGATTTCCAATTTTTAAATTAAATTTGAATTATGAAAAAATACCTCTTAATTGGTTGTTCGATTTTGTTCTTTGGATGTAATGATGGTGACCTTCAAATAGAAACCGTAGATTTTGATAGTATCGATACAATTCAAAGCTGTAATGATGTTTCTGCCTTGACCGAAAATGTATTGTTCAAAATAAATGGTGATGAGGCATTAATTTTGACCATCCCTAGCGGACTATTAAAAAATGAAGTAACCGCAGCTAGTTTAGAAAGTGCAGTACCTGGTAATTCGCAAATTAGTTACAGAATTTTCTCAGAGACTGTTACCAATGCATATTTCTGCGATTCGCCACCACCACTTACACCAACTGTTTTAGAAGAAATTGAAGCTGAAGGTGGTGATATAATTGTAACGACAACTACTGAAGACAGTATTACATTTACACATACCATTCAACTTAGCGGTATTACCTTTTTAAATGAAAACGGTAGTAGAATTACAGATTTACAAATAAGTGAATTTGGTACTGTAACTACAACTGCAGAGTAATCTAAAAATTCTGAAAAATATAGACTTCGGTAGCGCCTAGCCCATATTTTTGATAATCGGCATCGTAATATTTTACGTTGTCATATTTTCTGAACAAGTAGCCTAATTCTTCTTTTAATACGCCCTCGCCTACGCCATGTATAAATACAATCTTTTGTATTCGTTTACTGATGGCAAAATCTAACTGACGTTTGGCAGTATCTAACTGTAGGTTGAGCATATCGTACTTACTTACCGATTTAGGGTTTTTCATTAATTGATTGATATGCAAATCAACTTCCATTTTTGGTGCTGTACGTTCTTTAGACCTTAATACTGTTGCCTTTCTACGTTTAGGTATTTCTTTTTCCTTTTTAATTTGAGCAATTTCGTAATTAGAAACTCTAATATCATCGGCAATTAAAACTAGTTCATGAGCAGCGAATGTTAAAGGGAAACCATCGTCACTTAACATGGTAATATTAGTGCCATTAATAGATTCAACAACGCCTTTAATGACATCATCAATTGTTTCTACGGTATCGCCAATATTAAAATGAGACATGTTTTTGTTTTGAATACACAAAAATAATGGTAATTTTCGGACTATTAATTTATTTACAGATGCGCCTTAAGGCATTACTTATTTTTCTGGGATTAGAAAGTTTCATGCTACCCTGTTTTACCAAACAGATATTGGGCGTTGATTGCCCTGGCTGTGGATTACAGCGTTCACTATTATTTTTAATAAAGGGCGAGTTTATTTCAGCTTTTTTAATGTACCCTGCTATTTACCCTATGTTATTACTCTTTGGCTTTTTAGGGCTTAATAAGTTATACCCAATTAAACATTCAAATGCAATTACAATTACGCTTATGGTTAGCACCGTAGGTTTTATATTAACCAATTATATATTAAAATTCATCTAATAACTAAACCTTTAAATTATGGAACAACAAAAATTACCCAATGTTACTATTGCTCTTGTACTAAGTATACTTTCATTTATGTGTTGCTGTTTAAGCGCTGGTATTGGAGGAATACTTATGTCAGGTATTGCATTATTCTTAGTAAACAAAGACACAAAAACATATCAAGAAAATCCGCAAGAATATTCTAACTTCAGCACCCTTAAAACAACTAAGACTGTAGCTATTATAGGGCTTGTTATTGGAGCTATATCGCTTTTATGGACAGTTTACTCAATAGTTTCTATGGGCGGATGGGATGCATATATGGAGCAAACCTCTGAAATTTATGAACAACTTGGAATACCAATGGAATAAATGAACAATTCAGAGTACCAACAAATACCAGGTTCTAGCAACGCATTAACTTTTGGCATTTTATCTATTGTACTAACCCTGTTCTGCTGTGGTCCTTTCGGTGCCATATTTAGTTTTATCGGTTTAAGCAATGCTAAAACAGCAAAGAGACATTATGAGGCTAATCCTGGTAATTATAGAGGGTATGAAAATATTAGTACGGGAAGAATTCTCTCTTATGTAGGTCTAGCTTTAGCCCTTATATATCTAGTGTTTTGTATTCTTTACTTCGGATTGATAATGGCTTTCTTTATGACCGCCGATTTTCAATAAGGAAATAATAATCAAAAAAAATCCCCGATTTACATCGGGGATTTTTTATTACTAGTTTTTAAACTCTTTCAGTGTTTTTATAATAATAGAAACACAATCTAAAAGTTGTTCTTTTGTCATCACCAATGGCGGCGCGAATCTTATAATATTACCGTGCGTTGGTTTTGCTAGTAATCCGTTTTCTTTTAACGCCATACAAATATCCCATGCAGTAGAACTATCTTCACTGTCATTAATAAGTATTGCATTTAAAAGACCTTTACCACGAACACTATTTACCAAATCGGTAGTTGATATAAATTTATTTAGCTCTGATCTAAAAAGCTCACCTAATTCAAAGGCATTTTGTGCAAGCTTCTCGTCTTTTACAACTTCTAAAGCAGCCATACCAACAGCAGCAGCAATTGGGTTACCCCCAAAAGTACTACCATGGTTTCCTGGTCGTATCACGTTCATAATGGCATCATTTGCCAAAACAGCAGAAACTGGGTAAGCACCACCAGACAATGCTTTACCTAATATTAAAATATCTGGTTTAATCTCAGGTGTACCGCTACAATGCTTGTCTGCACAAGAACAATTACCACAAGTTGCCAGTAAACGACCTGTTCTAGCAATACCAGTCTGTACTTCATCTGCAATAAACAATACGTTATACTTTTCACATAATGCTTTAGCTCCACTTAAATAACCTTCAGAAGGCACATAAACACCTGCTTCACCTTGTATTGGTTCTACTAAAAAGCCTGCTACGTTTGAGTTTGATTTTAAAACTTCTTCAAGAGCAGATAAATTATCGTACTCTATTTTAATGAATCCGTCGGTATATGGTCCAAAGTTCTTACGAGCTACAGGATCGTTAGAGAAAGAAATAATAGTAGTTGTTCGACCGTGAAAATTGTTCTCACAAACTATAATTTCAGCTGCATTTTCTGCAATACCTTTTTCTTCATATGCCCATTTTCTACAAATTTTCAAAGCCGTCTCTACAGCTTCTGCACCAGTATTCATTGGTAATAACTTATCGAAATGAAAAGTCTCTGTTGCATATTTCTCATACTTACCCAACATATCATTGTAAAATGCTCTAGAGGTCAAAGACAATGTCTTGGCTTGCTCTGTCATTGCATTTACAATTTTTGGGTGACAATGACCTTGGTTAACTGCAGAGTATGCAGAAAGAAAATCATAATACTTTTTTCCTTCCACATCCCAAACATGAACACCTTCTCCTTTGCTTAATACAACAGGTAATGGGTGGTAATTGTGGGCTCCGTGTTTTTCTTCTAATGCAATAGCATCCTTAGAAGTGATGTTTTCTAAAATTGACATGATAAAAATTACTTTAAATAAAACTTTAGCAATTCCTTCTATACCTTTTTCCTTTCAAATCCCGAAAAGTTATCGGGGCGAAAATTCAGCGTGGGAGAGAAATCATCCTGTAGAATTACAAACATAATAAATATTTTTTTTGAACTACTATAAAATCTAAAAGAACCTATGAACTACGATAAAATGTGACCTTTAACAAAAATTTGTGTCCTAATACATAGAACCAATTTATTATAAAAAGAACACTATGAATTATTTAGAGAACATGATGTCTAGCCTTTCTAACTCAGTCGGCGATTTTTTACCAACCACAATCGGCGCAATACTAATCCTTCTTATAGGATGGTTTATTGCCGGATTCTTGAAAAGACTTATTACCAAATTAATTAAACGAACTAATATCGATAGTAAATTAGGGTCGGGTAAAGTTGTACTTTCTTCCTTTATCGGAAAACTGGTATACTTCTTTATCATGATTTTTGTTTTCATGCTAGCCTTAGAAAAACTGGGTATGACAAGTGTTTTAGACCCGGTCAAAAATTTACTAAATGGCTTTACAGGTTACATACCTAATATAGTAGGTGCAGGTTTAGTAGGTTATATCGGTTATATGCTAGCTACTATAGTTTCTGAACTAGTAGGTCTTTCTGGTGAAACTATACAAAGCTTTGTGCCTAAATTAAAACTACCAGAGAATTTAAATTTAGTCAACATACTCAAAAAAGTAGTTTTCATTTTCATCTTTATACCCTTATTAATTACGGCATTGAATATTTTAAATATGGATGCTATTTCTGTTCCTGCAACTCATATGCTAGAACAGTTCTTTACTGCAATACCTAAAATAATTGTTGCTGTACTTATACTTCTAATATTCATTATCGGAGGTAAATTTGTTGCTGGCTTGGTTACAGACTTATTAGAGAGTTTAAACTTAGATGGTATTGTTAACAGAATGAATTTAAGCAGCTTATCATCAAATACAAACCTTGCAAAACTTCTAGGTAATGTTGTTTACTTTTTCATTGTTCTTTTCGGAATTACCACTGCATTAGAAAAATTAGAATTTGAAAAACTTACTAATGTACTAGACACTTTAGTAGGTGTTTCTGGAAATATTCTTTTCGGATTAGTAATCTTAATCATAGGAAACTGGATAGCCTCTACAGCTCACAAAGCAATGGCTAAAGATGAGAACAGTCTTTTTGTTGCATCAATTGTTAGAATGTGCATTTTAGCTATTTTCTTGGCAATGGGTCTTAAAACAATGGGTATTGGCGATGAAATTATAAATATGGCTTTTGGTATTACTTTAGGTACCATTGCTGTAACCATTGCTTTATCATTTGGACTTGGAGGTAGAGAGGCTGCTGGTAAACAAATGGAAAGAATTTTAAATAAATTCAATAAAACTAAATAGTAGCAAAAAAACTATTTAACTTTTTAGAGTCCGGAAATCTTACATCAAAGGTTTCCGGACTTTTTCATTTGTATAAAAACAAATCATTTCTTATCTACTTTAATAAACTATCTTTTTTAACTAAATATAACAGCGCTACTATGTTTATTAGTTATTATAAATGCCAACGGATGCTTACTTTTGCCACATGCGAAAAAAGACAAAGCGAGTAGTTTTTGAAAATGTAATGGTAACCGATGCAGCTGCAAAGGGTAAAACTATTGGTAAAGCCCCAGATGGTAGGGTTATTTTCTTAAACAACACCGTACCGGGCGACGTGGTAGATGTACAAACTACCAAAAAGAGAAAAGCTTATTTTGAAGGAACTGCTATTAACTTTCACAGTCTTTCTGATAAAAGAGTAGATCCGGTTTGTCAGCATTTTAATGTTTGTGGAGGTTGCAAGTGGCAAGATATGGGCTACGAACACCAACTATTTTATAAGCAGAAAGAAGTAGAGAACAATTTAAAAAGAATAGGTCATTTAGATTTGCCTGAACTTACACCGATTCTTGGCTCAGAGCAACAATATTTCTACAGAAACAAAATGGAATTTTCTTTTTCTGATAGCCGTTGGTTAACGCTTGATGAAGTAAAGTCTGATAATCAAATTGAAGATAGAAATGCCTTAGGTTTTCATATACCTGGCATGTGGGACAAGATTTTGGACATAAAAAAATGTCATCTACAAAAAGACCCATCGAACGCTATACGTTTAGAAACTAAAAAATTTGCCGTTGAAAACGGATTAACCTTTTTTAATCCAAGAAATCAGTATGGTATGCTGCGTACTTTAATGATACGTACGTCATCCATTGGCGAAATAATGCTATTGGTGCAGTTTTTTGAAAACGATAAAGAGAAAAGAGAATTACTCTTAAATCACCTTGCCGTAACTTTTCCTGAGATAACATCGTTATTATACGTTATCAACCCAAAACAGAACGATACCATTTACGATCAAGAAATTATCTGTTTTTCTGGTAGAGACCACATTTTTGAAGAAATGGAAGGGTTGAAGTTCAAGATTAATGCCAAGTCTTTTTATCAAACAAATTCAGAGCAAGCATACGAGTTATATAAAATTACCAGAAATTTCGCCGATTTAAAAGGTGATGAGTTGGTATATGATTTGTACACAGGTACTGGAACTATCGCCCAATTTGTTTCTAAAAAAGCAAAAAAAGTAGTGGGTATAGAATCTGTACCTGAAGCAATTTTAGACGCCAAAGCAAATGCAGAACGAAACGAAATTGACAACGTCGATTTCTTTGTTGGCGATATGAAAAATGTGTTCAACGAACAGTTTATTACTCAAAACGGTGTGCCAGATGTTATTATTACCGATCCTCCGCGTGATGGTATGCATAAAGACGTGGTTCAGCAAATACTAAACATAGCGCCTAAAAAAGTAGTCTACGTGAGCTGTAATAGCGCAACACAGGCTAGAGATTTAGAGCTAATGAAAGAGATGTATGATATTACGAAGGTGCAACCTGTAGATATGTTTCCGCAAACTCATCACGTAGAAAATGTTGTACTTTTAGAAAAGAAAGTTTAAAATGAGAAGATTTCAAATCGGATTATTGATTTTTCTAGGGATTATTATCTCTTTATCATGTGAAAAAGATGATATCTGTGTAGAAGGTGACACTCCCCTACTGGTCATAGAATTTTATGATATTTCAGATACAGCTACCTTAAAGGAAGTACCAACATTAAGAGTCGTTGGTGTAGGCCAAACGGTTACCGTAAATACCGTTACAGACCGCAGCAATTTAAGTACGATATCTATTCCGTTAAAAACTGATGAAGACACAACTAGCTTTATATTAATAAAGAACTCTGCTGCCAATGATGACGGAGCAGAAACAGGTAACGTTGACACCATTAATTTTTCATATTCAAGAATTGAAGACTTTCTATCTCGTGGTTGTGGTTTTGTGGTTAACTATGATGAATTGGATGCCAATGTAACCGCTGATTCTGATAACTGGATTCAAGATATCGAAATAACACAATCGTTAGTCACTAACTCAGATTCTACACATGTCAAGATATTTCATTAATCTTTTATTCATTTTAATTACTTGTTCGGTATTTAGCCAAAGCAAGCCTATTGATCTAAACCCAAAAGATACTGTTGAGTACAAACAGTCATATGGCTTAGGTTTGGGTATTGATTTAAGTAGAATTATAACTGGAGCTTTAGATGATAATTATAAAGGTTTCGAAATTGTAGCTGATTATAGATTGACCCAAAATCTATATTTAGCTGCAGAATTAGGTACAGAAGAAAAAACGCGACAAGAAGACCTATATAACTTCACCACCTCGGGTAATTACATAAAAATAGGTGTAAACAAAAATACTTATGCAAACTGGTATGGTGAGCGAAACTTAATTTATATGGGTGGTCGATTGGCATTCAGTACTTTCGACAATACGCTTAATAATTACCAATACTTCGATACAAATAGATACTGGAGTCCAGACGGATTTTCTAACGGTTCTGATGTTCCAGAGAAATTCTCAGGTCTTTCAGCCACATGGATAGAAGGTGTTTTTGGTACAAAAATAGAAGTGTTCTCCAATCTGTATATGGGTGCAAGTATCCGATTAGGTCTTATTTTAAGTCAAAATGAAGATGAGCGCTTTCCTAATTTGTGGGTACCCGGTTTTAACAAAGTAACTTGGGATAGTAATTTCGGTATTGGGTACAACTACAGTATTTCTTATTTCTTACCGCTTTATAAAAAGAAAAATAAGATTAAGAAAAAAATTGAACTATCTAGTGAACCACAAGGTCCACCAAAACCAAAAGAGCGCTTATAGAATTTTAAAGCCCTTGATAAAAATCCATTTCATCACAATCTTCTCCACACCCTCTATTTTAGTTACAGCAAATTTTGGAGCTAAAAAAGAAGCGCTAATAGCAGCAATAGCAGATAAATAAAGAGAGTTCATCGTTACAGTAACGTATAAAATGTAACGAAATAAAACAAACAGCACTGCGAAACTTAAAAAATTATAGATTAGAACTTTGTGCTTTAGTTTCATTCTTCTGTATTTTTTTGATACTTCGCTTTCTTACTACCTTCATACATTTCATACTTTACCAAACGAGACTCTAAGTGGCTATTAAACACTTTTATTTTACGAGAAGGTCGTAAGCCAACATATTTCAAAGCTGGTAGATTACTAGTTATAAACCAAGCATTCGTACCTGGGTAACCTTGTTTTAAAGTGTCACCTATCGCACTATAAAATTTCTCCATTTCAATATCTAATCGCTCACCATATGGCGGATTAAAACACATATGTAACGTTCCTTCCGATTGTTTTTCAGTTTTGAAAAAATCTTTACGCTCAACCGTTATATAATCTTCTAGATTAGCATTCTCAATATTATCTTGAGCTTTTCTTACCGCAGAAGGTGCTTTATCGTATCCGATAATTTTATAATGAAACTCTCTAGTTTTCTTTAAGCATGAATCAATAATTTTCTCGAATAAATCAGCATCAAAGTCTGTCCATTTCTCAAAGGCAAAACCTTTTCTATTAATATTTGCTGGTATATTACAAGCAATCATTGCTGCCTCTGTTAACATGGTACCACTACCACACATAGGATCTAAAAAGTCAGATTGACCGTCCCATCCACTTAATAATAACAACCCAGAAGCCAAAACTTCATTAATAGGTGCAATATTGGTAGCTGTACGGTAACCTCTTTTATGTAATGAATAACCAGAACTATCTAGCGACACATTACACTCATTATTATGAATATGAATATTTATACGAAGATCTGGATCCTTAACGTCTACATCTGGTCTTGTACCATCAGTTTCTCTAAATTTATCAACTATCGCATCTTTGGTCTTTTGAGATACATATAAAGAATGTGTAAACTGCTCAGAGTTCACGGTAGCATCTATAGCAAAAGTTTCACTGACAGAAAGGTGCTCCGTCCAATCCATTGCATAAATTTTCTTGTACAAATCATTTTCATCTCTAACACGAAACGAATGTATAGGCTTAATAATTTTAATTGCTGTTCTTAAACACAGATTAGCTTTGTACATAAAACCAGTATCTCCTTCAAAAGATACATTTCGAGTTCCCTCTACTACATTACTCGCACCTAGATTTCTAAGTTCTTTTGAAAGCAGTTCTTCAAAACCAAATAAGGTCTTTGCGACCATTTTAAAATTATTACCCATATTCATCTTTTCTCGTAACGCAAAAATACGCTAATTTTGACGCCTGTTTAATTAATGACCTATTTCCTTTATAAAAGGTTTATCAGCATCTACATGATTTATATTTTACCTATTCTGGGAGTGCTTATTAGTTTTCTTTTTGTGGTCATCGCAAAACCACAAAAAAATGAATCGTTTAAACTCTTACTAGCATTCAGTGGTGCTTTTCTTTTAGCCCTTACAATATTTGAAATGCTACCAGAAGTTTATTCAACTATTGATTCAAAGTCCATTGGCGTTTTTATAATGTTGGGAATATTATTTCAAATATTTCTAGAATTCTTCTCTAAAGGAGCTGAACACGGTCATGTTCATATCTCAAAAGAAAGTCAAAATTTTCCATGGTTACTCTTTATCAGTCTTTGTATTCATTCCCTTCTTGAAGGTCTTCCAATAGGCACTAATCACACTATCATTTATGGTATTCTAATTCATAAAATACCAATAGCAATTATATTAAGTATCTTTCTTTTAGGCTCTAATATTAAACCAGTACAAGCCGGGCTCTTTATGCTATTATTTTCTATAATGACTCCCTTAGGTACCTATTTAGCACATACTATTGATTTATTTTCTACATACGGAGTATATTTAAATGCTCTAGTAATAGGAGTATTTTTACATATTTCGACCGTAATATTATTTGAAAGTTCTGAAGGTCATAAATTCAATTTAAGGAAGTTACTGGTAATTATACTAGGAATAACAATCGCATATTTTTTATAAATGTTTAGTAAAGAAGACTCTAGAAAATTACGTGAAGAATTTTGGATTGCTTTTGGAAAATCTTTTCCAAATAAATGGACTTTGTATAAAACTAAGGTTAAAGGACTATCGTTTAAATTTCATTTTGATTTAAAAATGGCAATGGTTTCCATTGATGTAGATTCAGATCTAGAACAACGTGTAAAAGTTTGGGACAAACTTGTAGCTCTAAAATCAATATTAATAGATGAATATCTTCCTGAAGCTATTTATGAAGACTTCTTTATACTGGATAATCAAAAAGATATTTCAAGAATTTACGTTCAAATCAAGGATGTTTCTATTCACAATAAAAACACTTGGAGAGAAACCATGCAGTTCTTGAATACTTCTATGTATAAAATAGAAAAGTTTTATGAAGAATATAAAGATATTATAGATTCGTAATTTTCAAAACAAAAGCTAGCCCTTAAATTACATCTAAAAAAATAAAGAACCAATGGCATATCGCACCAGCTAAAACAAAAAGGTGCCATATAAAGTGATTGTAAGGTATTCTTCTTACCGCATAGAATATAATACCAATAGTATAAAAAGCACCGCCTAACATCAACAATTGAATTCCTAATTCAGAGGTATTATCTACTAAATTTTGAAAATAAAATACTATTAGCCATCCCATTGCTAAATAAAGTAGTAATGACACAATTTCAAACTTACCAGTAAAAAACAATTTTAAAATGGTACCAACAGCAGCTATACCCCATACTGCGAAGAAAATCAACCATCCATTACCGTTTACAAGTGTTATTAAAGCCACAGGAGTATACGTACCCGCTATAAGGTAATAGATATTTATATGGTCTAGAACTCTCATTCTAAGTTTCCATATTTTATTATCAACTGCATGATATATCGTAGATATTGATAACATGCTTATTAATGACAAACTATATATAATTATTCCCCAGGTTGCATATTCAGATTTATGATTGTTTCCTTGAATCAACAACACCATACCTACAATAGCCAATAATGCACCAATACCATGAGAAATGGTATTGAACTTTTCTTCTTTCTCTAATGATTTTAAGTAAGACATTTAAATATGCTCCTAATATATCGAACAATTGATTAATCAATTATTCCATTAAATGATTAATCATACGAAATTTAGTACAAAAATAGAACAAGGGATTAGAACATCACCCCTTTCCTTGACTTTATGGTATAAAAAAAGCCCTTTACATTACTGTAAAGGGCTTTCGAAAAAGGCGGCTACCTACTCTCCCACTTGATATAGCAGTACCATCGGCGCAAACGGTCTTAACTTCCCTGTTCGGAATGGTAAGGGGTGGGCCCCGTCGCCATGGCCACCTAAGTTTTAGATCGGATATTACCGACCGCGGCCTTCGCCGCAATATCGTTGACATGAATGGAACAGGATCCTATAAAGGAAAGAAGCACTTATAGTATTAAGTATTTTTCGTAATAAAAAGAAAGAAGTAAAGATCGTCGTCCGCCCCTTCCCTAAAGAAGGGACGTACGTATGCGCAAGCCTGACGGGCAATTAGTACTACTCGGCTACGGACATTACTGCCCTTCTACCTATAGCCTATCAACGTGGTCATCTCCCACGGCCCTTTAAAGAAATCTCATCTTGTGGCTGGTTTCGCGCTTATATGCTTTCAGCGCTTATCCAATCCCGACATAGCTACCCAGCGATGCTCCTGGCGGAACAACTGGTGCACCAGCGGTCAGTCCAACTCGGTCCTCTCGTACTAGAGTCAGATCCACTCAAATTTCTAACGCCCGCAGTAGATAGAGACCGAACTGTCTCACGACGTTCTGAACCCAGCTCGCGTGCCACTTTAATGGGCGAACAGCCCAACCCTTGGGACCTTCTCCAGCCCCAGGATGTGACGAGCCGACATCGAGGTGCCAAACCCCCCCGTCGATATGAGCTCTTGGGGGAGATCAGCCTGTTATCCCCGGCGTACCTTTTATCCTTTGAGCGATGGCCCTTCCATGCGGAACCACCGGATCACTATGCTCTTGTTTCCAACCTGATCGACCTGTATGTCTCTCAGTCAAGCGCCCTTGTGCCATTGCACTCTACACACGATTGCCAACCGTATTGAGGGCACCTTTAGAAGCCTCCGTTACTCTTTTGGAGGCGACCACCCCAGTCAAACTACCCACCACGCACTGTTCTCTCATCGAGAGTTAGGCCCCGGACAAGCAAAGGCTGGTATTTCAACAATGACTCCACCACACCTAGCGATGCAGCTTCAAAGTCTCCCAGCTATCCTACACATTGCTTGACCAAGGTCAATACGAAGCTATAGTAAAGGTGCACGGGGTCTTTTCGTCCCACTGCGGGTAACCGGCATCTTCACCGATACTACAATTTCACCGAGCTCATGGCCGAGACAGTGTCCAGATCGTTGCACCATTCGTGCAGGTCGGAACTTACCCGACAAGGAATTTCGCTACCTTAGGACCGTTATAGTTACGGCCGCCGTTTACTGGGGCTTCAATTCAATGCTTCTCCCCGAAGGAATGACATCTCCTCTTAACCTTCCAGCACCGGGCAGGTGTCAGGCCCTATACTTCATCTTTCGATTTTGCAGAGCCCTGTGTTTTTGATAAACAGTCGCCTGGACCTCTTCACTGCGGCCCCCCATAAGGGGGCGACCCTTCTCCCGAAGTTACGGGTCTATTTTGCCTAGTTCCTTAGCCATGAATCTCTCGAGCGCCTTAGAATACTCATCCCAACCACCTGTGTCGGTTTACGGTACGGGCTGCTTCACTTGCTTTTCTTGGAAGTCGATATGCTGGATTATCACCTTGACCGTGGTCTCGGTGTACTATCGGGGCGTTACCGCTCCCTTCAACGTACAATTCCGTCTGTACGCACCAACTTCTCGCCTCCGTCACTTTTAGCGTGAGCAGGTACAGAAATATTAATCTGTTGTCCATCCACTATCCCCTTCGGGTTCGCGTTAGGTCCCGACTGACCCCCAGCTGATTAGCATAGCTGGGGAAACCTTGGTCTTTCGGCGTGCGGGTTTCTCGCCCGCATTATCGTTACTTATGCCTACATTTTCGTTTGTAATCGCTCCAGCATCCCTCGCAGGTACACCTTCGACGCAATTACAATGCTCCCCTACCCCTCATATAAATATGAAGTCACAGCTTCGGTGATATACTTATGCCCGATTATTATCCATGCGGAACCGCTCGACCAGTGAGCTGTTACGCACTCTTTAAATGAATGGCTGCTTCCAAGCCAACATCCTGGCTGTCAATGCAGTTCCACCGCGTTATATCAACTTAGTATATACTTTGGGACCTTAGCTGGTGATCTGGGTTCTTTCCCTCTCGGACATGGACCTTAGCACCCATGCCCTCACTGCGCAGAAACATTTTATAGCATTCGGAGTTTGTCAGGAATTGGTAGGCGGTGAAGCCCCCGCATCCAATCAGTAGCTCTACCTCTATAAAACTATCTACACGCTGCACCTAAATGCATTTCGGGGAGTACGAGCTATTTCCGAGCTTGATTGGCCTTTCACCCCTACCCACAGGTCATCCCAAGACTTTTCAACGTCAACGGGTTCGGTCCTCCACTATGTGTTACCACAGCTTCAACCTGCCCATGGGTAGATCGCACGGTTTCGCGTCTACTACTACTAACTATGGCGCCCTATTAAGACTCGCTTTCGCTACGGCTCCGGACCTGAAGTCCTTAACCTTGCTAGTAAAAGTAACTCGTAGGCTCATTATGCAAAAGGCACGCCGTCACCCATATGGGCTCCGACCGCTTGTAAGCGTATGGTTTCAGGATCTATTTCACTCCGTTATTCACGGTTCTTTTCACCTTTCCCTCACGGTACTGGTTCACTATCGGTCTCTCAGGAGTATTTAGTCTTGGCGGATGGTCCCGCCGGATTCATACAGGGTTTCACGTGCCCCGCACTACTCAGGATACCACTATCTTAATGCTCTTTACCTATACGGGACTATCACCCTCTATGGTCGCTATTTCCAAAGCGTTCTAGTTCATTACATCTCGAATGTCGTGGTCCTACAACCCCGCACATGCCGGAACATGTACGGTTTGGACTAATCCAATTTCGCTCGCCGCTACTATCGGAATCACTTTTGTTTTCTCCTCCTCCGGGTACTTAGATGTTTCAGTTCCCCGGGTTTACTTCCATTACTGGATAACATATCTTCAATATGCTGGGTTGCCCCATTCGGATATCTACGGATCATATCGTGTGTGCCGATCCCCGTAGCTTTTCGCAGCTTATCACGTCCTTCATCGCCTCTGAGAGCCTAGGCATTCCCCATACGCCCTTTTCCAGCTTGTCGCCAGATCTTTAATCTATTCTATTTTATTCGTACTCTTTACTTAATAAAGATTCGTGTTTCTTTCTTTTTTAGTCGGTAAAACATAAAAATGTCTTACCTCCTGTTCCAATATGTCAATGAACGTTGTCGACTTTCGTCGCTGTGGAGAATATCGGAGTCGAACCGATGACCTCCTGCGTGCAAGGCAGGCGCTCTAGCCAGCTGAGCTAATCCCCCGTTTTCAGTTATCAGTATTCAGTTTACAGTATTCAGCCTATGCCGTACTGCGTACCACATACCGTGTACTGCAAAACTGGTTTCCCAACTTCTAAAATTTCCTTCAATACTTAATGAACGTACCGTCTAATCAAAGACGATTTTCTTGTTTGTAGTCCCAGGCAGACTCGAACTGCCGACCTCTACATTATCAGTGTAGCGCTCTAACCAGCTGAGCTATGGGACTGTCCCTACTCTTTCCTCTCGGCATAAATACCTCGCAAAAAAAAGCAATTACTTATATATCATAATTATGGAGATTATTGTAATGGAACATTTACTAAAGAAACTATTATTAAATCAAAAGACCGGGACCGTAGTTCCATTCTTTACTTCGTCAGGGACTGTCCTTAAAAGGACAATCTCTAGAAAGGAGGTGTTCCAGCCGCACCTTCCGGTACGGCTACCTTGTTACGACTTAGCCCTAGTTACCGATCTTGCCCTAGGCCGCTCCTTACGGTGACGGACTTCAGGCACTCCCAGCTTCCATGGCTTGACGGGCGGTGTGTACAAGGCCCGGGAACGTATTCACCGGATCATGGCTGATATCCGATTACTAGCGATTCCAGCTTCACGGGGTCGAGTTGCAGACCCCGATCCGAACTGTGACAGGTTTTGTAGATTCGCTCTGCCTTGCGACATGGCTGCTCTCTGTACCTGCCATTGTAGCACGTGTGTGGCCCAGGACGTAAGGGCCGTGATGATTTGACGTCATCCCCACCTTCCTCACGGTTTGCACCGGCAGTCCCGTTAGAGTCCCCATCATGACATGCTGGCAACTAACGGTAGGGGTTGCGCTCGTTATAGGACTTAACCTGACACCTCACGGCACGAGCTGACGACAACCATGCAGCACCTTGCAAATTGCCCGAAGGAAAATCTATCTCTAGACCTGTCAATATGCATTTAAGCCCTGGTAAGGTTCCTCGCGTATCATCGAATTAAACCACATGCTCCACCGCTTGTGCGGGCCCCCGTCAATTCCTTTGAGTTTCATTCTTGCGAACGTACTCCCCAGGTGGGATACTTATCACTTTCGCTTGGCCGCCCAGAACTCAAGGTTCCGGACAGCTAGTATCCATCGTTTACGGCGTGGACTACCAGGGTATCTAATCCTGTTCGCTCCCCACGCTTTCGTCCATCAGCGTCAGTATATAGTTAGTCACCTGCCTTCGCAATCGGTGTTCTATGTAATATCTATGCATTTCACCGCTACACTACATATTCCGGCAACTTCACTATAACTCAAGACTAACAGTATCAAAGGCAATTTTACAGTTGAGCTGCAAACTTTCACCCCTGACTTATCAGCCCGCCTACGGACCCTTTAAACCCAATAATTCCGGATAACGCTCGGACCCTCCGTATTACCGCGGCTGCTGGCACGGAGTTAGCCGGTCCTTATTCTTACAGTACCGTCAGTAAGCTACACGTAGCTATTTTTCTTCCTGTATAAAAGCAGTTTACTACCCATAGGGCATTCTTCCTGCACGCGGCATGGCTGGATCAGAGTCTCCTCCATTGTCCAATATTCCTCACTGCTGCCTCCCGTAGGAGTCTGGTCCGTGTCTCAGTACCAGTGTGGGGGATCCCCCTCTCAGGGCCCCTACCCATCGTAGTCTTGGTAAGCCGTTACCTTACCAACAAACTAATGGGACGCATGGCCATCTTATACCGCCCGAAGGCTTTAACCACATCCTGATGCCAGGTCGTGGTACTACGGGGCATTAATCCAAGTTTCCCTGGGCTATTCCCCTGTACAAGGTAGGTTCCATACGCGGTGCGCACCCGTGCGCCGGTCGTCAGCGGAGCAAGCTCCCTGTTACCCCTCGACTTGCATGTGTTAGGCCTGCCGCTAGCGTTCATCCTGAGCCAGGATCAAACTCTTCATCGTTGTTTTGTAAATATTCGTCCCAACGAAGTCTAAATTTCTCCCGGCCCCGACTCTCGATTCAATTCCTTATATATACCTTGCGATATACTAAATTGTATGTTTCCTTAATTCTTGTTCCTCTCGCCCAGGTCCTCACCTGAACTCGATTCTTATCTCCACAATATTTCAATGAACTTCTATCCACTCCGCATCAAATCTCTCGATTTCTTTGCTTCGTTTCCCTTAGGTGTTTCCCTAAGCGGCTGCAAATATACAACTGTTTTTTAACCTGACAACTTTTATTGAAAAAAATATTTTTCTTTTTTTTTCCCAGATCAAATCAACATATATATGAACCTTTTTCCAACTCCCGATTCCGAACTTATCTTCCTCGTTTGCGGGGTGCAAATGTACACACTATTCTTAATAACACAACTATTTATTTAAATAAAATTAAAGAAAAATTTACATCAATATGCAACATCCTAATAAATAACACTTTACCATTTCAGCACATAATAAACAGATCGAATTTTACTAAAAAAGCTACTCAGATATTTAAAAACGCCCAAAGAATATGATTCAAATACCAATACCCCACTACCCCACATCAACAACAAATAACCAATACTATATGTATACACTACATTATAACATGAATCTATTGCGGACGTGAATAGTTCATATTATCTTTGACACCCTATAATATGTATACAAATGATTAAAATTACACTTCCCGACGGATCGGTTAAGGAATTTGAAAAAGACACAACCCCAATAGCAGTTGCCAAAAGCATAAGCGAAGGATTAGCACGTAATGTTATTTCTGCAAAATTCAATAATACCATTGTTGAAACTACCACACCATTACAAACTGACGGGAGCTTAATTTTATATACATGGAATGACAAAGAAGGTAAAACCGCTTTTTGGCATTCAACTTCACATATTGTTGCTCAAGCTATAGAAGAATTATACCCTGGAGTAAAGCTTACTATAGGTCCGGCGATTGATAATGGATTCTATTATGATGTTGAACTTCCTACAGGTTCTATTTCTGACAAAGACTTCCCATCTATAGAAAAGAAAGCATTAGAAATTGCAAGAGGGAAGCATGATTATAAAATGAGAGCAGTTTCAAAAGCAGAAGCTCTTGATTTTTACAAAAACCAAGGTAATGAGTATAAAGTAGAATTGATAGAAAACCTTGAAGACGGTACTATTACATTTTGCGACCATGACACCTTTACAGATTTATGTCGTGGTGGTCATATACCAAATACCGGTATTGTAAAAGCCATTAAAATTTTAAGTGTTGCCGGTGCGTATTGGAGAGGGAACGAAAACAACCCGCAACTGACTCGTATATATGGTATATCATTTCCAAAACAAAAAGAGCTTACTGAATATTTAGCACTTTTAGAAGAAGCTAAGAAACGTGACCATAGAAAACTAGGTAAAGAATTAGAGCTATTTACATTCTCTCAAAAGGTAGGGCAAGGTTTACCATTATGGCTACCAAAAGGAGCTGCACTAAGAGAACGCCTAGAGCAATTCTTAAAAAAGGCACAAAAGAAAGCTGGTTATGAAATGGTGGTTACACCTCATATTGGTCAAAAGGAACTATATGTTACCTCTGGACATTATGAAAAGTATGGTGCAGATAGCTTTCAACCTATTCATACACCAAAAGAAGATGAGGAGTTTTTATTGAAACCAATGAACTGTCCGCATCACTGTGAAATTTATAACGCTAAACCATTTAGCTATAAAGAACTTCCTAAAAGATTTGCTGAATTTGGTACTGTATATAGGTATGAGCAAAGTGGGGAACTACACGGCCTAACCAGAGTTAGAGGTTTTACTCAAGATGACGCACATATTTTTTGTACACCTGATCAATTAGATGAGGAATTTAAAGAAGTAATAGACCTATCATTATATGTACTTGGATCTTTAGGCTTTGATGATTTCACAGCACAAGTATCGGTACGTGATTTAGATACTCCAGAAAAATATATTGGATCAGTAGAAAACTGGGAAAAAGCAGAAAAAGCTATTATAAATGCCGCTAAAGAAAAAGGACTTAATTATGTAATAGAAAGTGGTGAAGCTGCTTTTTACGGACCTAAGTTAGATTTCATGGTAAAAGATGCTTTAGGCAGACAATGGCAACTAGGTACAATTCAAGTAGATTACAACCTACCAGAAAGGTTCGAATTAACCTATAAAGGCAGTGACAATGAGCTACATAGACCAGTAATGATACACCGTGCCCCTTTCGGAAGCATGGAACGTTTTATAGCATTATTAATAGAACACACAGGTGGTAATTTCCCTTTATGGTTAACCCCTGAACAAGCTATTATTCTTCCTGTTAGCGAAAAACATGAAAAATATGCTCAAAAAGTTTTAAAATCCCTAGAAAATAACGAAATTCGCGCCCTTATCGATAGTAGAAACGAGACGATTGGTAAGAAAATACGAGAAGCAGAAATGAGTAAAGTTCCATTTATGCTGATTGTAGGGGACAACGATGAAGTAGCAAACACCATTTCTGTGCGTAAGCATGGTGGTGAAGACTTAGGAGCGATAGACGTAACTATGTTTACAGACTTGGTCAACAAAGAAATAAATAGTACCTTAAAGACGTTTAAAGAATAGAAAGTTTAATTAAAATTATTTAGTCATAGCAATACGTAAAAGATTTAGACCACAACCTAGAAGGGAAAATAAGAATCCCCATAATATCAATGAAAAGATAACAGCCCCAAAAGTTAGGTTGGTAGGTGACAATGTTGAAGTAGGTGTATATCCTTTTCCTCAGGCTCTTGAGAAAGCAGAAGAATTAGGTTTGGATTTGGTGGAGATTTCACCAAAGGCTGACCCTCCTGTTTGTAAAATAATGGAGTATAAAAAGTTTTTATACGAGCAGAAGAAAAGAGACAAGGCCATGAAAGCGAAAGCTTCAAAGGTCGTTGTTAAAGAAATAAGATTTGGTCCTAATACAGATGATCATGATTATGACTTTAAAAAGAAACACGCTGAAAAGTTCCTTAAAGAAGGAGCTAAACTAAAAGCGTACGTATTTTTCAAAGGTCGTTCTATTGTCTATAAAGATCAGGGTGAAATTCTATTACTGAAATTAGCTTCTGAATTGGAAGAATTAGGAAAGGTAGAACAGATGCCTAAATTAGAAGGAAAGCGTATGACAATGTTCATTGCGCCTAAGACTAAGGGAAAATAAAATAACACTTCGGCTTCGTATTACGACCGAATGTATTTATAAAATACTAAACGCTGCTTACAATTGTGGGCAGCGTTTAGCATGCAAAGTGAGATTAATATATAAACTAGGAGAAAATGCCTAAACAAAAAACAAAATCCAGTGCTAAGAAGCGTTTTAAGCTTACAGGTACAGGTAAAATTAAAAGAAAGCACGCTTTTAAGAGTCATATTTTGACTAAAAAATCTAAAAAGCGTAAGCTAAGGTTAACTCATGATGGATTAGTTCATCAAGCAGATGTTAACAGTATTAAAGAGCAATTACGTTTAAAGTAATCTACTCTTTTAACAGGTAAAATTATTAACCATGGAGTTAGGCCTTAAAAGTTTCTTTAATTAAAAGAACGCCTACTACAAAAAATTAGAAAAAAATGCCAAGATCAGTAAATGCAGTAGCTTCAAGAGCCAGAAGAAAAAAGGTAATGAAGCAAGCCAAAGGTTACTTTGGAAGACGTAAAAACGTTTGGACAGTAGCCAAAAATGCGGTTGAAAAAGCAATGTTATATGCTTATAGAGATCGTAGAAACAAGAAAAGAACTTTCCGTTCATTATGGATTACCCGTATTAATGCAGGTGCCAGACAACACGGAATGTCTTACTCTCAATTTATGGGAAAAGTAAAAGCTAATAACATAGAACTTAACAGAAAAGTTCTTGCAGATTTAGCAATGAATCACCCAGATGCCTTTAAGGCAGTTGTAGATCAGGTAAAATAAATTAATAACAATCTCACTTTTTGAAAAATCCGATTCTTACGAATCGGATTTTTTAATTTTAGATATTGCCGTTTTAAACTCTTCCCAGTCTATTAACTCATCTCCATTGCTATCATATCCTTCAATTAGCTTTGAAGACACAATACCTCTAATAAACCCACTTATTTCTGCATCTTTCAAGAGCTTAACAATTTCAGCTTTTGTAAGCTTCTGATCATTATCCTTATCAAAAAAATTAAAGGCCATTACAGGAGTTTGAAAATGATTGGTAATTAATATTTGAATTTTATTTAAAATAGATTCTTCTGTTGTCATATTCTTCTTGTTTTACTTCAAGTTAATCAAAAATCAATTTCCCCACAACGTCAACACTATATTTCTACCAGACACGTAATTTCTATGCTCACAAAGATAAATTCCCTGCCAGATACCCATATTTAGTTTACCATTGGTTACAGGTATTTGCACCGAAGCACCCATTAATGATGCCTTAATATGTGCAGGCATATCATCTGAACCTTCATAACTATGTTTGTAATATGACGCATTTTCAGGAACTAATACATTAATATGAGACTCAAAATCATCACGAACCGTTGGGTCTGCATTCTCATTAATTGTTAAACTTGCAGATGTATGCTTGATAAATACTTGTAAAAACCCTGTATGTATTTGTTTAATTTCTGGGATACTTTTTACCACAATATCTGTGATTATATGAAACCCTCTTTGATAAGGCGGTAATGTAATCTCATTTTGAAATAATTTCATACTTTATATATTATTAAATAAAGGTAAAACTTTGCTTTTAGCCACATTACTAAAGTTGGTTGAAATATCTTTGTAGCAAAATAAAATTACATGGATTTATCAAAGATTAAAATGGTTGTTTCTGATATGGACGGGACACTTCTAAACTCCAATCACCAAGTCAGCGATCAATTCTTTGACATATTTAAAGATTTAAAATCTCAAGGCATCACTTTTGTAGCTGCAAGCGGTAGACAGTACAATAGCATTATTGACAAGTTAGCCGCTATAAAAGATGATATAATCGTAATAGCAGAAAATGGAGGTTTTGCCATGAAGCAGAATACCGAAATTCTAGCTACACCATTAGATAAAAACCATGTACAAGATATTTTAAAAACCTTAAACGAAATACCAAATATACACCCAGTACTTTGTGGTAAACATCAAGCTTATTTAACCGGAACCTCAGAAGAGTTTGTAAGCAAACTGGCTGAATATTATACCGAGTTTGAGATTATAGATGACCTATTAGCTTTTGATTCTGAAGTCATCAAAATTGCCATTTATCACTTCGAAAGTAGCGAACAATATATTTATCCGTTTGTAAAGCACTTCGAGGGTGATTTAAAAGTTAAGGTTTCTGGTGAAAATTGGTTAGATATCTCTAATATAAATGCGCACAAAGGATACGCATTAACCAAGGTTATGGAAAGTTATAATTTGAAATCTAATGAAGTAATGGTCTTTGGAGATTATAACAACGATCTTGAAATGCTTGCTTTATCTGATTTCGGATTTGCTATGGAAAACGCTCATCCTAATGTAAAAGAAGTAGCTACATATAGCACAACAAGTAACGATAATTTAGGTGTTGAACGTATTTTAAAAGAGCTCATAAAATCTAAAATGAAATTGTAAAAAACTTTTGATTACAAACAGTTCTAAAAACTGACTGTGTATATCGTATTATTTACACGTTGTATTCAAAACAGATTTATAACTCATACTTAAATCAATTAACCTCTATTATTATTTTTAAATTTATTCCTAAAAATATCCACAACCAAAGAGGATTAGTCATGATTTCAAAAATATATTTGACAGCTAATCTAGAAACAATTGTAACTTTAAAGAAAATTAAATAGTTAACTATGGATTTTACTGATGACACAAAACTAGATAGCCTAATGGGAGCACTATTTACTCCTTATAAACAATCTGTTACAGATGTTCAAAAAGTGATAGATGCGTTACTATCACATGCAATTATAAGTTCAGAAGATGAAATAGTAAACGACCATATTGCTTTTAGAACTCTTGGAGTTCCAAATTTAGGTATAGCCTCTTTCGAAAAGCTTTTTTTACATTACGGTTATGTGAAAAAGGACTATTATTTTTTTAAGGAGAAAAAATTGAATGCCTATTGGTACGCACCCCCATCACCTAAATATCCACGCATTTTTATAAGTGAATTAAGGGTAGATGATTTACCTGAAAAAGCAAAAACTATATTAAATAAGTATACTAATGACATTCTCCAAGACCCCGTCGATAGCATTGATTTAAACAATGTAGCGTCTGTTGGAAACTTTTTTTATAAACCACTTTGGGACCTCCCAACAATTACCGATTATCAAGAGCTTCAAAAAATTAGTGAGTATGCTGCTTGGGTATTGTACAATAGATATTATTTAAACCATTACACTATAAGCGTCCACGATTTAAAGCAGCCATATAATTCACTTGAAAGCTTTAATAAGTTTTTGACAAGCATTGGCATCACCTTAAATACAGCTGGCGGAGTCATTAAAACAAGTGCTGACGGTTTACTAAAGCAGACGAGTTCAGTAGCTAAAATGATAGATGCAATTTTTAAAGATGGTGAACACTTAGAAATATCTGGTAGTTATGTGGAGTTTGCCGAACGATTACCTTATCCAAAATCTACAAATGACACCGAGCCAACTAGAAGGAGAGATGGTTTTGAATCTGCAAATGCGGATAAAATATTTGAAAGCACCTACAGTTCTCAGACCAAGAAATCTTAAAAACTAAAGAGCTAATAAAAAACCGTGATCATTACTTTCGTATTGATCACGGTTTTTTATTAGCTCTAAATATGAATTGAACTCATGTCTTTTGTTACTTTTTTCTAGGCAAGAAATAAGACATTGTTTAATATTAAACCATATCCTAGAGAGGTTGGCATTATAAAATATGGGATTCGCTATGGAAAATACTAATTAAATAAAGTCATTATCCCAATCACTGCACTGCAGGTTTTAACTCACTTGGCACATACCCCATAGTTCTTTTAAAAGCAGTGGTAAAATGCTGCGGATTTGCATAACCTACTTCGTAAGCTGCAAAAGCAATGGTTGCCCCGTCTTGGGTTATTAAACTCTTAGCAAACTCCATACGTATTGCTGTAATGTATTTAAACACAGTTACCCCATATATTTTTTTAAAATCTCTTTTCAACTTAGTAGTATTGAAACCTGCAATATTCGCTAAATCTAAAATTTTCAATGGCTCTTTTAGGTTATTTCTAATATGAGCCTCTACTTTTACAATTGCCAAATAATCTGAATTCAACAACTTAATGTTGGTCTTAGAAAGCTTAGAAGTTTGCCTACCCAAAAGAAAATCTATCATCAACACCGTCAATTTACTTTCTAAATATGTTTTTCTAATCTCACCTTTATAAGGGCATTGTATTATTTCATTTATTTTACTTCGAATTTGAGGAGGAATAAATTTGCTTTTATCCCATAATACAAAAGAGTTTGAGTTAGCTATTGCCGCTTTTAATTTTTCAAAAGAGCTTTCAAATTCTGTTCCCAACAAGCTTTGAAGTAAACTAGGTTTTACATAAATCTCAAATAACTTAGCATTTCCTTTAAAAAAAATATCCCTACCCTCAGTTGTTGGGTAGTAAAACATATTACAGTGGTTTTCTGGAATTTGAACTAAATATTTAATGTGTCTAAGCGGTTGGTAACAATAAGTTCCTTCTAGAGAAAAATGAAGTTTTATTAAATGTTTGTCGCTGGTTACACATATTTCTGAATCGAATTGATGAATTAAGTTTAAATCAGAAAAGTCTGCACCTCTAATAAAAGAATTATTATCCTTAGTGGTTACCTCTACTTCATTGAACTGAACGGAGTTATTAATAAATCCGTTTTTAAACAACTCACCTACCCTTAATTCCTTTCGTAAAAACTCGCTATTCATATGCTTTTCCTCTCCCTATTCAATACTTCCTTTTGCGTATGTTTAAATTCCTTTCTCGGTACTTGCCTTCTCATTCCTGCTTTAGATTTGCAAAACTAATTTATTTAGACTAAATCTTAATAAAGATAGTGACCTTTTTTAAACCAAATGAAAAATTTCTTTTTTACTATACTTTTCTTCATGTTCTTGTTTGTTCAAGGGCAGCAAAATTCAGGTACAATTTCAGGTACTGTGCAAGATAACTCTGGCAATTCTTTACCATTTGCAAGTGTATTAGTTGAAGGATTAAAACTTGGTGTACTTACCAATGATAATGGTTTCTATACTATCAACAATATTCCAAAAGGAAAATACAACCTAGTAGTTTCATTCATTGGTTATGGTACACGTTCGACACCTTTTGAAATATCAGAAAGTAACCGGAAAGTCAATCTCGATTTCACCCTACAAGAGTCTACAGAGAATTTAGATGAAGTTACCATTAACGGTAAATCGAATGAAACGAAACTAGAAACAAAAGGTTTTGCTGTCAGCGCAATAAAAACAGAAGAAGCTAGCCTTAGAAATATACAAACCAACGAATTACTGAACACTACCGTTGGAGTAAAAATTCGTCAAAATGGAGGATTAGGTTCAGATGTCACCTATAGTTTAAACGGATTATCTGGTAACTCGGTACGTATATTTATAGATGGTATTCCGATTTCAACTTACGGTAATTCATTCAACCTAAATAGCATACCACCTTCAATGATTAAAAACATTGAAGTTTATAAAGGCGTGGTACCTGGTTATTTAGCTGACGATGCATTAGGCGGAGCCATTAATATAGTTCTACATAATGATGCTAAAACGAATTTAAATGCGTCTATTTCTTACGGATCATTCAATACTACACAAGCCAGTGTAAATGGCTTATATCGCTTTGACAAATCAGGATTAACCGTTAAGGCATCTCTTTTTCACAACTACTCTGATAATGATTATAAGGTATCGGGCAGAAGTGTTGTTGTTACCGGCTTAGGCGGAGTACAAACCCCAATTACAGCAAGAAGATTCAATGATGCTTATAGATCTACTGGTGGTAGAGCAGAAATTGGATATACCGATGTGAAATGGGCTGACCAATTTTTTATTGGTGTTACTGGATCAGATGATTATAAAGAAGTACAGCATGGAGCTTTTATGACCATAACCCCATATAAGGATAGGTTTTTAGAATCTGATGCTTTATTAGGAAGTATCAACTACCAAAAGAAAGATCTCTTCACAAAAGGGCTTGATGTTAAAGTAAACGGTTTATACGGAAAAAGAAACCGAGCTGTTAACGACACCGTTTCTTGGGCATATAGCTGGAACGGAGAAAGAGCAATTGACTTCAGAGGAAATGAATATCAATACACCTGGAGGTCTCAACAAGAAGGAGGACCTACACTTGCTAAAATAAAAAGAAATGTAGCTTCAATTAGAAGTGGTGCTTCTTACGCAATAAACGACCATCATAGTGTATCGTTAAATCATGTGTATAGCGGAATTGATCGAGAAGATAGCGATGCCCTAAGATCCGTTTTAGAAAACACTTTTGTTGGCACAAGAGAATTGAAAAAGAACATATACTCCTTAACCTACGAGCTAACTGCTTTTGATGAAAAACTAAAAGCCAATTTGTTTGGCAAGCATTACCAACAAAAATCAACAAGTGTTGATCCTTCCATCGAATCTGACGCTGACGGAAATGATGTGGTCGTAGATGAAGTCGTTAGTAGTAACAAAAGTTATGATGGTTATGGTTTTGCTGCATCCTACGAAATTGTACCTAATATTACCATATTGACATCCGCTGAAAAAGCAATTAGATTACCAGACGAAACTGAAATTTTCGGTAATGATGGTGATAATGTAGTGGCCAACTCAAGTATTGATCCAGAAAGCAGCGAGAATTTCAACCTAGGCTTCAGGTTTGGAAATTTCAATATTAAAAAACATGCTTTTACAATATCTACCAATGTTTTCACCCGAAACTTAAAAGACAGAATTGGTCTACCTATAGAAACATCTTTGAATGTTGATGACGAATTAATAATATATGTAAACCAAGGTAGTGGTACATCTAAAGGTTTTGATGCTCAACTAAATTACGCTTACGATAATAATTTTGGTTTGAACTTCAATATTTCTCGATTTGATTTAAAAATTGAAAACCAAGGAATAGAAATCGATGTGCCTAATACTCCGTTTTTCACCATGAATGGTGGTTTACGCTATTCTTTCAAAGATTTAATTCAGAAGAAGTCTAGACTTAATGCGTTTTATAACGTGTACTTCACCGATGAGTTTTCTTTTCTAACTGCACAAGGTAGCAACACTGTTGGCAATGAGTTTTTTGCTGTACCCCAACAAATATCACAAGATTTCGGACTTAGCTATGCATTTCCAAATAACAAGTTTACAGTAAGTTTTGATATCAAAAATATATTCGACGAACCTGTTTACGATAATCTTTCTGTTCAAAAACCAGGAAGAGCTTTTTACTTAAAACTGAATTACGCAATAAATAAATTTTAATCTTTTAATTAATACTAAAAATGAAAAGAACGTTTCTAAATCTAAAAACCTTTGCTGCAATTATATTCACCGCTGGTCTTATGACCGCTTGCAGTAATGAAGACGATACTGTAGTAGCACCAGAACCGGATACAGAAGAACCAGATGCTGTAGAAGACCCAAGATGGATTACCGTTGCAGGAGCTAAAATGGGAGAAGATCCAGGAGATGGCAATGGCGGAACTTTAATCTATTCTGTTACAAGTGAAGATGCTAAAGACCCTACTGTTTCTATTGAGCCTTTTGAAAACGGATTTATAGCACCTTCTAACAGAACGGCTAGATTGCAATCTTCTGAAGATGGTAATACTATTTTTAATATTAGCTACGCAGGTGATACTGGTGGTAATTATACCAAATACACTGTTGAAGGTGGACAAACTTTTACCCCTGCAGGTTCAGAGGTTAGTATAGCACCTTACGTAGGTACCGCCCCAAGATGGATAAAATTATTTGACGGAGATCAAACTGGTGCTGCAGTGTATGTGAACAATGAAAATGAATTTGATGAGAATGATGTCTACACTCGTACTGAAGCTACAATTGGTGTAGTAACTTTAGATTTGGTTAATTCTTCTATTAAAGAATTTCAAGAGCATAGTGTAGCTTTAAGTGCTGAAGAAGAAGCTCAAGGTTACTATATTTCTAGAATTGACATGCCTACTTTAAATGCCGCAGGAGACAAATTATACATTGGCGCTCGTTTAAGCAAAGTTGATCCTGCTACCGCCGAAAGTGATAGCGATTTTGAGATTTTAGGTTCTAAAACCATTATATTAGACTACCCTTCATTATTAAATCCGTCAGTTATTACATCTACTGTTGGTCACGGAAATACGAATGGATACCGTAGTATCAATTCTTTCGAATACAACGGTAGTGTTTATCAAGCAAACCAAAGCGATCCTGAAGGTTCTCATATTTTAAAAATTGATGCAGATAATGAATATGATGATACTTATGATTTTAATTTAGATGATGCTTTAGGTATTGAAGGTGCATATATTTTAGCATGGAGACCAGCTGCAAATGGTAAAGCAGTATTAGCTTATCGTCATGACGGTTCTGCTGACGGTGTTGCTGGCTTACAAGGATTTTTCGCTTTAGTAGATTTAAATGCTAAGACTGCTGTTAAAATTAATGACATTCCTTACGATCCAGATTTCTACCTATTTCAATACCAAGGCTTTGTTGTTGAAGGAACAGAAATTTACCTTACTCAAGGTGCTGTTGGTCAAAATGGAAACATCTATGTTGTAGAAACAGAAACTGGTGCAGTAACTAAAGGTGCTGAATTAGTGAATGTTGCAGGTAGTCACTTTATTGGAGTATTCTAGACCCATAAAAGAGACTTTATAAAAAAACCGTGATCAATACGAAAGTATTGATCACGGTTTTTTATTTCAATTAAAACAAGAATTAAAATCAGGTCTTTTGCTTCTTCTTTCTGGCTGCCGGAAATAATACATTATTCAATATTAAACGATACCCTGGTGAAGTCGGATGCAATTCTAACTCTGTTTTTGGGTCCCCTACTCTATGTTGATAATCTTCAGGATCATGACCACCGTAGAAAGTAAAGAATCCCTTCCCCTTAATTCCGTGAATATATCTTGCTTCTTCGTTCAACTTATTTTCCCCTAGTACTAAAACTGTCGGTTTAATTTCAGAACGTGTAAAAGCAGTTGTCTGCCCCATGAATCCTTTCACCAAAGAGGTGTGGTTCTGGCAAAGCATCGTAGGCACCGGATCCCATTTTGCCGAGAAATCCATCAAAGAAAAATAATCAGATTCCTTTGGTACATTACCCCTTTTATTCGTCATATCAATTGAAGAAAATTCATATTTCAGCGGACTACGTTCCAAAATAAAATCGGTAAAGGCAAACGTTTTTCCGTAATCTAAACCTGCTTGATAATTAGGATCAGAAGCATCACCATCGAACATAGGTTCTACTATATCAATACCATCAGCAGCTAAGGCAATATCAAAACTATCTGTTGCAGAACACATGGCAAACATGAATCCGCCACCAATAACATAGTTTCTTATTTTTAAAGCTACGGCTCCCTTTTCCTCAGAGACCTTATCGAAACCTAATTTATTAGCTAACTTTTCAGAATTCTTTTTCCCTTCAATATACCAAGGTGTCGCTCTATATGCTCCATAAAATTTACCATATTGACCTGTAAAGTCCTCATGATGTAAGTGAAGCCAATCGTACAACGCCAACTTATCACCCAATACTTCTTCATCATAAATAGTGGTATACGGAATTTCAGCATAGGTCAAAGCCATCGTTACCGCATCATCCCAAGGTTGCTTATCTTTTGGGGAATAGACTGCTATTCGCGGAGCTTTTTCTAGTATAACGGCATCTTGATTAACAGACGGACTACTGATTTCGTCTAGTATTCCGTTTGCCTGCGCATCAGACAAAATTTCAAAACTGACTCCCCTTATTTGACATTCCTTTCTAATACTTTCCCCATCTGGTAATAAAAAAGAACCACCACGATAGTTCAATAACCATTGTACTTTTTGTTGTTTTGCCAAAACCCAATATGTAATTCCGTATGCTTTTAAATGATTTTTTTGTGTATCAGAATCCATCGGAATCAAAATCGATGATGCGAATAGTTGTACAGAAAGTAAAAGGAAGAAGACTGTTGTTATTAATTTGGACATAAAGTATAATAAAAGTATTCACTCAAAGATATAGTAAAATCTTTGGAGCACTATTTAAGGTACAGTTAAAGCTATTGAAATTAAGATAACGTGATTAGTTGAAAATAAATTGATTTATAACAAAAAAGTCTCCCAGAACAGGAGACTTTTTAAACTTATAATTATATTCTATTTTAGAAAGGCACATCGTTATCCTCATCTAAATCAGGACTACTACTCATACTACTACCAAAGGCATCATCCGCACTTGGCAAATTTTCCTTTGCAAACGGATTCTTCTTAAAACTATTTCCATCCGCCTGATAATCTGTAAAAAAATCAGACTTATCTAAATTATCAAATTTACCTATAGAACTTATAAATTTTAATCTGATATTCTGTAAACTTCCATTTCTATTTTTAGCAATTATCAATTCACCTTGATTGTGAGTTGAAGTTCTTTCTTCATCATCCCATTCCTCAATTCTATAATACTCAGGACGATAAAGAAAACCAACAATATCAGAGTCATCCTCAATAGCACCTGATTCCCTAAAGTCAATTAATATTGGCCTTTTACTTCCACCTCTTGTCTCAATTGCTCGTGATAACTGGGATAAAACTAACACTACAATGCCATTTGTTCTGGCAATATACTTGAGCCGCTTAACAATAATTGAAATATGTTGTTCCCTGTTCGCAGCTATTGAATTTTTATTACTGATTGTCATTAATTGGAGATAATCAATAATAATAATTTTTATGTTATGTTCTTCTACTAATTCAGCTACTTTAATTTCTAGCGACTCTATTGATAAGGCTGGTGTATCATAAATAAAAAAAGGAGCATTCTCCAATGATTCTACTTTTACACTCAGTTGTTCCCACTCATGCGTTTCAAGATTTCCAGTTCGTAATTTTTTAATTGATAGACCTGTTTCCGCTGAGATAAGTTTATTTACTGTTACTTTTGAACTAGATTCAATTGAAAAATATGCCAAAGGAATATTGTGATCTACGGCTATATTTTTTGACATAGATAAAGCAAAAGAAGTCTTTCCCATTCCAGACCTACCTCCAATTGAAATTAAATCACCACTTTGCCAACCAGAAGTTAATTTATCTAAATCTAAAAATCCTGAAGGAATACCACTAATATTCTCCGTTTGAGATATTTCTTCAATTCTCTTTTTTGCTCTTAATATTAAGTCTAGTATAACCACAAATCAAAATTTAGAAAGGAACATCGTTATCCTCATCTAAATCAGGACTACTATTCATACTACTACCAAAGGCATCATCTGCACTTGGTAAGTTTTTCGTCGCAAACGGATTCTCTTCATTTGCATTCATTTTCGATTGGAATTCGAAAGGGGAGTCAAAATCATCGAGGTTATCGAACTTACCTTGATTACCGATAAACTTCAATCTAATATTTTCTAAACCACCATTACGGTGTTTTGCTACAATAAATTCTCCTTGACCTTGAGTTGGCGAACGTTCTTCATCATCCCACTCTTCTATCTTATAATACTCAGGTCTATAGATGAACGATACAATATCGGCATCTTGCTCGATCGCTCCAGATTCCCTCAAATCCGAAAGAATAGGTCTTTTACTACCACCACGTGTTTCAACAGCACGCGATAGCTGAGATAATGCAATTACAGGAATGTTCAATTCTTTTGCAAGCGCTTTTAAGTTTCGAGAAATAGTAGAAATCTCTTGTTCCCTGTTTCCTCCTTTTTGGCTACCACCTGCTGTCATTAACTGCAAATAATCGATCATGATCATTTTTATACCATGCTGAGAGGCCAAACGTCTTGCCTTTGCACGTAAATCAAAAATGGATAATGACGGAGTATCATCAATAAACAAAGGTGCCTTTTCTAAAGTTTTCACTTTAACATTCAATTGTTCCCACTCGTGTTTTTCAAGCTTACCAGTTCTTAATTTTTCAGAAGACAAACCAGTTTCAGAAGAAATTAGTCTTGTAATTAGCTGTACCGAGGACATCTCTAAAGAGAAGAAAGCTACAGGTGTATTTGTATTTACAGCCATGTTTCTCGCCATAGATAAGGTAAATGCCGTTTTACCCATACCAGGACGTGCTGCAACAATAATTAAATCACTCGGCTGCCAACCCGAAGTAAGCTTATCTAGCTTATCAAACCCAGAGGCGACACCACTCATCCCCTCTTTACCGGCAATCTCTTCAATTCGTTTTTTAGCTTGTATTACCAAATCTTGCGCCGTCTCTGCAGAACGCTTTAAGTTACCTTGGGTAACATCATATAATTTTGCTTCGGCAGTATCTAACAAGTCAAATACATCGATAGCCTCATCATATGCCTCCTCGATAATTTCACCAGAAATTTTAATCAGACTACGCTGAATAAACTTCTGCAGAATAATACGTGCATGAAACTCAATATGAGCAGATGATGCTACTTTTTGAGTCAATTTTATCAAGTAAAAATCGCCTCCACAAATCTCTAATTTACCTGATTTCTTAAGTTGTGAAGAAACGGTTAATAAATCGATTGGTTGCGACTCTTCAAAGAGAATGAAAATAGCCTCGTAAATAAATCTATGAGCATCTTTATAGAAAACATCGGGGTGTAAAATATCGATAACTTCATCAACACCTTTTTTATCTATCATCATAGCACCCAACACAACCTCTTCTAAATCAATAGCTTGTGGTGGAATTTTACCTTTTTGAAGGCTTATAATATTAGATTTGTCAATCTTGCGAGCGACAAAAGGTTTTGTGTTCTCCATAGTGCGAAAGTATACAATTAACCTTTAGTTAACGTGAAAAACATCACTTACGATGTTCACAGTTGACTAACAATTGATTGTTAATAAGTTACGATTTTCTGTTGATAACATAAAAAAACCGAGGAATAAAATCCTCGGTATATTTTTAAGAAGCCTAAAACGTAGATTAGCCGTTAAAAACGCCCATCTGTGCGTATTTATCCATACGCTGATTTACCAATTCTTTTGGTGATAACTTTTGTAAATCCTCAAAATGAGAAGAAATTTTATTTTTTACGGTTTCAAAAGTTTTCGGTCTATTAGCATGAGCACCACCTGCAGGTTCGCGAATGATTTCATCTATAAGTTTTAACTTTTTCATATCGGTAGCTGTCAATTTCAAAGCTTCGGCAGCTCTTTCCTTATACTCCCAGCTTCTCCATAAAATTGAAGAACAAGATTCTGGCGAAATAACCGAATACCATGTATTCTCTAGCATTAATACCTTATCACCTACACCTATACCTAATGCACCACCAGAAGCACCTTCACCAATAATTACAACAATTATAGGCACTTTAAGGCGAGTCATTTCAAGAATATTTCTTGCAATTGCCTCTCCTTGTCCTCTTTCTTCTGCTTCAATACCTGGGTAAGCACCCGGTGTATCAATTAAGCAAACTACAGGTACTTGAAATTTTTCGGCAGATTTCATTAAACGTAAAGCCTTTCTATACCCTTCTGGGTTGGCCATACCAAAATTTCTATACTGACGAGTTTTAGTATTGTATCCTTTTTGCTGACCTATGAACATATAGCTCTGATCACCAATTTTACCTAAACCACCGATCATGGCCTTGTCATCTTTTACAGTACGATCACCGTGTAGCTCCAAAAAGGTTTCACCACAAATAGCTTTGATATAATCTAATGTATAAGGTCTATTTGGATGTCTAGATAACTGTACTCGTTGCCAAGCAGTTAAATTCTTATATATATCTTTTCTGGTTTCGGTAAGTTTCTTTTCAATTTGTTTACAAGTCTCGGTAACATCAACATCGCTTTCCTCCCCGATTACCATGCACTTGTCCAATTGCTCTTCCAATTCTTTAATTGGAAGTTCAAAATCCAAATATTCCATATTTCTATAAAGTTTCTTTAGTTGCGGCTCAAAGATAAAACTTTAATACCTAAATCTTGGGTACCCTTTTTTTAATATTCGCTCTTTGCTTTAAAATACCGTTTGCGATAACCGTACTGAGTATGATTAAGGCTCCCACATAAAACATTGGTTTCATTTTTTCTTCTGATCCAAATATGAACCAAGCAAGCAAAATACCATATACCGGCTCTAAATTTGTTGTAAGCATTACGGTATATGGAGTTAAAACCCGCATAATTTTCACCGATGCAATAAACGCATATGCTGTACAAATAAGAGCTAAGACTATTAGGTAAGCCCAATCCATTTGAGGCAGCGTTACCAATGACATATTAAAATCGCCTTTAAATAATAAGACTACAGATAAGAAAACCATACCCACACCCAATTCATAAAAAGAGATAACCGATGGTTTATGGTTTTGCACCAATTTACCGTTTATTAAGGAAAAAACAGCTGCTAAAAATGCCGATATCAATGCGATTATCATACCGTATACATACTCCGTCTCTACCTTAAATATCAGATAGAGCCCTGCTACGACCATTAATCCGAAGAAAATCTCATAACCGATTATCTTTCGCTTGTACCAAAAGGGCTCCATTAAGGCTGTAAAAAAAGCTCCTGTAGACATCATTGCCAATGCCACAGATACGGTAGATACTTTTATTGCCAAAAAGAAGGTGACCCAGTGTAATGCTACTACTATACCACCACCGACCAACCACCAGAATGTTTTTCTTGAAACCTTTAAACTGAATTTTGCAAAAAGTATATATATCGCTATAAATAACGTCGCCATCCCCATTCTAATCCAAACCAACGGCAGCGAATCTATGGTAATTAACTTTCCTAAAATTGCTGTAAAGCCCCAAATAAAGACAATGAAATGTAAGTGCAGTAAATTAAGTACTCTATCTTTTTGCATTTTGAAGTAGATAAAATGCCAGACATCCAAAAACTACATTAGGTATAATAACAGCAAGCAAAGGCGAAAAGCCAGATTGCTCGGCGAGTACGCCGAATACCTTATCAAAAAATATAAATATAAACGCAATCAAAATACCGAATGCCAAATTGGCTCCCATACCGCCACGTCTTTTAACAGAAGAAACCGAAACGGCTATAATAGTCAAGATAAAGGCTGTTAATGGCAATGCCCAACGCTTGTACTTCACCAAAACATAGGTATTAATATTTGACGCACCCTTTCTTCTTTGATCTTTAATAAAAGTATCTAATTCAAAAAGGTTCTTTGTTTCCGCTACATATGATACTGGCGTTAAATCACCAATATCAAAAGCAAAAATAGTATCTAGTCGGCGTTTGCTTTCAATAATCGCCGTATCACCTAAAACCGTTCGCTTTTTGTACGATGTTAAGCGGTAGTTAGAGTCTTTTTCGACCCATCGAATATTAGCTGCAGATATTTTAAAATCAAGCTCATTATTCTCGTCAAAACGTTCAAACGTAAAGTTATGCCCTAACTGTCTTGCAGGGTCAAAGCTGCTAACGTATATAAAATCGGACTCATTTAACTGATTAAAAATGTTATTCGTAACCCGATCCTGTTTACCTTTTTTCAGGTATTTGTATTTAAATTCATTGAAGCCCACACTCGCGTTAGGCACAATAAACATGGTCATGAAGAACATTAAAACAGCAACCATTGAAGCCCCTATTATATAAGGTCTTAAAAAACGCCCATAAGATACTCCAGAACTTAAAATGGCCACAATTTCGGTATTGTTCGCCAACTTAGAAGTAAAGAATATTACGGAGAGGAATAGAAAAATAGGAAATAATAGATTACCAATGTAAATCGTAAAATTCACATAATACATTACTATTTCATTCAACGGTGCTTCGTTATCGATCATTTTACCGATCTGCTCTGCTAAATTCACCATTATACCAATGGGAATAAACAACAAAAGCATCAACGAAAATGTCGCTAGATACCGTTTTAGAATGTACTTATCTATTATTGATAGCATTATAGCCTTTTATCCATTTGTTTTACCATAATATCTTTCCAAGCTCTAAAATCGCCTGCAATAATATGCTTACGAGCTTCTCGCACCAACCACATATAAAAGCCTAAGTTATGAATTGTTGCTATTTGTTTGCCTAAATATTCATTGGCGGCAAATAAATGTCTTAAATATGCTTTAGAATACTCTCTGTCTACAAAGGTAGTACCCATTTCATCTATAGGTGAAAAATCATCTTCCCACTTCTTGTTCTTAATATTTATGGTACCATGTGCAGTAAACAACATTCCGTTTCTTGCATTTCTTGTAGGCATCACACAATCGAACATATCTATACCTAAGGCAATATTTTCAAGAATATTAATAGGTGTACCAACACCCATTAAATATCGTGGTTTATCTTCTGGCAAAATTTCGCAAACGACCTCGGTCATGCCATACATTTCTTCTGCAGGTTCACCAACAGATAATCCGCCAATGGCATTACCCTCTGCGCCAGCATTAGCAATATACTCAGCAGATTGCCTTCTTAAATCTTTATAGGTAGACCCTTGTACTATAGGGAAAAACGTTTGTTCATAATCGTATTCAAAAGGTGTTTTTTCAAGATGATTAATACATCTATCTAACCACCTATGCGTCATATGCATTGAACGCTTAGCATAATTATAATCGCAAGGGTAAGGTGTACATTCGTCAAATGCCATGATAATATCTGCGCCAATTACACGCTGAATTTCCATAACATTCTCTGGTGTAAACAAATGCATAGATCCATCTATATGCGATTTAAATTTCACCCCTTCTTCTTTAATCTTTCTATTCGCTGATAAAGAGTATACTTGGTACCCACCACTATCGGTAAGAATATTTCTATCCCAACCCATAAATTTATGGAGTCCGCCTGCTTTCTTTAAAATCTCTGTTTTCGGTCGAAGAAATAAATGATAGGTATTACCAAGAATAATATCTGGGTTGACCTCTTCTCTTAATTCTTTTTGATGCACTCCTTTTACAGATGCTACCGTACCCACCGGCATAAAAATTGGGGTTTCAATGGTACCATGGTCAGTAACAATAGTACCTGCCCTAGCCTTTGATTGTAAATCGGTATTATGTAGTGTAAACTTCAAATTTTCTAATTCTAGCTGCAAATATAATGAACTGTGTGGGGGAAAAACTTAATAAAAAGCAAAGATATTACTGAAAGTAATAAACTTAGACATTGGTAATTGTAACTTCATAAAATGGAAATTGACCCAAAAACACCTGTAAACAATAAAGATATTTTACCTCCGTTCTGATGGTATAACGAGAAAGGGAACAATTGGTATTGTATTTGATACCAATTTCACTCAAAACAACAATGATTATGAAAAAAACAATTTTAGTTGCCATTATGGCGCTCTCTGGGTTTTATGGAATAGCACAGAGTGATTCGGGATTTGGAGTTAAAGGGGGATTAAACTACAATGCTAACGGAGATTATTTTGAATCTGCCGGTGATGTAGCAAAAAATCCGGATAGAAACGTAGGATATCATGTAGGTGTCTTCGGAAAATTCGGAGCTTCTAAAGTATATGTTCGACCAGAGTTGGTGTATACCAAAACAAAGTCTGACTATGACGGAGCCGATTTTGACATGAGCAAATTAGATGTACCTGTACTATTAGGTATTAACCTAATTGGTCCACTACACGTTTTTGCCGGTCCTAGTTTTCAATATATTTTAGATACCGAGTTTGATGGTGTTACTATTGATGACGTAGAAAATGATTTTTCAGTAGGGATGAATATTGGTGCCGGAGTTAACCTTGGTAAACTAGGGATAGATTTACGCTACGAAAGAGGATTTAGCGATAATGAAGCTTCTTTTATTAATACTAATATTACAAATTTAGGTCCGAGTAGAATCGACACAAGACCAGACCAGTTAATATTGAGTCTGTCTTTAGCACTATAAACGAAACAACAAGAAACAAAAAACCTCTTAAGAATTCTTAAGAGGTTTTTTATGCTTTAAAGTGAAATACTATAAGTCATTATCAAGATGATCAGGTGTACCGTCACCATCCGTATCTAAGAAACCAACAAAATTACCATCTGCATCTAGTTCAATTTCATCAATCGTTAATATACCATCACCGTCATCATCTGGATCAGTATAATTTGCAATATATACTCTAGCAGAGGCTTCTGCTTCTTCATTAGTATTATCATTATTTAAATTTCCATCATTATTTAAGTCTTCTAAAATAGAAGGAATACCATCGCCATCAAAATCTGTATTAGCTTCAAATTCGAATGCATCAATTTTAAAAATCAATGGTGAATATGTAGGTATATTGCCACTCGCTGTACTAGAATCAAAATAACCAAGACCTGATGGTATAAAAATAGCTCCTATTCCATATCCTTCATAACTAATAGTACCATCTCCGTTTTCAATTGGACCGTTACCAGTTTGAAAGTTTTTCATACCATTACCAAATCCTCGTACAACACCAGATAAATTAAGAGGTATTGGTTGATTTGAAGAAGCATCGAACAAACTACCGTCTAAAAATGAACCTTCATATCTCAAAATAACATTATCACCAATAGTTGGTTTGCCTGCTACCACACCCTGTCTTACAACTAAAGTATATAGCTTTTGATCAATTGTCTCATCATCATCTGCTCGTCCTAATGATTCAGAATCAACAGAAATAGTTTGGGTAATTAAATTCGGACTATCAAAAAGAGATTGTTTCGTACTGTTATCACCAGCAATAACACCAAATTTTATTTTAAAATCGAATCCTTCTGGTGGGGTATCAAACTCTTCTTTATTATAGAAGTGTGTCTTTAAAAATTCTACAATTTCAGCATCATCCTCAACGGATACTTCACTTAATAACCTTGGCGGCACAACTTCACCGATAGCATCATCATCATTCTTACAAGAACTTATTATTAGTAAACCTGCTATTAGCAAATAGGCATTTCTCAATTTCATCAATAATTTATTTTGAACGCGCAAGATACAATTTTCCCTTATTTTTGTTTGGAAGTTAACAAAGAAATACAACCCGTAATGCGCATAGATAAATTCTTGTGGAGCACACGATATTTTAAAACCCGTAACATAGCATCAACAGCATGTAAAAAAGGGCATGCAAAAATTAATGGTATTACTGCAAAACCAGGTAAAGAAGTTTTTCCGATGGATGAAGTTGTGGTTCGCAAAAATCAGATAGATTATAAATTTACGGTTCTTGACATACCACCAAGTCGTGTTGGTGCTAAACTAGTAGACATTTATAGAAAAGATACTACGCCGAAAGAAGCCTTTGAACATAACGAGCTCTTACAATACTCTAAAGATTATTATCGTAAAAAAGGTATTGGTCGACCTACCAAAAAAGACAGAAGAGATATTGATGAGTATTTAGATGGCGATACCAAAAATGATGAAACTAGCACAATAGAGCCAGATAGTAAAAGTAAAGAAGTTGAAGATTAACCAAAACTTTTAAAAACATACCTATCTTTATTGCTTTAAGAACAACACATGCAACAGACCATACTTTCACATCTACAGATTCAACATAAAATAGAACGTATCGCATACCAAATCTATGAGGCAAATGTTTCTGAAGAAGAAATTATTATTGCAGGTATAGAAGGCGGCGGACTAGCATTTGCTAAGAAAATTGTCGCTAAGCTTAAAAAGATTACCGAGGCGAAAATTGTACTGTGCAAATTGTCTATGGATAAAACAGACCCGTTATCTAGCGGTGTAACCACATCATTACCCGATGCTGACTTCGTCAATAAATCGGTAGTTATCGTTGATGATGTTTTAAATTCTGGCACCACCTTAATATATGGTGTGCACCATTTTCTAAAAACTCCATTAAAGCAACTTAAAACTGCTGTTTTGGTGAATAGAAATCATAAGAAGTATCCGGTAAAGGCAGATTATAAAGGCATTTCATTATCTACCTCGCTACAAGAGCATGTAAACGTTCATTTTGAAACTAAAAACGATAGAGTCTATTTAGACTAGTTTGTTTACAATCATTTCAGCAATCTCAGTCGGAGTGTTATTATTACTTTTCACCTTTTGATGCGCTTGATTGTAAAAGTAGCTTCGCTCGAATAAATGCTTACCAATAAATTCTGTCAGCTCTTCATCTTGTAAATGAGAAATCATAGGGCGATGACTTTTTTCTTTTACCAGGCGATCAAAAAGTTCATTTATACCCACATTCAAATAGAAAGAATTAGCAGTTTTTTCATTTATAAAGGCCATATTATTACCAAAACAAGGAGTACCACCACCTAAAGAAAGGACAAAATTGTCTTCACTTGAAAAAATTTCATTTAAATATTCTATTTCTTTTTTTCTAAAATAGATTTCACCTTTGGTCTCAAAAATGGAAGCAATAGACATCGACTCACCTTCTTCAATATAGTCATCTAAATCTAAAAATTTAATATTCAAATGGTTAGCTACAATTCTACCAACGGTAGATTTGCCACTACCCATATACCCTAACAATACTATTTTCAGATTTTTCATTGGTACAAAATTGGACTAATTAATACGGTTTTCAAAAAAAAATAAATTTATCTTGAAAAGGGTTTGTAAAATAAAGTAATCGACTTATATTTGCACCCGCATTGAGGGAATTATTTTCCAAATTTGCTTTTGACCTGGTAGCTCAGTTGGTAGAGCATCTCCCTTTTAAGGAGAGGGTCCTGGGTTCGAGCCCCAGCCCGGTCACCAATAAATAGTAGCCTCTTCACCAAAAAGAGGCTTTTTTATTTAAGCGTTCAAACTTATTTTATAAGTAATTAGCGCTAACGTTCTTAAGATTTTTTGACCTGGTAGCTCAGTTGGTAGAGCATCTCCCTTTTAAGGAGAGGGTCCTGGGTTCGAGCCCCAGCCCGGTCACTTTTAAACCTTCAAATATTTATTATTTGGAGGTTTTTTTGTTTCTACTCATCTCTTCAGAAATTTTATTTCAAATTTCTTCAATACTACTTATCTAAATTCAAGACATCTTTTACATACTCTTCGACTGACACAAGTCATATACTAAACCTAGTACATGAGATAACTTTACCCTTTTAATTAATTGAGGATAATATTAATACTATCCTTAAATAACTGAAATAGGTAATTTCAATTCAAAATATGTCTCAAAACTTAGAAGCACCAGGCAAACCAGGTATAGATGCCAGATGGACATCTAGTACCAAGTCAGGTATTGGAAAGGCGCTTAACCCCGCATCAGATGTTACTTTCACCCTTAGTCACGGTATTCTTAACGAAGCCTATTATCCTCGTGAAGATATTGCTTGTCTACGCGATATGGGTTTTGTAGTTACAGACGGGCACGAGTTCTTCTCAGAAGAGAAACGAGATACACAACACTTTATAGAAACACTTAAAGATGGTATACCAGCCTACCGAATTGTAAATACAGATAGGTTTCAGAAATATCAAATTACTAAAGAAGTTATTGTTGACCCTTTTAGAAATACTATTCTACAACATATTATTTTTGAACAAAAAGACCCAGATCTTCCATTACGACTATTTGCTTTGCTTGCCCCTCACTTAAATAATGAAGGTGGCAATAATACAGCGTGGTTAGGAAATTATAAAGGAGTAGATATGTTTTTTGCCGAGAACGGAGATATCGCATTAGCCATGGCATGCTCTTCTAAATGGGTAAAACGTTCTGTGGGGTTTGTAGGTACTTCAGACGGTTGGCGCGATATAAGGCAACACGGAGAATTAAAGTACCAATATGACACAGCTACAAAGGGAAATGTAGCGTGTACCGGAGAGATTGAGGTAACAGAAAAAGAATTTGTATTGGCGATAAGCTTTGGCAGAACACACATCGAAGCTGCTAACCATGCTAGAGCAAGTATTCTAAATGGTTTTGATACCGCTAAAAAAAGATATATACAAGAATGGCAAATTTGGCAGAATACATTACCCAAAATATCTGCTAAAAATTTTAAAATGAGTGCTGCAATACTACGCATGCACGAGGCTAAAAATTTTCCGGGTGGTATAATAGCCAGCTTATCTATACCATGGGGTGGTACAAAAGGTGATGCTGACAAAAGTGGATATCATGTTGTTTGGCCTAGAGATTTAGTAGAGACAGCAGGGGGGTTCAATGCTTTAGAAACAAAAGCAGATGTATCTCGAATTGTAAATTATTTAATGTCAACACAAAATGCAGACGGTAGTTGGCCTCAGAACATGTGGCTTCAAGGAGAGCCAAATTGGACGGGGCTACAAATGGATCAAATTGCACTACCAATATTAGAGATTTTAAAAGGCTACTTACGTAATACCATGAGTAAAAGCCGACAAAAAAGGTATTGGCCATTGGCAAAAAAAGCTATTGTATTTCTTCTGGTCAACGGCCCTTATACCGATCAAGATCGCTGGGAAGAAGAAAGCGGATTTTCGCCTTTTACAATGGCTACCGAAATTGCAGCATTATTGGCAGGCGCCGAACTGGCAGACTTAAATGATGAAAAAGATTTTGCTAACTATTGCCGCGAGACTGCAGATTGCTGGAACGATACTCTAGATCACCGCACCTATGTCACTGGCACTCCCCTAGCAAAAAAACACGGAGTTGACGGGTATTATATACGCATAAATCCGTTTTCAGATATTGCTGCATCAGAATTAGGCGATAGAACCATCAATTTAAAAAATCATCATGCAGACCATGGCAAAACCAAAATAAACGAATTAATAAGTGTAGATGCTTTGGCATTGGTAAGGTTTGGACTTCGTGATGCTAAAGACCCTAAAATAATAAACACTTTAAAGATTATAGATGAAGAATTAAAGGTAAGCACGCCCAATGGAGATTGTTGGTATCGCTATAACAATGATGGATATGGAGAGCATGATAACGGAGAACCTTATAATGGCACTGGAAAAGGCAGAGCTTGGCCTCTATTAACCGGAGAAAGAGGTCATTATGAAATAGCCGCTGGTAATATTGAAAAAGCCAATAATTGTTTAATAGCAATGGAGGCATTCGCGAACAAAGGTTTAATACCTGAACAGGTTTGGGATGAAGATAATATACCAGAAAAAGGATTATACCGTGGTGAACATACAGGATCTGCGATGCCTTTAACATGGGCTCATGCAGAATATATAAAGCTATGTATATCCATAGAATATAAGAAAGTTTTTGATATGCCAGTTAATACCTGCGAACGATATCTCAAGAATAAGAATAGTTCTAACATTGTTATCTGGCGTTTTGATAATGGTGCAAAAACACTATCAAAAGCAAAAATTTTACGAATTGAAACCTTAGCACAATGTAATGTTCTTTGGACGGATGACAATTGGGAAACAACCTATAAAGTTGTATCTAATGATTTAACCTTCGGATTATTTGTGACCGATATAAAGCTTAAAAATGAAGAAGCGACAACAATACAATTCACATTTTACTGGAATCAAGCTAACAAATGGGAAGGAGAAAATTATTCAGTTACAGTAACTAATGATTAATAATCAATTTATAATTAAGAAGAATATCGATACATTTTCTTCATTAAACTATAAAGCTCTGGGTGCTTTTCTTGAAATTCCTCTGGGTTATTAAAGAAGTATTCGCTTGCGACACTCAGAAATTCTACTTCACTGGTTGCACCATATGGATTGATATCAGATTCATTTTCTTTGATACTTTCTATTTCTTTGTGCATCAATTTTAACCAAGGGGCTACATATTGTTTTTGCATAAGACTTTCAGGAATACCATCAACGGCACCATCTGCCATATCTATTAAATGAACAAATTCATGAATACCAACATTACTAGATGAATTCTCATTCTTGAATCCTGCACGTAAGGCGGGCAATGACAAAATCATTAAACGATTCATATTGCCTTTACCTACTTTTCCTAAAATATTACGTCCATCACCTTCAGTTTGGTTTTCATCATTAAAACTACCCTCATATAATAAAACCTCATTTATATTACGGTACCGTAATTCAGGAAATCCGAATAAGGGTATCACTGCACTTGCACCTACTAACAAGCGATCCGTATCATTAATTTCAATCTTTACCCCTGTTATCGTTACATCATCAAAGAAATATAATAGTTCTTGTTCAAAACGCAGCTTATCGGCTTCAGACAAATCTGCATAAAACGAAACTTCTTTATTAAGAATATTTCGCCAAGAAGGATTAAAGTTATTCAGGTTAATGGTTTTCTCGTAGAACCAAACCCTCCATACTATAAGGATAACAAAAAGCAACAAAGGGAAAAAAACATAAAGACTATTGGACATAGTCAAAGTTAAGAAGAATAAAAAAACAGACAGTAATAGATGTTCCCCAACCCTATTACTGCCTGTTCTATCAAAAACCAACCAATTAAAAAAATACCATTGATTAAAAATAAATGGTATTTTTTCAACTTTATACTCGTTTATGATGATTTAAGATTTTACCTTTTTCATTGGTGTGCACATGAATTTTTTTACCATGATTCTCTAAAACTACTCTAAATCTCTTTTTTGCTTTATCATTACCCACTTGTACCATCTCGTAAGAATCTTTTACTAATTTCCAATTCGGGTATTCTTTTGCAAGAGATTTACTTACGCTATATGGTAGCGCTACATTTTTAAAATGTTCTGTTATTTTAATAAGTTCACCTTCCCTATCATAAGTTGCAGTAACTTCTTTACTTGCCGTATGCATATCTATTTCAAAGGTGTCATAATCAGCATTAGTATCTATATTCGGGTTTATATATACATCACCCTCTACATACTCTACTGGTATCGCACTATACTCCACAATGGTATAATCAGGAAAATCTTCTTCTAAAGCAGTTACCACTAATTCTGGTACATC
The DNA here is from genome assembly GCF_035207705.1 of Maribacter sp. BPC-D8. NCBI lineage: Bacteria > Pseudomonadati > Bacteroidota > Flavobacteriia > Flavobacteriales > Flavobacteriaceae > Maribacter > Maribacter sp. BPC-D8. The sequence continues at coordinate 2,085,225 of NZ_CP128187.1, forward strand.
TTCTATTTCTAATTTTGCTCTAAAGAGCATGTCTTGTGCATTAGATTGTAAAGCCAACCCCATTAATACTGCACTTAAAACTATTGTTTTCATGTTTTTAAAATTTAAAATAAACTTCAGTTCTCGTTATCTACTATTAATCTTTAAGCTTCCACAGATTCTTTCGACTCCATTTCAACTTTAGTACCCGACGTACCAGACATTATTTTTTTTGCTTTTTCTAATTCTTCAGTAGTACCATGAGCTATAACTAAAAACTTATCAGCTTTTAAAGCCGTCTCATATTGTAGTACGCTATCTTTTGGTATTCCAATACCAAAAAGGGCACCACCAAGGGCAGATAATCCACCAACTACTACAGCTCCTTCAAGACCGCCAACTAATGATGAAACTATAGGTCCTGCTAACATTACCGGTCCTAAACCAGGTATCAAGAAAAAACCTGCTCCGAAAACAAATCCCCAAATACCTCCCCAAAAAGCACCTGCAGATCCCCAATTTTTCATTCTATCACCGGTATTATAAAAACCAATGACCTTATCTTCCTCATGATAATCTTTACCAACTATAGAAAGTTTTTTCATATCAAAGCCAGATTCTTGTAGTTCTTTAACCACCTTCTCAGCTTTCTCATGCGAGTCGCATATTGCAACAGTTACTTCTTTTTTCATACTATTCTATTTAATAGTTAAACTTATAATTCATACTATGATAGGTTAAAAGTATACAGTTCTAAAAGTGACAACACTGACCTACATCAGTTCTATGAATTTTAATATTATTTTAACGAATTGGTGATATAAATCTTAGCTGATGAAAAAAAACAATAATCATTGTTTATTCAAAACCCGTTTTAGCAAAATTGAATAGATAGGGCCATTACCTAAAATAGTTGTACAGACAGAAGCTGTTACTGCAGTAAAAATTAAGGGTAGTATTAATTCATAATTCGCGGTCATCTCTACAGAAAGTGCCAACCCCGTTAATGGAGCTCGAATAGTAGAGGCAAAAATACCTGCCATACCTGCAACACCGAAAATAGCCGGATCAGTAACCAGGTCAGGGAAAAAATACTGTGCCAGACCTCCAAAAAGCATCCCTGAAATAACCCCTAATGTAATCAAAGGCGTAAAAATACCACCAGGTACACCAGAGCCATAACTAACAATAGAAAGGGCAAAACGAACCACAAATAATACTAAGAGAAATTTTAGCGTAAATGAATTTCTATACACATTGGTAATGGTACTGTACCCTGATCCAATCATATCTTCAGAAAATAAGCCTACCCCAGTTATAACCAATGCTATGACCAAAGCTATGATAACAAAATTCACTTTTAATTTTTTAAAAAAATCTAGCGATATAATCAAAAGCTTATTAAAAGCGAGCCCTACAACACTAAGTATAAGTCCGAAGAGAACAAACAACCAAATACCCGATAATTCATTAAAAGTAAAAATGGTCGTTTTAAGAACTGGACCACTACCTACTAGTAACCTAACAACCAAATCTGCAGAACCTGCCCCGATCATGAGCGCTGCTAAAGAATAAAAATTGAATTTAAAATGCCCATTCATCTCTTCAATAACAAAAATAATACCGGCAAAAGGGGCATTGAAAGCACTTGCCAGCCCTGCTGCGGCACCTGTACTAATTAAAGGGTTATCTTCTTCTGCCGGCTGCTTAAAAATATCTTCGGTCATCTTACCCACATTGGCACCAATTTGCACGGTTGGGCCTTCTCTACCGAGCAACAAACCACTACTTAAAGAAAATAATGATGCTATAAACTTAACAGGTAAAACCTTACGCCATCGTATTGGTCTAAAACCATCTAAAGCACCTTCTATTTCTTGAATTCCACTACCCGCAGTCTCAGGCGCATATTTTTTCACCAAAAAAACGGAAAACCATACACCTATAAAAGTGAAGATTATTGGAAAAATCCAGTCAAGCCCATACTGATCTATACCCACCATTTTCGAAATTGTTCGTAGTGTAGTTAAACGAATAAGTAAGAGCCTAAATAGTGAACTTAACAAACCTGTAACCAAACCTACTAAAAGGGCATACAATAGAACTTTGTTTCGACTTGTGTCTGCTGGCACTAACCTTTTAATAAAACTAATTTCTCTCTTACTTTTCATTTTGCTATACCTAAAGTGCATACTATTAAATATGTCATTACAATATTAATCAGCTCGCACAGCCTTTTGCATGACCCAAATCAGCAAAGGCAAATAATATTCAGTTGAAGTACAGATGACGCAAGTCATTCTTAGTGTGCGGTAGAGCGCATACTTTTGAACTTGTATATAGTTACAAATTCAAAAAAGAGTGAAACTCAAGATTCCAAAAAATATAAAGCAATCACTTATCGAATTAGGAGATCTCTCTTATTTCTCTGGTCGTTTCTTCAAAGAAGCGTTTCGGCCTCCTTTTGAATTTAATGAATTTGTTAGGCAGTGTTATCAAATTGGGTATCGATCCTTAACCTTAGTTTTGGTTACAGGCTTTATAATTGGGTTGGTTCTAGATTTACAATCACGACCAACAATGCTTCAATTTGGTGCTGTTTCTTGGATGCCTAATATGGTCGGTATTTCAATAGTACGGGAATTAGGACCTGTGATAACAGCTCTGGTTTGCGCAGGGCGTATTTCTTCTGGTATTGGAGCAGAATTAGGTTCTATGCGAGTAACCGAACAGATTGATGCCATGGAAGTTTCTGGCACCAATCCCTTTAAATATTTAGTAGTCACAAGGGTTATGGCTTCAATATTAATGATTCCGTTATTAGTAATATTAAGTGATGCCGTTGCTCTTTTTGGCTCTGCATTAATTGAAAACATAAAGGGTAATGTTTCTTTTCAACTTTATTTTAATACCGTATTCGATGTTTTGTCTTATTCAGATATTATACCGGCACTAGTAAAAACCTTCTTCTTTGGTTTTGCAATCGGTATAGTAGGTTGCTTTAAAGGATATTACAGTAAAAAAGGAACGGCAGGTGTAGGCGTAGCTGCAAATACGGCAGTTGTAATGACCTCGCTACTTTTATTCTTAATAGATTTTGTGGCGGTATTTATATCTAACATATTTTTTGATGCATAATGAAAGTTGAAAATAACATACACGCAGAAGAAAAATCTAATGACCATAAAGAAATTATTATAGAGATTAAAGATCTATATAAAACTTTTGGTGACAATACTGTGCTGAACGGATTTCATATGGAACTATATAAAGGTGAGAATCTTGTAGTTATGGGTAAATCTGGTTCTGGAAAATCGGTAATGATAAAATGTTTAGTCGGTTTAATGCAGCCAGACAGTGGGTATATTTCTGTTTTAGGAAAAGAAATAGACAAATTAGATCGAGAAGATTTAGATAAACTTCGGTCTGATATCGGTTTTTTATTTCAAGGGAGTGCACTTTATGATTCTATGACCGTACGAGAAAATTTAGAATTTCCCATGCGACGTCACAGAGAAAAATTCGGTAAAATAAAAGATACTACCCCATTGGTAACCGATGCCCTTGAAAGTGTTGGTCTAGTACATACTATGGATCTTATGCCTCAAGAATTATCTGGCGGCATGCAACGAAGAATTGCTTTGGCGCGTACATTAATTCTGAAACCAAAAATTATTCTTTATGATGAACCTACCACAGGCTTAGACCCTATCACATCAAAGGAAATTATTGAATTAATGCGAAATATACAGGTAAAATATGGCACATCTTCATTAATTATCACTCACGATGTTGATTGTGCACGAGTAATATCTGACCGAATGATTTTACTCGTAGACGGTATAAACTACATTGAAGGCAAATACACCGATTTAATACAATCAACAGACCCGAAGGTAGAAGCTTTTTTTAAAAAATAAATTATGGAAAAATCAGCATCTGAAAAATTGAAACTAGGCGTTTTTGTTCTTATCGGATCAATTTTGTCAATACTTGTCATTTATTTAATTGGCAACAAGCAAAATATGTTTGGCAATACCTTTACCCTCTATGCTACATTTAACAATGTACGCGGACTGCAAAACGGTAATAATGTACGATATGCAGGCATAAACATTGGTACGGTAAAAGACATAGAAATGATTAACGATACTACAATACAAGTAGGTATGTTAATTGACAATAAAATGCAGAAACATATTAAAAATAATTCTGTCGCAAATATAGGATCAGATGGTTTAGTTGGCAGTATGATCATCAATATTGTACCTGGTATTGGCGAAGCTGCATATGTAAAACCTAATGATGAAATTAAGTCATTTAGTAATGTTGCCACTTCTGACATGATGAATACATTGAACGTAACCAACGAAAATGCAGCAGTATTTACAGAGCAACTTATAAACATTACACGTTCTATAAATGAAGGAAAAGGTACTATAGGCCGTTTATTAAATGACACCCTATTAGGGCATAATTTAAACCAAACGGTAATTAACCTAAAAAACACCACCTACAATGCTCAAAAAACGATGAAAAAACTAGATGATCTTGTAAAACATTTAGATAATAAAGAAAGTGTAGCTGCTACTTTATTTGGCGATTCGCTCTCAGGTAGAAAAATAAAAAACGTTCTCATAAATCTTGAAAACTCTTCTATAGAAATTGAAAAGACAACTAAAAATCTTAATACCGTAATCGGCAATATTAATAATGGTGATGGCGCAATTAATTATTTATCTACGGATACTACTTTAGTTAACCAGCTTCAAAATTCAATGAAGAATGTTGATGAAGGCATCTTAAAATTCAATGAAAACATGGAAGCTCTTAAACATAATTTCTTGACCCGCGGATATTTCAAAAAACAAGAAAAGCAAAAAGCAAAAGATCTAAAAGAGGTAGAAAACTAGCGAGGTTTAAAATTTAAACTTTCATGATTTGTATCATATATCATTTTTGAATACCACCATACCTTCATACTCTTAAAACAATAATGGGGTAGAAATAAGCACGCTCCACTATTGATTTTAATGATTTTCTTTAATGTAAAAGGAATAATACAATATTATAAATTCAATAAAATGAATTCAAAAATTACATCTATTTCAGCTTTAGAGATATTAGACTCTCGTGGCAATCCTACTTTAAAAGCATATGTAACATTAGAAGATGGTACCAAAGCTTCTGCCTCGGTACCCTCAGGTGCATCTACTGGTCAAAATGAAGCTTTAGAATTACGTGATAATGAAAAGCGCTACCAAAGAAAAGGGGTGCAAAAAGCAGTAGATAATGTAAATACAAAAATAGCTACTGCCCTAAAAGGAATGGATGCCGTTTATCAAAAAAACATTGACTACACCATGATCGAACTAGATGGCACCGAAAATAAATCTAGGCTTGGTGCCAATGCTATTTTAGGGGTATCTATGGCAGTGGCAAAAGCGGCAGCTATATCATCTAATCTTCCTCTTTATCGATATTTGGGTGGTTCTAATACTGTACGCATACCAGTACCATGCATGAACATTCTTAATGGTGGCGAACATGCAGATAATAGTGTAGATTTTCAAGAATTTATGTTAGTACCGCATGGTGCTCCAACTTTTAAAGAAGGGCTCCGCTATGTTGCAGAAACATTTCATGTATTAAAAACAATATTAAAAGGTAAAGGTCTTGCTACCAGTGTTGGTGATGAAGGTGGGTTTGCCCCTAATTGTGCTAGCAATGAAAGTGCTATAGAATTTATTATCGAAGCAATAGAACAAGCAGGTTATCAACCTGGTATAGATTTGTCAATCGCTATTGATAGTGCTGCAAATTCTTTTTCTCCTCATTTAGATAACAAGTATGACCTTACCAAATCTGGTGCTGGTAAAATGACAACAGATGAATTAATTGACCTGTCTGGCGAATGGATTAATAAATATCCAATCATCTCTTGGGAAGACCCTCTTTCTGAAGGTGATTGGGAAGGTTTTTCAAAATTCACCAAAAAATTCGGAGATAAAATAGAAGTGGTCGGCGATGATATTTTTGTTACTAATAGAAAATATATCAGCAGAGGAATCAGTGAAAAGTCTGCCAATTCAGCGCTTATTAAATTAAACCAGATTGGGTCGGTAACAGAAACCATAGAAGCCGTACGCATGTGTCGTGAAGCAGGATGGCGCTACTTTCTCTCTCACCGATCTGGTGAAACCGAAGATACTTTTTTAGCTGATTTTGCCGTGGCAATGGATGGCGGACATTTAAAGGCTGGATCAGCATGTAGAGGAGAACGTGTAGCTAAATACAATAGACTACTTGAAATAGAGCACGAACTTAATGGTCGATCAGAATATCGCTGGAAATAGAACGTACTCTTTTACTACATAAGTAGAGACATATTATTAATAATACATAACACTAGTTATTAGAATTCATATTTATAACAAATCAGAATTATGACAGATATATCAGTTAGCGAAAGCACTAGTATTCTCAGAGAAAATTATAATGGGCATTTAGCATATATAGCAGATGGTAAACCCTACGTAATTCCCATAACCTATTTTTTCGATGCTGGAGACAATAGTATAATTAGCTATACTGCTGAAGGTCATAAAATTAATGCCATGCGAAAAAACAACGATGTTTCTGTCGTTGTAGAACAGATACAATCAATGGTAAATTGGGAATCTGCCCTTGTTCATGGAACTTTTGAAGAATTAGAAGGTAGTACTGCTAAAGAAAAGCTACATCAATTTACAGAAGGCATAAAGGCAATTATCCGAAGAAAGGAAAATAAAAATATTGAGTTTATCAATGAATTCTCAAGCAAATCTTATTCTAGAGGTACACCTATAGTTTATAAAATAAATATTGAAAAAGTTACTGGAAAACGTCGTGAGATATAGTCTGTTTTTGACATCAAACCAATAAACTTCAATATTTAATAATTCACCTATTAAGTATCTGATCAAGAAATAATAGTACTATTCTAAAAAAGTTACAATGAGTACAACATCAATTAAAGTCGCAATGATTACTGGAGGCGGACAAGGAATTGGAGAAGCCATTTGCAAAAGATTAGCAAAAGACGGATTCGCAATATCTGTAGCTGATTTGAACGAAGCTAATGCCAATAAAGTCGCCACAGCCATTAATAATGATGGCGGAAACGCAATTGCCGTTAAGGTTGATGTCGCAGACCGCGATAGTGTATTCGCTGCTGTAAAAGAAACTACAACCAAACTTGGCGGTTTTGATGTTATTGTAAACAATGCAGGCGTTGGTCCAATTACACCAATTGATTCTATAACTCCCGAACAATTCGATAACGTTTATCGAATAAATGTGGCCGGTGTGTTATGGGGAATTCAAGCTGCTCAAAAGATGTTTAAAGAATTAGGTCATGGAGGCAAAATTATAAATGCTACCTCTCAAGCAGGTGTTGTAGGTAACCCAGGCTTAGCGCTATATTGCGGAACTAAGTTTGCCATAAGGGGTATTACTCAAGTAGCTGCTCGCGATTTGGCAAAAGACGGAATAACATCGAATGCCTATGCCCCTGGTATTGTAAAAACACCTATGATGTTCGGCATAGCCCACGACGTAGGTCAGGCAGCTGGAAAATCTGACGAATGGGGAATGGAAACTTTCGCTAAAAATGTTACGCTGGGTAGATTATCAGAACCAGAAGATGTAGCCGCAGGCGTATCTTTCTTAGCAGGCCCCGATTCTAATTACATGACAGGGCAAACTTTAATTATTGATGGAGGAATGCAATTTCATTAAACTCAAGTATTAAAAAAACGGTGCACAGTTCTTAGTACATTAATGCACCTATATATTAAATATTCAACCCAACAAGTGAAGTTATTTTCATTCAGATGTTGGGTTGTTCATTTACCAAAAATTAATTCTACCCATTTTTTTTTATTAAAAAAGCGATTTTAAACAGCTATAGAAGTAAAAAATATCGAACTGCTGTTTTGTCCAAATATGATAAAAATCACCCCTTTTATTTTTTTTATGACAATCTACTGCTACATGACCTGAATCATAAAAGAGGTTGAGTCAACGTGCTAATTTTGTGTAGAATTAAGATTGTCTTCTGTAGAGACGTCACATTATAAAAGTCTATATAAAATGAAACATTGTTCTATAATTTTAATGGTTATAATGCTCTTACCAGTAAGTTGGAGCTACGCTCAAACTCTAGAATTAGACTACTGCCAAGACAGAGCTAGATCTATTAGTCCTATTAAAAAACAAGAATTATTATATGAGGCTGAAGCTACAATGAACATCAAAAATTTAAATAGCTTTAACCTTCCTCAATCACGTTTAAATGGTGAGTACAACTACCTATCAGACGTACTAAATATCGGAATTGATTTACCTGGTTTAGATATCGCAGAAATACCTCAAAGTCAATACACGCTATCCTTAGATGTATCTCAAAAAATCTATGATGGCGGTTATATAAAAAATGCCAAAAAAATGCAAAAAGCACAAATGGCTGCTAATATAAAGGGTATGGAGGTTGACTTGTTTGAGATAAAAGGAATGATAAATACCCTTTATTTCAACGCCTTAGTATATCAAGAAAATGAAAAATTACTATCAACGGTAGTTGATGAGTTGCAAAAACAACTCAAAAAATTAATGTCTTTGGTTGAAAATGGTGCTATGCTAAAAAGTAATGCCAACATTCTTAATCAACAAATTTTACGAATTCAACAACAAATTCTAGAAGTACAACTTGGGCGTAAAGCAGTAATTGATATGCTGAGTGATTGGATCGGAGAACCCATCGCCCCAGACACCGAATTTAGACTTCCATTAATAGCTGAACAAGATCTCGCACAAGATATTAATAGACCAGAACAGCAATATTTTGATTTGATGGAAGACAATCTTGAATCTCAAAAAAAGATATTGAACGCACAAGTATTACCTAATCTATCAGGTATTGCTCAGTTAGGTATTGGAAGCCCCAATCCTTTAAATTATTTTGAAGTTGATGCCACTGAATATTATATCGTTGGAGCACGATTGAAATGGAACTTTTGGGATTGGAAACAAACATCACGAAAAAAGAAAGTACTTGAAATTAACCAAGACATTCTGTCGAGCAAAAAAGAAGATTTTGAAAAGAAAATTAAAATAGCAGCTATTCGAGATCAATCTAGTATTGAAACCTACAGACAACTTATTGAAAAGGACCAAAAGATACTAGAATTACAAGAAGATATTGTTCAAAAAAGTTATTCGCAGTTTCAAAATGGTGTCATCACCTCAACAGATTATATCATAGAGATTAACAAAAGAACAGAAGCACAATTGAATCTGCAAATACACGGTATTCAAAAAATACAGTCAGAAATTAATTACCTGACCACGAAAGGAAATTTATAACAATTAAATAGATATGAAAATGAAATATTTTATAGCCCTTATCATTTTATGCTCTGCACTAACAAGTTGCTCTGGCGACAAATTATCTGACGCATATGGCAATTTTGAAGCTGACGAAGTTATTGTTGGCTCTGAAGGTCAAGGTAAAATACTTTCTTTTAATGTAAAAGAAGGAGAGCAAATACAAGCGGGTACGATTGTCGGGTACATAGACACTATGCAGTTATCGCTTAAAAAGCAACAATTGGTTGCAAGTATTAACGCCGTATCGGCACAGACCTTAGATGTACAAAGCCAATTGAATATTTATAGAGAGCAGAAAAATAATATTCTACGTGAACAACGTAGAGTAGAACATATGTTGAAAGATGAAGCTGCTACCCAAAAAGAATTGGACAATATAACTGGGAATATTGAGGTGGTAAACCGTGAGATAGAAGCAGCTCGAAAAAAATTAGAAACCAACAACAGAGGTATTCTAAGCCAAATAGAGCCTATAGAAAGACAAATAGACCAAGTAAATGACCAAATAAATAAAAGTCTAATAATGAACCCTGTGTCTGGAACGGTACTTACCAAGTATTCAGAAGAAATGGAGTTAGCGGGTTATGGAACCCCTCTATATAAAATTGCCGGGCTAGATGAAATTACACTCAAAGTTTATGTAAGTGGTGATCAACTTTCTCATATAAAAATTGGGCAAGAAGTTGAAGTATTGATCGATGACACTAAAAAGGAAAACCGTGCTCTAAAAGGAACAATAAAGTGGATAGCCTCTGAAGCTGAGTTTACACCTAAAATTGTTCAGACCAAAGACGAAAGGGTAGATATGGTGTATGCGGTTAAAGTATTAGTACAAAATGATGGTTATCTAAAAATTGGTATGCCAGGCGAAATTAACTTCATAAGTACCTCTACGGACGAGGGAAAATAAATGTAACCACTAATAGGTAAAGATGACATCAATTTCAGCAGAAAATATTGTAAAAAATTACGGTAAGGTCAATGCATTAGACGCAGTTTCTTTAAAGGTAGAAAAAGGGGAATTGTTTGGACTTATCGGGCCTGATGGTGCTGGAAAAACAAGTCTTATCAAAATTCTAGCTACCCTCTTACTGGCTAATAGCGGTAAAGCCGAAATTGAAGGTATGGATGTTGTAAAGCAGTATCAAAATATACGCCGACAAATTGGGTATATGCCTGGTAAATTTTCACTTTATCAAGATTTAACTGTTGAAGAGAATCTAAATTTCTATGCCTCGATTTTTGGAACCACGCTAGAAGAAAACTATGACCTCATCAAAGGTATTTACCAACAAATCGAACCTTTTAAAAAAAGAAGAGCAGGTAAGCTATCTGGCGGAATGAAACAAAAACTAGCGCTTTCGTGCGCTTTGATTCACAAGCCTAAAGTCTTGTTTTTAGATGAGCCTACCAGAGGTGTAGACCCGGTATCTCGACAAGAACTTTGGAATATGCTTCAAAGCTTAAAGAAAGAAAATATTACCATTTTGGTTTCTACGGCTTATATGGAAGAAGCGCTGCTTTGCGACCGAATTTCATTAATGGACCATGGCAAAATACTGGCTACCAACAGCCCAGAAGGACTCATTGCTGATTTTGAAAAACCTTTGTATGCTATACGCTCTGGCAATTCATTTAAGATCATTAAAAAACTTAAGGCTTATGAGCCTGCCAACTCTGTTTATCCCTTTGGAGATTGGGTTCATTATACAGACCAACGTGATACCATCGATCCTACAGAAATAAAATCTTATTTGGAGAATAATGACACTCCCCATATAGAAATTAAACAAATAAAAGCAAGTGTTGAAGATTGCTATATGTCACTTACTTCTAAAAACAAAAGTTATGAGCCAGCCTGAGACACCATTTAGCATTTATGTAGAAAATCTTACCAAAAAATTTAATGATTTTGTGGCCGTAGACAAAATTACATTTAATGTCAAAAAAGGAGAAATATTCGGTTTTTTGGGTGCTAACGGTGCTGGTAAGACTACCGCAATGCGAATGCTTATTGGTGTTTTAGAACCAACTAGTGGCAAAGGCGAAGTAGCAGGTTACGATATTTTCAAAAACTCTCGAAAGCTTAAAAAACATATCGGTTATATGAGTCAAAAATTCTCATTGTATGATGATTTGACCGCAAAGGAAAACATGCGTTTTTTTGGAGGAATCTACGGACTTTCAAATAAAGAAATTAAAAATCGCACTAAAGAGCTTTTGACCCATTTTAAAATGGAACATATTGAAGAAGAACGCGTAAGCTCGTTACCCCTGGGCTGGAAACAAAAATTAGCATTCTGTACTGCTTTAATGCATAAGCCCGACGTAATTTTTTTAGATGAACCAACTAGTGGTGTTGACCCTTCTATTAGAAGACAGTTTTGGGAAATGATTTATGAAACTGCAGAAGACGGTGTTACGGTATTAGTAACTACCCATAATATGGATGAAGCTGAATATTGCCACCGAATATCTATGATGGTAGCCGGACAGATGATCAAAGTAGATACGCCCCAAAATTTAAAAAATGAGTATAAACTAGAGACAATGGCAGAAGTATTTCTCCATTTAGCAAAAGGCTATGAAAAAGAACATGCGATTACCGAAAGCTAAATTGGTTTAGATCATTAAAGATATAAAAGTGCAAAATGAAAAATTTCAAAATATTTAAAGGACTTGTTCGTAAAGAGTTTCTCCATATTTTAAGAGATTGGCGTTCCTTAACAATGCTATTGGGCATCCCTATTGTTTTGGTATTACTGTTTGGTTCTGTAATGACCATGGAAATTAAAGATGCCAATATCGCTGTTGTAGATCATGCAAAAGACCACGATTCTAAAGAACTGATCAATTTAATTAGCACTTCTGAATTTTTCAAGTTGGTAAAATACCTAGATACTTCTGATGAAATTGATGAAGAATTTAAAAAAGGTACCATTCGTATGGCCTTTGTTTTTGATAAAGACTTTGGTTATAAACTACACCATGAGGGTCATGCTCAAATACAATTAATTGCCGATGGCTCCAAAATATTGACCTCCCCTAGCCTAATCTCTTATGGTAAAATTATAATCAATAAACACATCGCCAGTAAAAATCCGCCAAGTGCTGCCGGTTATTATATTATACCAACGGTGCGCATGATGTATAATAAAAATCTTAATGGTAGGTATATGACGGTACCTGGTATTATGTCAACCGTTATTTTATTAGTAGGCGCACTAATGACTTCACTTTCAATTACTAAAGAAAAAGAATTAGGAACTTTAGAACTACTATTAAGTACACCTATTAATCGTTTTCTTATAATGTTCGCGAAAATAGTGCCTTACTTAGTCACCTCGTTCATAAGCGCCTTATCTATAATTTGGGCAGCAAAATATGTATTTGAAGTACCAGTATCTGGTAGTATGGGGCTTTTGCTATTGAATACCGTTCTCTACATTCTTACAGCTCTTGCATTGGGGTTATTGATATCAACTTTCGCAAATTCACAGCTTACAGCTATGATGATTACGATGACCTTATTAATGTTACCTACTGAAGTACTGTCGGGAATGACCTTCCCTACAGACAGTTTACCCGTAGTGTTACAATGGATGGGCAAACTATTGCCTTCAACTTGGTTCAACATTATAAGTAAGGGCATATTACTTCAAGGTGCTAAAGCAGATAATCTTTTGTTTGAGACTACCATACTTGTGATAATGGTAATGGTATTTTATTTCTGGAGTGTAATACGCTTTAAACCCAGACTCCAATAACAATTAATAGTTTAAAATACAGACCAATGCGTATCATAAGATTCATTATTGTCAAAGAATTTATTCAGATTTTCAGAAATCCTCTGTTGGTACTCATTATTTTGTCTCAACCTTTTATACAAGTACTGTTATTAGGTACTGCAGGTGGTGACATTAACTATGCAAGTGTGTATGTTGTAGATGAAGATTTATCGTCTACTTCTAGAGAAATCATTTCTAAAATGGAGGGTTCAGATTTCTTTGATATTCGAGGGGCTTCTTTAACTATGGATGAAGCTTTTAAAGTAATGGAGTACAAGAACATTAATTTGATTGTACATTTTCCTCCAAATTTTGAGAAAAAACTACTTAAAGAACATAGCAGCAAAGTGCAATTGGTTACCAATGCCATTGATGCTATTACGGCTAGCCTTACCTATGCTTACTCAAGTGAAATTATAGGTGCCGTAAATAAAGATGTGGCTATAAAATGGGGCACAAAAAGCACCACCAGCAAAGCATCAACCATTAGCATTCCATATTCTTACTGGTATAACAGAGCACTTATTAGCCAATATATAATGGTACCTGCAATGTGCGTTGCCATGGTTGTTATGATTACCATTCTATTATCAGGAATGAACATTGTAAAGGAAAAAGAAATTGGCACAATGGAGCAGTTGAATGTAACCCCAATGAGAAAAACTCATTTTATAATGGGGAAAATCATTCCGGTTTGGATTATTAATATTGTACTCTTGGGTATTGGTTTAATTCTTAGTAGAGTTGTATTTCACGTACCTGTAGTAGGTAGCCTTTGGCTAGTATTCTTTTTATCTGGTGTTGTAATGTTTCTACTTTTAGCGGTGGGAGTTTTAATTTCGGTAATATCAAATACGCAACAACAAGCAATGTTTTTTACTTTTTTCATCATCATGATATTTGTGATTTTTGGTGACTTTATAACTCCTATAGATAATATGCCTGCATGGGGCAAGGCCATGGCCGAATTAAATCCTCAAGCCTATTATTCTCGTATGATTCACTTAGTTATAACTAAAGGTAGTGGCTTAAGAGATATTTTACCCGATCTCTTAAAAGTGTCTGGATTAACAGTTGCTACTTTGGCCCTTTCACTATATATCTTTAATAAAAAGGATTAAAAAATCGACAGAGTTATCCATTTGTCGTTATTATAAATAGACTATACTTAATTAACCATAAAGCTATAAATACAAGTAAAAAGGCTATCGTAAGTTACGATAGCCTTTTTATATATACTTAATACTACGTTTTTAGTATTCGTCTTTCTTTAATGCCGTAAATCCAGAAACAACATCAAAAAGTTCTTCATCAATAGAACTCTGTCTTAACCTATGATAGGTATGCCCTATCTCGTCTAACAATTCTTCAATATTTTTCTCTGCACGTTGCATAGCGTTCAACCTACTTAAATTTTCACTAGCCAATGATTCTGTACAGGTTTTATAGAGCGTAACAAAAAGATACTCTCGTATTAAACGATGTATAAGTTCATTACTATTTCCAATTACTTGAGGTTGTTTTTGGGTAGGCCATTTTAATTGAGACTTTTCTTGAATCCATTTTTCATCTAGCGGAAACAGACGTAATTTCTCTTGCTCATAAGAACCCTCATTAACCAAGTGGTTATGAAAAAGGTAGTATTCATCTATACTTCCGCTTTCTCTGTTTTTTTCAACTTGAACTAAAATTGAACCAATAAGAGAAGTAATGGCGTTAATAGAATTAGGAAGATTAAACTCCTTGGTCACCAACATCCCCATATCTTTTAATAATAAAGGTACCCGAACACCAACAGTCCAAATTTCTAATGTACCCTCATGAGTAGATAAAGAATCTTGAACATATTGCGAAAGCGCATCATTAAACTGCCCAACAAACCCTTGATCTGATCCAAAGACAATTGCGCAAATAGATTTTTCACTTTTATTAGTATTGGTGGATTTGCTATTCTGCTGATTCTCTAATCTAACGTGTTTTAAATAAGCTACTAATCCTAAAGAAACATTATTCCAATAATCACCTAAAGACTCCATTGCCATTTCATATTGACCAATATTGGCAGCAGCCATTGCCTTCATAGTACGTACTATAGAATTCAGATCTTTGGCTCCGGTAATTTGTCTTGTTAAGCTTTCTAACGAATCCATAGTTAAATATTTATGTGATTACGATGCTTGTTGAAATTCTTTGAGTGTAGCCGCTGTAGTCTTTAAAACAAGTTCTATAGCTGCATCATCTAAACCTTTATCGGTATACAAAGATTTATGAATAGCATCTGGTAAAGTGGCTATACTTTTAATAACCGCCTTTTCAGCTTTACTCATGTTTTCTATTGTAATGTCGTCAAAGAATCCGTTTGTTAATGCTAAAAGAACACCTATTTGTTCTGCAACAGATAAAGGTTGAAGTTCATTCTGCTTTAAAATTTCACGAATACGCTTACCATGCTCAATAACCTTTTTTGTTTCCTCATCTAAATGAGACCCAAACCGGGCAAAAGTTTCTAATTCTTCGAACTGTGAAAATCCTAGTTTCAAAGCGCCCGCTATTGATCGATAAGCCGACAATTGAGCTTTACCACCAACACGAGAAACAGATTTACCTACCTCAACAGCTGGTAAAATACCTAGTTCGAATTGTTTAGGCGACAAATATATTTGACCGTCGGTAATTGAAATTAAATTAGTAGGAATATATGCCGACATATTCTGCGCTTCGGTCTCTATTATAGGTAGCGCAGTCAATGAACCACCGCCGAGTGCTTCACTTAAATGAGTAGAACGTTCTAATAATCTAGAATGTATATAAAAAATATCTCCGGGGAAAGCCTCTCTACCTGGTGGTCTTTTCAATAAAAGGGATAGTTCGCGATATGCTCTGGCATGGTTTGTTAAATCGTCATATACAATGAGTACATCTTTACCCATTTCCATAAAATATTCAGCGATACTAGTAGCTGCATACGGAGCAATATATTGTAATCCAGGACTATTATTACCTTCTGTTACCATCACAACAGTATATGCCATTGCCCCATTTTCTTTTAAATCTGCAACTACCTTGGCAACCGCAGAGGCTCGTTGCCCAATAGCACAATAAATACAGATAACATCTTTGTCTTTTTGATTAACGATAGTATCTAACGCAATAGCAGTTTTACCCGTTTGGCGATCCCCTAATATTAATTCTCGTTGTCCGCGACCTATTGGTATTAGTGCATCTATAACCTTAATACCTGTTTGTAGCGGCATACTTACCCCAGAACGATCCATAATTGGCGTGGCATTTCGCTCTATAGGAAGTCTTTTATCAAAAGAGATAGCACCTTTTTCGTCCATTGGTTCTCCTAACGGACCTATTACCCTACCTATAAGGGCTTTACCCACAGGAACATCCATTACACGATTGGTGCGTTCTACTAGATCACCAGCATTTAAATCTGAATCTTCACCTAAAAGAATAGCGCCGATTTCTTCTTCTTCAATACTAAAAGCGATACCATATAAATTACCAGGAAATTTTAATAACTCCTCATAACCCACACTTGGCAAACCAGATACTTTAACCACACCGGCTGAAACACTGGTAACCCTACCAACTTCTTTTGGGGCTAATTTAAACTCGTGATTGGTTCTATTTTTCGCAAGCTCATTGAACGTATCATCTAATAAGCTTTTGTAGTCTGTTACGCCCATTTCATTATAATTTTTATTTGGTTGCTACTTCAACATCATCTTCAAACGATCCCAAATATTCTGCAACGCTCCAAGATAATTTGTAACCATTGGTTAAAATTTCAATACCACTAATCAGCTCTGGTTGTACCTTAAATTCAAAAGTACTATCGGGTTTCAACAAGCTACTTACTGTTTTTTGTATGAGAGCTTGTTGCTCCTTAGATAAAACAAAGGCGCTTTGAACTAGTATAGTTTTACCACCTTTTAGAGCTTCTGAAAATTTTGTTTTCTCATCAACTTTCAGACCATTTAATCTTTCTATAAAAACGGTAACAGTCTGGTCTTCTAAGCTAACAGATGAAAGGTCTGCCAATGTTTTTCTTGCAATGTCTAAAGCTTCGCCTTTTAACCTTTTAGCCACGTTATCATTTTTGGTAGCTTGATCTTCGGTAAATGCTTTTTCTAAACTAGTTTTAAGCTCGTTAGCTTCATCTCTAGCTGTTGCCTTTAACTTATCTGCTTCTGCTTTGGCTTCAGCAGCGGCATTCTGCATTAATACATCTTTCTCTTTATTAAAAATTTCATTTTTATGGTTGAATTCAGCCTTAGCTTGGTCTGCTTCTTTCTTCTGAGATTCAGCATCTAAAAGTTGTTTCTTAATATTCGATTCCCGTTCATCTATTGCAGCTAAAATGGGTCGATAAAGAAATTTTTTTAACAACCACATCAACACCACAAAATTGATGATTTGGGCTATTACGGTAAACCAGTCGATTTTCATATCTATAGTATTATGCGATGAAATGGTTCCAAAACGGATTGGCAAAAATTAAAATCATTGAAATCACAAAACAATAAATTGCCAATGATTCTAACATCGCCAGACCCACAAACAAAGTACGGGTTACAGTCTGACTAGCATCTGGTTGCTGTGCCATAGAACTTAAGGCAGTAGAAATAGATTTACCTTGACCAAGAGCTGGTATCATACAACCAATTCCTGTTGTTAAGCCGGCAGTAATGATTGACACCATTGCTATTATTGTAGTATTATCCATAGTAATAAATTTTATTGTTTTTAATTTAAATTTTGAAATGAGATTACCTTCTTATTTAGTTTCTGCTACTATTAAATTTTCGGTCCTATCCTTTCGCAGTGACTTCTTCTTATCTGATTCTTCAGTTGCCGCAGCGATATAAACTGTTGCTAAAATGCTAAAGATATATGCCTGTATAATTCCTGTAATTAATCCCAATACAGTCATTAACACCGGAAAAAATAACGGCGCAATACTTAATAGAATAGTAACAATTAAACCACCGCTCATAATATTACCAAACAGACGAACAGCCAATGCCAACGTACGTGATATTTCGCTAATGATATTAAAAGGTAGCATAATGAATGTTGGCTCTATAAATGTTTTCAAATATTGCAAAACACCATTCTCTGCTATACCAAAAATGGGTGTTGCCAGAAAAACACATAGCGCCAAAGCTGCCGTTGTAGATAACGAACTTGTAGGCGGTTCATAACCAGGGAAAATGATACACAAATTGGCAAAAGCAATAAAAATGAACAGCGTGCCTATAAAACCAAGAAATTTCTCTGATTTCTTTAAACCAACTTCTTTTATCTGTTGGTTCATACCCGTTACAAGCATTTCTAAAATGCACTGCCATCGCGATATTTTTAAACCTGTTTGTAGTTTTCTGGTTATCAGAACAGCTGTAAGAACCAACACCAGCATCAATACCCAAGTGGTCACCAATGTTAGATTGATGGTTATAAAACCATTCTGCCAAAATATTGTTTCGTCTGGGCTAAGTTCCATCTTACTATTGTTTGTCTACTGTTATCGGTTTCATCTCTTTTATTCTTGTCATACGAACAACGACAAACCGAGCTATTATAAAACCCAAAAGACAAATCAGCATATATTTTAAATTATGTTGACCCATATAATAAAAGCCCAATAGCGTAATGCCTACTCGTATAAACAAACTCCCTATATACCATAGCGCAGGATTTTTCGAATCAAGCATTTTCTTTGAAGTAAACCAAAGTCCTCCAAAAAACAGGAGCCCTAAGCAAGAGCCGCCCAACAGTACCAATAAAGTCATAAGTAAATCATTCATCTTTTTTATTTTTATGTTCGTGCATTGATTTATTTTCTTTGTCTATCCATTGCCAAGCAAGTGCGCAGCCAACAAATAAACCGGCTATTAATAAGGTTAGTGTCCAAGAAAAAGTCTGCGGATATTCCTTATCCAACCAAACTCCTAATACGGCACCTAATACGGTTGGTACTGCAACAGACCAACCCACCATACCAAAAGTTCCAAAGCCTCTCCATTCACTTCTTTTCTCTTCGTTTCTGGCATATAACATTTGCCGTTCTTTATTATCTACCTCATCTAAAAAGTCGCTCTTATTATCATCGCTAGTCTTGTTCATGATTGACGAAGTTTTTTAATACCATGAATAAATTCACTTTCTAATTTGGCTACAGCTTTTCGCATATCTCTTTCCTCTTCATCTAAATTCACGAATTGGTTCGCTACCGCATTTCTAAGTTCGCCTAGGTCTGCACCAGCTATTGCATTCCTTACCGATACTTCAACATAACCGTCACGCTTTGTTAGTATACCTTCATCCATAGCTACAAAATGTTCTTTCCCTTCTTTTGTCTCATAGGTTAATATACCAGGTACCAAAGCAGCTACACAATCTAACCTTTGTGGTAAAAACCCATACGAACCAGCATTGGTATCTACTACTATGCGCTGCACATCTGAGATTTTCAGAAATATCTTAAACGGAAGTAGAATATGTAGCTCCATTATTTTTAGTTTTAAGTCTATACCTCTGCAGTTTCTTTTTTATCAGCGTCGGGGTTCTTTTCTTCTTTCTTCTGTTCTTTTTTGGCTTTTTCTATTGCCTCTTCAATAGTACCGATCATATAAAAAGCAGACTCTGGCAAATCTTTAAATTCATCTTTAAGAATACGCTCGCAGCCATCCAGGGCATCTTCTAATTTTACACCTTTTCCTTTAAGTCCGCTAAACTGCTCTGTTGTAAAAAAAGGCTGTGTAAAAAAGCGTTCTAAACGTCTAGCTCTATTAACCGTTGCACGATCCTTAACAGAAAGTTGTTCTAAACCAAGCATGGCAATAATATCTTTTAGCTCTTCGTATTGCGCTAATGTTTGTTTTATTTGCTGTAGAAGGTGGTAATGCCGCTCACCTATAACACCAGGTGTTGCCATTTTAGAACTAGACTGCAATAAATCTATAGCAGGAAAAAGTCCTTCGCCAGCCCTCTTTCTTGATAAGGTAATAGAAGCTGAGAGATGAGAAAATGTATGCACAGCTGCAGGATCGGTTAAATCATCTGCTGGTACATAAACTGCCTGTATACTAGTAATAGCCCCTGTATTGGTATTTGCTATTCGTTCTTCAAATTTTGAAAGCTCGGTACCCAAGGTTGGTTGGTAACCTAGTCTTGATGGCATTTGCCCCATAAGACCTGAAACCTCCATACCCGCTTGAATAAAACGAAACACATTATCAACAAGTAAAAGAACATCGCGGTGCTCTTCGTCCCTAAAATATTCTGCCATGGTTAAGGCGGCATGTCCTACCCTGAAACGAGCTCCAGGTGGTTCGTTCATTTGCCCGAACATCATTACCATATCTTTTAACACATCGGCTTTTTTCATATCGTGGTACAGCTCATGTCCTTCTCGGCAACGTTCTCCAATACCGCAAAACATGCTTATACCTTGGTGATACCCGACCATGTTATGAATCATCTCTGTAAGCAATACAGTTTTACCAACACCTGCCCCACCAAATAAACCCGCATTACCACCATGTTGTAGCGGCACCATTACATCAATAGCCTTTATCCCTGTTTCAAAAATTTCTGATTTTGTAGATCGTTTTGATAAGGGCGGTGGTAATTGGTGTACACTCTTTCGTTTCATTTCTGGCAACGCATCTCCATGATCAATAGTATTACCAAAAACATCGAACATGCGCCCCATAATCTCCTTTCCGACAGGTACGGTCAACTGTCCCCCATTTGTTTGTGCCTGCATACCTCTAGCCAAACCTTGGGTGGGCGTTAGTGCAATACCTCTAATTCTATTATCATCTAACTGAGATAGTACTTCAATGGCTATAGCATTATCCGGTCCGGTGTGTATTAAAGTATTTATAGATGGCAAATTCTTATCAAACCAAATATCTACCACACTACCACGTACAGCAACTACTCTACCCAAGTTTAAATTACCATTATTCCTTTTTAAGGTCGTTGCCATACTACTGTTCTTGTAAATGAAGTAGTAAAAGTATTTCTCATTCGCATGATAGTAAATGACCTAGGTCAGTAATGATTATTTTTTACCCATGACGTAGGTCATTTGCATTACTAAGTAAACAGTTGAAATTCGTATTCAGAAATCTTGGTCTTTAAGACCTTATAAATCTTTAGCGATGAAAAATTACATACGTCATTTCAATGAAATTAACATCAACGATGTACCTACGGTAGGAGGTAAAAATGCCTCTTTAGGAGAAATGTTTCAAAAGCTGACATCTAAAGGAGTACAGGTGCCAGATGGTTTTGCTACTACATCAGAAGCATACTGGCATTTTTTACAAGAAGTACATATTAAAAACGAGATTTTTGATCTTTTAGCAAAATTAGACAAGAAAGATTTCTCTAATTTAAAAGAAATTGGAGAAAGCGTTAGAAATACAATTCTAGCAACAGAAATACCTGAAGACATACAAGAATCTATTAATGAGGGCTACGATGCTTTAGCCAGTAAATATAAAGGCGACATATCATTAGCAGTACGAAGTAGCGCCACAGCTGAAGATTTACCTACCGCAAGTTTTGCGGGTCAGCAAGACACCTATTTAAACGTAAAAGGAAAAAAAGATTTAATTGATGCCTGCAAGAGATGTTACGCATCTTTATTTACAAATAGGGCTATAAAATATAGAGAAGATAATGGCTTTGACCACACAAAAGTTGCGCTATCTATTGGTATACAAATGATGGTTCGTTCAGATTTAGCAGCTTCTGGTGTAAACTTCACTCTAGATCCCGATACTGGTTTTGACCAAGTTGTAATGGTTTCTAGTATATACGGACTCGGCGAAAACATTGTTCAAGGTAGTATTAACCCCGATGACTATTTTGTTTATAAGCCTAGTTTAAAAAATGGCGTAGAACAGCCGATTATTTCTAGACGTTTGGGTAGTAAAGAAAAAACCATGGTCTATGATAAATCTGGTAGTGGCATTATAAATCTTGACACTCCAATAGAGAAACAAGAACAATATGTACTTACAGATGCAGAGGTTGTAAAACTTGCAAAATGGGGGCTGATTATTGAAGATCACTACCAACACCCTATGGATATTGAATGGGCAAAAGATGGTATTACCAATGAACTCTACATTGTTCAGGCTAGACCAGAAACCGTTCAAAGTAATAAGAAGGACAAACTAAAAATTAAAACGTACACCTTACGCAACAAGAGTAAAGAAATTACTCATGGCATGGGTCTGGGCAACAAAATTTCTTCTGGAAAAGCACGCATCTTACATAGCCCAGAAGAATCTGATAAATTACAAGAAGGCGAAATATTGGTTACAGAACGTACCAACCCAGATTGGGATCCCATTCTTAAAAAAGCAGCAGGTATTATCACCAACCAAGGTGGTAGAACTAGCCACGCCGCAATAGTTGCTCGTGAAGTAGGTGCTGCCGCAATTGTTGGTAGTAACAATGCCACCGAGGTAATAAAAGATGGTCAAGAAATAACCATTTCGTGTGCTGAAGGAGATACCGGTGTTGTGTACGACGGACTTTTAGAATGGGAAGAAAATGAAGTGGACTTATCAACCCTAGGCAAGCCTCATACTCAGCCTATGCTTATTTTGGCTGATCCAGATCAAGCGTTTAAATTCTCATTCTATCCTTCTGCAGGTGTAGGGTTAATGCGTATGGAATTTGTCATCAACAACTCCATTCAAATTCACCCAATGGCTTTAAAGCATTTTGACACTTTAAAAGATCAGGCGGTAAAAGATAAAATTCAAAAGTTAACGCACCACTACCCAGACAAAGCAGATTATTTTGTGCACAAACTTGCAGAAGGTATCGGTACTATTGCTGCTGCTTTTTACCCTAAAGATGTTATTGTTCGTACTAGCGATTTTAAAACAAATGAATATGCAAACCTTATTGGCGGTAAAGAGTTTGAACCAGTAGAATCAAACCCAATGCTCGGTTTTAGAGGAGCTTCTAGATACTACAACCCAAAATATCAAGATGCTTTTGAATTAGAATGTAAAGCATTGAAAAGGGTAAGAGAAACCATGGGTTTAAACAATGTAAAAGTTATGATTCCATTTTGCCGTACGTTAAAAGAAGCTGAGAAAGTAGTAGCCGTTTTAGAGAAAAATGGTTTAAAAAGAGGCGAAAACGGACTTCAGCTATATATGATGGCCGAGATCCCTAACAACATTATTCTAGCCGAACAGTTTGCCAAATATTTTGACGGGTTTTCAATTGGTTCTAATGATTTAACCCAATTAACTTTAGGTGTAGATCGAGATTCTGAATTGTTGAGCGATATTTTTGATATTAATGATATAGGGGTAAAACAAATGATTGCCATGGTTATTGAATCTGCGAATAAAACCAATACTAAAATCGGACTCTGCGGTCAGGCACCAAGCGATTATCCTGAGTTTGCCCAATTTCTTGTAGAGAAAGGGATCAACTCCATATCCTTTAATCCAGATGCGTTGATTTCAGGTATCAAAAACATAAATAAGGCAGAGAAAAATATTGTTGAATACGGCATGGCTGAAAGCAGCAATTAATGCCCCTTTAGAATATAAAAATGAAAATAGCAATATTCAACGTTCATAATTGGGAGAAAGATTATTTACAAAGTGCCAGTAAAGACAAGCATAATCTTAAAATGTTTGACACCTACTTAACCATAGACACTGTAGATTTAGCTAAAGATTGTGATGCCATCTGTATTTTTACTGAAGACAATGCATCTGCACCTATTCTAGATAGATTACATGAACTTGGGGTTAAGTACGTGGCATTGCGCTCTGCAGGTTTCAACAATATTGATGTGCCGCATGCACAGAAACTGGGTATTCGTATTGCACGAGTACCCGAATATTCGCCTTATGCAATTGCAGAGTTTACAGTAGGTGTCATGCTTGCTCTTAACCGAAAATTAGTAAGAACCCACTACCGAATTATGGAAATGAATTTTTCATTGAACGGCCTTGTTGGTTTTGACATGAACGGTAAAACAGTAGGTATCATCGGTACTGGTAAAATTGGTAGCGTTGTTGCTAAAATTTTACACGGTTTTGGTTGTAAACTATTGCTTTATGACATTTTTGAGAACAAAGCTCTAATAGAAGAATATGGAGCAACATACACCGATTTAGATTCTTTAGTCGAGCAATCTGATATTATCACCCTGCATGCCCCTCTTAATAAAAAGACACATCATCTTATTAATAAAGATAGAATAGCAAAGATGAAGAAAGGCGTAATGCTAATCAACGCAGGTCGTGGTGGTTTGGTAAATACACAAGATGTCATAAATGGATTAAAAACCGGACAAGTAGGATACTTTGGAATGGATGTGTATGAGGAAGAAAAAGGACTCTATTTTGAAGACCACTCTGAAGATATTCTTCAAGATGATGCCATGGCGCGTTTAATGACACTTAGAAATGTATTGATAAGTAGTCACCAGGCATTTTTAACCGAGACAGCATTGCAAAACATCTCACGAATAACCTTTGAAAATCTAGAATGCATGGAAAAAGGTGCTGATTGTAAAAATGAAATTAAAATAACTTAACATGGGAAAATTAGTATTGGTACGACATGGTAAAAGTCTCTGGAACGTAAAAAATGTTTTTACGGGATGGACAGATATTGACTTGGCACCAGAAGGAATCGAGGAAGCTAAAATAGCCGGAGAACTTATTAAATCTAACCTTATAGATATTGATATTTGTTTTTCCTCATATCTAAAAAGAGCTATACGAACTGCTTGGATTATATTAGAAACAGCAGAAATGATGCATGTAGACTGCAAGTATAGCTGGAAGCTGAACGAAAGACATTATGGAGATTGGCAGGGAAAAAATAAAGACGAAGTACTAAATGAGTATGGAGAAGAATTCTTTCTAAACGTACGAAGAGGTTATGACACCCCACCCCCTAGCCTTCCGACTTTTGACAAAAGATGTCCTGAATATGATTCGAACTATAAAGCGTTAGATTCTTCTATTTTACCCTTGGCAGAATCGCTCAAAGACACTTCGAAAAGAGTAATCAATTATTTTTTTGAAGCTATTGCACCAGAATTAGCTCAAGGTAAAACTGTTTTAATAGCCGCTCATGGTAACTCATTACGAGCACTCATTGAGTTTCTAGAACATATTTCGACCGAAGATATTGCCAAACTAGAAGTGGCTACAGGCATACCTCATTTGTATGAGTTTGATGCCAAACTAAATGTAATTGATCACCACCAGCTAAAATAAGTAGCACAATAAAAAATAATTATGTCACGCATAATAACACTAACCGTAAACCCGGCAATTGATAAAAACACAACAGTTGCAGGTATTAGGCCTAATTCAAAATTACGATGTACCGAACCCACTTTTGACGCAGGTGGTGGCGGTATTAATGTATCTAGAGCCATTCAGAATTTAGGAGGCTCATCACTCTGCAGCTACTTTGCCGGTGGACCAACCGGAGCATTCTTAAAACATCTTTTAGATGAAAAAAACATAGAACAATCTATCATTGAAATAGAAGGCTTTACTCGTGAAAATCTAGCAGTAACAGATACGAGCACCAATCAACAATTCAGATTCGGAATGCCAGGTCCTTCCATTAAAAAAGTAGAATGGCAAAACGGATTAAAACAACTTGAATTACAGCTCGAAAAAGATGATTATTTGGTTGCCAGCGGTAAGTTGCCACCCAATGTACCCGATGATTTTTATGTAAAAGTTAGCCAAATAGCAGAAAAAAAAGAAGCCAAATTTATTCTTGACACCTCTGGCGAACCTTTATTAAAAGCTGCCAATTCTAAAGTTTATATGCTTAAACCAAACTTAGCTGAACTTGGCATGCTTTGTAACGAACCCTCTATTACAGACTTAAAACTAAAATCATTAGCCAAAACTTTTTTAGAGCATAATGATTGTAAAATTCTTGTTGTTTCTCTCGGTCCAAAAGGAGCCTTACTGGCCACTAAAGAAGAAATGATACAAATACCAGCTCCTGTAGTTCACCAAAAAAGTACCATTGGTGCAGGTGACAGTATGGTTGCAGGCATGGTTATGAGTCTTATTTGGGAAAGGTCTTTTAGCGATATGGTTAGGTATGGTGTAGCATGTGGCACCGCAGCTACAATGCACCACGGTACACAGCTGTGTTTTAAAAAAGATGCAGACAAATTATATGAATGGATTAAAAAACAAAAATCCATCAAAGAATAAATTAAAATACGCGGTATGGAACTTGAAAAATATTTAAAAGAAGAAACTTTCTACTTACTAGATCATGAATGTACTACTATTCCAAAAGAAAATATTCATCTACCAGGTCCTGATTTTGTGGATAGAATAATGGCATCAACAGACCGATCAAATAAAGTTTTAGGCAGTTTACAACAAATATTCAATCATGGTAGACTGGCAGGTACAGGGCACCTTTCCCTATTACCTGTAGATCAAGGTGTAGAACATTCTGCAGGTGCTAGCTTTGCACCAAATCCTGCATATTTTGATCCAGAAAATATTGTAAAACTTGCTATGGAGGGTGGTTGTAATGCTGTTGCCTCAACATTAGGTGTATTGGGGGCCGTTTCTAGAAAATATGCACATAAAATTCCTTTTTTAGTTAAACTGAACCATAACGAGTTACTTACATACCCCAATACTTTTGATCAAATCTATTTTGCACAAGTAGAACAAGCTTGGAATATGGGTGCCGTAGCCGTTGGTGCAACTATATATTTTGGCTCTACAGAATCTGACCGCCAAATTCAAGAAACCTCTAAAGCTTTTAAAAGGGCGCATGAGCTAGGTATGGCTACAGTACTTTGGTGTTACTTACGTAATGATGCATTTAAAACAGACAAAGACTATGCTTTAAGTGCAGACTTAACGGGGCAAGCAAACCACCTTGGTGTTACCATTGAGGCAGATATCATAAAACAGAAACAGCCAAGTAATAATGGTGGTTTTCTAGCATTAGAAAATTTTGGAAAAACCAGTGACCTTGTTTACAGTAAGCTCACTACCAACCACCCAATAGATTTAACAAGATACCAAGTTGCAAATTGCTATATGGGGCGAGCCGGACTTATTAATTCTGGCGGTGCATCCGGTGATGATGATTTTGCCGCTGCAGTACGTACAGCTATAATTAATAAAAGAGCTGGTGGTATGGGTTTAATTTCTGGTAGAAAAGCTTTTCAAAGACCTATGAAAGAAGGGGTACAATTACTAAATCTTATACAAGACATTTATTTAGATCCAGCAATTACAATCGCCTAATAAAATCATATGAAAATGACAGAAAGACTTTCTATACCTATCGGCCAAAACTCTTTAATACCATTAGCAGTAGGTAATAAATATAAAATAAGCGCAAAAAATAGTTTTGTGCTAGCTGGTGACATTGGAGGTACGAAAACCAACCTTGCACTTTTCGAATATAATGAGGGTCAACTATTTCAAATAAAGAAAAACTCATATAAAACTAAAGATTACACTTCGCTGTTAGAAATCATCAAAGAATTCGAAATAAGTGAAATGAACAAAATCGATAGTATTTGTTTTGGTGTTGC
The DNA here is from genome assembly GCF_035207705.1 of Maribacter sp. BPC-D8. Taxonomy (NCBI): domain Bacteria; kingdom Pseudomonadati; phylum Bacteroidota; class Flavobacteriia; order Flavobacteriales; family Flavobacteriaceae; genus Maribacter; species Maribacter sp. BPC-D8. The sequence continues at coordinate 2,113,044 of NZ_CP128187.1, forward strand.
AGGTCCTATCACAAAAGGTAAAGTTCACGGCACTAATTTTCCTTGGGATATTGATACCGAAGAGCTTGTAAAAGCTCTTGACCTGAAATCTATTTATCTTATAAACGATATGGAAGCCAATGCGTATGGGCTGGCAGCACTCGAAGAAAAAGATTTAGACCCTTTAAAGTATGGTTCTAAAATAGAAGGTAATGCAGTTATTATTTCTCCAGGTACCGGTTTGGGTGAAGCAGGCTTATATTGGGACGGCAAAGCGTATCATCCATTTGCTACAGAAGGCGGGCATTGTGATTTTAGCCCCAGATACGATTTTGACCTTGAGATATGGAAGTACTTTCAACAGAAATATGGTCATGTTAGTTGGGAACGTTTATTATCTGGTCAAGGCATTAGAGATACCTACCAACTTATACGTAATGTGAGCGGAGTAAAAGAAAGTGATGCTTTTAGGGCTAGAATGGCAGAAGAAGATCCTGCCGCGGTTATAACCAAAACTGCATTAGCCGGCACAGACCCGGTATGCATAGAAACGCTTGAGCTGTTTATTCGATTTTTAGCAATAGAAACATCTCAACTTGCTTTAAAATTTAAAGCTACAGGTGGCATTTATATTGGTGGTGGCATTATGCCAAAAATAATTAAAGGAATGAATAGAGAGGTATTTACCGATAACTTCATGCAATCTGGTCGATTGAATTCTCTTTTAGAAATGGTACCGGTAAATGTTATTCTCAATGAAAACACAGCTTTATTGGGAGCTGCGTATTATGCTACAATGTCAATAGAATAAAACGAAAAACTACTTTAGGATTTAATACCTAAAGTAGTTTTAAATTATAGCTCTTGTCTGAGTTTAAAATTTATCGGCATTTACATCAAACTCAATGACTTTAAAAAGTTGTCTTCTATTGGTCTTCGTATTTGCTATAAACTGAACAATATCTTCTTCAAGTTCTTTATGTTCACTTCTAAATGATTTAATTTCTTGATGTTCACTATCATCTATAATCTGAGCTAAATATGCCAAATGCTTTTTAATTCTTTGTAATAGCTCATCACAATCTCTTGTATCTTTTAGAATACTTTCCCCTACCCTAGTTATATTATCTAAATTAACTTTAGCAGTTGTCCACGTGAAATATTTATCTTCTAGATGACGTAAAAATTTAAGGTCGTCTTTATAAAACAACAATTCAGATTGCCAATGCTCTGTCAAAAGATAAAGCTCTTCTAAACTTCCTTCATCTATAAAATCTCCTTTAGGTCTACTTCTTAAATACTCCATATAGCTTACTTATTTAAACCATTATTTGCGTTCTTTAATCAAAACTTATTCTAGAATCAACAAAGGTATTTTAGAGTTTAAAATGAGTCTTTGCGTTAATTCAGCTTCAGATGGTTTACCACTTTCAGCATGGTTTCTAGGAAGAATAGTTACAAGATCAATTTCATTTTTTATGCCATAGGTATTTATTCCGTCTAAAATATCATCGTTTTTTATGAAAGCGCGTTCTTGATAAAACGTTTCTAAATAATATTCTATGGCACTCTCGTTCTTTTCTTCTTCTTTACTATAACCATACAAAACAGGCTCGTTCTCAACGGTTAACACATGAACTTTAGCATTGAACTTACGGGCAATCATTAAAAGAGTAACTAGCCTTTTAGTATCATCAATTTCTTCTTTCCCTATCACTAAGGCAATATTTACCAGGTTGTATTCACTGTAACTTTTAGGAACGACTAAAACCGGACAATTACATGCTAAAACCAGTTTGGCAGTATTGGTATGCTGATTATCACCTAACTTATCATCACCAGCTGTTCCCATTATTATGAGATCTATTTTATCTTTTTTCTTGATTTCTAGTAACGTATCAACAAGTTTTCCTTCCTGTATTTCCCATTCCAGTTTATTCTGAAGAAGACCTGCATACTTTTTTTCTAAATTTTCGAAATTCTCTGGCGACAACTGTAGATTACAGTTTCCAGAAACATATGCCAAAACGATTTTAATGTGATCTAGTCTACCTACAAATTTTACAGCATATTCAAGAGCATTTCTTGAAGCTTTCGTAAAATCGAATGGTATCATTATAGTTTTAATTTTATCCATGATTTAAAAATTTAGAAATGACTTTTTTTTAGTCATTTAATTAAAAATAGATTCCGTTTGTATAAAATATCGCTGTCATATAATTTTAATAGCATTCATTTAGGCATGCTCAAAATCAATATGACGAATTAGCTTAATTATCGAGTTTAGGTTTAACAATCTTCCAGTTATTATTATCGTTTTTAACTTTCAATAAATCTGAACTAATCATCTGCGCTTGTAATTCTGGCAAATTGTATAGCTTTTTTGACATAACGATATTGTCCCTTTCTTGAATTGGCCATAATAGTTCACCTGATTCATTGACAACAATTTCAGTAAAGGCATAATCGTATATTTTCAATTGAAAAGGATTCTTACCTCGTAACGATTTACTTTCATAGATGCCAACAGCATAACCATCATTAAACTGACTTACATTTAAGAATTCTGCAGCAACAACTACTTTACCAGTTTTGTCCATAAAACCATATCTAGCGATACCATCATCTTGCATTTTCTTTATAGAACAGAGTCCGTTTTTAAATTGAGGAGAACCAATACCTTCAATACCAATATTCTTAGTATTCGGAGTCTTATTCCAAACTAAATCATCTCTAAACCCAATTACCAACTCACCTTCTTCATTAATAAAGCCCCATTGATTACCTTTTTTAACGGCAGCCAATCCTTCACTAAATGGTGCAATTTCATCTAAGTCCCCTACTATAGACTTATTAATTTCTTCAATCGATTGCGAAATTCCCATTAAGGGTATCAATAGCAACAATGCAATATTTAGTACATGTTTCATCATTTATTATTTTAAGGTTCATTCAAAATTATGTCTATCATTTGAAAAATAGAATGACTTGGGTCAGTTGCATTCTTTTAGATAAAGAATCTTTAAAAAGAAGGTTATTAAAAAACAGAATTAGACTTTTTTATACCGCAGAACACCCATGTATAAGGGTTATTGATTTTAATTTCTATCGATATTCAGTACTACTGACCTAAATCATATTCAAGCCTAAAGATTTAAAATAATTTTGAACTAGTTTAATTTCTAAAATATTGAATCATGATAAAAGACCATTCTAAACATTATAATGATCTAGTTCATTTAATAGGGGAACTAGGTGAAAAAATACCTGAAACTATAGGTGGTTTCAATAGCTTGCACAAGGCTAGCACAGCTGAAGGTGTATTGACTTCTAAAACTAAAGAGCTTATTGCTTTAGGTATTGCTATTACAGTTCGTTGCGATGGTTGTATTGCATTTCATGTACATGACGCGATAAAAGCCGGCGCTAGTTCTGAAGAAATTATAGAGACTATAGGTGTTGCTGTAATGATGGGTGGCGGACCTGCTCTTATGTATGGTTGTGAAGCCCTAGAAGCATTAAATCAATTTATAGTATTAGAAGACTAATTAAAATATAGTATTATGAAAGCAACAATTAACAATTCAGATTTACATTTTGAACACAAACAATGGGAGTCTGAGCTAGCCTTTTGGAATGATGAATTAAAAACATTCAATGACAGATTAGGCGAACTAGCAGCTCGTTGGACAGATAAAGACGTACTAAAGCAACTTGAACATTATCAAAATGAATTTATTCTTCATGGTAATGTTATCGAAGATTTACAAGAGGCTATTGAAAAGCATGAATTGAATATCGCAAATCATGAATCTTCATTAGATATAACAATGACGAACACGCACATGGATGTTCGAAATAAAATGGAAGCTGAAAGACAGATTTATATTGATCTCAAAAAAGAGTTCTTTAAGTTTTTATCAAAATATATGTAAAACAACATAGTAAGGGTTGTGTTCAGCAATCTTAACTAAAAAGGTTTGAAAAAAGCACGTTATTAGTTTCTATTGCAGAAATTAATAAGGTGCTTTTTTTGTAGAATTAATAGATCACTTTCATGCTATGCTAATTACTTTATCATGCAAAAAATCAACTACAACTACTGTTCAGAAATATCTCAATAGCAGATTTATACTATTAAAAATACTAGTCTCATTGCCATAGCAAAGTTTAAAATCAAAAAAATAATAGATTTTTTCTTGCACCTGACCTAGGTCATCCTATGCTACAACGTCTTACAATACATTTGAATATTGATTGAAACTCTAAGAGTTAAGAGGAATAAATATAAAAATCGTAAAACGAGAATTATGAACACAATATTAGATTCAGCTCAAAAGGCTGTAAAAAACTGGTGGATATCCATATTAGTAGGTATTCTATATGTTGGTATTGGAGTGTGGGTTATGCAAACTCCTCTAGAAAGTTACATATCGCTAAGTATTATATTTAGCACCTTCATCTTGATTTCTGGTATATTTCAAATTGCTTTTGCCGTTACCAATAAAAGTGACATGAAAGATTGGGGCTGGTATTTGTCTGGTGGTGTATTAGATCTATTAATCGGCATATTACTCATCACCCACCCAATGATGACCATGGCTATTTTACCACTCTATATTGGCTTTTGGTTACTTTTTCAAAGTATGTTATCTATTGGTCTCTCTTTTCAGCTAAAATCGTTCGGAACACTAGGTTGGGGCTGGTTGTTGTTTTGGAGTGTTATTACGCTCTTGTTTTCATTTTTACTCTTGTTTAATCCAATTTTAGCAGGCTTAAGCATTGTTTACATGACTGCTTTCGCTTTGATAACAGCTGGTATTTTTAGAGTTTTTCTTGGAATTAATCTTAAAAAAATTGGTAAAAATCTATAAGACATTTTCACAAAACACCTTAATGCAATCATTAGGGTGTTTCAGTATAAACTAATGATGTATCATAATTAAAAATAAAGTTAGAAACCATGGGAAAAATAACAGAGAAATTCGATAAAGTATTAAACGCATCGCAATTCCCAGGGCATGTAAATCACGCCCCAGATGCAAACAAAGAAGTAGTACATAATTCTAAAGATCAACCTATGCCTTTTGCTGATCTTACCGGTAACTATCAACGTAATAAAGGTATACCCTCTAAATCTTTTAAAGACAGTAAGGTTTACATTGTAGGCACCGGTATTGCGGGTCTATCTGCTGCATATTACTTTATACGTGACGGGCACATTCCCGGAAAAAACATTGTTTTTCTTGATAAAGTAGCTGTAGAAGGTGGTTCTCTTGACGGCTCAGGTAATGCTAAAGACGGTTACATTGTAAGAGGTGGTAGAGAAATGGAAATGACTTATGAGAATCTATGGGATATTTTTCAAGATATTCCTGCTTTAGAAATGCCAAAACCATATAGTGTTTTAGACGAATTTCGTTTATTGAATGATAATGACCCTAATTATTCAAAAGCTAGGTTAATTCATAATAATGGAGAAGTAAGAGATTTTAGCAAGTTTGATTTAGACAAATTAGATCAACTAGCTATTGTAAAGCTTTTACTGAAAAAGAAAGAAGATTTAGATGATATGACCGTTGAAAGTTATTTCAGCAACTCTTTTCTAACCAGTAAATTTTGGATTTTATTCCGTACCATGTTCGCTTTTGAAAACTGGCATAGTTTACTAGAATGCAAATTATACATGCACCGTTTCTTGCATCTTATAGATGGTTTTAAAGACCTGTCTTGTTTGGTGTTTCCAAAATACAATCAGTATGATACTTTCGTAAAACCATTGACCGATCATTTAAAATCTAAAGGTGTTAAAATAGAGTTCAACACCTTGGTTAAAGATTTAGATGTACAGATCAATACTGAAGGTAAAGTTGTTAAAGGCATTATCACCCAACAAGAAGGTAAAGAAGTTACTATTCCCGTAACTCAAAACGATTTTGTAATTGTTACCACGGCTTCCATGACCGAAGACACACATTACGGCGATAATACAAATGCACCTATTAAAGCAATTGATAACACCACAAGTGGTAAGAGTTCTGGTTGGTTGTTATGGAAAAACCTAGCAGCAAAATCTACTGTATTTGGTAACCCAGAAAAATTCTGTGGTTCTATTGAAAAATCTTCTTGGGAGTCTGCTACATTAACTTGTCGCCCTTCTGCTTTAACTGAGAAAATTAAGGAATACTGTGTAAACGATCCATATTCTGGGAAAGCAGCCACTGGCGGAATTGTATCTATCACCGATTCTAACTGGTTAATGAGCTTTACAATTAATCGTCAACCCCATTTTCCTGATCAACCAGATGATGTTTTGGTAATCTGGGTGTATGCCTTGTATATGCATAAAGACGGTAATTACACTAGAAAAACAATGCCACAAAGTACAGGTAATGAAATATTAGCTGAATTGTGTTTTCATATTGGTCTAGAAGATGAAATTGGTAGCATTATTAAAAACACCATTGTTAAAACTAGTTTTATGCCATACATAACTTCTATGTTTATGCCTAGAGCAACAGGAGACAGACCAGAAATAGTACCAGAGGGTTGTAAAAATTTAGGACTTGTAGGGCAGTTTGTTGAAACCAACAATGACGTTGTGTTTACGGTAGAAACTTCGGTTAGAACTGCTAGAACCGCTGTTTACAAACTATTGAATCTTAATAAGCAAGTACCCGATATTGCTGCTGGTCAGTATGATATTCGTCAGTTACTAAAAGCAGCTAAGGCTATAAACGATTACAAACCATTCCCCGGAGAAAGTGTTTTAAAACGCGTGCTAAAAGACACCTATTTTGAGCATATATTACCTGAAGGAGTAGAAGGTGAAGAGCAGCATGATTCTTTTTTCACCGAACAGTTAGATAAAATTAAAGGCTGGGCAAAAGAGCTTACGCATTAATTTTTAAAGCAGTTTACTTATCTTGTAAGTATAGCAAAAACTATCCCATTGGTTTTTAACCAATAGGATAGTTTTTAGATTTGCTGTAATAAGTGAAATCTTAAAAATTATTTGGTTTGAAAATATACGATATCATAATTATAGGTGGCGGACAAGCAGGGTTATCCGTTGGCTATTTTTTGAGAAGAAGCTCTTTGAGCTACCTGATATTGGATAATCAAAAAGAAGCTGGCGGTTCTTGGTTAAAAACCTGGGATAGTTTAAAATTATTTTCACCTTCAACCTATAGTTCCTTATCTGGTTGGGCGATGTCTAAAAGTGATGCGGAATATCCGACCAAATCAGAATTTATAGACTATGTATCAGCCTATGAAAAACGATACGGTTTTACTGTTCAAAGGCAAACCGAAGTTTTCAAAGTCGAAAAAGAAAATGGACTCTTCAAAACCGAAACCAGCAAAGGTGTTTTCTATTCAAAAGCATTAGTAAGCGCTACTGGGACGGCAGAAAATCCGTTTATACCCGATTACACAAAAAGCACTACATTCTCTGGTATACAAATGCATTCTGCGGATTATAAGAATCCGGATATTTTCAAAGAGAAAAAAACCTTGATTATAGGTGGAGGAAATTCTGGAGCACAAATATTAGCAGAAGTATCAAAAGTGACAAACACTCAATGGGTAACATTAAAAGAACCGCAATTTCTACCTGATGATATTGATGGGCGCTACCTTTTTAATGAAGCAACTCAAAAATTTCTAGGTAAACCAAAAGACACATCCGAGAAAAACCATAGTATTTCCCTAGCTAATATTGTTATGGTAGCCAGTGTAAAAGAAGCACGAAGCAGAAATGTGCTTCATGCCGTTCGCCCGTTCAAAGAATTTTATGAACATGGTGTTATCTGGCAAGACGGTACCAAAGAACAGTTTGATGCTGTTATCTGGTGTACCGGTTTTAAGGCAAATTTAAAACACCTAGAACCTTTAGCTGTTGTCGAAAACAATAAAGTAGAAACTACAAATACCCGCTCAACAAAAGAACCCAATCTATGGCTTGTGGGTTATGGTAATTGGACAGGTTTTGCCTCTGCCACAATTTACGGCGTGGGTAAAACAGCTCGCCAAACTGTAAAAGAAATTACACAGGCTTTAGCTAATACTGACAGCTAAAAACCTCATTTAAAGCATATTCCCGTTTCCGGTTTCTGCACAAATTAAGCTTAGCCTTTTCTTCGGCTAGTACTGCAATTGTAAAGTTTTCTTAAAAAACGATAACATGATTTGTATCAGTTTAATCGTTTTTGAATCTGAATACCTTTGGTATATTATTTAAAAAAACTTATAAAAATGAAAACACCGAACATAGGAATCTCAGCAGAAAACAGACAAGAAATCGCAGATCAGCTAGCAAAAATATTAGCAGATGAATTTGTACTCTATTCAAAAACATTAAACTTTCATTGGAATATAGAAGGTCCTGATTTTCATTCTGTACATCTTTATTTAGAAACCTTGTATGAAGAGCAACAAGAGGTTGTTGATACCGTAGCTGAAAAAATACGTGCTATAGGTCATTATGTTCCTGCAACGTTAAAAGATTATTCTCAATTGACTCATCTTACCGAAAAAACAAAAGGTAAAAATGATAGCCAAAGCATCTTTGCAGAGTTATTAGAAGACCATGAAAGTATCATAATTTTTATACGAGAAGAAATCGCACCAATAGCCGACAAATGGAAGGCTGAAGGTATAAGCGATTATATTACTGGCTTAATGGAACAACACGAGAAAACTGCTTGGATGCTTAGATCACATTTAGCATAGTTTTCATTACAAATGGATTTTAAAACCACTTATTAGTTTATAAAAAAGCTTCTAATTTTCAGACACTGAAAATTAGAAGCTTTTTATTTAGTCCTTCAATATAAAACCGGACTCCAATTTGGTGGCAGAACTTCCGCCAACAAAGACTTTAAAATCACCTGTCTCAGCTTCCCATTTATTATTTGCAGAATAGAATTCTAGGGTCTTCGCAGAAATAGTAAAACTCACCTTTTTAGTCTCGTCTGGTTTTAGAGAAACCATTTTAAAATCTTTCAATTCTTTTACTGGTCTAGCTCTACTGGCAAATAAATCTTGTATGTATAGCTGAGCAACTTCTTTACCCTCGTATTTTCCGGTGTTAGATAAATCAAAACTAACCTGCAAATTGCCTGTTTTTCTTAGTGATTCTGCACTCAACTTTAAATTATCATAGGTAAATGAGGTATAACTTAATCCGTAACCAAATTCATATAGAGGCGTGTTTACTTCATCTGAATAGTGCGTCCAAAAAACAAGGTCATTACCAGGGTTAGTAGGTCTACCCGTACTTAAATAATTATAATACAATGGTACCTGACCCACGTTTCTAGGAAAAGTCATAGGCAATTTACCACTTGGGTTATAATCGCCATAAAGTACTTTAGCAATAGCATCGCCACTAGTTGAACCCAATTGCCAAGCTTCTACTATGGCAGGTATATTTTCATCTGCCCAATTTATAGCTAGCGGTCTTCCGTTCATTAAAACCAAAACTATATTCTTATTTACAGCATACACCGCTTCTAATAATTCTTGCTGTAAACCAGGTAAATCTAAACTAGCTCTACTTCTACCCTCGCCAGACTGAAAACCATGCTCTCCTAATACCATGACGACTACATCTTTATTTTTAGCAACTGCTACAGCCTCAGCAATACCAGATCTATCTGTAGTGTTTATATCAAGTTCAAAGACAAATGCTTCTTTACCCTTTACAAATTCTACTCCTTTTTCATGGTATAATTTATTTCCTTTGTATTTCTTTAAACCTTCCATAACCGATACTGCAGAATTATCTTCCGCGGCAAGCCGCCAACCTCCTAACGGGCTATTCTTGTCAGCTGCTAACGGACCGATAACCGCTATATTCATTCCTTTCTTTTTTAAAGGCAACAATTGATTTTCATTTTTAAGAAGTACAATAGATTTTTCTGCCATATCTAAAGCTATGGCTTTGTTTTTGTCGCTTCCGATAACCGCTTTTTCTCGCTCTTCATTACAATATTTATAAGGATCGTCGAAAAGACCTAGTTCATATTTTACCCTTAAAATTCTTCTTACGGCATCATCAATTTTATCAACAGAAACTTTTTCCTCATTTACCAAATCTTTTAAATGCTTGACGTATAAATAAGATTCCATATCCATATCACTACCTGCATTTGCCGCACTTTCTGCAGCTGCTTTACCGTCTTTAGAATACCCATGAGCAACCATTTCGGTCATAGAACCCCAGTCAGAAACTACAAAGCCTTTATAGTCCCATTCCCCTTTTAAAACATCCCGTTGTAAAAAGGAATTACCAGTAGCCGGTATGCCATTAATTACATTAAATGAATTCATGAAAGTTTTTACATCAGCCTCTATCGCTGCCATAAACGGAGGAAAGATAGTATTGTACAATGTTGAAGTACCCACATCTACAGTATTGTAATCTCTACCTGCTTCTGAAAAACCATAACCTGCAAAATGTTTGGCTGTTGCAGCGATGGTATTGGGGGCAGAAAGGTCATCACCCTGAAACCCTGTAATTCTTGCTTTTGCAATTTGACTACCTAAATATGGGTCTTCCCCTGCACCTTCCATAACCCTACCCCAACGGGCATCTCTAGATATATCTACCATTGGGGCAAATGTCCAGTTAATACCAGTTGCAGATGCTTCATCGGCAGCCATTGCTGCAGATGCTTTTATAGCAGCCATATCCCAACTAGCAGATTCTGCCAATGGAACAGGACTTTGGGTTCTATACCCATGTATAACATCAAAACCGATGATTAAAGGAATACCCAATCGTGATTCTTCTACGACTATCTTCTGTACTTTACGAACCTCTTTTACGCCCGTAACGTTTAACATAGAACCTACCCAACCATTTTTAAGATGCTCATATTTACTAGAGGCATCACCTTCTTCAGGCACAGGGCCTGTAACGTTCCAGAACCCATTATACTGGTTCATTTGACCAACCTTTTCCTCAAGAGTCATTAGTTCCATTAAGGAGTCTATCTTTTTTTCTACAACAACATCAAATTTTGTTTGTGCGTAGTTGCTTTGGCTAAATACAAATAAACCAAAGGTGATTAATAAATATTTTTTCATGCTTTTTATTTTAATACAGCGTTTAATGGCAAATGAAATATAACCATAGAAGATTCGAATTTACTCCAAAATAATATTAAACACCAAGAGTAAAAAAACGCGAAATGATATATGAGCAAGAATTTCTTAAGCAGGTAAAATCTTAGAATACACTTCTTATAAGACATAAAGTATTTCATTCTTAAAATTTAAAGAATGTAAAACTTTTTTTTAGATTACAATTGAGAATATTTCTAATGAATATGATCACCATCTAAAAAGCGCTCTAATACTTTAAGTTGCCACTTACCCACTACTAATAATTTGGTTTCTGCATTCATTAATACGAGACCATACCCTAATCGAGACAGTTTACAATCACTTATAACCTCATTATCCATACTACTGAAAACCGGTTTAAAATGTTCTTTTAAATTTAATTTGGCATACTTAGCTACATTCATAGCTTTTGTAACAGCCTCACTAATTTGTTTAGGTGAAAGTCCGTCATACAGCAGGTCGCTTGCAAAATAATACAATCGTAACCCATAATAGAAATCCATAAAATTAGTGATACTGTCTGCATATTGGTGTTCTAACTTATATATTGAGACTTGCATAATAGAACCAGTTTTAAGTGTTGAAAGAATTAATTGAAGATATAGCAGAAACATTTTTAAAGTAAATCTGCTTGTATAAATAAGGGTAACAACTACGCTGAATTAATTGCAAAATTCAGAATAGTTATCACCCAAAAATTAGAAACTAAAGACTTTTTACATAATCAAAAACCATAAGTTTAAACTGACGAAAATTGCTTGTAAAGCTTTCCAATCGTGCCTTTAGCTGACGATGCTTTTCTCTGTAATCAGAATCAGAAAGACCTCGTTCACCCATTTCTAAATATGATAATACTTTTTCATGCTCTATAATATCATGTGCTAGATAGCCGAACAATTCTGAATGTACCTTATCTAAGTCTTTAAGTATTTTACCAAACGATTTTTGCGCATCATCTTTCGGTTTGTTTTTTTCTAACAAGTCAGCAAAAAATGTAGTTTCATATTTATAAAATGCTATGTTACTAAGCCATTCTTCACTTTCAAAATGAAGTACATCTAAACCTGCACCTAGTAATAATTCTGCCTTCGGATTTGTTGTTTTTGTTTTCATAATGTTAATCATAAAGTTTAATAATCTTTTAATTTTCTTATAAGTAGTAAGCGTTTAGATCAGACCCAACTTAATCTTTCGTATTAAATCGATTTATAAAACTAGCTTCTATAGTTTTTCTAGCTATTTCTAATAGCTCTTTTACTTCTTCTAAACTCTGATTTCTAATAGTTGCAATATCAGTAAGTGAGAATTGATATTCAGCTGCCAATTCGAACACAGCACGCACAGGTAATGGCAAATAATACAATACCATGTTAGTATGCTTTCTCTTGCTTTCGTCACTCAAATCTTTATCTAACTTCTCAAAGAATTCTTTCTGGTCATTTTCTACAAAAACATGGTTTAACACATAATCATTCTTTGGGTAAGAAATATCATCTAGTTCATCTATCATGACCAAATCACCACCTGCATCTGTGCTAAATTTCTCTTCCATTTCATCCCATTCAGGTTTAGAATAGTCGTCAATATTCTTAAGAAAATTATCATCAAATTCTTCATCTACTATACTTTCTTCTAAAAGTTCGTCTACTTTTTTAAACAACCAAGGATGTAAGTTTTCTGCAGTTTGAATTTGATTAAAATCATCAAAAACAACTATAAAAAGCTGATCTATAAAATCATCAACTTTATATTTACCTTTAGGTAGCGTCCCTTTTGATAATGCTATAATCAATCTTTTAGAAGTATATTTTTTTACTTGATAAAGATCATTAAGTAATAAATCATTAAATAAAGCTCGCTCGTCCTGTTCCTTAAAAAGAGCTAAATCTGAATATGTACTTGCTACAAATACATTAAATTCTTTCTTACTTTCATAATACTCAAGCGTGTCCATTTTATATCTTTTATTTAAATACCATATAAAAATGCGGATATATGTAAAAGAATACCATGACCTAAGTCAGTCTAACAAAAAAAATATAGAATAATTGGATTAGTTGTTATGGGTAAGAGAAAGACCTTTGGTATTGCTAAAATGAAGAGTCTTTATTTAATCAACCAATATTGATGCTATTTTCTCAACAGCGCTGTTATTTCCTCTAATGACAAGTAGGTAGTCACCATTGCTAAGATTTTTAACGCTTTCAGCTGCGTGTTGCTCACTTATGCCAAATCCTCTTAAAACACCATAAGGTCCGCCAGAGAGAATACCTATATTACTTTTACCTACGGGATTAAGAAATGTTGAAACTAAAAATCCGGAGACAAACAAATGACCTAATTCGCGATTATAGAACGAATCAAATTCCGTTTCTTCTCCTACTATTTTTTTTAGCAATTTTTGAATGTCATTTTTATGTAATGCAGATTGATGAGCAACATCAATATCGTTCGCATTACCGATTACAGAAATACCAATGCCATTATCATTCATTTCACGAATTGCTAATAATGCATTTTCTAATTCTGAAAAATTAGTATAGGAGTTTAGAAAAGTTTTTTTTAATTCTGACTGTGGGATATTCATTATGCTAACTATTTAGAGACATCAAATTTTAAATTGGTCATTCTCTATAGCTAAATTACAAGTACACACTCTGAATAGGACTGACCTACGTCAGTACACTAAAAAATATATTAATTTTTAATTATAAAATTTTAAAGAATTAAAAAGGTCAATTTTATCCAAAATCTGCCACTTGTTGCAGTTGTTTTCTATCTGCCAATATAATACTCCTAGAAGTTCCTAATTCAATTATTCCCTTCTCTTTAAAACTAGAGAGTACACGTATGGCAGTCTCAGTAGCGGTACCAATTAAACCTGCAAAATCTTCTCTTGAAATACTTATACCCAAATCTTCGTCTTTTACGAGACCTTTATCATATAGTTCTAATAATGCCGTAGCTGCTCTTTTACGAACCGTGTCAAAAGCCATACCCATTAACTGCTCTTGCATATGTAGTACGTTATTAGACACCATACCAATAAATTTGTTCGACACCTCTTTATTATTGAACAATAACTGTGTAAATTCTTTTTTAGGTATACAACATACTTCACAATTGCTAAGTGCTACAGCAGTTTCTGTATATAAGCCAGAGCTGCCTAAAACACAAAGCTGCCCAATAAAATCTCCTGCTTTAAACATACCCGTTATATACTCTTTACCATTTTCGTTGTGCTTGTATGTTTTGACTTCACCACGCTGTATAAAATATAAGTTATAAGCCATACCGCCTTCAGAAAAAATGGCTTCTTTTGCTTTAAAGTGAATGAGTTCTCGATCTTCTGAAAGGTCTTTTAATTCTTGAAATTTTGAAGCTTCTTTTATAAACTCGTTAATACCTTTAGTATTTCTAGAAAACTCTTTACGTAAAAAAGAACTCTTTTTAATCCTTGCCTCAATAGCTTCGATTAAATCTTCTGCTTCAAAAGGTTTGGTCAAATAATCATCTGCACCTAAAGTCATTCCTTTTCTTAAGTCTGATTTTTCAGATTTAGCCGTTAAGAAAATAAAAGGAATACTGGCTGTATTAGAATCTTCGCTTAATTCATTAAAAACGCCATAACCGTCAAGTTCAGGCATCATTATATCGCAGAGAATAACATCTGGCATAAATGATTTTGCCTTTTCGACACCAATTTTACCGTTTTCTGCGGTAATAACTTCATAATGCTCAAGTTCTAGAAGTTCAGCGGTCATTTCGCGAATATCTAGATTGTCTTCAATAAGTAGTACTTTTTTCATTTTCTAATAGATTTAAAGGGAGTTCAACAGTAAAGGTTGTACCCTTGTTCAGTTCACTCTGAAAGCTTATATCACCTTCCATTAAGAGCACGTATTGCTTAACAATATTTAATCCTAAGCCGGTACCTTGATAATTTGCAGCATTATTTGCTCTATAAAAACGCTGAAACATAAAATCATGATCTTCAGCAGGAATTCCGATACCTTGATCTATAACTTCAAATAGAAGCTTCGATTTTTTGGTAGCTATTTTTAAGGTTATTCTTTTATTCTCATCAGAATACTTAATAGCATTTGATAATAAATTATGTACAATATGTCTTAATAATTTTAAATCTAAACCTGCTTCTATTTGATGTTGGCTGTACACTATTTCAATTACTTGACCTTGTTTTTTAATACCTTGAATTTCTTCTACTAAAGTTTGACAAAATTCAACGACATTAAATAAAGTAGGTATTGCTATTACTTTGCCTTCTTCTAACTTGCTAAGTGACAGAAAATCATTTAAAATAGATACTAAGTTTTTTACACTGACTTTAACCTTGCTTATATATTTTAATCTCTTTTCTTCAAGACCTTCTCCATTTTGCCTTTCCATGAGGTTTGTAGCAGCAAGAATAGCACTTAAGGGTGTTCTAAACTCATGTGACGCCATTGAAATAAAGCGCGATTTTAATTCATTAAGTTCTTTTTCTTTTGATAATGTATTTCTAATATCTATTTCTACCTTTTTCTGATCGGTAATATTATTATATACAATTAAGGCCTGCTCTACCTCTTGTAGTTCATTGAACAGCGGTGTCGTATTTACTAAATAAGTTTTATCCTTTATTATTAATTCAAAAGAGCAATGTTCTCCTTCTAAGGTTTCAAGAAGTTTTTCCTTAACTTTTTCACGAACTTCAATTTCTACTCCTTTTAAATCATCTAAAGTATCACCAACATGAATACTTTCTCTAAAATCAAGCATGTCTAAATCTTCTCCTTCGTGTAATAAAATTTTAAGGTCCAAATCTGCAACACCAACAAAACCACCAGGAAAATTAATAAAAATAGATTCTAGAAGCTTACGGCTAGCAATAGCATTATTCTCTGCTTCTTTTGTAAATAGAATTTGTTCTTCTAAGCTCAGATTAGATTCTACTAACTTCTGAACCATATCTTTTAGCTCTACCGTACGATCATTAACTTTATTTTCTAAAGCTTCTGCGTAGGTGGCTAATTCTTTTCTACTATCATATAAAGCAACATTACCATTATGCTGTTCAATTGCCACACTTATTGCCTGTGTTATGATATTGATGATTTCTTTCTCTGTATCAAGAGGTTTTCTTGAGATGGGGAAATAAATTGCAAAAGTTCCTAATAACTCTTTGTTAGAAGAACATATCGGAAAAGACCAACAAGCCTTTATATTATCTTTTACAACCAATCCTTGAAAATCTTTCCATAATGGATCATTGATGGTGTCCGAAACTATTACCTCCTCCTTAAAAAAAGCAGCTGTACCACTAGATCCATTAACCGGACCAATGACCATTTTTTCAATTGCCGTCGTATAATTATCAGAAAGACTTGGCGCTGCTAATTTTTCTAATTTACCAGAAACATTGTTCAACAAAAGAATAGAACCTTTACAATTAGGTATAGCCGTTTCTATAGTTTCTATGATTTTATAGCCAATACTTTTTAAGGGCTCGTGCCGAATAATCATGTCCATAACATGAGACTGACCTATTTTGAAAAACTCTTCAACTTTATGGGCAGTAACATCGCTCTGTATACCTACAAAATGAGTCAATATTTTTTTAGAATTGTAAATAGGAGTTATACTAATCTCATTCCAAAACAAAGACCCGTCTTTTCTATAATTTCTTAAAACTACCCGGCATTCTATGCCCTTTTTAACAGCATCGGACATTAGTTGAATTTCAGGCTGACCTTTATCCTCACCTTGTAAAAAACGACAATTCTTTCCTATAAAATCTTCCTGTTCATAACCTGTAGTTTTTGTAAAAGCTTCATTACCATAAATAATGGGAAAATCTTTCTTTCTTGCATCACAAATAATAATACCATTAGCAGTTACTGCAAGGGCACGATTACGAACATATAGCACATTTTCTATTACTTTTTCTTCAGTAATATCTCTTAAAATAGTTAAAACTTGATTTTTGTTCATGGGAACAATACGACCTTCATAAAATTGTCGACCGGTTTCTCCTTCAAAATCATATTCAATAAACTGAAGCTCATCGCTCTCAATGGTTTTATCCATTCCTCTACGTACCTCATTATAAATATGATGCGGTAATATTTCTTTTATATTAGCTCCTATTAAAGTTGCAGGTGTAGCGAACAGTTTCTCTGGTTCTGTGGTATAACAATCTATAAGTTCACCATCATGATTTAGTATAAACATCATATCGGGCAGCGCCTCTAACAATGCCTTATTTTTAGATAAATTATCTTCTAATTGCTTTTCGGTTTCTCTTTGCTCTGTAATATCTTGAATGGTACCAAACCACTGCAATGGACAACCATCGACATCATAAGATGCTTTACCATTGGCTATTATATATCTTATTGATTTATCGGCCCTAACTATTCTTTTCTTTAAAGAAAATGAGGAATGATTTTCAATAGCATAGTTTACGGCTTCTAAAGTAGCTTGACGATCATCTGGGTGAATAAATTCAGATGCATTTTCTGGTGTAAGTCTTTCATCGCCTGGCTCCAAACCACAAATTCTATAAAACTCATTAGACCATTCTCTTTCATTTGTCTGCAAGTTCCAAACCCAACTACCTACATGGGCTAAACTTTGAGCCTCATTCATTTTTTCTATATTGACAGCTGCTTTTTTCAAAGCCAATGTCCTTTCGGTTATATCAATGATGAACGCTACGACGACATTTTTATCTCGTATTTTAGTTGGACTTAAGCTTATTTCTAAAGGTATTTTAGCACCGTCTTTTTTGATACCCCACAAATCACCGCCTTTACCCATTGCTCTTTTTGCAGGTGTTTTCGCAAAATCTTTTCTATGGTTTTTGTGTGATTTTTTAAATTGATGAGGAATAAGATCTTCTACCGTTTTGTTATTCAGTTCTCCTGATTCATAACCGAATATATTTTCAACTGAAGAATTGGCTTTTATAATACTACCATTCTCGCTTACAACAAGAATACCTTCTACAGAAGATTCAAATATACCTTGAAAGAGATCGCTATCTGTAAGTTTTTCTGCCATTATAATTGATCTGTAGATTCTTCTGAAAAATCTATTTTTATAGCATCAGAAAGATCTTATTACAAACTAAATCTTAAAATAGCACCTAAGATATTTATTGTTTAAACAATGAATATGAAGTATTTGACTTTTAATTCAAATTAAAATAACCAATCTAAGATTTAAACAAATGTATTATTGAGTACCCTACATAAATATGACCAATATCATATTTATACTTATGTAACAAAAAAAGGGAAGGAGCATAGCTCCTTCCCTTTTCAATATGATTTGATTTATGTTGGTTATTCTACCACAATAAACTCTGATCTTCTGTTCAGTTGATGGTTCTCTTTGCTACATGGAACACCATTGCTACAGCCGTTTGTAAGTTCCGTTTCGCCATAGCCTTCGTATGAGATTCTGTTGCTAGGGATACCCGCTGCTATTAGGTAATCAGCCGTGGCCTTTGCCCTGTTCGCCGATAATCGCATGTTGTAACTATCATTAGCCCTTGAATCGGTATGCGAACGTACCTGTACGTTTACAGTCGGGTATTCGTTCAAATATGCCAATACCTTGTTGATACTGATCCTGGCATCTTCCCTGATGAAGTACTTATCAAAATCGAAGTAGATCGGTTCTATGTTCAGGTATTTCGCAAGGTCGGTACCTATCGGTGCCGATGGGTCTACCTGTGCCAGTACGATTTCTATGCCCATGGCATCTTCCGCCTTTACCGTCATGAAGGTCTTGTTGCCTTCCTCATAATCGGGCTTGGTCGCTACTACTTTATAACTGCCCTCTGCGCAATTACCTTCCATCTCGAACGCTCCGTTGGCATCGGTCTGTGAACTTGATACTACCTTGTTATCCTTGTCATATACCGTTACCGATGCATCTGTTAACAGTGCATTGGTTTTTTGATCCTTTACGATTCCCGTTATATTTGTATGGCAGGTGAAGTCGAGCGGGGTCATTTCTACAAAGCTGTAGATATCGTCGTTTCCTTGTCCTCCTTTTCGGTTCGATGCGAAAAAGCCTTTCTTGGTCTCTTCGTTGATGATGTACGAGAAGTCATCCTCTTCCCCGTTCAAAGGGCGTCCTACATTGAGCACTTCTCCCCTTTCGTTCTTCAGGTCGGTCGCGAAGACATCAAGTCCTCCTAGTCCCGGGTGTCCATCGGATGAAAAGTATAGAATATCGCTTTGGGTCACGAACGGAAAGGTCTCCCTTGCCTCGGTATTGATTCGTTCTCCCAAGTTCAGTGGTGTACTGAAGGTACCGTCCTTGTTGATATCTACCACGTAGATATCGGATTCCCCTTTCGTACCCGGCATATCGGAAGCGAAGTACAGCTTCGTCTCGTCATTGTTCAAGGTCGGGTGTGCTACCGAATAGCTGTCCCCGTTAAAGGGCAGTTCTTCGATATTTTTCCATTCGCCGTTTTCTTTGGTCGCCCTGTATATCTTAAGTCTACTGACTCCTTCTTCGTCCCTTTCGAACTTACCGTCATCGGAGTTGTTACGTGTAAAATACATCGTCTGTCCGTCCTTGGTAAATGCCGTCGAAGATTCGTGGGTCTTTTTGTTCAGCTTTTTCGATAGCTTGTCCACATCGGTAAAGTTACCTTGGTCGTCCTGTTCCGCTTTATATAGATTTAAAAAGGAACCATTGTTCCATTTATGGATGTTCTTCGTTAGCAGTCCGCTGTCTCTTGCCGTGGAGAACACCAGTCCTTTTTCATAGAACGAGGGTGCAAAGTCCGATACCTTCGAGTTCAGCCCGATGTTCTTCAGTTCGTACCTGCCCGAGCGTTCCTCGATCTGTTCCAGGTAATCTTGGTTCTCTCCAAAAGTGATGGCACGTTGATCGTTCGCCTTTGCACTCTTGAACTTGTTCATCCAAGTGTCGGATTCTGTATAGTTTTCTAAAGATTTTAGTGTCTGTGCGTAGCGGTACATATATTCCGGGTCGATATCCGCTCCTTCAAGTGCGAACAGTTTACCGTACCAGCTCGATGCCTCTTCGTAGTTCGCGTTCAAATAGTTCGCGTTGCCTAAATTCTTGTATACCTCTTCTTCGGTATACCCGTCCTTTACCAGTTGCTCGTACGATTGTATCGCAGAGGCATAGGCGTAGTTCGTGAATTTTGTATCCGCTTTTTTTATCTTCTTGTCCTGTGCGTTCGCCATCATAGCCATTACCGCCAAGCCACAAAAAATATATCCTGTTTTTTTCATGTCGTTTTTTATTAAAAGAATCTTGGGGTGATCACTCGTTTGTACTTGTTCAAAAATTCATATCTCAGCATAATCTCGAAAGAGCCGTCGTTGAACCTTGTAGCTCCAAGATCGGTCGTTTCCTTATCATATGCAAGACCCAACATGAACTGGTCGTTCAGCTGAAAACCGAACAGTGCGCTGAGTGCCGCGTCCCATCTGTACGCTGCTCCCAAAGAGAACTTGTCGTTGAACAAAAAGTTCGCACTAAGATCTATCTGTAATGGTGCTCCCTTTACCGCCTTTATTAGTGCAGCAGGTTTAAACTTTACGTTGTTCTTTAGATCGAACACGTAGCCCGTGATCAAATAGAAGTTCATACGCTCTTGTGCGATAAGGCTCGAACTGTTCGTATCCGAATTGTCGAAATGCTCGGTCTGTAAAAAGTTCGGTACCGATAGTCCTGCATAGAATTGATCCGTATGGTAATAGATTCCTGCTCCAAAATTAGGCGAGAATTTATTGTCGATATTCGGCAGGTTCGTCTCCGCACCGTAGTTACGTAGCTTCGTAAAGTCTACGTTGAACAGGTGTCCGCCGGCTTTTAGTCCGAAAGAAAGCTTCCCTTCATCTGAGGTCTTTACCGTGTAACTGAACGCGGCATCGATATAGGTATCTTGATTGGTACCATTACCGATCTCATCGTTCACCACCGATAGGCCAAGACCTACATGGTCGGATACCGGAGTGTGGAAGTTCAGTGTCTGCGTTGTCGGTGCGCCATCAAGCCCTACCCACTGCGAACGGTGCAGTGCGGCGATGCTCAACACTCCTCGGGAACCTGCGTACGCAGGGTTCACCGATATCGTATTGTACATGTACTGCGTGTACTGGGCGTCTTGCTGGGCATGGCCCATAAAGAGTCCCGCTACGGTAATTATAATGGTTAGAAAATATTTGTTCATCGTATCTTATTTTAGAGGGATTTTTTTATCTGTTTATGTATAGGTAACCTGACTTGGTAAGGTTATTACCTTCGTTATCGTACTTGATCACATAGAAGTACACACCGACCGGTAATTCTGAATCTTGACTAATGGTAGCTCTACCATCTGAAGATCCCCTGAAGGTATTCGTTCTATTATCATAACCATTCATTTCATAAACGACCACACCCCATCGGTTATAGATCTGTACCGTATTGTTCGGATAAGATTCTATATTCTCAATCAAGAAAGAATCATTTGTGCCGTCGCCATCTGGAGTGATAATCTCATTGGATACTGCGATACCAGAATCTACAACCTCAGCATTACAACCTGCATCAAGTGATGGTGAACCGTTTAATGAATCACATGGATTCAATGGATCGGTACCATCTTCAATCTCTTGTCCGTCAGGTATCGTATCACCATCGGTATCTGCATTATTAGGATCCGTACCAATGGCATCTTCTTGAGCAGTCGTCAGTCCGTCGTCATCACAATCGCTATCTGGCAATGCCGTACCACCTAAATGATCACAATCATCTAAAGGATTCGTACCGTCCAATACTTCTTGACCATCTAGAATACCGTCATCATCAGAATCTGAATCGTTAGGATTCGTATCCAACATAACTTCCTCTCCGTCTAATAATCCGTCATTATCACTATCCGGATTATCGATATCGGTACCTAGGGCTACTTCTTCGTCAGTTGTTAATCCGTCTTCATCGCAATCACTATCTGCTAAAGGATAGCCATTCACAGAACTACAATCATCTAATGGGTTCGTATTATCGACATTCACTTCTTGTCCGTCGTTAATACCATCACCATCAGAATCGGCATTGTTAGGGTCAGTACCTAATGCAACTTCGTCGTTATCATTAAGTCCGTCATTATCCGTATCCACAGATACGGTAACCGTTCCTGTTCCTGAATTGCCTGCAGGATCAGTTACTGTAATACTAATCACATCTTGATCCACTAGAGTAGGGTAGGTACCAGAATCAGGTGTTGCCGTCTCTGTATCTAAACTCCAATCGCCACTGGCATCGGTAGTCACTGTATAAGTTACATCCGGAATATTATCTCCATCCGTATCCAACTCAATTACTAAAGTTTCGTTGGCATCACCTTGACCTGTTAAAACAGGAGTAATATCTATTGTAGCAAAACTATCGACAGTAGGGTCTGTCAGGTCTAATTCAGCAGTATCTGTAGCACTATCAGGACCAACGTTACCAGCAACATCTGTAATATTTGCAGTTACATCTATTGTACCTGTATCACCAGGATTAGCAATTACAACATCGATAAAGCCATTAGCTACATCAGCAGCAGTAAGCACCACATCTTGTGAGTTGCCATTACCATCTGTAATCGTTACCGTATCGCCTGCAAATGTTTGAGCAGGTAGTGTTACACGAGCATCGATATCACCGGACAATTCATCTATACTTATTAAACCATCATTATTGGTGTCTTCTGTAATTTCTACTGTTGGAGCCAATGGATCAGTAAGGTCAAGAACTGCAGTATCTGTAGCACTATCAGGACCTACATTACCAGCAATATCTGTAATGTTTGCTGTTACGACTATTGTTCCTGCATCTCCTGGATTAGGAATTATTACATCAATAAATCCGTTTGTGATATCGGTTGCCGTCAAGACTACATCTTGCGAGTTACCATTACCATCAGTTATGGTTACCGTATCTCCAACGACTGCATCAGGCGGAAGTGTTACCACTACATCAATATCACCTACTAGCTCATCTTCACTGATTAAACCATCATTATTGGTGTCTTCTGTAATTTCTACCGTTGGTGCTGTTGGATCCGTAAGATCTAGTACCGCAGTATCTGTAGCACTATCAGGTCCAACATTACCAGCAACATCTGTAATATTTGCAGTTACATCTATTGTACCTGTATCACCAGGATTAGCGATAACCACATCAATATATCCATTCGCAATATCAGCTGCAGTAAGAATAACATCTTGTGAATTACCATTACCATCGGTAACAGTTACCGTATCACCTATTTCTGTATCTAAAGGAAGAGAAACACGCGCATCAATATCACCGACTAATTCATCTTCTGATATAATTCCATCATTATTGGTGTCTTCCGTAATTTCTACTGTCGGAGCCAATGGATCTGTAAGATCAAGAACTGCAGTATCTGTAGCACTATCAAGACCAACGTTACCCGCAACATCTGTAATATTAGCGGTAATAACAATCGTACCAGTATCACCCGGATTTGCGATTACTACATCAATAGATCCGTTCGTGATATCAGTTGCCGTCAAGACTACATCTTGTGAGTTATAATTACCATCGGTAATCGTTACCGTATCACCAGCGACTGCATCAGGCGGAAGTGTTACCACTACATCAATATCTCCTACCAATTCATCTTCACTGATCAAGCCATCATTGTTAGTGTCTTCCGTAATTTCTACCGTTGGTGCAGTTGGATCTGTAAGATCTAGTACCGCAGTATCTGTAGCACTATCAGAACCCACATTACCTGCTTCGTCTGTAATAAATGCTGTCAATACAATTGTACCGTTATTACCAGGATTGGCGATAACTACATCAATAGAATTGTTTGTAATATCAGCTGCAGTAAGGAAAACATCTTGCGAGTTTCCATTACCATCGGTAACAGTTACCATATCGCCAGCTTTCGCATCTAAAGGCAATGTTACACGCGCATCGATAACCCCAACCAATTCATCTTCATTAATTAAACCATCATTATTGACGTCTTCAATAATTTCAATTGTTGGCGCTGTTGGTGGTGTTGTATCAATTACTGCCGTATCGGTATCACTATCATCTCCCACATTACCTGCTTCGTCTGTAATAAATGCCGTTAATACAATTGTACCGGTTTCACCAGGGTTGGCAATAACAACATCAATAGATTTATTTAAAATATCGGTTGCAGTTAAAATCACATCTTGTGAATTTCCATTACCATCTGTAATGGTCACCGTATCACCAGCAACTGCATCTATAGGTAGTGTTACCACTGCATCTATATCACCGACTAATTCATCGGCACCAATAAGCTCATTATTGTCAATATCTTCAGTAATTTCTACTGATGGCGCACTTGGAGCCGAAATATCGATTATCGCAGTATCTGTAGTACTATTTGGACCAACGTTACCGGCAACATCTGTTAAGTTTGCGGTTACATCAATAGTGTTACCATCACCAGGATTGGCGATTACAACATCTATAAATCCGTTAGCCACATCTGCCGCAGTAAGCACCACATCTTGTGAGTTTCCATTACCATCTGTAACCGTTACGGTATCGCCTTCAAATGTTGGTCCTACTAAAGTTACACGAGCATCAATATCTCCAGTTAATTCAGACTCACTAATGATACCATCATTATTCGTGTCTTCGGTAATTTCTACCGTTGGTGCACTTGGATCCGTAAGATCAAGTAGCGCCATATCTGTATTACTATCAATACCAACATTACCTGCTACATCTGTTACAAAAGCGGTAACATTAATAGTACCTCCGTCTCCCGGATTAGGAATTACAACAATTATAAATCCGTTAGTAGCTTCAGCTGCCGTAAGTATAACATCTTGTGAGCCTCCATTACCATCTGTTATGGTCACTGTATCACCTGCTCTTATATTACTTGGTAGTGATATTGCAGCTTGAATATCGCCAACTAATTCATCTTCGTTAATTAACTCATCATCATTACCATCATCAACAATAATTACCGATGGAGCGCCTGGATCCGTAATATCTAGTACTGCAGTATCTGTAGCACTATCAGGACCAACATTACCGGCAACATCTGTTATGTTAGCAGTTACCACAATAGTACCCATATCACCAGGATTGGCAATTACAACATCTACATATCCATCCGATATATTCGTTGCTGTCAAGACTACATCTTGAGAGTTTCCATTACCATCTGTAACCGTTACTATATCTCCTGCAAATACTGCTCCCACTAAAGTTACGCGGGCATCAATATCTCCGACCAATTCATCTTCGTTTATTAAACCGTCATTATCGGTATCTTCTGTAATTACAATTATTGGTGCAACAGGAGCTGTCGTATCAATAGTAGCAGTATCAGTTGCACTATCAGGACCAACATTACCCGCAACATCCGTTAGGTTGGCAGTTAATACAATAGTACCGTTTTCACCAGGATTGATAATCACCACATCTATAGTACCCGCGGCAACATCTGTTGCCGTAAGTATTATGTCTTGCGAATTACTATTACCATCGGTTACCGTAACCGTATCACCAGCAACTGCACCTGCAGGTAGTGTTACCACTGCGTCTAAATCACCTACTAGTTCATCTCCATTTATTAATTCATCATCATTAACATCTTCCGTAATTTGAATTGTTGGCGCTAATGGATCCGTAATATCAAGTACTGCAGTATCTGTAGCACTATCAGGACCAACATTGCCTGCAACATCTGTAAGATTCACAGTTACCACAATTGTACCTGTATCTCCTGGGTTTGCGATTACTACATCAACAAATCCGTTTGTAATATCAGTTGCCGTCAAAATAACATCTTGAGAGTTTCCATTACCATCGGTAACGGTCACGGTATCGCCTGCAAATGCGTCAGCAGGTAGCGTTACACGAGCATCAATATCACCTACAAGTTCATCTTCGTTTATTAATCCGTCATCGTTAACATCTTCAGTAATAACTACTGTTGGTGCTAATGGCGCGGTTGTATCAAGTACTGCAGTATCTGTAGCACTGTCTGCACTTGTATTACCAGCAACATCTGTAATATTCGCTGTTACTACTATAGTTCCATTTTCACCAGGGTTGGCGATTATAACGGTTATATCGCCATTGCTAATATCAGTTGCCGTAAGCACTACGTCTTGTGAGTTTCCGTTACCATCGGTAATAGTTACCGTATCACCAGCAACGGCATCGGCAGGTAGCGTTACTACTGCATTAATAGGTCCAGTAAGTTCAGTATCACTAATTAAACCATCATTATTGGTGTCTTCAGTAATTTCAACTGTTGGAGCTGTTGGAGCAGTCGTATCTATCGTCAACTCTAAAGTTGTAATATCTACCGTACTATTACCTGCTGCATCTGTACTTGTTACCGCAACTTCATTTACACCATTTACATTTGGAGCGAAAGTCCCGCTATCTGGAGTAACTGTTTCAGTATCTAGAGTCCAGTTGCCCGAAGCATCTGCAATAATTGTAAAGATGGCACCACCAACTTCTACGGTTACCGTAGAATTAGCTTCTGCTGTACCTGTAATTACAGGAGTAGTATCATTTGTAATTTGACTTACTACTGTAGGAATCGCAGGATTCGTAGTATCAATCGTCAACTCTAAAGTTGTAATATCTACCGTACTATTACCCGCTGCATCTGTACTTGTTACCGCTACTTCATTTGTACCATTTACATTTGGTGTAAATATTCCACTATCTGGAGTTGCGGTTTCCGTATCAATTGTCCAGTTGCCTGAAGCGTCTGCAATAGTTGTATATACTGCACCATCAACCACGACTGTTACCGTAGAATCGGCTTCTGCAGTTCCTGTAATAACAGGAGTAGTATCATTTGTAATTTGACTCACTACTGTAGGAATAGCAGGCGGAGTTACATCTACCGTAAGTAGTGCATTATCTGAAGTTAAAGGAGAACATACAAAGCTAGTCTCTGTAATTATTACTCTATATTCAAAACCGTTTTCTGTTGTTGTTATACCTGTTAATGTCAGTGTCTCAGTACTACTACCTGAATAAATATCAGTTGCATTAGCATCGTCAATATCAACAAAGCCACCACCCAATTGGTCATCTACTTGCCACTGATACAGTAGATCTGTACCTGTAGCAGTTACCGTAAATGTCTCTGGAGCGCTACCATTAGTTAATACATCTTGAGGCTGTTCAGCTGCCGTAGCTATTGTAGGCACAACACCTGGTTGCTGAAAATCGAATTCAGTATCTGTAGCACTATCTTCATTGTTCGGAGTTGTATATCCATCAATAACGGTAGTACCTGTTACGATACCGTTTGCATCTACTACAGTAATACCATCACCCAAAATTCCATCTCCGTTAGGATCTGTGAATCCAGCTTCGATAACATCATTACATGCATCACCATCAGCATCTAATTCCAAGAAATCGTAGATTCCATCAGGAGTAGTTTCAGAATTGGAAACCGTATAATTTACAGTTCCACTATTTTGCTGACCACTAGCTTGTACCGTATTCGGAATACCGTCAGTACCCACCGCACCATCTACTATACCAGCAGTAAACGCTTTTCCGCTTCCAGATTCCACCACATCATAAATACCATCATTATCGGCATCTAAATCAAAGTGATTAGGCACGCCATCACCGTCGGTATCGAAAACATCAACTATACCATCACCATTGGCATCGACACCTAAATCTGTATCTCTATAATTTAATACTCCGTCAGAATCAGCATCGGCACTTGGATCAGTACCCGATGTTTCTAGTGTATCTAAAATACCATCATTATCATCATCTAAATCAATAGAATCTGCTATTCCGTCTAAATCATTATCATCAATACCAACTTCACGATAATCAACTTCTGGAGTTGTAGTCTTCGAAATATTAGGTAAATCTGAAGCTCCGTTGTCTTGATCATCATTAGTATCAAAAAGAGCACCTGGCGTATCTACATCATCATAATCATCCAATAGACCATCATTATCATTATCTAAATTGTTTGTAGCTAATGTGAAACCAGCTTCAACTCTATCCGTTAAACCATCTTCATCAGAATCTAAATCTAAATAATCTGGAATTCCATCTAAATCAGTATCAATAGCTGTTAAGCCTACATTACCTGCTCCTTCGTACGGATTTCCTAAACCATCATTATCTGTATCTACAGTTCCTCTCGGGATATATGATGAAGTAAGTTGTGCTTCTACATTATCTGGAATTCCATCGTTATCAGAATCGATATCTAAATGATCTTCAATACCATCATGATCACTATCAATACCTTGATAAATTGTATACACCGGTTCAGAACCACCACCAGAAGGTGTACCTCCAGTCGTACTTCCTGATGTAGTATTCGTAGTAGTGAATAATCCGTTTATATCACATGTTTGGAATAAAATAGATCCTAAATAATCTTGTGTATTAAACCCTGACTGCAATTCACCTGTAAATGTTAAATTAAGATTTGTAGTTTCATAGTAGTTAAAATAAGCTGCTAGCTTTGGTCCGAAATCAACTCCTGTCCATGTTTCGGCAGGACCTTCGAAAGTAGCCGTACCTGTTGCAGGGTTTTCTGATACCGTAAGTAATGAATTACTATCTACCGCATATAAACCAGGTCGCGTAAGTGTTACACTCTCTCTTGTATTAGCACCATCTATATCATAAATTACACCACCAAAACGAATAAGGTTCACTTGAAAATTTGTGGTAGACGCCACCAAGCGAATATTAAAAGAAATACTACCTTCTTCACCTGCCACACTGGTACCATCACCTACATCAAAAGTAGGTTGCCAAGCTTCATTACTACTACCTGCCGGAAATGCATCTATAGATGTTAAGGTTGCATTGTCAATAGCTGTTATTTGAACAATGGCGTCTAACACTCCTAATGAAGATGTTACTACGGTTGAGAATCTATATTCTGCATTTAGAGTACCTGCACCAGAACCTGTTGCAGGTATATAGGTACCACCAATAAATGAACCATCTGGTATGCCGCAAGCATCTCCCTGATTATCAGTAGGGTGGAAACCTAAAGATTCTACGTAATCTAAAATACCATCATTATCATTATCGATATCAATAAGGTTATCAACACCATCACCATCAGTATCCGTAGGTTCTAAATGAACATGATTATCTCTAAAATCTACTTCACTTGTAAAGGGATCTTGAGTATTTAAGAAAGTTGTTACATCTTGATTATTATTTGTTGCTCCGTTTGCATCTGCGATACCATTTGGTCCCGATATACTTAAATCAAAAGCATCATCTAAACCATCATTATCAGCATCTATTCCTGAAGGGGTAACATCTGCAGTTAAGTCATCATTATAATCATATACCTCAGTTGTATCATCTAAGCCATCATTATCAGCATCTGTATCCCTAAAATCTGGCATATCTTGACCATCTGAATTTTCAGGTTCATTAATAGATACTCCTGATCCTGCAGGGGCAATTTCATAATTATCAGCTAATCCATTACCATCAGCATCTGAAGATGGAAATAGGTGACCTGAAGTTGATTGCCATTCTATATTATCTATAATACCGTCAGCATCACTATCTAAATCTAAGTAATCTGGACGACCATCTAAATCTGTGTCTTCTGGTGAAGTAGTTAAACTTCCGCCGTTATCTACATCAAAGGCATCATCTATACCATCATTATCAGAATCATTACCTGTTAACTGAACTAAGGCAGCATCTGTTTGCCCTTCCACTAAATCTCTAATACCATCATTATCAGAATCGATATCTAAATAATCTGGACCAGCTGTACCGTCAGAATTTAAAGGAACAGTTGATACACCTGCACCATCTACACCACCATCTTCTAAAATATCTGGAATACCATTGGTACCCACACCACTTTCAGAACTATCTATATATCCATTACCATTGGTGTCTAAACTTCCATTACCTGTTTCAACAAGATCCGGAATACCATCGTTATCACTGTCTAAATCTAAACTATCTGGAATGCCATCATCATCAAAATCTCCCGTACCTTCTACAGCATCTGGAATACCATCATTATCGTCATCGTCATCACAGGCATCTGGTAAAGCATCACCATCAGCATTTATAGCATCATCAAATCCTTCACAGGCATCTAATGAATTTTGCACACCGTCACCATCACAATCACTTGTTGGTAAAGGAGTACCACCTATAGATTCACAATCATTTAAAGGGTCTGTATTGTCTGTATCTTCTTGACCGTCATTAATACCATCACCATCAGAATCTGGATTATATGGATCGGTACCATTGGTAACTTCTGTACCATTTATTATTCCATCACCATCACAATCTGCCGCTGCCCAAATTGGGTTTGTAGCATCGTAACCTGTATACCCTGCCGCTTGTACCGGAGTACAAGGATCTAACGGGTCTGTGTCAATATCATCTGGTACACCATCGCCATCAGTATCTGTACTATATGGATCTGTACCATTGGTAATTTCTGTACCATTGATTACTCCGTCACTATCACAATCTGCCGCTGCCCAAATAGCATTGGTAGCAACATAACCTGTATAACCAGGAGCTTGAACTGGATCACAAGGATCTAGTGGATCATTGTCCACATCATCTTGAATTCCGTCACCATCTGTATCTGTATTATAAGGATCAGTACCAAAAGTATCTTCTGTGCCATTCGTAACATTATCACCATCACAATCTGCCGCTGCCCATATTGCGTTGGTAGCATCGTAACCTGTGTACCCTGCCGCTTGAACTGGATCACAAGGATCTAGTGCATCGGTATCTGTATTGTCTGGAACACCATCGCCATCAGTATCTGAACTATATGGATCCGTACCGTTGGTAACTTCTGTACTATTGATCACTCCATCGCCATCACAATCTGCCGCTGCCCAAATAGCATTGGTAGCATCATAGCCAGTATATCCTGGAGCTTGTACTGGATCACAAGGATCTAGTGCATCGGTATCTGTATTGTCTGGAACACCGTCACCATCAGTATCGGTATTGTATGGATCGGTACCATTGGTAGCTTCCGTTCCATTGGTAACTCCGTCGCCATCACAATCTGCCGCTGCCCAAATAGCATTGGTAGCATCATAACCGGTATACCCTGCAACTTGTGATGGATCACAAGGATCTAACGGATCTATATCTGTAGTATCTGGCACACCATCACCATCGGTATCTGAACTATATGGATCTGTACCGTTCGTATTTTCTGTACCATTTATAACACCATCACTATCACAATCTGCCGCTGCCCAAATAGCATTGGTAGCATCATAGCCAGTATATCCTGGAGCTTGTATTGGATCACAAGGATCTAGTGCATCGGTATCTGTATTATCTGGAACACCATCACCATCGGTATCTGTATTATAAGGATCGGTACCATTGGTATCTTCTGTACCATTGGTAACTCCGTCACCATCACAATCTGCCGCTGCCCAAATGGCATTGGTAGCATCGTAACCTGTGTAACCCGCCGCTTGCACTGGATCACAAGGATCTAATGCATCTGCATCTATATTATCTGGCACACCATCGCCATCTGTATCTGTAGTATATGGATCTGTACCATTGGTAACTTCTGTACTATTTAAAACTCCGTCACCATCACAATCTGCCGCTGCCCAAATAGCATTGGTAGCATCATAACCCGTATATCCGGCAGCTTGTATTGGATCACAAGGATCTAGTGCATCGCTGTCCACATCATCTTGAACTCCGTCGCCATCCGTATCTATATCAAAAGGATCGGTACCATTGGTAACTTCTGTACCATTGTCTATAGTATCCCCATCACAATCTTCGGCTGCCCAAACGGCATAATTTTCATCGGTTGGAGCACGTACCGTTGGTACGGTAACCTCACAAGGGTCTGCAGGATCTGTACTATTGGCTATTTCGAATCCGTTTGTCTCGCCATCACCATCACAATCTAATGCATTCCAACTTGCTTCTGCATTTGCTGCAACTTGACTTGTACTATATACACAAGGATCTAAAGGATCTGTATCTGTTGTATCTGGGTCACCATCACCGTCATCATCTAAATCACAAATACCAACTAATCCGTCGCCATCTAAATCTAAATCTTCAGTTGTAACTGCAGTTACAGCACCTGTAGTATAGGTTGCTGCAGCCACCAATCCGTTGGCTGTTATTTTTCCTGAACCATCGCTAACGGTTGCCGTATCGGCATCATCATATTCTGAACCATCTCCATTATCGGCAGTACTACTTGCGTATGCTTCGTTGGCATCTGAACAAGTATCACCATCACTATCTCCATTAAGAAAATCTGGAGTACCCGCTGTTGTTTCCGTCGGAACTGTACCAGTACCTGCTGTATTAGGAATACCTTCTGTACTTACGGCACCATCTGCAATACCATTCTCATCTGCATCCGTACCACCTGATTCTACAACATCATAAATTCCGTCATTATCACTATCTAAATCAAGGCTATTTGCTACACCGTCATTATCGTTATCACAATCTAAAACCGATCTAAAGGCAAAACCTTCATTTACATGATTTGCACTTGAATTTATAGTACCATCTGCATAATACCCAATATCCATAGGAAAAGTTATTCCTGTACTGGTATCGATCAATAAAGACCATTGAGAATCTGGCACCAATCTAGAAAGTCCCGCTGCATCTGGTGCAACTTGAAAAGGAGTTCCTGATGTTATCACGGCACCATTACCTAAATCTGTTTCACCTAATGGATCGGACAATACTGCCGTACCACCACCTGGCCATGTAATTGTAACTGTTTTATCAGCATTTTGAATTCCCCCTACAGCACTGTTTCGCTCAAAAGAAGAAACACGAATTGCATTTTGTACTGCATTTACAGGCTCTTGTAACGTAAGTATCATTTCTACCGTTGGATCAGTACCTTGGTTCCATCTTACTTGTAAACCATTATCGGCAGAACCGGTTTTATCTAAAATATTATATTCAGTAGAGGTAATTGTAAACTGTTGGTCTACTCCGTTCCCATTATTATATTCTCCTGTTAGCAATAATGTATCATCACCCGTTAAAATTGAACCTTTTGCAGGGGTACATTCTAAAGCGTTTGCTATACCATCATTATCATTATCGTCATCACAGAAATCGCCAACACTATCGCCATCGGCATCATTATATAATGGATGGTTTGGTGAACATTCAGAACATTCGGCTGACTGTTGTAAATTATCTATGGATGTACCAGCTCCTTGAGAAGATCCACCAGGAATACCAGCAGCATCTGCGGTAGCCGTAAGTTGAAAACTACCATCAATATCTGTATAATCATACGTTGCCGCACCTTCTAAAGCATCTGGGCAACCATCATTATCACTGTCTAAATCTAGATGATTGTAAATACCATCATTATCTGTATCTAATTGATAAGCACATAAGATATTAACTCTCCACCCTATATTATCGGCATTAGCCGCATCCATTTGGGTGATTACAATTTTGTCTATTGGCTTGTCTATATTAAACCTAAAATTAGCCTCTTGAGCTCCTCCACCAATAATTGCGGCTATAGCATCTCCGGTAACTTGGTCATAAGAAGCTCCTGCACCTATTGTACCACTAAGGGCATAAATATCTGCCGGAAATTCTACTTGAACTCCGTTGTTAAAAAATCTAATATTCTGACTTTCATTATAACTTCCTGCAGCATTTCTAGCTAAACTTCTAACATTAAATTCTGTGGATAATATAAGTTCAGAAAATACAATTTCTGTAGAAGTACCGGTTACAGCAGAGTTTGAATTACGCGTTTGCATATCTACCCGTATGGTACCATCTGTATAATTTGGTGTGTTAGCGCCAAAGCTGCCTGAACCTATTGTAGTTGTAGCAACTGCCGTTATACCGCTATCAAAATCTTTTATATAAGTAACTAAATCACCATCATTACTATTTACAGGTACTGCATTGTAAGCTGCATCTGTAAAATGAATATTAGTTGAAGCAGCGGCATCACAGCCACTATTAGATTCATCAATATCTAAAATACCATCATTATCATCATCTTCATCACAGGCGTCACCAATAGTATCGCCATCAAAATCTGTAAACAAAGGATGATTTGGAAGACATTCTGAACATGCGCTTGATTGTGCTAACTTATCTAATGAGGTACCTCTACCTTGAGCTGAACCACTAGGTATGCCATTGGCACCTACAGCTACTGTTAATATCAGATCACCATCAATATCATCATAATTATAACTTGCATCACCCTCTAAAGCATCTGGGCAACCATCGTTATCACTATCTAAATCTATACAATCTAAAATACCATCACCATCGGTGTCAGTTGTAGATACTCTTGGAAATTCTCCAATTTCCATTCTAAATTGTTGTGTACTTGGGGTGATATTATCATCCCAATCCATATAAAAATAGGTGGTTCCATAACTCTCGGCAAGTATCGGACTAGAGCCTCCACTACCATTTGCTTCTATACTAGCATAACCCGAACCATCATCTGTAGTAACCAAAACGCTGGCTGGTGTATCAGCATTTACATAATGCATTTGACTATTAGATTGATATGTTTCAATCTCGCCTGAACTAAAAGCAACACCTGCAATTGCTTCTCTTCTAATATCGACTGGCTCTGAGAACTCTAAAATAAAGCCGGCATGACCACCTAACAAACTACCTGCCGCTGCACCCATATAAAGTCTAGCATCATCTGGCTCATTAGAAACAGAAGTAATGGTAACGGTAATACCTGCTAAATTTACATTTAAGCTACCTAAATCGAAGGTACCTATAAGTCCCCATTCATTATCACTACCACTTCTACCTGACCAATAGGTATTTCCTATTATTGAATTCCATTGAAAATCGATCCAGCTAATAGAAGTATCCTGTGCACCAATAACCGATGCCGGTGGTGCTACACATTCATCTGAATCTAAAATTCCGTCATTATCATCATCTAGATCGCAACCATCTGGTACACCATCATTATCATTATCAGCATTATCATCAAATCCTTCACAAAGATCTGAAGTATCTGGAACTCCGTCATTATCATCATCTAAATTCTCTATTGTAATTACTTCGGTAAGGTCGTCTATAGATGAATTAGAATCTGTTTCATCTTGAGTGTTAGAGATTGTATTTGTTATAGTCTTAGTAGCGAATGGTGCATTTATATCATCTGCAGTAGCCACAAGAATTAAAGATCGCTTTTCGCCCTTAACCATAGTGCCAACATTCCAGTTTGGTGCAGACCATGTACCTTTGCTTGGCGTAGCACTAGTCAAAGTTAAGCCTGCTGGTAAAGCATCGTTAATCACTAAATTGGTGACATCATCTATACCTAAACTTTCTACCGTAATTGTAAATGTTATATTCTCTCCTTCTAAATAGTTCGTTTTATCTGCAGTTTTGGTTAAAACAATATCTGGATCACAAAAGAACATAGGAATTACATTAGAATCGTAGAAACAACCGCCCTTAGAAACTCTAACAAAAATATCTCCAATCGCTGGAGGTGTAAAGTCAATACTAGTTGATCCTGCTACAGCTACACCGTTCTGATACCATTGGTAGGAATCAAATGTCTCGCTTAGTGATATCGTTTCACCTAAACATCCTAATCCAGAGATAGAATAATCTACTGTTGGTACGGTATCAAAACCTGAAAAATAACCTCCAATACCTAACGATCCACTTAAACCAATAACACCCACAGCAATAGGACCTGTAGATTGTACCTGAATATTACCTGTTAAGTTTGGAATATAAAAACTTTTCCATGGTAAACCTGTAGCAGGTATAGATGCTGGTAAGGTAACTGACACATTATCTGCCGTTACTATAATATTTGCATCCGGGGTAGTATTTGAAGCTAGTATGGTTAGTCCGCCACTAATGGCTTTACCTGCTAAATCTTCAATATTACTTATATTGTTTAAATTATTAGGCAGTAAACAATTTACAGGAGCAATAAAATTCATTCCGTTTGTAGCTGCAGAATTACTACCAGCTAAACATTGGTATGCATATACGTTTTTTGATGTTACAACGGTTAAATTACTACCAGCAGTAGAACCAGAATAGTTTGATCCTGGCACTATAAAATACTCCCCTTCGTTTATGGTTGCTATTGGTGTTGCAGATCCATTTACAAAAATATCAGTACCACTTGCGGTACCAATAATCACAGGAAACTCTAAAGCATCGGTACCACCCCCTCTAACAAAAACATATTCACGACCAATAATATCAATCGGTACGGGTTGGTCTATACCAGCATCTTGTAAATTAGATCCAGGAAGAACTCCTATAAGTATACTACCATTACTTATGGCGATATCTTTATCTGATGTTACATCTGCACCTACCCAACCATATCTATTGGCATCACCATTATTACCTAGTGCCTCTAAAACATATGATTCTCCTTTATTTAATGTTATTGTTATGGTGTCATCTGTTAAACCAATAGGGTCTGCACCTAATCTAAAAACACAATCTGTATCATAATCAGAAATGGTTACCGTTGTATTATCTTCTGTAGCCATAATCCCTAAAGCAGAATTGTAAATACTTCTATCATGTACAAAAGGAATCCCTCCCCATTTAAAATGGGTTCCTAATGCAGCACGACCTTTAGATGTTAATGATGCACCTTGAGCGGCACTACGACCTCTGTAATTTGCATAGAATTTTTCTCCGCCAGGGGCTTCGAAACGTAAGCCTCCCGTGGTGCTTACGAAACCAACTTCGGCAGAAGGAAGTAGTGTTATTCCATTTTGTTGTATGGGTAAAACATAAGTAAACGGATTTGTATTTGATACAGAAACAGTTGCTGCGGGTGTTAATGAAGTACCAATGTATATATTTACATTAAAAGGTATTGTTTCCGAAGTGGAGAGATACACAGATTGCTCTTTTATATATCCTGCTCTGGCAGATGTAAGTGGTGGCATATAATGCAAATCACTTAGTTGAGCGAAAGAGCTACAAATCGCAAAAAAGAATAATACTACCGATAGTAATCTGTTCTTGATTTTTGAAGATTTTATTTTCATAGTGTACTATTGAAGGGGATGGTCAATAAAAAATATGGTTGTATTATAATTTTCTGTTTGTACTGCTTAGATATTTTTTTAGTTCTCGAGCAATATCAACAAACAAAAATGTAGTCCTTACACTACATTTAATGTTTTATTATCCCTAAATATAATATGAGAACCAACTGATAGTTCAACTATTGTTGTCTATCAAGAACAAAATGTTGTGAAATGACCATTTTTGTATATGAAAATTTATTAAAAAGATGCATTTCATCGATAAGACCTATAATTTCAACGGATTCAAGAACTTCTATTTTTGTAAGAATTTCATGTTTTTGTAGTCATAAATTAGATCCCATTTCATGTTCTCATTTAAGAAATCGGACGAAATACACTCGAGCTTTGTAGTCTTATTTTAAAACAAAAAAAGGGAAGGAGCTATGCTCCTTCCCTTTTCAATATGTCTTGATTTATGTTGGTTATTCTACCACAATAAACTCCGATCTTCTGTTCAGTTGATGGTTTTCTTTGCTACAAGGTACACCATTGCTACAGCCGTTTGTAAGTTCCGTTTCGCCATAACCTTCGTATGAGATTCTGTTGCTCGGGATGCCCGCTGCTATTAAGTAATCTGCTGTTGCCTTTGCCCTGTTCGCTGATAATCGCATGTTGTAACTATCGTTCGCCCGTGAATCGGTATGTGAGCGTACCTGTACGTTTACGTTCGGGTATTCGTTAAGGTATGCCAATACCTTGTTGATGCTGATCCTGGCATCTTCCCTAATGAAGTACTTATCAAAATCGAAGTAGATCGGTTCTATGTTCAGGTATTTCGCAAGGTCGGTACCTATCGGTGCCGATGGGTCTACCTGTGCCAGTACGATTTCTATGCCCATGGCATCTTCCGCCTTTACCGTCATGAAGGTCTTGTTGCCTTCCTCATAATCGGGCTTGGTCGCTACTACTTTATAACTGCCCTCTGCGCAATTACCTTCCATCTCGAACGCTCCGTTGGCATCGGTCTGTGAACTTGATACTACCTTGTTATCCTTGTCATATACCGTTACCGATGCATCTGTTAACAGTGCATTGGTTTTTTGATCCTTTACGATTCCCGTTATATTTGTATGGCAGGTGAAGTCGAGCGGGGTCATTTCTACAAAGCTGTAGATATCGTCGTTTCCTTGTCCTCCTTTTCGGTTCGATGCGAAAAAGCCTTTCTTGGTCTCTTCGTTGATGATGTACGAGAAGTCATCCTCTTCCCCGTTCAAAGGGCGTCCTACATTGAGCACTTCTCCCCTTTCGTTCTTCAGGTCGGTCGCGAAGACATCAAGTCCTCCTAGTCCCGGGTGTCCATCGGATGAAAAGTATAGAATATCGCTTTGGGTCACGAACGGAAAGGTCTCCCTTGCCTCGGTATTGATTCGTTCTCCCAAGTTCAGTGGTGTACTGAAGGTACCGTCCTTGTTGATATCTACCACGTAGATATCGGATTCCCCTTTCGTACCCGGCATATCGGAAGCGAAGTACAGCTTCGTCTCGTCATTGTTCAAGGTCGGGTGTGCTACCGAATAGCTGTCCCCGTTAAAGGGCAGTTCTTCGATATTTTTCCATTCGCCGTTTTCTTTGGTCGCCCTGTATATCTTAAGTCTACTGACTCCTTCTTCGTCCCTTTCGAACTTACCGTCATCGGAGTTGTTACGTGTAAAATACATCGTCTGTCCGTCCTTGGTAAATGCCGTCGAAGATTCGTGGGTCTTTTTGTTCAGCTTTTTCGATAGCTTGTCCACATCGGTAAAGTTACCTTGGTCGTCCTGTTCCGCTTTATATAGATTTAAAAAGGAACCATTGTTCCATTTATGGATGTTCTTCGTTAGCAGTCCGCTGTCTCTTGCCGTGGAGAACACCAGTCCTTTTTCATAGAACGAGGGTGCAAAGTCCGATACCTTCGAGTTCAGCCCGATGTTCTTCAGTTCGTACCTGCCCGAGCGTTCCTCGATCTGTTCCAGGTAATCTTGGTTCTCTCCAAAAGTGATGGCACGTTGATCGTTCGCCTTTGCACTCTTGAACTTGTTCATCCAAGTGTCGGATTCTGTATAGTTTTCTAAAGATTTTAGTGTCTGTGCGTAGCGGTACATATATTCCGGGTCGATATCCGCTCCTTCAAGTGCGAACAGTTTACCGTACCAGCTCGATGCCTCTTCGTAGTTCGCGTTCAAATAGTTCGCGTTGCCTAAATTCTTGTATACCTCTTCTTCGGTATACCCGTCCTTTACCAGTTGCTCGTACGATTGTATCGCAGAGGCATAGGCGTAGTTCGTGAATTTTGTATCCGCTTTTTTTATCTTCTTGTCCTGTGCGTTCGCCATCATAGCCATTACCGCCAAGCCACAAAAAATATATCCTGTTTTTTTCATGTCGTTTTTTATTAAAAGAATCTTGGGGTGATCACTCGTTTGTACTTGTTCAAAAATTCATATCTCAGCATAATCTCGAAAGAGCCGTCGTTGAACCTTGTAGCTCCAAGATCGGTCGTTTCCTTATCATATGCAAGACCCAACATGAACTGGTCGTTCAGCTGAAAACCGAACAGTGCGCTGAGTGCCGCGTCCCATCTGTACGCTGCTCCCAAAGAGAACTTGTCGTTGAACAAAAAGTTCGCACTAAGATCTATCTGTAATGGTGCTCCCTTTACCGCCTTTATTAGTGCAGCAGGTTTAAACTTTACGTTGTTCTTTAGATCGAACACGTAGCCCGTGATCAAATAGAAGTTCATACGCTCTTGTGCGATAAGGCTCGAACTGTTCGTATCCGAATTGTCGAAATGCTCGGTCTGTAAAAAGTTCGGTACCGATAGTCCTGCATAGAATTGATCCGTATGGTAATAGATTCCTGCTCCAAAATTAGGCGAGAATTTATTGTCGATATTCGGCAGGTTCGTCTCCGCACCGTAGTTACGTAGCTTCGTAAAGTCTACGTTGAACAGGTGTCCGCCGGCTTTTAGTCCGAAAGAAAGCTTCCCTTCATCTGAGGTCTTTACCGTGTAACTGAACGCGGCATCGATATAGGTATCTTGATTGGTACCATTACCGATCTCATCGTTCACCACCGATAGGCCAAGACCTACATGGTCGGATACCGGAGTGTGGAAGTTCAGTGTCTGCGTTGTCGGTGCGCCATCAAGCCCTACCCACTGCGAACGGTGCAGTGCGGCGATGCTCAACACTCCTCGGGAACCTGCGTACGCAGGGTTCACCGATATCGTATTGTACATGTACTGCGTGTACTGGGCGTCTTGCTGGGCATGGCCCATAAAGAGTCCCGCTACGGTAATTATAATGGTTAGAAAATATTTGTTCATCGTATCTTATTTTAAGGGGATTTTTTTTATCTGTTGATGTATAGGTAACCGGCTTTACTTAAGTTATCGCCATCATTATTATATTTAATGACATAGAAATAAACACCGACCGGTAGACTAGCGTCTGTTTGAATAGTTACCCTACCATTAGAAACTCCTTTAAAGGTGTTCGTAACATTATCGTAACCGTTCATCTCATACACTATGATACCCCATCTGTTATAAATCTGTACCGTATTGTTCGGGTAAGATTCAATATTATCTATTAAGAACTCATCATTGGTACCATCGTTATCTGGTGTTATGATTTCATTGATAACAGATATACCTGTTTCCACTAACTCTTCACCACAACCTGCCGCTAAAGTTGGCACACCGTTTAATGAGTCACAAGGATTCAATGGATCTGTACCATCTTCAATCTCTTGTCCGTCAAGAATGGTATCACCATCTGTATCCGCTACATCTGGATCAGTACCTATCGCTAATTCTTGAGAAGTGGTTAGACCATCTTCATCACAATCAGAGATCAAATAATCGCCACCTTGTTCAACGGTAATACTACCTTCATCATAATCGCAAGGATCTTCTGGGTTGGTATCATCGTCAAGCTCTTGCCCGTTAAGAACACCATCACCATCACAATCTGCAACAAGATAATCACCTGAGAAATCAAGCGTAACATTTTCTATTACGTAGTCACATGGGTCATTTTTATCTGTACCGTCTGCTTCTTCTTGCGTATCAAGAACACCGTCACCATCACTATCACCTATTTCTCTAAAGTTTACTTCTGGTGTAGTAGCATCGTCGTCATTATCAGTACCATCGGCACCTGTATCCAAATCATTGTTTACATCGTTACCAGGAGTTCTGTCAAAGCCGTCATCTAGACCATCATTATCAGAATCAACACCTGTAAAAGTACCTTCATCTGTTTCATCAATATCTAGCACACCATCATCTTCAGAATCAAGGTCTAAGTAATCTGGAGTTCCGTCACCGTCCGTATCTTCTGGAACCAATCCGCCTGGGTAATTTGTATCCAATCCGCTTGCATCAAAAGCATCGGCAGGAACAACATACGTTAAGGTAGGCTGCGCTTCTACGTTATCTGGAATACCATCATCATCTGCATCAATATCTAAGAAGTTAGCTTCACCTGTACCATCGGTATTTGGTGGAGTCGTTCCTTCTGAACTATCTGCTTGACCGTTACCGGTCGTATCTGCAAATCCAGTATCATTACTGTCGATAACACCATCATTATTGGTATCAAGTGCACCGTTACCTGCTTCCACTACATCTACGATACCATCATTATCGGCATCAATATCAAAGTGGTTAGGAATTCCGTCACCGTCAAAATCAAATGCTGGTTCCGTTGTTCCGTTTACATTACCAACTAATGGATCATTAGGATCATCATCAGAATGGTTTGGAACACCATCGTTATCATCATCTGCGCTTGGGTCGATTCCGTTAGCTTCATCTAAATCTGAGATGCCATCGTTATCGTCATCAAGGTCTATATAATCAGGAATACCATCTTGATCGAAATCTAGGATATCTCTAAAATCTACCTGAGTTAAATCAGCATCATCTTCGTTATCCGTACCATCGGCACCTGTATCCAGATCATTGTTTACATCGTTACCCGGTGTATCGTCATAAGCATCGTTTAGACCATCTCCGTCAGCATCTGCTAATGGATCTGTCATAGTACCTTGACCTGCTTCTAAAGCATCACTTACACCATCTTCATCTGAGTCAGTATCGATATAATCAGGAATACCATCCATATCGGTATCTTCTGGCTCAATTCCGCCTGGGTAATTGGTATCTAATCCGGTTGCATCAAAAGCATCTGCTGGTACGATATACGCATCAGTAGGTTGTGCTTCTACGTTATCTGGAATACCATCATCATCTGCATCGATATCTAAGAAGTTAGATTCACCTGTACCATCGGTATTTGGTGGAGTCGTTCCTTCTGAATCATCAGCCTGACCGTTATCATCAGTATCAGCGAAACCAGTATCAAGACCATCAATAACACCATCATTATTTGTATCAAGGTCACCGTTACCAGCTTCCACAACATCTACGATACCATCATTATCAGCATCGATATCAAAGTGATTTGGAATACCATCACCGTCAAAATCGAACGCTGGTTCTGTTGTTCCGTTTACATTACCTACTAATGGATCGTTAGGATCATCATCAGAATGGTTTGGAACACCATCGTTATCATCATCGCCACTTGGGTCGATTCCGTTAGCCTCATCTAAATCTGAGATACCATCGTTATCGTCATCAAGATCTACCGTATCTGGAATACCATCTTGATCGAAATCAAGGACATCTCTAAAGTCAACCTCAGCCATATCTGCATCATCTTCGTTATCTGTTGCAATTGCACCAGTATCCAAATCATTGTTTACATCAAGACCCGGAGTATCATCAAAAGCATCGTTAAGACCATCTGCATCAGCATCGGCTAAAGGATCCACGAGAGTACCTTGACCAGCTTCCAGCATATCTGAAATACCATCGTTATCAGAATCAGCATCCAAATAATCAGGAGTAAGATCTGTATCTGTATCCTCAGGTCTTAATCCGTTAGGGTAGTTTGTATCTACACCGTTAACATCAAAAGTATTTGCAGGAACAACATAACCAGTTGTTGGTTGTGCCTCTACGTTATCTGGAATACCATCGTCGTCGGCATCAATATCCAAGAAATCTGCATTACCTGTCGTATCAGTATTGATAGGCGTAGTCGTTTCTGAACTATCAGCCTGACCATCGTTATCATTATCTTCAAAACTTGTATCAAGACCATCAATAACACCATCATTATTCGTATCTAAAGCATCATTACCAGCTTCGTACACATCATAGATTCCGTCATTATCAGCATCAATATCAAAGTGATTTGGAATACCATCACCATCAAAATCGAACGCTGGTTCTGTTGTACCATTTACATCACCTACTAATGGATCGTTAGGATCATCATCTGAATGGTTTGGAACACCATCATTGTCATCATCGCCACTTGGGTCGATTCCGTTAGCTTCATCTAAATCTGAGATACCATCGTTATCGTCATCAAGATCTACCGTATCTGGAATACCATCTTGATCGAAATCAAGTACTGATCTAAAATCTACCTCAGCCACATCTGTATCATCTTCGTTATCTGTTGCAATTGCACCAGTATCTAAATCATTATTGACATCGTTACCTGGGGTGTCATCGAAAGCATCGTTTAATCCGTCATTATCTGCATCGGCTAAAGGATCTACAAGAGTTCCTTGTCCAGCTTCTAAGACATCACTAATACCATCGTTATCAGAATCATCGTCCAAATAATCAGGAGTTAAATCTGTATCTGTATCCTCAGGTCTTAATCCGTTAGGGTAGTTTGTATCTACACCGTTAACATCAAAAGTATTTGCAGGAACCACATAACCTGTTGTTGGTTGTGCCTCTACGTTATCTGGAATACCATCGTCGTCTGCATCAATATCTAAGAAATCTGCATTACCTGTCGTATCAGTATTGATAGGTGAAGTAGTTTCAGAGCTATCAGCCTGACCATCGTTGTCATTATCTTCAAAACCAGTGTCAATACCATCGATAACACCATCATTATTAGTGTCTAAAGCATCATTACCAGCTTCGTACACATCATAGATTCCGTCATTATCAGCATCAATATCGAAGTGATTTGGAATACCATCACCGTCAAAATCGAATGCTGGTTCAGTTGTACCATTTACATCACCTACTAATGGATCGTTAGGATCATCATCGGAATGGTTTGGAACACCATCGTTATCATCATCACCACTTGGGTCGATTCCGTTAGCCTCATCTAAATCTGAAATACCATCGTTATCATCATCCAAATCAACGATATCCATAATACCATCTTGGTCAAAATCTAATATTGATCTAAAATCAACCTCAGCAGTATCAACATCATCTACATTATCAGTTGCGATTGCACCTGTATCTAAATCATTATTGACATCGTTACCTGGAGTATCATCAAAAGCATCATTTAATCCGTCACCGTCGGCATCAGCCAATGGATCTGTCATAGTACCTTGACCTGCTTCTAGAACATCTGGAGTACCATCATCGTCAGAATCAGCATCCAAGTAATCAGGAGTAAGATCTGTATCTGTATCCTCAGGTCTTAATCCGTTAGGGTAGTTTGTATCTACACCATTGAAATCAAAAGCATTTGCAGGAACAACATAACCTGTTGTAGGTTGTGCCTCTACGTTATCTGGAATACCATCGTCATCTGCATCAATATCTAAGAA
Source organism: Maribacter sp. BPC-D8 (assembly GCF_035207705.1). Classification (NCBI taxonomy): domain Bacteria; kingdom Pseudomonadati; phylum Bacteroidota; class Flavobacteriia; order Flavobacteriales; family Flavobacteriaceae; genus Maribacter; species Maribacter sp. BPC-D8. The sequence continues at coordinate 2,157,950 of NZ_CP128187.1, forward strand.
ATCTGCATTACCTGTCGTATCAGTATTGATAGGTGAAGTAGTTTCAGAGCTATCAGCCTGACCATCGTTATCATTATCTTCAAAACCAATATCAATACCATCGATAACTCCATCATTATTAGTATCTAAAGCATCATTGCCAGCTTCATATACATCATAGATTCCGTCATTATCAGCATCAATATCGAAGTGATTTGGAATACCATCACCATCAAAATCGAATGTTGGCTCAACCGTTCCGTTTACATCACCCACAAGTGGATCAGTAGGAGCATCATCTAAATAATTTGGTACACCGTCATTATCATCATCGGCACTTGGATCAACTCCGTTGGACTCATCTAAATCAGAAATGCCATCATTGTCGTCATCCAAATCAACAATATCCATAATACCATCTTGGTCGCGATCTAATATAGATCTGAAATCAACCTCAGCGGTATCTAAATCATCTTCGTTGTCAGTTGCAATTGCGCCAGTATCTAAATCATTGTTTACATCTGTACCTGGTGTATCATCAAAAGCATCATTTAATCCGTCATTATCAGCATCAGCTAAAGGATCAGTCAATGTTCCTTGACCAGCTTCAATAATATCTGGCGTACCATCATTGTCAGAATCTGGATCCAAGTAATCAGGAATTAAATCATTATCCGTATCTGCAGGTGTAATTCCACCTGGATATTGAGTATCTAAACCTTCAGCGTCAAAAGCATCATCTGGAGCATCATAAGCTGCCGTAGTTTGTGCTTCTACATTATCTGGAATACCATCATCATCTGCATCAATATCTACGTAGTTTGCACCACCTGTAGTATCTGTATTTAATGGGGCTGTACCTTCTGTAGCATCAGCTTGACCATTATCATTTGCATCTAAGAATACATCATCAGTACTGTCAATAGCACCATCGTTATTGGTATCTAAAGGACCTGTTCCATTTTCAACTAGATCAAGAATACCATCATTATCAGCATCTATATCTAAGTGGTTAGGATTAGCATCACCATCAAAATTATCGATTGGTAAAGCGGTACCAGGACCATCTGTAGCTGCAGGAGTTGTATTATCATCTGTATCTACGATATCTGAAAGTCCGTCACCATCTGCATCATCAATAGTTCCTGTTCCAATAACACCATCGTTATCTGGGTCTGAACCACCGGCTTCTGTTACATCTGGAATACCATCATTATCAGAATCAGTATCTATTCTATCATCAAATCCGTCATCATCTGTATCAGGATTTTCTAAAGGCGTACCAGGAGTAGTTGCATCTGCAGGGTCAACAGTATCAGCCAAACCATCACGGTCTGTATCTGTAGCGAAAGTATCTATAACACCATCGTTGTCTGCATCTGGACCACCAGCTTCTGTTACATCTGGAATACCATCATTGTCTGAATCTAAATCTATTCTATCTTCAATACCGTCACCATCAGAATCTTCATCTGGTAAAGGAGTATCTGCAATTTCATCTGCAAGACCATCATTATTTATATCTGTCATAGAAGTTGGGTCACCCGCAATTGGGTAGTCTATATGACCATCACCATCTGTATCTGTACCACCAGCTTCTATAGAATCTGGAATACCATCATTATCAGAATCCAAGTCAATACTATCTGGAATACCATCACCGTCTGTATCAATACATAAAGAAGAAAATAAACCTACTCCCATTCCTGTTTTTCCACCAGGTAACTGAGAAATGTTAAAGGTAATTTGGGTAGTGTTTTTAGAAACAAAAAGGATAACAGGTGCATCAGCTATTGTAGTATTATTGGCTGCTACATTAATGTTTTTAGTACCTAATCCAGTTATTGTTGCAAAATTAATATTTTTACTATCTATAATTTCAAAAGCATTTCCGTTTGTACTTGTGGAGTAATTTTCTCCGCTAGCACTTGCTTCCGCATCAAAAAAGAAAACATCAATAGGTTTATCAAAATCGTATGTTAAGGTATAACTACCTCCAGAATTTACTCCTCTAAACCCATCATCATTAGGATTACTTTTAATATCTAAAAAAGTCCCAGCAGGTCTTACTGCAGAAGTATTTATAGATTCTATAGGATTACCGGAATGAGTTATAGTAGCTATTACTGTACCAAAAGGAGTAGTTAAACTTGAGGTAGTAGAGTTTCCATTTAAAGTTACTGTAGGTGTAAAAGAAAATATTTGTAGTAAATTAGCATAAGGTGTTACTGTTTTTCCAGAAGGGTTCACAGATGCGCATTCAACACTATCTAAGATTCCATCATTATCATCATCAATATCAACAGTATCCATAATACCATCGTTATCAGAATCTAATATCGATCTAAAATCAACCTCAGCAGTATCTAAATCATCTACATTATCTGTTGCAATTGCACCAGTATCTAAATCATTATTTACATCGTTACCAGGAGTATCATCAAAAGCATCATTCAAGCCATCATTATCAGCATCGGCTAAAGGATCTGTGATGGTATCTTGACCAGCTTCTCCAACATCATCAATACCATCATTATCAGAATCTGAATCTAAATAATCTGGAATTAAATCACCATCTGTACTTACAGGAGTTAAACCAACAGGATAGTTAGTATCTAATCCGTTAGCAGCTTCAGCATCTGCAGGAGCAATATACCCAGCAGTTGTTTGTGCTTCTACGTTATCTGGAATACCATCATCATCAGCATCGATATCTAAATAGTTTACACCACCTGTACCATCTGTATTTGGTATTGGAAGTGGAGATAAAGCCGTAGCATCATCCCAACCATCTGTTGTAGCGGTATCATCAAAACCATCTACTAGACCATCACCATTAACATCAAGACCACCAGCTTCTGTAGTATCTGTAATACCATCATTATCTGAATCTATATCTAAATGATTTGGAACACTATCACCATCAAAATTATCTATTGGTAATGGAGTACCTGTACCATCTGCTAAGTCAATTGTCGTATTATCATCTGGATCTACGATATCTGAAAGTCCGTCTCCGTCTACATCATCTATTGGACCAGTACCGATTCTACCATCGTTATCAGGATCAGAACCACCAGCTTCAATAACATCTGGAATACCATCGTTTTCAGAATCTAAATCTATTCTATCATCCAATCCGTCATTATCCGTATCTGGATTTGGAATTGGCGTACCAGGAGTAGCAGGACCCACTGAATCTACACTATCTGCAAGTCCGTCATTATCTGTATCGGTCATGAACGTATCAATGATACCATCACCGTCACCATCCATACCACCAGCTTCGATAGTATCTGTAATTCCGTCATTATCAGAATCTAAATCTAAACGGTCTACAATACCGTCGTTATCAGAATCTTCATCTGGTAAAGGGGTAGTATCCACGCTATCGGCAACACCGTTACCATCAGCATCAACAAAACCATCTACAGCACCGTCACCATCAATATCTTCGCCACCGGCTTCTAAAGTATCTGTGATACCATCGTTGTCAGCATCTAAATCTAAGTAATCTGGATTACCATCACCATCAGTATCAATTGGATCAATACCATCTGTATCTGAACCTACTGCAGGAATACCTGTTAATGGATCAATAGCACCAGGAGCAATAAAGCCACTTGTAGTCTGTGCTTCGACCGTATCTAAAATACCATCATTATCACTATCTAAATCGTAAGCATTTAGTATACCGTCGCCATCAAAATCTCCACTATCATCAGTAGTACCATCTCCATCTGTATCAAAAACATTTGAAGTTGAGTTTACTTGTACACAACCATTTTGAGGAGTACAAGGTGCACTACCTTCCGGTCCGTCTGTAGTATCATTATCAACTACATCTGCAAGACCATCTTTATCTATATCTGTAATAATATCTATAACACCATCGCCATCTGCATCTATATTACCAGAACCTGCCTCAACAATATCAGTAATACCATCATTGTCAGAATCTAGATCTAATTGATTTGGAATACCATCGCCATCTGTATCAAAATTGATACATATACCATTAGCATTTAATCCGCCACAAGTAGGGAAATCTGTGTCATAGTAGTTCGGAGTACCATCACCATCTAAATCATCATCTGGATCAGGTAAGCCCATTGTTGCACAATCCCATCCGTTAACACCATCAAAGGTTGCTGCACAGAAATCTGGATCTTCGTAATCTAAAGTACCGTCACCATCTGCATCGCCATTATAAACTTCAATAACATCTGGTATACCATCATTATCATCATCTAAATCTAATGGCGCACCCGAAGCTACAGAAACAGGAATTAAGATAGCCTCGCACTGACAGTTGGTACTTGAAGGTAAAAACTCTACTATAAAATTAGTACCTGTACAAGCGGCACCGGCAGTAGTGAATATTATTTCATCTGTAATTGTAGACGAATTAGGAATAGCATCGGCTATGGTACCTGTTGCGATAGCAGCACCATCAATATCACCATTAACATCTGCACAGTATACGCTATACGCATAACCAGCATCTGCATCTACAAGAGCTGTATTTTCAATATCTAGAGATAAATGATATTCATAATTATTACCAGTATCTACAGAAAAGAAACTTTCATTTGCCGTTCCAACTAAAATTGGCTTTTCTAAAGGCATTACCTCATAAGAAGAACCTGTAGCTACTTGGAAATCTGCACAACTAGTTGTGGAACAGGTTATCCCAGTAACTGTAACATAGTTTACAATTTGAACTTCTGCCGAATCATCACAAATACCTTCGTTGGTAGTTATAAAATCAAAGTCAAAAGTTATAGTAGACCCTGCAGTAACACCAGCTGGATAGTTTAATATAAGCTCTTCGTGGTCTCCCACAGTAGCTATACTATTAAACGTTGCTCCGTCTGCACTAGCAAAAGAAGAAGGTACATATGTTATACCCGATCTTAAAGTTACCTTACCAAAATCAGAACCTCCTGTGGTACCGCCAGTAATTGTAGTAACTACATTGATGTTATCTGTAACACCACACCCTTGAATTGGCGCACCAAAACCTGGTAGATTTATAGTACTTAGGGCATTGTAAGGAGCCACAGCACCATTTGCCTGAATAGGATTAGAAACTATTCTAGAACCATTACCAGCAGCAATATCGCCACACGGCTCTTCACCGTATACCTTAAAGGTAAATTCAGAATTGGAAATAAAATCACACTCCAATTGAATTTGAAGATCAACATGTGCCGTTCTTTCATTGATAGAGTTCACAGCAGGATTACCAGCAATACCCTTTAAAGCAAGAATAGCCGTATGTTCCAATAAATTTACTTTAGCTATACCATTTTCTATGGTTACAGTTACTGCCTGAGTATCAGCAGACCCTTTAGGATAAGTAACATTTGTATTTACTATAGTAATACCACCAGCTCCACCAGGAATGGCAAACTGTAAAGACGGATTTATTAAATCTCCCAATTGGGCACTAATAACATCAACTCCAATATCAAACGGAGTACATAAATCTTGTGCTGTACTTGGTTGATCAGTAATACCTACCTGTACTTGCGAACCTTTTGGCTCTAATGTTATAGAAGTAGAATTCTGATAACAAGTTGCTCCCACTCCCTGAAAATCTGAAGTATCTATACTTGCATCTGGATAGCCAGGGTAACCTGAACAATCCCACCCATGCTCTACAAGAACTGTTAAATCTTGACAATCATCAAAATCTGCTTTAAATCGTATAGATTTTGTAGCACCTGAAGCAACAGAACCTGCTTCAATCCATGTTTTATCTCCGGATTGGTAAAAATTAACTGGAGTTTCTACACCACCGGATACACTAAATGCACTAGTAATATTTATACCAACTGGTGCAGTAACTTGCAACCAGTTAAAATCTACAGCTTCTGGACTGGTGTTACTTATATTCGTATCAAAATCTACCGTATAGGCATCACCATTAATAGTTGGTAGCGGTGATTGAATTTGAAACGTAGGCTGTATATAACTGAATGTATTCTTATAACTATAACTTGCTGGCACTGGCGTTGCATACGCAAAATCATCGTAATTAACCGTAAAATCATACTGCGCTGACGCAGGTGACTCACAAGTACCCATAAACTGAACATATAACCGTGGTATTATTGTGCTACTTTGATCTCGGTTTATAAAACCAGGACCTGGTGTAATGGTTATTTGACCACCACTTTCTGTTGCAATAAAATGACCGCTAGTAGTAGAATATGCTCCTTGAAATTGGATCGATGTAACAATACCAGTAAATCTAGCCCCTTCAGGAATATCTACTACCGTAGATTTCCATAACGTCAAAGGTCTATATTCATCAGTATGCATATCGCCAGGCGCCATATTTTTGACCATATTATATATGACTCCAGTTGTAGGTGTACAGCCATTAGTAGCATGCGCTAGGTTACCTCCATAAATTCTAGGTCTAGAATAATATGCTCGATCTCCCCAAGTATCGCACCCTACTCTATTGGGTGGTGTATTGGCAGGGTAATCTGTAAAGGCAAAGAACTCTCCTCTTAAATTGGTAAGTTCAAAATAGGCTATGTCTTGAAAAGTTTTACTAAACTCAAAAGTCAATTCAACTTCAACGATATCTTTATTAGTAGCATCGCCTTCATATAAATAAGCAGCACTTATTACATCTCTTTCATCGCTTAAATCAAAACTTAGCATATGTTCAGTAGAACCATTAGTGGTTAAAACTGGGGCCGTAGTAATTTCACGCGAAGCAGAAGTACCTGCACTATTATCGTTGATGGTTACTTTTGTATCGATCAATGTAATAATTCCTGCACCACCTGCTGCTGCAGTAGCTGTATCATAAGTTAAATCAAAATAAAGGTTATCTAACGAAATACTATTTATAGAGGCCGTAGTGGTAATCTTCATTTGATCACCAGCTAAATATTTCCTGATACCATCTGTATTATCATCTAAAACAACTTTAGTGGTCATGGTATTATCTGTCCAACCAGCGGTAAGTCTTCTAGCGGTAAAGCTTTCAATTGCAGGACCAACACAACCACCTGGGCAATGTGTGTATATATTTACCGTACCACAATGTATATCTTGTGTCCAACAAACACCAGCAGCACTTGTTGCCGTATAGTTTGTTTTGTAAGGTATTGCCTGATTACCATTTGGACCACATGTAAAGGTCATTGGAAAATCTACCCATTCTTTATTCTGTCCATATTTTAAGTTGGTTGTTGAGTAGGTAACTTCATTACCACTCTGTGTAAAACCTGCTGGAATTGGTGTTTGCAAAGCCATACCTGTTGGTACAGTAAGTGTAACACTCCAAACCGAGGAAGCATCATTAGATACCATAGAAACACCATCGATTGTAGGTGTACCAGCTCCTGCAGCATAAAAAGCGGGTGCTATACTAACTACAAAATCTTCATTGTTTACAATATCTGTAGGGGCTTCTACTTCCGTTACAGCACCGTAATCTCTAGCTATGTTAAAGTACCCGATATCTACACGTTCTGGAATACGATCGCTCTTACATTGATCTTTAAAATACGTATCAATATAAGTATGCTCCCAAGCCATGTAATCAAATCTGGCTACACCACAATTATCTTTAGGGGTAATGGTAAAATCAAAAGAAACCTCTGTAGCTTCCCCTGGTGGTAAATCATCATAAAAACCATCATTATCCAAATCATCAAAGCCACCTGGTCCATCAGGATCAGAAGAGAAAAAGTTTGGTGGTATAGAAACTGAATTACCACCACCTCTTGTTGCATATACTGTACTTGGTCTATCTTGAGGTGTAAAAGAAACACCCGAAGCAAACCTAAAATTAGAAACATCTCTAGTACCATAGAAATCAAAATCCCATAGAGGATTTACAGCAGCAGTAGTAACTGGTGATGAATTATGTCCACTACCAATATTAACACCTAAATCTAAGGCCATTGAGCCAACAGCGGTATTTGTATTTTCTATTCTAATCGTATAGGTAACTGCACCACATAAATCTGGTGTAGTAGATCCTACTTTTGAAATGGCAATTTCTGGTACATTAGCACCAAAATTTAAAGAACCTGTTTGTGGTTCTGCTGCTTGGCAAGTTTCGCCAGGGTTACAGCCCCAATAGGTATTGTGTACAATAGCGGTATCTAAACAGTCATCTACCCTAAAGGCTTCTTGAAAAACAATTACTTCCCCATTATCAAAGCAATTATCATTATTACCAACAGCCCCTGCAAAAGGAGCTACATTTAAATCTATGTTATATGTCAAAACCTGACCTGTTGTTGTAACAGGAGTTAAAAGTGTACCATTATATGATAGTGTGTAAATATCATCTACATCTTCACCTAAATCAACATAATAGGTAAAAGTCTCCGTACAACCATTACCACCTTGTGCCAATGTAATATCTCTAATATACGATTCGCCAACGTTTGCATCAACAGTTGGTATGGCAGAAATATTTAAAGAAGCGGCCAATAACGGATAAGAAGCTATAGTTACTTCCGTATCAGAATCGGAGTTGGCTCCACCGGCATCTTGAAAATTAATAGTATGTGCATCTTTGAATAACCCACCTGAGTTAGAATGCGCCACCGCATCACAATTTGCACTACGTTCAAAAGTAAAAGTTACTTCATCACCAACAGCCCAATTTGCATCACTAGGACGCAAAACAGTAAAAATTGGGTCAGAGGGTGTTCCCCCTTCTCCAATCGAATATTGACTAGTGTTTATTGGATTGCCAAATGAATCTGTTTGCGAAGTTATACTTGCTGTCCCTGACACATATTCCACACCAGGCGGAAGATCAAAAGTGATACTAAAGTCATGACAAGAAGCATTCTGACCTCTTATAAGGACTTCTTCAAGAGAATTGTTGACACCTCCACAGGTAGCCAAATTTTGAGGTGTTAATAGAACCGTATATCGGTTACTATCGATTTGTGCTATACTAGTAGCAGAGTAAAATAGTATAAAGAATACTACTAAAAAATTAAGTTTCAATGAAAACTTCATAATGGGGGTTAGTGTTTACGCTTTTCAGGACTACCTTTAAAGTAAGTGCAGGACTACAAAACATTTGTTATAACCACAAAGTTAATTGAAGACTAAACTATGATATATTTTTTGTTGTGAAATGAAGATAGTTGTATGAGAATAGTCGATTTCTGTATGTTAAAAATCCGAAAAATGAAGCTTTTTATCGATGAAGTAAGCTATAGCCGTCATTTCAAGAGTATGTTTTAACTAGGGAAAACCATATAAAATGAGGTTTTTAAGCTAAACCCAATAATTACGGGTCATACAAGGCTAAATATTTAAATTCTAATTTTACCCAAATCTTTGTTAACAAGTGTAAAAATCAGGCGGAGCTTAAATTGGTCAACCAAAATATTCCTACAAAATAAATCATAATAATATCATAAAATTATAGTTTTCAAAAACTCTCTTCTTACAGGTAATTAAATAAACAAAACCTTTTCATTACCATATTTCGTTGTTCATTTATAAAGACCTTTATTAATAATAATTCAGGCTCTATTTTTTAAGGATGAATAATCCCTATTTCCTTTCTTGCCAAATATTGCAGACCTTTATATATCGCAACTGAAATATAATTGGTATGAACACAGCAGAAGATAAACTAAAAGAACTTTCTTGTCTTTATGTATTATAATATGTAGTCAACAAAAAAAGGGAAGGAGCTATGCTCCTTCCCTTTTCAATATGTCTTGGTCTATGTTGGTTATTCTACCACAATAAACTCTGATCTTCTGTTCAGTTGATGGTTTTCTTTGCTACATGGAACGTTGTTGCTACAGCCGTTGGTAAGCTCCGTTTCACCATAACCTTCGTATGAGATTCTGTTGCTCGGGATTCCCGCTGCTATTAGGTAATCGGCTGTTGCCTTTGCCCTGTTCGCCGATAAGCGCATGTTGTAACTATCGTTCGCCCTTGAATCGGTATGCGAACGTACCTGTACGTTTACATTCGGGTATTCGTTCAAATATGCCAATACCTTGTTGATACTTATCCTTGCATCTTCTCTGATGAAGTACTTGTCGAAATCAAAGTAGATCGGTTCTATATTCAGGTATTTCGCAAGGTCGGTGCCTACCGGTGCAGATGGGTCTACCTGTGCAAGTACGATCTCTATGCCCATGGCATCTTCCGCCTTTACCGTCATGAAGGTCTTGTTGCCTTCTTCATAGTCGGTCTTGGTCGCTACTACCTTGTAACTTCCTTCTGCACAATTGCCTTCCATCTCGAAAGCTCCCTTATCGTCCGTGGTCGAACTAGAGACCACTTTGTTATCCTTGTCGTATACCGTTACCGATGCATCTGTTAACAGTGCATTGGTTTTTTGATCCTTTACGATTCCTGCTATATTTGTATGGCAGGTGAAGTCCAATGGCGTCATTTCTACAAAGCTGTAGATATCGTCGTTTCCCTGTCCTCCTTTTCGGTTCGATGCAAAAAAGCCTTTCTTGGTCTCTTCGTTGATGATGTACGAGAAGTCGTCTTCCTCTCCGTTCAAGGGGCGTCCTACATTGAGTACTTCTCCCCTTTCGTTCTTCAGGTCGGTCGCGAAGACATCAAGTCCTCCTAATCCAGGGTGACCATCGGATGAAAAGTATAATATATCGGAATCCGTTACGAACGGAAAGGTCTCCCTTGCCTCGGTATTGATCCGCTCTCCCAGGTTCAGTGGTGTACTGAAAGTACCGTCCTTGTTGATATCTACCACGTAGATATCGGACTCCCCTTTCGTACCTGGCATATCGGAAGCGAAGTACAGCTTCGTCTCGTCATTGTTCAAGGTCGGGTGCGCCACCGAATAGCTGTCCCCGTTAAAGGGCAGTTCTTCGATATTTTTCCATTCGCCGTTTTCTTTGGTCGCCCTGTATATTTTTAGTCTGCTTACGCCTTCTTCGTCCCTTTCGAACTTACCGTCATCGGAGTTGTTACGTGTAAAGTACATCGTCTGTCCGTCCTTGGTAAATGCCGTTGACGATTCGTGGGTCTTTTTGTTCAGCTTTTTCGATAGCTTGTCTACATTGGTAAAGTTACCTTGGTCGTCCTGTTCCGCTTTATATAGGTTCAAAAAGGAACCGTTGTTCCATCTATGGATGTTCTTCGTTAGCAGTCCGCTGTCCCTTGCCGTGGAGAAGACCAGTCCGTCTTCATAGAACGAGGGTGCAAAATCCGATACCTTCGAGTTAAGCCCGATGTTCTTTAGTTCGTACCTGCCCGAACGTTCCTCGATCTGTTCCAGATAATCCTGGTTCTCTCCAAAAGTGATGGCGCGTTGATCGTTCGCCTTTGCACTTTTGAACTTGTTCATCCAAGTGTCCGATTCTGTATAGTTTTCAAGTGACTTCAATGTCTGTGCATAACGGTACATATATTCCGGATCGATATCCGCTCCTTCAAGTGCGAACAGTTTGCCGTACCAGCTCGATGCCTCTTCGTAGTTTGCATTTAAATAGTTCGCGTTGCCTAAATTCTTGTATACCTCTTCTTCGGTATACCCGTCCTTTACCAGTTGCTCGTACGATTGTATCGCAGAGGCATAAGCATAGTTCGTGAATTTTGTATCCGCTTTTTTTATCTTCTTGTCCTGTGCGTTCGCCATCATAGCCATTACCGCCAAGCCACAAAAAATATATCCTGTTTTTTTCATGTCGTTTTTTATTAAAAGAATCTTGGGGTGATCACTCGTTTGTACTTGTTCAAAAATTCATATCTCAGCATAATCTCGAAAGAACCGTCGTTGAACCTTGTAGCTCCCAGATCGGTCGTTTCCTTATCATATGCAAGACCCAACATGAACTGATCGTTCAGCTGAAAACCGAACAGTGCGCTGAGTGCCGCGTCCCATCTGTACGCTGCTCCCAAAGAGAACTTGTCGTTGAACAAAAAGTTCGCACTAAGATCTATCTGTAATGGTGCTCCCTTTACCGCCTTTATTAGTGCAGCAGGTTTAAACTTTACGTTGTTCTTTAGATCGAACACGTAGCCCGTGATCAAATAGAAGTTCATACGCTCTTGTGCGATAAGGCTCGAACTGTTCGTATCCGAATTGTCGAAATGCTCGGTCTGTAAAAAGTTCGGTACCGATAGTCCTGCATAGAATTGATCCGTATGGTAATAGATTCCTGCTCCAAAATTAGGCGAGAATTTATTGTCGATATTCGGCAGGTTCGTCTCCGCACCGTAGTTACGTAGCTTCGTAAAGTCTACGTTGAACAGGTGTCCGCCCGCTTTTAGTCCGAAGGAAAGTTTCCCTTCCTCAGAGGTATTTACCGTGTAACTGAACGCCGCGTCTATATACGTATCCTGGTTCGTACCGTTACCGATCTCATCGTTCACCACCGATAGGCCCAGACCTACATGGTCGGATACCGGAGTGTGGAAGTTCAGTGTCTGCGTAGTCGGTGCGCCATCAAGGCCCACCCATTGCGAACGGTGCAGTGCCGTTATGCTCAACACTCCTCGGGAACCTGCGTACGCAGGGTTCACCGATATCGTATTGTACATGTACTGCGTGTACTGCGCATCTTGCTGGGCATGGCCCATAAAGAGTCCCGCTACGGTAATTATAATGGTTAGAAAATATTTATTCATCGTATCTTATTTTTAAGGGAATTTTTTTATCTGTTGATGTATAGGTAACCGGCTTTATCTAAATTATCTCCGTCACTCGCATATTTAATTACATAGAAATAAACACCTACTGGCAGCTCCGAATCTGTTGAAATAGTTACCCTACCATTGGAAACACCTTGGAAGGTATTTGTAACATTGTCATAACCTGACATTTCATATACAACTACTCCCCAACGGTTGTAAATCTGAACTGTATTGTTCGGGAAGGACTCGATATTTTCTATTCTAAAGAAATCATTGATTCCATCATTATCAGGGGTGATTACTTCGTTGAAAACTGAAATACCTGTCTCTACAACTTCTGCATTACAACCTGCATCTAAACTTGGAACACCGCCTATAGAATCACATGAATCTAACGGATCTGTACCATCCTCAACTTCTTGACCATCCAAAATAGTATCTCCATCGGTATCCGCATTGTTAGCATCTGTACCTATGGCATCTTCTTCAGATAAAGTTAATCCATCTTCATCACAATCGGAGATCAAATAATCACCACCTTGTTCAACGGTAATACTGCCTTCATCAAAATCACAAGGGTCTCCAGGGCTGGTTCCATCTTCAAGTTCTTGCCCGTTGATTACACCGTCACCATCACAATCCGCAACAAGATAATCTCCTGAAAAATCTATTGTAACATTATCAATTACATAATCACATGGATTATTAGGATCTGTACCATCAGCTTCTTCTTGTGTATCAAGAACACCATCACCATCACTATCACCTGTTTCTCTAAAGTCTACTTCTGGTGTTGTAGCATCGTCGTCATTATCCGTACCATCGGCACCAGTATCCAAATCGTTATTTACATCGTTACCAGGGGTATCATCAAAGGCATCATTTAATCCGTCATTATCTGCATCGGCTAAAGGATCTACAATAGTTCCTTGTCCAGCTTCTAAGACATCAGAAATACCATCGTTATCAGAATCATCGTCCAAATAATCAGGAGTTAAATCTGTATCTGTATCCTCAGGTCTTAATCCGTTAGGGTAGTTTGTATCTACACCATTAGAAGAAACAGCATCTGCAGGAGCAACATAACCTGTTGTAGGTTGTGCTTCGACATTATCTGGAATACCATCATCATCGGCATCGATATCTAAATAATCAGCATTACCTGCACCATCTGTATTTGGTGAGGTCGTTCCTTCTGAACTGTCTGCTTGACCGTTATTGTTTGCATCTGCAAACCCAGTATCGTTACTGTCGATAACACCATCATTGTTGGTATCTAAAGCATCGTTACCAGCTTCGTACACATCAAAAATGCCATCATTGTCTCCATCTAAATCAAAGTGATTTGGGATACCGTCACCGTCAAAATCAAAAGCCGGTTCAGTTGTTCCGTTTACATCCCCAATCAATGGATCGTTAGAATCATCATCGGAATGGTTTGGAACACCATCGTTGTCATCATCTGCACTTGGGTCGATTCCATTGGCTTCATCTAAATCTGAGATACCATCGTTATCGTCATCAAGGTCAACCGTATCTGGAATACCATCACCATCATTATCTAGAAAATCTCTAAAATCAACTTCGTTCAAATCAGCATCATCCTCGTTATCCGTTGCAATTGCTCCAGTATCTAAATCATTGTTTACATCTAAACCTGGTGTATCATCAAAGGCATCGTTCAAGCCATCTGCATCAGCATCAGCTAAAGGATCTATGATTGTTCCTTGACCAGCTTCTTCTACATCTGGAGCACCGTCATTATCAGAATCTGCATCCAAGTAATCAGGTACTAAATCGCCATCAGTATCTTCTGGAGTCAAACCAACAGGATAATTGGTATCTAATCCGGTTGCATCAAAAGCATCTGCTGGTACGATATACGCATCAGTAGGTTGTGCTTCTACGTTATCTGGAATACCATCGTCATCTGCATCGATATCTAAGAAGTTAGCTTCACCTGTACCATCGGTATTTGGTGGAGTCGTTCCTTCTGAACTATCTGCTTGACCGTTATCATCAGTATCTGCAAATCCAGTATCAAGACCATCAATAACACCATCATTATTTGTATCAAGGTCACCGTTACCAGCTTCCACAACATCTACGATACCATCATTATCAGCATCGATATCAAAGTGATTTGGAATACCATCACCATCAAAATCAAACGCCGGCTCTGTTGTTCCGTTTACATTACCTACTAATGGATCGTTAGGATCATCATCAGAATGGTTTGGAACACCATCGTTATCATCATCGCCACTTGGGTCGATTCCGTTAGCCTCATCTAAATCTGAGATGCCATCGTTATCGTCATCAAGATCTACCGTATCTGGAATACCATCTTGATCGAAATCAAGGACATCTCTAAAGTCAACCTCAGCCATATCTGCATCATCTTCGTTATCTGTTGCAATTGCACCAGTATCCAAATCATTATTGACATCGTTACCTGGGGTATCATCAAAGACATCGTTAAGTCCATCTGCATCAGCATCGGCTAAAGGATCCACGAGAGTACCTTGACCAGCTTCCAGCATATCTGAAATACCATCGTTATCAGAATCAGCATCCAAATAATCAGGAGTAAGATCTGTATCTGTATCCTCAGGTCTTAATCCGTTAGGGTAGTTTGTATCTACACCGTTAACATCAAAAGTATTTGCAGGAACAATATACCCAGCAGTTGTTTGTGCTTCTACATTATCAGGAATACCATCATCATCGGCATCGATATCTAAGAAATCTGCATTACCTGTAGTATCTGTATTGATAGGTGAAGTAGTTTCTGAACTATCAGCTTGACCATCGTTATCATTATCTTCAAAACCAGTATCAAGACCATCAATAACACCATCATTATTCGTATCTAAAGCATCATTACCAGCTTCGTACACATCATAGATTCCGTCATTATCAGCATCAATATCAAAGTGATTTGGAATACCATCACCATCAAAATCAAACGCTGGTTCTGTTGTACCATTTACATCACCTACTAATGGATCGTTAGGATCATCATCTGAATGGTTTGGAACACCATCATTGTCATCATCGCCACTTGGGTCGATTCCGTTAGCTTCATCTAAATCTGAGATACCATCGTTATCGTCATCAAGATCTACCGTATCTGGAATACCATCTTGATCGAAATCAAGTACTGATCTAAAATCTACCTC
Organism: Maribacter sp. BPC-D8; assembly: GCF_035207705.1. Lineage (NCBI taxonomy): Bacteria > Pseudomonadati > Bacteroidota > Flavobacteriia > Flavobacteriales > Flavobacteriaceae > Maribacter > Maribacter sp. BPC-D8. The sequence goes on from NZ_CP128187.1 coordinate 2,173,741, forward strand.
AGCCACATCTGTATCATCTTCGTTATCTGTTGCAATTGCACCAGTATCTAAATCATTATTGACATCGTTACCTGGGGTGTCATCGAAAGCATCGTTTAATCCGTCATTATCCGCATCGGCTAAAGGATCTACAAGAGTTCCTTGTCCAGCTTCTAAGACATCACTAATACCATCGTTATCAGAATCGTCGTCCAAATAATCAGGAGTTAAATCTGTATCTGTATCCTCAGGTCTTAATCCGTTAGGGTAGTTTGTATCTACACCGTTAACATCAAAAGTATTTGCAGGAACCACATAACCAGTTGTTGGTTGTGCCTCTACGTTATCTGGAATACCATCGTCGTCTGCATCAATATCCAAGAAATCTGCATTACCTGCACCATCTGTATTTGGTGGAGTCGTTCCTTCAGAACTATCTGCTTGACCGTTATTGTTTGCATCTGCAAACCCAGTATCGTTACTGTCAATTACACCATCATTATTAGTATCTAAAGCATCATTACCCGCTTCGTACACATCATAGATTCCGTCATTATCAGCATCGATATCAAAGTGATTTGGAATACCATCACCATCAAAATCAAATGCTGGTTCTGTTGTTCCGTTTACATTACCTACTAATGGATCGTTAGGATCATCATCAGAATGGTTTGGAACACCATCATTATCATCATCGCCACTTGGGTCGATTCCGTTAGCCTCATCTAAATCTGAAATACCATCGTTGTCGTCATCTAAATCTATAGTATCAATTACCAAATCTCCATCACTGTCGAGTGGAGGTTCAAAGCCAGTTGCGGTAACTATAGCACCTAAACCACCGTAAATATCTGCCCCTGTAGTTGTTGTTTGCGGAAAAGTTGTTGGATCTAATAAATCATGCAGACCACTATCTACGTCATCGCCAAAGAATGAAATACCGTAAAATGTTTGACCGGCACCGATACCCAAGTCGGCAAAGGTAATTATAGTAATTCCGGTTCGTTCATCGGCACCACCAACAAAGATTGGTTCATTATCGCTATTGGTATCTTCTAAAAATGAACTTTGTCTAACAGGGTTGAAGGTATCGTCAGTAGGTTCACCGTAAGAGGAGGGTTGTTGAATAGTGACCAAACTACCATATGAGGTAGGCACCCCAGCCGCATCAATACTTAGTATCGCAGCTGCTTTATAGGTGTTATTCCCATTTTTTTCAGAAGCTAAAAATCCATTTAAGGACAGATCAGCGGCGTCATTTATAGTTAAATCAGGAAAGACAACATCAATACGCTCAATATTCTGTGGTCCTTCATCACCTGTATTAGTTCCTCTATTTCTAAATACATCAAGCGCACCTCTATTTATCACCAGTGACCTTAGAATTTCTTCCAAATCAATATTGCCTGGTGTACCGGGCAAACTAGCTTCAAATTCAAAATTTGAAGCCCCTGTTCTCTCAAAGAATACACTGGCCTTGCTACCGACAACACTAACAGCCTCGGTATTAGAGGCAATATCAACACGATTAAAAACATAAAATTGACTTGAAAATGGTATGGTAAAAGTGCTACCTAGATATTGAACCGTTTCAATTTCAATGTTATCTCCTTGACCAAAACTGTAAATATCAGTACCTATAGTATAGGTATCTTGATCAGTTGCCGGTGTTGAACTGATAGTCCAACTATCAACGGGGTTTTGACCCCAAGCAAGTTGCGTACTTTGGAAAACAAGTACTACAAAAAGTACCCAATTAAAATAGGGCTTAAGATTTGTCATAGAATTATGGTTTAAATTAAATACCCAACCTAAGTTTAGCCTTAGACTAAGGAAAGCAATGGGTTTTTCTTTTAAGAATTTTGATAAATTCTTCATTGTTCGCATTTTTTTAATTATCCAATTTTACCCGTTTCGTTATAAGGTAAAATCTTTTAATACTCTAATTAAATAGTGACTTACCGGAGGTTAAACTCCAGAAGTTTATTTGATTTTATGTTTTAGGACTATCCAAAGAACTTTTAATTAGAATGTTAATTTCAAATTTGGTTTCTATTTGGTTAAATACCTGGAATATGTTATTTAAGATTGCAAAATGTACCTTTTCGTATAGAAAATAGTGATAAGCACTTTTTTAAATAGTTCATTGTTTTGTTGAATTAAAATCCATTCCTTTATTGTTTAGAAACACTTTTAATGAAAAAGTTACATTTTTTCATTAAAAGTGTTTATTGGCTGTTTAAGAAATAAAAACACGGCTTACGTATAATGTAATCCTAATACTACGCTATGTTTATTCTAATTACAAAGCTACTTTAGAGTTTAAAATGGCTTTTAGTTTTTGTTGTGAAATAACTTATTCTGTAGGTGAAATAACATATTCTGTAGGTGAAAAATTAAGATTAAATGGTACTTAAGCGATAAACTCAATAAATTCAATACTTTACAGAGATAATTACAAATCAAGTTCCCCTAAAACTATAATTTGCTTAAAATTCATTGAAAATAGGTATGCTACAGCTATAAATCAGACATCGTTAACAAAATCTTAAATCTTGTTAGCAAGTGTTAAATTCAGGCGCACTTTAAATTGGTCAACCAGTTTTTTTACAAAAAATAAATTGGTGCTATTGTAAAATCATTAATTCTTCTTCCTACAAAAAAAAACATATGAATATCTTAACGTCGGTTCTGAAACTTATCTAAATTTCAACTGCCCTATTCTTCAATTTACACCATACCAAATCTGTTAAAAACATAGATTTAAAAGGAACTTATTTTCTAACTTCCTAAATATTGCTGAACTTTAGATTAGAAATGTAATTGGTATGACAACAGCAGAGGATAAACTAAAAGAACGCGTAAAAGAACTTACGTGCCTATATGAGGTTACTTCTATTATAGTGAATTCTGATTATGACCAATTAGAAGCCTCTCTAGAAGCTATTGCTTATTGTCTTAAAAGAGCATGGCAGTTTGAAAACGTTACCGAAGTTTTTTTAAAAACAGGCGAATTTCAAGTACAAACAGAAGATTTTAAACACGATATGGTCACCTTAGTATCTAAAATTAAAGTATTTAATAAAGTAGAAGGTGAAGTACTGGTCGGCTACCCTTCAAACAAATATACATTTGACGATTTTTTGGTTGAAGAACAGACCTTATTGAATAATGTAGCCTTAGATATTGGTAACCTTATCGAACGTAAACAGATTCGTGATAGTGAAGCCATTACCAGAAGACAAATGGAACGTACAGATCGTTTACATATTCTAGGTGAAATTACCGCTGGCATTGCCCATGAGTTGAACACTCCACTAGCTAACATACTGGGTTTTGCCGAATTATTGACAGATAAAATCACTGATAAAGAAGCTGTTAGAGACCTCGAAAAAATAATGGACAGTGCCATTTTTAGTCGAGAAATTGTAAAAAAACTCATGTTCTTCGCTTGTGAAATGCCACAAGAAATGAAAAACGTAAAGCTGATACCAATAGTAATCAGTGTTATAAAACTTCTTGAGCCTTCTTTACGCGCTAAGAATCTAAAATTGACCAAAGCTTTTGATTCGACAGATATTAAACTAAAGGCAGACACGGTTCAATTGACTCAGGTATTGTTCAACTTAATTATGAATGCCATTTACTATTCTCCCGAGGGCAGCACTATTACCGTGCATATATTAGAAACCGAGAGTCACATAAGTATTGAAATTTCTGATGAAGGTAAAGGCATACCAAACGAATTAGAAGACAAGGTGTTTGAACCTTTTTTTACTACCAAACCCATAGGTGAAGGTTCTGGCTTAGGTTTAAGTGTTGTTCACGGAATTATTACCAGCCACAAAGGTAAAATTGAGCACAAAAGTAATACACCGAAAGGAACTATATTTACCGTTGATTTTCCTAAATTGTAATTGATGGATTTGCGCAAAGAGAACATTCTTATTGTTGATGATGATATTGATATTTTAGAGCTTTTACAAAGGCATCTACAATCAATGGACTATCATACCTATAAAGCAGTTTCTGTAAAAGAAGCGTTGTTTATACTAAAGGATACGTTTATTGACCTGCTCATTACCGATATACAAATGCCCGAAATAGACGGACTCCAGTTATTGAAGTTCGCCAATGAGCATTATCCTGAGATTCCGAAATTAGTGGTTACCGGTTACCCATCTGTCGAAGGAACTTTAGAAGTTATAAAATCTGGAGGTACAGACTATTTAACCAAACCCTTCACTAAAGCAGAATTAAAAGAAGCTGTTGAAAAGGCACTTAAGCAAAATACATCTCGTAAAAAAGCAAAAAGCGCCCAAGTAAATTCTAATGCGAATACGTATTCAGATATGGTAGGTGCATCTGAGGCATTTAAAAAGGTTACCAATATTATTGACCGCGTAAAAGATAATAAGGCTACAGTAATAGTTACAGGTGAAAGCGGTACGGGTAAAGAGTTAGTTGCGAGGGCTATTCACTATTCAGGCAAGTTTTCTAGAGAGCCGTTCATTGCCGTTAACTGCGCAGCAATACCAGAAAATCTTCAAGAAGCAGAGCTTTTCGGGTACCTGAAAGGAGCCTTTACAGGAGCAAATGAAAATAGAAATGGTTTCTTTCAAGCTGCAAAAGGTGGTACCTTGTTTTTAGATGAAATTGGTACAGCATCATTAGCAGTACAGACCAAATTACTACGCGCACTTCAAGAAAAAGAAATTACTAGAGTTGGCTCACAAAAAGTAGAAAAAGTAGATATTCGAATTATTGCGGCCACCAATGCCAATTTACGGGAAGAAATTAAGAACAATACTTTTAGAGAAGATCTGTATTACCGATTAACTGTAGTAGAAATTAATGTACCTCCCCTACGCGAACGTAAATCTGACATTGCGCTTTTAACCGATAAGTTTCTTCGTAAATACGGAATAGAATTTAAAGATAGATTGTTACGTATTTCTCCGGAAGCATTACAAATTCTTCAACGCTACAACTGGCCCGGCAACATTAGAGAACTTGAAAATATTATTCAAAGAGCTGTTATCATGTCCGATGGTATTGTCGACGTCAAAGACCTGCCAGATTTTTTAAAGTATCAAATTGATTTTTCTGATAATGAGCTGCGTCCGCTTCGAGATATAGAGCGAGAATATGTTCAGCGTGTATTAAATCATACTGATGGTAACAAGACCAAAGCAGCCGAAATTCTTCAAATAGATCGCAAAACCTTGCGCGAAAAACTAAAATAACACCGGGTAATTTCTCCCCAACTGAGGAATATTTACCCAGTTGAAATATCTTCCTAAAATTAAAATATTTTATTACTAACTAATATTCAATTAGTTACGGTTTTTGGCACGCCCATACTATATCAGAGGCATACCAATTGCTATATAGACCATGAAAAAGAAATCTATTTCTAAAACTAGTGCTTATAGACCTTAATCTATAATCAAAGTGACTAGTAAAAGAAAGAGAACGTGGAATCTTAAATAGCGATAAATGAAGTACGGCAGTCTGGTTTTTGAAGAAAATGAATTCTTGATGATTAAAAAATATCAAGAAGAGAATGTAACTATTGAAGACTATGCACACAAAAATGTGTTAGAGATTCTTGGTCAACACATGACTATAGCCATGCGTTTAAATGCAGAAGATATTCCGTTCGACATCATTACTATTAACTCGTTTATAAAAGTTAGCGGTGCTTCTGGTATTCGCCAAACTTTTCAAATTGTAGCTCCAAATGAAGTTGATATAAAACAAAATAAAATTTCTGTTATCAGCAGTTTAGGTGCTTCAGTTATTGGGCGTGCCGTAGGAGATAAAATTTCTTATGGATTACCTGGTGACCGCGTCTCTTTAGTAATCACAAAAGTTACCCAACCAAACTCAGCCAACAAAGACACTACTGAAGAAATGAAGACCAAAAAAGAAACAATTCATTAATTCTAAATTATTCAGTTATGATCAAATATGTAATCACTCTATTATTTTCAGTAAGCCTATTAAACGCACAAGACAATGTTACTATACAAACAGAAGTAAATGTTGGTGATGTTTTTGAAATAGGAAAACCTGAAACAAACAAATACAAGCACATAGATTTCCCTAGAGAAAACTTCATTATCAAACGCGGCGGCATTGCCAATTATAGGCGGGCTCATGGCGAAGAAGTTGTTGTAACTGCGGTCAAAGAAAAGAAAGACGGTACAACCGAAATTAAAATAAAAAGAAATGATGGCGGTCGCTTCTTTAACAGTCATACAGTAGTATCTGCAGATTTCAAAGAAGCCATTAACTCTGGCGAATTACAAGCTTTATAATTTTTTTTAGTTGATTGATAATCCACTTGGCCTCTATAAATAAGTTGGCTGATTTATTAAGAAACAACCAAGTGGATTTCCTAAAAAAAAAATTTAATAAAAAACAGAACTCATGTTTACAAAACTAAAAACACCGCAAAGAATGCATGCTGGCTTTATATTGGCCATCGCATTTTTATTGGTGTTGGGTTCTAACAGATTATATCAAAGACATTTTTCGACTTTACAGCACACGGTAAATTCAGTGTACGAAGACAGAATTAAGGTTCAAGATTATATCTATCAATTGAGTAATATCTTTTATCAAAAGAAAATTCGAATTATTACCGAAGGAGACTTTGCCCAGGTGATAGATGAAAATAAAGAAACAGAAAAACTACTTTCTAATTTTGCGTTAACAAAATTGACTACTGAAGAATACAATACACTTAACGAATTGACTTTACAATTCGATAAGCTTAAAAAATCTGAAGAAAAAGTAGTCCAGTCCAAAGACAATTTAAGAAGTGGCGTTCATGCAGTATCATTAAAAACCTTAGAAGAAATAAATCAAATTTTAGATATACTAGCACGTATACAGCTTGAAGAAAGTAGGCAAATGACACAACGTTCTAACAAAACTTTAGACACCAAAATACTGATGTCAAAATTAGAGTTAGGCTTTTTAATAGCTATTGGCTTTGCCTTATTGGCTTTAATCTTTTATCCCTTGAATACAAAACAACCTGTTTTGGATCAGTAAAATTATTACGTAAACATTTTTAATATAAACGCGATGAAAAATTATATGCGGAGCATATGCTCTACCTGCACCTACGTGGCATATTGCTCATTAACAAATGATAAAAACTCAATTGTTTCGTGTAGTGAATATGTACATGTATTGGATGTCACCAATGAACCTACATTGATCATTTCTAATGAAATGGCAAGTAAAGAATTTAAAAGAGAATTAGTCTTAAACTAAATATAATGATAGCAAAAGTAGCATCTAAAAAAGCGCCTAAACAAGGTATGCTTGAAAACGTAATGCGACAATTTGATAATGCCGCAGACATTATTGATTTAAACTCTAATATTAGAAAAATATTAGAGGTGACCAATAATGAAATAGTTGTTCATTTTCCTGTGCGAATGGATAATGGTGAGGTTGAAATTTTTACCGGCTACCGTGTTCAGCATAACAATGCGCTGGGACCATATAAGGGCGGACTTCGTTACCACCCTACCGTTGATATCGATGCTGCAAAGGCATTGGCAATGTGGATGACCTGGAAAACTTCGTTGGCAGGTTTACCCTATGGTGGCGCTAAGGGCGGAATTCAATTAGACCCTAACAAATATTCTAATTCAGAATTAGAGCGTATAACTAGAAGGTTTACGTATGCGTTGGGCGATAATATTGGTCCGGAGTTAGATATTCCTGCTCCCGATGTAAATACCAATCCGCAGACGATGGCTTGGATTCTTGACACCTACATGTCTACGAAATCGCCTGCAGAAAGATCTACCAACATGCACGTAGTTACAGGTAAACCTGTAGGTGCCGGTGGCTCAAAAGGTAGAGATAGAGCTACTGGTTTCGGTGTATTTCTAACCATTAAATTTTGGGCAGAAAGTCATAATGTAGATTTAAAGGACAAAAAATTTATCGTACAAGGGTTCGGTAATGTTGGGTATTGGGCAGCCTATTTCTTAGTAAATGAAGGCGCCATTTTAACTGCGGTACAAGATGCCTATGGTAGTATTGCCAATGAAGAAGGTATAGATGTCGATCAATTATTAAACTATTCTAAAGGGAACAAGGGCAATATACTAGGTTATGCAAAGGCAAGAACAATAGATAGTAAAGATTTCTTTTCATTAGACTGCGATATCTGTATACCTGCAGCATTAGGCAATCAAATTACACCTAAAAACGCCAATAAGATAAAAGCGTATTTAATTGCCGAAGGTGCTAACGGACCAACAGATGTAGATGCTGAAGAAATTCTATTAAAAAAAGGTATCGATATCATACCTGATATTCTATGTAATTCTGGCGGAGTGATTGGTAGCTACTTTGAGTGGTTACAGAACCGTAACGGCGAAATCTGGACTTTAGATGAAGTGATGGTGAAATTAGAAAAGAAAATGAAAGAGTCTTTTACTACTGTTCTCGAAACATCGAAAAAGAGAAAAGTAGATATGCGTACGGCAGCCTTTATAATAGCTATTGAAAGATTAGAAGAGGCGTATGTACAACGCGGTATTTTTCCGTGATAAATAATACAGTATTTAAACAATGATAGTGATTTTAAAAAGTATGTAGTGAATACTGCCACCAAGGGCGTGGTCGAAATTATTTGAACTAAGCTAGCCAATGTTCTCGGCTGCGCTTAAAATGGCAACGAACTATATTTTTAAACACATATCTCAATAAAAAAATTAGAAAATGAAGTACGGCAATCTGGTTATAGAGAAAAAAGAATACGTGGTGCTTAAAAGGTTTATGAACCTATCAGGCTACTATAAAGATGACACATTACGTAAATCTGTACAAAAACTGGTCGGTGAATTAGAGACTGCCATCATCTGCGATGCATCAGAAATGTATGAAGATGTTATTCGGTTCAATACAACGGTGACGATAGTTTCTGAAAATGGGTGGCACAAGAAATTTAAGCTGGTGATGCCTACTGACAGTGATATTAAAAATGACAAAATATCTATACTCACCCCAATGGGTGCAGCGGTTATTGGGTACAGCGAAGGTGATGCCATTGTTTGGGATTTTCCATCCGGAGAACAAAAACTAACCATAGAAAAAGTAGAGCAAGAGAATGAGTATATGAACATAAACATGGTACTATGATCGCATCTAAACATTTTTATCCGCATGAATCAGACAAAAGAGTTATGATGAAAAAGGATCGATTAGAAATTAATAACTGGACAGATGAGCTAGAGTTTTTAAATAAGGAAATTGAATTCTATTTAGACATTGAAGACAGCATGATTCATAGTTCAAAATTGTACCAAGAGCTACATGGCGTACGCAGAGAAAATGCGTTAATGTTGGCGGCGCTTTACCGCTATGATAATGCTGTGGGCAAATCTATAGAATGTGACACTGTAGCATGCGATGCCTATTATCTAAACCATCATGAAAAAAAGAGAGATACTTACTTGTCACTAATTGAAAATTACAGAAGTCTAAAGCTAAAAATATTATCTCAAATACTAATAAATGCAAGAAGTTAAGTGAATTAGAAACTACCATTACATACCAAACCTAACCAAACCATCTAAAACATACCGTCATGGAAAATAGAATACTATTACCTACAGATTTCTCAAAGAACTCATGGAACGCTATACAGTACGCCATAAAACTCTTCGAAGATAAAAAGTGCACTTTTTACATTTTGCATGCCTATTCTAAAGAAACCCATGGCTTAGATAGTTTAACCTTATTAGATCCCGATGAAGCGTTTAATAAATTTTCTGAATTAAGATCAAGACAGGGCTTAGGCGATATATTATTACAATTATCGAAATTAAAAAATAATGAAAATCACGAATTTCATGTCGTATCAGAATCTACCTTACTTTTAGATGCTGTAAAAAGCCTGAATGAAAAACTTCATTTTAAAATGATTGTTATGGGTGCAAAAGGCATTACTAACAAAAAAGGAGAATCGTACGGGAAACAAACTCTTGAAATTTCAAGACAAATTAGAAAATGCCCCATTTTAGTGGTACCGGCAAAAGTAGATTTCAATCACCCTAAAGAAATTGTACTAACTACAGATTTCAATACTAAAATTAAATCATCTGAAATTAAATACTTGGTTGAAATCGCTAAACTAAGTAATGCCAGTATACAGGTATTGAGTTTAACACAACCGAAAAAGTTGAGCTTCTCTCAAAAAAGAAATAAGGTATTTATTCGTAGTCAGCTCAAAGGCGTAGACTACAAGTTTAATACGCTACGTAATGTAAAAATGGCAATTGCACTAAGTTGCTTTGTAGAGATTAGAGCCTCTAATATGATAAGTTATGTAGATAAAAAGCCTTCGTTTTGGGAACGTCTTGGTTTTGGCAAACTATCACTGAATAAGTTGGGTTACTACGCAAATGTACCCGTATTGGCACTACATGCCAAATAGGTTTTTTAAGCTCACATTCGTCGTTTCTGGTTGTTGCATATCGTACCTTTGTACCGCAAAAATGATCAAGGACTATGAACGACGATTTTCACAGATTACTATATAACTACCTTGTAGAAAGCGGACTAAGCGAAAAAGCGGCAGCCTATTTGAACCTTGCCATTTTATTAGTTATCGGTCTAGTACTTGCTTATTTCTTAGATCTTATAATTTGGAAAGTGCTGCGGTCAGTATCGCTAAAATTAGCGCAAAAGTCTAAAACCAATTTTGATAATTTTTTGGTAGCCAATAGAGTACCACGGTATATTGCTCATATTATACCGCTGAGCATGTTGGTAGAACTTGTACCCTTCGGATTTATAGGTTTTGATTATGCCGAAAAAATAGTATTAAAGTTTTTAAATGTACTGTTTGTTGTTCTTACACTTTATGTCGTTAAAAGTGTATTTAGAAGTCTCAATGATTATCTAAAAACAAAAACTCGGTTTAGAGATAAACCTATGGGCAGCTACATACAGGTGTTTATGATTTTTGCCTGGGTCTTAGGTACATTCACCATTTTCGCAATTATTACGGAGATACAAATCTGGAAATTTTTTACCGCTCTTGGTGCAGGATCAGCCGTAATTTTATTGATATTCAAAGATTCTATTCTTGGTCTAGTTGCCAGTATACAGGTTAGTATCAATGATATGGTTCGTATTGGTGATTGGATCAGTTTTGACAAATTTGGAGCAGATGGCGATGTGGTCGAAATATCGCTTGCAACGGTAAAAGTCCAAAATTTTGATAATACCATTACCACAATACCAACCTATGCGTTGATATCAGATTCTTTTAAAAACTGGCGTGGAATGCAAGAATCTGGCGGAAGGCGAATAAAACGAGCTTTGATCATTAGTCAAAAAAGCATTCATTTTTTGTCAGAAGCCGATATAGAAGAGTTTCAAAAAATACAATTAATTCAGCCGTATTTAAATACGAGATCAGAACAAATCAATACCTATAACACAGCAAATAATATTGACAAAGAGCTTGCTATAAATGGAAGAAATTTGACGAATATTGGTGTATTCAGAAAATATGTAAACGATTATCTGCAAAGTCATTCTGCCGTAAATAAAGGTATGACCTTAATGGTTCGCCAATTAGCACCAACACCACAAGGTATACCGTTAGAAGTATATGCTTTTAGCTCAGACAAGCGTTGGGAGAATTATGAGTATGTAATGGCAGACATCTTTGACCATCTACTAGCTGCCCTACCCTATTTTCAATTACAGGTATATGAAATACCTGTACCTTCATTTTCCAATGAAAATTAATTTTTTATGGTGATATAATATTGGGTAAAACCTTTTCAAAATCCCATGGCAATTGAATTAGAAAAGAATGGTTTATCTTTCTTTAATATAACACCTATTGCACTTATTTATGTGTTGCCAGCCATTTAAACCAAGATTATGGATACAGATATAAAATTCGGAAAATTTGAAATTTCACTACCTAATGAAACTTCATCAATGTTTGGAATTTTTGAAAACCTAACAGAATTTCTTGGTGTGGAATATCAATCAGAAGCGGTTGAAAAACTAAAAATAGCGCTAGAAAAAGTAAGTTTAAAACCTAAACCAAATATTGATTTTGAAAGTGATTACACGCAAATAGATAGTAAAAGTGCTGATACAATTTTTAGTGTAGCAAAAATAATTAACAACATATCTTTATCTAAATATCGTATTGATTTCAAAGAAAAAGAGTTAGATGAAATTTATAAAAAGTTAAAGAAATGGAAACGACCTCCAAGACAAAAATGGAAAATTGGCGATATTATTTCTGTTCCAATGTCTAATAATTCTTTTGCTTTTGGACAAGTAATTGGAACGCATCTAACAAAAACCAGTCCTATATTAGTTTTATTTGACCTAACTAAAGAAAACTCTGAAACTTCTATTGAAGAATTAATAGAATCTCGACCACTATCTGTTAACAATTCTTATGAAGATGAAATTAAAAATCACCTATTTAAAGTTTTATTTAATTGCAAGGTATTAGTTAGTCCTGAAAGGGTTCCAAATAAAAAATTTCACGGTGGTGTAAATTTAAGTACTTTGGCAGACGTTTATTTTGGACTTGAACCTTGGAATATTATGAATAATGAAAATTATTATGGCAAATACTTTTTACCTGAAATTGGAAAGCCTGAAAATATAATTTGGTTGAGTGATGAAGAAAAAGTAAAATATTGGGAAGATAAAAAAAACGGCTGGCAACACGGTGTATAATTAATGGCTGGTTCTCGTCTACTTACGAAAGTCCTCGCGGACTTTCTTGGTCGGTAATCATTTACTAAATTAGTTGCTTGAAACACGTAACAAACCATATACAATCACGTTAATCATCTATTAACCTCCCCCATCCTATTTCGATTTACAGATGTATGAAATACCTGTACCAATTACCTCTAAATAACTAGTAATTTCTCACTTCCTTTCATTGATTTTTAATCTACTAGTTCTATTGGCTTTAATTGAAAATTGTATCTTTCTTTGGTGATCATACTGCTGCACATAAATTTGTGCTGGTTGTTATTAAAGAACTCTCATGCTAAAAGAAACATTCACAGCACTTCTGTTAAAATATACAGACGATAAACGTTTGATAAATGTACTATGGACAGAAATAGAGAAAAACTACTCTGGCAAAAAAAGACATTATCATACATTACAGCATCTTGACAATTTATTATCTCAGCTAACTATTGTAAAGGGAGAAATAAAGAACTGGGAAACGATTTTATTCACACTCTATTACCACGATATAATTTACAATGCTACAAAATCAGACAACGAAGAAAAAAGTGCTGACCTCGCTGAAAAACGTATGAAAGAGATTTCTGTTTCTAGCAACATTATTGAACAATGCAAAAAACAAATTTTAGCTACCAAATCGCACCATAAATCAATCAACAGCGATACTAACTATTTTACAGATGCCGACCTTTCCGTATTAGGTCAAAGTTGGGAAGCATATTCGCTATACTACAAAAATGTTAGAAAGGAATATGCTATCTACCCTAGCTTCATTTATAACCCTGGACGTAAAAAAGTTCTACATCATTTTTTATCAATGGACAGGATATTTAAAACCGATTTTTTTTACAATCAATTTGAAACACAAGCTAAACAGAACTTACAACGAGAGCTAGATTCGTTTTAATAAAAGAAAAACGAAATCTGCTTTTGCAAATTATAAGGCGTAGATACTAATCTTTAGTCAGTATTATTGAAAATAGAAATAAAACACTTTAGACAAAACCATATACAAGTAGTGTAATCTTCAGGTTTTAGTCTTTGTCAATATACTTTTATAAAGCGCACCAAATCTTCAGAATTTCATTCAAATAGAAGATAAAAAAACAAAAAGCTTTAACTTAACCCATACATAAAATGCCAGTAAGTAAAACACAACCATGATCAACTTCTATCTAAAAGCAAAACATTGGCAACTATTCGTTCTAATGTTGGGTATTCCGTTGTCATACCAACTATATACAATATCTCAGTTTTTTGGACTACAAACGCATCCAAATCCAATATCAGAAAGTGGAGCTGGTGTAACTGAAGTTCTAAACGACAACATATTTTATTTTGACTATTTCCCATATGTAATGATTTTATATGTCGTTATGTTTTTCGGTTGGTTTTGGTCTATCGCAATCGGACTTCAAAAAAACATTCCGCCAGAAAATAAAATGAAGGTTAAAAAGTTTAAGGTTTTATTCTTCATACCTCTTATCTATATCATATCTATACTGCTTTTAATGGCCGGACTATTTTCTGGAACAGAAATTAATAGTTTCTCATTTATTGGTTGGCCTTTGTACATTATTCTACTACTCCACTTATTCTCCATGTTCTGTATTTTCTATTGTATGTATTTTATTGCGAAAACAATAAAAACTGCAGAATTGAAAAGGAAAGTAGAATTTGGAGATTTTGCCGGAGAGTTTTTTCTTTTATGGTTTTATTTTATAGGCGTGTGGATAATTCAACCAAAAGTCAATAAACTTTACAAAGATGAAAACACAGCAATTAACAATAGTCAACTGCAATAAAACATACTAATAATGAATACAAAGAACCTATCTGAACTAACAGATGAAGAATTAGTAGTTGAAAAAAAGAAACTAAAAAAGTCTAAAATTATTAATGCTTTTGTAATTGGGTTTCTTGCAAGCATAATAGCTATAGGACTGGTTTCATCTATTTATGGAAAAAATTACTCGATACTGATTCCGTTATTATTTCCTATCTATTTTATCTATCGAATAGTTAGCAACTCTAATAAGATTGATGAGTTAGAAGCGTTGTTTAAAAAGCGTAACATTTGAATCTATCAAAATAAAACTCAAAATCAACTTATCAATTCTGCTTAAAATAATCGAGCTACAATACATCAAACACTAAAATGAAAAACAAACTCTCTATCATATTATTACTTCTCTTAACAGCAATCTCTTGCAAAACAATCGACAAGAAAATTGATTCTAAGAACACCATAAATATTGAATGGACGACTGATTTAAAAGGAGACTTTTCTTTTAAAGAAAACTGGAGTTATAAAGAAGGAGTTTATAAAAACAGTCATGGTCAATTAAGTTGCGACGGCAGTTGCCCAGTAGCGATTGACCGAATGAAAGACAATACCGGTAAAATATATAAAGATTCATTACAAGCATTCTATAAGTTAATAGATACTACCCACGTATACCATTCTTTAAAGTCGGAAAATAGAATGTATGAATATTCAGGTACAGATTATATAGATTTCAAGAAACTAAAGAATGGAACTATAAAAGGAGAATCTCAAAGCAACGTTTCTACACACAGCAATTTAATATTGGAACTGAAAAATGACTCATGTACTGCTTCTGTTTATTTCAACAGTATAAGAGATTTAGGAATCAATACTTTCCCTTTAAAAAGCGGAACCATTAAAATTGATAAAACACTATTTGAAAGCGGAATTATAAAAGCTGTGTTCGATTTTGAGTTTGAAAATACTTTAGAAACAGATAAACAGTTATACTGGAAAGGGAATATTTACAGTAAAGTAATAATGGAATAAAGTACAACTCGCAATACAACCTATCAAATGAACGAAGATCTTAAACAATACGAAGCGTCTATCAAGAAAAAGCATAGCGTTCATTGGACTCCCAAATTTGAAGAGGAAATAAAAACTGATTTGAATAAAATAGTGATTATACCTATTGTGAATAAAACATTTGAAAAGTTAGGTTGGGATATTGTTTACCATGATGATAGAAATGCCGAAGCAAAAAGAAAAGGAGATTGGAACCGTTGGACTGAAAAAATTAATGTCTCTTTTAAAAATGGTAAATTAACTGTTAAAAGTATCTCTCTCGGCAATGAAATTTGGGACAATGGTCGAAATTCAAAAAGGGTTAAATTATTCATTCATGCATTTCAACAAACTGAGAAAGAATTTGACCATGAAACATTAGCCGAACTTGAAAAGGAAATTGAAAAAGCAAACAATTGGGATGACTACGTAATCCCAGAAAATTTACCAAAGCCTAAAAGTAGAAAAGAACCTCAAATTTGGATTCCCGTTGTTGGCGGTTTAATTACAGCGCTAATAGTTGGTGCTATTGTAGCATTTCTTTCTGTAAAAGGAATATACATTATTGGGGTTTTTGAAGTTGTCGTTGCAATAGTATTAGGGTATGTGCTTTCTAAACTAATTAAGATAAGTAATTACACATCTTATGATCCTTTACATTTTTTACTTATAGCAATGATAGTGGTTACCTATGTATCCAATCAATATTTTCAATACCAAATAATATTAAATGAAAACAACTTTCAACCATTTAGCTTTTTGGAATTTTTACAAGCGAGGTTTGATGCTGGCTTAACCATTAAAAATACAAATACAGGTTGGATCGGTTTAGTAATTAGTTGGATCGTTCAATTAGTAATTACTTACTTCATTGGTCTCTTAAGACTTGTTTCTGGCTTAACGGCTTATCAACTGGAAAGAATACCACCTGAGGTTGTTGATTTCGCCTATTACCACTTCGTAAAAGAAAAAACAGAGCATCAAGTTCGTACAGAATTATCAAAAATGGGATGGACAGATACTCAAGACCAAGATGAAGTTTTTGAATCGATAGGCGCTATAGCAGGAGCTACAGAGTTAAATAGAATGGAGTAGACAGTTTTATAACTTCACTTAATCATTAACGTTAGGCTTCTGAATAAAATAGTATACGGAATGAATACGAAAGAAATTTTCAATATTGGTTGTAATAAAATTCATGAAAATTTTATCGATTGCGGATTTAAAGCAATTAAAAAAGGTCAGGTATTAAAAAAGTCTTCTGATAATAAATTATTTGATTTCGTCATTACCTTTTCATCAACCACAAAAAACTGGAGTGGTTCTATAGCTGTTAATCCATATATTTTAGTCGAATCAAAACAATTGAAAAAGTGGAGAAAAGAAAAATATAATTCTGAAGATGAAAGTGCAATTATTTTTCGCACAAGTTTAGAAAGCATAACTCCGCTTAAAGGGAAACATAATGAATGGAATATCGCAATAAATAATCAAGAAAATAGTATTCCTAAATTATCAGAAACCATTAAAATCTATGCGTTTCCCGTTTTTGAAAAATTTGAAAATATTGAAAATATCGTAAATGAAATTGCTCAAAATGGATTACAACTAAATGAACATTTTGATACAAAAAATCAAAATTTACCTATAGATTTTCTTGTATACTATGGTGACATAAAAACCGCAGAAGTAGCTTTTAATAATTATTTGAACACTCAAAAATTAAGAGGAAGAGCAACAAGTTTTTATAAAAAAATTCAAGAAGACAAGAATACTTCTTATGGTAATATAACAGATATTACTATGAAAAAGGCATTTCTAAACGAATTAAAAATTCACTCTTAAAATAAAAATACTAAACTATTTAAACTCTATTAATGAAAGACGGCTTCTTTACCTCGTTAAAAAAACTAAGACAAGAAATTAAACCTCTTGACAATACTTCTGTTCTAGATGTTGAAAAAAAGTACAGTATTAAATTTCCAGAATCATATATCAATTTATTACGATTTCAAAATGGTGGTTATTTAGACTATTCTAATTACCCTATTGAATTATTAAAGATTAAAGTACCTTTTTCAGATGATACCTTAACCATAAGAGGGTTATGTGGAATTAGAAATGAATCTAGAGATTACGATCTTGAAGAAAACACAGACCTTTTAGAAGAATGGGGTCTAGATAAAACTAAATACGTTGCATTAGATAACGATGGTCATTGGTGGGTATGTTTTGACAAAACACAACTGAACCAAAATGGAGAACCAAAAATTGTACATATTGAACTTGAATATGGCGACAGCCCTGTTATTACCGTTTTAGCCGACAGTTTCCAAAGTTTTATAAGTAACCTACAACCAAAAGAGTTGTAAGCATCGCAGTGAAAAAATTAGAAACAAATAAGCGAATTTAAATGGGAACTTTTAGAACAGGAATTTTAGACAATGATACTTCTGCAGAGGTTTATAATAAGTTTATTGAGCACTTGGAGAATGGAATCTCAATTCCGGATATTATTAAGAAAATAAATATTGAGTTCTTAGATTATTCTAAAGGAGATTCTAAAACTGATTTCATTTTCGCACTTGGTCTTGCCTTATGGGAAAATTGTGCGCTTGATGAAAAAATGCTAAATCAAATAAAAGAGTTTATTGATTTAGAAGTTGATCTTGATAACTGGAGAAAACTTGAAGGAAGCGAAAAAGATATCAAGCAAAGAAAGCTGGTATTAAAAAAATATCTGAAGAAGATAGAAACACAAAGAAGCAAACCTTTAAAAAAGGTAAAAAAAGTAATCATTTACCAACCACCAATTTTCAAAACCGGAGATTGTTTAATATACAAACTGTCAAATGGAAACTTTACAGGCGCAATAGCTATCGGAGAGCATAAAATTGACAAAAAAGAAATGGGAAGCAATGTAGTTATGTCCACTAACATCAATCAATTAAGCAAACCCAATAAAGAAGAATTTGAAAAGGCAGATGTTCTTATTACGAATTTCGGAGATTTAAAAAATTGGGTTCAAATTAGCGAGTATTCAGCAGATTTTTTCAATGAATTTAATACCGAAATTGAAGTTGTAGATAGCATAGAAGTAAAAGAAGAAATACAAGAATATTTCAGTACTAATTTTTGTGGCTACTCCCCTTGGAATTTTCTAATAACGAATATTGAAAATGAACTAACAAGAAAACCTGTTAAAAGAAAAATCAAAGTTTTAAGTGTAGCAGATATTCTAATTGATCTAAAATTAAAAGAAACTCGCAACAAATATTAAACATATTCAAAAGAAGAAACATTTCAATTAGCTGTCAGTAACCAAAAAATAACATCTTACCCTGGCACTACCAACAAAACATAATTACCTATAAATAGAATAAATGAAAACCTTTATAACCTTATTAATACTCATAGCTTCTAATTTCTCTTTTGCACAAAGTGAAGAAAACATAGAAAAATTTAGAGCATTAGAACCCAATCTTTGGTTAGGCATTTGGGATAAAGAAAACTCAAGCGAATCAATAAAAATTGACACATTGAGCTATGATGACATTCCGAAATCAATGGATTTTAAAGGTACCGTTGTTGAAGCGCTAAAATGGACAGATGCTAATGGTGAGAATATTTTAATACAAACAGTAACAGGCTACTTTACATGGAAAGACTATGAAGAAAATTCCAAAGATTATATGCTTCAAGATAAAGCTGAATTGTATGCCTATTTATATGTAAAAAGCAATACTGAACAAGAGTACAAG
This sequence comes from Maribacter sp. BPC-D8, assembly GCF_035207705.1. Lineage (NCBI taxonomy): Bacteria > Pseudomonadati > Bacteroidota > Flavobacteriia > Flavobacteriales > Flavobacteriaceae > Maribacter > Maribacter sp. BPC-D8. The sequence goes on from NZ_CP128187.1 coordinate 2,193,103, forward strand.
AAGAAATGGAGAGTATATGATTATATAGAATGTTATGGAGTAGATATGTTTATTGGCTTTGTACCAAAAGCAACCACCATTACCGATTTGGACAATGACGGCATTTCTGAAATAGCTATGCCATACGTATCTATGTGCCGTGGCGGAATGGACCCAGGCATTATGAAAATAATCATGTTCGAAGAAAATACGAAATATGCCTTGAGAGGTTCTACAATGATTATGTGCGGTAATGAAAATGCCTATGGCGGCGAATATGAAGCCAGCTCCAATTTAGAACAAAAGCCAAGTTTTAATAATTTTCTAAAAGAAGATTGGGATAGAAATAAATGTGAAGAAGGTAAATACTACTAGAGCGTAAGTATTAAAATCACATATAATAACCGACTACAATACCGGCGTAAATACCGGCAACACACTTCTATTGCTCCACTTATAGCGGTCAAAAGTATCGAATACAAACTAAACTACCACGTTTGTCAACTCGGTACAATCTTGGGCAATACATTACGATATATTTATACAGATATGTCAAATCCTTTTAAAAAGATTGTAAAAAACGCTAACGAAACCCAAAAAGATTGGGGAACGAATGCGACTTCAGAAACCAGTTCTCGTAAATGCGAAAACTGTGGCGCAGCTAGACCCAAAGACACCAATCTAACTACTTGCGACTATTGTGATTTTAAGTTTATGGATATTGACAACGAGATTAAAACTGATATATAATGTTTGGATTCTCTAAAAAAGACAATAAAGAAGAAAGAAAAAGTCAGCCTGAATATCTTGCATTAGTTGCTAAATGGGATACATTTTTAGCAAAAATGGAGACGCGTTTTACAGAGTCGTTGGTACATGCCGAAGAAGCCATATTAGACAATTTAGAAGCAAATAACTATGACATGTCTGCAAACATGACTGCATGGAGCGGAATTAAATCTCAGCTAGAGGGTTTAGGGGAAAAAATAGAGCAAACGTTTGATGATAAAGTGCAACCCCAAATGTTAGATTATGTTGAACGATGGGATATTATTGATCAATACCAAAAAGGTTCTGAATTATCGTATTCTTTTAGCAGAAGAATAGAACGGTTTGAAATTGAACTAGAAGGCAAAATTGCGCAAGAATTCTACAACCATGCTATTCAATTATTAAATGAAGATTTTCATTGCTCGCAATGCAGTGGTAAGCTAGAAGTGAAGAAAGACATTTTCAGATCTCATTATGTAGGTTGTGGGTATTGCAATACGGTAAACACGTTTGTACCCAGCGATAAAATCACAGAAATACGTTGGGTAGTCGATAATATAGCGAAACACAAAGTATTGAAAGAGTGGGATGAAAAAAATGCAGCTCATAAACATTGTCAAAGTTTTCGCAGTTTAAATAAAGGAGATGATAAAACACCTTTAGCAAAAGCCTATGATAACTGGGAAATTAAAGAAAATGCGTTCTGGACAAATTATTTTACAGAAAGAGCAGCCTTTTTACCAGAATATCAAGAGACGATTAAACACGATGTAAGCGTGAAAATGAACCTCTATTTCTATGATAATAAAAAGAGGAGCGATTTAAATAAAAATTAAAGCCAAAAAAATATGGAAATTAACGGAGTTACTTTTAGAGACTATGCCTGTGCATCGGCAAATATGGCAGCAGGTATGCCTACAGAAAAAATTTGTGAAATTCTAGGTATAGAGTTGCCAGTATGGGAAGACACTAAAAACCAATGGAACGGTAAAATGGCAGAATTAAGCCATGACGATATGAAGTTTTTTGGTGAAGTTTTTATGAATCCGAAACAAGGTAAGTTTGCCAATGCTGAAGGCGGTGCAGAAGGTCCGGAAGTAGCTCTGGAAAAATATCCTAAGTGGAGCGACCACATTAAAATGGAAAGACATTTTGCTATTGCGCAAGATGTAGGTATTGATATTGATTTTCAAAAAGAATATGGTGTTTCGATCACCCAATTTTCTCAACTAGGTATGCATTGGGGCGGGCGAATTCAAAAAGCCATGCAAGAAGATCCTAATTCTGGTAAAATTCAAAAACTTTTAAAGAAACAAGGAAAATTAACTGAAAAATGGGAGGCACACTTTAATGAGATGTACCAAGGCCAGAGCGCCAATTTAAGCGATGATATTGATTTTTAAGAGATTACACACTAACTATTTACTATAAGTAAGAATAAGGCTGAATAATTTTATTCAGCCTTATTCGTTTTTGTAAAACAGCAATAAGCAATTGAATATTACATGACAAAGAATATCAAAATAGTATTAATCTTAATAGGCGTTGTGCTTACCCTACTATTTGTATTCCAATTTGTTATGAGTAGCTACAAATTAGATAATGCAGAAAAGAAGACCACAGTTTCTACCATAACGAGAAAGGAATTAAAACCACCAGGACTTTACCCACAGCATTCTTGGGTAGGTAAAACTATGCATACAACAAACGTTCATAAGGGAAGAGATTTCTTAATTCATGTTTCTATAGATAGTAAAGAAGCTTCTTTTTCCGTTACTGAAGAAGCCTATAATAAGTATAAAATTAAAGATACCGTAAATGTTGTATTTGTTGATGCTGGTATTTTTAGAGGGAATGTAGTACTAGGAGTTACCATAGAATAATTCTAAAACAACGATAATAAAAAATGTTTGCTATAATTATACTTTTCGCAATACCATCTATTTTACTGTCAATAGATTTTATTAGATTTCTTATAACAGGAAAGAGGATTTTCAATACTACTATAAATGGTATTATAGCCTTTATTTCAATTGTAGTACTTCCGTTTATTTTTATATCAACATTTGATATGATGCCTAATGACTGCTGTACAGATAGCGCAGTTTTCTCACCAGATCATAGGGTAACCATATACCTAATAATTGTATTGTGCATAAGCACATATTATGTATCTCGATTCAATAAAACCATTACAAGTCCTATTATTGAAACATTAATTAACGCAGTCTTACTTGGCGGCATCGTATTTAACGCATTTATTTTTGTTCAAGTAGGTGAAAGTTCTGGTATCGATGGCAACCTATTGGGGCTAATAGGTAACGCTCCTATTATGGTGTTATTTATATTTCAATTAATTGAAAATCAAAAAAAAGTAAAAGAATACAGTGCTGATTACGACTATGAAGGCTTAAGTAAAATAGAGAAATTGGCATGGAACATACTTAACTCAAATCTATTTATAAAAATCCCAATTCTCTGTGTTTTATGTTTACCTATACTAATAGTAGTATGTAGTTTTTTACTGCTTTTTGGTCAAAAACCAGATTCTATTATCAGGGCTTTTACAGACACATATAAACATGGTTTTTCTCAATTAGATTATATGTGCGATAATGTGCAATGCGGCGGGCATTTTTTGTGTTCTGTGGCAGCCAATGGTCATAAAGAGTTAGTAAGTCCTAAAAGATTTGGAGAGAGAAGAGGCAACAGAATTATGTGTAACCGACAGCTTTTAATTTCAAATGCATTTGAAGAGCTTATGGAGGTTAACTATCCTAAAACGCACAGTTTTATTAGAAAAAATTATAACCAGGTAGGTAATGTAGTTCACAAATATTATAGTTTTTTCAATAATAAATTCATAGCAGACATCGTCTATGTTTTAATGAAACCTCTAGAATGGTTCTTTTTATTTACACTTTACATTTTTGACCAAAATCCTGAGAACAGAATTGCACAACAATATTTATCATTAGCAGATAGAAAAGCTATTGAAATGGATAGAAAACTGAACTATAATAATATTAATTAAGAATAAACGAATGAAATACATACTAGCGATATACTTCTTAAGTCTAAGTATAATGGTGGCACAGCAACCACAAACAAATTCAGAGAATAACTCCAAAACTTTAGAAGGTTTCTACGACTTATCTGAAATGGAAATGCCGACTAAGCTTTACCTACTAGATAATAACTTGTTTCATTACTATGCTATTTTTGGTAGCGTAGATTTAGAAATCTATGGTTCATATGCTATAGAAAATAATGAACTTCATCTTCAACCAACCAAAGAGTTATTACAGCCTTATATTTTATTTGCAAGACACAATAACCAGTTAAAAGACTCTATTTCCATTAATTATTTTAGTCCTGAACATTACAGAGAAAAAATATTTTTTAAGCTAGATGAAAAATGGGTTACAAACCCAGAAAACAAAGGAAGTTTAGAAGAAGTACTACTTAAGTATAACATTGGCACAGTTCAAAACATAACCGTAAACCTAACTGCTAGTCAAATACGCGAAACCCCTGTTTTTAATACCGTAGAAATGTATTCAGGAGAAGTTTCTGAAGGCTATAATGATTTTATAATGCACTATAATCGTTATTACAATATGAGAAAACGTATGGCTAAAACCCCATTATTAATAGATGGAAATTCTATTATTAGTGGAGGTGAAAAAAGAATACAAGAACCCTTGCATGAGTCTGATAAAGAAGCAATAATAAACTACATTTCAAAAGGTGGTATGTTCTCTGACACAACGATAAGTCGTGATAATGAGTTTTACAAAATTGTTCTTAAAAAAGAAGATGCTAAACCTCTTTTACACTTATTGAAAAATGGGAAAATTACAGAAGAATAAAAGAACAGAATACCAAAAAGTTTACGTTTATAAACTAGAACTAGTCGAATATAAATTGGGTAAAGCTGGTATACAATAACAAGTTTGGTTCTTAGTTACAATTAAGTAATAAGCTGACTAAACAGGCTTATTATTAGTGACTATCAAAAAAATGAAGCTTTTATATATTTTATTAGTATTCACTTTTGCTTCTTGTATTCAAGTCAAAAAAGAAGAAAAACAGCTTCATTATAATTCTAAAATTGATACAAAATCAGCAATCAATTTATCTGAATAGGGTCAAAATTTACCGTTAGGTGATAGGTTTTTAAAGCAAACTATTACTTCATTCTATTGAAATTTTATTTATGAAAATTATAAAACTAAATTACCTTTTTCTACTTTGTTTACTAACTACGGTATTTAGTTATTCTCGACATCCTGTTTTAAGTAGTGATAAAACACCAGATATTAAACAACCGGTAGCACAAGTGTTTCAGCCTATTTCATTTACAAAGAATAATCTGAAATCTGCAAAAATTTTGTTGAACAGAGCTATGCTCCCACCTTCAGATGATTTTGTAACTACTTGGAAAACCGACAACCCAGGACCTTCTAACGATAATCAAATTAAATTATTCGTACCAATTCCTACTGATGGTGATGCCCCTTATGCCTATAATTTTAATGTAGACTGGGGAGACGGTCAAATTGACAATAATGTAACTGCATCAATAACACATACCTACTCAACTGCTGGCACCTACCCTATTCGAATTAGCGGTGAGTTCCCTTGGATGTCTTTTAACTCACCTGCAACATCAACAGCTCCCTTCTTAACCGATAATGAGAAGTTACTACAGGTAAATCAATGGGGTACTCAAGTATGGAGAAGCATGGCTCAGTCATTTAATGAATGTCCTAATTTAGAGATTCTTGCAACAGATATTCCTAATCTTAGTCAAGTAAAAAACATGTCATTCATGTTTAATAAATCCGACAATATCACAACAATTCCCAATATAGAAAATTGGAATACTTCTAATGTAACAAACATGAACGCCACTTTTGCATCAGTTACAAATTTCAATCAAGATATAGGAAATTGGAACACATCAGCTGTTGAAAACATGTCGTATCTGTTTTATGAAAATGCTGAATTTGATTACTACATAGGTAATTGGAATACGTCAGAAGTAAAAGATATGTCATATATGTTTGGCAGAGCTAATGATTTTAATCAAGATATTTCATTTAAACCTGCAACTGGAGCATGGAATACATCGAAAGTAGAAAATATGTCATACATGTTTTTTAATTGCCATGTTTTCAACCAAGATATAGGAAATTGGAATACCTCTAAAGTAGCTAATATGCAACGTATGTTTCTCTTCTCCTTTCGGTTCAATAAGAATATTGGTGGATGGGATACTTCGCTAGTAAGTACGATGGAATCTATGTTTTCTTTTTCTGATGATTTTAATCAAAACCTTGGGAACTGGAATATATCAAGCTTAACGAACGCAAATGATATGTTTGACTTCGGCTCATTGAGCTTAGCAAACTACGATCAATTGTTAATAGGTTGGAATGCACAACCACATAATAACAATGTGCCTTTTGGCGCAAGCTATAACACCGATTGGTGTCAAGGTGACGCAGCTAGAACAGCATTACAATCAGATGGATGGATATTTGACGATGGAGATAAAGACTGTAATAGACCTAATTGTACACAATTAACAACTCCTGCAGATAATGCAACCGATGTAGCAATTACTTCAGATTTAACTTGGACAGCGGTAGCCAACGCAACGGGATATCGCATTTCTATTGGTACGACCATGGGTGGCACCGATATTGAGAACGATACAGATATGTTGACCCAAATAAGTTATACACCTAGCACTAATTGGGATGAGAACGAACAATATTTTGTAACGGTAACTCCATATAACTTAGGTGGTGGAGCTGCTGAGATATGCACAGAAACCAATTTTACAACAGAAACTATTGTCACAAGACCGAACTGTACACAATTAACAACTCCTGCAGATAATGCTACCGATATATTGATTAATGCAGATTTAACTTGGACAGCGGTAGCCAACGCAACAGGATATCGCATTTCTATTGGTACTACCATGGGTGGTACCGATATTGAGAACGATACAGATATGTTGACCCAAATAAGCTATACACCTAGTACTAATTGGGACGAGAACGAACAATATTTTGTAACGGTAACTCCTTACAATTCGGCAGGCGCAGCAGCGGCAACTTGTACGGAATCTGATTTTACAACAGAAACTATTATCACAAGACCCAACTGTACGCAATTAACAAATCCCGCAAATAATGCAACCGATGTAGCAATTATTTCAGATTTAACATGGACAGCAGTAGCCAACGCAACAGGATATCGTATTTCTATTGGTACTACTATGGGTGGTACCGATATTGAGAACAACACAGATATGTTGACCCAAATAAGCTATACCCCTAGTACTGATTGGGACGAGAACGAACAATATTTTGTAACGGTAACTCCTTACAATTCGGCAGGCTCAGCAGCGGCAACTTGTACGGAATCTGATTTTACAACAGAAACTATTGTCACAAGACCGAACTGTACACAATTAACAACTCCTGCAGATAATGCGACCGATGTAGCAATTACTTCAGATTTAACTTGGACAGCAGTAGCCAACGCAACAGGATATCGCATTTCTATTGGTACGACCATGGGTGGTACCGATATTGAGAACAACACAGATATGTTGACCCAAATAAGCTATACACCTAGTACTAATTGGGACGAGAACGAACAATATTTTGTAACGGTAACTCCTTACAATTCAGCAGGCTCAGCAACGGCAACTTGTACGGAATCTGATTTTACAACAGAAACTATTGTCACAAGACCGAACTGTACACAATTAACAACTCCCGCAGATAATGCAACCGATGTATTGATTACTTCAGATTTAACTTGGACAGCGGTAGCCAACGCAACAGGATATCGCATTTCTATTGGTACTACCATGGGTGGTACCGATATTGAGAACAACACAGATATGTTGACCCAAATAAGCTATACACCTAGTACTAATTGGGACGAGAACGAACAATATTTTGTAACGGTAACTCCGTACAATTCAGCAGGTGCAGCAACTACAACTTGTACGGAAACTGATTTTACAACAGAAACTATTGTCACAAGACCCAACTGTACGCAATTAACAAATCCCGCAGATAATGCAACCGATGTAGCAATTACTTCAGATTTAACTTGGACAGCAATAGCCAACGCAACAGGATATCGCATTTCTATTGGTACGACTATGGGTGGTACCGATATTGAGAACGATACAGATATGTTGACCCAAATAAGCTATACACCTAGCACTAATTGGGACGAGAACGAACAATATTTTGTAACGGTAACTCCTTACAATTCGGCAGGCGCAGCAGCGGCTACTTGTACGGAATCTGATTTTACAACACAAACTATTATCACAAGACCCAACTGTACGCAATTAACAAATCCCGCAGATAATGCAACCGATGTAGCAATTACTTCAGATTTAACTTGGACAGCAATAGCCAACGCAACAGGATATCGCATTTCTATTGGTACGACCATGGGTGGTACCGATATTGAGAACAACACAGATATGTTGACCCAAATAAGCTATACACCTAGTACTAATTGGGACGAGAACGAACAATATTTTGTAACGGTAACTCCTTACAATTCAGCAGGCGCAGCAACGGCAACTTGTACGGAATCTGATTTTACAACAGAAACTATTATCACAAGACCCAACTGTACGCAATTAACAAATCCCGCAGATAATGCGACCGACGTATTGATTACTTCAGATTTAACTTGGACAGCAATAGCCAACGCAACAGGATATCGCATTTCTATTGGTACGACCATGGGTGGTACCGATATTGAGAACAACACAGATATGTTGACCCAAATAAGCTATACACCTAGTACTAATTGGGACGAGAACGAACAATATTTTGTAACGGTAACTCCTTACAATTCAGCAGGCGCAGCAACGGCAACTTGTACGGAATCTGATTTTACAACAGAAACTATTATCACAAGACCCAACTGTACGCAATTAACAAATCCCGCAGATAATGCGACCGACGTATTGATTACTTCAGATTTAACTTGGACAGCGGTAGCCAACGCAACAGGATATCGCATTTCTATTGGTACGACCATGGGTGGTACCGATATTGAGAACAACACAGATATGTTGACCCAAATAAGCTATACACCTAGTACTAATTGGGACGAGAACGAACAATACTTTGTAAAGGTAACTCCTTACAATTCGGCAGGCGCAGCAGCGGCAACTTGTACGGAAACTGATTTTACAACACAAACTATTATCACAAGCCCCAACTGTACGCAATTAACAACTCCCGCAGATAATGCAACCGACGTATTGATTACTTCAGATTTAACTTGGACAGCAATAGCCAACGCAACAGGATATCGCATTTCTATTGGTACTACCATGGGTGGTACCGATATTGAGAACAACACAGATATGTTGACCCAAATAAGCTATACACCTAGTACTAATTGGGACGAGAACGAACAATATTTTGTAACGGTAACTCCTTACAATTCGGCAGGCACAGCAACGGCAACTTGTACGGAATCTGATTTTACTGTTGAATCAAAAATCAATAGCGATCGTTTTAATATTCCAAAATTCTTCACACCAAACAATGATGGTATTAATGACTATTGGGAAGTTTTAGATTTAGACAATACGATAAAACACATTTACGTTTTTGATAGGTATGGAAAACTAATAAAACAACTTAGTCCAAACTCTCAAGGTTGGGATGGTGTTTCTAATGGGCAAATACTAATAAGCAGCGATTACTGGTATAATATAACCTTGAAATCTGAACAACAAATCAAAGGTCATTTTACTTTAAAACGGTAGACCAGACTTCTAATATAAAACATGAATTCAATCAAAACAGTTCTCTTTACCGTGTTAAGTATAACACACTTCTCCGTGTTTGCTCAAGAACCTCCTTCTCTTGAACCTAATATAGGAGCTGAATATAATTTTGTAGAAAAGAAAGAATTATGGTCTACATGTGAAAAATTATTTACAGATATGACGGTTTGGAATAATTATGATGAAGACGAAAGAAATAAATTGACAAGCAAATGTGGAGCGTTAGGTTACAGTGAAGCATGTGAAGACATGTGGAGTATTGTTTGTGGTGATGATTGGACGGATGAAGGTTATAACATTCAAAAGCTAGATAAACAAATACCATTTTGTAGCGTTTCCTCTGCTTTAAGTCCACAGAAAAACAACAACTACAATCATACCAGTATAAGCGACTTAAGTTATGCTACTGCCTGGGTAGAAGGTGTAAAAGGAGATGGTATTGGTGAATATGTTGAATTTAATTTTCCAGCGCAACATCCTCGCATTACAGCTATAAAGATTGCAAATGGTTATATCAAAGACAAAACTACTTGGAAAAATAACTCCCGTGTAAAACAATTAAAAGTATGCGTAAACAATGAAGAGTTTGCTATTTTAAATCTAAAAGATGTGTATGCAGAACAGCTTTTTAAGATACCAACAATAGGCTATGAAATAACTTACCGTGGTTACAATGACGATGGTACAAGTTGGTATAGATATAAAGACGCAAATGGTAACAGTCTCAAATCTTATAATAAAGAAATTGAATCAGGGGATACGATTAGGTTTGAGATTATGAGTGTATATAAAGGTGACAAATACGATGACACCGCTATAACAGAAATTTATTTTGATGGCTTAGATGTGTATTAAAATTTAAAATGCAGGAATGAAAAAACAATTAGATCAAATCTTAAGCAAATTAGATAATCAAGATGCTAATCAGCAAGAATTAGGTTTTGAGGCATTGGCAATCATAAAAGAAATATTAAAAGAAAATCCTTTTGATATTGATATGCTAACGCTACGTATGCGTTTAAATACTGATATTTTTGAGAACACCACTCAAATAATAGAAGACGCAACCTTTATAATAGAAAACGACCAATTTAAGGAAGATAAAATGGTTGGTTATGATTGGCTATTCTGGGTCTATAATGATTCGCTTTCAATGCCAGATAAAGCAACGGAAGTTATTGAGGAGCAATTGGTAGAAATGCAAACTCTTTATAGTAAACTTTATGAAAAGGATGAAAAAGAAAGTGAGCTACTAGATAAGTTTGCCATTTTAAAGCATAACAATAATCAAACGGATGTTGCCATAGACCTATGGTATAAAGCTTATAAAAAGTATCCATATTTCTATAATAATGGATTAGCAGGTTTGCTACATTTAGAAAAAGGAAGTTTTAAGATTGCTGAAGAAATATTGCTAACACATTACGCTTGGTCATATGAAAACGAAGATGGGTATCGCTTACAATATGGTATTAAACTAAAAGAATTGTATGATGCAAAAAAGTTAGATAAACATCCTACATTATTAGGATTGCTTTTTAATATTATCAGAAATGAAAAAACACATTTTAACATTGAAGGAAAATTAGATTTTTTCGAAAAATACTATCCCGAAGTAGAAAAATGGTTAGAAACCTATCCTAATAATGCCTTTTTGTGTACTGCTATTGCGCACACCCATCATTTTGATACAAAGAATTTTGTAAAAGCCTATGAAGCTTATTCACAGCTATTTAATTGCGAAAAACATATAGCTTTTACAGATGTAGATCGGATAAAAAAATCAGCAAAAAAATCGGACAACGATTTTCTAAATCTTCCTTTTAAGTTTAAGGGGAGCTCTTCAGTTATGTATAATGCAATGAGCTCTTTCTCTACTATTTATGATAAAACTAAAAAAGAAAAGAAAAAGAAAAAAGCAGCGAAAATAGCAATACAGTATGGTGAAGTAGGTTACCAACAATACAAAGATTATTTAATTAATGGTAAAGGAGATACTCATAACAACCAACCACATTTATTTGCAATGCTTTGTAATAATTACGCAAATGCACTAGGTAACTATGCAGATACTCTTTCAGATGAGAAAGAGAAAGAGAAGGAAAAGTTGTATGATTTGGCAGGCGATATTCATATAGAAGGGTATCAAATGAGTCCGTTTATTGAAAATATTAAAAATGCGTCGAGTGATTATTTTAAAGCTAAGAATTACAAAAAATCAATTGAGAGTACCTTAACTGTTTTTGAAAACTATAGTCAAGAGTTAAGCACAAACGATAGGCAAAGATACTTTTTGCGTATGGTAAAATGTTACGTTGGTTTAAAGGATATAGCTAATGCAGAAAAGTATTATTCCCAAGCAAAAAAGCTTTATAATAAGATTGGGCAAGGAGCAAAAGATGCTGCTTACTATGTCATTTTTTCTGGAAAAATATTTTATGAATATGCCGTTACTGAAGAAAAGGCATATGATAAATATATACCAGAAATGGAATGGTTTCTAGAACAAGAAGAAATTCAAAACCAAGAACCTAAAGAGGTAGGTTTGGTTGCCTATTACTTAGGGCTCTGCTATAATGCAACTAACCAGAAAGATAAAGCTGCTGCTGCTTTTCAAAAAACGGTAGACTATTTACAAGATGTTGATGATTGGGAGTTTTACGAAACAAAGTGTGAACAGGCAGAAGAAGAACTAGATGCATTAGGTGTAAAGGTCATCAAGAAGAAGAAAAAGAGTAAAAAATCTGGATTTAGACGAACCATAGATGCATTTCTTTTTCCGTTTATGGTATTGGCTTTATTAGGTGGTGCTATAGTACAAATGCTAAAAAAAGAAGACGATTAATATATAATCATTACAAAATGAAACTAACTGTCAACACCCTCCTACTATTACTTCTATCATTTTCAAGTCAGTTTTCTTGTAGTCAAGAAAATACTATCAAGAATGACCTTATTACAAACAACATCAAAGGAAAAGTTTGGAAAATTAGAGAAACTGTTATTTCTCAAAGAAATGAAGAGCTTTTTGCAGATGATACCGGGAAAAAATTGCACGAAGAAAAGTTAAAAGAACCGCTATTTTTTAGAGAATATGAAAAACAATCTTATACGGAATACAATACCTATGGTGACATAGTAGACTTTGCAGAAACTACTTCTAATTGGAAAAAAAAAGTGACAAATCACACAATAAGTTTAGAGTATAATAATACGAACCAAAAAACCAAAAAAACTATTTATAATGATGGTAAAATTTTAGTGGTATATGAATATGACAAGGGAAATGAAGTGAGGTTAGTTCAATACGATACTTTAGGAAAAAGCATAGGAGTTCATACTTTCGACCATTCTATACCTGACAGCATAACATCATTTATAAGGGGTGCCCAGAAAATTACTAGGAAGGTAAAGTTAAAAAATGGACACTCAATTAAAGATATTTATATAGATAGTTTGGGGCAAATAACTTTTTCTAGAGCGTATGTTCGAAATCACTTAAATGACTATACCTCATTTATTAATCGTATAGGAAGAAACACTTATAAAAGCACATACACCTACGTATATGATAAAAGAAATAATTGGATTAAAAGAAACGAATTTGATGAAAAAGGTAAGATAAAAAATGTAGTAATACGTAACATTGTTTATTATGATGACCCTATACTATATAGTACGGTAGATGATTTTGTTGGAGATTGGTTTGTTATACACACTAAGTATTTTATGCGACTATCTGCAGACAAAACGTACCAATACGGCTATTTTTGGTTTGGCAACCCAAGGGTTTCAGAATCAGGAACCTGGAATGCTGATTTTGATACTAAACAGTTAACATTAACTGCGGAAAACCCTAAAAACTCGAAACAATATAAGTTTGAATTTGAAAATAGTCAAATGGCGTTATTTACCATGGATGGAAAAAATCACTCCATACTTTTAAAGGTATTTAACTATTAAGTTATTCAAAGTTGTTATCAAGTAAAATTATAAAGTCTTACATTTTAAAAACCATGAATAAAATAAAGCGTTTAATACTAGTTTTAATCCTTATTTTAATTTCCTGCAAAGGACAAAACAACCAAGAAGAAAAGCCACTTACTGGCTTTAATAAGGTAGAACTAGTTCTAGACAATGAGTTTATAACTAAAGATACCATTACACAAAAAAGCATTAGCTTTTTAAATTCTACAACCAAACAAGAAGTTTCTGTTTTACATCATATAGAAGAAACGGGGTTTCATATGTATAACGGCATGTCTTTTAAAAACAAGGATGTTGGGGTAATCGTTGGCGGTGCTGGTTTAATAACCAGAATTACCAAAGATGGCGGTAAAACATGGCTTGAAAACCGGTTTTCTAGATTCGGTAATCCGTTTTATTCTGTAGCTTTTTCTGATAATTCCATTTTTGTGGTCGGTGATAGTGAATACATTTTTACGACTCCTGATTTAGGTGAAAATTGGAGCGCCTTTAATACCGAAGAGCTTTTTGAAAAAAGAGGGTATTTTACTCCAAAGTATTATAAAACACGATTTGTAAATGGCAAAATAGGTTTTGTAGTTGGCTCAGGTTATATAAGTGGTGAAGATGGTGGTTTTTCTGTCATACTAAAATCTGTTGACGCTGGTAAAACCTGGACTAATATTGAACACAAAGGTTTGGAAAAGGAGACCGAAGGAATATCAGATTTTGTTGCCTTTTCAGAAAAGGAAATCATTGTAGTTACTTTTTCTGGTAGAAGCTATAAAAGTACCGATGGCGGCATTACTTGGAAATTACTATTTGAGACGGATGGTGAAGATTTTGTCAACCTTAATTCTATTGCATTTTTAAACCAAAACACTGGTTTAATTGGAGGGTTAGGAGGCGATTTATTCTATAATGATAATAGTGGTTTAGATTGGCGTAAAATTGATATGCCAAAAGATGGAGATGGGTATAAAGCAAATATTTCTGATATTATTTTTACCAAAGAATCCGCACTCATTACCACAAGTATATCTTCAGATTATTACAGAGACACATTTGTATACGAACTCAATATTGATGGCACCAATTGTAGACCCTTTTTGACTTCCGATAATGAAGAGGTATTATTTAGTGGTGAGTCATTCGGTATTCAAGCTATAGATGATGAAGTGCTTATTTTAGATAGAGACAATTTGTATAAGACAAAAACATCGAACAATTAAAATAGGTATGAAACTAAAAAATATCCTTTATTGTGGTTTGGCGATTCTTCTTATAAACGCTTGTAAAAACAAAGAAGAAAAGCCAGCAAAATCGGTAATTAGTTACGTTAATGTAAACGATGTAATTGACGCAGATTTACTTACCCAGCATACTATTCCACATAATATTACTACGTTTTCTAATCTAACAACGCAGCAAGAAACATCCATCATAAATACTGATATCGGGTTTTGGTTACAAACGACATTTAAAAACGATTCTATTGGTATTATTGTTGGCGGACCTGAGTTAAATACTAGAATTACTACCAATGGTGGCGAAACGTGGTTAGAGAATAGCTTTGGCTTTATGGATGCTTTTTATTCCGCAGCATTTTCTGATAACGCCATATTTGTAGTCGGCGAAAGTGAATACATTTTTAAAACACCAGATTATGGAAAAACCTGGAGTGTTTTTGATACTAAAGAACTTTTTAAAAATCAATTTAATCCCACGTATTCTAAAATTATTTTCTTAACAGATAAAATTGGTTTTATTACAGGAGAAGGCAAGATAGGCAATGGAGTTAATGGACATTCAATTTTACTTAAAACAGTAGACGGCGGTAAAAGTTGGGTTGACGTAAAACCAAAAGGGTTAGAAAAGAACCTTACAGGCATCGCCGACTTTGTTACTTTATCAGAAAAAGAAATACTAATTGTGACCAATTATGGTAAGTGCTATAAAAGCATAGACGGTGGTTTGCTATGGAAAGAGCTTTATGACAACCAAAGTGAGGAATATATTGGCTTAGACAATATTGCTTTTTTAGATTCTAAAATAGGATTAATAACTGGGGTTGGTGGAGACCTATATTATACAGATACCGGAGGAGAAAATTGGAGAAAAATTGAAAGACCATTAAATAGTAATGGAGACAAAACAGAATTTTCAGACATTGTTTTTCTAGAAAACTCAGCGCTTATTACAACAAAAACCTATTCTGAAAAAAACACTAGAGAAACTTTAGTTTATCAAATAGATAAAGCAGGTACAAACCTTAGACCTTTTCTAACTTCAGGTGATAAAAACACGGTCTTTAAAGGTTCATCTAGAAGTATAGCGGTTTTGAATGGTAATGTATACGTATTAGATAAAGATAATTTGTATAAAACAAAAACACCGAACAATTAAAATGGATTTTACTTTAAAAAACATTACTTGCCAATTTTGGATAGCTTTTTTTATAGGTGTATTATCAGTCTTCAGTAATAAGATAGACAAACATCCCAAGCATACTGAAAGCATTAGTCCTGCTATGTTCGAAACCATAACGCCAAGAACCCAATTACTTTGGTATTCTGGATTTATAGGGGATTACCCAATAAAACTAATGCTAAAAAGGACTCATAATAGAGATGCTTCAGATAGCAGAATCACTGATATAGCTTACGCATATGATAGTCAAAAAAAGTGGATATTTTTAGAGGAACAAGACGAGTTTAAATCTAACTTTTTTGGCAGTGAAGTAAAAAATGATGGAATTTATGCTAAAGAAAAATTTGAAGGAAATATAACAGGAAGTTGGGAGGTGCCTTTTATAATTAATACAACATTAAATGGTTTATGGTATGATAAGAATGGAAAACCCTTAACGGTTAAGTTAACACCAATGTACCATAACGTGCCAAGTGGCTATGTTAGGTTTGACTACTACTCAGACCTAGAACCTACCGAAATCACAAAAGGTAAAGACGGATTAGTCGTAGAAATAAAGCAGGATGATAGGTTAAAGCAAACAATATATCTTGATCCTTATACCGAGGATATGTACAATACTGTTTATGTCGATTTTAACTATGACGGTTATTTAGATTTAGTTTTTGGTGATATGCTTTTTTTATATAATCCTAAGACCGGTATGTATGAAAAAAGCAAGGCGTCTGATAGAGATGAGTTTCCAGAACTAGATGAACTTTATAATTATAATATATATGATAAGAGCTTTACTGTTCGTGAACCTAGAACAATGACACAGTATGCTAGCTCTGCATTAAATATTATTCCTAAAACATCAAATTCTTATTTTCATAATGACGATGGAGATATTGTCACTATCAATCGAAAGTACATTAATGGTAACTGGGAGATAGTCGAGGAATGGGTAGAAAAGATGGAGGAAAATGACGATGTTGATATTTTTTCAGCAGTAAATTATGATTTGTTAATAGATTTAAAGAGTTATCATAATCATATTTACTTTGATCCAAACTTTCATAACAATACGGGTATTGATTTAGAATTTAAGGAAAAGGCTAAATTGTTTGTTGAGATAACCGATAGTAATGGCAAAAAGGATGAACATTACTTACATGAAGTTCAGCTATTAGGCGAAGCAAAAGATATGCTGAATGACAATGAAATTCTTTTTGATGGTAAAGAATATATGCTAGCAAATTGGGATGGTCCAATACCATTCTTTCCAGCAAATTTAAAAAATGGAGCGTATCAATTTCAACTTATTATAAAACATCCATTGTTTGAAGAAGTTCGTTCAAAGAATCAAACTATAGCGTTACCACTAGACGTAAAAAAAGCTGAAAATATTTTACAACTTAAAGGTAACATCAACAAAAAAGTAAATGGTAAAATCTATTTTATATGGAATGACACCAAAGTAAAAGCCACCTTCATCAATAGTAAAACCCAACAAAGAATAAAGCTTATTGGCACCGTAATTAATGGGAAGTTAAATCTTACCGAATATGAAAAAGACGATGTTGTAAGCGGTTATTTTGAAGGCAAATATTACAATGGAATATATAAAGGTTTATGGGTGAGTCCTGATCGAAAAACTAATGTTCCATTTGAATTTAAACAAAACTAGAAAAATTAATAAAAGAGAATGAAATGCTAAATCAAAGCAGAGGTTTATTAGAAAAAGTAAGTGAATATCTAAAACAATAAAAACAGTCAACCCAATGAAAAAGATTTTTATACTATTAAGTTTTCTATTGACCTCTAATTACATTCATAGTCAAACCCTGAATGAAAAAATTTATGAAACCACTTGTGAATGTTTTAATACTACTGAAAATTTAGATCGACTTACTTCTGAATCTTGTTATGACAAAAGCGTATCACAATACGAGACAGAAATCAGGGAATTGATTGATGAAGGTTCTGAAATTTCTATACAAGAGCAGGCAGAATCTCTTGGCTATAAAATAAAGTCTGAATCTTTTGAATATTTAATTTTCAACTGTGAAGTATATTTTAATTACATGGTTGACGTTAAAGAAAAGGCATTTGTTAATTTTAAATCTTCTATTACTTTAGAAAAAATAGATTCCATAAATGAATTAATTCTAAAAAAAAGAACACTAGAATTATTATGGGAAAGAGGGAACTATTTATTCGTAAATGGTGAATTAGAAAGAGCAGAAAAAGACTACTTAGAATGCCTTGATATTAACCCCAACTATTATCCAGCTAGTTTTTTTTTAGGTTGGCTTAATGAAAGAAAAGGCAATTATGACAAAGCGATTGAACTGTATGAAAATCTATTGGATAGTACTGATATGAAAGCAGTAAAAATAAATTTAGCAATTGTTAAACAAAAATTAAAAAATAGAAGTAAAGATAATTGAGAATTACAAAGACATGAAATTGAATTTTAGAACAGAAAATATTGAAGTTAGTGGTGAGACATATGCTGTTAATATACCAGAAGGCGAAATATATGTAGCTGCTGTTTATAATGACGTACAAGCTGCAAAAACTATTTACATTAACTTTTCTGATGTCCTCAAAGAAAAGTTATCACTTACTCAAGTAGAATTTATTCTTAATTATCAAGCTAATTATATTGAATACCAGCGTAGAAAAAATCCAAATCTTGTTGAGTTAGATAAGTCCAATATTGAGTTCCTTAAACAAAGAATAAAATCTATTGGTAGAAGTTTATCTAAAGATGAAATTCTAGAAATATTTCATGCAGAATCATTTTATCTAAAGCTTATAAACGTAATTGATTAATTAAATGAATCTGAGGGACCCACATACTTTTAAGGTTATTAGTGAATTTATAACGATAGATAAATTCGGGGTTTATCTTCAAAATAAACTAATACCTAATAGTGATGGTTTAAGTTTTAAATTACTTGATGGTGGGTATGCTGTAGATAATAATCAAGTATATTATATTCCCACTAATTTTTATACCGTTTTAAAAGGGGCTGATAAAGAAACATTTGAAATCATAAATTCTGGTTTTGTTTCTTATGCAAAAGATAAAAATCAGGTGTATTGTAATGAGCATAGTATTGAAAGAGCCGACCCCTCTTCATTTAAAATACTTGATAGTTTAAATGGATATTCAAGAGATAACAAACATATTTTTCATTTTTATGGAGAAATGAAAGATACAGATGTAAATTCTTTTCAACTTTTAAAATATGACTTAGCAAAAGACAACAAATCTATTTTCTATCGAGGTCTACCAATTAAAGAAGTTGATTATGAATCCTTTAAAATGATTGAAGGCAATTCAAGCTATGATGGCGAAGACAAAAACAATTATTATAGATCTGGTGGCGGTGCGCATGATGATGGTAGTTTAGGAATTTTCAAAAAATAAAATTTACCAATGAGAAATTATAAAATAGTACTCTTACTACACGTATTCTTAGTAGTTACAAACCTTACTGCCCAAAAAGACACCCTCTATTTTAATTCTCGATGGAATAAAACAGACAAAAACAATGCTGCCTTTTTTCGTCTTGTGCCCTTAGAAAAGGAAGGTAATTTATTTAAGGTGAAAGACTATTATATAAATGGTAATCTGCAAATGCAGGGTTATTGGTCTAATTTAGAGAAAGAGACCCTACACGGCAATGTTACTTGGTACTTTGAAGACGGAACAAAGTCTATAGAATCAGAATACAAAAATGGCATTTTAGAAGGTGCGAATACTATTTATAAAAAAGGAGGTCAGGTAAGTTCTAAAGGTATTTACAAGAACAATGAGGCTTACTCGGGTAGTTTTATTGTGTATCGTCTATTACAAACCTACGCCAATGGCATGTTGAATGGCGAAGAAATTAGCTATGCTGAAAATGGTAAAATAGCCACTAGAGGGGTCAATAAAAACGGCAAACGATTTAACGGAGAATTCACCAATACCCAAACGGAAAAAACCACATATAAAGATGGTAAAAATGACGGATTTACAACATCTTACTATGATTTAAATTTTATTCAAAAAAAGCAATCTTATGCTATTAGTAACGGCATAAAAGAAGGCGAAGAAGTTTCCTTTCACGAAGATGGCAAAGAAAAATCTAGAGGCATCAATAAAGCGGGAATGTTATATAATGGTTCATTTTACAATGAATATATGCGTACAATCGCCTCTTATAAAGATGGTGGTTTTCATGGTCCGCTAACTACATTCAATGAAAAGGGAAAAATAATTTCGATACGTGAATATGTTAATGGCAAGGTTTCAGGTAGGGTAATGAGTACAGGGCTTTTTGAGAATAAAATATGTGAGTGTGTATATCAAAATGAAAAACCATTTAATGGCAAAGAATGCAAAGGTTATGACGTTTATGAGTATGTAGATGGTCAATTAGTAAAGTTAACCTCTTACAATTCTGAAAATGAAGATGAAAAAATAGAAATTCAGTTTTTTCAAGACAAAGAGAAAACTAAAAAAATCGTCAACTTAAACGGAGAAACATACGAGTTACTTTATAAACAAGGCAAGGCGTATTCTGGGCAAGATTACGATCGTATATCGGGTAGCCTAACCACTTTTAAAAATGGTGCAAAAGAAGGTCCTTTTAAAATTAATAAAAAATATAAGGGGTATATCGCATCTGGTAATTTTAAACAAGAGGTTTACGACGGAAAAATAGAATTCGAGAATTTAGAAAGTAAGACAAGTACATTCTGTACGTACCAAAATGGAAAACCAATTGATGGCACCGCAATTTACAAAGACACCATTGTATCTTATAAAAACGGACTTAAACATGGGTTAGAAACCCCTATGAGTGCTTATGGAGCTTATAATTCACCTTTTGATAGTATTAGCAGAAACTATAAAGAAGGTAAGCTACATGGACAAATACAATATTTTGAAGAAAGTGAATTAATAGCTGAAGGATTGTACCAAAACAACAAACCTTTTACGGGCGTATTTTATGAATACCCAGGCGGAACCAGTTATACACGCAACACCTATAACGAAGGCGCACAATTAAAAGAGGAATATATTGCTCAGAAATTTAAGGCTATCTACGAGTACAAAGACAATAAACTTCAACAAGGAAAATTCTATTATAATGAGGAGTTAATTGCTGAGGGTTTATACAAAAATGAGATTCCTTTTGAAGGTAGTTTTGCCACACTAGAAAAAATAGACAAAAATTATTTCCCTGAGAAATACACTCTTACGAGCTATAAAAAAGGTGAGAAAAATGGGGGTGAAACTGTAGTTAATTTTAACGAAAATTCAATAGAAGAAATAACCCAATATAAAAATGGAAAAATCTTAAGTAGCGCTATTTTCCTTCCTTTTAAAGACAAAGCTAGTCTCGAAGGCACCTATAAAAATAACATGCCTTTTTCGGGAGATTTTTTAACGACCCTAGCTATTAACCTACCAGATACAGATACCAAAAGTAGCTACCAATCTGTAAGTCATTATGAAAATGGTCGAAAATCTGGCATGGAATACTTTACTACCATGGGATCTAATATGCAGGTTGTTTTAGATAGTGTAAGCTATAAAGACGGAAAACCATTTCAAGGCAACCTACTTGAAATATACAACAGCGATACCCTACAACACCATTATGAAGAAGGAAATTTAGTGCAGACTAATATTTATACAAGGGGGCTTAGCAAAAAACCAGATGCTATAGTTAAGTATACAGCCAAAGGCTATACGACAACAAATGAAAGACCTTCTAGAGACATGACAAGCTATTCTAGCGAAGTAATTTACACAAATACCGACCCTAGTGAAGGAACTGCAATTATTACTGGTAATGGGAATGAAATAGGTAGATTTTCATTCTCAAAAAAAGGAATTTCTGATGCTTCATTTTCGTTTAAGGAATATGGCACAAACGTTACCATAGAAAGTATTTCTTTGAATAAAATAAATCTCGTTTTTGACTTAGAAAATATGCGCATTAAGTTTGAAAGCACACTTAAACCTATGAGTAATATAAAACCTAGTGATGTTCAAGATTGGTTACGGTTATTTTATTTTGGTGATGGTCCGGCAAGTTTTTATTTAGATGGTGAAGAAACAGCCACTGCTACATGTATTTATAAAGAGGGTCGAGAGTATAACGGTATTACCGCTAACATAAACGAAAATGGCAGCTATAACTATAACTTGTATAAGAAAGGCGAATTGGTCAAACAACAAAAAAATATAACCAAAGAGCAATTAGTACAACTAATTCAAACCAAGAATTAACTATAATGAAAAACATACTCCCCCTACTCTTTCTTGTTTTTACTACCCAAATAACTGCACAAAAAGACACCCTCTATTTTGACGCAGATTGGCATAGAACAGAAAAAGCAAATGCAGCATTTTTTAGACCTTTACCACTAGAAAAAGAGGGTGAATTGTATCATGTAAAAGATTATTACATAAATGGCAAGCCACAAATGGATGGGTATTGGTCAAATTTAGAAGATGAAACTCTAGAGGGAAAAATTCAATGGTATCATAAAAATGGTCAGCTTACAGAAAGCAGGCAGTACGCTAATGGCAAGCTCAACGGAGAATCATTAGTCTACTCCCAAAACGGATTCTTAAGAGCCAAGGGAACGTATAAAAATAATGAAGGTTGGGAAGGTACTTTCATTCACCCTTGTTGCTTTAATGGTTACATACCTATTTATAAAGAAGGGAAGCGTGTTGGTCAGCAAATGTACTATGAAGACTCCGATCAACTTGCTCAAAAAAAGACACAGCAGAATGACAGTATAAGCATAACCAGGTATTTCGATAAAAAAGGAAAGGAAATAGGCAAAAACCGTTATGTAAATGGCAATATTAAAGAGGGCATGTTAGCCACATTCTTTATAAATAATGAAGATGATGCCATAGGTTTAGAAGGTTACATGCATTTTGAAAATGGTAAAATGAAAGGTGAGTATGCTACTTTTTTAAGTGACGGAACATTGTTTTCAAAAGTTGAATATAAAGATGATAAACCATTTGCTGGTACCGTTTTCAATTATACCAGTTTACAAAACTATACCAACGGAAAATTAGAAGGCGAGGAAATAGGCTACTCAAGAAAAAAAGTAGAAGTCACTAGGGGTATAAATAAAGATGGAGAACATTGGAACGGTCAGTTCGTAGATTATTATGAAAACAGCATATCAAGCTACAAAGAAGGTAGCTTAGAAGGCAAACAAACTTCATTTTATTCTGATAATTTGGAACAAGTAAAGGCATACGACCATATTCTAAATAACGATAAAAACGATGAGAGTGCTTATTATTTAAAGGATGGCAAAGAATTGGCAAAAGGAATATACAAAGACCACAAACCTTGGAACGGAACGTTCTATGATCAATACAATTTACTTTTTTCTTCATTTAAAGATGGAAAGAAACATGGCATATTTGCCCAATACAATAGTAATGGCGAAATC
The DNA here is from genome assembly GCF_035207705.1 of Maribacter sp. BPC-D8. Lineage (NCBI taxonomy): Bacteria > Pseudomonadati > Bacteroidota > Flavobacteriia > Flavobacteriales > Flavobacteriaceae > Maribacter > Maribacter sp. BPC-D8. The sequence goes on from NZ_CP128187.1 coordinate 2,216,582, forward strand.
TTAGAACAACAAGAATACGAAAATGACCTGCTTACAGGTATAGTAAAAAGCAAAGGATATAGAGAGCAGATTTGCGAATGTATTTATAAAAAAGGAGAACCCTATTCAGGTGAGGTTTGCGAGGCATATTCCGTAACTCAATATGAGAAAGGGAGCACTATTAAAATAGAAAATTACGAGCGGAATTATGAAAATGACAGCATCGTTTTTACCGATGAAACTTCATACGAAAACGGAATTATTAGTGCGCAGACTGTAGTTGATGAAGATAAAACCTACGCCATAATTTTTAAAGATGGTCTACCGTACAATGGGGTTCACTACATATCGTATACTAAAGAAATGACTACCTATAAAAACGGAATAAAAGAAGGTGTTTTTATTGAGCAAGATGAAGATAATAGAGATTTGAGTGTAGGTGGTTTTCATAAGAATAATGAACGCCACGGATCAATAGAATTTTATGAAAAAGACTTAGAAAAGAAAACCACTTGCATCTATAAAAAAGGGAAACCTATAAAGGGTACGGTTATACATGACCATACGTTTACAACCTACAAAAACGGTCTAAAACAGGGTATTGAAAAAGAAATCACTCAAACCGAAATCGAAGAAGTAATAGGAAGGCAAGCAGAATACGATAAGGGAATTATTTTAACAGAGTCATATCCTCACTTAAAAAATCCAAAAGGAGAAATTGCCAAAGGTGTGTACAAAAACGGTAAACCATATAATGGTGATTTTTTTAAATTCGAACCTATACTAGCCTCATTTACTCATTATGAAAACGGTGAAATATCTGGAGCGCAATATGTAGGTTTTAATGACTATCAGTCCCTTACGGTTGTAGATTCTATGCAATATAAATCTGGCAGACCGTACCAGGGCAGGTTTATGGAGCATACAGAAGACAGGTTGCATTTTCACGAATACCAAAACGGGAAACTTGCTAGAACCATAGTAACAAAAGATGATCTAAATCAAAAAATAAGAAATACAGTAATCTATTCAGATACCGGTTTTACTGTTGCTGAAAGAGATTCAGACTTAGTGATGTTCAGAGGTACCTATCTGAATGAAGAACACACGAAAGCGAAAGTAGAAATGTATTCTGATGTTGATGTATCTGCCGGTACCTTAGAATTTTACAATAATAAAATAACTGCAATCGATATTAATTTTCATGAAGCACGTTACGATATTAATTATGCCTTAGTAGATGGTAAATTGGTGATAACCTTAAAGAAAGAAGGTATTTTATTAAAAGCATATCCTAAACTAACCCATATAGAGAAAATCACGTATAAGAATTTTTTAAACCCAGAGGAGTTATTTGTTGATGGAGAAGTGATTATGGATACTTATATAGATAACAAGCATATTGCAACAGGCATCATTAAAGACAGAGATATGTTTGATGGTGTTCATATACGTTATGATAAAGAAAGTACTACATATAGCTATTATAAATACAATAAAGGAGAGCGTTTCACTTGGCAAGATGAAGTAACTAAAGAACAGCTTTTAAAGTTATTTACTAAAGAGTAACCTATAAAAGGTACGCATATAAATTCTCCACTTTATCCCGTTTAAATGTAGTTTTTCTATATAAATATTCACAAATATAAATTAGATAGATACGAATACAAATTAGAAAAAATTTATACTAAAAATATATGTTCTTTTAGTGTAGAGAACGCATCCTGTAATATGGGTTACTAGAAGAAGGAGAAAACATTTCAGCTTATTACGATTATTCTATTTCTTTAAGTGGCACAGCGGCTGTTTTACTTTATAATTCTAGATTAATTCATCATAATAAAGAAACACAACCAACGGCAATTAATATTGATAATATTTTAGGTATTCAGAAGAATCTTTTGAAAGGTGATATTATTGAAGTAACAAGTAAAAGTGGAGATATAATGATATTGTAACCAATTAGAAAAAAATTAAACGAGCCTTAAACAAAACAAACATTCTAGTATGTCTACGGAAAAATTTTATTTAATTGCAAAATCATAAAAAGAAAATAAAGGCAACCCAATATTTTTTAATTATGAGTTTGTAAAAGAATCATGCGGAGAGAACCTAGATAAAGATAGTTTATCCTACTACAATCAATGTAGCAAAGATGAGCTTTTGATTATCTGTAAACACCGAGTGATTAACTTTGATTTTAGCTCTATAGCTTCGAGAGAATATTTTGTCTCTGAAAAATTTATTAAGGCTATAAAAACAAAGAAAACTATCAATTTAAAAAGGTTAGATTTATTTCTACAAAAGGGGAGAATATAACAGACATAAAGTACTTTATTCTTAGAATAGCTAATGAGTTAGATGCCGTAGACACCTAGATATCAATCATTGAGACCGATAAAGAATTTGATTTTCTAATGGACACCAAAAAACTTATTCTAAATCATTCAAAGATAAAAGACAATGAGTTCTTCTGTATTGACAATCATACTTTTATTGGAGATATGTTTTGTACAGAAAAATTTAAAAATAAAACGGAAGCCTTAGGCATAGATGTAACATTTATTGAAATACTAAATGCTGTAGAATTCGTTGCAAAGGCACAAGGTTTAATCTAAAAGAGTAAAGCAAGCCTAGCTAGTTAAACATTAGGTAACAATGCAAAGAACATTAAAACCAATTATTGCCATTCCAATAGCCATAATAGCGCTAAGCGTATCTATTGGTATTTGGTACTATCTTGTACGCCAGGTGCCCAAACAAACACAATTAGGGACTATTGAAAAAATAGAATTTTTCTCAAAAGAGCGTAAAGAAAAAAGTGAGCTTCGTAGCTCAAGAAACAATAGTGGTGTTAAAACAGCACAATACACGTTGCCAAATCGTTTTATATATACGATAAAATTAGAAGATGGAAAAAATGCTCGCTATCAAGAAAATGCTCATAACGCTAAATCTAAGCCTGAGCATTCGGTAGGTGAAAAGCTGAAAGTGGTTTATACTGTTAGAGAACTTCCGTTTAGTGACTCTAAAATTCTAGTTTGGAAAATAGAGTAAAATTATAACTAATGTAATTTGATTGTAAAAATAACTGGTTACAACAACATATATAAAACATAGCTAGTTGTTGATAACCGTAAGTCAAGTGTTTATTTACTTAGTCCGCCAAATTTAAAAATTTGGCTTTTAGTAAAATAAAGAAAAATTTAAAAATTCGGCTCGTGCATAATCCGAAATGATAGCGTCTTTTTCAACGCTATGTTTCATATACTAAACGCTAGCTATTATTAAGGAATCCAATAAGCTATGAGTAAAATTGAATATTATAGAGAGGCATTAACTAATACTGAACATATTGTTAATTCAGGATTTGGTGTAAGTGAATGCAAAAAATGGCTTAAAAATATAGAATTAATTAGTGATTTTAATGAAATAGAAACCTTATTTAAAAATGAAGAAGATTTAAATAAATTTAGATGTTTACAAATACTTCTACAGGATAAATTTAATAGTCCTATGCCGATGAATTCATATTTGAATAAAAAAAATGTTCCTTCTAAACTTGATTTGAAACAAAAAACTTGGTTTGACATAACAGATTATTCTAATTCTACTCTTGATTTTGTAAAAACCGAAAAACTTAAATCTTTAAATATAGTAATGAGTCGAATAAAACATTTAGATATTACCAATCTACCTAATTTACAATCTTTAACATTAATGAACTTAAGAAATATCAATTCATTCTCACTTGGCGATATGAAAAACATTAAATATCTTAGAGTTGGTCGTTGTCCAAATTTGGTGGATTTTTCAGTCTTTGAAAAAGCTAAAGATGTACTTTGGGTAATTTTTGATACTAATAGACACTTATCAGACATTTCATTTATGAAAAACTATCAGAAAATAGTTTGTATATCTATTACTGGTTCAGAAGTGTTTAAAAACCCAAATACTGTAGAAATATTGCAGAACATAAAAACTCTTAAGTTTTTGAATATTATGGGAAAAGGTACAAAAAAACATAGAAAAATAATTGCAGAAGCATTGCCAGATTGTTTAGGAAATATTCGCTACTAAAGAAACAACAACTGCCAAGCGAGTGGATGGCTTCGCCATCAAATGACGGAGTGCACCCCTCACACCACCTTACTTAAGGGTCTCGTATACGGCGGTTCGTAAATCATCAAACCAAAGCTCTTTTCACCCTTGGCACTATCTTCTAATTTAGGCATAGGCTACAACGTGTGCTCCTAAACTAACCCATATAGAGAAAATTGCCTATAAGAATTTTCTAAACCCAGAGGAGTTATTTGTTGATGGAGAAGTGATTATGGATACTTATATAGATAATAAACGTATTGCCACAGGCATCAGTAAAGACAGGGCTATGTTTGATGGTGTTCATATACGATATGATAAAGAAAGCAGAACTTATAGCTATTATAAATACAACAAAGGAGAGCGTTTCACTTGGCAAGATGAAGTAACTAAAGAACAGCTTTTAAAGCTATTTGCTATAGAGTAACCTATAAAAATTACGCATATAAATTCTCCGCTTCATCCCGTTTAAATGTAGTTTTTCTATAAAAATATTGCAAATATAAATTAGATAGATACGAATACAAATTAGAGAAAATTTATATTAAAAATATATGTTCTTTTAGTGTAGAGAACGCATTCTGTAATATGGGTTACTAGAAGAAGGAGAAAACATTTCAACTTATTACGATTATTCTATTTCTTTAAATGTTACAGCGGCTGTATTACTTACTAATTCTAGATTAATTCATCATAATAAAGAAATACAAACAACGGCAATTAATATTGATAATATTTTAGGTATTCAAAAGAATCTTTTGAAAGGTGATATTATTGAAGTAACAAGTAAAAGTGGAGATATAATGATGATAGAAATAGCACCATTAAATCAAGCAGAAACATTTTTAAGGGTTTTAAAAGCCAAAGTGAAATAAAGGTTCTTTTTGGTCGTTTTTTTTAGACTAGAACAGAAGGAAAATAAGGAACTACACATAACGCGGCATACTAAAAAATAAGCTATGAAATCTCTTTTAAAGGCGATACCAACAACAATTCTTTTAATTTTATTATTCTTTTTGATTGGTTTTATTTTGTTTACACAGGTGGGTCGTAGCAATCCGTATTATGTGACTACCAAACCAATAATTGTAAAAAAGTTAGAAGTACCAACAGGTACGAAACTTGTTTATGAAGGACATTTTTTTAAGGAAAAGCAACAAGATGAAATGATGAATGAGGAAAACCTCATTGAAATGGAATTTCCAAATCATAATCCAATATATTGGGCTGGTGATATTCCTGTATATTCAATATATAAATATTATAATTCAGCAATGCGCGGTTTTTCCGTTAATGGAATACTTAACCAAGCAAACAAAAGTAAAGAAACTGAATTCACTCAACTGTGGCATGAATGCAATGATGATGGTTTAGGGGTCAGTGTAAAGAATATGAATGATTGGTCTTTTAATGTTAAAAACATTGAAAAAATTGAAGATTGCAATGAAATTTTTGAGGACTATCTTAAAGAAGCTCAAAGCCATTAATAGTACTAAGTTGCTTTTTAATTAAAAGAGGCTTTAGAGCTGTTCTTTATAAAGAAATATAAAATATGTTAAAAAAAATATTCCTAATTGTTCTTATTGTTATCGCGGGTAGTATCCTAACTAAAATTCTATTGAATAATGGTTCAAAATACGAGGGGTTAGAAACTGTTTATCACCCATTAATTGATAATAAAATCACGGGTTTACGATTAATGAAAAAAGTGTATGATACAACCATACCCCCAATAAATTATTTTTATAAGAGAATAGAATGTGCTACACAAAATATGGAATATCATGAAATTTCGGATAGGACCATTAGAGATGACCAAAGTATACAGGTAAATGGAATAAGCTTAAGAGAAGAATTAAAGCAAAAGAAGATAGATCCAGAATATGTAGTTAAGGATTATTGTTTTATCACAAAAAAAGATACTTTATTTTATATACGTAGTTATTATAATTCATTAAGATCTAATACGCAACATGATATTAATAAGTTGAGAGTTGCACAGCCTATTGGTATTTTAACGAAAGAGGATAGCTTATTTATGTATTATAAACCGTTTAAGAATTCAAAAATTAAAATAGAGAAGTCTGAAAATCAGACAGGTACTTCTAAGGGGGGTAGTTATTCTTATGCACACGCTAAGATTCATATAAAACTTGGAGAATTAAATCTATATGGAAACGCAAGAATTACGAAATATGATAGTATTAGAGAAAGTTTAAGAGAAATGAGTCTTAGGTCGATAGAAATAGATAATTACACGGGGCTTAAATATGAAAATTTTGAATATTATTATTATTTCACAGAAAATTCGTCTGTAGACTTTTTTAAGGAAGAGAATGTATTGAATAATAAGGCTATAAAATTTAGATAATAATCGCTAGAAGATGTTCTAAGGCAAATTATTTACTGAAAATACATTCCTTTTTATGATTGATTTTATTACACCCTAAAACGAAATGCTACTAGTATAGACTTAGATGTTTGATAAAATATAGACTCTAATAATGTTATTCAAAAATATTTTCTGGTGATAATCTACTCTATCTAAACACTATTTTTTCAATAAAAATTTAGAATACAAAAGAATGGAAAAGTTATTCTTTTATTCATATACCGAATAATTTAAGCTGTTTAATTAAGGTAAAACCTACATATATAAATTAAATAGATACGAATACAAATTAGTCCGTTATACTTGGCAATAATCCTTTTTCTTAGAAGTTCAATAACTACAATAAAGAAGTAATTATGGGATTATTCAGTAAAAAAGATGCTACAACAGTTTTATCAGAAAGATGGATTAAAGAAGGTGAACAATTTAAAAATCAGCTAAATGCATTTTTAGATGCCATTTACAAAGGTGGTGAAGGTCCTGAAGAGCCAAATGAAACTAGAGCAGACATGGCAGAGGCAGTTTACCATAAAGCCATTGAACTGAATAAGAATGGTGAGCATAAAAAACTACGTGAATTATTTCCGCCAGCATATGAACCATTCGAGCAATTTTATGGTGGAATCTCTAGAAGTATAAACCAAGTTATTGTTTTAAAAGACGATAGAATTGTAGTTCGTGCAGATGGCAATATTTATTTAGAAGACGGTAATGTATATTTATTAGAAGACAATAAAGTAGCCAAGCAAAAAGGAATACGTGCTATAGGCATATCTGCAAACAAAGAATTTATAGTTAAGGTTACTAAAAAAGAAGTACAAGTTTATAATGATTGGGATACCGAACCAATACATATTTTCAAATATCCAAAAGGGTACGGTAAAGCAACTGAAAATATTAACGTAGCTAAATTTAAAAAAGAAGGTCTTATTGTTCTTAGCGCTACTGTTTTTAATGATGGTAAACGAGTATTATTAGCTACTACAAACGGTATTTTCATAGTTGGTGGTCAGGGTAGTGAATGTGTATTTCCAACACAAGAAATGCTTCCTCATTTTGTAGAGAGTTTCTACGAAGAATATGATGAAGACGAAACTTTTGAAGTCAACTTAGATTATTTCCACGCTGCATTATCACCAGACAATACCAAAATAGCTACTGGTTTTCAATCTAGTGAACATTTTATTTTAGAAGAAAAAGACGGTCATTTTCAAACAACAGGTAAAGTTCAGGCACGTTCAGAATACCCACATACCGTAGCTTTTCATGATACTTTAGATCATATAGCCTTAGGTTCATGTCATTACCAGCAAAGTAGTGTTATTGGTATGGATTTAAAACATTTACCAATAGAAGCAAATAGTTCTTGGCACCAAGACTTTGATGAACGTTTTGACGTTATGAATGATAATGTTTGGGTCTTCTCTATACTTCCTTTTAAAGACGGTTATTTGTTAGGTTCGAATAATGGGTATATCTGGTATTCGAATCCAAAAAACCCAGAAGACAAAGCATACTTGCATGTTGGCGGTACTATTATGAGTATGGACTATTCTGCTGATAAAACACACTTAGTAATTGGCACATTCTCAGGTTACATTATAAAGTTTGATTTAACAGCAACAGAAAGAGATAAAACCTTAGTTACAGATATGAATGTAAAAGAAACCAATCGTTGGGTTATTTGGCAAGATATTGAACCATTGATTTGGTAAAAACTAATTAAAATAAAATTGCCTTTATGAATAAAATAAAAAAAATATTTTTAGAAATATTATTAATTGCGGTTTTGGCATTTTTTATTATTTGTTTAGTAATGATTAGTGATGGAGGATTATTTTTTGTAATGTATCCAGCTTTAATAGCAGGAGTTATTTCAATAATATCTTTTGTCTATTTAAAAAAGAAAAAGAAAGGTAAAATATTTTTCAAGGCTTTAATAATAGCAGTAGTTATAGACATATTAGTGTTGCTTATTATACAGGTAATAAAACGCTATTAAGAATTATTAAGAATACTGTTTTTATTAAATTAATTATAGAACCAATAGCTTAATTGTTATAACACAAAAAGAAGAATGATAGAAAAATTAAATAACCCTATTCTGTTCTGGGGCATTTTAATTGTAGCAAATATTCTCATGTATTTATGTACAATTGCAATAAGCTATACCTGGTCTAAAGTCTACAACCATAAAACATTAGCGCTTACAAAGCATGATTTATACAATAGCATTATTGTTGTAGCAATTAATATTTTAGTAGCTATACCAGGTTATTTCTTATTTAAAAATGGAAATATTCAATTTACCACGGCTGACAATTTTTTACTAGATTTTGCATTATTGTTTTTCGCTTTCGATTTGGTGATGTATCTACTTCATTTAGTATCTCACTTTGTATGGCCTTTTAAAAAATTTCATGATACGCATCATTCGCATGAATATTTTAACGCAATCAGTTTATATGTAATGGCACCAACAGAATCTATACTTTTCGGCTTGCTTTTAACCGCTTGTGCACTATTCATACAACTTAATTTGTACAGCTTTTTGGTATTTATCTTTCTAAACTGGGCGTTGGGAGTAATTGGGCATTTAAATACCAATGCTACAAAGCAACCCATGTTATTTGGTAATCATGTTTTTCATAAAACCCACCACCAACATGGTAATAGTAATTTTGGGTTTTATACAGTAATCTGGGATAAAATCTTTGGCACGTATTTTAAGAATTAATTACAACGCACAAAATAATTATCGAGTGGCTTACTATCAAATAAGCTATTATAATTTAATAGAGAATCAATGATATCTAATAAAAAAAAAGTAAGCTATATCATATTAGCTATAGTAACATTGTTAATAATTGACAGATGCACAGTAATCGATTTGTCACCAACCGCTATTTTTAAAAGTAAGGAGTTCAAAGCTTATCCGTATTTAAATGGTGTAGCGTCAACAAGTACGCATGAAATTAAAAGGCTAAATGATTATGGCGGTAATATTACGTATGATACGATTCATAATTATTTTTTACATAAAGGAGAAAAATTTAATGCCTTAGGTAAATTAATCAATTCTGTATCCTTGGCATACCCAAAATCAGATACATTATCTATATACGAAAGTATGCGCTTGTTGTTTGCTCCAAAACAATCTCAGTACATTTTAGGAAATGCAACCGACAGTCTCGTTTACGACTTCTCAAAAAACAAGATTGAACAAAAGTTAACTAAAATAATTTATAGCACAGAAGAATACCCTGTACTGAGTTCTCAATTGTACCAACAAGCAGATGTGGTATTGTACCGTAAAAAGTTTACTAATAATGACGATATATATCCCATTTACATCAAAAGAGGTAATGAATGGTGGCTAATTTTACATAAAGGTTACTACCCTGACAAGAAACGGTATCCTGAAAAATATAGAAAACTTATATTTCTTAAAGATTATAAAAACCAAAGGTATTCTTATGCCCTATCAGAGCCTATTAGTGAAAAAACTTCAATACATTATGATATAGAAGATGTCGTAAGTAGCACAATTGAAAAACCATATATAAGTATCACTACAGAGCTTTTCACAAAAGATAACACCTATGAGCGTGTAAACATAATGGTAGCACAATTAGGTTCGGCTTCATTTGTAGGAACAGAATATTCTAAACTAAAAAAGGGAGATGAGTTTTTATACTTTAAAACAGGTATGGTTCAACATGGTTTATCAAAACGTCAATGGTCTAAATTGAGTTGTTTTTCAGTTCCAGAACGGTTTAGAAAAAATACAGATGTGAATTTTATTGTATACGAACCCATGGGTAATATGGATAGCCATGATGATGCAGGAACATACATAGTTCGACCAAAAGAAACCAAGAATGTTTTATAGCTAAAAACAATTTCTGTTTAATGATACTATGATTATTCTTTAAAAAATAATTTGAATACAAAAACCATAACAAACCGTACAATTTTTCTTGTTGCCTTACTATTTGTAAGCCAAATGGCTGTTGGGCAAAACAAAACTAATAGTTTAGCAGAAGCCCTAGAAAATGGTACACACAACCAAGTTGCTTCTTTAATAAAAGAAGGTGCTGAATTAGACAATTCTGAAGAATACCTGCATTACGCAACCCTAAATTCTAATATAAAATATGTAAAACAGAATTATAGTCTTTTATTAAAAAACGGCTATAAACCAGCTAAACATGAGTACTTAAGTGCTTTTTATTTCGCTATAGACCAGAATAATACAGAGGTTATGTCCTTTTTAGCAACCCAACCAGAATGGAATTTTAAGAATGATTTTAAGAATAACCAAGCTGAAATTTTTCAGAGAGCCTATACGTAGCTTAAAGAAAATCCTTTTGTAGAACCCTCGGCATTACAAACGCTTATAGATTTAGGTATAGATCTAAAAAGTTACCGCACAGAACAGTATGTATTTAAATTTGCCAAAGATTGTTACAAAGGGTATAAGGAAAAAGAAGCCATAACTGCATTTAAGAAATTAGCCTCTTTGGGTATTAATTTAAATACTACACACCCGAATGGAGAAACTATATTGCATCAAGCTGCTCGTAATGCTTCAGATAGTATTTATCATATTTTTAAAAAATTTGGTGTAGATGCATCGATAAAAAATAAAAAAATCGAAACAAACAATTATAGAATAATCAAATACAAATTGGTATTAGTTATAAAACAATATAATCTATCGTTAAATAGTTAAACTAAGTAGAAATATATTAATGAAAAAAACAATCTACATAATTGGTTTAATTGCTTTATCTATAATTTCTGTTGTCGTTTACGATTCTATGGGTCATGAATCTAAGAGTTATCATGAAAATGGTAAATTAAAAAATATAGGAGAATTAAAAGATTCAAAAAAAATAGGAGAATGGAAATGGTACTATAATACCGGAGAATTACAATATATAGGTAGTTATGAAAATGGTAATGAACAAGGCGAATGGAAAGAGTATTATGACAATGGTAAACTTAAGAAAATTTTAAATTATTCTAAAGGAATTATAACAGGGCGTGCATCTAATTATTATGAAAATGGTCAACTGAAATTAATTGGCGATTATGATAAATATGGAATAAAAACCGGCAAGTGGGAGTTTTACCATTATAATGGAATGTTCATGAGAACTAGTATTTATAAAAATGGTAAAGGCTATAAAAATGGCAAACTAACGTATTATAAAGACAATGGAAAGTTAGATCGAATTGAATACTTCGCCGATAAATTAAAGACAGGAGAATGGCAATATTTTGATGCAAACGGAAAACTATATTCAACAAAAAAATATTATAAAGGCTTACTTATTAGTAAAGAATTCTATTCTAAAGACGGAACAATAAGAAAAACTATTAACCATTTTAATGGTAAAAAAGTAAACTGGGATTCTGCCGATGAACTGAACAAAATTGCTTGGAATATTTATGAAAATGAAAGCGATAGCGAACTTCTTTTAGAAGCTATTACTTTAATTAAGAGATCTATAGAACTTGATAAAAACTATTATAACACAGATACCTATGCTGCTTTATTATACAAAACAGGTAATTACAAGCAAGCATTAGATTTAGCAAATGAATCTTTAGCCTTAGGTAAAACTAATGAAGCCAGCGATCTTGACACAAGCTATACAACCGATTTGATAAAAAAAATCAAAACTAAATTAAATAAATAGGCTTTAGAGACAACCAAGTAATAAGACCATAACATAACGATTATGAAGTATACATTCTTATTTGGAATTTAATCTTAAGTACAATTAATAAAAACTAGCAATACATTCTATCATGAAAATATATAAGCATAAAACCAAAAAGAGCTACATTTTCATCAATGATGCAAGTGAATATTTAGAGACTTTTAAAATTGATAAATTTAAACGTAAATTAAAAACGGAATACTTTGATAGTGAAGATGCATCTGATAAAAAAGAGTATAAGAAATATCAAGATAATTTACTTACAAAAGGATTTGAACTCTTTGAGGTAACTGCTGATATTCAAGAAAAAACAGACCAATTACTAAATGATTTTGAATTAAATAAAGATCATTATTTTATTGAAAAAAATGAAAAAAGCATTCTTAATAGTAGTTTAATAAAACTACACCTAACAAATAATAATAGCGAGTTTCAACTACATAGAATTTCTAGTGAACTTGAAGATGATAACGACAACACCACATTACCTACATTAGAAAGTTATATGTTAGGTTATGTAGCAACAGAGAGAGACAAACTATCACTTCAAAACATAACCGGAGAACTTCGTTTTTATTTTAATTTGCTTTTTACACTAGGTTTTGAGCCACAAACAGAAGAACAACTAACCAGTTTGTGTTTGGCAAAACCCATCACAAAAGATACTGTGTTTGATGGGAGTTTATTTAGGCATGAGAACGGTTATATTCATGTAGCAACTAATTACGATTTAAAGTGTGTTAAATTTATTATTTATAAAATTACAGGAGATACAATTACTAATGCCAAAGTCTCATACTCCATATTAGAAACTGCTGAGATTGATGATCTTTTAAAGAGTTATAAAGAAGATGAAAAATTTGAACCAATAAATGAAGACGATTTTCATTCTCAGTTTAAAGCAGAGGTAAAAGAACCTGTCTTTTTTTACAAACCAGAAAAAGAAGAAGCGAGCTTTCCTAAATTCCCTTTTGAAGTACCAGAAGAAGTAATAGAAATTGATGCTTTTTTTAATACTATTATTGAAGAAAATAAATACTACTTTTTTGCAGATACTACTTCTGAAAACCCAGAAGAGTGGCTCGTAGCATTTATGTGTTGTACTGACAAAAAAGAAGGTTGGTATGTGTACGCCAAACCGTTCTTACTTAAAGACCTAAATAAAAAGTTACAAAAGCCTAAAGAAATTGAATTAAAGTATTCTTCAGATAAAAAAGATTTTGGCAATAAACAGGTAAAAGCTTTTAATAAGAATAATTTGAAAGCTATTAAAACTGCAACTATTATTGAACAATTTAGTGGTAAAACAATAGCGGAATTAGCTACGCAAAAACAAATAGAAACTTTTGTAGATAATGATTACTACAACGCTTATGTATTTGAAGCGTTTGAGAATTATGCTTGTATTAGAGGTAACACAATAAACCATTTGTATTGGCAATTTTTTAAAGATGTCACAGAAAGACAACTATGGCTTAAAGAAAATGAAACCAAAAACACTACACTTTATAAAGATGAAATAAATTTCATTCTAAAACATACCAATCATTATTTAGAAGGAAATAATAGCGATATTAAAAATTTAAAAAAGAAATATATTAATGACCCTTTATTGAAAGACAGACTTTCTAAAAGTTATGATATTGATAAATTTATAGAAAGTGAATTGAGCTATCAAGAAGGTAAACATGTAAAAAGCGATTATATATTTAGCAGTAAAAACGAAAACTACTCAGACAAGAAAATTATTGTAGTTAAGGGAGATTTAATTGTAGATGGCACTTTGTTTTTTAAAGATAATAGTGACAATTACATCATTATAAAAGGAGATTTAAAAGCCAAAAATCTTATTGTAAATTGGAATTGTGGTTTCATTTATATTGAAGGAAATATTGCCGTAGAAAATATAACAAAATCACATTATAAGTTGATTGGTGAAAATGCTAAAACAGGCATTTTATTACACCAACAAAAAGACGCACCAGATATAAAATCTAATTTCAAATACGAATATGATGTTTCATTTTATAGTACTGCCATTACCAACAAAGCCATTATTAAAAAAGGCAGTTACAACTCTTTAGAATGGGATGAAGAGGAAATTTATAAGTTACTAAGCACTAATGCCCCATTTTTAAAAGATAAAATAGAAAATACTAAAACCGATTTAGACGAGTATTACAAGCATAAGTTTGAAAACAGAATGCAAGATTGGGGATATTTTTATCCTGAGTATGCAGGCTGCGAAATGTTAAGTATATCAGAGGATAATGAAATAAAAGGAAACGATATTTATCCAGGAGGTGGCGATTGGGTTGTAAATGATTTACGTGGTAAAAGTGGTACTTATGGCGTTAGTCATGAAGATTATTCTATTTATAAATTAAAAGTAAAAAACCCGACCGAGTTTAAAATTGATTACAAGCAGAAGCCATTGAAATTATTGGTTACAGCCGAAGAATTAATGAATAGATATATTCGTATCTCTATGTTATATATGAATTGGGCACATAGAAAAACTGTTAGTTTTGAAATTGAAAACACCGATGCTACCTACCAAAAAGAAAAAGCAGTATTTAATGAAGACCCACATTTAGCCTTGTATTGGTTAAACCATTTTGGAGCTACTTTAGACGCGCGTTATCATGAAGTGGTACAGCTTATTGAAGAAAATAATTTAGTTGAAAAATTAGAAATATTAAAAGAGCCATTGGCTTTTTTCAAAAAAACAGATGCCTTTTATAATTTAGAAATTAGTAATAGTAGTTCTGGTAATAAAGATGAGTTTAAAGATCTGTTTTTAAAACGGAGGTCATTTTTGATATATCGTGAACAAGTGTATAAAAACTATGACCCTAAGAATTTAGAATTATGGTGGAAATCTATAACCATTTATCCAAAGGTTGAAGAGAATTTAGTAGTTCGTATGCGTTGGTTGAAAAACAACCTAAATAAATGTGGCAACTGGGATGCTTTTGATAAACTTATTAAAGAGGAAGATAAAGACATTCCGTTGCTGTCTTACATTTTTGCTTTTAACCCAAACACATCTAATAAAGATAAAACCAAGTATGCTGATATTTTAATTAGTGAACTTTATGAGCATAGAAATCATTTTAAAACACCCCATAAAAAACAATTTGGGGAGATTCTTCTTTGGGATGTACGCGATTTTGTGAGTGATAAAGCAAAACTAAAAGAAGTTGCCAAGTTCTATTTTCAAGGCAATGAAACCTGTAAGGAATATCAAGATATACAGGCGGTATTAGGAGAAAAAAATGAAAATATAGAAGAAGTAAGAACGGTGTTAGAAAGTCTAAATACCGCTTTTGAGGGGTATGATAGATTTAACACACCAACAGATGAAAAACCAAAGTATCATAAAAATATAGTTGCAATACTAGATACCTTAACACCAGAAACTTTAGTAGAAACAGCTCTTAATATTCAAAACACAGAACTAGCAAAACGCTACTTTGTTTATTTATGGAATTCTCAAATTACCAATAAAAAAGAAGCTTTATTACGCTTATTCATTTATATAGAAATGTCTGGGCATGACATTGGAAAAGAGATATTCGGAGCTGATTTTGCTAGACTTGTAAAAGGTGATGACGACCCAAATATGGAGATTGCTCAAGCACTGCTTACGATACCAGAAGCTGATTTCAGAAATGATAGTATGTGGCAAAATTCTAAACAAGCAGCTGCAAAATTCTTTCTAACAGCAGCACATGAGCCTAAAATATTTAGTTATTTAATAGAAACGATAAAACAGGCTCCAACAAAAGAAAACCAGCATATTCTCGATGCGGTTTACACTACCCTATTTTCAGAAGAATATGATAGTAAAATAAATCCGGTATTAAAATTTTCTAAGGAACAGGTAGAAACTATGTTAGAGACCATTTGCGAATGGTTTTTAAAATATGGGTATCATGCAGAGGGGTGTCGTTCTATTTATGGTTGTTCTAATCCGCTTGCAGAAGAATGGCTTAAAATACATTTGAATGATAAAAAATGGATGAAGCAGTTTGCACATATTTCTACCTTTTATGACCCTCTAGATCAAGAATTACAAGATGCATTCAAGAGTGCTTTAGAATATATAGAACAGGGCAAGCACGACACTTATTTAGAATTTAAAGATGAGAAATCGCATAAGTTTTGGGAGATTTCGTTCTTCAGAGACACCTTTAACGTAACCTATGGTAAAGTAGGTACGAAAGGCAGAGAATCAGAAAAAAGCTTTGAAACTGAACAAGAATGCTATAAAGCTGGTGATAAGTTGGTTGCACAGAAGTTGAAGAAGGGGTATAAAAAAACCGACAATATATAAGTAATATGAAAAGTCCATCAGAAAAACTAATTGAAGATTTTAAACAACACAGTTGGCAAGTACCTAATTTGTACCAACGCCTTTTTGAATTGTTTGATGAACCTAATGAAATCTTCTCATTTTGCAAACAATTTTTGATTGAATTTGAAGACAGCACGACACTCTTTAATGATGCTCTTAGTTACGTAACAAAAGAAAATTTTAAAGATCTTATTCTTTTGGCAATAAATACGCTTAAGCAATCAAAAAATGATAACGATAATGCAGCTGAAGTGATTGCTTATGCAAGTCTGCAATTTCCAGATTTACTTCACCAACATTTAGATGTTTTGTTTAAGTTAAAGCCAAATGAAAGTTCTTATTATTCTGAGTATCCATGGCGCGATTTACCATTTGAGAAAGCACTTATTCTTAAGGATAAGTTTATAGCTGCAAAA
The DNA here is from genome assembly GCF_035207705.1 of Maribacter sp. BPC-D8. Taxonomy (NCBI): domain Bacteria; kingdom Pseudomonadati; phylum Bacteroidota; class Flavobacteriia; order Flavobacteriales; family Flavobacteriaceae; genus Maribacter; species Maribacter sp. BPC-D8. Next base: position 2,233,562 of record NZ_CP128187.1, read on the forward strand.
ACTAAAAAGCATGAAAAAGAAAAGTTGTTTAGTTGTTTATTAGAAACTCGAAATTTAAAAATTATAGAAGAAGTTTATTCGTATACTAAGGAGAATAATTTCTTTCAATATATTAATGATGAGGATTTAAATGGGTATTTAATCGCTTGTTTAGAAAATGTAGGTTATACGATTAAAGAGAATAAAATAACACGTTATTGTTCTAAAAAAGTACGCCATATTAATTTTCAAACAAATTATTTTTTAAATAAAAAGCCCATTCATTTTAAGAAGCATCCTACATGGTATTTGAATTCAGAAAATAATAGTTACAATTTTGGAGGTGCAATTACTAATGATGAAAACAATCCGCTTACCCATATCATTACATTAAGTACAATACTAAAAGAATTGGGTATATCAGATTTAACTGAGTTAACACTAGGGTTACATATTAATGAGATAAATGAAGGGTACGGAAATGTTTATTATAAACATAATAACTTAGGAAAACCTCAATTAATAGGAGATCTGCATAATATTGAAGACTGCATAGATCTACCAATAAAACCAACCACAATAAAGCTAGCAGTTACTCCCGAAAGATGGAAATACCAATTTTGGGGAAGTGCTAATAGTAGAGAAAATTTATTTAGAATTGGAGGAGAACCTACCTGGATTCAAAGTGCAGAAGTTTTAACCTGCCCTAAGTGTAAAGAAAAAATGAACTTTCTACTACAACTAGATACAGCAGTGCCAGATACTAATGGTGATGAATTGTATTTTGGTAGTGGCGGAATTTGTTATGCTTTTTGGTGCGATGAGGATAAAATAAGTGGATACTCAATGCAATGGACTTAGCACTATGATTGTACTTTTTAAACCCATATCAACACCTATATTTTTAACGACCATCTTCTTGGTCTTACTTGTAGTTGTTTTAATTATTAGGTTTTTTATGAAGGGTCTAAAAACAAATATAAAAACCTTTAAAAAGGGATATAAAATGGCATTACCCCTAACAGAAAATGAAACCTTACTGAAGAATATAGCCCAACTTAAAGAAGTTGATTTTGAGAATAAGGATAAGGCAACATTAGGTAAAAAAATAAAGGGAACCAGTTACCAAGCTATTCGTCAAAACTGGAAGGTTATCATTAAACAGAATCAAGACGATATTGAGCGATTGTATGAACGTGGTTTAATTGAAGATTGGACGGAATGTCGTACCAAAAGAGATAATGATTTTACATTTGAAAATGAGGTATATGCTTTATTACTAAATTGGTTAGAGCGTGTAGATTGGTCTAATTTAAAGGAAGTAAAAACGCTGTTTAAATATACAGAGTTAGTTTCAAATAGCGATTATGGCTTAAATTCATTGGTCTTATTAAATTATCACAAGCGCCTATTGGCAGTAATTAAAACTTTAATAACAAAAGAAAACTTTACAATAGTCGATAAGCTTCATAGTGACAATTTAGGTAGTTTGATTGAAAACTTAATCAACTTATATTTTTACCATACCCGCAATAGTTATAACAAAGGGCATCTTGAACAATTTGATATAGATAGAAGAGAAATTGCGACAGTTATTCCAGAATTCATGAAGGCTTTTCCTGAAAATAACTTTGGTTTAATTATGTCAATTCTTAAAGATAACACGGAGAATCTAGTAGAAACTTGTGCTGATTTATTACAGTTTTTTGTCACCAATAAGGTTAAGCATAATTATGACTTTTCATCCAAGTTGTTTGGAAGATATGAGAAACCTAGTGATTCCATTTACAAAAACACTCCAAAAATTTTAAATCTTGCATTAGAAAATAGTGATTTTTCAGATGGTCAAGTTGCATATTTAATAGAAGAAGTATTGCTCATGAATTTAGATATCACATCTAAAGAACACCAAGAAAAGCAAACAATAGAACATTTAGCAAACCTAAAAAAGCACCAATTTGACACTAAGGTAATTACCAAATACGAGAAAGAATTATCGGAACTTGAAACCAATTTCGATACCAAATACGCCAAAAGTTGGACTACAGCAGTACGTAGAGTAGCGATATCACAGTCTATTTCTAAAAGCATAGAAATTTTGATAGCAGCATTTCCTAAGCACCCTAAAACAAAAATTTTAGCGCAGCTATTACAAGAAGTTACTACTTACGCAAATAGACCAAAAGTGTATGACCTTAGCCAAAAACCAAGCATAGCATTTAAAGACTTACACCTTAAGTATTTGGTGATTGAAGAGTTAATGTATAACCAAGAATTACTAAAACCAAAATTCGATATACAACACTTTGCTCAAGAGTATGCTAAAAGAGAAATAGATATTGAAGATGAAGGGTATGAAGTAATACCAGAAGTGAAAAAGTATTTTAAGAATTTAGATATTCCAATAGAATTATTAGCAGAAGTACACACACTATATCAAGATAGTGGTTTAGGTGGTGGTTCTGAGTTTATGTATAACCTACAGCCTTTTTGGGATCCTGGTTGTGGAGATGAAGTCTTTAAGCTTACAAACAAAGCCATAGAAGATTTTGCTTTGTTACCCAACCTTAAAAAAATAATAGGGCTTGAAAATAGTAATCCTAGTAAAAAAATGATGGAGGCTTTAGAACATAAGAAGGTTCTTTTAGAAAAAGAAGAAGATTAATCTATTCAATATTACCTATATAAACAAAATGAAATATTTTTTTAGCTTAATAGTTTCGCTTTTTTTACTGATTTCTTGTACTACTGATACAGAACTAAATACCAACGTAACCAGTAAGCAACTTGCCAAAAACAAACTTTTGAAAGTACAAAAAACAGAAAAAACTGACTCACGTAAAGGTATTTTTTCTAATCACGAGTACAGTAGCACATATAGTTACAACTACCAATGTACTATAAATGATAATGAAGTAATCTGGCAAGACAAAGGCAGTGCGGTACCAAAAAATCTTCTTTTTAGCGAAGATACTGTCTACATAAATTATGTTGAAAAGAAAAGTGTTCCTTACCAACAAGCGGCTAATGATACTATACCTAGATACAAAGATTCTATTGTAACAAAATATGACCAATTTATTGATAACAGGTATTTCTTTAAGTGGTTTGGTGAATTTTATTGGCAATCGGTAACCTTAGAAGAATACAATAAAAAAATGCTAAATGGCACAGAATATAGTATCCCAAATGATGATGATTTGAAATATCTAAAAAATCAAAAAAAAGGCTTTATAAATTATGAAGTACTAGAAGATTCGGTAATGTATCATGACACCTATCGTTCTGGCACCACTTATTATTTAAAAAAAGAGGCTGTACTTTTTAAGGTAAAAGGAGCGGACCCCAATACTTTTAAAGAAATGACTAAAAAATATGCAAAAGACAGTTTACATGTTTTTCATCAAGGGCATAAATTAAGTCGAAGAGATGCTCCTACTTTTAGGGTACTTAACCAAGCACAAAGATTATTTACAGCAGATAAAAATGGCGTGTACCAAAAGAATAAGTTAATACCAGAAAGTCATGGTCCAAGTTTTAAATTTATAAATTTTCAATTGGCTGAAGATAAAAATCAGATGTATCATGTAGCTGGCAACTATAGCACTATATTAAAGGGGCTAGACTCAAAAACAGCGAAAGTATTAGAATGTAATACGTGTAAGGATCGTTATATAGTAGATAAAAAGCATGTCTATTACGAAGGTGATTTAATTAAAGAAGCCAATGTAAATTCTTTTCAAGTAATTGAATATGAATATTCTAAAGATGATAAACATATATTTTATAGAAATAAAATAATCAAAAATGCAGATTATAATTCCTTTCAAATACTAGAAGAACCTATAGATATAGAACGCGTAACATTTGTTATGGCAGATAAAAACTATGAATATGGCAATTTTAGCAATAATTTAGAATTAATTATTCGAAAAAAAGAATAGAGAAAATTAGTGCTCTAGATAATCATGGGGTGAATTTAGAAATTGAGAAATAATATACCGACTAGCAAAATAAATTAGAGTAATGAAAACAGGAAATTTTAAAGTATTATTTCTCTTATTTATAGTAGCTACGCTATTCTATAGTTGTTCTAATACGAATGAAACCAAAAGTATATCATTTTACCATTGGAAAGCAAAAGCTACCTATAACGAAACGTATAAAGAAGCATTAACAATAGCAGAAAGCAAGAAGGTCTACTTACATTATTTTGATCTTAATTTGGTAGACGAAAATGATTTGCAAAACGATGGTATTTATCCTAATTACCTATTGAGACAAGTAGATAAGGCGTATCATGATTTTGATATTGTACCTGTGGTATATATTACAAATCAAGTGTTCAAAGATAAAATTGATATTCAAGGTTTAGCTGAGCGTACAACCAAACTAATTAATCAAATTAGTGAAAAGCAGTTTCAAAAAGAAATAAGCACAATTCAGATTGATTGTGATTGGACACAGACTACAAAGAATGCCTATTTTGAGTTTTTAAAATTAATGAATGAAGAATTTGAAGTATCAACAACCATTAGGCTACATCAAATAAAATTTCAGAAGCAAACGGGTATTCCACCAGTAAAATCAGGAACATTAATGTTATATAATATTGGAGACTTAAAAAGTAAAAAAGAGAATTCAATTTTAGAAAACAGCATCGTTCAAAAATATATAAATACAGATACCAGTTACCCTTTAAAACTAAGCCTTGGGTTGCCTCTTTTTTCACAGACAATTGTAACAAACACATCAAACAAAATAAAAATAATAAAAGATACAGAACGTTCTATTTTAGAGCATGATAGTCATTTTAAAAAAGTAGACGAGACTAATTTTTCTATTCTAAAAGATACTTTGTATAAAGGATTTTACTTAAGTAAAGGCTATAACCTAAAATTAGAAGAACTTTCTGAAAAAGAGATTATTACATCGTATAAAACAGTAAAAAATAGCAAGTTGAATATTGATGATGTCATCTTTTATCATTTAGATGACAATGCTTTGAACAGCTTAGATTTAGAAAAAATAATAACCGAATTATGAAAAATATACTCACATTAATAACGCTGTTTTTCACATCAATTACCCTAGCTTGTGGTGGCGGAGAATGGTATGGTGGCTTTTATAACCTATTTAAACAAACTAATATTTCTGCAGAAGAATTCTATCCTTTTTTGCGTGATGAATACAACCATTTTTATGAAGAGCATTATTACTATGATGCAAACGCTAAAAAAGTCTACCCAAAAGGAAATGTAAAACTTTGGGGAAGCATTCTTACCAACTGGACTGCTAAAGAGATAGAGATGGCGGTTTATAATTATCCTGATTTTGATTGGGAAAACAAAAAATCGGCTTTAGAAAATGATGTTAAAAATTATTTAGAATTTGCTCAAAAATGTAGTGAGGTATTCTCTCATAGAAGCGCAGTAAGTACTTGGGACTATGATGCGGCTTTGTTAAGGTCAGAATATGAGACCTTAGATGCGCAAGAATTGGTAGACGAAGCGAATACGCTAATAGGTACCATAAGCGACGAACAATTAAAAGCAAGGTATTATTACCAAATAATTAGGGCATTGCATTACACAAAAAATTATAGTGATGCTATTGTATTTTTTGAAAATACGATTGAAAATAAAGTAACTAAAAATGAAATATATTATTACATATTAGACCAAGTTGCAGGTTGTCATTACTCTTCAGGTAATTATGATATTGCCGCATACTACTTTACCAAAGTACTTAACAAGAGTGTAGACAGAAAAAAATCTGCCTTTAACAGCTTTAATTTTTGCACATTTAAAAATGTAGATGGTGCGCATTATTCTAAGGGAATTGAAGATGAAAAAGACCTACTGTTAATTCGTAGCCTACGAGATTTTTCAGATGAAATTAATAACATCAAAAAATTTATTGCATTAGACGCAAATGATGCCCGCGTAGAACTACTTTTTATGCGTGCCTTAAGTAATGTAGAACGCGATGTTTGGAAAACCGATAGTTACGAGCATAAAAAGGAATTACCTTATCTAAAAGCTAATAATAAACATGCTAACTTATTACAGATAGCAGAAAAGCAAATAGCTTCGGGGGTAAAGAAAAAAGATTTCTGGAGAATGGCTAGCTCTTATTTGTCCTTTGTAAACAAAGACCTTACTGCAGCCAAGCACAAATTAAAAGAAGTAAAGACATTCTCTGATCAAAAGAAAATATTAAACATTGTTTATGAGGTATTCACTTGGGAAACTATTAGCCCAGAAAATGAAAATTACATTCATAAAGTTTTACTAGAAAACCCCATTAAGAAAGATGAAAGTGCAGAAGATTGGCGTTTAATCATTTTAGACAAAATAGCACATACCTATTTAAACAATGGTGAAATTGCTAAAGCATTTCTAGTCCATAATACTATAGAAAATACAAACAAAATTCAGTCATTAGAACTTTTAAATGATTTAGAGAAGTTTTATCTAAAGCCTGATAAAAGCAATTATGAAAAGCAGCTACTTAATGCTAACACAACTAAAGGTGTTGATTATTTAGACTACATAAATTACCAAAAAGGGGTGTATTATTTATATGAACAAAACCCTACGCAAGCATTAGTGTTTTTTAATAAAAACAAAACGTATGTAGGCGAGAAATCAATACCTGCATTAATTTTCAGTAACAACATAAAAGAATGTTTTGATTGTGTAGAAAGTGAGGTTATGGCAGATGAAGTGTATAAAGCCTTCCCATTTATCACCACTACATTTAGCAGAAAACAACTAGCCGAAAATTTAATTGCTTTAGAGCGATTAAGGCAAGACGAAAAACAATGGAAGGTTAAACTCGCCAATTATCTTTTAGGTAATTATTACTTCAACATTTCCAACACTGGGTATTATAGAGGACTCTTAACTAGTAATTCGAACTGCTGCAGTTATAGTTACACCTATAACAATCAAATTAAGGAAGCAGATGCCATAATTAAAAATAAAGAAAACTATAATTTATCTACAATATTTCTACATGACAAAAACTATTTTGACATGAGTTCTGTTGCCATGCAGTATTATCAAAATACCATTAACCTTTCTACGGATAGAGAGCTTAATGCACGGTGTTTATATTTAATGGCAAAGTGCGAATTAAATCGTTTTTATAATGTAGGCGCTTCAGAAACTTTTGAGGTAAAAGAGAATGAATATTATACATTTAAATTGCCTCAATATAAAAGCTTCAAAACTTTAGAAGAAGAATATTCATCAACCGATTTCTATGATATGATTATTGATGAGTGTAGTTATTTTAAGTTGTATACAGCGCAGTAGTTCATTAAACAGACAAAATGAGTTTTAAAAAAGTAGCACAACTTAAAAATATTCTGGTAGTATTATTCTTTGCGAGCCAAATTATGGTAGGGCAAAATAAATCTAATGATTTATCACAAGCCTTAGAAAATGGTACGCATAGTCAAGTTGTCACTTTAATAAAAAAAGGTGCTTTATTAGATAACACCGAAAACTACCTTTACAAGGCATCCCTAAATTCGAACATAGAAGATGTAAAACAGAATTATAATCTTCTATTAAAAAGCGGCTATAAGCAAGATGAATATGAGTATTTAACCGCTTTTTATTCTGCTATAGTTAGCAATAATACTGCGGTTATCACCTTTTTAGCAACCCAACCAGAATGGAATATTAAGAATGATTATAAGGATAACCAAGCTGAAATTTTTCAGAGAGCCTATACCGAACTTAAAGAAAACCCACTTACAGAACCTTCGGCATTAAAAACGCTTATAGATTTAGATATAGACCTAAAAAGCTATCGCACAGAACAGTATGTATTTAAATTTGCCAAAGATTGTTACAAAGGGTATAAGGAAAAAGAAGCCATAACTGCATTTAAGAAATTGGCATCTATGGGTATTAATTTAAATAATACGCACCCTAATGGAGAAACGATTTTGCATCAAGCTGCTCGAAATGCTTCAGATAGTATTTATCATATTTTTAAAGAATTAGAGGTAGATGCATCCATAAAAAATACTAATAATAAAACAGCAGATGATATTTTTTTAACAAGAAAAATAATAAAATCAATGCGACTAGAAGAGGTTACAAAGCTAGATTCTCTTTTAGCGCAAGTTGTTGACATTAATAATGAAGAGTACCTATATCTGGTCGTTAACAATGCATCAAAAGAAACAGTTTTAAAAAAGTTTCAAACTGTTCTTAAACATGGCTATGTACCTAATACAAATAGTTCAAGACAAGGTGATTTTGAGTTAGAGCATTGCTTACGAGTAGCTATAGGCAGTAATGCTTTAGATTTAATGAAATATATCTTCACACTAGATGAATCATTACAACAAGAGGATAAATTAAATCATTTTTATGCGAGCGCTATTCATGCTTTAAACACATTCCCTAAAAAAAATGAATCTGCAGTACAGTTATTAGTCGATAAGGGTTTAGATATTCATTCAACAAAAAATAAAGAGACCTTACTAGAGCTTGCAAAATATACATTTGGTGATGATGGTCAAAAAACTTTTAAATATTTTGTTTCATTGTATCCTGTAGATTTAAATTTTAAAGATGAAGATGGTTTAACCATATTACACCATGCAGCTCAGACTGGCAACCAAGAACAATTTACTTTTTTCAAAAATCTAGGTGTAGATGCATCCATAAAAAGTAACAATAATAAAACAGCAGGTGAAATTTTAAAGTCCGTCTTAAACGAACGAAAAGCAGAAGCCCGGCTACTTGGTAGCATTCCTTATATTTTGCTTTTACTAAGTAGTGCAATACTAGCACTTTCTATTTTTTACAGAAAAAAAATAAACCATATTATAGTTAGAATTATAGTTAGCTTTTTAGATACGCTCGCTATTTTCTATATTCTTTCTACCGTGTTTACCGTACTACAAGATAGTAAAGAATCGGCATTAGAAATAATGGCTTTGTTTGCTATTTTTGGGGCTGTAGTTGTTCTACCCGTATTTTTTATAATTCAGTATTTAATATTTAGACTATTGAAATCAAAAAAACACAGTGCCACTTTTTAAAAATCTTGGTCTTTTTTTCAACTTATCCCTTCACCTTTATATAGAAAAATCTATTTTCTTATAAATAAGTTTTACGCTTATAAATTAGATGGTTACGAATACCAATAAAATCACATTTTATGGCAATATATAATATACAAAAAGGTTCTTAGCCTATTATACATAGCTTAGAAGCAATAATATAAGTTGTTAAAATTGCCTTTTAATTCAGAGAAAATAAGTAGAAATCATTGAAGTGGTAAAATGAAAAATAAAAAAATGATCTATCTCGTACTTACAGTATTTATAGTGTTAATTATAGATAGATGCACAATGGCAAAAATTTCTACAGCTTCAATATTTGAAGATAAAGAGTTTAAAGAATATCCATTTTTACAAGACGGCGTAACTACTGATAGTTATGAAATTAAGCAAATGAGCGATTACCAATATTGTAATGTAATGTACGATACGTTGCACAATTTTTTTATACTTGAAGACGGATCTTCATTCCAAATAATCGATGCAAAAGGAAAAGTAGTTAACTCACAAAACAATACGAACAAAGATGCTGAAGCAATTTTAGAATTCGCAGGATCAGACAGAACAAACCTAGTTTACTTAAGAGACTATGAAAACAAACGTTATTCTTATTACGGAGGTTGGAGTGAGTTGAAAGAACATGAAAAAATATATAAAAGCGATGATAAACCAGGAGCTACGATTAACACCATGTTTTTTAGAAAAGAATGGGTACATGAAACTATCAATACCGGGTTGTTTAGCACCCCTTTTCCGAGGTCATTTAAGGGCACAGGTTATTTTCAATTAGAAAAAGGAAATCAAGTTTTAAAATTTAAAAACACAATGTTGAAAAGTGCTTTATCACAAAAAGAATATGCTACAGTATATCATTTAGTTATTCCAGAACGCTTTAGAAATAAAACAGAAGTGTCTTTTATAATGTTTAAACCTGTTAGCAATTATGCCGATGGCGCAGGAACGTATATGGTGAAAAGAAAAGACTAACTAAAGGTGTCAAAAAATAACAAATACACATTTGTCAAGTTATCTAAAATCTATTATCAGTATTTAGAAAGAATGGGTTTGCGAACAATTCTTACTAGCTCTCATTATTCAATATATACTTTTTGCACTGTTTTTGATATTTAAAAAGCTAATGTTCCACCTCATTTTTACACTTGTAAATTAATACACTACGCATATAAATTGCTTACTGCTAAAAAGAAATATTAATAACATATTAAGGTTATAGAGAACCATTATCATTTAGTAAGCAACAACCTATAATCCATAATCAATGAAACTGAGTACAAAAGCCGAAAAAGCATTACAAATTTTACAAGATTGGGAAGGTAAATACAATATATACAACTTCGATAAACTACAAACTATACAAGGTTTTCAAAAACCAACAGTAGCAGATTGTTGTTATTTAATGAATGTAAAAGATGCTACTAAAAAAATAATTAATACTCAATTTTTTGAAATAGCAACCACAGGCGAAGGCGGCACCTATGCATTATGGGAGTACCCAGAACTAGAAGGTGAGCCACCAGTGGTATTTGTCGGTAGTGATGGTCATTATGCCATGATAGCGCCATCAATGGAAGCTTTTGCTGGTTTATTTGCGTTAAATAAATTCTTGTTCCCCGAAATAGATAATAATAAAACATCAGTTTGGCAAGAATGGCGAAAATGGCATCCAGATTTAGAAGAGCTAAAAGCAAATTATACGCTTAATAGCGCAGAAGAAGCCAATGATGAGTTGCAAAAAAAGATAGATCAATATAAAAAAATATTTACGGGCTCTTTTGAGTTAAAGACATTTGAAGCATATATGTTGGAAATGAACCAACACAAAAATTTTAGAAATTGGTGTGAATATCTAGAAGCAAACAATAAAGAAACAACTGGAGAAATTGGAGGTAATTATTACGTTAAACCTGAATTAAAAACACCAACAAATTCACTAATAGACCTTTCAGCGTTTATAGAAATAATTGATTTATCAATTACAGATGCAAAAGTCATCACGATTATCGAAGCATTAGGGATTACAATGCAAGCAAATACATCTGATAATGAATATATTATCACAGAGTACGAAGATGAATTAGACCTAAAAATAACATTTTCAAAAGATGATAAAGGGGAGTTAGTATTCAATCAAATAGCAACATGGAAAGTATGTAAATGTGACTATCCGTTTAAAATAACACGGCAAGACGCCTACACAGATGTTGTCAATAAAATAGGTAAGCCTGCAAATTATGGCTGGAAATATTCTAAGAAAACTAGAATTTGGAGACTCAAAAATAAAAACAATAAAAATTACAGTATTACAATAGATTTCAAAAATGAGAATCTCACAGAAATAAGAAGGTTTTCAATTAAATCTTTTGATCCGAAAAATATTGGTGTGGGTAATTTTGAATTGTAGGCAAAATAAGAACAGCCAAAGTATCCTAAAAATAATAAGACTTAACCCAAAATCATTATAAATATTAGCTGTATTCGACAATTGAATCAAGAAAAGTTCTTTGGTGGACATATATACTTACCAAATGGTTTAAGCAAACCCAATACACTTCTTTTTACAGGGAATATGCTTTAACCGTTTAAAGCGTTTTACAAACAATTAATCTTCCACATTTTTTCACTTATAAAGTAGTTTACTACGAATATAAAACGCGACTAAGAAAAGGCAATATGTATTAAGTTTTTCGGTTTTATATATGTATTTTAAAACCATACATATGTTAGAAATTTTAGCCCTCGGTTATTTCTCAAAAAAAGTAAGAAGTATCGCAGAAGAAAAAAATATTAATCCCTCAAAATGGATTTGGAGATTAGTTCTTACCTGGTTTGGTGTAGAGATAGCGACTATAGTTTCGATTTTTGTTTTTACAGATGCCAATATAGAAAATGATATTTTCATAGTAGTGTTACCCGCTTTAGTTTTAGCTGTCATAAGTGCTTTCTACACCGTCTATCAATTAGAACAAAAACCTCAAGAGCCCTCTAAAGAATTAAAAACCGAAGCCTTAAAAATATAAATTTTAAAAGCAATAATATTTATTTGAGAAATGAATAAGCTCTGAACCCGAACAACGTTTTTAAATAATAAAACATTCAACCTCGAAGTATATACAAATTAGATGTTAACGCTTATCAATCAGAATTGTAGAAACTAAGAACTATAGCTATTATTGTTTAAATGAGATACATCATCGAAAGAGGTAGCTTAAAAAATATAACATGAGTATAGTAAACCAATACCGTTCAGTAATACAATGGGAAGATCCAAACTCAAATGAGCTTTTTATTAAGTTCACCGACAAAGGTGATGAAATTAAAAATGCTTCAAAGCTAATTTTACAACCCGGTCAAGGCTGTATTTTAACCTATGAAGGTAAAGTTGAAAGTGTTTTAAGTGATGAAGGTATGTATGACCTTAAATCTGACAACACGCCTTTTTTAACATCCATAAAAAAGTTCTTGTCTTTACGTGAAGGTAGTGAACATGTAATGGGTATTTGGTTTTACCGAAAGGCAGATATTTTAAATATGCGCTGGGGCACCAGAGTCCCAATTTCATATACAGATCCTATTTACACCTTCCCTATTTTGCTTTCTGCATTCGGTAATTACAGTATTAGAATAACAAAACCACAATGGTTTTTTGAGAATGTAATAGCTGGTCAAGAGGTATATTGTCACTCACATTTAAAAGAAGTTTTCATTTCGAGGGTAACACAACCCATTACAGATTATTTAGCGAATGCTAAATTCTCTTATGTTGATGTTGATAGTAATCTAAATACTATTGCTGTTGAGGCAAAAGAAAAAACAGCATCAGTTTTTACTGATTTAGGATTTGAGGTATTAGATTTCAGAATAGAAGGTTCGCAGTTTGATAAAGATACTTTAGCACGTATAGCAAAAATATCTGACGTTCAAGCCGATGTATTAGCTGCAAAAATTGCCGGGGTGGAATACACCGAAATGCAACGAATAGCAGCCATGCGAGATGCAGCGAATAATGAAAGTGGCAGTGCAGGTATTTTAATGGGTTTAAATGCTGGCACTCTAGTAAATTCAACCATGAACCAAGCACCACAAGAACAACAACCAGCAACAGATAGCCCAATGACTAAGCTCAAAAAATTAAAAGAACTGTTTGAAATGGAATTGATTTCAGAAAGTGAATACAGCGATAAGAAAAAAGCAATTTTAGATAGTATGTAATAATAGCATATCTTCAAAAAATCTAACATTCTTTACATTAATGGTCATTGAGTTCATAAAAATGAAACAGTTAAAATTATTTATTCTACTGATAGTAATTGTTTCGTTTGCCAGTTGCAAAAAAAGTACAGAAGGCAATGCCTTAACCGACAGTGAATTTTTAGATTATATATCTAATGAGAAATTAAGACCATCGCTTCAAAAAATTGATAGCCTTATTAAATATGAGGAATACTCAGATAAAAGAAGGGCGATACTATTTCATGAAAAAGGAAGGTTACTAGGGGCTTTAGAAAAAGACGTTGAAGCTATAGGCAGTTTAAATGAAGCGCTTTATTTATTCGAAAAAGAATCTAATAAACAATATTTAGCTAAAACAAATATGCTCTTGGGCGATTCTTATGCTATGCTTTCTAAGCAAGATACCGCTACCCTATACACCAATACCGCTTACAAGTATTTTAAAGAGATTGGAGATAAGAAAGGAGAGGCACATACATTAAATTCATTAGGGCACCTTTCTTTTTTAGTAGGAGATTTTGATTCCTCTATAATTCATGTAAAAAAGGCAATCGACTTACAAACAGAGCTCGGCAATAAAGAGACCTTGTCTGCTTCTTATAATAACTTAGGTTTCATTTTAGAACAAACCGAAGATTTTGATCAAGCTAAAGCGTATTATGAAAAAGCAATTGCTCTCAACAATGAGGTAGATAGGCTCAATACAAGTGCCCTAAGAAATTTGGGATACGTTTATTTAATACAAAACGATGCTGAAAAATGTATTTCTACTTATAAAAAAGCGCTAAACATTGAAGAAAAAACCGAGCATTATGTAATACAACAAGAGATTTATGAAGTGCTTATTGAAGCTGCTGTAATAACTGAAGATTTTAAAAGTATTCCCACTTTTATTAGAAAGAAAGACTCTATTACTCAATTATTGACTTCTTACGAAAGTGAGGAAAAAATGAAGATGATCAATAGAAAAAATGAACAATTTATTGAACAAGAAATTTTAAAAAAAGAATTAGAATTAAACAAAAAGAATAAGATCATTCTAGGGTCAATTTTAAGCTTTTTACTTGCGTTCGGATTATATGTATTTCAAAAAAATAGAAATTCGCGATTAGAACTAAAACAGCAAAAACTAGAGTTAGAACAAAAAATATTAAGAACACAAATGAATCCGCATTTTGTCTTTAATGCACTTACCGCCATTCAAAAAACGTTCTTTGATGAAGACCCTATAAAATCAAGTACCTATCTCACCCGCTTTGCCAAATTGGTTAGGCAAAATTTCGATGTAGTAAATAAAAAGCAAATTACATTAGAAGAAGATCTTGACATTTTAAAAAACTATATAGAAACACAACAATTACGTTTTGAAAACAAATTTGACTACGAGATAAATTTGACTAATGATATAGAGGTTTCAATGATAAAAATACCTCCGATGTTATTGCAGCCATTTATTGAAAATTCAATTGAACATGGTTTAAAGCCAAAAAATAAAAAGGGCCTACTACAAATAAATATAACAGAAAAAGGGAAGTATACCCATATTGAAATTATAGATAATGGCATTGGCTACAGTAAAGAAAAGGTTAAAGATAATCGTGAACATGCCATAGACATATTCTTAAAACGACTTAAACTAAGAGACTTAGGAGAGGAAAAAAAGTTTTCTATTCAAGCTCTTGAAAATAATAAAGGAACCAAAGTATCCATCTTTTTAGACCTACGCCAATGATTAAAATTGCAATCATAGATGACGAAATCAATGTACGAGAGTTGATTAAAAAAATGCTAAAGTTAATATCTAGCGCTTATGTAGTTGTTGGTGAAGCTGCTTCTATAACTGGTGCAAAAACCATGTTACTAGAAAGCAAACCTGATATGGTCTTTCTAGATATTGAACTTGAAGATGGTAGCGGTTTTAATTTGTTAGAGCAAATACCTCAAATAGACTTTAAACTTGTTTTTATAACTGCCTTTAACGAGTTCGCCTTAAAAGCATTTAAGTACAATGCTTTAGACTACATACTTAAACCTATTGCACCAGAGGAGTTAAAAAATACTTTAGAAAGGGTCGAATCAATGGTATATGTAGAGAAAGAGACAAAAGCACTATTAAAAAATCTTAAAGAAAACAGAGAATCGAAAGTTCAGAAAATTGCTATTAAAACAGCAAAAAAAATGCACCTTTTAGAAGTAGAGAGTATTCTTTATTGTCAATCTGATGGTTCGTATACAAAAATAGTAACCGAGCATGAGTCCATACTAGTTTCAAAAAACCTAAAACATTATCAAGAACTCTTACCTGAAGATATTTTTATAAGAACACATCAATCTTATCTTGTAAACAAAAAGCATATTCGTGGTCTTGAAAACGATAATATTCTTTTAAAAAACGATGAAATTGTTGCTATCTCTGCGAGACGAAAAGCAGAAATAAAGGCTATACTCTTAAACGAATAGGAGCTAAAAGCATCAAATATCAATTAAAATACTACACTTATCAATCAGGCTGGCACTATAGCACTTTTTTAAGTTAATTCTCGTTATCTAGGTACCAAACCAACAAAAGCCACTTTGGCTTTGACCAACCTAACAATGACCAGAATCTATTTTAAGAAAGAGAATTTAATACTATGGTATATTCTTTTTGCCATGGGCATAGCTGTACTAATTTTTGGTTGGCTTTTAATAGAGTATTTCGCTTGGCAAGCAATTTTAATCTTAAGTATTGCCATTTATAAAATCATTAGCATTTCTAAAAAGCCTATTACACCTGTACTAGAGTTGAATGACGAAGGCATTACGCTACTTGGCTTAAATGATCAACCTTTCTACCCTTTTGTCAATATCAATAAAATATTTCTAGATAGCTGTACGTTAAATGGATACATCAATTTAAAGACTCCTAATAAAAAAGTAATTCTAGACGCTGTCGCTATCTCTATGAAAGACCAGCGAGAAATCGCCGATTTCGTAAACCAAAGAATATAACAGCCCCCAATATGTTTAAAATAGCCGCTAGTTTAACCGCTAAGAAACCAATTATAAAAATATTTTTCACTCTAATAATAATCGTTTTTACATCGATTTGCTATGGACAAAATACAGCCATACCCGATGCTAATTTTGAACAAGCATTAATTGACCTCGGTTATGATACAGCTCCTATAGATGGTTTTGTACCTACAGTTAACATTAATAGTATTACATCTCTAAATGTTCCTTCGGCTACCATAGGTGATTTAACGGGTATTGAAGATTTTACAGCTTTACAAGCTTTGTACTGCCAATACAATAACCTAACAACGCTTGATTTATCAAATAATACACAACTTAAAATAGTAAACTGCTATGGCAATAACTTAACAACTCTCGATTTTAGCAGTAATGCTATGCTTGAAGTATTAGGTTGTTACAATAACCAACTTTCATCTATAAATGTTACTAATAACCCAGCATTAAAAAGCATATTAGCCTATGGAAACGCAGACTTAGAAACAATAGATGTAACAGGGAATGGACAATTAATAGAATTAGAAGTACAAAATTGCAATATCACCGCTATTGATGTAACTCAATGTCCGCTCCTTGATGAATTAGTTTGTGGAGGTAATCCCTTATTAACAAGTCTCAATTTAGAGTACAACCCAGTACTAGTTTATCTTAGTTGTTCATATACAGGTATCACAAATTTAGATGTAACGAATAATCCCATTTTAGAAACAATTGATGTGCAATCTAATAGAATTGAAGCGATGGATTTTTCTCAGAATACCGTACTTAAAAAGTTATATATTAGAAATTGCGATTTTATAGCAGTGGATCTTTCTGACAATACTGCTTTAGAAATATTAGATTGTCAGGTAAACAACCTAACCAGTTTAGACTTGCAAACCAATCTTGCTTTAAAAACTTTAAATTGCCATGTAAATAATATTGCAGATTTAGATGTAAGCTTAAACACCGAACTCAAATATTTAAGTTGTCATCAGAATAACATGAATACCTTAAAGGTTGCATCTGGTAATTCATTGGAAACCGTCTTATGTTATCAAAATAATTATACAAGCTTAGACTTTTCTCAAAATACAAGCTTAGGTCGATTACGAATTCAAAACAGCCCGCTAATTGAAAGTGTAAATCTTAGAAATGGTAATAACACTGCGATGGACCGCGTAGATTTTTATGCAGACAATTGTCCTAAATTTAGTTGTGCAATTGTAGATAACAAGACCTATAGCACTAATGAATGGACCCGTGTTGATGCGACTTTAACCTTTATAGAAACCCAAACCGAGTGTGATGCCTTAACAGAATCATTCATTACAACTTGGCAAACCACAGCTCCAAACGAAAGCATTACCATACCAACCTTTCCTTCAGAAATTTATAATTACACTGTAGATTGGGGAGATGGTTTTACAACTACAGAAACAGGAGATGCTACTCATGTTTACACAACAGCAGGAAATAAAACCGTAAGTATTAGCGGTACTTTTCCTCGTATATATTTTAATAATACTGGCGATAAAGACAAAATAATCTCAATAGACCAATGGGGCAGTCAAGTATGGACTTCTATGGCGCAAGCATTTAGCGGTTGTACTAATTTGGTAGGGCTAACGATTCCTTCTGACAAACCTATACTTTCTGGTGTTACTGATGCAACTAGGATGTTTTACGGTTGTACTTCTTTCAATCAAAATATTGGTAATTGGGATGTTGGTGCTCTACAAAACATGAATTCTATGTTCGCTTTTACTTCTGCTTTTAATCAAGATATTGGTGGATGGAATGTAGGTGCAGTTAAAAACATGGCTTCTATGTTTCAAGATGCAACTGCTTTTAATAAAGATATAAGTAATTGGAATGTATCTGAGGTTACTACAATGTATTCTATGTTTAGTCGCGCTACTGACTTTAATAATGGTAGCACAGCACTAACTTGGACTAATGGTAGTAGTACATCAAAAGTAACTACTATGGAATTGATGTTTAGAGATGCTGCTGCATTTAACCAAAACATAAGTAGTTGGAATGTTTCTTCTGTAGAGAACATGAGTAAGATGTTTGATAGTGCAACGGTTTTTTAATAATGATGGCGTTGCATTAACTTGGACTAGTGGCACGGGTACTTCAAAAGTTACCAATATGTCTACAATGTTTGAAAAAGCAGTGGCATTTAATCAAGATATAAGTAGTTGGAATGTGTCTGATGTTGATAATATGAACTACATGTTCAATCGTGCTACAGCATTTAATAACGGAGGTACAGCCTTAACTTGGACTAATGGAACTGGTACATCAAAGGTTAGGCAAATGAATGCTATGTTTAGTGATGCAACTGTATTTAATCAAAATATAAGTAGTTGGAATGTGTCTGAGGTTGTTGTAATGAATAATATGTTTACAGATGCCACATCTTTTAATCAAGATATAAGTAGTTGGAATGTATCTAAAGTTACAAACATGAATTCAATGTTTTATGGTACTACTGATTATAATAATGACGGGCAACCATTAACTTGGACGAATGGCACTGGTACAATGAATGTTACCAGAATGAACTCTATGTTTCGTAATGCAGAAGCTTTTAACCAAGATATTAGCACTTGGAACGTTTCTAAGGTTGAAGGAATGGCAAATATGTTTGATAGTTCAATAAAGTTTGATCAAAATTTAGAAAATTGGACTATTACTAGCTTAACAAATGCGAATCTAATGTTTAAAGACGCGAAACTTTCAACAGAAAATTATGATAAATTACTAATAAGCTGGAGTTCACAAACATTAAATGCGGGCGTTGTATTTAGCGGTGGTAATAGTAAATATTGCTTATCGGAAACACAAAGACAAAATATAATTACTAATGATAGTTGGACAATTACTGATGGTGGAAAAGAATGTGTAGCCATCACTCCTTCATGTCCGGTAGTAACTGCGCCTTCTAATACAGATACGGATGTTTCTATCAATCCGACATTTACTTGGAATGCCGCTAATGGGGCTACTGGTTATAGAATAACCATCGGTACAACATCGGGTGGAACTGAATTTGAAAATACCACATTGGCAAATGTATTGACTTACACTCCAACAACAAGTCTAATTGAAAACACGACCTATTTTACTTCGGTTTATGCGATAAATACTGTTGGTGAATCTACCGCTTGTGCTGTTATTGAATATGAAACGGAAACTTTACCAACAGCTCCTTCATGCCCGGTAGTAACTTCACCTTCTAATACAGATATGGATGTTGCTATCAATCCGACATTTACTTGGAATGCCGCTGATGGGGCTACTGGTTATAGAATAACCATCGGTACAACATCGGGTGGAACTGAATTTGAAAATACCACATTGGCAAATGTATTGACTTACACTCCAACAACAAGTCTAATTGAAAACACGACCTATTTTACTTCGGTTTATACGATAAATACTGTTGGTGAATCAACCGCTTGTGCTGTTATTGAATTTGAAACGGAAACTTTACCAACAGCTCCTTCATGCCCGGTAGTAACTTCACCTTCTAATACAGATACGGATGTTTCAATCAATCCGACATTTACTTGGAATGCCGCTAATGGGGCTACTGGTTATAGAATAACCATCGGTACAACATCGGGTGGAACTGAATTTGAAAATACCACATTGGCAAATGTATTGACTTACACTCCAACAACAAGTCTAATTGAAAACACGACCTATTTTACTTCGGTTTATGCGATAAATACTGTTGGTGAATCAACCGCTTGTGCTGTTATTGAATTTGAAACGGAAACTTTACCAACAGCTCCTTCATGCCCGGTAGTAACTTCACCTTCTAATACAGATACGGATGTTTCAATCAATCCGACATTTACTTGGAATGCCGCTGATGGGGCTACTGGTTATAGAATAACCATCGGTACAACATCGGGTGGAACTGAATTTGAAAATACCACATTGGCAAATGTATTGACTTACACCACAACAACAAGTCTAATTGAAAACACGACCTATTTTACTTCGGTTTATGCGATAAATACTGTTGGTGAATCAACCGCTTGTGCTGTTATTGAATTTGAAACGGAAACTTTACCAACGGCTCCTTCATGCCCTGTAGTAACTGCGCCTTCTAATACAGATACGGATGTTTCTATCAATCCGACATTTACTTGGAATGCCGCTGATGGGGCTACTGGTTATAGAATAACCATCGGTACAACATCGGGTGGAACTGAATTTGAAAATACCACATTGGCAAATGTATTGACTTACACTCCAACAACAAGTCTAATTGAAAACACGACCTATTTTACTTCGGTTTATGCGATAAATACTGTTGGTGAATCTACCGCTTGTGCTGTTATTGAATTTGAAACGGAAACTTTACCAACAGCTCCTTCATGCCCGGTAGTAACTTCACCTTCTAATACAGATACTGATGTTGCTATCAATCCGACATTTACTTGGAATGCCGCTGATGGGGCTACTGGTTATAGAATAACCATCGGTACAACATCGGGTGGAACTGAATTTGAAAATACCACATTGGCAAATGTATTGACTTACACTCCAACAACAAGTCTAATTGAAAACACGACCTATTTTACTTCGGTTTATGCGATAAATACTGTTGGTGAATCAACCGCTTGTGCTGTTATTGAATTTGAAACGGAAACTTTACCAACGGCTCCTTCATGCCCTGTAGTAACTGCGCCTTCTAATACAGATACTGATGTTTCTATCAATCCGACATTTACTTGGAATGCCGCTGATGGGGCTACTGGTTATAGAATAACCATCGGTACAACATCGGGTGGAACTGAATTTGAAAATACCACATTGGCAAATGTATTGACTTACACCACAACAACAAGTCTAATTGAAAACACGACCTATTTTACTTCGGTTTATGCGATAAATACTGTTGGTGAATCAACCGCTTGTGCTGTTATTGAATATGAAACGGAAATTTTACCAACAGCTCCTTCATGCCCGGTAGTAACTTCACCTTCTAATACAGATACTGATGTTTCTATCAATCCGACATTTACTTGGAACAAAGTTACTGATGCAAATGCGTATCGAATCGTTATCACAAAAACATCAGACAATTCAGAAATTGTAAATGAGAGTTTGGGTGATGTAGATGAGTATACATTGACTACAAGTTTAGAAAATGACACGGATTATTCTGTAACTGTTTATCCTACCGATGGTACTACTGAAAATAGCAGTTGTACTGCAACAAACTTTAAAACTGAAGTCGTTACAATAACGCCGCTTGACTGTCCCGTAATAAGCTCTGCAACAACTAATGTTTCTTTGCTTCCTACTATTGAATGGAACAAAGTTACTGATGCAAGTGCATATCGTATTGTCATCATAAAAACATCAGACAATTCAGAAATTGTAAATGAGAGTTTGGGTGATGTAGATGAGTATACATTGACTACAAGTTTAGAAAATGACACGGATTATTCTGTAACTGTTTATCCTACCGATGGTACTACTGAAAATAGCAGTTGTACTGCAACAAACTTTAAAACTGAAGTCGTTACAATAACGCCGCTTGACTGTCCCGTAATAAGCTCTGCAACAACTAATGTTTCTTTGCTTCCTACTATTGAATGGAACAAAGTTACTGATGCAAGTGCATATCGTATTGTCATCATAAAAACATCAGACAATTCAGAAATTGCAAATGAGAGTTTGGGTGATGTAGATGAGTATACATTGACTACAAGTTTAGAAAATGACACGGATTATTCTGTAACTGTTTATCCTACCGATGGTACTACTGAAAATAGCAGTTGTACTGCAACAAACTTTAAAACCGTAGAAGCTACAATAACGCCGCTTGACTGTCCCGTAATAAGCTCAACAACAACTAATGTTTCTTTGTTTCCTACTATTGAATGGAACAAAGTTACTGACGCAAGTGCATATCGTATTGTCATCATAAAAACATCAGACAATTCAGAAATTGCAAATGAGAGTTTGGGTGATGTAGATGAGTATACATTGACTACAAGTTTAGAAAATGACACGGATTATTCCGTAACTGTTTATCCTACCGATGGTACTACTGAAAATAGCAGTTGTACTGCAACAAACTTTAAAACCGTAGAAGCTACAATAACGCCGCTTGACTGTCCCGTAATAAGCTCAACAACAACTAATGTTTCTTTGTTTCCTACTATTGAATGGAACAAAGTTACTGACGCAAGTGCATATCGTATTGTCATCATAAAAACATCAGACAATTCAGAAATTGCAAATGAGAGTTTGGGTGATGTAGATGAGTATACATTGACTACAAGTTTAGAAAATGACACGGATTATTCCGTAACTGTTTATCCTACCGATGGTACTACTGAAAATAGCAGTTGTACTGCAACAAACTTTAAAACCGTAGAAGCTACAATAACGCCGCTTGACTGTCCCGTAATAAGCTCAACAACAACTAATGTTTCTTTGTTTCCTACTATTGAATGGAACAAAGTTACTGACGCAAGTGCATATCGTATTGTCATCATAAAAACATCAGACAATTCAGAAATTGCAAATGAGAGTTTGGGTGATGTAGATGAGTATACATTGACTACAAGTTTAGAAAATGACACGGATTATTCTGTAGTAATATATCCTACTGATGGTACAAATGCAAATACGAGCTGTACTGCTACAGATTTTAAAACGGTAGCTGCAACACCAACATCTACAAAGTGTCCTGAAATAAGTTCACCAATTAATGAATCTGAAAATGTTTCTATTAATCCTACCATTTCATGGAATGCTTTTGATGAGACGACTGGTTATAACATAACGATAACAACATCAGATGGTTTAAAAATTGAGGATGCTACATTAGAAAATGTTGATGAATATATGATTGAGAATACCTTAGATGAAGACACCACCTATTATGTTACGCTCTATACTATGAATAGTGAAGGTGAAATTTCAGGTTGTGAAACAACATCATCTTTTACAACCCAAAAATCAATGGTAATAACTACAGAAGGTATCTCACCATTCTTTACACCAAACAACGATGGTTATCACGACTCTTGGAATGTTGAGGATGTAGACAATACTATTGACTACATATATGTACTGGATCGATTCGGAAAAATTCTTAAACAGATTAGACCTGAGTCAGAAGGTTGGGATGGCACCTATATGGGCAAACCTATGGCAGAAGATGACTACTGGTATGTAATAGTACATGATTCTGGAGCACAAGAAAGAGGACATTTTAGTTTAATAAAAAGATAATAACCATGCAAAAATCAATTTATCTTTTATTAACAGCCATAAGTATGTTCTTTACTCAGTTTTTAGGAGCTCAAGGCACATTACCCGTCTATTCAGATTATTTATCTGATAACATATTTATGGTACACCCAAGTGCCGCAGGTATTGGTAATAGCGCAAAATTAAGAATAACGCATCGCCAACAATGGAACGGAGTTAGCGACTCACCCGCATTACAAACCATAAGCATGCACAGCAGTATAGGAAATAACGCTGCCTTAGGTGGTTTAATTTTCAATGATAAAAACGGATTTCATTCTCAAGTCGGTTTTCAAGGGGCTTATGCATATCATTTAAATTTTGGCACCTACGAAGCTTTAAATCAATTATCATTTGGTCTGGCAGCTTCGTATGTTCTAAATAGTTTAGATCAGCGAACTTTTGCTGATTTTGATCCTATTGTTGCTCAGATTGTACGGTCAGAAGCTTATTTCAATGCCGATTTGAGTTTTGCATATCACAAGTTAGACGGATTTGTGTATCTAACTGCTAAAAATATTTTGTTGAATACTCGTGATGTTCAAAACTCAGAGTTTAAATCATTGAACTTAAGAAGGTACCTTTTGAATGTAGGGTATTTTATTGGTCGTGGACAAAATATTCAATTTGAACCATCAGCGATGTTTCAATATGTAGAAAATACTGGTGAAAAATTATTAGATATTAATGCCAAAGTATATCAAACATTTGGTAGTGTTGCAAGAGCTTGGGTAGCACTTTCGTACCGAAGAAGCTTAGAAAAAAACGAGGTACAGAATTTTAATCTTATTACGCCAATAGTAGGTGTAGAATTTGATCGATTCTTAATTTCATATACCTACTCTAGTGAAGTGGGAGGCTTGGTTACAGGCAATGGAGGTTTTCACCAAATTACACTAGGGGCAAATTTATTTTCTAAAAACAGATCAAATCGTGGTTACAACTCTAGATATAACACCTTTTTATACAAGACTAACAATTAACCCATTTCATTTATTCTACTAAAGCTTTTTTAGATAGTTCTATTAGTTTCTATCGATAGGTAATAAATATGTGACTAGTATCAGTCACTTTCATTTAATAACTTCTAAATCTCCATTCAAAAAACCACATTTCCTATCCAAAAACTTAGGTACTTGCATCTAAACATGCAACAAAGTATATTCGAATACGTTAGAAAATTAAACTTCAATAACAACAATATGGGGATATTCAAAAATTTATTCGGTTCAAAAGATAATGAAGAACCAAAAAAGGAAACTCAAAACACACCTACTTCGAAGTCTTATGATGACATCGCTTGGATGACAGACCTTAGACGAGAAAATTTAGACATCTGTTTCAATGCAGGTTTCAAACCAACTACTAGCCTACCCACAGAATTAGGTAGGAAATTAAGACCTTCTATAGAAATTGCAAAACGGTTACATGCCATAAAAGCATTAGTACTTTGGGTGATGGTACCAGAAGAAAATTTACCAAAAGAACAGATCTTAAGTTTTATAGAAAACAATAATCTTGAAGATTTCATGACTGCAGAAGAAAAATCTATCTTAACAGTATCACGCGATGATGAACAAGCAAGAAACGCTATTGGTTGGAAATTTGAAAACGCCTGGCCTTTGGCTTGGTATTTCGGATACAAACAACCTGATATAACAGGCGAGATGATGTCAGGCGATCAAATGCAAGACATTTTAAGCAATTACACCTGCAAATTAGATGGTAGTGTAGAAGATTGGGCAAAAGACCAAGAGACAGTCACAGAAAAAGATTTAATGCAAAAAGAAGATTTGTTCTACTGTTTACATAACGCAGTTAGAAGTGGTCAATTAGGTCATGCTACAGTACCTACAGGTTTTGACCCTATGGGCAATGGTGGTGTTATTCATGAACGAAGACATTCTTTAACCTACATGGTTTCTAAAGATACTAGTTGGGATGACACTGATTTAAGCACCTAGATTAATTAGCTGTAGTTCATAATCTTATCAGTCGACAAACCGAAAACCTTCACTATTATCTTATAAATAAATCATTAAATGAAAATTCCTGAACTAATAGTAAGTTTCATAAACAAGAGTATTTCACTAGAAAATTTTTGCCTGCCACATTTCTATCCTAAAATAGATTTATTTGAAGAGTTTCAAATAGGCTATAAGGTCAATGGTAATAGCGGTAAAAAAATTACTGGTGAAGCAGAAGGCGATTTTCAAGAGAACTGGTTTGTAATTTGTTCTGGATATTCAAACGACCCCTTTTTTATTGATATTAATGAAGAAGAGGAAAATTTTCCTGTTTATTTTGCATGGCATGGTGCAGGTAGCTGGGTGCCCATAAAAGTCTCTGAAAACATATTAGAATTTACTGATCAGCTTAATTTTTTAAGTGATTTAGAAGCTAACGAAGAACAAATACAAGAGAAATTAAAATCCAAAATCGATATAAAGAATAAATTTTGGGCAGAAGTATACAGTGAGTATGAAGAATATGATGATGATGATGAATAAAGAATCGTAATAATCTAAAATAAACATTTAAATAAACGTTGTAAACCGGGTTAATAGCGCAACTTTAGAATAGCACCAAAATCATACTTTAAGTCAAATACAATAATATATAGTGGTTAATAGCTTATAAGCTCTCGACTATCATCAAATTAAAAAAATGAAATTATTTCCAACAATTGAAGAGGTATTTAAAGATCCGAAAGAACATTATAAATATATCTTTTTCCCATTATTATCTATTGATTTAAAAGAACACAACCTAGGCGAAGGTTTAGTCCATTTTGTTTCAGTTTGGGGAAATGGTGATCCTGATGATGAATTAGACCCAGGAAATTTTGAATACAACTTCATCAAATTTAAACGTGACGGAAATAAATATGTTTTCAATGGAAAATTAGACGGTATTGAAACATTCGATAAGGTTGAAGAATGGTATAATGAAGCGCTTAAGGAATTTCAGGAAAATAAAGAGGATTATTTAAAAACCCGAGAAAGTAAAGAAGTTGAAGAAAGTGCTTTATATAAAAGCCTTCAAAAAAGAAACGCGATTAATTTTGACTATTATCACTATTCGAAAGGGCTTTTTAACTACTGGATAACTAGAGATAAGTTTTTAGAAACTGAAAAATTTATTCAAGGCGGATTTTATTCTGATGCAAATAGCGGTCATGAGAGAGAAATATTTGAACAAATTGGAGGTGAAATTGACTACGACGAATTTGAATATTTTTTAGAACTATTAGAGAATATTAACGAAGTCAAAGAAGATAAAAAATTTATCGGTTCTGTAACGGGATACAATTATATAGGTTTTGGAGAAGATAGAATTCACTTATTTATAGATGATAAAAAAAATGAAGTTTTAGTATATGCTGACTGGAGCTAAATAAACAAACATAAAACGTTATGCCATTTCCTGTAGAAGAAAAATATATTGTCGAAACAGAATCTGAATTGAATGTAAAATTTCCATCCGACTTTAAAAATCGAATGATAACATCTAATGGTGGAGAAATAGACTCAGATGATTATTTCTTTCAGCTCCATCCCTTTTTTGACAAATCTGATAAAAAGCGAATAAGCCGAACATGTAACCATATTGCACTTGAAACCAAAAATGCACAGGAATGGAAAGATTTTCCTGAGAACGCAATTGTAATTGGAGATGGTGGCTCTGGAGATCTACTATTTTTACAGCATAACGGAAACGGAATTCTATCTGATGAAATTTATTTATGGGATCACGGAGAAATTGAAAAAATAGCAGAATCTATTGAAGAACTAGATGAATAGGCTACTCATTAATTTAAATACAACAACTTAAATAAATTACCTTTTTCAATTATTAAAAATACGCTCTCGAACTATAGATAGAGAAAGTTAGGACCATTTTACAATAAATAACCATGACTATATTTTCTTATCATCTTGTCAAAATACCATTTGCTTTGGCAATAAAGGGTTTATTCATTAACCCCATTGATAAGGAAACAAAAGGTCTTGTTCATGCTGAATATATGTCGGCAATGACCTTAGGCTCTCCTATTATATCCACTTCTCGATTTCTAATAAACCAGGTTGCTATTTTTGTACAGTGGGAAAATGAAGAGGCGCTTGAGAACTATCTTAAATATGAAAAATTCGGTAACATTTTAAACAAAGGATGGCACGTTCGTTTATTATTCATGCGAGAGTGGGGAAAAATCACCGGATTCAAAATTCCACAAGAAAAAGCGACATTAGAAAACGAATCATCTGCTGTAGTTGCTGTTACCATTGCTAGAATGAAACCCTTGGCAATACCAAGGTTCTTAAAATGGGGAAGACCTGTGGAAAAACTGGTGAGAGACCACCAAGGCACTATATTTTCATTGGCTTCAATTAAATTACCAAATACAGTATCTACTTTTTCTATTTGGAAAACAGAAAAAGAAATGACTAGTATGGTTCATGGTCATAGCGATATGCCTAAACCAAAAAGACATTCAGATGCTATGAAAGAAAGAGATAGAAAAGACTTCCATTTCGAGTTTACGACCTTACGTTTTAAGCCTATTTCTGAATTTGGCATGTGGAAAGGACAACAAAACTTTATTCCAACTGAGCAATTAAATAAACCTAGTTAAATGGAATTTGCGCCTTTAAAACAAAACCTTCAAGATTGGATAACGCAGCAATGGGTAATTCTATTCGGTAAAAAAATCAATGCTGCCGAAAACGAATGGCTACTTGGTCCATTTGGAGAAACAACCGGTATTGGTGTAAAATTTATTCAGCAACTAGCAAAAAATGAAAACTTACTACTAGATAATGTACAAGTCGACAAAGGCTTATTACAGTCTATTAGCCAATTAGATTTACCAGCACAAGAACTTAATAAGTTATCTAAAGACGTCATTGACTTTTACGAGAACACAAGCAATTATGATTTTGATCTAGGGGTAAAATGGAATCCTGTATTTAAGATGTTTGGAGGGTTATTAAAAATCTTATTTAGTAATCGTATTCAGCAATTAAATATACCCATGGGCGCCGATAAAGACTCCGAAGCTTTACAGAGTGAAATTATTCATTTAATAGATGAAAAAACAAAACTAGTTAAGCGAACGATATGGCTCAGGACTTTCAAGAAATCTGGTCAAGTAGTGTATTCTGGTGTCTATGAACCTTGTATCCTACCGAATGGTACTAGTTGTATAAAAGCGATTTTCCCTTTGCCTAATGGAAGTGCAACGGTTATATTAAACCCGACAGTAGGTGCAAATGGTGAACTTATTTTAAACTCATCAGGCAAAAAAATTGGAGATAGCGGATTTTACTTTTTACTACATGATTCTAAAGGAAATTTATGGACAAAGTTTATTAAATCATTTAGAGATAAGCTTGTAGTAAGTTCTGAAAATGAAAAAATAACAGCAATACAAACTTTGACTTTGTGGAATCTAAGAGTGTTACAATTTACCTATAACATTAAAAAATTCATATAAAATACATTACTACTGCTATTTCAAATGGCTACAATTTCATTCATCAAAAATCGTATTTTTTTTTCGGCAGAAGGTTAATACTAAGCTTATGTTAATTCGTTCAATTTAGAAAAACCTCTTCACCGAGGGTATCAAATAAAATTCAGTTATTTGCGGTAAAGAATATTCATGAAATTGAAGATTGATAAGTTTGTCTTTTTTATAATTATTGCCATAGTATTAGCATACTTATTTCCACAGTGGGGAACACAAGAAAATAAACTTCCGATAAACGCAATTAGTAGTATAGGTATTTCACTAATTTTCTTTTTTTACGGACTCAAGTTAAGTCCCGAGAAATTAAAACAAGGACTCAAAAACTGGAAATTACATCTATTGGTGCAGGGAGCTACTTTTCTACTTTTCCCTTTATTGGTTTTACTGTTGCATCCATTAATTCAAAATGAAGAACAAGAAAACATTTGGTTGGGTTTCTTTTTTTTAGCTGCATTACCATCTACAGTTTCATCTTCAGTTCTTATGGTCTCGCTGGCAAAGGGGAATATACCAGCAGCAATTTTCAACGCCAGTATTTCTGGTATTATAGGTATTGCCCTTACCCCATTATGGATGGGACTATTTGTAAGTGATTTACAAACAGATTTCGATTTTACAGAAATTTACATTAAACTAATTGTACAAATAATAATACCAGTAATAATAGGGCTTCTTTTACATCGCTTTTTTGGTTCTTTTGTACAGAAACATAATAGCAAAATAACACTGTTCGATAAATCGATAATTCTATTGATTATCTATAAAAGCTTTAGTGAGTCTTTTGAAAAGAATATTTTTAGTGCTGTCTCTATATTAGATTTACTTCTCATTTTAATAGGTGTCATATTCTTGTTTTCAATTGTATTCTATCTCACCAAATTAATATCAAAAAGACTACATCTTAATAAAGAGGACCAAATTACCGCCCAATTTTGCGGCACTAAAAAATCGTTGGTACACGGTACCGTTTTTTCTAAAATACTATTTGGCAATATGGCATCTATTGGTATTATCTTATTACCGCTCATGTTGTTTCATGCCATACAAATATTAATAATCAGTGTAGTTGCTGCAAAATTATCGGTTCGGAAATAAGAGGAACTTTAGAAGTTCAATTAATTTTACTTCCCTTTTTTAATTATAAAAACAATATGTCAGTTTATCAGAAAGTTGAGGCGTTAGCATCAAAAGTATTTAAGAAAAATACCATATTTAGATATGGCTTCAATCTATCGCCTATGTACAAAAGAAGCACTGCAAAATTAATTGAGGTGTCTGAAGATCTATTGCATGTAAAAATAATAGTACCAATAAGCTACAAGAACAAGAATTACGTCAACTCCATTTTTGGCGGTAGTATGTTCTCAGCGGTGGACCCCATACCTATGATTCAGCTATTAACCATTATGGGAAACGACTATGTAGTTTGGGATAAATCTGCCGAAATATTCTTTAAAAAACCAGCAAAAGAAAACTTATACGCAGACTTCGATTTTTCTGAGAAAGAGCTTGTAGAAATTAGAGCGCAAGTAGCCGAAAAGAAAGAAATTGATATTATTAAAACCACTCAGCTTACCAATAAAGAGAAAACCCAAGTTTTTTGCGAGGTCAGAAAAACAATTTATATAGCTGACAAAGACTATTTTAAACAAAAGCGGAAGAAAAAACAAGTGGCTAGTACTTAGTTGGTTGTTGGCTGTTGGCTGTTGGCTGTTGGCTGTTGGCTGTTGGTTAAGAAATTAAAAAAAAATGAACTTACGCTTTAGTAATTATAAACAACTGAAATCGAGTTGTATAAATCTTATAAATTCTTAAAATTTCAGTTGAATTTTTAATGCAATAAATGTTCAATGGCTATGAGTATTCGAAGAAATAGTATCTTTATTTTTTACACCCTTTTACTCAACTATTAAATAACGAAAGAGGGTTATAAATCTACTAATAATATAAAATAGTATACAAACATGAAAAATTTATTCTTCCTATTAGCAATGACAATAAGCTTTATTAGCTACGGACAAACAATTACAGGTCAATGGGAAACCTTCGATGAGGAAACAAACGAGAAAAAAGCACTCATTGAAATCTATAAAACGAACGATACCTATTTCGCCAAAATAGTGAATAGCTATAAAAGTGATGCAGACAAAGTTTGCGATAACTGTAAAGGTTCAAAAAAAGGACAAAAAATAAGAGGTCTAGTAATCATAGAAGATATTAAGAAAGATGGTGATGAATATAACGACGGTACTATTTTAGATCCAGAAAACGGTAAAGAGTATAAGTGCTATTTAGAACTAGAAGAACCTAACAAATTGAAAGTGAGAGGTTATTTAGGTTTTTCGTTATTAGGAAGAACTCAATATTGGATCAGAAAGCAATAAATAATTAGATGCAAACGATACTTGGGGCTAACGGTCAAATCGCTATAGAATTAGCGAAAGAGTTGAAAAAAAAGTACACTTCTGACATCAGACTCGTTAGTCGAAATCCGAAAAAAGTAAACGATACCGACACGCTTTTTTCTGCTAATTTATTAGATAAGCAAAAAACCGAAGAAGCTGTAAAAGGGAGTGAAATTGCTTACCTAACTGTTGGTCTACCGATGAACACTAAAATGTGGGTTGACCAATTTCCCATAATGATGCATAATGTCATCGATGCATGCAAAAAGCACCATACAAAATTGGTGTTCTTTGACAATACTTATATGTATGCGCAAAACGATAATCCGTTAACTGAAGAAAGCGGATTTGCACCTGTGGGACAAAAAGGAAAAGTAAGAGCAGAAATTACTACCATGCTTTTAGATGAAATGGCTGCAAATAATTTAGAAGCAGTTATTTGTAGAGCACCAGAATTTTATGGTCCTGATAAAACGCAGAGTATTACCAACGCCATCATTTTTGATAATATAAAGCAAGGCAAAAAATTAAAAGTATTTATTAGCGACGCTACCTTAAGAACATTAATATGGACACCAGATGCCAGTAAGGCAATGGCTTTAATTGGTAACACACCAGACACCTATAATCAAACCTGGCACTTACCCTGCGATGATTCACGGCTTACCTATAAACAGTTTATCGCTTTAACTTCTGATGTATATGGCAAATCATTTACCTATGCTGTAGTACCCAAAATCGCTTTTAAAATAGGTGGTATTTTCAAAACACAAATGAAAGAATTACAAGAATTGCTACCAAGATATAAGAGTAATAACATATTCGTTTCAACCAAGTTTAAAAATAGATTTCCAGATTTTTTGGTAACCACGTATCTAGAAGGTATTGAGCAAATTAAAAATGAGCACTAACCTACTGAACTAAAAAACGACAAAATAATACTAGGTAAGTAATTGGTCAAAAGCAAATTATAAGTAGTTTAGAAATAAATCAATCAGCAGTATTCTATTTTAAAAACCACCATTTAAAATGCAAGACGAACACTTCCTTAAAAATATATTCTCCCCTACTACTTTTTCAGAAAGCGAATTGGAAATCATTATTCCTAAATTCAAAAAAGTAAGCTTTTCTAAAACCGAATATCTTTTGAAAGAAGGCAAAACTGAAAACCACTATTGGTTTATAGAAAGCGGTTTCGCCCGGTCGTTTGTTAATGACACCAAGGGCAACGATATTACTACAGACTTTTATGGGCAAGGGGAAATCGCTATAGATTGGTCTTCCTTTTTTCTTCGCAACCCTACAAGAGAGAACATTCAGGCATTAACTGATATTGTTTGCTGGCAATTAGACTTTGATACGTTTCAAGAGCTATTTCATAGTATTGAACCTTTTAGAGAACAAGGTCGTAAAAAATTGGTCAGCAGTTATTTTGCACTTAAAAATCAGCGGGTATCGTTCATTGCAGATGAAGCAAAAGAACGCTATCTACAGCTAGTTCAAGAGAAACCTCACATTTTTAAGAATGTTTCGTTACAACATATTGCCACGTATTTAGGTATTACGAAGTATTCGTTAAGCCGCATTCGTAAAGAAATTACATCGTAAAGTCCGTTTTTGCCATAGGGCAACTTTTTAGTGGAAAGTGCCACATATATTTGTCTTATAGCCACGGCTGTTCAATAGGCAAATAATATAAAACCACTTTATGAAAACCATATTCAATAAGAACACTAACAGCGAATTAATTGAGCGAATTCAAACATTAAAAGCATCTGACAATGCGCAATGGGGAAAAATGGATTCATATCAAATGCTAAAACATTGCACGTTGGGCGAAGAACTGTTTCAAGGCAAAAAGGAGTATAAAAGGCTATTCATTGGCAGGTTGTTTGGCAGAATGGCGTTGAAGGGAATCATGAAAAATGAACTTCCGATGAAAAAGAATCAACCTACGCATCCGGAATTTAAAATATCTGGAACGGGAGATTTCAACATTGAAAAGGAAAAATGGATTGGTTTACTAAATGTTTATAACGGTTTTTCAAACTCCAATTTCATTCATCCGTTCTTCGGAAAAATGACCAATGAAGAAATTGGCATATTTGTATACAAACATACCGATCATCATTTAAGACAATTTGGTAGATAATAGCGTATGATGCTAGAAGCAATATTCTTACTCATTACCCTTTTGACCTTGTTCTTATTTTATAAGGGAACAGGTAAAAACATACGAGTCGTTATTATATTTTTTATTTGGCAAATCGTAACAGGATTTTTAGCATTTTATGAAGTCTTTAAAGAAAAGCCCCTATTATTCCCATTAGTAATTGTCGCTACTACCCTACTATCCATTTTAGGGTTCAAGATGATTTCAATTAAAGAGCTAAACACGCGCTATTTAATAGGAATACATATTGTTAGAATCCCAGTAGAATTATGTTTGTATCAACTTTTTATTGAAGGTCAAATTCCCGAAATAATGACTTTTACAGGATGGAATTTTGATATTTTAATTGGGATATCTGCCGTTGTTATTCTAAATTATCAACTCGTAAAAAAGAAGAACTTAGCACGGAAGATTTTTTTTCTATGGAATGTTATCGGACTATTATTACTTTCAGTCATAGTTATAATTGCCATATTATCTTCTCCGCTACCCATTCAGCAATTCGCTTTTGACCAGCCAAATTTGGCTCTTTTAGAATTTCCTTTTAGTTTCTTGCCCACCTGTATAGTGCCCATCGTTTACATCTCACATGTATTGTTATTAAAAAAATTATAATCTATATTTCATATATTCATGGTAGTTAACACTTTTAGATATGGGCAAAATTACTATCACATTATTAAGTTTTTTGCTAACATCAGGTATGTTTGCTCAAGGTGACTTTAATAAACTACCACAAGCAAAAACTACAAACATCACCTATTTAATAGTCCCAAATGTGATTGGAAATGAAAATCTTCTAAACTCATTAGGTGCTACTAAAGAAGGTATAAAAAGTAAGATAAAAGAAGTTTCTGTTTTTAAAGAAAAACCAACCAGAGCAGGTACCGAATTTTACAATTTAACTGAATTTGGTATTGTATCATTTGAACTATTTAATAGTCCTGCTGTTAAAACGCAAAAAGAATTAAACAACTTCTTTGGTTTAGATGAACAAACTGATGTTTATGTTGATGGCTACTTATTCGAAAGTAAAAAAATCAATATAGCTACAACAAGTATAGAAGAAATAGAATTGGTAAAACCAGATTCCATTAACCTTCTTAAAGGTACTATCCTAAACATTTGGACGCTCGAAAAAGACAAACGCTATAAACAATAATCTTTCAGATAAATAGCGATAACATCACCTTAAACAATTCTAAAACATTAATAATCAGTATTCTTGTTTTAACTTAATCTTGTCAATTTTTAAATAAAGGCGTAGTATTTTTAGCACAAACACTACCATTGCCGAAACATTTACTATTCTTACTTATAGTTATACTAGCCTCGTTTTCAGGGATTGGTCAAGATAATTCTACCCTATTAAAAGGTAAGGTTTCAAGCACTAAAAATGATGTCTCTAATGTATTAATCGTTAATCTCAATTCTAAAAGATCTACCATAACAGACTCCCTAGGTTTGTTTTCTATCGAGGTGAAGTTAAAAGACTCGGTACGTATTACTGCCGTGCAATACCTGCCAAAAGAAATAGTAATAAGCGAATCTCACATAAATAGTAGTTTAATAACGATTCAACTCGTTGACAATATTATTGATTTAAATGAAGTAACGGTTACCCCTTATAATTTAACCGGAGATATTGACAGAGATATAGATAGATTACAAATAGAACCCACCGTAACATCATATTCCTTAGGGCTACAAAATGCAGATGTTACCAAAATGACCCAAAGTGAAAGGTTGTTGCAAGAGGCTGATAGAGGAAAATATGTAAGACTAGTTACAACTGATGAATATGGGAAGGTATTTGAAATGCTTGGATATGCAGCATTAAGTGTATCAATAAACACCCATAAAATCATGAACAAAGTTTCTGGCAGAACCAAATCATTAGAAGAAATGGTGGAGCGCGATGAAAAACTGAATTTAGAAAAAGAAATCATTTATAAATTCTCAAAGCGTACAATAGCAGAAAATTTTGGCATACCAGAATCAAACGTCAACGGCTTTCTCACCTATTGCCTTTCTCAACCTGATTTTAATGCATTATCCAACTCAGGAAATATGGCAGAAATCTGGGCTTACCTAGAAACAAAAAGTGCGGAATTCAAGAAGAATGATTTTTCCGAAGAATAAAATATTTTGATAATACTCTCATCAAATAGCATGAACACATATGGCTTGCTTTGCAATTTTCTATTTAAGAAATAATAGGTAATTGATATCCTTATAGTTTGTTAGAACTGTAAAGATTTATACATTTAATTTCTGAAAAAAATACTCATGAAGATTAAGACAATCACAAATAAGTTAACATTGCTAGTATCGCTTATATTACTAAATAGCTGCGCTGAAAACAAATCTAAGGCAAAAGCAAATGAATCGACTAATTCTTCAAAATCGGAAACGTACAAAGGTACTGCAAGCGTAACCCAAGGTGTCGCTACCACTACTATAGAAGAATTATATTCATGTGATAAAGGTAGAAAAACCGCTGTGGGTGAAATTACTTCTATTGACGGAAAAACATGGACAGTTCCATCTGAAACCAATTATAAAAACAATAGCTTTCCGTTTGCTGCAGATTTACATAATACATGTGATGGAAAAAATTATGAAACAGCACAAGAAGCACTATCTCATTTTAATGATGAGAATATTATTGAAATAGATGCTGATGGAGAAATTTACACCGCATATATTTTTGCAGATAACTACTTTGAAATGTATGTTAATGGTATACCTGTCGGTAAAGACAAAGTACCTTTTACACAGTTCAATTCTAACTTTGTAAAATTCAAAGCTCAAAAACCATTTACTATGGCCATGAAATTGGTAGACTGGGAAGAACACCTTGGTGTGGGTTGCGAAGAAAATAGAGGTAAATCTTATCATGCAGGTGATGGCGGGATGGTAGCAGTTGTCAAAAATGATAAAGAAGAGATTGTAGCTATTACCAATGAAGACTGGAAAGCTCAGACATTTTACACTGCCCCTATAACTGATTTAAGCTGTACCTCTGAAGAAGGTGTTTACCGCTATTCAACAAATTGCGATGATACTGGCGCACAAGATGGTAGTAACTTTTACGCCTTACATTGGCAACTACCTACCAATTGGATGAATACTAACTTTGACGACTCTAATTGGCCAAAAGCTTCCACCTTTACAAACGAAGGTATTGGAGTAGATAATAAGTCAGCTTACACCAATTTTACTTCTATTTTTGATGATACAAACCATGATGCAGAATTCATTTGGTCTACAAATGTAGTTTTGGACAATGAAGTTTTGGTGCGTTATACAGTTCAGTAAGATGTAAAAAATCTATAGGGAATTATTTCTTTCAAAACTTCTTACAAACTTGAAGTCAACTTCATCATCGTAGAACTTAAGGAATATAACCAGCGCAATTGTTCCCAAATTAGTTGTTCTTCTTGATGATTTCGTTTTAACGCACTATTATCCTCAGCATTTAAATTCACATTTTCCGATTCAAACTTGGGCAATTGTTTCTCAAAAGAACCAACTTCTTCAAAATTTGGCTCATTGCCAGTAGCAATGCTATTAGTAAGCGCTTGCATTACCAAACTAAGGTTTTCATCTATCTTGAAAACAATGCTATTAAAACGTTCTGAAGCCTCTGTGGTGGTATGGTGCTGAATATAGATACTTAATGATGCCAGAGATGATAAAAAATTATGGTTCAACTCTACCAGCTCATATATTTTATTCAGATTTTTTTGTTTGGAATGGGGATCTTGGGTCATACGCTGAAATGCCGAGCTTAAATTCGAAGTTTCTAGAAAAGCGCTTTTACGTGCCAATTTATAGCTGGTAGGCACATTACCCTTGTGTATATAAAAATCTGCTATTTCAGCTAAATACATTCTGTTTGCCTCAACACTTTTGGTAACATCTTTTTGTATTTCTTGAAAGCTCCAGCTGGGCCATAGAAAAAGAAATCCCAAATATGATAATCCTGCACCAACAAGCGTATCTAAAATTCTGTATTGAATTACGGTCATTACATCGGGCTGTAAAATTCCGTAAATGAATACAATACTTAAGGTTACATATATCGCAGACAATTTGTAGTTTTTCTGTAGCATTGATAGCGCAACTATAAATGAAATCAATGCCAATACTGCATATACATACACGTCTTGTACTAAGTATACAATGACCGTAGCAATAACACCACCGATTATGGTACCCATAGTTCGGTCTTTAGATCGTGTTTTTGTAAGACCATAATTAGGTCTCATAATTAATATGATGGTTAAAAGTATCCAATACGGATTCTGAAATTCAAACACATTGCCTACCACAAATCCGATCATTAAAGTAACCGCTAAACGTAAAGAGTGTCGAAATATGGTAGACCTGAAACTGAGGTTTCGTAACAATATTCGCGGACTATAATCTTGAGATATCAAGAAACGTTTTAAAATTTCTTTATCTATAAATTCTTCTGAGGCTACATCATGATCACTAAGCAACCACTTCATTCTTTTAAGTTTGTCGAATTGCTTTTCTTGATATTCTAACAAATTCTGAAACATTATAAAAGCCTCGTACGCCTTTGCATCTTTTACAGTACCAAGCTCAGAAATCTTAATTCTTAATTCTTCAAAATGATTTGTTAGCGCATCGTGCTTTGGCATTCGATTCGGCTTGTTACCAATTTCTGAAATCAATTTCAGTTGATTGGCCATTTCAAAAGTCAGGTTTTGAAACAACTTGGTAAATTCTGGATACAATTTAAACTGCTCATCCATCTTTGTGTAGTTTACCGGATTCGCACCTGCAGTTTCCAGCATTTCAATTAATTGCACCAATACCAAAACCCGCTTACCATTGTAGGTAGACCTGCCTGAGTTTTTACGCGATAGAATAAGAATTTCACGAAGTGTATCATGTTGTTCTGTAAGTTCGCTTTGCAGCAGAAACAATCGCTGTTGTAATTTTTTTCTATTAGATTGTTCATCTATTAGCTGCGCACGTTTCTTTAGAAGTTTACCGGTACGCCCTATGGTATCATATAAAATTTCTTCGGTCTGCCCCTTCGGGTTTATTTTATACCATAATAAAGACAGGGCTAAATACCAGAGTCCGCCAAGCCCTACTAGCAATGCATATTCGTAAATCTTCAATTTATCGG
Source organism: Maribacter sp. BPC-D8 (assembly GCF_035207705.1). Classification (NCBI taxonomy): domain Bacteria; kingdom Pseudomonadati; phylum Bacteroidota; class Flavobacteriia; order Flavobacteriales; family Flavobacteriaceae; genus Maribacter; species Maribacter sp. BPC-D8. The sequence continues at coordinate 2,272,454 of NZ_CP128187.1, forward strand.
GAGTATGGGCAAAGCTTAAAACCAAAGCTAAAAGTCCTGAAAAACTTATAAGTGAAGCCCTAAAACCATAAGATGATATTAGCGAAATAGCAAAACTGGCTACACCCAAAATAATTAAGGCAAGCCAAGTAGCATAGTGTAAATACCCACCAATAAAACTAACGACCATTACCAAAGCCGCCGAAAAAAGTATACCGTAAACTTTATGTTTTTGACTGCCGTTAACATCACTTGGGTTACACCAAAAAGCACCAAAACATATGGCAACGCCTATTTCGGTATACCCCGTAGAAATACCAATTGACAAGGGTGTAATAACCGCAACTACAGTCAGTACCGACTTAGAAAAATTAGTACTACCCAAATATTGCAGTAGTTCTTTTAAAGAAACAGAAATAAAATTTTGAATTTTGTTCAACACCTATAGAATCAGGTACAAAGATACACTTTGGCGGTAAGACGCATTGACTACATAAAAACAAAAGGCGCTGAGATAATGAAATCTCAACACCTTTTATACATCTTAAAAAATGTGAGGCTATATTTAAAATATAATTATCTGTAATGAACAGCGATTTGCGCTAGTTGACCTACAATTTTAACCGAGTCTTTTATAGACAGTTTAGATCCATCGGCATGTATCCATCTTTTTAAAGGTTGCTCGCAAATCATGCTTTTCACAGCAGTTTTACCATAATACTTTTTCATTCTCATGAATAGCTCTACATCGAACAGCCATTTAGTAATGAATTTCTTGTTGAACATTTTAGAGGCAATCTCTCGATCCATCACTTTTGCACCACATTGGGTATCTTTAAAAGGCATGCCTAAAATAGTTTGTATGATTAAGTTGATTGACAGACTAATTATTTTACGAGCAGATTCTTTTGTAATGTTAGCACCCATTCTTGCGATACGAGAACCACTTACTATTTTAAAATCTGAGCTTTCGATAGTTTTTACCAAATCATCAAAATCTCTAAAATCTGTCGATAGATCAGCATCTAAAAATCCTATATAATCTAACTGTTGATCTTTTACTAAGTGTAGAATTCCTTGGCGAACAGCTTCTGCTTTACCTCCATTTTGCTTACAATTAAAAATACTTATGTTATCGGGATTATCTTCTTTTAATTTCTGAAGAACAGCTAATGTATTATCAGTACTGCCATCATTCACAAAACATAAATGGTATCCAACATTTTTATCTGCAAATTCTTTAAACTCTTCACTAGAAAGGCGTTCTTCTTCATTATAACAAGGTATAACGACACCTACGCAATTCTTCTGAAGTATACGTGTATCAGATTTTTTCGCAGTTACTACTCCCTTATTTTCAGGTGCACCGATTATTCTTTTTATTCTAGCAGCCATTTCATCTAAGCTTACCGGTTTTTTCAGATAATCATTAACCCCTAAATCAAAATTCTGCATAATTAGATTTTCATCTGTATTACCCGACATTACGAGAATAGGCGTATCATTTTTCATGAATACACGTATATATTTCACCACTTCGGTACCGGTACACGAAACCAATTCTGTACCAGACATTTCTGGCATATTCATATCAAGTAAAACCAAATCGGGTTTAAATGAGTTGAATAACTGTATACCCGACTCAATAGAATTGGCAGTTTGTACTTCATATCCTAATTCTGACAATCGTTTTTCAACAGAAAGTAGAATAAGTTTCTGGTCGTCTATGGCTAGAATTTTCATGCGTTTGGTTTTGGTTATGTATAGTTTACGGTTACAAATTTACTTGCCATGTAACGAATATTGAGGTCAAACAAGATGGTTAACTGTTTACTGTAGACGAGTGGTTTTTAACATTAGATAACGAACGATTTCTAAAACGCATAACATTTCATTTTTTTCGATTTACTAATTACAGAACAGCATATTGTAGGTATTCTATTATTAAAATTTTAACTAATCCCTTTTAAATGTATTGATCATCTCATATATTTAATACCTTTATATAGAATTTGATTCTAATCTAACCTTTGGAAAAAAAAACCAATACCCTCTTAATATTAGCTTTGATCGTGGGGCTAGCTTTTCACGGTTCTGCTATTTTCTTTACGTTAGAATCTACCTACGATGCATTAATTCATTTATTTTTCGCCGATCATTATGCCAATAGCTGGTTTGATCCTTGGGAATATAGATGGTATACGGGCTTTACAGTACAGTCTTACCCACCATTAGTACATCAACTTATTGGTATTCTCTCTTACATTGGTGGTTTAAAATTTGGTATGTATACCGTTGCATTAATTGCAATCGTCTTATTTATTACCGGTGCATATAGGTTCACTCTTTTAATGACAGGCAGCCGGCGCATAGCCGGATATGGTGCTGTTATGGCAGTTTTCTCATCCACTTTTATAGAGACGCTTCATATTTTTGGGCAGTTACCTAGCATCTCGGCATTATCGATACTGCTGCATTCTATGACCGAAATATATCTGTATATCAAAACAGGTAAAACGCGGTATTTTATTACATCGGCAACTATGCTTGCCGTAACGGTAACCTCTCATCATGTAACTCCGCTTTTTGGCATGGTCTTTTTCATAGCTCCTTTAATGGGTATGGCGGTTATGGATGCCGCTAGAGAAAAAGTTGAATCATACAAAGCGCTAACTTTTAAAGTATTTTGGGCAACTACTTTACAGCACTTTTGGCGCATAGCCAAGTTTGGTGGTACGGCAATATTTTTACTCATATTCTGTATATTTCCGTATTGGTACAACTCTAAAAGAAACCCTATTACCCAAGTAGCAATACCGCATGGGTCACGAGATAATTTCTTAGAAATAACTTCATCGGGACTCGTTTTCTTCATAATTCCGTGGGGAGTATTTCTTTTTATTCTGCCCTATTTCTTTTACAGATATTTTAGCAAAAGATATGTGTTCTTCGGATTATCATTTGCGCTATTAACAATCTTAGGAACTGGTGGCACTACCCCTATTCCGCGTATGATGTTGGGTGAAATGGCTTTTAATATTCTTACCTTGGATAGGTTTACGTTATGGGCAACCATTATGGCACTCCCCATATTCGCAGAGTTTGCCTACCGAATGGTAGAAGGTGATTTAAAAGTGCTCATTCAAGAAAGATTCGGCGGAGTTTATCATAGGGTCTTAGGCGGATTGATTGCTGGCGGAATGTTATTTATGGTACTATTTACCATGACATTGGGGTATTTTAGACCCTCGCAGCCCGATAAAATAAAGATGCTGCCCATTGTCAACTTTCTAGGGGCAGATTCGCATGATTCTTGGCGTTATTTACCGCTAGGTTTTGGGGATCAAATGGCATGGCTTTCTGCACAAACGGGCGCAATGACCGTTGATGGTAATTACCACTCTGCACGGCGATTACCCGAATTGACCACCAGAGCGATAGAACGAATAGAAAACTCCAAATTTAGAGGTGTTGAGGGTATAGGGTCACTACAGCAATTTTTGACCGTACCAGAAAAATATAATTTAAAGTACATTTTCTCAAACGATAAATTCTATGACCCTATTCTATACTATTGTGGTTGGCAACGGCTGCAGCAATTAGAAAACGGAATTATGGTTTGGGAGAAGCTGAATGTGGCACCCATACCGCAAATAATGCCCAAGCAAGATGTACCTACCATAATGAAAATTATGTGGGGTATTATTCCGTTATCGACAGTCCTGATTGCTATTTTCGTGAACATTCAAATGATATGGGTACGGCTTTTAAAGTCCAAAAAAGTACCAGTTCATTCATTTATGAAATTAGAACTGCCGTATAAAAAATTCCCATCAAAACTTTTGACATTCTCGCACTGGTGGGCATTGTTAATATTGATTTGTATGGGCTATGGTATGTACATCTTTTACGTTAAAAATGTTACCCAATTATCACCCAACAATGTGGTAGAATCTTATTATGACGCCTTAGATTTTAAAGAATTCTCTAGAGCACATTCCTATATAGATCCAGAGCAGCATATTGACATAGCTCAGTATATGCTAGAAGTATCAGTGACCGACGGAATCTTAAGTTCATATGCTAAACTAGATTCTTTGGGTATAGAAATTTACGATGAAACCGAAAATAGCGCAAAAGCGAAGGTCTCAACAAGGTGGATTACTCCATTAGAAAATGTATTCAATAATGACCACCACGAACTGGTAAAGCGAAAAAATAAGTGGTACGTAAAATCATCAAAAGTTGATAATGACATTCCGCCAGATCAACTGTTTACTGCAAACGGCACCACCTATTACAACCACGGTAGACGAAAAATTACGACTCAAGAAACCTACCATGAAGATGTTTTAAAACAGCCAGTTCTAGAAATATTATCGGCTAAACTGGTAAAATACAAAGGGCAATTCAGTATCATCGGTGAATTACAAAATGTAGACAATACCCCAGCAGATATAGTCATTAAAGCAACCTTGTATAATGACTATAATAAAGAGTTAGCGAATTACAACGCCAAGCATCAAATTAAGCATAAGTTGATGCCGAAAGAAACGACAACGTTTAAAATTAACTTTGAAGGTATTGCATGGTCTTCTACTAAAGACACCCTACCACCAACTTTTAATCCCGACGAGTTTACGCCTGTTAGTTTCGAAGAACAACCCACAAAATTCAACTTGCAATCTGCAGGTAACACTGCCAACACCGATTTGTACAAGCATGTTGCTTTACAAGATTTGGTCTACACAGATCAAGGTTTCAATGGTGTATTGTTCAATTCTGGCGTGCAAGAAGTGACTATACCGCAGCTTATAATCTCGTATTATGATGCAGAGGGCAAGTTACTTTGGGTAGATCATAAGTTTGTAACCGAAGGCGTACGAATACAGCGTAAGCAGTTCTTTAATTATAAACCCTTAGACCTTGATAGTTTAGCTGTTGTAAGCAGTAGTTTAGAAAATTGCTTTGTAAACGGTTCGCCTAATAAAGCCATAGCAGATAAATTATTCCCCAATAGAAAATTGGAACATGGTATGCAGCAAGCACAGCCATTTAAAGGAAAAGGATATGAGTACATAAAGTTTGAGATTAACAGTTATATCGGTAATCCTAAATAGTATGCGCATTAAAATTTTAATGATTTTAAGTTTTGTACTACTTGGTTGTTCTAGCAAAGAAAAAGAACAACCAAAAGAAACGAACACCCCAAATACAACCTTTATTACAGCAACAAACACGAGTGTAGCAGGCGAGGCTATTACCCTAACTTTTAAAACAGATATACCAACTGCAAATTATAAGCTACAGGTAAAAAATGCATACGGTAATGTGTTATTGAATCCTGATCAATCAACTGCTGAAAACATCACTTTTAACATCCCTAAAAACTTTACCAGAATTGCCGGTCCGTTTCGATGGAAGTTATTATTAAATGGAGAAACCTTACACAATGGCACCCATGAAATTGCAACGAATGCACCTAAAGCCACCTATGTAGAATCGTATTTTGGACCACGTAGTATAACTGCTGGTAGAAATGATTTCTCTATGCTCACCATATCTCCTACCGATGCTTATGACAACCCCTTAGATGATGGCACCGAGGTAACGGTTAAATATCAATTTTTAGAGAATATCGACGAGCTAAAAATAACAACGGAAAGCTTTATTGCTTGGTACAATGTGGCATCTACTTTAAAATCGGGGAGAATATTGGTAACATCAGAATGTAACGGTACCACTTCAAAAGAACTGGCAACAATTGTTTATCCTTCGAATGCAGTCAACTTCAACATCAGTAGTTCTAGTGCGCATAACTTTGCAGATGGCAACCAAATTGTAACGTTTACATCAGATATTATTAAAGATGAATTCGGTAATATGGTCACCAACGGTACATTGGTAACCTTTGTTATTAAAAATCAAAATGACTCTTACCTATACACTATTGGCACTACTATAAACGGTATTGCAGAGGCGAAAACATTACACCCAGATAAAGCTGCTTCATGGGAAATACAGGCTTTTGTAACTGGTGCAGCAGAAAGTAATACTACAGCATTTGAGTTTAAAGCTGCGATAAAAGACTATCCTGTTCATTTCTCAAAAGGAAACAGAAATATAGATATTGGTCCGTTTGAGAGCTTTATGAATCAGCTTATTCCCGACGGACTCCTATTACAACTAGAAATTTATGATACCGAAGATAATTTTATAGAATCTAAGATAACAACGACTAAAAGCGGAGTTTGTAATATTTTCTTAGGCGAGTATTTTTTACCAGATGGTGATTATGTATTTAAAATAACGGCAGCAGGTATCACAAAAGAATTTACAAAAAGTATACATGGCGATACAGTTAAATAAAACATTATACAGAACCGTATTGATAGTCACCTTTTTGGCTATAAACGGACTTATTCTATACGGAATAGGAGCTGCATTGGCATTTATGAATACCGGTGCAGATAAAACTTCTATGTTACATTTAGAAGTACCGATGGATGATGTGTATAAACCAAATCTAGAATGGTCTGATTTAGATAACCCAGGGCGACCAATGGAAGAGCAAGCATTGGGCGAAATTACTAACGATTATATGAATGCATGGCACGTTCGTAATATCGCATTTAAGAAAAATGACCGTTACGGTATTGAAGATTTTTACACCGATAGCGCAAGAGCTAGACTTTACGATAACATTGACCTCAATAAAAAGAATAATCACTGGTACAAGCGTACTACTTTAAACCATAAATCTGCTTTAGATTTTTATACAGCAGATGGCACCATGGTCGTCTTTAAAGATTATAATGTTGAAGAATATCAAGAAACTTACGAAGGTGAAACACTTATTCTAAAAGAAAAAGATACGACCAGCTACCAAGTAATGATGCTCTTAGAAGACGGATTTTGGCGTATTAGACACTTAAAAGAAATACCTACGCCTTTAGATACTGCTGAAGTAATTGAAAGAAACATAGCATCCAAACTTGAAAAAATAAAGAATCAGAAAGGGATTAACTACTACCCTAAAGATTCCCCTTGGGATACTTTTGGTAAAAGATTCAATGATACTATTATCGATCAAGATTTTCAGATTATTCAAGATATGGGTTTAAATACGATTCGTGTATTTCTACAATATGAAGATTTTGGAAAAAACAGGGTCGATGCCAAAAAACTTGCGCTTTTAAATACACTCTTAGATAAGGCACAAGATCACAAATTAGATGTTTTAATCACTTTATTTGATTTCTATGGGGATTACGATATTTCTAACTGGACACTAACCCACAGACATGCAGAAGCCATAGTTAATTCTGTTAAAGACCACCCTGCCCTTTTGGGTTGGGATATAAAAAATGAACCCGACTTAGATTTTGATTCTCGCGGAGAAAACACTGTAATACAATGGTTGAATCAAATGATTTTAGAAATTAGAAGATGGGATAAAAATAACCCTATAACTATTGGTTGGTCTACCCCAGAAGCGGCATTAAACTTATCAAAAGAAGTAGATTTTATTTCTTTTCACTATTATAAAAAACCGCAATATTTTATAGAATCCTATAAGATTCTACGGTACTTAACACCCAATAAACCTATTGTTTTACAGGAATATGGTGATTCTTCTTATGATGGTATGTGGAGCTTATTTTCAGGCTCTGACGAAAAACAAGCGGCTTATTATAAAGAAATGCAAGGCTATTTAGAAAAGGAGAATATTCCCTTTTTATTTTGGACACTTTATGATTTTGAAAGAGTACCTAGTTCTGTTGCAGGTAGCCTACCCTGGAAAACCAAAAAACAACATTTCTTTGGTTGTATAGATTCTTTAGGGAATAAAAAGCCATCGTATTTTGAACTGGCGATAAAAAAGTAACTAGCTATTTTTCTGCACTATCTCATCCAATTATAGGTTTCGAAAAATGAGGCATAAAAAAAGGCTGGTTACCACACCAGCCTATACATACTAACCATATCGATTCTTAATGAACCAATTTCTTCTCCATAGTTGATATATCAATATTGAAACCGCTTTCTTTCGATTTCTGGATTGCCTTAAAGTAATCTATATACATTTGAGTAATTGCAGACATCGGTAATGAACATGCCGCTTTATAATTTTGTTTCGCCAATTGAATTCTATAAGCATCATCGGTAATTATTTTCTCTATAGCATTTGCCAAAGATGAAGTATCATGAGCATCGAAAAATTCGCCAACATATCCTTCTTCCTTAACCAATACACTTAAGTCACCTAAATCTGGTAAGGCAACAGCGTTACCATAACTACCCGCTTGGTGTAATACCCCAGAACTACCTGTTGTAGAAGTATACGGAAAAACAGTTACTGCGCTATCGCCAAATATTTTCGCCACATCTTCTTCTGCTACATAACCTGTATACCTAATTTGAGGTACATGGCTATATTTCTGCTTCATTTCCTCTAAATAACCAGGAGTATTTGGGCTATCTGTACCTGCTATAACGATTTCTATATCTTCATTGGTTCGAGCTCTAATTTCTTCTACGGCCTCTATAAGTATTTCTACTTTTTTGTACGTACCGAATTTACCGAAAGCCATGACCTGTTTTGGACCAGCCGGAAGCTTAAAATCTGGCTCTGGCGGAGTTTCAAAAGCGCCATGCGGAATTAAAGCTACATTCTTAACCTTATACTTATCTTCTAGCGTAGTCACATATTTACTAATAGTAACGGCAAGTATATCTGACGCCAACACAAACTTGGTCAATGTGGTACCTATAAAATTATAGATACTTTGTAACAGCTTGTTTTTAGTAAAACCTGCATTTTCTAAATCGACCTGTTCTAGAATATTATGTAATAATGAAATAGTTGGTATACCCTTAGACTTGCAAATAAATGGAAGCATTAACCCTAGTGCAGCCGGTATTTTCTTATCTCCGAATTTTAAAAACTGAAGATTGAACAATACAGCATCTGGCTTTGTTTGCGAAATAGTCTTGCTTATACTAAAGATATTGCTGTAGCTATTAAAACTCCAACATTCTTTCACCGTAATCTTACAACCGTTCTCTTCAAAATTTAAATCTTTAGGTTCGTCTGTTCGATCGGTGATCAAAATTAATTCGGTCACTTCTTCTTGAAGTCTAAAGTGTTTTACCAAGTAATAACCGTACTCTGTTAAAGTTACTTTACTGGGCGGATAGGCGGTTACGATTGCTAATTTCATTTGAGCTAAATTTTAGTATACAGGGTTATTTTGTGTTGGCATAGTCGTGCTAAACCAAATTATTTTGTTTTTTTAAGGCTATTGAATCCTTTTTATTCTTGATGATGAAAAATAGTAGCTGTGCCACCAATAGTATAACCATGGCAATAATCTGCATGTGAACTACGGTTTCAAGATTATCATGATAAAGCATGATGAGTGCCACTTGAGAAAAGCCTAACAATCCTGATAATATGACAGGTGAATATTGATTTAATGACAGAAAGTAATATGCAAAAATATTAGAGACTGCGAATAGTGATGTCGCCAATGCATATTTCCAAAGTAAATGTGCAATAGATAAATACGCATCACCGAACATTAACGTAATTATCAAATTCGGAAATAGAAAGCATACAAAAACTATAAAAGTCGATAAGCCACCAATAAAGAATACATACTTAAAAAGTACCGGAGCCGTTGGCTCGCCGTCTTTTTGTTTTTGAATAACTGTTGGCATTAAAAGCATTACAAACATCCAAGCAACAAAGTACACTACCCTACCGATCAATGCCAATGATGAATACAAGCCAGCCTGTTTATCATCAAAATAATGTTTGACCAATAGAATATCACTATTGTTTATAATAATCTGCGTGAGTTCATAACCAGCTGTAAGACCTATAAAAAGCCACACTTGTTTTAAATCTACCGCAGCTAATTTGTCTTTAGAAAAAACTTGAACACCTTTAAAATCTGACGGAAAAAGTCCGAATACAAAAGAAAGTGCAATACCAGCTGCAATTAAGATTCCCGGTTCAAAGGGTAGTAATAACAGCAAAGCAAAAGTGATCAACAACCTACTCCACATTTCTGTTTGGTAGGTACCTGCTAATTTGCCGAAGTCATGCTTACCTTGAAACCTACCCCTATTTACACTCATAACAAAGTATAAGGGTATGGCGACAGCAAAAATCATAAACATGTAATGGTTTTGCGTATTAAAAAGTGCTTGTAAATTTTTAGAAAAAATGAGCACAAGAATTCCGGTAAACACACCGAATACCAATGCATATCTATACATGGTATTCTTAAAAGTAATCCACGTATAATCTGTAAATAACACAGCAAATTTTGTGGTTGCCAATTGAAAAGTCATACCAACAAAAGACAACACTAAAAGTAATGTAACCAAAAGTGCCGCATCGGCAAAAGCCTCAGGACCAAGCAATCTACCTAAAAGTAAATTGTATAAATAGTTACCACCATTTACCAGCAAAGCACTACCCATAAACAAATGTTTAGGGGAGATTCGCTTTAAAGCCAATTTAATTGCTGTCATGATTTTGATAGGGTTTTCGGGGGTTCGGTAGTACTTATATTATCTGTAGACGAAAGCGATTTTTGCCAACTGCCCAACGATCTTTACAGAATCTTTCATAGATAGTTTAGAACCATCAGCATGTATCCATCTTTTTAATGGCTGCTCACAAATAAGTTTTTTGGCTTCGGTTTTACCAAAGTATTTTCTCATTCGTATAAACATTTCAACATCGAACAACCACTTGGTAATAAAAGGTTTACTAAAAAGTAAAGGAACTACTGAGCGATCCATCACTTTTGCTCCACATTGCGTATCATTAAATGGCATTCTTAAAATGGTTCTAATGATAAGATTAATGGTCATACTAATTATCTTACGAGCAGATTCTTTAGTAATATCTGCACCCATTCTACTCATTCTAGAACCACTAACAATTTTAAATTCAGAGTTGTCTAAGGTTTCAACCAAATCGTCAAAATCTCTAAAATCGGTAGAGAGATCGGCATCTAAAAATCCGATATAATCTAATTGAGGATCTTTTGCCATGTGTAACATACCCAAGCGAACCGCTTCGGCCTTACCACCATTTTTCTCGCAATCGTAAATACTGATATTACTTTCGTGACCTTTCTTTAATTCTTCTAAAACTTCGAGTGTTTTATCTGTACTACCATCGTTTACAAAACAAAGATGGTACCCAAGATTACTGTGTGCAAAGTCTCTAAATTCTTTACCTAAAAGACGTTCTTCTTCATTATAACAAGGTATAACAACACCAACGCAATTTTTTTGAAGCATTCTTGCGCTACTAGACTCTTGAGGGTTCAGTTCTATAACTGGGGCGCCAATTAACCTTTTAATACGAGCCGCCATTTCAGACAAACTCACAGGCTTTTTCATGTAATCGTCGATGCCTAATGTAAAGCCATCGGTAATTATGGTTTCATCGGTATTACCCGACATTACTAATACCGGCGTAGTGTTACGTTTGCCTTCTTTAATATGTTTAACAACATCTAAACCAGACATATCTGGCATATTTATATCTACAAGAACCAAATCTGGTTCAAATGAATTATATACTTCAATTCCTTTTTTACCAGAATCAGCTGTTTTTACATCATAACCTAATTCGGTAAGTCTTTTCTCAACAGACAATAAAATAAGCTGTTGATCATCTATGGTTAGTATTTTCATGGTTTTATGTAAGTAAGATTTAACCTACATATAACGCTCAATTTCGTAAAAATTGTAGTTTTCAAGTTGAAAATTACAATTTCAATATTAAAATGAACGCAGCAAAACCTTTGGCCTCTACCTAATAAACAGTGCAATCGATGAAATACACCTTTGTAAGAATTTTAAAAATTTTTACATAAAAAGTGTTCTTCATGATGAAAATGATAAAATGGAAAAGCAGAAATAAAAAGAGAGTAGCTAACCATACTACCCTCCTTTTCACAAAACCTAACCAAAAATTTTATGCCATTAATTCTTTTTCTACCATGGGTACATCTAAAGTGAAACCTTTAAGTTTTGCCACTTGTAGTACTTTAAAATATTCTACATACATTTTCGTAATATCTTCCATCGGAAAAGAACAGGCTGCTCTATAATTTGCTTTTGCTAAATATGTTCTATAAGAATCATGTAACAAAATACTTTCAATGGCGTCTGCCAATGAAGCTACACTTTCTGGATCAAAGAACTCTCCTTTATAGCCTTCTTCCTTTACTAGAATACTAAGGTCACCTAAATCTGGTAATGTAACCGCTTTACCATAACTACCTGCTTGGTTCAATACACCAGAACTGCCTGTTGTAGATGTATATGGAAAAACAATTACCGCACTTTCACCAAATAATACCGGTACATCTTCTTCTGCAACATAACCTGTAAAAACTAATTGCTTTACATGAGCATATTTCTTTTTCATACTTTCTAAGTATCCAGGTGTATTTGGACTATCTGTACCAGCAACAACTATTTCGATATCTTCATTGGTACGTTGTCTAATTAATTCGATTGCCTCTATCATTATCTCAACCTTTTTGTAGGTACCGAACTTACCAAAAGCCATTACTTTTTTTGGTCCGGCAGGTAAGCTATAATCTGGGGTTGCTGGAGTTTCAAAAGAACCATGCGGAATCAAAGCCACATTTCTAGATTGATATTTGTTTTCTAAAATAGATTGATATTTACTAATAGTTACAGCAACTACATCTGATGCCAAAACACATCTTGTTAAAACATTACCGATACCATTATAAATTTTCTGCAGCAATTTATTTGAGGTAATACCAGCATTATCTAAATCTACTTGCTCTAAAATATTATGTAGTAAAGAAATAGTTGGTATACCTTTTAACTTGCACATTAGCGGCAATAGTAAGCCAAGTGCAGCAGGAACCTTTTTATCTCCGAATTTTAAAAACTGTAAATTAAAAAGTACAGCATCGGGCTTTGTCTCTGAAATAGCACTATTGATTTTAAAGATATTTTTGTAATCATTAAAATTCCAACACTCCTTAACGGTAATCTTGCATCCGTCTTCATTAAAACTAAGGTCTTTTTCACCTTCAGTCTTATCGGTAATCAATATTATTTCTGTTACTTCTTTTTGAAGTCTAAAATGTTTTACCAAGTGATAACCGTATTCGGTCAATGTTACTTTACTTGGGGGATAAGCGGTTACAATTGCAAGTTTCATAGGTTAAGGTTTACTATACTATTGGGTTATTTCTGCTACAAATATCTAACTATAACAAAGGTTTTTTACGTGATTTTAGGTGGATGAAGCGTTACTATAGACGAATGGAAGAAATTACTAGTTAAGCCTTATTCAATTATTATAAATCTTTAAATCTATCATTTACCAATAGAAAAAAATATCCATTTTAGAGTATGGTAAAAAAAGCCCGAAGATGGGGGATTTCCTCGGGCTAGACTCACTTAATATTATAGTATCAAGAGGTCTTGTTCAATATGTTATTATGAGCGAAATAAAGTAACTGTGCTACCAGCAAAGCAACCATAGCTATAATTTGAACCTGTACCACCATATATAAGGTACTATGAAAGAACATGATCATAGCAATTTGAGAAACACCCAATACACCAGAAAGTATTACAGGTACGTATTTATCTAGTGACAAAAAGTAGTAGGCAAATATATTTGAGATAGCGAATAAAGAAGTTGCCAAAGCATATTGCCATAATAAAGGCGCCATTGAGATATAAGCTTCGCCAAACATTAATTGAATTATTAATTCAGGAAAAACAGCACAGCAGAAAATTATAGCAATTGCCAATACCCCCACATAACTTACATACTTTATTAATACAGGTGCAGTTGGCTCGCCATCTTTTTGTTTTTGAACAACGGTAGGAAGTAGCAGCATTACGAACATCCAAGCAACAAAATAAACTACTCGCCCTATCATGGCCAAAGAAGCATAGAGTCCGGCATTTAGAGTATCGAAATAATGTTTTACCAAAAGAATATCACTATTATTTATGATAATCTGGGTAAGTTCATAACAGGCTGTCAATACTATAAAACTGATTACTTTTCTTTTATTCTCTTTGGATAAGGTAACTGTTTGGGTGATGCTTTTTATATTAAAATCGGTAGGAATCAATCCGAATACAAACGACAATCCAATACCCATTGCTACTAAAAATGCAGGTTCAAAAGGTACCAACCATAGTAACCCGAGTGTTATCAATAACCTGCTCCACATTTCTGTTTGGTAGGTAAGCGATAATTTCTGATAATCTTGCTTGCCTTGGTATCTTCCTCTATTGACCGACATAAAAAAATACAAAGGCACCGATACGGCAAAGGTTTTAAATAACAGAGAAGATTCGGTGTGAAATAGTTCTTGTAAGTTACCAGCAAATGCAAATAATAAAACACCTATAATCGTACCAAAACCTAAAGCATACTTATATAACAATTGTTTTAAAGCTACCCAGTCATCATTGCTAAACAATATGGCAAATTTTGCTGTAGCCAATTGAAAAGTCATGCCTAAAAAAGATAGTACAAGTAGTAAGGTAATTAGTAAAGCAGCCTCACTATATGCTTCGGGACCAAGCAATCTACCCAGTATAAGGTTATAGACATAATTACCCCCATTTACTACGAGTACGCTCCCCATAAATAATTTTTCTGGAGAAATTTTGTGTAGTGCTACTCTAATTGCTATCATGATCATGTTTTTTTTTAAGTCTCAACAATGACTTGGTTCTACCTCAAATATCATGAAGGCTACCCTTATATTTTAAGGGCTTTAGGTCGATGACCAATTACTGTAGACGAGTGGCAATTATCGTACTTCCGTAACGGTGAAGTCAATTTTATCTTTACAATATTAAAAAAGACAAATAAATCTCAATAATTACCGTTAGGTATTTGTAGTATTAATCTCACTTTGAATGATTCGTAATTTAGTATTCCTTATTCTTTTAACCTCATCTTTCTTAAAAGCACAATCTGATATGACCAAAGGCTTTGGTCTTTTAGAGAAAGGTGATTTTCAAGAGGCAGAACTTTTTTTTGGTGAATACCTTAAAACTGACCCCGAAAATAAAACGGCATTGCTCTGTTATGGGCGGGCTGTTGGGTTAAGTGGCGAACCACAAAAATCAACTAGTTTGTTCGCTGACCTTTTAGAAGATTACCCTGGTGATTTTGAAATTTTAATTAATTACAACGAATCTTATTTGTGGGCGAAAGAATATGAACAAGCAAAACCCTTGTATGCAGATTTGGTAGAAAAATTCCCAACCAAATTCGGTGCTGTATTAGGGTATGCCAATACCTTAAGTAATTTAAAAGAATATGAATTAGCATTAAGTTGGGTTGAAAAGGCAATTGCTTTAGATCCAGAAAATGCAAGTGCAAAAGTCTCTCGAAAATTTATGCGTTTAGGTTATGCAAACGAGTTTGTGAACAATCAGCAATACGCGAAAGGAGAGCAAACTTTAAAAAAGATTTTTGAAGATTTCCCTGAAGACAAAGATGTTCTAATCAACTTGGCGAACTTATATCTCATTATCAAACAAGCAGACAAGGCGAAAGATATTTATGTTAGATATGCCACTACCCCAAAAGATTCTATTACCGCATTAAACGGTATTGCATTGGCAGAGCATATCGATGAAAATGATAAAGAAGCACTAATTATCTCTAAAGGAGCAACGGTAAAGGTCGATAAAATTGATGATGAAAAACTTACCGAAAGCACTTATGATCGCTATGTTCAAGCCTTAATATGGAACAGAAAATTTATTTCTGCTAGAGACAAGATTGATAGTTTAGAAGTGCACTACCCTAATAAAAATTGGATATTGGCATTAAAAGCTACCTTAGGTCTATATACCGGTGATGCTAAATCTAGTGTTGAAAGTTATGATAGAATTTTGGTTAATGATAGTGCCTCTTTTGATGGTAATTTAGGTAAAGCAAATGCTTTATTTGCATCTGACAAGATTATACCTGCATACAGTATGGCCAACCAAACATTAAAATTCTACAAGAATCAAAAAGATGCGAAAGGCTTTATTGAGAAGCTGAACTTAATGCATACCCCAACAATTGAAGAGCATGCGGCCTATACATTTGACAATGGTAATAATGTTGCATTTTTTACCAATACTACGGTTGATGTCCCTTTTAGCACAAAATTTAGAACTACGGTTTCTTACTTTTTTAGAACGACAGAAAATAGTGTTACCGATAATAAAGCAACCTCTCATGTATTATTGGCTGGCTTACAATACAAATTATTTCCGAAAACGGTGCTAAAGACAGTACTAGGTTTAAACAACTCTAGGTTTTTAGATGATGCATATACACAACCGGTTTTAGATATTAAATTAGATATGCAACCTTTTAAATTGCAAAACTTAACACTTGGGTACCAAAGAGAAGTACAGAGTTTTAATGCTGAATTAATAGAACGTGAAATTGTACAAAACCATTACGGACTTAATTATAACCTTGGTACTAATGTAAATTTTGGTTGGTATACACAACTAATGCACACCCAACAGAGCGATGATAACGTTAGAAATTTATTATTTACTTCTTTATATTATAATGTACTGCGTAAACCTGCATTAAAAATGGGTGTAAACTTTCAGTATATTACTTTTAAAGACCAAGTACCTACCATTTATTTTAGTCCAGAAGTATACAAAGCAGTCGAATTATTTGCAGATATACGTGGTAACATCTCAGAAAAAACGACTTATATGGCTAGTGCGGCCACAGGTATTCAACAAGTAGAGGATGATGCTAAAACGGCTATTTTTAGAGCTGAAGCTTCTGTACGACGTCAATTCTCAAAACGATTTAGCTTAAATGTATATGGCAAGTATAGTAATATTGCCTCTGCAACTGCAGCCGGATTCGAGTTTACTGAAATCGGGTTAAAAGCAAAATGGTTGTTTCTAAGTAAACCATTATTCCACAAAAAGTTAAACCTAGATTAGTTTAAATATCCCTTTATAATTTACATTCTAAATAGGATTATTTAGATATTGAAATGACCATTTCAATGCATAAAAGCAAACAATAAATTTTTCCTACATAATACTTGAGAATTCTTCTAAAAAATCAGTTATAAACAGTGAATTATCTCATATAATAACAGTAAATGTAAGAATTTTACTTATTTTAGCGTAAGTCTATTGCGCATTGAGAATTCGAGAGATACTATTGAAAATGAGAGTCTAATCGAACTTATATGTGGAAAAGAGTTTTAAGAATGTTTATTGGTCTTTATGTACCACTTTTTGTGCTTACCCTTTTTTTATATTACTCCCAAAAGGCAAAACAAATTGAAAATATTACGGAGCGTCAGATTCGTGCAAACACGATGAAGAAAGTTTCCTTTGAAGAAAAATGCCATTCTTTTATACGAAATACCAATTTTTGGGCTAGTTTAAAATATCCAAAGAATTTTGATCCTTTAGAAGAGCATTCCTCATTCTTAAGCTCTTACCTAGAACTTATTGAGTATATTACTATTTATGATCAATTTCGCTTTTTAGATTTAGAAGGAAAAGAATTTTTTAGAGCCGAACGGGTTGGAAACGATTCTATTGTAATTAGCGCTTTACAAAATAAAAATCACCAACCTTATGTAAAAGCAGGATTACAATTAAAAAGAAATCAAATATATCTTTCTCAAATAAGCTTAAATAAAGAAAATGGGGAAATTGAAAAACCGCATAAACCAGTAATTAGAACTGTGGCTCCTATTTTTGATAATGAGCAAAATCAAATAGGTTTAGTGGTCATCAATTTTAAAATGAAAAAAATTCTGGACCAAATAAAATCCAAAGTTGAAGATAAAAATGTTTATTTGCTAGATGAGGATTTTAGAGTTATAAGTGCAAGTACTATAAAAGAAGATTTACCCTATGAATCTGAAAATAAAAATAGTACTATAGACAGTATTTTAAATACCAAGGCAATAACCCATATTCGAGACAGCACTTTTGTTGAAAATGGTCATATATGGTCGCAGCAATCTATTAATTTAAATGGAGCAACATTTACGTTTGGTTCTAAATCTAACTTACCAACAGAAATAGTAACCCCATCTAATTGGCTTATGGCCTTGGAAATACCTCCAAGAATAGTAAAAGCCGAATTACAGCCTGTTTTTGAAAGCCTGTTGACCTTTAATTTTATTTCAATTATTAGTCTATTAACGTTATGCTATATTTTTCAAAAAAAGAAATTTGAAAAAGAACTATTCTATAAAGAATTAGAAAGTAAGAATATATTATTGACCAGAAGTAAAGACCAATTAGAAGAGAATAATGTAATGGTCAATGAGATGAACAATAGCTTAGAAATTAGAAACAAGCAATTAAGTGATTTCAACTATTTAATTTCTCATAACCTACGCTCACCAGTTACGAGTATGTCTGTAATTGTTGAGATGATACAAAAAGAAAAAAATCCTGAAGTATTACATCAATTACTGCCTAAACTAGATATAGTAGCCAAAAGTATAACCAACTTAACTGAAGACATAAATGACTACTTATCTATACTTGATGCCAAGGAAATAAAAATAGTTGATATCGATTTAAATGAATTGATACTCGAAGTTAAAAATGAATTCACAGAAACACTTTTAGATAATTCTGGTTTTGAAGTTCAATTAAATTTAGTGGCTTGGAACCAAATTTCATATTCTAAATTCTATTTACAAAGCATCGTTCACAATTTCATTTCTAATGCTATTAAATACAAGAGAGAAAATGTCTCTTCTTACATACAATTTGAATCTGCTATTGAAAATAAGCAAAAGGTGTTGTATGTGCGAGATAATGGAATAGGGTTAAATCTAGAAAGACACGGAGAAAATGTATTTAAACTTTATAAAAGATTTCATAGAAACATATCTGGTAAAGGTATGGGGCTGTTTTTGATAAAATCTCAATTAGAAGCTCTTAATGCAATTATAACAATAGATAGTAAAGTAGGGCATGGAACAACATTTAAAATAATATTCAAAAAATGATGACAAAACCGAACATATTACTGGTCGATGACGACGAACTTTATTTGTATTTAATGGAAAAAACAATTCATCAAATATCAAAAGAATTGGTGGTTTCGACATTTACCGATGGAGAACAAGCCGTTGAATATATTGCAAAATGTACTGAGGAGAAAGTTGAGCTACCCGAGGTTATATTTTTAGATATTAATATGCCATTTTTAGATGGCTGGGGCTTTTTAAATGAATTTAAAAAGCTAAAACCTAAAATCATTAACAACATTAATATTTATATGGTCAGCTCATCTATGCGCGAGAGCGATGTAAAAAGAGCTTCTAATTTTGAAGAGCTTACCGGGTACGTAGTAAAGCCAGTAAATAAAGTTCAGCTAGCAGAAATTTTCAAAAAGATTTACCACGAAAATTGGTAATTATCACTTTAGAAAAAACTTAAAGTAGGTTTAAACGTCTCATTAATTCTGGGCGGTTAGAGCGGCTAATAGGCACCACATTTTTAGCTATAAGCACACTATTATCTTCTATATCAATAATTTTGGTAAAGTTGATAATGTAAGACCTGTGTATTTGCAGAAACAATTTTTCAGGTAATTTTTCTTTTATTTTTTTCAAAGTAGTATGTACCCTATGGTCTTCTTTCTCTGTTTTAACATCAATATAATCGCCTTTGGCTTCGATAACCAAAATTTCATTGAGTTTCAACTTAATTAACCTTCGGTCAATATTAATGTACAAATCTTCACCTTCAGATGAATTTTGTTGTGCTGCTGCCTGTACCTGTGGCTTTTTAGAAGAACTGTTTTTGATTTTTTCAATACTTTTTTCAAAACGCTCTAACGTAATCGGTTTCACCAAGTAGTCAACAATACATTCATATTCGTAAGCGGCTATTGCGAAATCTGTATCAGAAGTAGTCATAACTACCTTAGGTGGATCTTTAAGTGTTTGTATAAAATCGACACCACTAAAACCGGGCATATGTATGTCTAAAAAGATAACATCAATATTTTGATGATTTAAAAACTTGATTGCCGAAATGGCATTATCAAATTCTTCAATAACATCAAGCTCAGGTATTTTTGAACATAGTTGCCTTACAACTAGTCTTGCCGTAGCTTCATCATCGATTATAATACAGTTCATTTAAATTGTTTTAATGTATTCCTCAATAGTATCTAATACTTCAACGAATTTAGATTGACTATCGTGCTTACCGTCCAATAATTCCATTTCATAGGCTACTGCTAGCTTATAAGAATTTTCCATTCCTAAAATATTGAACTTATGTTTTAGCTTATGAACGATTTCAGCAGTTTCTTTTACCCTTGTATTTTTTACATGACCAAAATATTCTTCCTTCTCTAACGGAAACTCGTTTTTAATAATATCAAGAAACTGATTTCTAAAAGCGATATCGTCACCGGCAAGCTCGTCTACATAATTAAGGTTAGGTTGTTCTATCATGAATTCTTTTTTAATGTGATATAAAACGTAGTACCAACGTTTTCTTCTGATTCTAACCGAACATCGCCTTCATAAAGTACCGCAATTTTCTTCACAATTGCAAGTCCGATGCCGGTAGCATTATTGGCAGTCTCCAGCTTTTTAAACATTTCAAAAATTCCTTTTTGATGCTTCTCTGGTATTCCTTTTCCATTATCTGAAACACTAAATTTCCAATAAATGTCATCTGGCTCGTAACCAATTTTGATTACACCTTTTTCTACATGTTCAGTTGCCGTTACAGCATTAGTGAATAAATTCATAAACAATTGCTCTAACCGTGCTCTTTCAAAGAACATTTCTGGCAATTCTTCATCATATTCAAAAGTTATATTTTCAGGTACATAAATAGTCTGCTGAATATCTTTAAGACTATCTTCTAAACTAAACGTTACTTTATGCTCTTCAGTTTCACCCATTGTGGCGTGTTTTAGTATACCACTAATAAGCTTATCCATCTTGGTAAGGTTTTGAGATACCAACGTGCAATTTTCTTTACTTGTATCAGAAAATTTCTCTTTTTCATCTTCCATAATCCAACTCATCAACGCATTGATGTTTCGAATAGGCGATTTTAAATCATGCGATACCATTTGCGCATAATTGTTTAAAGATTCATTCTGGTTTTCTAAACTAATGAGTAGTTTATCTTTTTCTGCAGTCATCTCAGAAACCTGGGATGCCAAATTACTTATGTAAGATGCAAGCTGTTCTGTATTAAATTCTTCTTGAATCTTTGTGGTCTTTTCATCATTCAAATTCTCTCTTAAACTAAGAATAGCATTTTCTAGAGAAACAAGAATACTCTTTTGTTGTAATGCTTCTTTCTGTAATTGTTTATTAGCTTCAAAAAGTTCGTCTGAACTTATGGTCGAAGCTCTATGAAGCATGGAAAATTTATCATCAAAATTTTCATATGACTTTTCTACAGCTTCTAAAAAGTTTTCCATTTCTGGATGCGCCTTTAGATCTTCAGGTAAATATTTTCGAATTTGTCTTTTTAAGAGGGAATGCATTATTCGCTAAATAAGGTTAAAGTCATGGTCTGGTTATGCAATTTACAACTATCTTGACCACTAAAAGGTGCCATTTCGCCATAGGAGTAAAATCCGCTTATAACCGTATTATCACCAATTACCGCTTTAACTTCTTCGATTTCTTCTTCGGTACGTTGATCCATGACCAACTTTCTACCAATACAACTAATTAATAATGCTAACTCTGGAGATTTCTTTCTGCCACCCATAGCGAGCTCTGCTGCATGAAATGCCCCATTGGCAATATCATCTACCGACGACATCATTAATTGCACCCTAGCACCTTCTGGAACGTCACCAGCTAGTGTCATTGTATTCTCTGCTTCATCAATATTAAGAATAGTTCGAACCAAAGGCTCTGCATCATCTGTTACCTTTACACTTAACGGA
The DNA here is from genome assembly GCF_035207705.1 of Maribacter sp. BPC-D8. Lineage (NCBI taxonomy): Bacteria > Pseudomonadati > Bacteroidota > Flavobacteriia > Flavobacteriales > Flavobacteriaceae > Maribacter > Maribacter sp. BPC-D8. The sequence continues at coordinate 2,294,436 of NZ_CP128187.1, forward strand.
TAAAGCAATGCCGACTTCGGCAATTCATCAGCTTTTTCACCTAGGTAAGTTTTATAAAGATCTAATGCAGGTTTACCATCTAATTCAAAAAGTAGATTACCTTCAGATTTTGTAATGATACGTTCAGGGCCAAAGGTGGTCCAACCACCATAATTAGAACTTGTAATTTCTAAGGTATCACCATAAAAACCTATAGCTATTATTTCCCCTTCTTTAGGGTTTTCATTGTAAGATGCCAATGTTCGTTCAAAACGATCATCATCACCACATAATCCGCCAGAGAGTCCAAAATGTGTATTGCCTAAATGTTCTAAACCTTCTATAAGTGCACTACCATTAACGGTACTACCTTCTGATATTACAAATAGATGTTTTAAATTTTCTTTCGGGAACTCAGCTATTAAACTCTCGCCCAATTTTTCATCATCATTTTGAAAATCTGCCACGTTCCTTCTTTTTATCAAAATTGAACTCTTCTCAAATTCTATAGCAGTTAAAACAACGCATCCGTCTAAAACATTATCATCTATAATTTCACCCGAAGTCGTACCAAAAACGATATGACCGTCAGGATACAATTCTTTAACCTCATCATATATATCTTCACTTTCTAACATATATCGATTACCAAAAACTAGAACTAAGGGTTCTTTTAATTGTTTTGAATCATTAAGTATAAAAGACTCATTTGGTTTCTTTATTGCTTGAACTATTTTCATCTTAAATCTTATTAATTATGGTATTTTTTTATGGTAAAATGAAATTGGGTTCCTTCCCCAACCACACTATCGATCCAAACTTTACCTTGGTAACGATCAACTATTTTCTTAACTATTGAAAGCCCGATACCGGTTGACCTTTCATTATTACCTATAGATTGAAATATGTCAAAAATCTTTTTATGATACTCTTCTGGTATACCTACCCCATTATCACTAATGGTAAATTGCCAGAATTCGCCATCATCTTTATAAAGAACTTCAACAAGCCCTACTTCTCTTTCAATATGTACAACCGCATTACCAATTATATTTTGAAAAACTTGATGCACTTTAATTCTATCTGCCATGATAATTGGCAAAGTCTCAGGAATGACCAATTTTACATGTTCAGGAATGTATATGGTCTCGCCTATATCATTTATTACCTCATTTAGGTCAACTTTAGAATCATCTAAATCAGAACTATTTGCGGTAGAATATTCTAGAATACCATGAATCAACTTATCCATAGAGGCTACTTTCTCTTGCATAAGTTCAAGATTCTGCTTACCACCTTCATCTAAAACATCTTTATAATCATCACTTAGCCAAGTTGCCAAAGCGCTAATACTTCTTAGTGGAGACTTAAGATCATGAGAAACAATATGGGCATACTCTTGTAAACCTTGGTTACTGTTTTCTAAATCTTTTAATAATTTCTCTTTTTGAAGTTCTAATAGTTTTTGATCGGTAATATCTAAATGTATACCTATAGAACCAATTACGGCACCAGTATCATCATACCTAGGCGCACCACTTATTAGCCAATGTCTAATTGAATTGTTTTTATTATAAACCTCAACTTCATAAGAGTCAGATACCCCACCTAATCTATTTTCATTTTTCTTTTCAATGAGACTACCGTTCTTGAATTTTATTATTTGAGAAGCAGTTTGACCTATAAGTTCTTCTTTTGTAAAGCCACAAATATTACAAAAGCTTTGGTTAACCATTTGTATTACATCATTATTATCGACCTCAACAAGACCTAAGTTCATGTTTGCAATGATGCTACTATACTTTTCTCGTTGGTTTTCTAAATTCTTTCTATAATTTTTAGAAATGGTAATATCTTGATAAGCCCATAAGTGCCCCTTGTAATCACCATCATTATCTATAGGAATAAAATCTCTTGCCAAAATTCTCCCATCGATCATTTCAAGTTCATCTGCCAAAACGGTTTCTTTTTTAGCTAAAATTTCTTCTATTCTACTAACAAAGCTTTTTGGACTCTTGAAATACTTTTTAAATTCTTCTTCAGATTCTGCACAGTCAACGCCTATAATTTTCTTTGGAGACTGTTTAATATGAAATAAATCGCAGAACTTTTGATTGGTCAAGGCAATTTTACCTTCCTCATCTTCTAAAAGAACACCAGTCTGTAAATTAGAAATAAGAGCAGTCAATCTATTTTGAGATGCTTCTAGTTTTCTGTCTGCCTCTAATTGATGCGAAATATCTTCTATAATAGCCACCTGATAATCTTTTTTTCTATGATCATCATGTATCGCTGAAATTCTGGTTTTTCCCATTATGGTAGAACCATCTTTTCTCGTAAACTTCCATATTTCGGTGAACTTTTCAATTTTACCAGCACACATTTCATCAAGTTGATTAAGTGCATCTATTGTATTTTCTGGTTCTGAGATTGATTTAAAAGAAACATTTTTGAGCCCGCCTTCTTGATAACCTAGCATTTCTACAAAAGTATTATTGGTCTTCAGAATTACTCCGTCCACGGCTAAAACAATACCTAAGGGAGAATTCTCAACTATAATATCTAATTGCGCCTTTTGTTCTGCAACAAGTCTTTTTACTTCGGTTTCTTGGGTAATATCTCTAATTATACCTTGTGCTGCAATTGGTCTTTGATTTTTGTCATATACAAGACTTGCGTTTATTTGAATCCATTTTTCTACATCACCTTCAAGAATAATTTTCGCACGATAATTTTTTAAGCTTCCTACCTCGATCATCGATCGCATCGATTCTTGGGTATACGCTAAAAAATCTGGATGTATAAAATGTGAAAGGTTTACGAGCTTATCATTATGATCAAACTGCAAAAATTCTTTGGCAGATCTATTCATATTAATAACATTGAATTGTAGATCCATTACCACGTAAGGATCGATAATATTTATAAAAATACCATCTAATTCAGATGTTTTTTCGCTTAGTAAATTTTCGAGCTTACTGTTAGATTCTCTTAAGTGACTGGTAACGTCGTAGAGCTCCTTAGATTTTTCTTCTAAGATATTCTCTGCTTGTTTACGAGCCTTTTTCTGCCGTTCGAGCGCTTTTTTTAAGAGAAGAACTTCTTTGTTATCCATGTTGTACTACATCAAATTTTACTTCAGTACCGTCTTCCTTTAGAAGTTCATAGGTAATATCGGCTTTACCGTTAAAATGTTCAAAAGCTTTTTCAATTAGACCATGAGCTAATCTATATAAACCTCTAGATGAAGAATATATCATGGAAATAGAATTATCGGTCTTGTCTAATATCTTAAATGTAGGAAGTTCTGCTTCAGGATACAGCTTTTTTACATGAACATGTATATGATCCTCAATAGAATATAACAACCCTATGGGGTTTCTGTAACTTTGAATAACTTCTGGATGTGCATTTTTTAGACTTGAGAATAAGTAGAGTCCAAATGCATAAATTAAATCTCCGGCCGGTAAATCTACTTCTTTACTTAGCTGGGTAATCAGCGCTACCATTTCATTGAATTCGTAGGTAGCTACAGAGGTATAAATACCCTCTGATGGCAAATTTGATTTCTCAATTATATTGTCAACAGTCTCTAAACCGAATTCAGATTCGACCATTTCTAAAAACTCGGTAAATACGATTCCTTTCATTTGAATTATTTAAATACACTCAAACGTAGGAAAATTAATACGTAAATAGGAAAAAATGTTGTGAAATGAGCTTTTTTGTTAGCCTTTCACTAGTTGATTAACATTCCAGTACTCTAAAACAGCATTTAATTTATACTCGTAATCTTCATATTTTAATGGCTTAATTACATAACCTGCAATACCAGCTTGGTAACATTTTAACAAATCTGCTCTATTTTCTGAGGTTGTTAAAATAACTGTAGGTAAATATTGAAGTAATTCATCTGCCTTTAAAATAGCTAGAAATTCAATACCGTTCATTCTTGGCATATTCAAATCTAAAAGAATAATATCTGGTAATTTTTCGCCAGACCTTAAATAGGTTAAAGCTTCTTCACCGTTTTTTGCTTCTATAATTGTATGCTTTAAGTTAAGTTTAGAAACTGTACGTTTCAACTTCATAACTTCTATTAAATCGTCTTCTATTAGTAATATGTCCATAGGTCGTTTATATTGATACGACAAAGATCAAAGATTTCTCACTCTTAAAATGGCTGCTATAGGTGAATGGCAGTTTACTATCGGTGAACGGTAATTCTATGCCGACGAGTATTTTTCAACAATCTTTAAAATGTGCGATCTGGGCTAAATGCCGCAATGTTCATAGACGTCTTAGTACCAGACAATAACTCTGAAACCAGCTTACCTGTAGCAGGCCCTAAACTCCAACCCATCATGGCATGACCAGTGGCAATAGTTAGGTTTTCAATTCTTGTCGATTTACCGATGTATGGTAAACCGTCTGGTGAAACTGGTCGCAATCCGGTTTTTACATTTTTTATTTCAGTGTCGCTAATTTTTATATCAGGGTAAAATGCTTGAGCACCATTGGCTATAGCTGCCACTCTTTCTTTTCTTATGATGTCGTTATTACCAGAAAACTCCATGGTACCCGCGAATCTTGTAAAACCGTTCATAGGTGTAGCCGCTATTTTAGATTCCATTAATATAGCAGGAATCGTAATACCTGTATCACGTTCTATATTTATTCTATACCCCTTACCACCTTGTAGTGGTAACTTCAACTGTAATTTCTTCGCCAGCTCTCCACTCCATGAGCCCGCAGCTAAAATAACTTCTTCTGGTTTATAAGAACCCTTATCTGTAACTACCTCTTTAATAGTATTACCAGAACTCTTAATATCCAGAACTTCTTCATTTGTGCTAATAGTAACACCTTGTTGCTTTAAATATGCTACTAACTTGGGCATTATCTCTGTCGGAGTCGTGTGCCCATCACATTCATAATGTATAGCACCTTCTGCATCTATATTCACATTAGGTTCTAGTTGATGTAAAGCTGCCTTGTTTAAATCAGATACCTCTAGCCCTTCAAAAGCAACTCTTTCGGCAACCTTTTTTTCATGTAAGTAGCTCGCTTCGGTTTTATACAGCATTAATAAACCTTTTCGCTCTAGTTGAAAATCACCTAAATCGCCAGAGTTTTTTATATCGGTAAATAACTCTCTACTGATAAGGTTGATGTCTTTAATTAAAGGAATCGCCTTTTCTACCTTAGCTGACGTAGATGACTTATGAAAATACCATGACCATTTCAAAAAATCGGCATCTAGTCTTGGTTTCATGTAAAACGGACTAGCAGAATTGAACATCATCTTTATCCCCTTCGCAATCATACCTGGCGATGCTAACGGAATAATATGACTCGGAGTAATATACCCTGCATTTACGAAAGATGCACCAGAAGTAATATCACCTTTATCAATTACGGTAACCTCAAAACCCATTTTATTTAAAAAGTAAGCAGTGCTTAAACCTACAATGCCACCGCCAATTATAAGTACATTCTTCATTTGTAATTACTAGAATTTAAATTACTTGAAATCCGTATGCATACGGATCATCGTCGTCTATAGTTATGGTGTTCTGACCATATATTTTTGCCCAACCTTTAACACTCGGTATTATGGCAGGTATATCAGCTAAGGTCGTTTCCTCTTCTACCCTACCAACAAACTGAGACCCAATATAGCTCTCATGAATAAAATCTTCACCAACACCTAACTTACCTTTTGCATACCATTGCGCCATTCGTGCAGACGTACCCGTACCACAAGGCGAACGGTCAATTGCCTTATCACCATAGAACACGGCATTTCTTGCGCTAGCAGTCTCAGAGATAGTATTTCCCGTCCATAATATATGACTCACATTTCTAATGGTTGAATCTTCTGGGTGGATGAATATATCAGGATATTTCAAATTGATTCTATCACGTAGTTCTTGACTAAATTGAATTAATTGACTAGCAGAGTAATCTTGAATTCCGTTAAAATTCTTTTGTAGATCTACAATTGCATAAAAATTACCTCCGTAGGATACATCAAAAACAACCTCTCCCAAATAAGATGATGCTATAGTTAAATCTGTCGCAGCCAAATACGACTTTACATTGGTCAATTTTACCCAATCTACTTTAGTACCCGTTTGTTGATACGATATATGTACTAAGCCTGCGGGAGTTTCCATTCGAATTTTTCCCGGCATTTTAGGTATAATCAATCCTTCTTCAATACCAATAGTTATAGCACCTATGGTACCATGACCACACATAGGTAAGCATCCGCTGGTTTCAATAAATAATATTCCGAAATCATTATTAGGGTCGCTAGGTGCATAAAAAATACTTCCGCTCATCATATCATGACCGCGAGGCTCGAACATAAGCCCTTTACGAATCCAGTCATATTCCTTTAAAAAATGCTGACGTTTCTCGCTCATTGTAGCACCAACTAAATCTGGACCACCTTGTTTTACAACCCGAACAGGATTACCACAAGTATGCGCATCGATACAAACAAAGGTACTGCTGGTCATATTCGAAATTTAGTTGTTATTGATAACCGGGTTTATTTAAAAATTCTATTTAGTGTAAATACCCTCTACCAAACGAGTAATGCCTAACGGATTCTCATTTTGCAAAGCTGTTGGTAATAATTTATTAGGCCAATCTTGAAAAGAAACTGGGCGTACCCATCTCTTTATGGCAGATGTACCAACAGACGTGAAACGAGCATCTGTAGAAGCAGGAAACGGACCACCATGAACCATAGAAGAATTTACTTCTACACCAGTTGGCACGCCATTAAATAATATACGCCCTACTCTACTCTGCAGTGCGTCTACAACCCCAGAATTATGCTCTAAATCTTCTTCAGAACCTAAAACCGTACCCGTTAACTGACCTTCTAAATGATTTAAAATAGCTTCTAATTCTGATGTACTTTCACATTCAACTACAACCGAAAACGGACCAAATACCTCTTTATGCAATTTTGTATTGGCTAAAAAATCTGCACCACTAACTTTTAAAACTGATTGTTGTGCATTATTAGCATTCGTTGGCTTATCATAATTTGCGGTAACTGTCACACCCGTCTGGGTTGATAATTCATTTTTACCCTCTTGGTATTTTGCATATATATTCGGATGAAGCATACATGTTGGTTCTAATTTTAGAATTTCTTCGGATAAGGTATTGATGAAACTATCTAATTTAACTCCCTTCAACCCTAATACCAACCCAGGATTGGTACAAAACTGACCTGCACCCATAGTAATTGAAGAAGCATATTTAGTCGCCCATGCATCACCGTCGTTCTCTAAGGCAGAAGGAAGTAATACTACTGGGTTAATACTGCCCATCTCTGCAAATACAGGTATCGGCTCATCTCTTTCGTTCGCTAATTTATAAAGTGCAGTACCACCATTTATACTACCCGTAAATCCGACAGCTTTTACTTTTGGGTGTTTTACCAACAGCTGACCTACTTCTATACCGCTACTATTCAAATTTGAAAATACCCCATTAGGCATTCCTGTTTTTTCTGCCGCTTTTATAATTGCCGATGAAACTAGTTCACCTGTCGCTGCATGCATTGGGTGACTTTTAACGATTACAGGGCAACCTGCTGCTAGAGCACTTGCAGTATCACCACCTGCCGTTGAAAATGCCAATGGAAAATTACTTGCGCCAAATACCACTACCGGACCTAACGGAAATAACATTTTACGAATATCTGACTTAGGCATTGGTTCTCTATTAGGCTGAGCTTTTTCAATTACCGCTTCTACCCAAGAACCCTCTTTCAATAAATTAGCAAAAGCACGTAATTGACCCATAGTACGACCACGTTCACCTCTTGCTCTACCATCTGGCAAACCCGATTCTTTACAATAGGTATCTATAAGTTCATCGCCAAGAGCTTCTATTTCATCAGCAATCGCTTCTAGAAATTCCGCCTTTTTAACTCCTGAAAAATCTTTATAAACTTTAAAAGCATCAGTAGCTAAGGCTACAGCTTCATCAATTTCATTTGACGATGCTTCGTAAAAAGTCCATTCTGTTTCTTGATTTTCTTTAGGGTTAAAAGTCTTAAAAGTTTTATTTCCTTGCTTAGAAGATGTACTTCCGATTGCATTTGTACCGCTTATCATTTTCTATTTTTCTGATGTTACTCAAAAGTAAAGAAAGAAGCCGAAACAAATTTTGATTCTTTCTTTACATTTCTAAATATGCCCAATTAGATTATTGAGTCATAAAAATTCCTTCAATTAGTTAATTCCTTTATAATTTGGCAATGTTGGTCTAGTAGCCATTCCTTGTTTTATAACCGCTGCTACTCTCTCGCGCTCAGCGCCAATTAACGGTAACCTTGGTGCACGAACATTTTCGGTACCAATACCTGTAGCAACCTCTGCCATTTTAATATTCTGTACCAATTGCGGACTAATATCAAGCTCCAACAATGGTAAGAACCATCGGTAGATTTCTAATGCTTCTTTAATTCTACCCGCCCTTGCCAACTCAAAAACCGCACAGGTTTCAGCAGGGAAAGCACATACCAAACCAGCAACCCATCCATCGGCACCCATTAACGTACTTTCTAAGCCTAAGGTGTCAACACCAGTCAACACATTTAATCGATCTCCGAATCTTGTTTTAATACGTGTAATATTAGATATATCTCTCGTCGATTCTTTTACTGCCTGTATATTATCACAAACCATAAGTTCCTCTAACATATCTAAAGTTACCAAAATACCGTAATCGATAGGGTTATTATAAATCATGATAGGCAAATCGGTGCTATTTGCTGTTTCTTTAAAGTAAGTAACTGTTTCATGATCATTAGCCTTATAGCGCATTGGCGGTAGCATCATTAAGCCTGTTGCACCACATTCTTCGGCAACTTCAGCAGCATGAATGGCTCCTTTCGTGGTTTGTTCTGCAATATTAATGATGACAGGCACTTTACCTTCCACCAGCTTTACAGTCTCTCTCATTAAAATCTTTTTCTCATCGTAGGTTAGTGTACTCGCCTCACCTAAGGTTCCGCCAAGTATAATTCCGCTTACTCCCGCATCTAATTGAGCTTTAATATTGACAGAGAACATATCTAAATCAAGTTCATCTTTATCGGTAAATTTTGTAGTAACTGCTGGCATAACGCCTGTCCATGAAATACTCATTCTATATTGTTTTTGATGATACCCAAATCTACAGGTAGTATTAGAATTATATTGTTTTCATTTTATCCACACATGGTACTATTTTACCATCTTAAACATACAAATACAATATATAGCGCTAAATTAGATGCACATGAAGGTCTTTCCGTTTAAAATACCAAAACCAATCGATGAGCATTTAATTGTTCAAATAGATAAAGAACCTGTTTTTTACAACCGCTTACATCAACATGAAGAAATTCAAATAAGTTATATTATAAACGGTAACGGTAAATTGTTGGTGGGTGATAGTATACACCCTTTTTCAGCCGGAGATATATTTGTAATTGGTAGTAATCTACCTCACGTTTTTAAAAGTATTGCAAATAATGAAGATGCCCATATGCTAACCGTTTTCTTTACCGATTGCACCTTTGGCCCTCACTTCTTTCAACTACCTTATTTTAAAGATTTACAATCTTTCTTTACAAATGCCGATTCTGGCTTTAAAGTAATGTCAAACAAAAAGCAACTAACACAGCAAATCTTAGCATTACAATCTCTACAAAAACTACAACGCTTCACATCGTTTCTAGAGTTATTAGAACAATTGAGCAAAGCAGCAACAGAGCCTTTAAGTAAATTTATTTATGCTAAAACCCTAAGTTCTAATGAGGGTGAGCGCTTGCAGGAAATATTTGATTTTGTCTTTAAAAATTTTCAGCAACCTATTTTGTTAGATGACATTTCTAAAATGGCTTATATGACGCCAAATGCCTTTTGCCGCTTTTTCAAACAACGTACCAATAAAACATTTTTCCAATTTTTAATAGAGCTTCGTGTAGAACATGCTTGTCAGTTATTAAATTCTAAAAAAGAACTTAATATTAATATGATATCTGACCTATCTGGTTTCAACTCCATTTCTAATTTTAATAAGAAATTTAAAAAGATAAAAGGCTTAACGCCAACCCAGTATCAAAAATCGCTGGCATTATAAAAAAGTTACCTTATTTATTATCATCAATATATTTTAAATTGAATGAGAGGTTTCTATATTTGCGCTCGAATATACTTCAAGTATGCCCACGTGGTGAAATTGGTAGACATGCTACCTTGAGGGGGTAGTGTTCGTAAGGACGTGCTGGTTCGAATCCAGTCGTGGGCACAAAAGGTTAGATTTAGGTCTAACCTTTTATTTTTGGCTGAACTTACTTATTCAAAATCTTTTCTCTATCTACCATAAAGACCAGATGCACCTTTTAATTCATTAGAAATAGGATTATTTCTAATCTTCCAATATAATCTTGAATAATCTTTTTCTCTTTTAATAAAAAAATCAGGATGCATTTTTTCTATCTCATTGTTACTTAAATCTGCATTATCAATACGAATTTTAGCAAATGATTCTCTTAATTCTTTTATCACGTTACCTTGTATCCAAAATTTGGTGAAATATGATCGTTTAACAACACTATCTGGTATATCGCCAATTTGATTATTACTTGCAAAAAATTCATTAACTCTCGTATTAGAAAATACAGAAGAGTGAAGTTCTTTAATCTTGTTTTTAGAAATATCAATAGATCCCAGTTGTGAAAAACTAATAGTACCAAGACTAAATTCTGTAATTTGATTAGAAGCTAGATTTAACTTTTGTAATGACACACTAGTTATACTCATTTTTTCAAACTCTTTTATATCAAATGATGCTATTTTATTAGACCTCAATAAGAGTACTTCAAGTTTATGCTTAAAGAAATTATAATCAATCTCTTTAATTAAGTTGTTTGAATAATCTATTAGTTTCAAGTACGGTAAACCAAGTAACCCGGCATCCATCTTATTTAATTTATTTTGTTTGATATGAAGTTCAGAAAGTTGGTTCAATTCTTCTAATTCTTTTGGCAGTTGAGCTATTTTATTACTGCTCAAATTCAAATATTTCAGATTTTTTAAAGATGACAACCAGCTAAAATCAACAAGCTTACAACCTGCAACGTTCAATTTTTTTAGATTATCGAGTTTCTTTAATTCAGAAACATCTTCAAACTCATTTTGCTCAGCCTCAAATGATTCTAAATGAATTAACTCACCCACCGACTTCGGTATGCTCAAATGCGAACCGTTCAACACCAAATGTTTTAATGCTCCCATCTCCTTTAAATGTGGAATAGCAGTATTAAGATTTAAATTAGGACATGAATAAAAACGAAGTGTTTGAATGTGATTAAAATATTTAATCTCTTCTGGTATTACTTTAATAGTATTGTTCTTGACCTCGAACACATTAGGTAAAACATCTTTTATATTTCGATTTGAAGTGGCTATAACATGATGCATAAACCTAAAAACAAACTCATTTATTTCTGGGTGATTTAATAAGCGAGTTAATTTTTGTTGTGTACTTCCTGATTTTCGTAAGCTTCCAGATACACCTACTTTAGCATGTTGAACAAAAAGTTGTGACCCATATTTTTCATACAATTGTGTTGCCTTTTTAGCAATCTTCTTATCAGGGTGTGTTGTCATTATTGCAGCAAGCAATGACTGTATGGTTTCATTGGCTCCACCGCCTTCAATAATTTCAAATGCGACTTTATAATTCTCATCTAAATTACTCGACAAGAGTTTCAATAACTGATCATTAAGACCTGAATTAGTATCTTGTAACAACCACGGATCTTCAAGTTTTACAATTAAATCTTGCAAGTGATCTTTAAAAACAACATTCTTGTTATTAACAATAAGTTTTTCAAAATCATCATATTCAGTTTCACTACCGACAACAAATATTAAATTTCCATTATCACCTTCTTCTGCCAAATAAAAACAAGTATCATCAAGTAACTCACCCCATTTCTTTTTGGTGAAACCTTTTACTTTTGTAAGTAATACAATGCCTGTTTTATCATTACTATTTAATGCATCAGCTAACTTATCTGACAGTTTATCTTTAAGCTCAAGAAAATTCTTTTTGTAAAAACAAAATAGCACTTCTTTAGTTTGATCAGAAAGCTCTGAATTGATATACTTATTTCTAAAGGAAGTCACTAAGTCGTTTAGCTTGTTATTTTCTTTAAATTCAACATGCTTAGTCAAGCAAAGGCATGATGGAGTTTTATCCTCAGAAAAATAACTTCTAAAATTTAAAATATTTAAAAAATCAAGCTCAATAAAATTAGGCTGAATATCTTCAGTGTTTAGATTAAAGTCGATATTCAAACTTTCTAGCCAAGGCATTTCCTTTACTACGCTGATCAACCCATCCATATCCTTTTTTTTCTCAAGTCCATAACCAAGACCAAGATGCTTAAGTGTCTTTAATTTGGATATGACACTCGGAAACTTTTTCCCTCTATAACTACCCAGTTTAAAATATACTAAGTTTGGTAAATGCTGAATTTTAGCAATCTCCTTGTCTAAATTAATTTGGTTATTTCTATCTATGGAAATTGATTCCAACAAATTCAATTCACTTAAATCTGGCAATGACTTGTATTTACCACCTGAAAAAGATATTCTTTTTAATTTTTTCAAGACTGTAATAGAAGTTGGAATTTCTATCAAGTCAAAAGCATTTATTTCTAATGAAGTTGCACCTGCATATTGTTCAAAAAAATCATTAGGTAAAACCGACAGCTTTTTTTTATAATCTCTAATTTGAAGATGTGTTTCCTTATAAAATACAAATTCAGAATAATCTACTGTTTCTTCTGCATGCTCGGCATCAGTTTCTTTTAATTCTGTTTCGGTTTTCCCTGGTGTATTAAAGATTTTTTTAAACATAGCATTTTACATTTTTGTTAGAATAAGTTTACCAATTTCAGGAATAGCGTAAAGTCTTTTTAAATCTTTTCTATCTGAGTTCACTAAGTCTTGAGCCATTGCCAAACGTAAGTCGTTAGGTATAAATGGTAACATTATAAATTTATGCAGGTTATCGAACTGTTTATTACTTAGCTCACCTTTATTATAAAGTAGATTATTAGTTAAGCGGGTAAGAATTACTGATAATATATCCATTCGTTTTGTTTTGCCGTCTATCAACACTTTTAGTCTTCCACTTATCATTTTAAAATCGGGAGTATTAAGTATTTCTTCAGGAGCGATGAGCTTATCCAAATCCATATTAATAAAATTAATGAATGCCACCGAAGTTTCTTGATCCAGACAGCCATCGGCAATAATTTTAACAAGGTCAAGAGATTTTTTCAAATCAGTGATTGTACTTATTGATTGAAAAAACTGAACTAATGAACGTGGGGTTGTTCTTTGACCGGTAACAATTTCTGGATAATTTAAAACAAAAGCGATACCCCTTGGATCTATTTCTTTTTTCTCTGCCCATCGCGCCCATGTTTTTACATCAAACTCCATTGAAATATGGACCATTCTTGTTAGCATGGCATCATCCATTGTGGTAACAGAATAATCACCACCATCAGGGTTTGCAGTCGAAATTATCATCCAATCTTTAGGTAATGTCCAACTCACTAGTTCATAGTTCTGAAGTAGTTGCATAATACCTCTTAAAATTCGATCATCAGCTCTATTAATATCGTCAATTAGCAAAATACCTGGTCCCTCTTTGGTAGGTACCCAATCGGGTGCTACAAAATGGGTACTGTTTTTGTCATTGATATTTTTAATTTGTGGCATTCCTACTAGGTCGCCCATTTCTTCGAATTGCGCAGGTGCTATATAAATAAATTCAAACCCATTCTCATTGGCAAATTCTCTAACCAACTCAGTTTTTCCAATTCCATGCATTCCCCAAATGCAAGCTGGTGTGGGTCGGTTCTCACTTTCTTGGTTAAAGCTACTTGTTACTAAATGTTTTAAAAAAACTCTTACAAGGTCTGCATTTACAGTAGCGCCATAGGTTATGTAATTAAATTGCTTATTTTTTTCCATATTAACTTATGCTTATAATTTTGCCTTACGGCCTGGTAAATGTTTAAAATCGTTACTATCTACTTCAATGCCATTTTTACTTATAACCCACAATAACGGAAAGCGTGCATGTGTTTTTGGTCTTGGTGCAAATCCATCAGTAAAATATATTAACCCATCTGGTTTAAAATTGCTGTTTCCGTATTCTAGAGGAGCATTAAAATCAGTACCGCCGCCGCCCGTTACAAAAGTAGGAGTAACACCTTTATAGGCATAAGACCGCTTTATAACAACATCGCATTCAACAACTTCTATTTCTGCACCTTGTCTCCAAATATGATATACTTCACTAAAGAAATCAGATAACTCTGCTTTATTAATACTGCCTGAAGTATCAATTGCAATTAATAATTTTCTAAGTTTTTTTATTTTAATACCTGGTACCGTTCCAAACCTTTTTGATGGTCTTTTTAACGTTGTTTTAATTTTGGTTTTACAACTGCTTTCTGAAAATAGTTTGACAACCCTTCTCCAATCAACTAAGGGTACTGGTTTAATGAGTATTTTTTCGATCCACAGACGTAATCCTGCTGGTAAGTTTCCAAAAACTTTAATAGAAGTTTTATTGTTCGCAATATTAATGAGGTTGTCTATTTGGGCTTCTGTTAAGGTTTTATCTATATTATTTTGCGAATAAATTTCAAACCATTTATCATGTCTATTAAGACCATGTGATTTTTCTTTTATGCTATTCAAATTTGCTGCTGCTACCGAATCTTTATACTTGCCATTTATATCATTTTTAAGCGCTAACAGCTTATCATAATAATAATGAAAGGTTCTATCTTTTTCAAATTCTAATTCTGGAAATGTTTCTAAAAAAAGAGACTCATCTGGCAATTGCTTTCTTTCTATAAATTGATTCACAACCAAATCCATAGCAATATTTAAAAGGTGCTTATTATAGCTTTTAGGATTAACCAAAGTATGTTTAAAAATGATATGCAGTACCTCGTGCTTAATAACACCGTACCTATGGTCTTCGTCAGTTAAGAAATTGTCCCAAAATAAAGGATTAATATATAAAGTATGGGCATTATCGGTAATACCGATTGCCATTGTTTGCACATCGTTGTCTGAATCAACAACTATTTTATTCATACAACTAAATAAATGAGAATAAAAAGGCTCTTTTAATAATAAGGATATGCTTGTTCTTGTGACTTCTTCAAGTATTCTTCCAGTATCAACACTCATAAAATCATCTATTTTGTTTTTCGTTTACCGCTATTCTAAAGTTGGTCATTTTCTCTTTTTCTTGTTCAGAGCCATCAACAAATATTCTGGAATTATGAAACGGAATATCACTTTCGTTAGGTATATCAATAGTGTCAGCATCGCTAAGTATACTAATATATTTTGCTTCAGATTTAAATATTGAAATAGGTATTTTCGAAATATTTGACTTACTTAACTGTATTTGATCAACCTTTAGTTTTTCGAAGTTATCAGGAATTTTTTCAATAGCATTTTCCTGCAGATTTAATTCTCGTATCTCTTTAAAAGAAAAGAATAAGGAAGGAATCTCTTTAAAGTCATTTTGATTTAAGTTAATTCTATTGAGCATTACAGATCCTAAATCATGGTTTTTATTTTCATTCGATTGAAATAAAGATCCTAAAAAGCCGTGCTTCTTTTCTTGCTCCACTTTCCCTATCGAAGACAAATGATTATTTTGTGCGTTTATAGTTCGACCACTATAAGACACACCTTTAGTACTGAATAAGCTTAATGGTAGACATGTTAATTCATTATTTCTCAATGTAACCTCTTCAAGCCTCAAACAATATTCAAAAGTATCTGGTAAGTCTTTTAATGAACAATCTGACAAATTAAGGATGCGTAACTTTTTAAGTTCGCTAAAATTAATTGTAACATTTTCTAACGGATTCTGATCAACCGATAAAAATTCTAAAGATCCAAATTTTTCAATAAACGAAGGAAGCTCTTTAATTTGATTGTCACTTAAATTTAAAAATTCTAATTTATTAAAGGATTCAATAAATGAAATATTGGATAGACCCGTATAGTTTAAATGTAATCGAGTTATATTTTTTAAGCCCTTTAAATGGTCCTCATCTTTTATATTTAGCTTGGTAATAGTTAAGTCTTTTAAAGCTGTATTTATTTTGGATAAATCAGGAACACAAATTTCACCAGAAGCTTTCCAATGACCAATACTAAGTTTTTCTAACGTTGGTATTTCTAAAAACGAAGCGGGAAAACACTCCATTGATTGCTCGATATTTAAAGTATGAAGCGGTAGTTCATTTATTTTATTCTTTAAAAAATCTTCACTTAATGGTTCAGAAGGCATTATTCTCAAAGTGTGAATAAAATCACATTCGTTCAACGAATCGGTAATTTGGTTTTGCGCTACCTTTTCAAGATAAACACGCCCAAACCAATTTAAAAAGTTGTCATTAATTTTTCCTTCTTTATCGGCCTGGTGCCATCTGATCATTTTAAAGGCTAAAATAAAAGCACAAAGATCAATTTCATCATGATGATATACCTTTTTAAAACCCTCAAGCTCTTTTTTCTTGTAACTATCCTTCCAAGTATTTTTTATATGGTTTTGTAAATCAGATGAAGCATATTTCTTAAAAAGGTTACGAGACGTTTTTCTTATACCAATATCTGTATGAAATAAATGAATAGCCACTAGGTAGCTTATAATTAATCTATTAGCACCACCGCCTTCAATTATAGAGAGTATTAAAGATAATTTATCTTCATCTTTGGCTTTCAATAATCGAGTGATCTGTTGTATAAGTTCTGTACTGCTTTCTTCTAATAAATAGGGCGTATCTTCTTCAATCAACTGATCTTTTAAATGGTCTTCAAGAAAAAAGTTAAATCCTTTATTAAATAACTTTTCAATATCTTTCATATTAACTTTAGGGTTAACAAGAACATACGAAACACCTTCAGGTTTTGTTTTAATTTTAAACCCTTTTTGGTGAAGTATATCTTTAAGCTCCTTAAGTGTTCCCATACTTGGTTTACCAGATATATACACTTCAGCACCTTCTACAAAACCAACTTGAAAAGGATTTTTTAGTATTTTAAAAAGGGGTTTATAGTAGCCTGATAATAGGGCAAAAGCAATCATTCTTTCTTGCTTAGACTTAATCTGCAGTTTATCAATTGTTACAAGCGCTTCTTCATCACTTTTAAGCACCTTAAACAGCCTAGTAAACTTTATCCAACCTTGAGGTAAAATTGCATATTCAAGTGGCAATTGAATGTCTTTGGTATCATAATGAGAATTTCCTTGTATGTCTATCTTTAATTCTTTTATAAATGACAAATCAACAATCGATGATGGAATAACTTTATCTTGAGTTACAATTTGAACATATTCTAAGTTTGGAAATTTCTTAAGATTTTCAATATACCAATCTAAAGTTTGAGATTTTTGATAGTTAAATTCTAGCTTTTTAATGGAACCCATTTTAGCCAGTTTGTTAATTTCCTGATCAATATCTAGGTTAGGGAAAGCTGAAAATCGTATCGTTTCAATATGTTTCAAGTTGTAAAACTCTTCAGGAAAACTAGTCATTTCCTCATCACGCCAATAAATTTCTTTTAAGTTCAAAAGTTGTGATAGAAGTTTAAAATCTTCATTTGATATTGTACCAACTGTAATTATTTCAAGCTTCTTAAAAGCTGCTACTTTAAAAAAATTAAGGTCTAAACCATTACCTAGCCAATGCAATTCTTTTAGTTCGGTTAGGTCGTATAATGATTCTGGAATTTGAGTAAGATTAGTGTTATTTCTTACAACAAGAGATTCCAATTGTTCAAGCTTACCAATGGTTTGGGGTAGGTCACTTATTCCCGTGCTTAAAACATTCAATGTCTTAAGTTGTTTTAATTCTCCTATTGTTTCAGAAATATTTTTCAACCCCTTTATATAACTAAATGATAGTGATTCAAGATTTTTAAGTAATCCTAAATTATTAGGTGAATCTTGAAGAGTTTCCTCATCACTATACAATGATGTTCTATAAAACCTGAATTCTTTAATTTGTGGCCAACTTGCTAAATTGACTATTAATGACTCAAGATTTAATTCCGGATTATTTTGATATTTTATCTCTTTTAAATTTTTCAGTTTCTTCAAAGAATCAGGAAGTACAACAAGGTTGTTTTCTTCCAAATCTAAAGATTCCAACTGGGTCATATCTCCCAATGATTCTGGTAAATCTTGAAGTTTCCACTGCCGAAAACTTAAATTTTTTAGTTTAGGTAACCCTGCCAAGACAGTACATACTTGTTCTAGGTCAAGTTCAGCATTACCTTTTAAATGAATAGCTTCTAGGTTTTTTAGTTTAGTAATTTCTTTTGGTAATGTTTTTAATTTGTTCGATTCGAGATGCAACACCTTTAAATTAGTCAAGTTTCCTATCTCTAGCGGTAAAACTGATAAACCCATTGATGATAGATCAAGTTCTTCTAAATTTTTTAAATTGAAAAAAACAGCCGGTAATTTCTTTAGTTTATTGAAACGTAGATTTAGATATTTAAGATTTACAAATCCGTTTATTTCTTCAGGGTATGTCGTTAAATTATTGTTTCTTAAATTTAAAAAAGTCAATGAATCTAGAGACGAAAAAGATGATGGCAGTTTTTTTAAGCTATTACTCCTTAAGTCAAGAATTTCAATCCCTTTGAGCTTTCCTATACTTTCAGGTAATTCTTTAATTGCATTTTTAATTAATCCGAGTCCTTTTATGTTCTTTAGTTCTGATAGCTTATCAAATAGTTCTTCATGATTTAAAGTTTTATTGTAGCTTAAATCAAACTCAAGGCGAGGCAAATCTATAAAGTCAGCTGTATTTATAGCTAACATTTTCATCTTTCTATTCTGTAATATAAATCGAACCTTATTGTCTTTTAAGGTTTTTACTCTACGTAAGTCACCCGTTTCAATAAGTTCATCATTGGCCGGCATCTTTTGGTATTGCATAATCTATATATTTAATATAACTGTAACGTTAATATTATTGATTAATTACTATGGTTATTACTTAATGATTTTGGTATTTTCCATTTTTGTTTAAAATTAAATATTGCTTTTTTCTGTAAAACCCCTATACCTAAAAGATAATAGTCAAATACCTAATTAACCATTTATACAAATACTAATGATTTTGACCGCTATCGAAATTTTATTTTGATAATTTTAACTATCAAGTACCCTAATACATTTTAATAAATTGTAGATTTGTTTAATCCTTTTTCAGAAATCATGAACAATGTAAAAAAGCAGTTTAGTATTAGAGACCTTGAAAACCTCTCTGGTATTAAAGCACATACTATCAGAATTTGGGAAAAAAGATACAATCTTTTATCTCCTGAGCGTACCGACACAAACATTAGAACCTATAGTCTTTCGAGCCTACAAAAGTTACTTAATGTTACATTGTTGTATAATAATGGACACAAAATATCTAAAATCGCCAAGATATCTGATAAAGATATTCCGTATGTTGTTCGCGAAATAGTAGCAAAACACAGTCATAAGAGTCAAGCGATTAACGCCTTTAAATTGGCAATGGTCAATTTTGACCAAACGATGTTCTTTAATACCTATAATGCTTTATTGAGCGAAAATTCGTTTCGAGAGATTTTTAAAGAAACGTTTGTACCCCTGTTAAACGAATTAGGTCTTCTTTGGCAAACGGACACTATCAGTCCTGCACATGAACACTTTATGAGTAGTTTGATCAAACAAAAAATTCTTATTAATACCGAAAAGCTTCAACATTTAGAGCCTACCAAGAAAGACAAAGTCTTTGTTGCATTTTTACCTGAAAATGAAATACACGATATAGGCTTACTTTATATCAATTATGAGATTATTCTAAAAGGTTATAAGTGCATTTATTTAGGTCCGACAATACCTATGGAGAATCTAGAAGATGTTTTGAAGTATTTCGATGACATCTATTTTGTATCCTATTTTACGGTTTTTCCAGAAAAAGACAAGATTAACAAGTATTTAGAAGATTTCTCTAAGCTAGTTGCCGAATATAACAACCCTAATTTTTGGATCTTAGGTAGACAAACAAATTTTATTGAAGAGGCTACAAAACCTAAATTTTGTAGAACATTTACTTCTATAGATAATCTGGTTAACAATTTATAATCTCTTTGATACAAATGAATAAAAGTTGCATAGTAATTGGTTCTGGTTTTTCATCACTATCAGCGGCATGTTACTTGGCAAAAGCTGGCTGGGATGTTTCTATATATGAGAAAAATGACACTGTAGGTGGTAGGGCTTCTCAATTCATAAAAGACGGATTTACGTTTGATATGGGCCCGAGTTGGTATTGGATGCCAGACATTTTTGATAAGTTTTTTGCCGATTTTAATAAACAAACATCAGACTATTACCATCTAGACAAGCTAAGCCCCGCTTATAAAATTTTCTTTAGTGACGATATTATCACCATTGGCGATAATATGGATAAAATTTGTGAGGAGTTTGAAAGAATAGAACCTGGCAGCTCAAAAGCATTAAAAAAGTTTATCGATAAAGCACAAGAGAATTATGATATTGCGATTAACAAAGTAGTTCTAAGACCGGGACTTTCACCTTTAGAATTGGTAACCAAAGAAACCATTTTAAAAGTTGACCAATTTTTTAAAACTATTAGTTCGCAAGTACGTAAGTCTTTTAAAAATCCGAAATTGGTATCTACTTTAGAATTTCCTGTATTGTTTCTTGGCGCTAAACCGAGCAATACTCCGTCATTCTATAATTTCATGAATTTTGCAGATTTTGGCTTAGGTACATGGCACCCAAAAGGTGGTATGTATGAAGTAATTAAGGCTATGGAAAGTCTTGCAAAAGAACTTGGCGTCAAAGTAAACATCAATTCGCCGATTGAGAAAATTCAAGTAACCAACGGTAAAGCAACCGGAGTTACGTGCAATGGCAAAAACTATACTGCAGATGTTGTTTTAAGCGGAGCAGATTACCACCACTCAGAAAGCTTGTTAGATGAAAAATACCAGCAATATTCTCAAAACTATTGGGAC
This sequence comes from Maribacter sp. BPC-D8, assembly GCF_035207705.1. NCBI lineage: Bacteria > Pseudomonadati > Bacteroidota > Flavobacteriia > Flavobacteriales > Flavobacteriaceae > Maribacter > Maribacter sp. BPC-D8. Next base: position 2,315,588 of record NZ_CP128187.1, read on the forward strand.
AAAAAGGTATTTGCACCTTCTTCATTATTATTTTACATAGGGCTTGATACGAAACTGAAAAACGTTGAGCATCACAACCTATTTTTTGATACAGATTTTGAGCTACACGCTAAAGAAATTTACGACAGTCCAAAATGGCCAACCAATCCGCTATTCTATGCTAATTTTCCATCTACAACAGATGCAAGTATGGCACCCGATGGTTGCGAAACAGCATTTTTTCTAGTACCAATTGCTACTGCTCTTGAAGATACCGAAGCATTGAGAAGTCAATATTTTGACATTATTATGGATCGTTTTGAAAAAAGAACTGGGCAAGACATTAGAAAAAATATTATATTCAAAGAAACATTCTGTGTAAATGACTTTGTAGAACGATACAATTCATACAAAGGCAATGCATACGGTATGGCCAATACTTTAACACAGACTGCATTTTTGAGACCTAATTTAAGAAGTAAAAAAGTAGTTGATTTATATTTTACAGGACAACTGACTGTGCCTGGTCCCGGTGTGCCACCCGCTTTAATCTCCGGTAAATTAGTGTCAGAATTAATTATAAAAGATAATTAGTTAGTCTATGAAAGATACTTTTGATCAAGTTTCATACCAATGCAGTAAGATTGTTACTAAACGATATAGCACGTCTTTCGCATTAGCCACCAAGATGTTGCACTCATCTATACGTGGTCATATTTATAATATATATGGTTTTGTTCGCTTTGCAGATGAAATTGTAGACACCTTCCATGATTATGACAAAGAAGTTCTTTTCGACAAATTCGAAGAAGAACTTGAAGCTTCTTTACGAGATAAAATAAGTCTTAATCCTATTTTAAACTCTTTTCAACATACCTATCATGCCTACAATATACCTAAGCACTTGGTTGATTCATTTATGAAAAGTATGCGAATGGATTTGGTGAAGAATATTTACAGAACCGATGCAGAATACAAAGAATACATATATGGCTCTGCAGATGTTGTTGGCTTAATGTGTCTTCAGGTTTTTGTAAAGGGTGATGTTGAAGAGTATAACCGATTAAAAGAATCGGCAATGGCATTAGGTTCCGCTTTTCAAAAAGTAAATTTCTTGCGAGATGTAAAAGCTGATTTTGAGGAATTGAATAGATCATATTTCCCAAACACGAACTTGAAAGAATTAGATGAAGCTTCTAAAAAACGTATCGTTGAAGAAATAAAGGCAGATTTCAAAAAAGGATATGAAGGAATTGTAAATTTACCTACGGATGCAAAATTCGGAGTATATACAGCGTATAAATATTATTATAAACTTTTAAATAAGCTACAAAGCACACCATCTCTAGAAATTAAGAATGCTAGAATAAGGGTTCCTAATTATCAGAAATTTGGTTTACTAGCTCGTTCTTATGTTAAATTTAAAATGAACTTGGTATAATGAATATAGTTATTGGAATATTGATTTTTCTAGGAACATTCTTGTTCATGGAATTCATGGCGTGGTTTACGCATAAATATGTAATGCATGGTTTTCTTTGGAGCCTACATAGCGACCATCATAAAAAAGACCACGACTCGTGGTTTGAAAGAAACGACCTTTTCTTCATCTTTTATGCGATTGTAAGTATGTCTTTATTCTACTCAGGTACCACTGGTTTTTGGTACGGCTATCCATTAGGGTTTGGAATTTTAGCTTACGGTATAGCTTATTTCTTGGTACATGATATCTTTATACACCAACGCTTTAAACTATTCAGAAACGCAAATAACTGGTATAGTAGAGGTGTTAGAAGAGCACATAAAATGCATCACAAACATATCGGCAAAGGCGATGGCGAATGCTTCGGTATGTTGTTTGTACCCTTTAAGTATTTTAAGAAATAGTGATTAGTAGAACTAGAAAGCAGATTATTCTGCTATAAGTTGATTTAGAAGTTTATCAACTTTATCATTATCCCAATCAGCAATAGCATTTTGGTGTATTACTATTGAACCCGTTTTATCTATTAGGTAAGACCCTGGTGGTTTTAATAATGAAATCGGACTTGGTTCACCAATTATTTGATAGGTTACGGGGAAGGTGTAACCTTGCTCTTCCATAAAAAGCTCAACAGGAGCTCTTTCTTCATTGGTAATTACATAGAACTTCATCTTATCGCCGTAAGTATCGTAAAGGTACTGTACGTCTTTTAACTGCGCCTGAGAAGGCATATGCCATGAAGTCCAAAAAGTAATGAATGTAACTTTACCTTTTGCTTCCTCAAAATTAAAGAACTTCCAATTCTGATCTTTTAGCTTCCAATCATAGTCAGTTACTTTACCTCTATTTTCAGATTTAATAATTGTCGGGGAAGTGGCAAATGCCCTGTTAAGCATAATCTTGCTATAATCACCCAATGGGGTAACGAAAAAAGAGATTACAAAAGCAATGATCAATAAGGTAAAAACCGTTTGTCTGGTCATAAAAGTTAGATAGGGGTCAAAACTAAAAAACTCCTGATTAATATCAGGAGTTTTCCTTACAAATTTTGAGTTGTTGAATTATGAGGCGTTTTCCCTCTTAATAACGTTTAAAGCTGAACCTTCTCTATACCACCCAATTTGTGCGGCATTATAAGTATGGTTTACTTTGATTACATCTTTACTACCATCTGCATGAACAACCTCAACGGTTAACTGCTTATCTGGAGCAAATTCTGCTATATCTGTAAAATTAAATGTATCATCTTCTTGAATAAGGTCATAATCGCTTTCATTAGCGAAAGTCAACCCTAACATACCTTGCTTTTTAAGGTTTGTTTCGTGTATACGTGCAAATGACTTTACAATTACTGCAGCAACACCTAAGTGACGTGGCTCCATTGCAGCATGCTCACGTGAAGAACCTTCACCGTAATTATGATCACCAACAACAATGGTTCTTATACCTGCTGCTTTGTAAGCGCGTGCAGTATCTGGCACACCACCAAATTCACCGTTCAATGGATTTTTAACAAAGTTGGTCTTATGACCAAATGCATTAACAGCACCAATTAAACAGTTGTTAGAAATATTATCTAAATGCCCACGGAAACGCAACCATGGTCCTGCCATAGAAATATGATCCGTCGTACACTTACCAAATGCTTTAATCAACAATTTGGTACCCATTAAACTTTCGTCTTTTATAGGCGTAAACGGCTCTAACAATTGTAAACGTTCAGAATCTAAAGCCACTTTAACTTCTACACCAGACCCATCTTCATCAGGTGCAAGAAAACCAGCATCTTCTACTGCGAAACCTTTAGGAGGCAATTCCCATCCTGTAGGCTCATCGAACTTTACTTCTTCTCCCTTTTGGTTGATTAGTGTATCCGTCATCGGGTTAAAATCTAATCTACCTGCAATTGCAATTGCCGCTGTAATTTCGGGCGAAGCTACAAATGCGTGTGTGTTAGGGTTACCATCTGCACGTTTTGCAAAATTTCTATTGAAAGAGTGAACAATACTATTCTTTGGTGCATTTTTAGGATCACTGTAACGTGCCCATTGACCAATACATGGTCCGCATGCGTTTGTAAAAATCTTAGCATCCAATTTCTCGAATATTCCAAGAATACCATCACGGGCTGCTGTATATCGTACTTGTTCAGAACCAGGGTTAATTCCTAATTCAGACTTCATTTTAATTCCTTTATCAATAGCTTGTTGTGCGATTGAAGAAGCTCTAGATAAATCTTCATAAGAAGAGTTGGTACAAGAACCAATTAATCCCCATTCAACAGCTAACGGCCATTCGTGTTCAGTAGCCTTTTCTGTCATGTCTTTACCAACTTTCGTAGATAAATCTGGAGTAAAAGGACCATTTAACAATGGTGTTAATTCAGTCAAGTTAATTTCAATAACCTCATCAAAATATTGCTCAGGGTTTGCATAAACCTCATCATCTGCAGTTAAATACTCTTTTACCTTATTTGCAGCATCAGCAATATCAGCTCTATCGGTAGCTCTTAAATAACGCTCCATAGATTCATCGTATCCAAAAGTAGAAGTTGTTGCCCCTATCTCTGCACCCATGTTACAAATTGTACCCTTACCTGTACATGATAAAGATTTTGCACCTGAACCAAAGTATTCAACAATTGCTCCTGTTCCACCTTTAACGGTAAGAATTTCGGCAACCTTTAATATTACATCTTTTGGTGCTGTCCATCCAGAAATAGTTCCGGTTAACTTTACCCCTATTAGTTTAGGGAATTTAAGTTCCCAAGCCATACCTGCCATAACATCAACAGCATCTGCACCACCAACACCTATAGCGACCATACCTAACCCACCTGCATTTACAGTATGCGAATCGGTACCGATCATCATTCCTCCAGGAAAAGCGTAATTCTCCAATACAACTTGGTGAATAATACCAGCACCTGGTTTCCAGAAACCTATTCCGTATTTATTGGAAACAGATTCTAAGAAATCAAAAACTTCCGCACTTGTAGTGTTCGCCGATTTTAAATCTGCAGTAGCACCATTTTTAGCTTGAATTAAGTGATCACAGTGCACCGTAGTTGGTACAGCAACCTTCGGCTTACCTGCTTGCATAAATTGCAATAGAGCCATTTGAGCCGTAGCATCTTGACAAGCAATACGATCCGGAGCAAAATCAACATAATCTTTACCTCTTGTAAATGGTTTATTAGGAATGCCATCCCATAAGTGAGAATATAAAATCTTTTCTGAAAGGGTAAGAGGCTTACCTACAATCTCTCTTGCCTTGTCTACACGTTCCGACATGGAAGCGTAAACTTTTTTAATCATATCTATGTCAAAAGCCATAAAATCTATTTATAAAAATTGTTAATCTATCTTATCTGTACAAGATACGAAATGTACGATGATTTTGAAACCACATTTGAAATAAAGAATGACTGTAAAAAATTGAATCAAAGAAGCTTGATTATGAGCACTCAAGCTACTTATACTACATCAATTACATCCAATTCATCTCAATCATTACCGCATAGTAAGACTTATTAACAGTAAAACAATACCCTTAACTACGGCTTCATTTTCTGCAACATCAAATGATCTACAAAGTATTGCAGATAAATTCACCTTATATTTTAATGCTTTTTTCTAAACCAATTGGGTTACTTCATGTATTTTACAGAAAATTAAAAAATTCATGAAATCACCTTTTCACTTATCAAAAGAAGAAATGCAATCTTATGGTTATAAAATTGTAGACTTAATTGTTGAGCATTATACAGAAATTGAGAGTAAAAACCCTGTTAGTATTGCTTCTAGAAAAGAAATGGATACTATTTTTTTACAAGAAGCGCCAGATAAAGGAATGCCTGCAGATGAAGTGTTAGACTTTGTTATGGATAATGTAATACCCAACTCTAATATTTCTGGTCATCCAAAATCATTTTCTTTTGTACCCGGACCTAGTAATTTTATAAGTGCTATTTCAGATTCTTTAGCAACAGGTTTTAATATTTTTTCTGGTGGATGGATTGTTGCTCCTGCAGCAGCAGAATTAGAAATCGTCACTCTAAATTGGTTGTTGAAAATGTTCGGTTTCCCCATAAAAAAAGGTGGCGGAATTTTCACAAGCGGTGGTTCTATGGCAAATCTAACGGCTTTAGTAACTGCAAGAAGAATAAAATGTGGCGACGATTTTTCGAACGCCATCATTTATTTATCAGACCAAGCACATTCTTCAAACATTAAAGCAATTAGGGTTTTAGGTTTTAAGAAAGAACAGATTAAAATAATACCTACAGATTTAGAATTTAAAATAAGCATCAATAAACTTAAAAATGAAATTGCAAAAGATAAAATAGAAGGTAGAAAACCTTTTTGCATTATTGCATCTGCCGGTACCACAAATACAGGTACTGTAGACCCATTAGACACCTTAGCCGATATTTGTGAAAAAGAAAATCTTTGGTTTCATATTGATGGAGCATATGGCGCAGCTGCTATTTTATCAGAAAAAGGCAGTAAGGCTTTACGAGGTATTGAGCGTGCAGATTCTTTGACCGTAGATCCACATAAATGGTTTTTTCAACCTTATGAAATCGGATGCCTTTTAGTAAAAGATGCATCTTGGCTAAGTAATACGTTTAGCGAAAAACCAGAATATTTACGAGATATAGAAGGTAACGAATCAGAAATTAATTTTTATGATTACGGTATTCAATTAACTAGAAGGTTTAGAGCTTTAAAGTTTTACATGTCTATAAAAACGTATGGCTTAGATGCCTTTAAACAAGCAATTACTTATAATATTGATTTAGCCGATAAAACAGAAGATCTTTTAAGAGAAAGCGGTAATTGGGAAATTGTTTCGTTAGCAACTTTGGCAATTATTAATTTTAGATACAATCCGTTAGAATCAAAATTATCTGAAGAACAATTAGATAAATTAAATCAACAAATTTCAGCGAGAGTTGTGGCATCAAAAGAAGCACTTTTAGTAACTACTATTTTACAAAACCAAGTGGTAATTAGAATGTGCCTTATTAACCCAGATACTACATTAGACCACATAAAAGACACTTTAAATCAATGCGAAACATTTGCTAAGCAAATTCTTTTAGATTGGAAAAATGCGGTTTAATATTGGTTATTAAAATTACTGTACTATTAAAATCTAGCACTGATAAATGAATTGTAATAAAAAATGCCTGAGTTAAAACTCAGGCATTTTTAATATAAAATAATTATTTCTTTTAATTATACAACCAATAATTTACTCGAAGGCTTGAACTTAGTAAGTACAATACCATCAACTGCAGCTTGGTATTCTTCTAAAGTAGGAGTTCTACCTAAAATAGTAGACAAGACTACTACTGGAGTAGATGACAATAAAGATTCACCTTTTTTCTCACCTGTATCTTTTACAACTCTTCCTTGGAATAAACGTGTAGAAGTAGCCATTACTGTATCTCCTGGCTCAGCTTTTTCTTGGTTACCCATACATAAGTTACAACCCGGACGCTCTAAGTATAACATGTTCTCGTACTTTAAACGAGCTGCTCCTTTAGGGGCATCGTCATTAAATTCGAAACCAGCGTATTTTTCTAAAACTGCCCAGTCTCCTTCTGCCTTTAACTCATCAACAATATTATATGTAGGAGGCGCAACAACTAAAGGAGCTTTAAACTCAACTTTTCCTTGTTGTTTCTCAATGTTCTTTAACATTTGAGCTAAAATCTGCATGTCTCCTTTATGAATCATACATGATCCAATAAATCCTAAATCCACTTGTTTAGTCCCTCCATAATAAGATAAAGGTCTAATGTTATCGTGTGTATAACGTTTAGATACATCTTCGTTATTTACATCTGGATCAGCAATCATTGGCTCAACAATCATATCCAAATCGATAACTACTTCTGCAGAATATTTAGCGTCTGCGTCTGGTCTTAATGCCGATTTAATTCCCGTTTTAATTTCTGTGATACGGTTATTTGCTTTATCAACTAATCCTTTAAGATCTTGTTTAGGATTATCCATCCCTTTATCAATCATAATTTGAATACGATCTCTTGAGATTTCTAATGATTCAATCAACGTATCATCTTCCGAAATACAAATAGATGCTTTTGCTTTCATTTCAGCAGTCCAATCTGTAAACGTAAACGCTTGATCTGAAGTTAAGGTACCAATATGAACTTCAATTATTTTCCCTTGAAAAACATTCTCTCCGTCAAATTGGTTTAGCATTTGTTGCTGTGTTGCGTGAACCACATCACGGAAATCCATATAAGATTTCATTTCACCTTTAAAGGTAACTTTTACCGATTCTGGAATAGGCATTGTAGCCTCACCTGTAGCTAATGCTAAAGCAACTGTTCCTGAATCTGCACCAAAGGCAACACCTTTAGCCATACGTGTGTGTGAATCTCCACCTATGATTACATCCCAATCATCAACCGCAAGGTCATTCAATACTTTATGAATAACATCGGTCATTGCATGGTACTTACCTTTAGGGTCACGCGCCGTAACTAATCCGAAGTCATTCATAAACCTCATTAATCTTGGAATATTAGCCTTTGACTTATCATCCCAAACGGAAGCTGTATGACACCCTGATTGGTAACCACAATCAACAATAGGAGAAATAACTGTAGCAGCCATCATCTCTAATTCTTGAGAGGTCATTAAACCTGTAGTATCTTGAGAACCTACAATGTTTACTTCAACTCTTACGTTTGAACCTGCATGTAATGTTTTACCCGGAGTAGAACCTACCGCATTTCTGTTAAATATTTTTTCGACAGCGGTTAAACCTTGTCCGTCAATAGAAACTTCTTTTGCTTCTGCATACACTTGAGGAACATCTATTCCTAAAATTTTACAAGCAAAAGTTTGTAATTTTTTACCGAAAACTACGGCATAAGACCCTCCTGCTTTAATAAACTCCTTTTTTGGTGGAGTTAAAGCCGTTGAGATATCTTTTACCGCTTTACCGTCTTTGAATAATTCTTTTGTTTTAGTGTTTATAGTAAACACTGTTCCTGTAGCTACAGAATATTCTTCTTTTAAGATGGCATCTCCTTCTTCATCTACAATAGTATTTCCGTCTGCATCTTGTTGCTTTACCCAGTTTTTCAAATCAATTCCAATACCACCTGTTACACCAACAGTTGTTAAGAAAATTGGAGCAATACCGTTAGTGCCTGCAATTACTGGAGCATAATTAATAAATGGTACATATTTACTAAAAGGAATCCCTGTCCATAACGCAACGTTATTTACACCAGACATTCTTGAAGACCCTACTCCCATAGTTCCTTTATCGGCAATTAACATCACTCTTTTATTAGGATGTTTCTTTTTTAATGCCAATAATTCGTTTTGCTGATCCTTATTATGCTCAAACATACATTGACCATGTAATTCACGATCTGATCTTGAATGTGCATCTGCGCCTGGAGATAATAAATCTGTAGAGATATCACCGATACCTGCAACAAAAGTTACGATTTCTATTTCTTCATCAATCTCTGGCAATTTTGTAAAGAATTCTGCTTGAGCATAACTCTCTATCAATTCTTTAGCGATGGCATTTCCTGCTTTATATGCTTTTTCTAATTGCTCTGTATCTGCTTCGTACAAGAAAACTTGCGTTTTCAATACTTTTAAAGCCTCAGTAGCTATAGTCGTATCATTTCCTAACGCCAAATCTAACAACACTTCTACCGAAGGTCCACCCTTCATGTGAGACAATTGTTCGAATGCGAAAGTTGAAGTAATTTCTTTAACTAACTCTTCCCCTAAAATAATTTCTTTTAAAAACTTAGCCTTAACACCGGCAGCACTAGTGGTACCAGGTAAAACGTTATAGATAAAAAAGTTAAGAGAATCTTCTCTATACTCATTATCGACATCTTTAATTTGCTCAATAATTTTGCTAAGTAATTCAGCTCCATCAATCGGCTTTGGGTGAAGACCTTGAACTTTACGTTCGTCAATCTCCTTTAAGTAATCTTTATAAATGCTCATTAAAAAGTGATTTGAATATTAATTTTGTTGAGAAATTGCTGAGTTGATTTCCATATTTAATTCTGAAGACTTCTAAATGAAAATAGCATCACAACAACTACAATTTGACAGATAATATTGATTATAAATTAATTGCTTATCGGATAAGAATTGAGTGTAATCTTCTAATAACATCAATATTAATTGTCATTTGTTCTTTAATTTTAAGTTAACGCAATTCCGTAAAATTACGTAATATAGAACGCATTTAAAATTAAATAAGTATGATTAAACGCTTTTTCTCAAATGAAGTAGAAAGTTGATAGATATTAAACAATACTAATAATCATTTTGTTTAATTCTTTACAAAAATGCAGAAAGTCGACTATTTATTAAAGTAGATTATTTATAATATCCTCTTCACTTATACCTTCAGCCTCTGCTTTGTAGTTTTTAATGATACGATGACGCAGTATACCTTTAACAACGGCATGTACATCTTCTATATCTGGAGAGAACTTACCATGAATAGCGGCATTTGCCTTTGCACCCAAAATAAGGTTCTGAGATGCTCTTGGTCCTGCTCCCCAATCTAAATACTGTTTTACGTAATTTGAAGCTGAGTCTAAGTTAGGTCTTGTACTATTTACCAATTTTACCGCATACTCTACAACATTATCTGCAACTGGTATTCTACGTACCAAGTCTTGAATAGCAATAATATCTTCTGAATTGAATAGCGGGTTCACCACTTGCTTTCTATCGGCAGTAGTATTTTTAACCACTTGAATTTCTTCGGCTATAGATGGGTATTTTAATTCTATAGCGAACATAAAACGGTCTAACTGAGCTTCAGGCAAAGGGTAGGTTCCCTCCTGCTCAATTGGATTTTGTGTCGCCAATACAAAGTATGGTAAATCTAATTTATGCTGATGACCAGCAATGGTTACAGCGCGCTCTTGCATCGCTTCTAAAAGTGCTGCTTGAGTTTTTGGCGGAGTTCTATTGATCTCATCTGCCAAAACAATATTTGAAAATATCGGACCTTTTATAAACTTAAAGTTTCTGTTCTGGTCTAATACTTCGCTACCAAGAATATCACTTGGCATTAAATCTGGTGTAAATTGTATTCTTTTAAAGTCAAGACCAATTGCTTGGGCAATGGTATTTACCATTAAAGTTTTTGCCAAGCCTGGCACGCCAATCAACAATGAGTGACCACCTGTGTAAATAGAAAGCAGTATCTGTTCAATAACCTCATCTTGACCTACAATGATCTTGGCTATTTCCTTTTTAAGCTCAGCATGTTTTACTACTAGGCGTTCTATTGCTGCAACGTCTGACATATATTTATTCTTTTACCCACTTATTAGCGAACTCACAATCTTTGTTCTCATCGTTTACACTAATATAGGTATCTTCAATATGCTTATCCATCCATTTTTTAATGGCGTTGTATTTCTTTTCAGTAAGCGCTAATTCTTGAATCTTCGTATAATCTTTAGAGAAATCGGCAACATGCTCATCGTACCTGTTGGTAATCTTCAAAATTTTATATTTCGGTGCACCACCTCTTGGATCTTCTTCTAATACAGGATATGTTATTTCATTATCCTTCAAGTTCTGTACTTGGTTGTATAACGTAGGATCCATTTTAGTCAATTCAAATTTAGAATCAAAGTTTACCGGATTACGTAGTAAACCACCATCAAACTTCGTTTCCTTTTCATCAGAGAAATTTAAAGCAGCCTCTGCAAACGTAAATTCTTCATTAATAATTTTCTTACGAATACTATCTAACTCCGCTTTCGCTTCATCCAATACATTTTGAGATATTTCTGGTATAACCAAAATGTGTCTTAAATCTAGCTCTTGCCCTCTAATCTTTTCAATGTAAATGATATGGTAACCAAAAGCACTTTCAAACGGCTCAGAAACTTCACCTTCTCTTAAACTAAAAGCGACATCTTTAAATTTCTTATCAAAACCGGTGTCTTTCGTAATACTGTAGAAACCACCTTTTGACTTTGAACCAGGATCTTGAGAATACAAAATAGCTTTTACACTAAAGCTAGAATCGTTATCATCAACATCTGCTTTAATCTGATTCAACTTATCTATAACCCTTTGCTTTTCTTCTTCAGATGGTTCTGGCTCTTTAGTAATTTGTGCAATTTCTAACTCAGCACCAAATACCGGACGCTCATCTTCAGGAATCTTGTTAAAGAACTGACGAACCTCTTCAGGTGTAATTTCAATCTCTTTAATAATATCTTGCTGCATACGCTCAGACAGCATACGTAACTTGTTAATCTTATAAAGTTCTTCTCTAAAACTAGTTTCGTCAGTTTTCTTGTAGTACTTCAACACCTTGTCCATAGAACCAATTTGTTGTACTAAAGACTGTAATTGACGATCACCAGTAGCGTTTACTTCATCATCTGAAACCAAAATACTATCTTGAACAGCCTGGTTAGCGTACAAACGATCTTCCATCAACTTACCTAAAAGTCCGCAATGGGTAATATCATCTGTAGATGCACCTTGACTTTTAAGATCAATAAGTGTTTTTTCAATATCAGAATCTAAGATTACATAATCACCAACAACTGCGGCAATACCATCTAGTTTAATTCTATTAAAATTAATTGAAGAGTCTTTCTTTACAGGTGCCGCTTCTGCGATAGCTTCCATTGGCTCAGCCTCATCGACTGAAACACTTGGTATAGAGTCTTGCGCTGTTGCAATACCTGAGAACAGTAAAACTGCGCCTATGTAAATACTATTTTTTGTTTTCGAAAACTTCAAATTCATTATCCTTGATTGCTTCATCTAGTAATTCAGTTTCTAATTTGCGTAGGTAGTCCATTTTTCTACGACTTAATAATACTTGTTCAATTGTAGGCTTAATAAAGGACAAAGGTGCAATGTCGTTAACATCTTTAGTTTCCTCTATTTTTCCCAAATATACCCCGATTGAATCCTCCAATTCAAAAAATTGTGAATTTTTTAAGTACTTACTGGCATTGTCTGCCGTTATCGGAGGTATTTCTTCGAATATTCTATTGTAACGTACCCAAATAGAATCATTAAAATTCAATTTAGTAAACTGAACGCCAATAGAATCTAAATATCGAATGTCATCTTTTTTAAATCTTTTTAATCGCTTACCGACCTCATCTTGATCTAAAAAACCTTTTGGCAGAGCCACAAAACGTATTCTTGCAATTCTTTCTTTCAGTTTAAAATTCTCTTTGGCATTTTCGTAGAACGTATTTAACTGTTCATCAGTAATAACCGAATCTGTAGCCTGTGCTACCAAAGCCTCTTTATAGACACTCGTGTACAATTCAGTTCTATAATCATCTACCAGCGCATTATATTCCGCTAGTTTTTCTTCAGATAAATTAATCTTAGCCTTAGATAACAACAATTGCTTAGAAGCCCAATTATTTATATAGTTGATAGCAAAAGAAGCACTATCGCCTTTGGTCATATTTTCAGTTAATAACGGAGCTAGGTCATCTTGATACAAAAAAGACTCCCCCACTCTAGCAATGACCTTCTTCTCTTCATCTTTCTTAAAAAGACCGTCGCATGAAACGAAGACAATAGAAATTAGCCCTATCGTTACAATAGGATAAAATTTGCGTAGTAAAAACATTGATTTCTTAAAAAACATCGAGCAAAAATAGTAATAACCAAATCGTGTGCAAATACTTAATGATTTACTTAACACGTTTTTAGGGATTACAAGATATAACAAATAGCTAATAATCAATTAAAAATAGCGATTCACAAAATAGTAATGTCATTAGAAACTGGTTATAAACTGCCATTTTTTAGGTAAATTTGCCTACTTATTTTTATAATCTAATACTACATATTCTTGAACCGACAGATAAAACTAATATGGGATTTTAGAGGTCCTGCAGCATTAAAAACGGCAGAACATCATGTTAAACACCTAAATGAATTCATCGCTTCTGAGAAAACCGCTTTGAATATTACAGGTTTTAAAGAACTAAATGATATGTATAGCATTGCATTTATGGTTGTAGAAGAAAAAGAGATGATTGCAGTCAGAGATTTATTAAAACCTCACCGTGGCGAAGTCTACACCCCATAAAACTAACATAATAACATGAAGCAGTTTCTTCTTTTCATATGTTGTGTTCTTTTATCTTCTTGCGCTCAAGAAAAGCAGAATTTAAATTTTCTTGAAGTAGCCCTTTCTTCTGATGACTCTAGAATTAAAAGAGTTATGGACAGCATTGAAGACTATCAAGTTCAAATTAGATACACACAAATTGACAGAAGAAATGATAGCGTCATTTTTACCGACTATGATTTTCAGGTAAACGATAGCATGTATTTTTATCCTGCGAGCACAGTTAAATTCCCAACTGCAGTGTTAGCTTTAGAAAAGCTCAACCAAATAGACAGCTTAACAATAAACACCAAATATTACATAGAAGGTGATACTATTGAAAGTACTGTAGCAAATGACATCTCTGAAATTTTTGCGGTAAGCGATAATTTAGCAAATAATAGATTGGTCGAGTTCTTAGGGTTCGAAGCCATCAATAAGAGTTTAAATAACAAAGGAATAACACCTGTTAGACTTAGCCATAGATTGGGATATCATTCAGATGATTTAAGAACCAAACCCCTAATTATTTATTTAAACGACTCAACAACGGGCATCACGAAGTCTATACTAAATAAAACCCCTGAGAAGCTAGAACTATTAGACATTGAAAAAGGAATAGGTTATTATGAAGACGATGAGCTAATTGAAGAACCATTCGATTTTAGTCAAAAAAACTACTATCCTATTCAATCACAACATAACCTATTAAAGCGAGTAGTATTCCCAGAGAATTTCGATGCATCAGAACGTTTTGATATTAATTCTGAACAACGAGCTCTTCTACTAAAAGCAATGCATACCGTACCTCAAAAGGTTGGTTATGATCCAACAACATATTATGATGGCTATTGTAAATTTTTCATGTATGGCGATACTAAGAAAGATATACCCGAGCATATTGAAATTTATAATAAAGTAGGATTTGCTTACGGTACGCTAACGGACTGCGCATATATAAAGGACACAGAAAAGAATATAGACTTTCTTTTAACTGCAACAATTTTAGTAAACAAAGATGGTATCTTTAATGACGACGCTTATGAGTATGACGAAATCGGAATTCCGTTTTTAGCGCAATTAGGTCGCGAGATATACCAACAAGAAGTGAATCGAAAACAACATTAGAAACAGCAAGCAGACTATGCAAGACAATGCCAATAAAACCAGAATAAACAAATACCTCAGCGAAGCAGGTTATTGCTCACGTAGGGCTGCGGATAAATTAATTGACCAAGGCAGAGTAACTATTAATGGAGAAGTACCGGAAATGGGTACTAAAATTTCAGCTGGCGATGTGGTTAAGGTTGATGGTGAATTAATAAAAGAATCAAAAGGAAAATCTACCTATTTGGCATTCAACAAACCCGTAGGCATCGTTTGTACCACAGATACTGGGGTTGAAAAAGATAACATTATAGATTACATTAATTACCCGAAGCGTATATTCCCGATAGGCAGATTAGATAAGCCAAGCGAAGGACTCATTTTCTTAACCGATGATGGTGATATTGTCAACAAGATACTTCGCGCTCGTAACAACCATGAAAAAGAATATCTGGTAACGGTAGATAAACCTATAACCATAGATTTTTTGAATAGGATGCGAAGAGGAATACCTGTGCTAGACCAAGTAACTAGAGAATGTGAAGTTTTTGAAGTGAGCACCTATCAATTCCGTATTATTCTTACTCAAGGTCTTAACCGACAAATTCGTAGAATGTGCGAATATTTAGATTATAGGGTTAAGAAATTGAAACGTATTAGAATCATGAATGTTAAGTTAGATATACCCGTTGGTAAATGGAGAGATTTAACTGAAGAAGAATTGAAAGAAATAAATAGATTGGTGAGTACATCATCAAAAACATTTGATAGTAATAAATAATCCATCAAAATTCCTTCATTCACAGCTGTAACGATTTAACAGAAATTATCGCTGTAATTCTTTATAAATCACTACATTAAAAAGAAAAGCTAACATCATGTCACAAGAGAACATTTTTTCAACAAGACATTATTCCGTCAAGTATATATTAGTATTTCTTCTTTTCGTAGGAATCGGAGTCGACACCATCGTGGCACAAACTACTAATTACACCGAATATGCAGGTGAAGTTTTAGACGCTGACAGCAAGAAACCATTAATTTTTGCAACACTTACGATAAACAACACCAATGTAACCACCATCACCAACTCAGAAGGACAATTTTCTTTAAAAGTCCCCAATGAGTATACAGAAAACAAACTGACAATTTCATTTTTAGGATATAAAACAAAGCAAATCGCCATTGCCGAATTAGAGTTGAAGAAGAACAAAATCTTCATGAATGAATTTGTCATGGCATTATCAGAAGCTAGCATTGACGCCCCAAATGATGCAGAAGCACTGGTAAAAGAAACCTTAGATAGAAAAGGTGACAATTACCTAAATGAAAGTACTGTGATGACGGCATTTTACAGGGAGACAATTAAAAAAAGAAGAACTAATGTAAGCTTGTCTGAAGCAGTAGTAAATATTTACAAAACTCCCTATTCATCTAAAAAGACTGATGCTCTTGAGCTTTACAAGGCAAGAAAAAGTACTGACTACACCAAATTAGATACTGTAGCATTAAAACTACAAGGTGGTCCGTTCAATACTCTGTTTGTAGATATGGTGAAATATCCAAATTACATTTTCACTCCCGAGACATTAGCTTATTATGATTTCTCTTTTGATACTTCTACACGGGTAAATGACCAATTGATATATGTAATAGATTTTAAGCAAAAGCCTGAAATAATCGATCCTCTATATAATGGTAAATTATATATAGATGCTGAAAACAAGATTTTAACCAGTGCTATTTACTCTCTTAATATTACAGATAAAAGATTGGCGTCTCAAATGTTTGTGAGAAGAAAGCCAAAGAATGCAGAAGTGTGGCCAACAGAAGTATCGTATCGCGTAGATTATAGAGAAAAAGATGGCAAATGGTATTATGGGTATAGCAATGTATTGTTAGAATTCAAGATCAATTGGGATAAGCGTTTGTTCAATTCAGTTTACAGCATGAACTGTGAAATGGCTATTACCGATTGGGAAAAGAATACTGACAACGCATTCCCAAAATATAAAGATAGAATGAAGTCTTCTATTATATTAAGTGATGAAGCTATCGGTTTTGCAGACCCAGATTTCTGGGGAGCGTATAATATTATAGAACCAGAAAAATCTATAGAATCTGCCATCAAAAAAATACAAAGACAATTACGAAAAGATAAATCTATTATTGGCGGTACAGCTGCACGTTAGAAAATTTTTAAAGCTTTAAGTAGTGTTTAGAAAAAATCCCTTTGCTATTCTAATATTAGAATTACAAAGGGATTTTTATTACCAAAAGGGTGTTGTACTTATTTAGGCATTACTACACCATCAATAGCATGTATAACTCCGTTGCTAGCAGCAACATCTGCCATTACTACAGTTGCCATGTTTCCTTTTTCGTCTTTCAACATTACTTTATCACCATTCAATGATAAAACAATTGTACCACCTTGTACAGTTTTAACATCGAAAGAACCGTTGTTATCTGTAATTGCTTTGATAACATCTGCAGCCATATACTTACCAGATACTACATGATACGTTAACAACCCGCTCAAAGCATCTTTACTGCTTGGCTCTAACAAAGATTCAACTGTACCATCAGGTAAAGCCTCAAATGCACTATTAACTGGAGCAAATACTGTAAACGGACCTTCACTACTTAACGTTTCTACCAAATCAGCCGCTGTAACCGCTGCTACTAAAGTTGTAAAATTTTCATTTCCAACTGCTACATCTACAATAGTTTCTGACTGAGCAGAAATAGTTGTTACGAATAACATTAGCGCACTTAACATTGTAATTTTTAAAATTTTCATAGTTCTTTTTTTTAGATTTCTGTAAATGTAAGACGGAACTAAAATAGATTATCTTAAATTTTGTTTAAAATTTTAGTAAAAGAGTTAAACAAAAATTAATTAACTGTAATTCAGCCTATTAAGAACAATAATAATTCAATAACCGTCAATTAATCTAAAACTTGAAGCATAAAAAAAGTCTAGTATACATAGAATACAATTTTCTATATATACTAGACTTCTAAAAATTATAATATCAATAAACTTAAGAGTATGCGTTTAGTTCGCTACTTCACTTATAAATTTTAAGCGGTATAATCTCAATTCTTCTTCTTCATATTCACCATCAAACTCAGACATCGCTTCCTCTAAATCATCTGTATCAGACTCTAAAAAGTACTCATGAATTTCTTCTTGCTGATCTTCATCTAAAATATCATCAATCCAATAATTAAGATTCAACCTCGTACCACTGTATACAATCTGCTCCATCTCTTTAATCAAATCCGGAATTTCTAATCCTTTAGAAGAAGCAATATCAGACAGAGGTAATTTTCTATCTACATTTTGTATTACATATAATTTCAAAGCAGAATTAGCTCCTGTGCTTTTTACCACAAGATCATCTGGTCTTATGATTTCATTTTCCTCTACATATGCATTAATATAAGCTAGAAAAGGTTTACCGTATTTCTTTGCCTTACCCTCACCTACACCATGTACATTTAATAACTCTTCATGCGATATAGGGTATTTCAATGCCATATCTTCTAAAGAAGGATCTTGAAAAACTACAAACGGCGGTACACCTAATTTCTTAGCCTGCGCTTTTCGTAAATCTTTTAATTGCTTCAATAATTTCTCATCGGCAATACCACCAGATTTGGCAGCACCTACAATTGCATTATCATTCTCTGCATTATACACATGATCTTTGGTCATCATAAAAGATGATGGCTTACTTAAAAACTCCTTACCATTATCAGTTACGTGTAATACACCATATTGCTCTATCTCTTTTCTAAGAAACCCAGCAACCAAGGTTTGGCGAATCAATGCCATCCAATAACTTTTGTCTTTATCAGAACCAATTCCGAAAAATTCTTTTTCATTGGTTTTGTGCGAAGAAATAATGGCATTCATTTTACCACGCAATGTATTTACAATCTCCTTAGATTTAAATTTCTCACTTGTACCCGTTACAACCTTAAGCAGCTTTTCGACATTATCTTTAGCTTCTTCTTTCTCTTTAGGGTTTCTGGTATTATCATCCATTTCGGCACCATCACCATTAATATCATCAAATTCTTCACCAAAATAGTGAAGCATGAATTTACGTCTAGACATCGAAGTTTCCGCATAAGCAACTACCTCTTGTAACAGTGCATTCCCAATTTCTTGTTCAGCAACTGGTTTACCGGACATAAATTTTTCTAACTTTTCAATATCTTTATAAGAGTAATATGCCAAACAATGCCCTTCGCCACCATCACGACCGGCTCTACCCGTTTCTTGATAGTAACTCTCTATACTTTTCGGAATATCATGGTGAATTACAAAACGTACATCTGGCTTATCGATACCCATACCAAAGGCAATGGTAGCAACTACAACATCTACGTCTTCCATCAAGAACATATCTTGATATTTTGATCTTGTTTTCGCATCAAAACCTGCATGATATGGCACGGCACTTACGCCGTTTACCTGCAAAACTTGTGCTAATTCCTCAACCTTTTTACGGCTAAGGCAATATATAATACCTGATTTACCCGAATTTTGTTTTACAAAACGAATAATATCAGCTTCAATATTTTCTGTCTTGGTACGTACTTCGTAAAATAGGTTGGGTCTGTTGAACGAAGCTTTAAATAACTTCGCACCACCAATACCTAGATTCTTAATAATATCTTCTTGTACCTTAGGTGTAGCGGTAGCTGTAAGACCAATAATCGGAATATTA
Source organism: Maribacter sp. BPC-D8 (assembly GCF_035207705.1). Lineage (NCBI taxonomy): Bacteria > Pseudomonadati > Bacteroidota > Flavobacteriia > Flavobacteriales > Flavobacteriaceae > Maribacter > Maribacter sp. BPC-D8. Next base: position 2,335,052 of record NZ_CP128187.1, read on the forward strand.
TCTCCTAATCGCTCTACTATAGATTTAAGATTTCTGTATTCAGGTCTAAAATCATGACCCCATTCAGAAATACAATGTGCCTCATCTACAGCAACAAAAGAAACCGTAACTGAACGCAAGAATTCTACATTCTCTTCTTTAGTCAGCGATTCTGGTGCTACGTATAACAATTTAGTAACACCATCAGTTATATCTTGTTTTACCTGTTTTATCTCTCCTTTATTTAATGAGGAGTTTAGCACATGGGCAATTCCTACTTCAGAAGATATACCACGTATGGCATCTACCTGATTCTTCATTAAAGCGATCAAAGGCGAAACTATAATCGCCGTACCCTCTTGCATAAGGGCCGGCAATTGATAACACATTGATTTACCACCGCCTGTTGGCATGATTACAAACGTATTATTCTGCCTTAAAACATTTTTAATTACTTCCTCTTGAAGTCCTTTAAACTGAGAAAAACCAAAATATTTTTTTAATGAGGAATGTAAATCGATATTGTCAAATTCTTTACTGTCAGTCACATTTTACATTTAAGGGGACACTACTTACTTTTAAATTTATAAGTGAACAAAATTACAATTTGCCTAGCTAGGCGTTTCTAAATTATTATGCGATAATCGGCATTTAAAATTAAGTTTGTTTAATTTTGTCATCTTAAAGATAATACATTCTTTTAGGAATACAATCCATAAATTGAATAATAGATTGATTGCAACGGACACCATTATTAGCTTAGCGAAAAAAACCATTGAAACTGAGCGTGATGCTATAGCACAACTTTCCTCTCTTTTAACCGATGATTTTGCTAGTATCGTAAACTGCATTATTGAAGCAAAAGGGCGCGTTATCATTTCTGGTATCGGAAAGAGCGCTATCATTGCCACAAAAATTGTAGCTACCATGAATTCTACGGGTACTCCCGCAATTTTCATGCATGCTGGCGATGCTATACATGGAGACCTAGGAACGGTACAAGATAATGATGTTGTAATCTGCATTTCTAACAGTGGAAATACACCCGAAATTAAAATGTTGGTTCCACTAATAAAAAGAGGTACGAACAAGTTAATTGCCATGACCGGTAACACCGATTCTTTTTTGGCAAAACAAGCAGATTATATTTTAAATACACATGTTGATAAGGAAGCTTGCCCTAACGGACTAGCACCTACAACGAGTACTACTGCACAATTAGTTATGGGTGATGCCCTTGCAATTGTGCTTTTAGAAATCAAAGGATTTAGCAGTTCAGATTTTGCAAAATACCACCCAGGTGGATCTTTAGGCAAGAGATTATATTTAAGAGTTGCAGACTTAGTAAGTAAAAACCAAGTACCTCAAGTTCAAAAAGATGAGGAGGTTAAAAAAGTAATTGTAGAAATCTCTAAAAAAATGTTAGGGGTAACTGCTGTACTTGATGGCGAAAAAGTTGTCGGTATCGTAACCGATGGCGATATTAGACGCATGCTAAACAAACATGATAATATTAAAGGCTTAACTGCCGAAGACATCATGACTAAAAACCCTAAAACCATACCAGCAAACACTTTGGCTATTAAAGCTTTAGAGCACATGCAAAAAAAGGGAATATCACAATTGTTGGCCATGGATAAGGATATTTATGTTGGCGTTATTCATTTACATAATTTAATAAACGAAGGTATTTTATAATGAGTTCCAAAACTACCACGCCACCAAACGAGATGTCATTTCTTGATCATCTAGAAGAATTAAGATGGCACTTAATTAGATCCGTATTAGCTGTTGTTATCATTGGAAGTGTTGCATTTTTGATGAAAGGTTTCATATTCGACACTATTATTTTCGGACCTAAAAATATGGATTTTCCGACGTATCGCTTTTTTTGTGATATCGCTACGTGGTTAAATAAAGTACAATCTTTTACAGTAATTGATTCCTCTTTTTGTGGTGATGAATTTCCATTCTCAATACAGAGTAGGGAAATGGGCGGACAGTTTTCAGCCCACATCTGGACCTCTATTTGGGCAGGTGTTATACTTGGCTTTCCCTATATTTTATATGAAATGTGGAAGTTTATTAGTCCCGGTCTTCATGCGAACGAACGCAAGAATTCAAGAGGATTTATACTAATTGCCTCTATCTTATTTTTTATCGGTGTTTTATTCGGATACTACATCGTAGCGCCACTTTCTATTAACTTCTTAGGATCTTACGTAGTAAGTGATTCTGTATTAAACGAGTTCGATTTAGATTCTTATATAGGTACATTAAAAATATCTGTGCTTGCTTGTGGTATTTTATTCGAATTACCGATCATCATTTTCTTTTTGACCAAAGTAGGTTTGGTTACACCTGAATTGATGAAGAAGTACAGAAAAATTGCCTTGGTAGTTGTTCTAATACTTTCTGCGGTGATAACACCACCAGACGTTACAAGTCAAATTATAGTTGCTATACCAGTAATATTTTTATATCAAATAAGTATTTATATTTCTGGAATGGTATTGAGAAAAGAAAGAAAAAAAGCTGAAAAAGAAAAAAAGAAAAATAGAAATGTCAAACCAAATTGAAGAATTTAATGCCTACCGTTCTAAGATGAACGAGAAGTTGTTGGCTGATAATAATAAAGTTGTAAAACGCATATTTAACTTAGACACCAACGCTTTTGCTGCAGGTTCTTTAGACGTTAAAACTAAAGAGTTATTAGGTCTTGTAGCCTCAACCGTACTTCGTTGCGACGATTGTGTAAAATATCATTTAGAGAGTTCTTATAATGAAGGGGTTTCTAAAGAAGAGATTATGGAAACGCTAAGTATTGCTACATTGGTTGGCGGTACTATTGTTATACCACATTTACGAAAAGCTTACGAGTATTGGGAAGAATTAGAAAACCAACAAGGTTAAATAATCCCTAATTACTTTTCTAACAGACCAATAACCAATAGATTTGAAAACATGAAGTTACGTGCCGACAATATAATGAAGTCCTACAGAGGTCGTAGGGTGGTTAAAGGAATTTCTCTTGAGGTAAACCAAGGTGAAATTGTAGGATTACTTGGACCAAATGGTGCCGGTAAAACAACTTCCTTTTACATGATTGTTGGACTTATAAAACCTAATGGTGGCAGCATCTATTTAGATGACATGGAGATTACAAAATTCCCCATGTACAAAAGAGCACAGAACGGTATTGGATACTTGGCACAAGAAGCATCTGTTTTTAGAAAGCTAAGTATTGAAAAGAATATTTTAAGCGTACTTCAACTGACAAAACTGAGCAAGAAAGAGCAACACATGAAAATGGAGTCGCTTATCGAGGAGTTCGGTTTAGGTCATATTCGTAAAAGTCGTGGTGATTTATTATCTGGTGGTGAACGAAGAAGAACGGAAATCGCTAGAGCTTTAGCTACCGATCCAAAATTTATTCTACTTGATGAACCTTTTGCAGGGGTTGACCCCGTAGCTGTAGAAGACATACAGCGTATTGTAGCGCAGTTAAAAGACAAAAACATTGGTATACTTATTACCGATCACAACGTACAAGAAACACTCGCTATTACAGAGCGTTCTTACCTCATGTTTGAAGGTGGTATTTTAAAGTCTGGTGAGCCAGAAGAATTGGCTGCAGATGAAATGGTACGTAAAGTATACTTAGGCCAAAACTTTGAACTTCGTAAGAAGAAGTTAGATTTCTAGGAAACAGTCTTAAAAGTCTACTCTTTATATTTTTTAAGATTATACAATCCCCAACCGAAGAACAATAGTTCTAGAATTAATGCGGGAGTGAATAATGGTGAAACTCCGTCAAAAAGTGTACTTACTATTCTACCAAAAGAAATTCCGCCCATATAGAGCACATTACATAAAGTTGCACCATACCAAAGCTTAGCTTTAAGCGACCCCAATACCCAAAACAGCCCTACGCCGATATAAATTCCCATTACCGCACGTAACATATTCTTTAGCTCTAAATCAACCACTTCAAAACCCAAAAGTTCGGGCATAATGTACGTTGGGTGACCACCATAGACGATACCGGCGATGATGACTATAACTCCCGATAATAATAAATTAAGATTTTTTGGATTCTTCATTGAATGGTTTGCCATAAAGTTGAAAATATCTAAACGCCGCTATTCCCCCGATAAATGAAAATACAGCTAGCATCCAAAATACATGTTGATGCCCTTTTAATCCTGGTGACGCATCTAACAAATAGCCCATTGCCGGACCAGCAAAAATATCGGGAGTATACCCTATCAACGAAATTAACCCCACCGCAGTACCTGTCAATACTAGCGGAATTTTACCACTCTGCATTACCGCGAAATATAAAGAACGAATTGCATATACCCCTAGTGCCACAATCATAATGGAGAATAAGAACATGAAATAAGAAACATCGGCAACCATGCCAGATGCAAATATTAAAGACCCAATTAGCGCGACCACAAAACCTAATAATAAAAATAAGCTAGGTCTAGAACGGTCTGCTATAACTCCAATAAAAACACCTACTATTGGTCTTGCGAATAATAAAAACGTACCCACCTCTGCAGATTCCACCTCATTGTACAGCATAACATCTTGCGCATAAAGCGAAAAAATATCGGTGATTTTATATCCTACATAGGCACAAAGAATTATGATCATTAAAAGTAAAACCGAAGGTAAGCGAAGTACTTCTTTAATTTGAGAAACGGTGATTCTTTCAACGACAATATCGTTTTCAAGACTTGCAGGCAATCGCATAAAAAACCAAACCAGAACACCTACAATCGAAACTATAGCTGAAGATGTCAATATCACATACCGAAATGCAAATCTACTTTCCTCTAAAGTGGCAACTTCTAAATCTGCCGACATAAAATGAGAAAAGACAAGAACGCCTAGAGTGCCAAAAAGTGCACCAACCAAACCTCTACCGCCATCTAAAAAACCAAAAGCTTTACCTTGAGAACCACTACCGCCCCATACACGCGTAGCTTTTATCATAGGTGACCAGAACAAGAAAATAGTAGTAAAACCCCAGAAGCCGTATAAAATCTGTAAGGTCAAATAATCTGGGAATGTGGCAAAAACTAGTCCGCCTAAAGCAGTCATCCACAGCGCTATGGCGATTAATTTTCTAGGTTGATATTTATCTGCTAACGGTCCGCCTAATAAATACGACACCAAGGCAACGAAACCATAAACAGAGAAACAGAGTCCGAGAGAAACATTATCCAGTTCAAATACTTTTAATACTGTAGGTCTAAAAACACGTTGCAATACAAAAGGCAAAATAAAAACACTTTCCCCTGCTAAAATTAATAACAACAAATAATACCAAGGCGCTTTTTCGGGGTTTTTCATTTCGCTTTTATCGGAATCCAAACTTCTTCTTCTGAGTTAGGATCATTGTTTTTATATTTTGCACCCAGCACTTCAAAATGAGCACGGTCATCTAAATTATAATCTGAATTAGGAATCCATTCCCCATAAATATATTGAAAAAATACCTGTGCATCTTTTGCAGTCCCCTTGTAATTAAAAACGGCAAATAATCCGCCCTCTAAAACAAGATTATTAATTCCTTCAGGAACAGAATCAAAATCTTCAACCTCAACACAAGCCCATTTTACAAACTTTTTAGCCGGTGAAAACACTTGAAAATAGTCTGAAGGATATTCTTGCAAAGAGATAAAATCATCAGATGACCTATTTAAAACTTCCTTACTACGCTGCCTAAAGCCTTTCCAAAGTTCTGGAGTTTTATTATCGATCAAACTCATTTCTTGAGAAAGACCTACAAGATTTTTACTTTGTAAATCAATAATTTTAGGCACCATACTATCTATTTTAATTAAAGAACCAATAGTCCGTGGTCACGCAAACCCGTTACTTGTTTAGAATACCAAAACAGCTCAAAATCTTCTAACCGAGATTCGTAGTCCTTTTTTAACTGACCGTAACTTACAGGTTTATTCTCAGGTTTCAATTGTTCTAAAGTAGATAGCAACCATTCGCCTTTATCTTTATCTACCGTAATTTCATACATATCAGTCTTGGTATGAAAACCCAATTCCAATTGCTGCCATGTCATTCCTTTTTTCTTCTTATCACGTTGGGCAGTAATAGGCATCGGACCAATCCAAGCAATTTTTGCGGTTGATTTTGTACTTAATAGATGCTCTTGTTGTAGGCAATTATAAATGTAATCTGCAGATATGGCTGAAGGCGGAATTTTAAAATCGAACCATTCTTGCAAGCTCATATCAAAACCGATACCGTGCATGAAATTGAAGAGCGATTTCTTTAATCCGAAGCTGAACTTACTATGATCAACTCCCGTTTTATCTTTAAAATCAATATCGTTATTTGCAAAGCTGATGGATTTTAAATCTGGCATTACTCCGTATTCTTCGGGATGCAAACCAACCGGACTATGAGCTGTCAATGCAAACTGATGCCAAAAACCTGATTGTATGATCCCTAATTCGAACAACTGGCGAACCATCTCTAAACTGTCTACCGTTTCTTGAATGGTTTGCGTTGGGTAGCCGTACATTAAATACGAATGTACCATGATGTTCGCTTCGGTGAAATTTCGCGTTACTTGCGCTACTTGCTCTACCGTTACGCCTTTATCAATGAGTTTCAGAAGTCTATCTGATGCTACTTCCAATCCTCCAGAAACCGCAATACAACCCGATGCTTTCAGCAAAAAACATAAGTCTTGCGTAAAGTTTTTCTCGAAACGAATATTCGTCCACCAAGTGATGGTCAAATTTCTTTTTAATATCTCTAATGCAAAAGCTTTCATTAATGATGGCGGTGCTGCTTCATCAACAAAGTGAAATCCTGATTCTCCTGTTTGGGTCATTAATGTTTCTACACGGTCAGCCAAAAGACTAGCAGCAACAGGCTCGTATATTTTTATATAATCTAAAGAGATATCGCAAAAAGTACATTTACCCCAATAGCAACCATGTGCCATGGTCAATTTATTCCATCGACCATCACTCCAAAGGCTATGCATTGGGTTCGCAATTTCAATGACCGAAATGTAATTGCTTAATTGTAGGTCAGCATAATCTGGTGTGCCAACATCTATTTGTTTATAATCTTGTCTAAGACTATCATTCTTGTAAATGACTTTATTATCTTCTAAAATGAAAGCACGTTTTAACTCCCCTTCCCCATTCACCACATATTGATGCACCAGTTCTAACGGAAGCTCACCATCATCTAGGGTTATAAAATCAAAAAACTCAAACACTCGAATATCGGTAAGGCTACGTAGTTCTGTATTTGGGAATCCGCCACCCATGGCAATTTTCACATGAGGATAATTTGCTTTTATAAATTGAGCACAACGAAAAGCACTGTATAAATTACCCGGAAAAGGAACCGAAAAACACACCAATTTAGGTTGTACAGTTTCTAATTGCTTAGCTAGTAATTTCAGTGTCAATTCATCAATAAACGTTGGCGCATCATTTAAGTGATTATAAAGCTCATCGAAGGAATTCGCACTACGACCAAGTCGTTCAGCATATCTACTGAATCCGAAATTAGGGTCAATACATTCTACGATAAAATCTGATAAATCTTCAAGATATAAGGTTGCCAAATGCTTGGCTTTATCTTGCATACCCATATTACCAAAAGCCCATTCTAAATCATCTAACTGTTCAAAACGAAAAGCTTGTGGCAAAAAATTATCGGTACATAATTGCCTCGCTAATGTATCATTTTTTCCTTGTAGAAAAAGAATAACTGCATCTAGCGTTTTCAAATAATCATTGCGCAGCGCATAAATTCTTTGGCAATTTTCAGAAACTATAGCATCCGAAGAAAAAGCCATATCGAATAGCTGCTGAAAGGTATTCTTATTGAAAAGCGATAAAATAACCTCAATCCCTAAATCGGACTGAAAAGAAGAAATATCTTTTGTATTCAAAAACCCTTTAATGTATGCCGTTGCCGGATACGGAGTGTTTAATTGGGTAAAAGGTGGTGTTATTAAAAGAAGGTCTTTCACAAAGTTATTTTAGAACAATGCCGCAAAGATAACTGTTCGCTTATTCATTATTCAATATCTCACGTACCGCTTGCTGATATGCCTTTGGATTATTAGCTTTCTTTATTTTCTTGAATGCTTTGTGCGGATTAGAAGTTGCTAACGCAAAATACTCCCAAAAGCCACGCATTTTCATTTTAATAGGTGTCGGTCCAGATAATGCCTCATCATATTGATGATAAATAGTATCGTGAAATTCTGAGAAAATCTTCCAACGATCTTTTGGGTATTCGGTGGTATTATTCTTAATCATACTTGGTAGAAATGGATCGGCAATTAATCCTCTTCCCATCATAAAATGGTCAATAGAAGGAAAACGTTCTTGCATTTCTTGAAACTTTGCTACCGTGGTAATATCGCCGTTGTAGTATAGTTTATGCTTAGTACTATCAACACATTTCTGAAAAGCATCAAGGTCTACTCCACCTTTATACAATTGTTTACCAATACGGGCGTGAATGGCAATATTCTTTAATGGATACTTGTCTAGAATAGGAAATACATCTAAAATTTCTTCTGCATTTTCGTACCCCATTCTCATTTTCATAGAAACCACCACATCGGTTTCTTCATGAGCACGTTTTAAAATATGATCTATTTTCTCAGGATTACAAATGAGTCCGCTACCCATACCTTGCTTCGTTACCATTGGGTACGGGCAACCTAAATTCCAGTTCAGTTCTTTGTACCCTAAACTTTGAATATACTTTACAACGAACAGAAACTCATCAGCATCGCCCGTCATTACTTGCGGAATAACCTCTAACGTAGTATTATTTTCTGGCTGTAAATCATTCTGATACGAGTTTTTAATCACCATTTTACCATTCAAACGAATGTATGGCGCGTAGAACGTATCAATACCTCCAAAATATTTATGGAACGCATTGCGGAATCTAAAATCGGTAAAACCCTGTAATGGGGATGATAATAAGGTAACTGACATGTATGTATTACTGCGTTAGGTGCAATCTTTTCAGTTTTGCAACAACAGATTCAGCTGCAAAAATAGCGCCTTCCATGTAACCAGAGTGATGTTTTGAGGTTTCTGCACCACAAATAAATAATTTACTTTCAAATAAAGGTGCCTGATACAGTGCATGTCCCCCATTCTGATGCGGAAATAAGTTACCTTCTTGCCTATTCGATTTGGTAAATTCTTCATTGTACCAAGGCGTTTCTAGATACGATTCGTATTGCAAAGCCTCTTCTCCGAAAACCATTTTCAACTGTGCTTCAATTTTTTCTATTCGTTGTTCTTTAGTGAAACGAGCACAACTACCAGAAGCGAAACCAACAAGTGCGTACGACTCATTTTCCACATTAGATTGATCATAGAATTCTGTAAGCGGACCAACATTACTAAATATAGTACCTGACTTTCCTTGATCTCTCCAAAATGGCTTCTTATACGTTAAGGCAACTTTTATGGAGTCTTGCATCCAAGTATGGGTTTGTTCTGCTAAGGAAATTATATCATTTGGTAACGCGGGAGAAAATTCTATTTGATCTATTAATGCTGCAGGTGGTAATGTAGTAATTACAATATCTGCATATAATGTGCGGGAATTGCTTATTACCTCAGCATTGTTATCAAGCACATTTACCTCGTTAACCACTTCATTTAAAAAGATAGTATTTGGTTTCAGTTTAGCAGCTATGGAATTTAGCAGGTCTATTGTTCCGTTTTTAAATCGGTAACTAGGGCTGTCGTTTGGTACTGCAATTTCTTGTGGCGGGACATTTGAAAACGTTTGAAAATATGAGATACCGGTCATGAATTGTTCGAAGTACGGAACCTTGAATTCTTCAATAACATCTAATAAATGGTAATGAGCTTCATTAAACCAAGTAGCACCCATTTCAACTTTAACCTTCCCAGATTCTATAGTGTTAATTCTACCACCAATTCTTTCTCGTGCTTCTAACACCTTCACATCAAAACCTAGTTCTTGTAAACGATATGCAGTTAGCAAACCCGTTAATCCTGCGCCGATAATTACTACCGATGTATTCATGCTATAAAGTTATTCTGGTTAAATGACGGACTAAGATATTTTTGATTGTAATACACTGGTAGTCACCAATAATTGCCCAATATGCCTTTGGCTATGCTCTGCAGCATGAAAAAGGAGTCCGATTACGGTAGATGGCAACTTCTTTCTACCCACAGCTCTTTTCTCGGTTAGTGAAGAATCTGAAATTGTTTTGAAATATGCTAAAGCCTCCTCGACTTTTGCAGAAAATTGCTTTTGTAAGTCAGCAACTTCAGTAGTTAAATTAAAGACAGCTTCTTGTTTAAGAAATTGAAATTGTGCTTCGGATAGTGATTCCCCTTTTGCGTAGGTCAACATTCTATCTAAAACTCCCGTAATATGATTCATATGAAAACCCACGGAAGCTCTACCAGCCGTTTTTGCCCATAATAATTCTTTAGGGAAATCTGCAGTGTATTTTTTCAGTTCACGTTCAGATTGCAACAATGCATGAGCTGCAGGTTGCAGCAAATCTGGCACACCTTCAATAGGTCCGCTTAACCAAAACTCATATTCTTCATTTTCCATAATCGTTTTACCTAAATAAATCTACGTTTAAAGTCTCTCTTGTATGACAGAACTTACTACGTAAAACAGAATAATTAAGGGAATAGCCATGAATTTCATGGTAACGATTAGCACAAGACTAATGATAAGAAAGATATAACGCATAGCATTATCCTTGAAGCTTGTATTCTTGAATTTTAGAGCAAAGAGCGGCAAATTAGCATTTAGTAAATATGCACTCACCAATGTTAAGATGATCAAGAACCATTGATTAAGAATGATACTATTTAAAAAATCATTGTTCTGGTATAAAAGGATAAGCGGTAATGAAAGTATTAAAAGTGCATTAGCAGGTGTTGGCAAACCAATAAAAGAAGATGTTTGATTTTCATCAATATTGAATTTCGCCAAACGATAACCCGATGCCATGGTAATAATAAAGCCTAAAAAGGGTATTAAGTGTATGTATTGAAATTTACCGGCTTCCATAAAAAAGTGAGAACCATCTCCCCATCCGCTAGTTTGAGACATTGCCAATAACTGAAACATAACAATACCAGGTACTAATCCGCTAGTAATCATATCTGCCAAAGAATCTAACTGTAGACCTAATTCGCTTTTTACATCTAAAACACGCGCAGCTAATCCGTCAAAAAAATCAAAGAAAATACCAACTGCAACGAATATTGCAGCAAGTTCTAATCTATTCATAACAGCGAACATGGTAGCCACACAACCACAAAAGACGTTCAAAAGGGTAATAAAATTAGGAATATGTTTTTTCATAATAGTCGGTCTAATATCACAAATGCAGAAAGGCACAATACCCCAGCACAATTATGGCTCTAAATTAATATAATTATGTGGTGGTATAGACATTGAACCGTAAAAAGGAACATTAGCGTAATTAGCAAATGGCCATGAAACTCATATTATTTAAAATAAAAGCAATCTAACAAGCAAAATTACAACCACTTAAGTTCTTTGTATTGAAATATAAACTACCTTTTAATTCATCATATCACAAATTAATCTCCAAACGTAAAATATTATGCATGCATAGTATTGTTTAGTTGCTATTTTAGAATTAAATTATAGCCTTTGTAACAATTTCAGAGAAAAAATAAAGTTTTATAACAAATATATATAAACGCTAACCATTAAATACACTGCCCAAAAATGAAGATTAAAAAGGTTTTAGTAGCCAACAGAAGTGAAATTGCAATTCGTGTATTGCGCGCCTGTTCTGAGCTAAATATTAAAACAGTTGCCATTTACACCTATGAAGACCGTTATTCGCAACATCGAAATAAAGCCGATGAATCTTACCAAATTGGCGAAGACAATCAGCCTTTAAAACCTTACTTAGACATTCCGCAAATTATAGCTTTGGCAAAGGCTAAAAATGTAGATGCCATTCACCCAGGTTACGGATTTCTTTCTGAAAACTCAGAATTTGCAAGACAATGTGCTGCAAACGACATAATTTTCATAGGTCCGGATCCAAAAGTTATGGATGCTCTTGGTGATAAAATTACCGCCAAAAAAGTTGCCGTAAAATGTAATGTACCCATTATAGAAAGCAACAAAAAGCAATTGACCAATCTTAAAGTGGCTTTATCTGAAGCTGCGACAATTGGTTATCCGCTAATGTTAAAAGCTGCTTCTGGTGGTGGTGGGCGTGGTATGCGTATTATTAGAAAAGATGAAGATTTAGAAATGAATTTTGATTCTGCCAGAAACGAAGCGCTAAACGCTTTTGGCGATGACACCATGTTTCTAGAAAAGTATGTCGAAAATCCTAAACATATAGAAGTTCAAATAGTTGCCGATAATCACGGTAATATTCGCCATTTACATGAGCGCGATTGTTCTGTGCAACGTCGCCACCAAAAAGTGGTAGAAATTGCACCTTCGCATAATGTAAGTGAAGAGGTAAAACAAAACCTATATAAATACGCCGTAAATATTGCCAAAGAGGTTAACTACAACAATATTGGTACGGTAGAATTTTTGGTTGACCCAAATGATAATATTTACTTTATTGAAGTAAACCCCAGAATACAAGTAGAGCATACCGTTACCGAAATGGTTACTGGCATTGACTTGGTTAAAACTCAAATATTCGTCGCAGGAAATTATAAGTTAGACAGTCAGCAAATCAAAATATACGGTCAAGAAACCATTGCCACTTATGGTTTTGCATTACAATGTCGTTTAACCACAGAGGATCCAAGCAATAATTTTACGCCCGATTATGGTACGGTAACTACATATAGAAGTGCCTCTGGTATGGGAATTCGTTTAGATGCCGGTAGTATTTACCAAGGGTATCAAGTGAGTCCGTTTTTTGATTCGATGTTGGTAAAAGTATCGTCTCACGGTAGAACCTTAGATGGCGCTACTCGTAAAATGGTACGTGCATTAAAAGAATTTAGAATTAGAGGGGTTAAAACAAATATTCATTTTCTTCAGAATGTAATTCAGCATCCTACTTTTAAAGATGGTAAGGTAACTGTTAATTTCATTCAGAATACTCCTGCCCTATTCAAAATAAAATTACCACAAGATAGAACATCGAAAGTGGTGAATTTTTTGGCAGAAGTAATTGTAAACGGAAATTCTGATGTCAAGTATATTGATCAGAATAAAGTTTTCAGAAATCCGAAAGTTCCAAAATTCAATCCGCTAGAAGCACATCCGAAAGGAACAAAAGATATGCTGACCGAAATGGGTCCCGAGAAATTTTGTGCATGGTTGATGGATGAAAAGAAAATTCATTTTACAGATACTACCATGCGCGATGCGCACCAATCATTATTAGCAACAAGAATGCGTACGTATGATATGTTACGTGTTGCAGAAAGTTATGCAAAGAATCACCCAAATACCTTTAGTATGGAAGTTTGGGGTGGCGCAACCTTCGATGTTTGTATGCGTTTCTTACATGAGAGTCCATGGACACGTTTACGCGAATTACGTAAAGCAGTGCCGAACATATTATTTCAAATGCTACTTCGTGGTTCTAACGGGGTTGGGTACAAAGCTTACCCTGATAATTTAATTGAAAAGTTCGTTGAAAAATCTTGGGAAAACGGCGTCGATATTTTTAGAATTTTCGATTCGTTGAACTGGGTAAAAGCGATGGAACCAAGTATTAATTATGTACGTAATAAAACTGGCGGTATTGCCGAAGCAGCCTTAAGTTATACTGGCGATATATTAGATGTCAACGAAACCAAATACACCCTAAAATACTATACACAGCTTGCGAAAGATTTAGAAAACGCAGGTGCGCATATGATAGCCATAAAAGATATGGCAGGTCTATTGAAACCATATGCCGCTACTGAATTGGTTTTAGCGTTAAAAGACACGGTAAAGCTGCCGATACATTTACATACGCATGACACCTCATCTTTACAGACCACAACATACATGAAAGCAATTGAAGCTGGGGTTGATGTTGTTGATGTCGCTTTAGGCGGATTATCTGGATTAACTTCTCAGCCGAACTTCAACTCTGTAGTAGAGATGATGAAAGGTCAGCCACGAGCACATGAGTTCGATATGCCGAAACTGAATCAATTTTCTAACTTCTGGGAAGATACAAGAGAATTGTACTATCCTTTTGAATCGGGATTAAAAGCGGGAACAGCAGAGGTGTATTCACATGAAATACCTGGCGGACAGTATTCGAATTTGCGACCACAAGCAACTGCTTTAGGTTTAGGTGACAGATTTGAAGAAGTAAAAACGATGTATGCCGAGGTAAATAAACTCTTTGGTAACCTTATTAAGGTAACACCGAGTTCAAAAGTGGTTGGTGACATGGCAATTTTCATGGTAACTAATGATTTAACTACTGAAGATGTAATGACACGTGGTGAGGAAATATCTTTCCCAGATTCTGTAATAAGTTTCTTTATGGGAGATTTAGGTCAGCCAGTTGGCGGATTCCCTAAGAAACTTCAAAAAATTATTCTTAAGAACAAAAAACCATACACGAACAGACCAAATGCACATTTAGCACCAACTGATTTTGACAAAGAATTTAAAGCCTTTAAAAAGAAGTTTCAAAAAGGCTTTACCCGTGCTATTGAAATGGAAGATTTTCTTTCATACACCTTATACCCAAAAGTGTTTGAAAAAGCCCATGAAAACTATAAGCTATATGGCAATTTAGCGCTGGTACAAACAAAGCATTTCTTCTACGGAATGAAACTTCGTGAAGAAACCTTAATTGAATTAGAACCGGGTAAAACGGTAATCGTAAGACTGCTTTCTGTTGGTATACCTAATGAACAAGGCATGCGAACGGTATTCTTTCAAGTAAACGGAGAGAATAGATTTGTTGATGTTCTAGATACTTCTTTAAATCTTAAGATCGAATCGAATGAAAAGATAGATTCAGAGAACCCGAACCAAATTGGAGCTCCGCTACAAGGCTCTTTATACAAGGTATTGGTCAAAAAAGGTCAAACCATAAAAGAGAACGATCCTTTATTTGTAATTGAAGCTATGAAAATGGAGACTACCGTAACTTCTTTTAAAGCTGGTACGGTTACTTCTGTCAGCTTAAAAGAAGGCAGCATGGTAAAACAAGACGATTTAATTGTTACTATTGAATAGCAATTAAAATCTTAATAAGTATTTAAAAAGCCACCTCTAGAGGTGGCTTTTATGTTTCTGTAAAAGAGTACTTTAAATAAATAGTTAATCTCCATAAAATTATAAAAAACCAATATCTGTGAAGTCTGTTATTATTCGCATCTTTGCAGCTGCTATGCGCTAGTAAAAGTATGTTCAGAAAAATCACTTTTTTAATTCTACTTTTTACTGCATTTTGGGGACATTCTCAAAATGCACAACTATCTCCATTATCAAAAATCAGTTTATTGACCGTAGGCACTGGTGAAGATTTAGCAGCCAAATTCGGACATAGTGCGATACGAATACAAGACCCAACTTTAGGCATCGACGAAGTTTACGGTTACGGTACATATGATTTTGAAGACCCTAATTTCTATTTAAATTTCACAAGAGGTAAGTTATCGTACACCATCTCTAGAATTCCTTTTAAGTATTTCGATTACTCATACCAACAAGAAAAACGCTGGATTAGAGAGCAAGTTTTAGATCTTGACTTAGAACAACGCAACCAGATTGTCACTTTTCTAGAGCACAACTTACTGCCTAAAAACAAGAAATATAAATACGATTTCTTATTTGATAATTGTGCTACGAGAATACCTCTGGTATTTGAAAAAACTTTAGGGAGTACATTTAAATTTGATTACAATTACTTAGAAAATCAATTGACATTTCGGGAGTTGATACGTTTGAAATTGAATCCGAATTCATGGTCTAATTTCGGCATTGACCTTGCATTAGGTTCTGTAATTGATAGAGAGGCAACGCCATACGAACATTTGTTCTTACCTATTTATGTGTATGAACAAATGAAACATACCACATTAAATGGTAAGCCGATAGTTAAAAGTGAGTCGATACTATTGGATATTCCTGAACAAGAATATCGCTCTTTAATATTTTTAACTCCTTTATTTTGGCTTAGTATTCTGCTAGTTCTAGTTTGCTACATTACCTATACCGATTATAAAAACCTGCGAAGAAATAAATGGTTAGACTTCGGGCTGTTCGCAGTTACGGGGTTAGCAGGTGTTCTAATTTTATTCCTTTGGGTTGGTACAGACCATTTGGCCACCAAGGCAAACTTTAATTCGCTATGGGCATTTGCCCCGAATATAGTAATCGCATTTATGATGATAAAAAAGCAGATTCCGTCATGGATGATCACTTACATCATATTTTTAACCATATTATTAGGTATCACTTGTATACTTTGGATGTTCAAAATTCAAGTGTTTTCCATATTACTAATCATCGTATTATTAGCACTAGCTATCCGTTATTTATATCTCATCTATTATTTTAAGAGTACATATTTAACTAAAAAATAAAATCAAGTTACTTTACATGAATCTACTTACCGTTGAAAATATTTCGAAATCCTATGGCGAAAATGTTCTTTTTGAAAACCTATCTTTTGGGATCAATAAAGACCAAAAAATTGCTTTAATCGCTAAAAACGGTACAGGAAAAACTTCTATACTTAATATATTGTCAGGAGCTGACACTCCCGATTCTGGCCAGGTGAACTACCGTAAATCTACACGCGTTTCCTTTTTAGATCAAGAGCCGGTAATGGATCCGAACTTAACTGTAGAAGAAACTATTTTCGCTTCAGACAATGAAGTATTGACCGTATTGGCCAATTACGAAAAGGCATTATTAAACCCTGAAGATGCAGATGCTTACCAAAAAGCATTTGATGCGATGGATCGTTTTGAAGCTTGGGATTTTGAAACCCAATACAAACAGATTCTTTCGAAGCTAAAACTAGAAGATTTAGATGCTAAAGTTGGCAAACTCTCTGGTGGACAAAAGAAACGTTTGGCACTTGCCAATGCGCTAATTAACAAACCAGATCTTTTAGTATTAGATGAGCCGACCAACCATTTAGATTTAGAAATGATCGAATGGTTAGAAGAATTCTTCGCCAAAGAAAACATGACCTTATTTATGGTAACGCACGACCGTTACTTTTTAGAGCGTGTATGTAATGAAATTATTGAGTTAGAAAACGGAAAGCTTTATCCGTATAAAGGAAACTATTCTTACTACTTAGAAAAGAAAGAAGCCCGTATAGAGCAGGAAGCCACAGAGCAGCATAAGACAGAATTACTATTTAAAAAAGAGTTGGATTGGATGCGTAGGCAACCAAAAGCCCGTACCACAAAATCTAAATCGAGAATAGATGACTTTGCAGTAATCAAAGACAAGGCAAGTCAGCGTAGAAAAGATCACCAAGTTCAATTAGAATTGAATATGGAACGTGTGGGCAGTAAAATTCTTGAGCTTCATAAAATATCGAAATCCTTCCCTGACAAACCTATTCTAGACAAATTCGAATATGTTTTTCAAAAAGGAGAGCGTATTGGTATCATTGGTAAAAACGGAACGGGTAAATCTACTTTTCTAAATATATTAAGTGGTCGCGACCAACCAGATAGCGGTAAAGTAATTGTAGGTGAAACAATTAAATTCGGCTACTACACGCAAAAAGGAATTGACATAAAACCTGGTCAAAAAGTAATTGATGTGATTCGTGAGTTCGGAGACTACATTCCTTTAATGAAAGGCAGACAGATTTCAGCACAGCAGTTATTAGAACGTTTTCTTTTCGACAGAAAAAAGCAATACGATTTCGTTGATAAACTAAGTGGTGGTGAGCGTAAGCGACTATACTTATGTACTATATTAATTCAGAATCCAAATTTCTTAATATTAGATGAGCCTACCAACGATTTAGATATTGTAACGCTAAATGTATTGGAAAGCTTTTTAATGGATTTTCAAGGATGTTTAATGGTAGTTTCTCACGACCGTTACTTTATGGATAAGATTGTAGATCACCTGTTTGTATTTAGAGGTGATGCAGTTGTAGAAGATTTTCCAGGTAACTACTCAGATTACAGAGCATACGAAGACAGTCAAGTATTAGAGAAACGCGAACAGAAAGAAATTCAAAGCGCCCCTAAAACTAGTTGGAAAGAACCAGATGCTTCACCGAAAATATCTTATGCAGATCAACAGGAGTTTAAAAAACTAGAGCGCGAAATTCAAAAATTAGAAAAAAAGAAGGTTACGCTACAAGAAAAGTTTACTGATGGATCTTTAAGTGGTGATGCTATTAAAGACCTAGGTATAGAACTTAAAGAAGTAACCGATACTATTGAAAGTAAGACCGAACGTTGGTTTGAGCTTTCAGCATTAATGGAGGGCTAGACTCCACTAACACCTTAATTTCCGAATACATTTTACAACTACATTAACCGTAGACGAATGATTTTTACCATTCGTCTATAGTTAAATGCTGCCCAACTACGAGCGGCAAAATATGTTTGTTCATCCCTGTACTTTAGCAGTGTAAAACAAATATTATGAAATCAATTATTCTTTTAACCGCTCTTTTCTTCTCTACTTTCTTAGTACAAGCGCAAGCTAACAACGAGAATGTTTCTTTAGAGATCGAAACTATACAAGTAGAGATGGTTCAAACAATTGAAAGTAATGATATCGTTAATCCAACAATCGAAACTGAAAATACAATCGAAGTTGCAAGATTGTACAAGAACAAAAACAACAGAGTAATTAAGGCTTTAAAATTCTCTACAAAATTAAATAGCGCTAAACTTTCTTAATACAACTTCAAATATTCTTTTCGTCCCAATCTTATACCTACTCCATTTCTTACCATTACCTACTTTTAAATACAAGTTCAAAAATCAAGTTCAAGTTCAAAATTTAATACTAAATCGAACTCACCCTCAAATCTAAATAACCATTCAACCGTGTATCGTACTTTGCTGCAATAGTTAGCTTCGGTATAAAACAAAAACTAAATAACATCAATACACACGGTTATTAAGCACACTATTAAATCCTCGGTATTTCTCCTGTTTCACCTTCTATGAATTTAATAACCGAACCTAAATTACCATTCGTCTATAGTTAAATGACGCCCAACTACAAGCAGCAAAATATGTTTGTTCATCCCTGTACTTTAGCAGTGTAAAACAAATATTATGAAATCAATTATTCTTTTAACCGCTCTTTTCTTCTCTACTTTCTTAGTACAAGCGCAAGCTAACAACGAGAATGTTTCTTTAGAAATCGAAACTATACAAGTAGAGATGGTTCAAACAATTGAAAGTAATGATATCGTTAATCCAACAATCGAAACTGAAAATACAATCGAAGTTGCAAGATTGTACAAAAACAAAAACAACAGAGTAATCAAAGCATTAAAATTCTCTACAAAATTAAATAGCGCTAAACTTTCTTAATACTATTTATAAATATCCTTTTCGCCCCAAACTTACCCCTACCCCATTTCTTACCATTACCTACTTTTAAGTTCAAATTCAAGAATCAAGTTCAAATTCAAAAATCAAGTTCAAGCTCAAAAAGCATGTTCAAGTTCAAACTCAAGTTCAAGTTCAAGAGTCAAATGCAGGTTCAAAATTTAATACTAAATCGAACTCACCCTCAAATCTAAATAACCATTCAACCATGTATCGTACTTTGCTGCAATAGTTAGCTTCGGTATAACACAAAAACTAGATAACATTAATACTTACGGTTATTAAGCACACTTTTAAATTCTCTATCTTTCTCCTATTTCAGCTTCTATGAATTTAATAACCGAACCTAAATTACCATTCGTCTATAGTTAATTGACGCCGAACTACGAGCGGCAAAATATGTTTGTTCATCCCTGTACTTTAGCAGTGTAAAACAAATATTATGAAATCAATTATTCTTTTAACCGCTCTTTTCTTCTCTACTTTCCTAGTTCAAGCGCAAGCTAACAACGAGAATGTTTCTTTAGAGATCGAAACTATACAAGTAGAGATGGTTCAAACAATTGAAAGTAATGATATCGTTGTTCCAACAATTGAAACTAAAAACACAATCGAAGTTGCAAGATTGTACAAGAACAAAAACAACAGAGTAATCAAAGCATTAAAATTCTCTACAAAACTAAACAGCACTAAACTTTCTTAATACCGTTTTAAATTTCCTTTTCGTCCCAATCTTACGCCTACCCCATTTCTTACCATTACCTACTTTTTAAGTTCAAGTTCAAATTCAAAAATCAAGTTCAAAAATCAAGTTCAAGCTCAAGTTCAAGCTCAAGTTCAAGTTCAAGTTCAAGTTCAAGTTCAAGTTCAAGAAACAAGTTCAAGAAACAAGTTCAAATTCAAAAATCAAATTCAAATTCAACCTTATATCATATATTCTATCAATAGCTAGCTTATCACAAAAACAAAGCTGTCAACACCAATACCTACGGTAATTGAGTACCCCATTAAATTCTCGATCTGTCTCCTGTTTCACCTTCTATGAATTTAATAACCGAACCTAAATTACCATTCGTCTATAGTTAAATGACGCCCAACTACGAGCGGCAAAATATGTTTGTTCATCCCTGTACTTTAGCAGTGTAAAACAAATATTATGAAATCAATTATTCTTTTAACCGCTCTTTTCTTCTCTACTTTCTTAGTACAAGCGCAAGCTAACAACGAGAATGTTTCTTTAGAGATCGAAACTATACAAATAGAGATGGTTCAAACAATTGAAAGTAATGATATCGTTGTTCCAACAATCGAAACTAAAAACACAATCGAAGTTGCAAGATTGTACAAGAACAAAAACAACAGAGTAATCAAGGCTTTAAAATTCTCTACAAAATTAAATAACGCTAAACTTTCTTAATACAATTTTAAATTACCCTTTTCGCCCCAATCTTACGCCTACCCCATTTCTTACCATTACCTACTTTTAAATACAAGTTCAAATTCAAGTTCAAGTTCAAACATCCGCTCAACCGAGTATTATACATTCGTTCAATTGTTAGCTGCTGTTTAAATAATAAAGTAGGTAACATCAATACACACGGTTATTAAGCACACTATTAAATCCTCGGTATTTCTCCTGTTTCACCTTCTATGAATTTAATAACCGAACCTAAATTACCATTCGTCTATAGTTAAATGACGCCCAACTACGAGCGGCAAAATATGTTTGTTCATCCCTGTACTTTAGCAGTGTAAAACAAATATTATGAAATCAATTATTCTTTTAACCGCTCTTTTCTTCTCTACTTTCTTAGTTCAAGCGCAAGCTAACAACGAGAATGTTTCTTTAGAGATCAAAACTATACAAGTAGAGATGGTTCAAACAATTGAAAGTAATGATATCGTTGTTCCAACAATCGAAACTGAAAACACAATCGAAGTTGCAAGATTGTACAAGAACAAAAACAACAGAGTAATCAAGGCTTTAAAATTCTCTACAAAAATGAACAACGCTAAACTTTCTTAATCCCATTTATAAATACCCTTTTCGTCCCAATCTTATACCTACCCCATTTCTTACCATAAACCTACTTTTAAATACAAACTCAAGTTCAAATTCAAAAATCAAACTCAAGTTCATTGACAATCTTTACTTTTGTCAAAATTTGAAAAAGTAACTAGTGTTTCGTTTTATATCTCATATTAAATTTCTTCTTACTTCTAACAATCAGCACGGAATTCATTCCCCTTTCGTGTATGATTATATTACCAAGTGCCTTTATCAAAAAAAAGAATTAAAGCTTCCGGCAACCCTAAAGGTGATTATTAAAAGTATTGCCTATTTTAAATACGATTCCATACGTCTAATAGGGGATTTTAAAACATCCGAAGAAATTATAAAACAACACTACGCAATTATTTCAATCACAGAAAATAGTGCCGACCTTATCGTATGTAACATATCTGACCTTAGCGACACTAACTTAGATATCAGCAATTTATCTAATGATTGCATGCTATTCTTAGATAATATACATACCAATAGAAAAAACCTGGAAACCTGGAAACATCTTACAAAATCAAATCACGTTCGTGTTTCTATAGATATGTTTTATTGCGGAGCCCTATTTTTCAGAAAAGAACAAGTAAAGGAAGATTTTAAAATACGGATATAAACCAGTAATTTTAGACTAAAGCAATTTTTAATGAGCAGTAATACTATTTATATTACCCTAGGTGTTGTTTTCGCTATTTACTTAGCTATTCGCATTACCAGTAAAGGTAAATCTAGCGATCGAAAATCAAGAAAATTCATGGGAGATTACGAACGTAAAGACAAGAAAGAGAATTAACCGTTCAGAGTTTATATCTTAATAATTCTCACTATCTATTATTAAATAATTTACACCCCGACTTTCTATAATTTATAAAATGAAAATATATACCAAAACAGGAGATGACGGCACTACCGGACTTTTTGGAGGCACTCGTGTACCTAAACATCACATTCGTATCGATAGCTATGGTACGGTCGATGAATTGAATTCTTGGCTAGGTCTGATTAGAGATCAAGACATCTCCCCAATTTATCAGCAACAACTTACAGCAATTCAAGAGCATTTATTTGCAGTAGGCGCTATTTTAGCTACGGACCCAGAAAAAGAAATACTCAAAAACGGTCAAGAGCGATTGAAAATAACAAAGGTAGGTACTACTGAAATCAATTTTTTAGAGCAGGTTATAGATGAAATGGATAGTCAATTACCACCTATGACTCATTTTATACTTCCGGGTGGTCATACAACAGTGTCATACTGTCATATTGCCCGTACGGTTTGTAGAAGAGCCGAAAGAATTTCAACTTTACTATTTCAAACCGAGCCATTTGATAAAAATGTGCTATCTTTTATCAATAGGCTTTCAGATTATCTTTTTGTATTGGCACGAAAATTGTCTTATGATTTACAAGCGGATGAAATAAAATGGATTCCTAAAAAAAAGGACTAATAATTCCGTAATTTATTCGTTATCAATAAACAAATGCAAAAAAAGTACGAGATAAACATGAAATTTATTATTAATTTCTTTGCTGTCTCAATTTAAAAATTACTTTTGCAAAAAATTAAAATTAAATAATTACTATGTATTGGACATTAGAATTAGCATCTTATTTAAGTGATGCACCTTGGCCGGCAAGTAAAGATGAGTTAATAGATTACTCCATCAGAACTGGAGCCCCTCTTGAAGTCGTAGAAAATTTACAATCTATGGAAGAAGAAGGTGGCGAAATATATGAATCTATCGAAGAGATCTGGCCTGACTATCCAACGGAAGAAGACTACCTCTGGAACGAGGACGAATATTAATATTCGATATCATAATATCTACTAAAAAGTCTCTTCGGAGGCTTTTTTTTTATGTAATTTTGGCAGGTTATTAGGTTAAACTGTCCAATTATCAAGACTGGAATACCTTTTGCTCTTAAACAGCATCGATTATAATTGTCGAATATAAAATATTTTGAAAGCTATTCTTACTAGAATAATAGTCAGAAAAGCTTCAATTCTAATAGTTTAAAATATATGAGTTTCATTAATTCCATCCTAAAGGCATTCGTTGGTGATAAGTCACAAAAAGATGTAAAGGAATTACAGCCTTTAGTAGACCAAATAAAGTCATTCGAATCGAAGTTAGAATCCCTAAGTCACGATGAACTTAGGCAGAAAACTATAGAGTTCAAGAAGGCTATTCAAGAATCTATTAAAGAGAAAACAGATCAAATAAGTGCTTTAGAAGAAGAGGTTAAAAACTCTACCGACATTGACAAAAACGAAGATCTTTACACAGAAATAGATAGATTAAAAGAAGAATCTTATACCATTTCTGAAGAGACCTTGAACAAATTACTACCTGAAGCTTTTGCTGTAGTAAAGGAAACTGCAAAGCGTTTTGCTAATAATGAAACCTTAGAAGTGACAGCTTCTGAATATGACAGAACGTTGTCAGGTTCGAAAGAATATGTCACTCTTGAAGGCAGCAATGCTATTTGGAAAAATTCTTGGGATGCCGCAGGTAAAGAAGTTACTTGGGATATGGTACATTACGATGTACAACTTATTGGTGGTATTGCCATGCACCAAGGTAAAATTGCAGAGATGCATACTGGTGAAGGTAAAACCCTTGTTGCTACCCTTCCTTTATATTTAAATGCCTTAAGTGGTAACGGTGCTCACTTAGTAACCGTTAATGATTACTTAGCAAAAAGAGATAGTGCTTGGATGGCACCTATATTTCAATTTCATGGCCTATCTGTAGATTGTATCGATTACCACAGACCAAATTCTGATGGTAGAAGAGCAGCCTACAATGCCGATATTACTTATGGTACTAATAATGAATTCGGATTCGATTACCTGAGAGATAATATGGCGCATACTCCAAAAGATTTGGTACAACGCCCACATAATTACGCCATGGTCGATGAGGTCGATTCAGTTTTGGTCGATGATGCCCGTACGCCATTGATTATATCTGGTCCGGTACCAGAAGGTGATCGTCATGAATTTAATGAACTAAAACCAAAGGTTGACGAAATTGTAAGAAAGCAACGTCAGCATTTAACTGGTGTATTAGCAGAAGCTAAAAAATTAATTGCAGAAGGTGATACTAAAGAAGGTGGATTTCTTTTGCTACGTGTATATCGTGGTTTACCTAAAAACAAAGCATTAATAAAATTCTTAAGTGAAGAGGGAGTAAAACAATTACTTCAGAAAACAGAGAATTATTACATGCAAGACAACAACAGGGAAATGCCAGTTGTTGATGAAGACTTGTTGTTTGTAATCGATGAAAAGAACAACCAAATAGAATTGACCGATAAAGGGGTTAATTATATTTCGGGTGAGCAGGATAAAGATTTCTTCGTGATGCCAGATATTGGTGGAGAAATTGCCAAGATTGAAAATCAAAATCTTGAAATTGAAAAAGAAGCTGAACTTAAAGAAGAGCTTTTTAAAGATTTCACTATTAAAAGTGAACGTATACATACCATGAGCCAATTATTAAAGGCTTACACCCTATTCGAAAAGGATACGGAATATGTGGTAATGGAGAATAAAGTAATGATTGTAGATGAGCAGACCGG
The DNA here is from genome assembly GCF_035207705.1 of Maribacter sp. BPC-D8. Lineage (NCBI taxonomy): Bacteria > Pseudomonadati > Bacteroidota > Flavobacteriia > Flavobacteriales > Flavobacteriaceae > Maribacter > Maribacter sp. BPC-D8. Next base: position 2,360,243 of record NZ_CP128187.1, read on the forward strand.
TCGTATTATGGACGGTCGTAGATACTCTGACGGTTTACACCAAGCAATTGAAGCAAAAGAGAATGTAAAGATCGAAGCATTAACTCAAACTTTTGCAACGGTTACTTTACAGAACTACTTTAGAATGTACAGTAAACTTGCTGGTATGACGGGTACTGCTGTTACAGAAGCTGGCGAATTCTGGGAAATCTACAAGTTAGATGTAATGGAAATCCCTACCAACAGACCTATCGCTAGAGAAGATAAAAATGATCTTATCTACAAAACGAAAAGAGAAAAATACAATGCAATTATTGAGGAAGTCACCAAAATAAGTCAATCAGGCAGACCTGTATTGATAGGTACAACCTCTGTAGAAATATCAGAATTACTATCTAAATTATTGAGTGTTCGTAAAGTGCCACATAATGTACTGAACGCGAAACTTCACAAGAAAGAAGCAGATGTAGTTGCTGAAGCTGGTAATGCGGGTATTGTAACTATAGCAACCAACATGGCTGGTCGTGGTACTGATATTAAGTTGTCTGATGCTGTTAAGAAAGCAGGCGGACTAGCAATTATAGGTACAGAAAGACATGATTCTCGTCGTGTAGATAGACAGTTAAGAGGTCGTTCTGGACGTCAAGGAGATCCAGGAAGCTCTCAATTCTATGTTTCGTTAGAAGATAACCTAATGCGTTTATTCGGTTCTGACAGGGTTGCTAAGATGATGGATAAAATGGGCTTGGAAGATGGTGAAGTTATTCAGCATAGCATGATGACCAAATCTATTGAACGTGCTCAGAAAAAAGTTGAAGAAAATAACTTCGGTGTACGTAAGCGTCTTTTAGAGTATGATGATGTTATGAACGCGCAACGTGAAGTTGTATACAAAAGAAGACGTCATGCATTACAAGGCGAGCGTCTAAAGCTAGATATTGCCAATATGGTTTATGACACCTGTGAGGTAATCGTAGAAAGCAATAAAGCTGCAAGTGATTTTAAGAATTTAGAATTTGAATTAATCAAATACTTCTCTATCACATCACCTGTAGATGAAGCTGAATTTGATAAAATGACCGCTCAAGAAATTACGGGTAAAATTTATAAGGCAGCTTACGAGTATTATAATGACAAGATGGAGCGTAATGCTGCAGCAGCTTTCCCTGTAATTAAAAAGGTACATGAAGATAACGCCAATAACTTTGAGCGTATCGTAGTTCCTTTTACTGACGGTATAAAAAGCTTGAATGTAGTAACTAACCTTCAAGAAGCATATGACAGTAACGGTAAGCAATTGGTTACCGATTTTGAGAAAAATATCTCATTGGCTATTATAGATGATTCGTGGAAAACACATCTTCGTAAAATGGATGAGTTGAAGCAATCGGTACAGTTAGCTGTTCACGAGCAAAAAGATCCTTTATTAATTTATAAGTTCGAAGCATTTGAACTTTTTAAGTCGATGATCGAACAAGTAAATAAAGATGTTGTCTCTTTCTTATTTAAAGGAGAACTACCTTCAGAAAATCCTAATGCGATTCAAGAGGAGAGAAACGTTCAACCTAAAGAAAACTTACAGACGTCAAAAGAGGAAATTCCTAATAGTGATGAATTAGCGGCACGTAGTAGAGCGGTTAGTCAAAATCAGGCTGAACGTCCTTCAGTAACTGAAACCATCACTAGAGAACAACCAAAAATTGGTCGTAACGAACGCGTTACTATCAAAAATGTAATGAGCGGTGAGAGTAAAACGGTAAAGTTCAAACAAGCCGAGCCACTTTTACAAAACGGTTCATGGGTGTTGACTCAAGATTAAATTAGATAATAGTATTAGTATTAAAAAAGGCATCCAATTGGGTGCCTTTTTTGTTTACTCTTTCTAACAAGCTATAAATAAACGACATAGAAAAGAATGAAAATAGTATTCTATTTTATGATAATGCAGAGAAAACCACAATTAACAATTGATTTAATATTTTTAACCATTATTTAGGCTAAAAAAATATGTAATTCAGAAAAATAATACTGGTTTTTATCATACTAAAGTAGAAAATACTAGCATAATGATAAAAACATAATTAGATTTACATTACGTAATTCGTATATTTTATAGTACCTAAATAATATCTATGCCCGGATTTACCATTGACAAAGAACGTCTTCAGGATAAAACCAAACTTTTTTTAAGGGTAAATTATACCACTAGCATTATCTCCATCCTTTTTGGAGCTTTATGCTATTTTATATTGAACATAACCCAAGTAATACCTTTTTTACTTGTTGGCTTTGCAGTATTGAATATTATAAATATTTTATATTTTAAAGTTCATAAAAACATAGTACCTACTTTTAATTTTTCATCTATTATAGGTTTAATTACCGCTGTAGCAGTAACCGTTTATAGTGGCGGAATTAATAGCCCGTTCATATTCATGATTCCGTTAATCGCATTTGGCGGATTCATAAATAGTACTAGATACGGTAGGGTATATTTTAATATCATAACGGTACTGATTCTTTTAGTTTTTACACAGTCCATACCAGAATTACGTATTACAGAAAATTTAGTTCCAGAAGAATCAAGTTCAGTATTTAGTCTTGTATCGATACTATTTGCAGTATTTATTTTAGGAAACACCTTAGGCAAAACCCTTCTAAAAACCTATAATGCCATGTACAGTTCCAAAAAAGAATTGTCAAATCAAGTACATGAAAAACAGAATCTATTAAAAGAGGTACACCATAGAGTCAAGAACAATTTACAGACCGTTTCTAGTTTATTAAGCCTACAATCTAGAAATATTGAAGCAGGACCAATGAAAGGGCTTTTAAAGAGTACTCAGAACAGAGTAATCGCCATGGCTATGGTACATGAAATGCTATATATGCGTAATGACATAAGCCACATTGAATACAAATCTTACGTACAAGAATTAGGCGAATATTTAATTCGTTCCATAAAAGGAAATGATAATAACGTAGATCTAATCATTGATATTCCCGATATTAAATTAGGTATAGACACCGCAATTCCTTTAGGCCTCTTAATCAATGAAACTTTGACCAATGCCTTAAAATATGGTATTGAAAGTGATAAAGAAGGTGCAATAAGTATCAAATTACAGAAAGATTTGGAACAAGAAAATTGCTATATCTTAGAGATTGGCGATAATGGTATCGGCTTCCCAGAAACTATTAATTACAAAACCACAAAATCTTTAGGTTTAAAATTAATACATAATCTTACAAGACAGTTAAGAGGAACGATACAACGTGATGATGCTAAAAAAGGAACTAACTACATTATACAGTTTCAAGAAATAAAGCAACAATTATCTCCAACAATATAAATTCAATAATCAATTTTTATCACTACCGTAATAATTAAAGGGAAGCATAGTAATGCTAGCTAATCTTTATAGTAATACCTATATTTAAGCGACTAACATTCAAACCTCGCTTGATGATCAAAAAATTACTACTATTGGTATTCCTTTATGGGAGTTCCATTTCAGCACAAGATTATTTCTATCAAAAATTTCAACCTTTCAATTCTGAAATACCGTCTCCCGAGGCATTCTTAGGTTACGGTATAGGTGAACACCATACAAGACATGACCTTATTGTGGCCTATCTAGAAAAACTAGCCGAAGTTTCTGACAGAGCATCGATAGCAGAGTACGGCAGAACGCATGAGGGGCGTAAACTATTAATGTTAACCGTAACCGCTCCAGAGAATCTAAGCAACCTAGATCAACTGCAAGAAGACCATTTAGCTTTTACTGATCCTACAAAATCAGTTTCCAATTATAATGACGTTCCAATCTTCATTAATCTAGCTTACAATGTTCATGGAAATGAACCTTCTAGTTCAGAGGCAGCATTACTTACAGCCTATACATTTGCCGCTTCAGAAAATCCTGAAATATTAAATTATTTAAAAAACGCTGTCATATTTATAGACCCAACAATTAACCCCGATGGGCGAGATAGACATACGCAATGGGCAAACACATACCAGGGAAGTCCCGAAGTTGCAGACCCACAAGATGTTGAACACAATGAGTACTGGCCAATGGGAAGAACAAATCATTATTGGTTTGACCTAAACCGAGATTGGTTATTAGCAATAAACCCAGAAAGTAGAGGTAAATTAAATTGGTACCATAACTGGTACCCAAATGTTGTTACAGATTTTCATGAAATGGGTACGCAAAGCACCTATTTCTTTGAACCAATGAAAACTAACGCATCGTTTGACCCAATAATGCCTAAAGAAAATTACGAAGATTTGAATACACTCTTTGGTAACGAATTTTCTAAAAGTTTAGATAGTATTGGATCTCTTTACTTTACAAAAGAAGTATTTGACGGCACCTACCCTGGGTATGGGTCTTCATATCCAGATCTTCAAGGTGGTCTTGGGCTATTATTTGAGCAAGCCAGTTCTAGGGGTCATAGACAAACTACTGCATTCGGGGAGATTACTTTTGCTTTTACAATCAGAAACCAATACGTTTCTGGAATAACAACGGTAAAAACAGCAGTTAACAACAAAGAATATATGCGTAAGTATCAGCAAAAATTCTTTAAGAGCGCCTTAACCAACGCTGCTAAAAGTAAAGTTAAGGGATATACTTTTGGCGATGTTCATGACAAAAACAGAACAAAGGCTTTTATAGATAAGTTATTGCTTCATAAGATAGACGTTTATCGTTCTGGAGACTCATTTACTGTACCTACACAACAGCCGCAGTACAGAATGGTGCAAACAATGTTTGAAACCTATGAAAAATACAGAGATAGTGTCTATTATGATGCCTCTGCATGGTCGGTAGCCAACTTTTATAATATGAAGTATAAGTCGGTAAACTCACTTAACCTTGGCGACAAAATCACCGAAACAGAAAATTTAATTTCTATCAGTCCCGTTCAAAAATCAAACTACGCCTATGTAATGGACTGGGATGATTACAATGTACCTGCCGCACTTGTCTATTTACAGAAAAAAGGTATTGTTGCATCTTCAGCTGCAAAGTTATTTAGCATAAAAACTAAAAAGGAAACCAAAAATTTCAATTATGGGGCTGTATTAGTTCCTGTAAGCTTACAAAAAGGAGATGCAGCTACAGTGTACAAAAGCATTAAAGAAGCGCAAGAAAAATTCGATGTACCTATTTATGCAGTAGATTCTGGACTTAGTTTAGAAGGTGTCGATTTAGGAAGCGGCAATATTTCACCAATTAAAAAAACTAAAGCTGTTATGTTGATTGGAGATGGTGTAAGCTCTTATGAAGCTGGGGAAGTTTGGCATTTGCTAGATACTCGTGTTCATATGCCTATTACTAAAATACCAATGCGCAATTTCAACAAGGTCAGTTTAGACAAGTACAATACAATGGTTATGGTTTCTGGAAAATATAACCTTACAGAAAAACAACTGTCCAAAATTAAAGATTGGACTAGTAGAGGTAATACCCTTATAACTATAGGTACAGCAAGTAAATGGGCCATTGAGAAAAAGTTAGTAAAAGAAAAACTTACCAAAACTGAAAAAGATTCAACCGAACTCGCTGTAAGAAAACCATACGGAGATGCTCGCGAAAATATTGGTAAAGAAAGTCTTGGTGGGGTGATCTTAAATGTTGACCTAGATATTACACACCCATTAGCCTATGGGTATAGAGATAACAACATCCCTGTTTATAAAAACAACTCGGTTTGGTTATCCCCTAGTAAAAACTCGTATGCTACAATTGCTAAATATTCTAAAAATCCACATATAGATGGCTTTATTACCGAAAAGAATATGCAAGAAAACATCTTAAATTCAGCATCTCTTATTGTTAGTAAATTAGGCAGTGGTCGCGTAGTTCTTTTTGCAGACAACCCTAATTTTAGAGGATCATGGTATGGAACCAATAGATTGTTTTTGAATGCACTTTTTCTAGGGGATAAGATAAATATACCATCTGAAGATTAACCTAAGCTTACTAATAATTAATACAGCAAAATGATAAAAATAAAAGCACTAGTACTATTGGTTTTTGTCTTTTTAATGACAACACCCATATTTGCACAATCGTTAGAAGGCGACGGTCCACATTCTCAATTGATCATTAGAGGCGTTATGCTTATTAACGGCAACGGTGCGCCACCACAAGGACCGATAGATATCGTAGTTGAAAATAACATCATAAAAGAAGTAAAAGTTGTTGGCTACCCAGGTGTCGCTATCGATGATGCTAAAAGACCGCAATTAAAAGCAGGTGGCAAAGAATTAGATTGTACCGGCATGTATTTAATGCCTGGTTTTATAGATATGCATACCCATATTGGCGGAGATGCCCAAGGTGCAGACCCAGATTATGTATTTAAACTTTGGATGGCTCACGGCGTAACTACCGTACGTGAAGTTGCAGGAAGAGGTATTGACATTGCGATGGATTTAAAACATAAAAGCGAGAAAAATGAAATCATCGCCCCGCGCATTATTTCATATACTGCTTTCGGGCAAACGAGTAAATCATTCAATCCGTTGAACGATATTCCGATTTCTACTGCAGAACAGGCAAGAGAATGGGTACGCGCGAACGCTAAAAAAGGAGCTGATGGTATTAAATTCTTTGGTGCCGAACCTGCGATTATGGCAGCAGCTTTAGATGAAAATAAAAAGTTAGGTTTAGGTTCTGCCTGCCACCATGCACAAATGAGTGTAGCCCGTTGGAATGTTTTACATTCCGCCAGAGCAGGTTTAACATCAATGGAACATTGGTACGGTTTACCTGAAGCGCTGTTTAATGACAGAACCGTACAAGATTTTCCGTTGGACTATAACTATCAAAATGAACAAGATCGCTTTGAAAATGCTGGGAAATTATGGGAACAAGCTGCAGAACCATATTCTGAGCATTGGAATAATGTTATGAATGAATTATTAGCGCTGGATTTCACCTTAGACCCTACTTTCAATATTTATGAAGCTAGTAGAGATCTACAGCGTGCTAGAAGAGCTGAGTGGCATGAAGATTATACATTGCCTTCTTTATGGGAATTCTATCAGCCTAGTAAAGTATCTCACGGTTCTTATTGGCATGATTGGGGTACAGAGCAAGAAGTTGCCTGGAGAAAGAATTATAAACTGTGGATGACCTTTATCAATGAATATAAAAATAGAGGTGGTAGAGTAACAACAGGATCAGATTCCGGATTCATATTCCAACTATACGGCTTTGCTTACATACGAGAACTAGAACTTATGCGTGAAGCAGGATTTCATCCGTTAGAAATTATACAATCTGCAACCTTAAACGGAGCTGAAGCATTAGGTTTGGATGACAAATTAGGTTCGGTAACTATAGGCAAATTGGCAGACTTTGTCATTGTAGAGGAAAATCCGCTTCAAAATTTCAAAGTATTATATGGCACAGGAGCTATAAAACTGACCGATGATAACGAGGTGGTTCGTGTTGGCGGCGTAAAATATACCGTTAAAGATGGAATCGTTTATGATTCTAAAGCATTATTGGCAGATGTCAAAAGACAAGTAGATGAGGCTAAAGCTAAAAGTAACTACACTATTAAGCAGCCTGGTATAAAGAATTAAAACTTACGTTTGTTTACCGGAACTTTAATTGGACGTACTTTTTTTTCGTTTTTTGAAGTAAAAGCAATAGTTGCAATAACAATAAGTGCTGGTATTATAATTGAAAGTAACATCATAGTTGAAAATTTATAAAGTGCTTAATTGCACCGTAGTATATAGAGCAAAGATTATGCCAACTTACCGTATGACTTCTTGGTAGCGAACGCTAATTCTTTGTTAACTCTAGCATTTGCGTATCTGTACAAACGTGCTATTGACGTTTCATCAGTAATTGTAATCGTTTTCTCGTTGCTAATATCGTCATGGCTATCAACCAAATCAATACCCACTTCAGTAGCGTTAACTTTATCATCTGTTTGGGGAGTTTGTGCTATTGCTAATGCGCCAGCGAAAATTATTATTAGTAAGGTTACAAGTGCTTTCATATCGTAATGTTGAACAATGTAAAAGTACTTTGAGGTCTACGATTAAGCACCTTGACCTCGCTAAACTGCTATAATTTTCGGCTAGTGTAAAAATCTGAGATGAATCGACAAAAAGTGTCGACGAACGGTTTTTGACCTAAAAACACCTCACCGACTTGCTGTGCATTTTATCGGTAATATAAATTTAAATCTAAGTAACTAATTGCTCAAAACTGAGCAATATCAGACCGCTTTGCTACTAAAACAAAGCCTCAAAATGAAGAAGTAAGTGAGTTTAAAATTTGTGTCTACCGCGTTTACCGTAGTTCTTATCGCCACGAGTTTTAGATTTCGTGTATTTCTTTTTAATGATACGCTTATACGAACCACCTTGGTTTTCCTTTTTATTCTTATCAGACTTATCGTGAAAACTAGCTCCACGTTCATCTTCATTAATATTTAAAGGATTCTCGTGCTCTCTATGTTTAGGTTGCTCGTCGAAAGTAAGTTGCGTTGCAATTTTAACATCATTAGGTAATGGTAATAAATTGACTTTATGTGACATTAAATCTTCAATGGCATCTTTAGCCTCTTCTTCTTGCTCTGTATATAACAGAATAGAAGTACCTTCTTTCTCTGCCCTACCCGTTCTACCGATTCGGTGCATATAGTTTTCTGGAAATTTAGGCGTGTCAAAATTTATAACGTGAGATATCTCTTGTAAATCTAATCCACGAGCCATAACGTCGGTAGTTACTAAAATACGATTCTTTCCCTCGTCGAATTGATTAATGGAACGTAGTCTATAGTTCTGTGTTTTGTTCGAGTGAATAATACATATTTCTTCACTAAAAAATTCTGCTAACTCTTTAAAGAGTAAATCGGCACTACGTTTGCTTGAAACAAATACTAGTACCTTGTGGTACGTTTCTTCGTTTTGCAATAAACTGACCAACAGATTTACTTTCGTATAAAAGTTAGGTGTAGCATACCCGTATTGGGTAATATTTTCTAGTGGAGTTCCACTAACGGCAATCGCAATTTTCTGAACACCGGTAAAGAAATCAGTTATAAACAATTCAATATCATCGGTCATCGTGGCCGAAAACATGATATTCTGTCTCTTCTGTGGTAAAAGCTCAAAAATATTTACGAGCTGAAACCTAAAACCTAAATCTAACATTACATCGACCTCATCAATAACAAGTTTCTTTACTTGTTTCAATTGTACGGCTTTAGTAAGAATTAAATCATACAATCTTGCAGGTGTTGCTACGAGAACATCTGTACCTAAAGCTAGAGCCTCTTTTTGACGCAACATACTTTTACCACCAAATACACCAAGAACACGAATGCCTGCATATTTAGCTAATTTTTCTGCCTCTGCCACTACTTGCACAACTAGTTCACGCGTAGGTACTAGAATAATAACCTTTGGATGAATTTCTTTAGAAAAACTCAGTGTATTTAAAATAGGAAGCAGATAAGCAAATGTTTTACCTGTACCTGTTTGAGCAATACCAACAACGTCGCTACCACTCATTACAATAGGGAAAGCTTCCTCTTGAATTGGGGTTGTATTTTCGAAACCTAAATCAGCCAAGGCTTTCTCTAAATTTCTAGAAATCTTCAAATCGGTAAACAACGCCATAACAATCACTTTTGTAATTAAAGCGCAAAGCTATGTCGATTAGTTGACAAATCACATAAAGTGAGAGATTTATCGATAATTAAGTCAAAAATGACTTTTAAATTTAAAAGGATGAAGCGCATTTCCTTTTAAGTGGACATATTGAAATAGTTTACTTTAAAATTATTAATTGAATACAACATAAATTATTATATTTCAGATAGAACAGATTATTCTTATCTAATGAAATCAAATACCCTCCTATTCGTATCGATATTCCTTTTATTTATAAATGAAATTTCTGCCCAAAAGACTAATGAAACATACGATGAAGCAATTAATAACGCCATTGCCAAACAATATCCAGAATACCATACAGCACTACTAAAAGTATTAGATGATTTTGAGCTAGAACTTATTATTAAAAAAGTAGTTTCGGATGGCAGCTATCAAAGTTACGTCAACCTTTTAACCAAAATAAGTAATGATAGTACTTATGAAGTAGTTAGTGATTTTGCTTTAGTTGATTCGCTATCGCTAAATTCTAAGCGCTATAATTATGAACTCAAAAATATTATGAAGTCAGTACCATTAATAAGCTATAGAAATAAAGCGCAACCAAAAAGCATTGCTTTTAATCAACGAGCATCTGAAATTGCTGCCAAAAAAAAAGAATTTTCTCGTTCAGATTACGCATCACTATTATTAGAGGTTTATGATGAGAAAGACTTTCAAATACCAACAATACGAACACAGCTGTATCGATTTCTTGATCCTAATACAAATCATATACATTATATTTATATGGGTAAACCTACCCAAGGCGAATAGACATGAAGCCTTAAATCAATCAGCTTTTGTTCTTTTCATATCAGTACATTTTATGTATTATCTATTAGCATCTAAATCATTGCCGTACATCTTTTTACCACCAACATAGGTCTCCAAGACCTTCACATCTTTTAAAGTTGTTGGTTCTACTTCAAGTACATTATCACTCAAAATAACAAAATCAGCCAACTTGCCTGGTTCTAATGTTCCTTTTACATCTTCATCAAAAGAGCTGTAAGCAGCATCTTTTGTATATGCAGCTAATGCTTGTTCCACATTAATTTTCTGCTCAGGAACCCAACCATCATTATTCTTTCCATCTAATGTGCGTCTGGTAACCGCTGCGTACATACCATATAATGGAGAAGCAGGTGCCACAGGCCAATCACTACTAAACACTAAAGTTGTATTTGCATCTAATATTGATTTGAAGGCATAGGTAGTTTTAATTCGCTCATGTCCGATAAGCTCTTCTGCCCATCTACCATCATCAATTGCGTGATAAGGTTGCATACTGGTAATAACATCTAGTTTAGAAAATCTATTGATATCTTCTACATTCAAATGTTGCGCATGTTCTATTCTTAATCGTCGATCATTTTTACCGTTATTTTGAACTACACTATCATATATGTTTAGAATAGTACTGTTTGCCCGATCACCAATAGCATGAACGGTAATTTGCAATTGCTTTTTATCGGCATTAGAAATCCAGCTACCTAAACTATCTACATCGACAATAAACAGACCATTATCATCTTGCTTATCTGAATACGGTTCATCAAAAGCTGCCGTATGTGACCCTAGAGACCCATCTACGAAACCCTTCATGAGTCCATTTTTCAACCATTTTGAATCTTTTGTATCCTTAGAAATTGTTTTCCAATACTTCAGAGGATCAGCAGCATACACTCTTACCTTCAGTTGTTTATTAGAATTCATTTTATCTAAAATCTCGTAACCACCTAAACTATCTACATCATGTACGGTGGTTACACCCTGAGAAACTAAATAATCTTGGGCTGCACTTAGGGCTTCTTCTTTTTCCGAATCAGTAAGCTTTGGTATTTTATTCAAAACTAAATACATAGCTTCACTCTTAAGAATACCAGTGGGAGTACCATCAGGATTTTTAACAATTTCCCCATTTTCTACATCGGGACTATTTTCATCAATACCCGAAATTTTGAGTGCTGCTGAATTGGCTAAAATCATGTGACCGTCCATTCTGTAAATAGCAACAGGATTATCACCAGTAAATTCATCTATCCAGTCTTTATTAGGTAACTCTCCTCCCCAAAGCGTATGATCCCAATTTCCTTCAACAATCCACTGACCAGATTTTATCTTTTTAGCAAACCCAGAAATTCTATCAATAAATTCCTGCTTTGTGCTAGCATCTCTTAATTGTACACTTAAAAGACTATTACCTCCCATTAATAAATGCACATGAGTATCTATAAATCCTGGGGTGATGAATTTTCCTCCTACATCTTTAATCTCAGTACTTGAACCTTTAAACTTTTGAATTTCATCTAAAGAGCCAATAGCCAAAATAGTATCTGCCTTTATAGCCATAGCCTCGGCTTTTGGAGAATTGGTATTACCTGTCCAAATATTGGCATTGGTAATTATCAAATCTGCTTTTACACTTTCAGCACCACAAGAGCATACCAATAATGTAGTCACCAATAAAAAGAATAGTTGCTTTTTCATGCTATTAAAGGTAGAAAAGTAAAAATGCAATTGTTAGCATTTCCGCTGAAAAACACCTTCTTAATTACCTTCTTTTCGCAACACCTGCAATGGCGGACTATTCAAGACCCCTCTACTATTCATTAAACCGATGGCAAGAACTAATAACGTAATACCAGGTAAAACAATTAAAAATGGCACCCACGACGGAATAAATGGCGTATCGAAAATAAAATATGCTAGTAGAAAGCTACTTAGTAAAGAAAGCAACACTCCTACCCCGCTGCCCAAAACACCAAGAAATAAATATTCTAAAGCATTAATTTTTAATATTTGGTTACTCTGAGCACCAAGTGTTCTTAGTAAAACACTTTCACGAATTCGTTGGTATTTACTGTTTCGAACAGATCCTATCAACACAATAATACCGGTAAGAATACTAAAGAATGCCATAAAAGATATGACCCATGAAATCTTATCTAAAATGTCTTCAACCAAGGTTACTACCTGTCTTAAATCGATGATAGATACATTGGGGAATTTCTTAACCAGCTCTCGTTGTAAATCAGCTGAAGACTTTTTATCTGGTGCATTAGTAGTCACCACATGAAACTGTGGTGCATTTTCTAACACTCCTTTAGGGAAGACAATAGAGAAATTGAGTTGCATACGTGCCCAATCTACTTGTCGAATATTACCCACTACCGTAGTCATTAGTTTACCTTGAACATTAAATATTAAGGTATCACCAATAGTTACTAAAGCATCATTTGCTACATTATCTGCCAACGAAATAGGTATTACTTTGGCATTAGGATCAACAGAAGGTATCCAGTCCCCTTCCAACAACTTTTCAGAACCGATCATAGAATCCCTATAGGTCGTTCTAAACTCATGGCTAAGAATCCATTTGTTAACTCTAGTTGTAGTATCTAATCGAATATCATTAACGTCTCGATCTTTTATACGCTCTAAACGCATGGTTACAATCGGTATGTTATCTATAACAGGTAATCCTTTCGGAGTAATGGTATTTGCTACAGCATCTCGTTGGTCTGTCTGTACATCGAATAATATCAAATTCGGACTCTCAGCACTCGCTTCGAACGAGGTTTTTGCAAGAAGAAAATCTTTTGTAAAATATAATGTACTTATTAAAAACGTACCAATCCCAATAGCTAAAACCAATACTACAGTCTGATTATTTGGTCGGAATAAATTCAACAAACTTTGTCGAGCGGCAAAACTCCAAGACTTCGGAAAATAGCGTTTAATCAATCGCATAAATAAAATTGACACTCCCGCTAAAATGGAAAATGTCACCAAAATACCTGCTACGAAACTCAATGCGAACTCCCATCTGCCCAATAACCAAAAAGCGAATAATAATACAAAAAGAACAATGGCAACCACAACCCAAATTTGATAAGGTCTTGCCTTTTTACTCGTATCTTCTTGCACGCGTAATACCTGTAAAGGCGAAACAAACCATGTATTTACTAATGGCGACAATGCAAATAAAACCGACATGCATACACCTAACAATAAGCCAACAAATATCGCTTGAAAAGAAGTTGATATTTCTACTTGAAAAGGCAAAAACTCTTGAAGTATAAGCGGAAAAGTCTGTTGCAACAACAAGCCTTTCACGGTACCTATAAGTCCGCCCAACAATCCCATTCCTGCAATTTGAATCAGGTAGATTAGAAAGGTTTGTTTACGTGTAGCACCCAAACACTTAAGAACTGCTACTGCCTTTAGTTTCTCTTTTATATAAATATGAACAGAGCTAGCAATACCAACACACCCCAAAAGAAGTGCAATAAATGCAACCAAATTTAAGAACCGACCTACATTTTCATATCTGCGACCTAATCGCTCACTAGTATCGGTATGGGTGTCCATATCTGCATTTTCGGCATCTAATAATGGATCTACATTTTTACTCAGTGCTTCTAAATCTGCCTTATCATTATTGAAATAGTAATTGTACCCCAAACGACTACCACGTTGCAAGAGTCCGCTTTCTTCCATAAAACGAAATGGTACAATAATGGGTGGTGCAGCTGTCGCACCAATACCAGTACTACCAGGTGCCGTGATTAAAGACCCAACAATAGCAAATGTGGTTGTACCCAACTTTACACTATCGCCTGGTTTTAAATTATATTGAAGCATTGCGGTGGCATCAACCAACGCTCCGCCTTTTTCTAAATATTCTTTTGCAGCTGAGGCAGGTTCAGTTTCTAACTCCCCATAAAAAGGAAAATCACCTTCGATAGCCCGTACTTGTACCAATTTTGTAGCTAGGCTTTTGGGGAATGCCGCCATTGAGGCAAAATTGACTTCTCTAGCATCGTACCCACCTAAAGAATCCATTAATTCTGTTACCCTTTCGTTTGCAGGCTGATTGCTATCTATAAGAAAATCAGCACCCATGAGTGCTTTTGATTGTAAACCGATATTATCTTTAAGGTTATCACTAAAAGATTGTATAGACACCACTGCTGCGATACCTAGAATAATAGATGCCATGAATAATAACAGTCGTTTACCGCTAGCTTTGCCATCGCGCCAGGCCATTTTCAACAACCAATTAAATGATGCTTTTGATGTTCTCTGTGTTAGATTCAAGATATAGAAGTGGTTTCGTTGATTACTATTTTACCACCTTTAAGTCGTAATACATGCTTGTTCAGGTTTGCCAGCTCTAAATCATGAGTAACAATGACCAATGTAGTGCCCATTTCTTTATTAAGATCAAATAATAATTTAATGACCTTTTCACCAGTTTCCTCGTCTAAATTACCCGTTGGCTCATCTGCAAAAAGTATAGAAGGCTTGTTAGAAAATGCCCTTGCCAAGGCAACCCGTTGCTGTTCACCACCAGACAATTGAGATGGGTAATGATCATGACGATCAGCCAAACCAACTTTATTTAAAAGTTCCATCGCATCTTTAGAAGCATTGGCGGCTCCCTGTAATTCTAGAGGTACACTTACATTTTCTAAAGCAGTCAAAGTTGGTAGTAATTGAAAGTCTTGAAAAATAAATCCCACTTTTTCATTTCTTAAAAGTGCACGTTGATCTTCGTTCAATCTACTTAAATCCTCTCCACAAAGTTCTATTACGCCCTCGTTGATTTCATCTAATCCGGCACAGAGTCCTAATAATGTGGTTTTGCCGCTACCTGACGGACCAACAATAGCAAAAGTGTCACCTTCTTCAATAGAAAAAGTAATATCATCAATTACTGTCAAATTTTTAGATCCGCTTGAATACGTTTTCTTTAGATTACGTACGTTTAATATCTTTGTCATAAATCATTTTGGTACAAGACAACAAAATAAACAAATGATTTGGAATCTAATAAGGTAAGACTATGTTGAAAGTATTAAAGTTTCGTTATTTTTTAGTGGTGTTGTTATTCGTTGGATGTGGGGAAACTCCAGAAAAGAAAACACCTAACACCCAAACAGAAGCTGTAAGTAGTGTTGAAAAGGAAGCTATTTCTGCGGATGACAACGTGATATTGTTTTACGGAAACAGCCTTACCGCTGCCTATGGCTTAGATACAAAGGAAGGATTCCCAAATAGAATTCAACAACGATTAGATTCTTTAGGCTTGGATTATAAGGTTATAAATTCCGGATTGAGCGGAGAAACTACCTCTGGCGGATTAAATCGTTTAGATTGGGTGCTAAATCAGCCAGTAGATATTTTTGTTTTGGAATTGGGCGCCAATGACGGATTGCGAGGAATACCCATTACAGAGTCTATGAATAATTTGCAATCGATGATCGAAATGGTGAAAGAAAAAAATTCGGAAACTCAAATAATATTGGCAGGTATGCAAATACCACCAAATATGGGTGCAGATTATGCTTCTCAATTTAAGATGATGTATCCTGCCTTGGCAGAATCTAATGATATAAGGTTGATCCCGTTTTTATTGGAAGGTGTTGCCGGTATTCCGAAATTGAACTTAGAAGATGGCATTCACCCAACTACAGAAGGGCAGCGAATAGTAACAGAAAATGTTTGGGAAATTTTAAAAACCATTGTATTACCTCAAGGGGGAACAGAGGTAACCGAGGAACTTGTAGAAGAATTAAACTAGGCAAGAGATACTGTTCGTATTCTTGTTCTAAAAAGTAAGGCTTGTTTAACTCTTGCATTTTTGACTTTGTAAAACCTTGCAGCTGTTTGAAAACCCTGAGCGTTTACGTCAGATTTTATTGTTACATCTGCCATGGGCATAACAATAGTCTGTACTTTGATGTCTGGTGACTTCGATTGTGCTTGGGACTGGGTTCCCAAACAGATAACAAGGAGTAAAAAAATAATTGTACGCATAATAAAGTAGGTAAATTTGGTTTATAGATAACCATCTACTTGTAAGTAAACGTATTTCGAATTCGACAAGAGGTACGGTTTTTACGATGAAAAGTTTACTTTTCGATGTATTACTTCTTTTTGTAGTCCGTTTTCCTACAAAATAATCTTCCACTAGACCCCGTATTTATGCAGTTCATCGATTTAATATGTTTTTTCTTACAAAATATTCTTTATGCAAGATAGGAGGACTACAAGAGGGGAGTTTAAAAATGAGAATTGAGAAGATAGAGGTGAGAGAATAGAATTGAGAAATTAGATTTTGGTTGTTCGTTGTTCGTTGTTCGTTGTTCGTTGTTCGTTGTTCGTTGTTCGTTGTTAAACACAAAATCAGTATAGCTTTACTAAATCCACTCTTAAAATTTATTATGAAGTCTATTTTCTAACTTCTATTTTCTATTTTCTAACAACCGATATACACTATGTACTTATTACTAAATACTAAAAACACTAAGCCATCTTAGGCTTGTTCGCTTTCGTTAAGAAGTTTAAATCTCTTTTGATTCTAGAGTTTTTGAATTTGTATAATCTAGCTACTTCTAAAGTAGTATTAGCTTTTACTTCGTTTGTTGTTTCAGTAACGATGCTCATCTCAATAGTTTCAACCTTTACTTCTTCAGTAGTGTTCTGTGCTTGAGCTGTGAAGCTTAAAAAGATGATGAAGATTGTTGCTATTATTATTTTCATGACTTGCGTATGTTACAATAATAGAACGCCGCAGACCTTGTTTTACTAGGTGATGAATCGCTGAAAAACCCCTAATTCTCGTTACTTGACACAACTTCAGATTAAGTGTAAAATCGCATCGATAAACGACACACGTCTCAAAAACACCTTACCGATAATTGATGTCGTTAACCGATAAACTGAATTATAAAAAAAGAAAAGAGAGGATAGAATAGAGAAAATAGAAGTTGGTTGTTGGTTGTTGGTTGTTGGTTGTTGGTTGAGTATAAATTTAACCTTGCTAAATTTATACTCAACAATGGCACCATTAAAGGTCTATTCTCTATATTCTCTTTTCTAATTTCAATATTTCGAACTTCAGACTTAATACTTCGTACTTTGTACTTTGTACTTTGTACTTTGTACTTTATAATAACTTAAATAGCACATTCGGATCAGGGCAATTCTCTTTATAAAAGGATAGCTGCCCTTCAGCACATACACCTGGGTAATCGCCTTCGTTACCTTTTAAGTCCTTTATAATTTGAAAATGAAGGTGCGGTGCGTAGTTTACGTTAATATCGGGTGTACCAAGGGTGGCGAGCACATCTCCTGCTTTAAAGATCTTACCTTTATAAAAGCCTGATAAAGAATCTACAGCTAGGTGACCATATAAGGTATAGAAGGTAATTTCATTTAAAACATGTTCTAAAATAATAGTTGGTCCGTAATCACCAATAGTGGTATTGTTTTTAAAACTATGAACCTTTCCGTCTAACGGCACAATGACTTTAGTACCGGCATCACACCAAAAGTCAATTCCTAAATGAATATTTCGAACAGGTTTACTGCTAGAGGTAAAACCTTCCTTATCATTATATAAGTTTCTTTGTTCTAAATATCCGCCGTAGGCGATAACACCTTGTTTACTTTTAAGCACATCATCGATGTAAGCTTGACAAACAGCATGATCAGTAATATCTAAATCCATCAAAGCTTCATTGTATTTAGAAAGATCTAATGGCACATATAAGTCAGATGAAATAGTGGTATCTAAAATAGAGATAGTTTTTGCAGCGTAAGATTCTAGAGCTTGAAGTAATGTATTCATTTCTCAAAAATATAATATCCTTTATTCTCCTTAACATTTTTTAACCCTTTTCCTCGTAAGGTCTTTGTAAATTACCTACAAATTGCTAAAAGAAAATTGTTATGAAATTATTACAAATCACTTTATTGGCCTGCGCGACCTTGATTGCGACCAGTTGCCAATCTAAAGTCAAGAAAAATACCATTTCTGAAAACACAGAAATTACAGAAACGGAACACGAAGAGATTGAGGAAGAAGTAAAATTGAGTCCGCAACAATTAAGTAAATACGAAACCGCTTATTTTGCCAGCGGATGCTTTTGGTGTGTAGAAGCTATTTTTGAAAGTGTAAAAGGTGTTAAAGAAGTGGTTTCTGGCTATGCAGGCGGGGAACAAAAGAACCCAACATACGAAGAAGTAGGTTATGGTAAAACTGACCACGCCGAGGCTGTTGAAGTATATTACGACCCAAATGAAATTTCATTCACCCAATTGGTTCAAGTATTCTTTGGTTCTCATGACCCAACTCAATTAAATAGACAAGGTCCGGATCGTGGTAGACAATATCGATCCATCGCTTTTTATAAGAACGATGAGCAAAAGAATATCATTGAGAGTTATATTCAGGCACTTACAGATAAAAAAGTGTATGATAATGATCCAATTACCACAGAAGTTGTACCTTATACTATATTTTACAAGGCAGAGTCATATCATCAAAATTATGAAAAGAACAATCCTAACAACTCGTATATTAGAAACGTTTCTATACCGAGATTAAATAGATTTAAAGAGAACTTTGGAGATTATCTGAAGAAGAGTGCCCATTAAAAGATCTCCCAAAAATTTTCATATAAAAGCATTCCGTTCGGGATGCTTTTTTTTGTGCCACAGACTGTACAATAATTACAAAGCACATCAGTTAACCTAAGAATAAGTAGGTTCTTTATATTTTATTATATCTTGTCGCCACTTAAATAAGTACTATTAATCTTACATAACTTAAGAAAATGGTATTTTTGAACCATAGATTCCAAAGCAGTATTATGAAATGGACTATTTACCTTTTACTTCTTTTAGGCGTATTTTCATGTGCAGAAGTTAAGAACAAGAAAAATTCTCAAGCTACCCAAGTTTCTTATATTAAAGATGCCCCTACTCTAGATGGCAGAGCTATAGAAAACTATTGGAATTTATTAGATTGGAAACCTATTGATCAAAATTGGATCGGTGGTCCTTTTGATCATGATGATTATAATGGTAGATATAAAATTGCTTGGAACGAAGACGGACTCTATCTTCTACTAGAAATAGTTGACAATACTATTCTAGATAAAACTGAAGACCCCTTAAAACTTTGGTGGAACGATGATTGTGTAATCGTTTATGTAGATGAAGATAATTCTGGAGGGCAACACCGATTCAACCACAATGCTTTTACCTATCACGTAGCCTTAGACGGTAATGTGGTAGACTTAGGTGTTGATGAAAAACCGACATTATACAACGATCATATTACATCTAAACATCAAACAGAAGGTAATACTACTTATTGGGAAATGTTTGTAAAAGTGTACCCTGGTGTATATAATGATGACCCGAATATAAAGCCAGTTGTGCTTACCGAGAATAAGAAAATTGGTTTTGCCCTAGCTTATGCAGATAATGATAGTAGCGAAGAGCGCGAGAACTTAATAGGTTCTGTATTTGTAGCAGGTGAGAATAAAAACAAGGGATGGATAGATGCCAATGTGTTTGGAACCTTACAATTGGTAAAATAACTATTGCAGCACTACTTCACTATAATCTGATGTAATTATAATAGATCGATTACTATTATTTTTTAAGTGATGCCCTTTATGAATAGTGGTAGTTCCGTTTTTAGTTTCTACAATCTGTAAACCTGTTGGTAATTTCAATGTCGATGAATTACCTTTTACATAAATATTGGTAGCCACCTTTGGCATTGTTACCGTTAACTCCCCATTTTTTACGCTAATATCTAATTCTTCAAAGTCATTACCCATTTCAAGAATGTGCACTGCACCAAAATCATTCTTTACAAAGGCGTTTTTGAATAACTTATTAATAGTAACCTCAGACGAGGTTGCCTGTAATTGTAATTCAACCACCTCTGACAATGATATTTCTTCTGAATACGAAGTGCTAAGCTGACCGTAATTCCATTTTTTAACTGTTACCGGAGTGTATGAGGCAGAAACAGTAGTTTCTTCCCCATCTATGGTAACTGCCCAAAGGCTTGAATGCGAAAGTTTCGCATTCAAGTTTTTGGTATTCTCAGCTAATTTAACCTCACCATGGCGTACATCCATTTTTATTCTGGTTGACTTTGGTAAGCTAATTTTTATGGTCTTTTTGATTTTAAAATTCTTTTGCTCCCCTTCATTTGAAAAGTAAAATACATTGGGTACATCTGCTGCATTACCTCTAGAAGAGCTTATAAAAGTTCGAAGTTCTTCTCTTTCGTTCTCTGCGTTAGCACGCTTCTCTTCTAACTCTTCGCGACGTTGCTCAATTTGTTCATTGCGCTGTTCACTTAATCTTTCTCTTTCTTCTACTAATTTTTCACGTCTGAGTTCATACTTTTCACGCTTTTCATTGAATAAAGATTCTTTCACACTTTCAGCCCATTCTTGTAATCGTTTTTGATGTTTTTTATCAAAACTCTTCTCAAAATTCTTTTGCCATTTTTTCATGTACTTATCTCCATCCTTTTGATATTCTTCATAATCAAATGTATAGGCTTCAGTTAATGGTAATGGCGGCATTTCTGGAAAAGGAGCTATCTGAGGTACACTTACTACGAACGATGCAATCTCTGGAACCTCTATTCGCATGCCACCATGATTATAGATATTTTCAGAATCAAAACTTGAGAAGAAATCATTATTCTTAGATTTTGAAGATATTTTAATCTCTTTACTATTACCTAATATCTCAATAGGGCTATTCTTAAAATAGTTCTCAGCTTCCTCTTTTGTGGCTCCCTCAAGGGTAATGGTGGCTGTAATAGCCACCTCATCTTTATCCCAAGTTTCAAATTCAATATCGGCATAGCTGGTATTGATATTTACCACGGCATCTTCTGCCACAATAAATCGCTCTTGAAATGTTTTACTTTCTTCTTGCGCTAAAAACGACGTAGAAGTTAATAGACCCAACGCAATGATGAGTTGCTTAGATACTGTTGTCAATGATCTGTTCATTTTTTGATAATTTTAATTCGTTTAACTTTCTTTTTAATTTCTGTAATAACTGTAATCGCAATTGTAAATTCTCTATCAGTGCCGTAATGGTTTGATCATTAGGTCCTAATTCTTTTAACTCTATGTTTAACGTCTTGTATTCAATATTTAAATTATTGAGCTGTTCCATAAAACTGTCGATCAACTCTTTAGTATCTGGCGACACCTCTAATTTTGCCAGTTCCATATTAATATTGGCTACATAATAGCTTTCAACCTTCTTTAAATCTGGGGAAAGATCTCCGAATGTGAATTCAGCTTTTTGTTCCTCTGTACTAGCATTATCAACCACAGTTGTCGTGTTATCTGCATTTTTATTGAAATACAAAAAACCTAAACCGATACTTACGATTACCGCAACAGATGCCGCTATTTTCAACCAACCTTTATCAGTTTTCTTTTGTGCAGGTGTCGATTTTTCTAACTTCTTTAAAAAGCGCTCTTCATGACCATGCTTAATACTATGCTTATGCCCTTCCCGATCCTTTTTGAACATTTCCCTAAGATCCTGTTCCATATTTTTTTCCTTTTAATAGTTCTTTTAAATGACCTTTACCGCGCGATAATCTTGTTCTGCAGGCAGATTCTGTAATTTCTAATACCTCTGCTATTTCTTGATGGTCATATCCTTCGACCAAAAACATTAGCACTACGTATTTGTATTTATCTTGTAATTCATCAATTGCACATTTAACTTGTTCAATACTAATTGCTACTGGTACGTTCCAATTATCATCTTCTGCAACAACTTGCATATAACCTTCATCTAGCGAAACCTCTTTATCTTTTTTTGATTTGAGAAAATCGATACTCTTATTCACCACTATGCGTTTTAACCATGCACCAAAAGTTACATCGCCACTATACTGATGTATTTTTTGAAAAGCCTTAATAAACGACTCCTGTAAAACATCTTCTGCATCATCTCCATTTTTTACAAAACGCATTGCTACAATGTACATGCCGTCACAATACTTCCTGTACAGCTTCATTTGTGCCGCACGGTCATTTGCCATACATTTCTCTACAATATTGCTTTGAAACATGAATTAATTGGATTGGTTTTGGTTTGTTTCTATAATAAGGACGATATAAAAAATAGAATGTTGCAAAAATTTTTATTTTTACACCACATTATTAAATATTCCCTTTGAAACAAGTTACAATTTCCAATGCCTATATAACACTCATGGTGCTTGATTATGGCGCTACCATTCAAAAATTACTTGTAAAAGGTGCTGATGGCGAGTACACCAATGTAGTAGTTGGGTACAACCACCCGAGTAGATATCGTTTAGATGATAATGTTTTAGGAGCCAGTGTAGGTAGATATGCAGGAAGAATTTCTAATGGCGGATTTATAATCGATAGAACTCGATACGATGTGTTTCAAGAAGATGGGGTTCACCTACATGGCGGTAAAGAAGGTTTTCATCAAAAATATTGGATCATAGATGAAGTAAATCAAAGCGATAAACCTTTCGTAAAATTGAGCTATGTCAGCAAACATTTAGAGGAAGGCTACCCAGGAAATTTATCTGTTAGCGTTACCTATAAATTAATGGATAACGCATTGCAAATTATTTATGAGGGAATTACGGATAGAAGTACGGTTATAAACCTTACCAATCATTCTTATTTTAAACTAGATAACGATCCGTACATAGATGATTATGAATTACAATTAAATTGCCCTTATAAATTAGAAACCAAAGAAAACTTATTACCTACAGGCGATATTATACCTGTTCGTAAAACGGAATACGATTTTCTTTTACCTCGAAAAATAGGTGTGCAAAGGTTAGACTCTATTTTTGTTAAGGATATTGGTAATGAGAAAGTTGCAGAAATTCAATCAAAGACCTCTGGTATAAACATGAAAGTATATACCAACCAACCAGCTTTGGTAGTTTATACTCCGCCAGATTTTCCTGGAATTTGTTTTGAGGCACAGAACTACCCAGATGCACCTAATCAACCAGATTTTCCTAAAAGCCTCTTAAGACCTGGCGATATTTACAATAACATATCTATCTTTAAATTTGATATTGTTACTCCTAGCTAACCATAGTTTGGGTATATCTTTTTCTTAAATGAAACTATTAAAAAAAATCATCATAGGTATTGTAGTATTGGTAGCTCTGGGCTATTTCGTAGTCATACCTTACATACATAGCGAAGCCAAAAAATTCAGTCCCGCTAAAACAACACTCTTAGATTTAGAAGGTAGTGAACTAGAGGTAGATTATTCTAGTCCGTCAAAAAAAGGGCGGGTTGTTTTCGGAGAATTAGTGCCGTATGGCAAAATTTGGCGTACAGGAGCAAATGAGCCAACAACCTTTACAACAACCCAACCTATTCATATTATCGATAAGACATTACCTGCCGGCAAGTATTCTTTATGGACTATACCTAATAAAGATAGTTGGAAGGTTATTTTTAATTCAAAAATACCCGATTGGGGTGTTACCAGTGTTGATGGCAACCAAACTACCCATGAAGATAAATTTGATTATCTCACAGTAGAAGTGCCGGTGAAAAAATTAGTGGAGCCCGTAGAAGATTTATCTATAAATTTTGAACATATAGATGAGAATCAAACATCTCAAGATTTTTTAAGTCTAGAGTGGGACGCTACTAAAATTATGGTTCCTATTTACAAATAGTACCTTTATACCACTTACATTTATATAAGTTGTTACAATGAATTTAGCCAATCTTACCACATCAGAATTTCTTGAAGGTATCTATGCCAATAATGTTGCCATAGTAAGTAAGGCTATCACCATAGTAGAAAGTACCAAGCCAGAGCACCGCATAATCGCAAATGAAATTATTGCCGGTTGTATTTCAAAAAAGCATGATTCTATAAGAATTGGCATAACTGGAGTACCAGGTGCCGGTAAAAGTACTTTTATAGAACAATTTGGTGGCATACTAACCAATTTAGGTAAAAAGGTCGCCGTGCTTACCGTAGATCCTTCTAGCAGCAGAACAAAAGGTAGTATACTAGGTGACAAAACTCGTATGGAAGAGTTGGTTAAAAACCCTAATGCATACATAAGACCTTCAGCTTCTGGCTCTTCATTAGGTGGCGTTACCCGTAAAACAAGAGAGAGCATTCTTATTTTAGAAGCGGCAGGTTTTAATTGCATTTTAATTGAAACTATTGGTGTTGGACAAAGCGAAACCGCTGTTCACGATATGGTAGATTTCTTTCTATTATTGAAACTGGCTGGTGCAGGTGATGAGTTACAAGGTATAAAAAGAGGCATTATTGAAATGGCAGATGCTATTGTTATTACAAAAGCGGACGGAGATAATATAAAACGAACGGATTTTGCTAGGATGGAATTTACTCGAGCATTACATATGTTTCCGCCCAAAGAAAATGGTTGGACTCCGGAAGTGCTGACCTGTTCTGCAATTGAAAATAGAGGTCTAGACGAAATTTGGCAGTTAATAGATACCTATTGCGAAGACATGAAGGCATCCGGATATTTTAATGCTAACAGACAACAGCAAAATGAAAATTGGTTAATTCAATATCTAGAACAAGAACTATTAACTGAATTCTACCAGCATCCGAAGACCAAAGAAATGTTACCACAATTAAAAAAAGAAGTAATTAGCGGTAATATCTCTCCTTTTTTAGCTGCAGAAAAGCTCTTGAAGGCTTTAAAACAGCACTAAACCCTTTAGAATGTAACTCTCATTCATGTACATTATCTTAAGGATAAAAAACATAACTTTGCACCTATTCAAAAAACAACCCAATGCAACCTGTTACCACTTCCCTACTTTCGGTAGTTGTTCCTTTATATAACGAACAAGACAATGCGGCTCTTCTAACACAGAAAATCCACGAAAGCTTGGTTGGCTACGATTATCAAATTATTTATATAGATGATTTCTCGACCGACAACACCAAAAAAGTAGTAAAAGGTCTTAAAGATGATAAGGTTCATTTAATTGAATTGAAGAAAAATTACGGACAGAGTTTAGCCCTGGCTGCAGGTCTTGATTATGCCGAAGGAGAATATATTATTACAATGGATGGGGATTTGCAAAACGATCCGTCTGATATTCCTCAAATGCTGACTTATGCCGTTAGTGGTGAATATGATGTAGTAACCGGTATTCGTCAAAAAAGGAAAGATTCTCTTGTTAAAAAAATACCTTCTAAAATTGCTAATTTTCTGGTACGCCGTGTTACCAAATTAGATATTAAAGATAACGGTTGTGCCTTAAAAGTTTTTACTAGGGATATAGCCAAAGACTTAAATTTATATGGTGAAATGCACAGGTTTATTACCCTACTGGCATTTCTTGAAGGCGGACAAATAAAGCAAGTACCAGTAAAACATCATGCACGTCATGCAGGGGTTTCTAAATACGGACTAGAGCGCGTTTTTAAAGTAGTTGCAGATATGATGCTATTACTTTTTATTCGTAAATACTTTCAACGCCCAATTCACCTATTCGGTATCTCTGGTTTTTTAATGATTTCAGCCGGTGTTCTTATTAATCTTTATTTGCTAATCGTTAAGTTAGGTTTTGGTGAAGATATTGGCACAAGACCTTTATTGACATTTGGTATGATGTTGATATTTGCAGGTATTCAACTATTCACAATAGGTATTGTAATGGAATTATTAATACGTACTTATTATGAATCTCAGAACAAAAGACCATACCGCATTAAAAAAGTAAGTGTAGGTGGCGAAGTTAAATAAGAAAGTAACCACCGGGTTAAAAGTACTGATCAGTGCCGTTTTAATTTATTTCATTTTTACTAAAATAAACGTAAGTGAGATAAAAGACATACTGGTTAAGAGTAATCCGCTTTACTTAATCTTAGCAGCCATATTCTTTATACTTTCTAAGTTCATTGGGGCAATACGCCTAAATCTATATTTTCATAGGCTTAACATCATGCTTACAAATGCAAGCAATTTTAAGCTTTACCTGTTGGGTATGTTCTACAACTTATTTTTACCTGGTGGTATTGGTGGCGATGCATACAAAGGCTATATTCTTAAGAAAACCTTTGATGTCAAAACCAAAAGAATGGTGAGTGTGCTAGTCCTAGATCGTCTTGGCGGACTATTATTACTATTCATATATGCCTGCGCATTATTGGCTTTTCATAATGCTGAAATATTAAATGGCTATCGTTGGATTTTCCTTTCAGCTATACCAATATCAGTTATCGTATTTTGGTTATTGAACAAGAAGTTTTTTAATTATGTACTACCCATATTCTGGAAAACAACAGCGTTATCTGCGCTGGTACAATTGGCACAATTAATTTGTATTTGGTTTATTTTGCTTGCCCTTAATATTGAAATGAATCAAATTTCATATCTCATCATTTTCTTGATTTCATCTATTGTAGCAGTAGTACCATTAACATTAGGAGGCATAGGAAGCCGTGAAGTAACCTTCTTCTATGGCGCAAAACTTTTGGGGCTAGACCAAAATATATCTGTTGGCGTAAGTGTGCTGTTCTTCTTAATAACAGCTTTGGTTTCGTTTATTGGTGTATGGTATCACTTTAAGAAGATTAAATTAGAATTGGCACATACTTCAAACCATTCAGCCAACGAATAGGGTTTAATAAATATGTAATAAGTGCATTTTACGAGTTACTTTCTTACGTGTATTCGGATTTAAAAATTTGCCTTGCAAACGCGTTATTCTGAATTGATCAACAGAGAGCTGAGAATCCCAATCAAAGCCTTTATCCTCTAGCATAGCCATCTCATCATCATTGACATATACCCAAACATCTTTTTTGTCTTTTAAACCTTCTGCGGTCGTAATTTGAACAGGAAACTGATTGTAAAAATCTAAAGACCACGTATAGTCTTTACCTACTTTATAAACTCGATTTACAGGAATATTTTTCTCTGAAATTACTTTAGACATTGAAGACCCACCTTGGTAGTCTAATAAATTAGGATAAAAATGTAAGTTCAAAACAGCATTCAAAAGTAATGATGCACAGACCGAAATCGTTATCAACTTCATATAAACACCTTCCCTTTTTAAGGCATAATAGATGATCAATATTGCAGCTCCAATTAAAAATACATATGCCACTGCACTTCTTAATTTAAAGACATAAAAGCATATTAATGCTGAAGCTATAAATACGATGCTAAGCACAAAGTACTGCCCTATCATTAAATACTTCAGCGTTTTTTCTTTGTTTTCCGTGTATAAATTATAGATATAAGCAGCAGTTATAACTGCAAAAAGTGGAATAGTAATATTTAAATAATGTGGCAATTTAAATTGCGCAAAACTGATAATAATAAAAATTAAAGTGATTCCGCCAACAGTTAAAAATTCAGAATCTTGAACGTTCTTAAATTTATGTTTTATAAATGCCTGTATTTTAGTGTAAAATGCCGTAATCCCTAATATCGTCCAAGGGAGAAAAACCCATAAGAATGTATGAAAGAAAAAGAAGTAATCGCTACTATTCTTACCAATACCTTCACCGCTTAAACGTTCAAAGCTTTGTTCCCAAAAAATAAAAAATATACCGCTACGATGATCTTTACCACGTATCACCTTTTCTGGATGCAGATCAAACTGCAAATAATAAGCATATAACATGGGTGTTATCGTCACTGCAAATACAAACAACGCCAATAGTACTTTCCAGCTTAAAAACGCTTTCCATTTACCTGTATAAAACAAATGACAAAGTATGGGCAATCCTATTACTAACAGAGCGATTTGCCCTTTGGTAGAGAAAGCGATACCTGCTGCAAAAGCGCCAATTGCAATAGCCGACACACTACCCTTCTCAATATATTTTGCCAGTTGCCAAATCGCTAAAATACTGAAGCCGGTTAACACAGCATCTGTACGAACGTCTATAGCACCCAAAACAATAGTCTGTGCAGTCATAAAAACTAATGCCGCAAGTTTACCAACATGTTTATTATAAAGTAGACTACCTAAGCCGTAACAACTATAGGCTGCTAATAAAGTGGATAATATGCCTGGAATACGGTAAGACCAATCATGAATACCGAATATTTTATACGATAAGGCAGCTAGCCAGTAATGCATGTGGGGCTTATCTAAATACTCTTCAGGACCTTTAAAAAGGCTAAAAAAATCATTCTCTTGCACCATTCTCATGGCCATCACAGAAAACTGTGCAGAATCATTTTCGAACAACGTTACAAACATACCTGCAACGTATACCAAGAAAATTAAAAGAATTAAAAACCAGTACCTTAGATTAGATATCATAGGGAGAATTTGCGAAGTGCAAATATAAATAACTTTACAAACAACCAACCGAATAGCGAGCCTATTACAGCACCAGTAATAATATCAAGTGGAAAATGTACTCCGATATATACTCGGCTAAATGCTACCAAGGCTGCCCACAGTACTAAAAACACCCCTAAATATTTAATACTAGATTTTAAAATAATACCAAAAAATACTGCTATTGCAAATGAATTTGACGCATGGGCAGAAAAATAACCAAATTTGCCGCCACAGTAACTTTTCACTAAACGCATATAAGGTTCAACTTCGGGATCATGACAAGGTCGTAATCGAGCTACACCGTACTTAAAAAAATTACCTAGTTGATCTGTAACCGTTATTAAAAGAGCAATAGATACCAAGAGTACCATTGTTTTCTTTCCCCCATATTTCTGAAACGAAAGGATCAGCAAGAATACATAGAGAGGTAAGGCACTCAGTTTATTGGTGATGAACTGAAAAAAAGTATCCCATTGGGGCGTACCCAACCCATTGAGGTATAAAAAAAAGTCTTTATCTAACTGTAAAAGCGCATCAAGCATAATCGTTAATCTTCGTATCTAGACACTTCTCGATCATAAAATGCAGTTGCATCTTTAATCAAGTTTTCAGCTTCTTCTTCCAATTCCTTTTCATCTTCCTTTGAGAATTCTTCAAGCCATTCTACCTCATCATCTTCTAGGTTAATTATAAACCTTGGAAACTCGGTGTGTACTACAAATATTGCTGTAGGGTAATCTGTATTATCACCTAATAAAAATTTCGGAAATTCCATAAAAATTGTAATCTATAAGTTGAAATGTAATTGTTGACAACAATCATAAATAGACTGTTACGCGGCAATTAATTTTTTAGTTAAATAATTAAATCGAAGATACAACATAATAGCAGATGCCGTTAGTCCGGTCAGTAAACCAATCCAAATTCCGGTACTCTTTAAATCTGTATGAAGACATAAATAATAACTGACAGGAAAACCAATTAACCAATACGAAATAAACGTTATTACGGTAGGTATTTTCACATCTTGCAACCCACGTAAAGCACCCAAAACAACTACCTGAATACCGTCTGATATTTGAAAAAAAGCTGCAATCAATAATAGTTCTGCGGCAATGACTAATACCTCTGTGTTATCAGCAAAATTAGTCATGTCATCAATATCTAAATATAACGACGGAAACCAATGCCTACCTATTAAGAAAAGCGCGGCAAATACAATTTCGAGTAAGAAAGTCAATAGAAATATAGACTGTGCAATTCGTCGTAATTCTTTAAAGTTTGACAATCCCTTTTGATTGCCGACCCTAATCATGGCAGTAATACCAAGCCCCATACCGAACATAAAGGCCATACTACTTAAGTTAAGTGCTATTTGGTTGGCTGCTTGGGCATTTTTACCGAGAACACCACTTAACCAAACTGCCGATGTAAAAATACCAACCTCAAAAAACATCTGTAAAGAAGAAGGAAAACCTAATTCTATAATCTTTTTCATCACCTTTTTTTCAATTTTTGCAAAATTGAATCCGGTTACATAGTACTTAAACTTTTCTTTCGTTTTTAAAATAAACCAAAGGTAAAGTACCATGAAAACCCTAGAGATCAAAGTTCCAATAGCAGCACCAACTATACCCATTTCTGGAAATCCGAAATTTCCAAAAATCAAAAGATAGTTTAAAACAATATTAATGACGTTAGCAACGATAGTTGCATACATGGGGTATTTGGTCTGAGACAAGCCTTCGGAAAATTGTTTAAATGCTTGAAAAATTATTAAAGGCACCAATGAGAAAGCCACCAAATCTAAATATGGCAATGCCAAATCAACTACCTCAATAGGCTGCTTCATAGCATACATGATGGGTTTTGCCAATAAAATGAGGGCAAATAATGACAACCCTAAAACAGTACATAATAGCAGTCCATGCTTTAAAGCACTTTTAGCATTTTCTTTAAGTCCCGCTCCATCGGCCTCGGCAACCAAAGGCGTAATTGCCGTAGAAAAACCAATACCTAAAGACATGGCCACGAAAACAAAACTGTTACCTAAAGATACCGCAGCCAGTTCTGCCGTACCCAATTGACCGACCATAATATTATCTGCCAATTGCACAAAGGTGTGGCCCAACATTCCTAAAATGACAGGAACGGAAAGCTTAATATTATAACGAAATTCTTTGGTGTAATTCTGTAACAAAACCTAAACTAA
Organism: Maribacter sp. BPC-D8; assembly: GCF_035207705.1. Taxonomy (NCBI): domain Bacteria; kingdom Pseudomonadati; phylum Bacteroidota; class Flavobacteriia; order Flavobacteriales; family Flavobacteriaceae; genus Maribacter; species Maribacter sp. BPC-D8. The sequence goes on from NZ_CP128187.1 coordinate 2,391,318, forward strand.
TTTTTTGGTAAAGGTACCGTTAATTGAACAATTTACATTCGCAAAATTTAGGTTAAATAATCAATAATATGATGTAATAAAGGTGAACTTAACTGAAGTCGTTTGAGCTAAGTTCATCTATTAAACAAAAGGTTACAGAAAAAAAATGCAGAATAAGAAATAAGCACAATGACAAAATTAAAATACTGTAAACCAACACTATACTAAACAAATACACACATAAATACAACCTATCTATACTTGTAAATTGTTCATCTATACACTTTACAGATACTATTATACTATAACCGGCCGTTATTAGTACAAACACACCTAGGACCATTAATTACCATTATTATGAACCAAGAACCATTGGTTTGGGTTATCGACGATGACGATATCTCCAAATATGTAATGAAGCGATATCTTAATCAATTGTCAATTTCTAGAATTGTAGATTTTCCAGATTCAGTACAACCATTAAAACTGATTCAAGATAAGTATGCTTCTTTAGACGAACTACCAGATATTATTTTCCTCGATTTACACATGCCCATTTTAAATGGATTTGATTTTGTTAAAGATTTTCAAACCGTGGCAAAAAAAATTGATAAGAAAATAAAAATCATCATGTTAACCTCGTCTATAAATGGCGAAGATGTTGATCACGCCAAAACATATCCAGAAATAACAGATTATTTTATAAAACCGATTAAGCATAGAGATTTGGCGAGAATTATGAATGTAGAACTAAAGCAATAATTTTTAATCTTTAGTTTTTGCCTCATTCCAATACACATCCATTTCTTCTAAAGACATATCATTCATTTCTTTACCAATTTCTTTTGCCTTGACTTCAAGGTATTGAAAACGTTTTATAAATTTTTTATTGGTTCGCTCTAGAGCATTTTCAGGATTGACACCTAGAAATCTAGCATAATTAATCATTGAGAAAAGTACATCGCCGAATTCCGCCTCAATTTTCTCGATATCACCAGCCGCTACTTCTACTTGTAGTTCGCCAAGCTCTTCTTGAACTTTCTCAAAAACTTGTTGCGGTTCTTCCCAATCAAAACCAACACCAGAAACTTTATCTTGAATTCGACTAGCTTTGACTAGTGCAGGTAAACTTTTTGGTACACCCTCGAGAACACTTTTCTTACCTTCTTTTAGCTTTATCTGTTCCCAATTTCTTTTTACATCTTCGGCATCAATTACTTTAACATCACCATAAATATGCGGGTGCCTATTCACTAGCTTATCACAAATAGCATTTGCTACATCTGCAATATCAAAATCATTGGTTTCTGATCCTATTTTTGAATAGAAAATAATATGGAGAAGCACATCACCCAATTCCATCTTAACTTCATCAAGGTCATTATCTAAAATAGCATCGCCTAACTCATAAGTTTCCTCAATGGTAAGGTGTCTTAACGATTGCATGGTTTGCTTTTTATCCCACGGGCATTGCTCTCGCAACTCATCCATTATGGTCAATAGCCTGTCTAATGCCTCCAATTGTTCTTTCCTACTATTCATGCCTAAAATTTTTACAAAAATACACAACCACTAATTGCCGCACTAAAAATGCTGTTTAGTTTTCGTACATTTAAAATCACAATATTATTTGAGACTATCAGCATTACTCAAGCAGATTTTAGATAGCTTAAAAAATCAAACGACAACATTATACACCACACCAATGAATACAAGACGAAAATTTATAAAAAATGCTGGTCTATTAAGTGCAGCCACAGTACTACTACCACAAATAACAATGGCAACTACTAGAAATTCAAGCTATGGCGTTCAGTTATATTCTTTTAGAGATGACATGCTTGCCGACCCGATGAAAACTTTAGAAAAAATTGCAAGTCTAGGTTTTAAAGAAATTGAAAGTGCCGGATCATCTAAAGGGTATTATTACGGAATGACGCCCGCTCAAATGGGTGAAACCTGTAAAGCACTAGGTATGTCACTCACCAGTGGTCATGTACATTTAGATGATAAATTTGAACAAACCATGGCAGATGCCGTTGCTTCTGGTCAAGAATATTTAATATGTTCTTCATTACCATCTGACGGACAAACGGTAGATAATTACAAAAAAGTAGCAGAGCAGTTTAATAGAGCTGGCGAAGCTTGTAGAAAGCATGGTTTAAAATTCGGTTACCACAACCACGAGTACGAATTTGAGTCTGAAAACGGAGAAGTACTTTATGATGTGCTTATGGATAATACCCAAAAAGATTTAGTACATATGGAACTAGATTTGGGCTGGGTAGTCATTGCCGGAAAAGACCCGTTGAACTATTTCAAAAAATATCCGCAAAGGTTTCCGCTTTGGCATTTAAAAGATATGGATATGCATGAAAAAGTAAGTACAGAATTCGGTAAGGGTATACTTGATGTTCCGTTAATGCTTGAAATGAAAGAACTGTCTGGTCTTCAACATATTTATATAGAACAAGAAGAATACGCAAGTACCCCTTTTGATAGCATGATGCATAACATGAACTACTTAAAGAACTTATAGTCGCATATATGAAAATTTATAACCGATTAATTTTTACTTCTCTATTGTTGACAGCAATAGTTTCTTGTAAATCTCAACAGAAGGCATTGGTTACCGGTGGCTCTGAACTAGTGCAAGTTGCTAATAATTTCAGCTTTACCGAAGGCCCGGCATCAGACAAAAATGGTAACGTATATTTCACCGATCAACCGAATGATAAGATTCTAAAATGGAACCAAGCCGACAACTCTATAGGTACTTTTATGGAATCGTCAGGTAGGGCAAATGGTTTGTATTTCGACAATAATGAAAATTTATTGGCAGCTGCCGATAATGAAAATGAATTATGGCGAATTCATAAAACAGGTGAAATTGACACGCTAATCACACATTTTGAAGATAAAAAATTAAACGGACCTAATGATATTTGGGTTGATACAAAAGATGGCATCTATTTTACAGATCCTTATTACCAAAGAGAATACTGGACAAGGACCGAAGCTGATATAAAAGAAAAAAATGTCTACTATATTTCACCAGATTTAAAGAATATCTCAATAGTTGCAAAAGGTTTAGCACAACCTAATGGAATAATTGGCACACCAGATGGCAAAACACTTTACGTCGCAGATATAGGTGACAAAAAAACATACTCCTACTCCATTCAAGAAGATGGCACTTTAAGTGACCGTAAACTTTTTACAGACATGGGTTCAGATGGTATGACGATTGACAACCTAGGTAATATCTACTTAACAGGCGAAGGTGTTACCATTTTCAATTCAAAAGGTAAACAGTTAAAGAATATACCAATCAATGAAAACTGGACAGCCAATGTTACGTTTGGTGGTAAAAATCAAGATATATTATTTATTACCGCAATGGGCTCGGTGTATACCTTGCAAATGAATGTACATGGTGTTAGGTATTAGATTTATTGCTTTGTAAATTTTCTATTTAAAACTCCTGGCAAATCTTCATTTACGCCTTCGGTTAAAACAGATGAATTTAAAACCATGGTACTAAAATTAGTTGCGTTTAAATCAAGCACACTACTTTGAAAAGTCCACTTACCGGTGAAGTTATCAGTTCTACCACAGCGAATAGCATAAAAATCACCGGTTACACTGGTAATATTTAGTGCTACCAAATCAAGATCCCATGTACCGTCTACATTAATGATCAACGTACCATTCAAACAATCGAGCTCATCTAACATATTATTAGAAGCAGTACCATCTTCATCAACATCTTGGGCGACATTCACATTTATTTCGGTCAAGCTATACGTACCTATAACCAAGGCACTATCGTCCGTTATAGTAGTATCATCATCAGATGAGCAACTTACAAAAAGTAGCACTAGACAAGTAAAAAGAGAATAGGTATATTTTTTCATGAGCATAATAAAATCGGTTAATCGTATATTGAAGGTAGGCAAAACAATTTATAATACGTCGATAGCATCACGCATCCGATTTTTATAAATTTCTCGAAATCTCGACTCTAATAAAGTTTCCAAATATAATTCTGATAGACATTATATTGAAATTCACACAATTACATAGTTATAATTATCAATTACTCAACAAAGGGTTTTATTTCTTATTAATTCCTTGATTTTAATTATCTTAAACGACTTAAAATCCAACCAAACTATGATTACGTATATTTTTGAATTTATCGGTACTGCAATGCTAATTCTTATAGGAAATGGAATTGTTGCCAACGTTGTATTAAAAGGAACAAAAGGAGCCGATGCCGGGTGGACGGGCATTTCTCTTGCATGGGGTATCGCCGTCTTTATTGGTGTATACATTTCAGCCGATGCCAGTGGAGCTCACCTTAACCCTGCAGTAACCATAGCGCTTGCCGTTGCCGGAAAATTTTCTTGGGCAGCAGTACCAGGTTATATCGTAGCACAAATTTTAGGTGCCATGATGGGTAACTTTTTAGTTTGGCTTAATTATAAAAAACAATACGAAGCCACCGAAGATACCGATGCAATTTTAGCCACCTTCTCCACTTCACCAGCTATTAAGAGTCCGTTTTGGAATTTAATGACTGAAATTATTGGAGCTTTTGCCCTTGTATTTGGCGTATTTTATATAGCCGGCGGCACTATGGGTGACAGTTCAATTTCACTAGGGTCATTAGACGCGTTACCAGTTGCATTATTGGTTATGGGTATTGGCTTTGGACTAGGCGGACCAACGGGTTACGCCATTAACCCAGCTCGTGATTTCGGTCCGCGTTTACTGCATTCTATTCTTCCTATTAAAAATAAAGGAAATAGTAATTGGGGTTATGCTTGGGTACCAATTGTTGGACCTATAATCGGCGGAGTTTTAGCTGCCTTAGTATTTATGCTTATTGAAACCCTTCAATAAAATCAACAACTATGAAGCGTCTTATTCTACTTACTTGTATTTTTACCTCTATGAACATACTTGCCCAGAAAATGGTAGACTTACCGTTTGAATCTGATTCAAATGTAAATTGGTCGACAGCTGAAAAAGAATATTACTCAGATATTTGGGAAACAAAGGTAATCACCAACGTAGCTGTACCTAGGTTAGAAGTTTTTGAAGCAGACCAACCAAATGGCACCAGTGTCATTGTTGCACCTGGCGGCGGACTTTACGGTTTAAGCATTGAAAGTGAAGGTCGAGATGTCGCAAAATGGTTGAATAAAAAAGGAATTACCGCATTCGTTTTAAAATATAGGTTGGTACCTACTGGTGTTGACGGCATACAAGAAATATCTGATGAAAGCGTCAATAACCCAGCGAAGATCGGAGAAAGGGTTACCCCTGTTTTACCATTGTCTATTGCAGATGGTCTTGCTGCTATTACGTATGTTAGAACCAACGCAGCTGATATGAAACTTGATCCCAATAAAATTGGATTTATGGGCTTTTCTGCGGGTGGCGCAGTAGCAATGGGTGTAACATTTAGCTATACAGCAGCAAACAAGCCTAATTTTATAATACCTGTTTACCCTTGGATGACCGTTATAGGTGAATATACCGTACCAGAAGATGCACCACCAATGTTAGTTATATGTGCTTCGGATGACCCATTAGGATTAGCAAAACCTAGTGCAGATTTATATTCGGCATGGTTGACAAAGGGAAAGATCACCGGGATGCATATGTACTCTAAAGGCGGACACGGTTTTGGCATGAAAACTCAAAATCTAGCATCAGATGATTGGATATCTCAGTTTTACCGATGGGCATTAACAGAAGGTTTTACTGTAGCTGCGAATAAATAACATAGTATCAACTACCACAGATGAAAAACTTAAACTCAATTGCAATTCTTACATTTTGCACCTTTTTATTATCAACTGCAAGTTTCGCACAAACAGAAAATGTATTTACAAATGAAGTAAAAGATATCACTGTTAAATACGACAGCATTTGGGACTCCAGCAAAGAAACCATTGTCTTCACTGGTAGTTCTAGTGTACGATTATGGAGAAAGTTAGAACAAGAATTTCCGAACCATCAAATTGTAAATAGTGGTTTTGGCGGCTCGCAAGCATCAGATTTATTGCTATTCATGGATGAATTGATCTTATCCTATAACCCTAAAAAAGTATTTATTTACGAAGGTGATAATGACTTATGGGCAGATAAAAGTCCTGCTGATGTTCTTGATACGACTGCAGAGATCATCCGTCGAATAAAATCTAAAAATCCTGCCACTGAGGTTATATTAATTGCGGCAAAACCAAGCATCAGCAGATGGAAGATTCGAGGAAAATATAAGCGGTTGAATAAAAAAATGGAACGTTTTACTAAAAACGACCCACAATTGTTTTACGTAGATGTTTGGAAACCTATGTTGAACAAACGAAAGCTAAAAACCGATATATTTATTGAAGACGGCCTACATATGAACCAAAAAGGTTACGATATTTGGTATGAAGCCATGAAAGATTTAGTAAACCAACCCTAATTACACTACACAATGAAGACCTTTTGTATTCGAAGTCTATTTTTTGCAAGCTTAACACTCTTATTAATCGCTTGTGGCGAAGAGAAGAAAGAACGCATTGCTATGCCAACGACAGATTTATCTAAAGCTAGCTTAATACCTAAGCCTTTAAAAACCATACCAACAAACTCCGCTTTTGCTTTAGATCAATTTACCGCAATTTATACCTCTAAAGATGCTACATGTTTTGAAGAAGTAGGTACTTTTTTAGCAGATAAACTAAAAGATAAAATTAACCTGACCATACCTGTAAATACTGAAGGTGCGAATACTGTAGAACGAGTTATTTACATTAACCAAAGCGATAGCACAGATCTGGCAGCGCCAGAGGCATATCAATTATATATTAATCAAGATTCTATTATCATAAACGCTAACACAGCAGAAGGTGCTTTTAGAGGTATTCAAACCTTGAGACAATTAGTACCATTAGAAAGTAACGATACTTTAGCGTTGCAGAAAATATGGCCTGTACCATCGGGTAAGATAACCGACAACCCAAATTTTGCATATAGAGGTTCTATGTTAGATGTGGCACGACACTTTTTTAGTGTTGATGATGTTAAAAAATATATTGACCTGCTATCATACTATAAAATAAATATGCTTCACCTACACCTTAGTGATGATCAAGGTTGGAGAATTGAAATTAAATCGTGGCCTAAACTTACAGAGGTTGGCGGTAGTACTGAAGTTGGTGGTGAATCTGGCGGATTCTACACTCAAGAAGATTACAAAGAGATTGTAAGTTACGCAGCAGAAAGGTACATGACTATTATACCTGAAATTGATATGCCTGGTCATACTAATGCAGTATCTGTATCTTACCCTTTCTTGAATGGGAACGGAAAAACGCCTAAACTATATGAAGGCATGCGCGTTGGCTTTAGCACCTTTGACACTCATAAGGACACTGTTTATTCTTTTATAGACGATGTGGTTAGAGAGATTTCTGCTATAACTCCCGGTCCATATTTTCACGTTGGTGGCGACGAGAGTCACGTTACTAAAAAGAAAGATTATATATACTTCATTAATAAGGTTGAAAAAATAGTACAGAAGCATGGTAAGCGAATGATCGGTTGGGATGAAGTTGCCATTGCCGATGTAGATTCCACTTCTATTTCCCAATGGTGGGCAAGCGAAGAGAATGCTAAAAAAGCGGTAGATAAAGGAATGCAAATAATCGTTTCTCCAGCTAAGAAGGCATATTTAGATATGGAATATGACACCCTATCTAAATTCGGATTACACTGGGCAGCTTACATACCTGTAGATACCGCATACATTTGGTCACCCGAAGAATATGGCATACCAATGGAAAATATCTTAGGCGTAGAAGCACCACTTTGGTCAGAAACCATAAGTAATATAGACGAGCTTGAATACTTAGCTTTTCCAAGAATTATCGGCTATTCTGAATTAAGCTGGAGTATTAAAGAAAATAGAGATTGGGAAAACTACAAAGTACGATTAGCAGACCAAGCTCCATTTCTTGACAGAATGGATGTGAAGTACTACCCTTCTAAATTAATAGATTGGAAGAAGAGCGACTACACTTACGAGGTCATAAAAAAAGACTAACGAATTACACTTCATAATAAAAAGCCTTGATTTAAAAATTCAAGGCTTTTTAATTACAACTCAACTTTTTTCGATTTTAACGTAGCTAGAACAGTATTTAAATGCTGAAAATTTATAGGTTTTTCTAAATACTCTATAATATTATGATAACCATCTGCCTTTAATTTATCATCATTTCTAAATGACGATGTAGTTATAACAACAGGTATATCTGAACATAGGTTCAATTCGTTTACCTTATCAAGAAAATCCCATCCATCTAAAACAGGCATATTGATGTCCAGTAAAATTATGTCAGGACAGGCATTAGTTTTTAAATGATCAAGTCCTAGTTGACCGTTTAAGGCTATAGTAATGTTTTTATATCCAAATTTCTCGAGATTTGTTTTAGCTATAAAATTCGTTACCTCATCGTCTTCAATTATTAATATTCGTATCATTTTGTGGGGTTTTAATTATGGTTTTGATTATTTATTTTAAAAAATTACGATAAACTCTGTTCCTTTATTTACTTGACTTTTTACATCAATTGCGCCATCGTTTTCACTAATAATAATTTTCATGATGTACAGTGCAACACCCAAACCATCAACATGA